>NZ_JAGRPU010000039.1 GCF_024606225.1 Endozoicomonas sp. ISHI1 | reverse complement strand
AGTGGTCGGCAGAGGTGGTGTAAGTCACAATGCCGCAACGACCAAATGGTTTATCCAGTTCGGAACCTTTATAGCGCGCCAGAACGATCCCTTTGGAAGACGACTCAGGCTGAATGACGACGTATATCCGCTGGTTTTCCGGGTCATAGGTTTGAAAGAGCGGTGTGCCTTCTGGTGGCTGGCAGTTGTCTGACAGGCTGAGTGTATCGGTTGTGGGGGATGTACTGACAGACAAGGCACTGGATGCAGTTGCCGTGGTCAATTCAGTGGTGAGCGGCTGTGCCGATGGGGATGATGTTGCCGATGTTGTGTCTGATGCTGGCTCCGAATCAGTTAAGGCTCTGATGGCAGCAGCCGTGGTCAATTCAGTGGTGAGCGACTTTCCAGATGACAATTTTTCAGATGACAACTTTTCAGATGACAATGTTATAGCCAACAGAGTTGTCGTAATGTCTTTTACCCCGCTGCAGTCAAATCCCCCTGGTGTGCAATCCATTCCGGCCAGTAATGTTTGCAGTTCAGAGAACACTTTAGGAAACGGTAAATAGCCATCCCGACCGTTCCAGACAGTACGAACGAAAGAGGTCGCGTTTTCGGCACCACCAGGGTCGGCAAACTCATTCAGGACGATGGGAAACTGGTTGTTTGCCTGTTGGGTACCATTGATTCGGACAAGATCACGGTAGGGCGTGTTAACGGCTCTGACCATCGGCAGCTGTGTTGCATCACCGGCATTCCAGAGCGTGCTGTTCAAACCGTTTAAGCCTGATTTGAGATCAGTTTTTGATAGCCTTACGACACCTGTATTATATCCAATCCATCTGGAAGGAGGAATCCAGCGATACTTTGTGAAAGTATCCAGATTATTTTCAATGCGGCCTGCCTTGTAAAGGTTTGCAACTGCGCCGCTTTCTCGCTCAGTCGCGCTAACGAAGCCCGTATTAACATTGTTGTAAACCGAGGTCCAACGAGCCTTCGAAGACACACCACCGGCTTCACCAGTATCCCCTTTGTTAATGACTGCTCCGGCATTCAGGTTGTCATGGATGCTTCCACCTCTCGCAATTCCGACAATACCTCCGATATCTGCATGATAGCCGTCAGAAGTGACAGGTCCGGCGTTCACATTTTGAACAACAGGAGCGTTGACCGATTGCCCACTTATTCCACCCGCACGGGTGTTGAACTTTCCGTAAATACTACCGGTATTGAGATTTTTGCTGACCAGGGTTTGGCTGTTCGCTTCCCCCGCGATTCCGCCAACGCTTCCACCTCCCCTGAATTCAGCGCCTTGCACATAATAGGAAGCAAGTTTTCCGGTGTTCAGGTTATGTAAAACTCTGGCTGCTGTTGCTACTCCTGCAATTCCTCCGGAATCTCCGCTATTGCTGGCATTAATCTCACCGGTATTGACATTGTTGTTGGCAACGCTATCGCCTTTCAGCCTTCCGACAATGCCACCGGTAGGTGAGTCCTGTTTGTTTCTGGGCGTTATTTTTCCGATGTTCAGGTTGTTTGATACAGACGATGACTGATCGGCTACCCCAGCGATACCGCCGGTACTGGCACTCCCGGTTGTGGAAACGGTGCCGGTGTTCACACTATCGCGAATGACGCTATCAGAAACACTGCCCGCTATGCCTCCGGCATGACTGCGAAAACCGGTTGTTTTGACGGCTCCGGCAAAATTGACCACTTCTTCAATCCTGCTGTGTTTCAGCTCTCCTGCAAGTGCACCGGTTGGGCTCGAAGCTCCGGTACTGGTGACTTTTGGCTGCTTAAGCAGGATTTGTCGTATGGTGCTGTCCTGCAATGTCCCGAACAAGCCAGAAGCCGTATTACCTGTTGACGTTGAAACTTCGAGGCCAGAAATAACGTAACCATTGCCAAGCAGAGTGACAGTGAACGGTTTGGAGGCATTGCCGACAGGTTTCCATTCAGATCCGCTCAGGTCAATATTACCGATTAACTCATAGCGTCCTTCGACCGGGTGGTCGGCATTCAGATAGTGATTGAAATTACTATTGTCCAGCTGAACAGTGCGGGCGCTGCTGGTGGGTGGCGGTGCTGATGACGCTGGGGCAGTGGTTGGCACTTCAGAAGATGACATCGAACCGGGTGCAGTGTGGGCTACAGAAGCCGAGATTAATTCGCTGGTTGACGGTTGTACTAATGACAATGGGACAACGGATGAAATTTCAGAAGATGGCAATGAATCGGGCAAAGTCTGAGCTTCAGAAGTGCTGATCAGTTCGCTGGTTGAAAGCTCTTCAGATGACGATGATTCAACCGATGGAGTTGGCGTGATGTCTTCCTGCTCGCTGCAATCAAATCCCCCTTGTGCGCAATTAATTTCGGCCAGTAAGGTTTGCAGTTCAGAGAAAACTTTTAGAAAGGGTAAATAGCCATACTGGCCATTCCAGACGGTACGATTGAAAGAGGTCGCCTCTGTGTCACCACCAGGGTCAGCAAACTCAATCAGGACGATGGGAAACTGGTTATTTGCCTGTTGGGTGCCATTAATTCGGACAAGATCACGGTAGGGCGTGTTAACGGCCCTGAGCATCGGCAGCTGTGTTGCATCACCGGCATTCCAGAGTGTGCTGTTCAAACCGTGTAAGCCAGATTTGAGAGCAGTTTTTGATAGTCGTACGACACCTTCATTATATCCACTCCAGCTAGAAATAGAAACCCAGCGATATTTTGTGAAAGTATCCAGGTTATTCTCAATGTGGCCTGCCTCGTAAATGTCTGCAACTGCAGCGCTTTTTAGCTCGTCCGCACTAACGGAGCCCGTATTAACATTGTTGTAAACCGAGGACCAGCGAGCCTTCGCAGAAATGCCACCGGCTTGACTCGTATCCCCTTTGTTAATGACTGCTCCGGCGTTCAGGTTGTCATGAATGCTTCCACCTCTCACCATTCCGGCAATACCTCCGATATCTGCAAGATAGCCGTCAGAAGTGACAGGTCCGGCGTTCACATTTTCAACAACAGGAGCGTTGACCGATTGCCCACTTATTCCACCCACGTAGGCGTTGAACTTTCCGTAAATACTACCGGTATTGAGATTTTTGCTGACCAGGGTTTGGCTGTTCGCTTCCCCCGCAATTCCGCCAACGCTTCCACCTCCCCTGAATTCAGCGCCTTGCACATAATAGGAAGCAAGTTTTCCGGTGTTCAGGTTATGTAAAACTCTGGCTGCTGTTGCTACTCCTGCAATTCCTCCGGAATCTCCGCTATTGCTGGCATTAATCTCACCGGTATTGACATTGTTGTTGGCAACGCTATCGCCTTTCAGCCTTCCGACAATGCCACCGGTAGGTGAGTCCTGTTTGTTTCTGGGCGTTATTTTTCCGATGTTCAGGTTGCTTGATACAGAAGAGGACTGATCGGCTACCCCTGCGATACCGCCGGTACTGGCACTCCCGGTTGTGGAAACGGTGCCGGTGTTCACACTATCGCGAATGACGCTATCAGAAACACTGCCCGCTATACCTCCGGCATGACTGCGAAAACCGGTTGTTTTGACGGCTCCGGCATAATTGACCACTTCTTCAATCCTGCTGTGTTTCAGCTCTCCTGCAAGTGCACCGGTTGGGCTCGAAGCTCCGGTACTGGTCACTTTTGGCTGCTTAAGCAGGATTTGTCGTATGGTGCTGTCCTGCAATGTCCCGAACAAGCCAGAAGCCGTATTACCTGTTGACGTTGAAACTTCGAGGCCAGAAATAACGTAACCATTGCCAAGCAGAGTGACAGTGTACGGTTTGGAGGCATTGCCGACAGGTTTCCATTCAGATCCGCTCAGGTCAATATTACCGATTAACTCATAGCGTCCTTCGACCGGGTGGTCGGCATTCAGGTAGTGATTGAAATTATTATTGTCCAGCTGAACCGTGCGGGCGCTGCTGGTGGGTGGCGGTGCTGACGACGCTGGGGCAGTGGTTGGCACTTCAGGAGTTGACATCGAACCGGGTGCAGTGTGGGCTACAGAAGCCGAGATTAATTCGCTGGTTGACGGTTGCGCTAATGACAACGGGACAACGGATGAAATTTCAGAAGATGGCAATGAATCGGGCAAAGTCTGAGCTTCAGAAGTGCTGATCAGTTCGCTGGTTGAAAGCTCTTCCGATGACGATGATTCAACCGATGGAGTTGGCGTGATGTCTTCCTGCTCACTGCAATCAAATCCCCCTTGTGCGCAATTAATTCCGGCCAGTAAGGTTTGCAGTTCAGAGAAAACTTTTAGAAAGGGTAAATAGCCATACTGGCCATTCCAGACGGTACGATTAAAAGAGGTCGCCTCTGTGTCACCACCAGGGTCGGCAAACTCATTCAGGACGATGGGAAACTGGTTATTTGCCTGTTGGGTGCCATTAATTCGGGCAAGATCACGGTAGGGGGTGTTAACGCCTTTGAGCATCGGCAGCTGTGTTGCATCACCGGCATTCCAGAGATCGCTGTTTAAACCATTCAGGTTTGATTTGAGAGCACTTTTCGGTACTCTTACGACACCTCTGTTGTATCCATCACTTCTGTCATAAGGTTGTCTATACCTTGTAAAAGTATCCAGATTATTTTTAATACTGCCTGCTTGATGTAATTTTGCGACTGCCGGACTCATTTTATTATATGGTCGTGCATGAACCAATCCCGTATTAACATTGTTATAAACCGAGCCCCAATTCCGCAGATCTCCGGTAATGCCGCCGGTTGGACTTTGTCCGTCAAATTCTGAATCTTTCCCTATGACTGCTCCGGCATTAAGGTTGTCATGGATGCTTCCACTTAGGGTTTCTCCGACAATACCTCCGGCTTCTGCGTCCATGCCGTCAGTAGTGACAGATCCAGCATTTGCATTTTGAACAACTAAAGCGTTGGTTATATGCCCTGCTATTCCACCTACATGGGTATGGCTTTTTGCAGAAATGCTACCTGTATTGAGGTTCTTGCTAACCAGGGTTTGACTGCGAGCCGACCCTACTATTCCGCCACTTGTTCCGAATCCGTGAATCCAGGGGGTGCCTGCGTGATGATCCGAGGAAATTTTTCCGGTGTTCAGGTTGTGTAATATCCTGGCTGTTGTTCCGTCTCCTACAATCCCCCCGGAGCTTTCTGTTTGGGCAGCATTGACCTCACCAGTATTCACATTGTTGTTTGCAACGCTATTGCTTTTCAGCGCACCGACAATGCCACCGGCAGGAGAGGAAACAACATTTCTGGAGGCTATTTTTCCGGTATTCAAGTTATTTGAAGTAGAAGATGACTGATCGGCTAAACCAGCGATGCCGCCTGCACTGGCGTGCCCGGTTGTAAAAACGGTGCCGGTGTTCACACTGTCGTGTATGACGCTATCAGAAACACTGCCCGCTATACCTCCACCATGACTGTGAGAACCACCTGTGTGAATAGCTCCGGCAGAATTGACCACCTCTTCAACCCTGCTGCCTTTCAACACTCCCACAAGCGCACCTGCGGGACTCGTATTTCCGGTACTGGTCACTTTTGGTTGTTTAAACAGGATTTGTTGGATGGTGCTGTTGTGCAATGTCCCGAACAAGCCAGAGGGAATATCATCTGCTGACGATGAAACTTCGAGGCCGGAAATAATATAACCATTGCCAAGCAGAGTGACAGTGAACGGTTTAGAGGCATTGCCGACAGGCTTCCATTGAGATCCGCTCAGGTCAATATTACCGATTAACTCATAGCGTCCTTCGACCGGGTGGTCGGCATTCAGGTAGTGGTTGAAATTATTATTGTCCAGCTGAACCGTGCGGGCGCTGCTGGTGGGTGGCGGTGCTGATGACGCTGGGGCAGTGGTTGGCACTTCAGAAGTTGACACCGAACCGGGTGCAGTGTGGGCTACAGAAGCCGTACTCAATTCACTGGTTGAAGGCGGTACTGACGACGATGGCACAACAGATGAAACTTCTGACGGCGACACAGAAATGCTTGAAGTGCGAGCTACAGAAGTGGTGGACAATGCGCTGGTTGAAGGCTGCGCTGACGACGATGGAACAACGGATGAAACTTCAGGCGTTGACACCGAACTGAGTGAAGTAAGGGCTACAGAAGCCGAGATTAATTCGCTGGTTGACGGTTGTGCTAATGACAATGGGACAACGGATGAAATTTCAGAAGATGGCAATGAATCGGGCAAAGTCTGAGCTTCAGAAGTGCTGATCAGTTCGCTGGTTGAAAGCTCTTCCGATGACGATGATTCAACCGATGGAGTTGGCGTGATGTCTTCCTGCTCGCTGCAGTCAAATCCCCCTTGTGCGCAATTAATTCCGGCCAGTAAGGTTTGCAGTTCAGAGAAAACTTTTAGAAAGGGTAAATAGCCATTCTGACCATTCCAGACGGTACGATTAAAAGAGGTCGCCTCTGTGGCACCGCCAGGGTCGGCAAACTCAATCAGGACGATGGGGAATTGGTTGTTTGCCTGTTGAGTGCCATTAATTCGGGTAAGGTCACGGTAGGGCGTGTTAACGGCTCTGAGCATTGGCAGCTGTGTTGCATCACCGGCATTCCAGAGTGTGCTGTTCAAACCGTTTAAGCCAGATTTGAGAGCACTTTTCGATAATCTTACGACACCTTTATTGTATCCCCGCCGTGAATGAGGAGTCCATTTAGGCCTTGTGAAAGTATCCAGATTATTCGCAATATGGCCCTCATTAAAGAGTCTTCCGACCACTGGGCTTATATGGCTAAAGGTTGGGTGACTCTCAACTGACCCCGTGTTGACATTGTTATAAACCGAGGCCGAGTATTTGGCCGTCCCGGAAATACCACCAACGAAAGCTATCTTCCTGCTTTTTTCTGCTACTGCTCCAGCATTCAGGTTGTCATGAATGCTTCCACCTGCACCTGAGAGATTTCCGGCAATACCACCGGCAGCTGCGTAATTACCGTCACTTGTGACCGTTCCGACATTTACATTTTGAATAACCGGAGCGTTGTTTACTTCCCCTGCTATCCCACCCGCACTTGAACTATACCTCGAAGAAATACTGCCTGTGTTGAGGTTTTGGCTGACCAGGGTTTGACTGCTCTTCCCCACTATTCCGCCACTATGGCCTCCATTGGTATGTCTGGAACCTATCACATGATCTGAGGCAACTTTTCCGGTGTTCAGGTTATGTAATACCCTGGCTGCTTGCGCTTCTCCTGCAATCCCCCCGGAACTGTCGGTAAACGTAGCAGTGACTTCGCCGGTATTCATATTATTGTTAGCAACGCTGTTGCCTTTCAGTGTTCCGACAATGCCACCGGTAGGTAGGTTACGTTTTACCCTGGAGGTTATTGTTCCGGTATTCAGGTCATTTGAAATAGAAGATGTCCGATCGACCCATCCAGCGATACCGCCAGCAGTGGCTTTTCCGGCTATGAAAACGGTGCCGGTGTTGACACTGTCGCGTATGACACTCTCGGAAACAACGCCCGCTATACCTCCGCCATGACTGTGATAACCACTCGTTCTGATGGCTCCGGCATCATTGACCACTTCTTCAACCCTGCTGCGAATCAACAGCCCCGCAAGCGCACCGGTAGGACTCCTATCTCTGAAGCTGGTGACTTTTGGCTGCTTAAGCAGGATTTGTCGTATGGTGCTGTCCTGCAATGTCCCGAACAAGCCAGAGGCTGTGTTACCTGCTGATGTTGAAACTTCGAGACCGGAAATAACGTAACCATTGCCCAGCAGAGTGACAGTGAACGGTTTGGAGGCATTGCCGACAGGCTTCCATTCAGATCCGCTCAGGTCAATATTACCGATTAACTCATAGCGTCCTTCGACCGGGTGGTCGGCATTCAGGTAGTGGTTGAAATTATTATTGTCCAGCTGAACCGTGCGGGCGCTGCTAGTGGGTGGCGGTGCTGATGACGCTGGGGCAGTGGTTGGCACTACAGAAGTTGACACCGGGACAGCCGATGAAACTTCTGAAGGTGACACAAAACTGAGTGAAGTCTGGGCTACAGAAGTGGGTGGCAATTCACTGG
The DNA here is from genome assembly GCF_024606225.1 of Endozoicomonas sp. ISHI1. Taxonomy (GTDB): domain Bacteria; phylum Pseudomonadota; class Gammaproteobacteria; order Pseudomonadales; family Endozoicomonadaceae; genus Endozoicomonas_A. The sequence goes on along the minus strand of NZ_JAGRPU010000039.1, from coordinate 44,246 downwards.
TTGAAGGCGGTACTGACGACGATGGCAAAACAGATGAAACTTCTGACGGCGACACAGAAATGCTTGAAGTACGAGCTACAGTTGTGGGCAATGCGCTGGTTGAAGGCTGCGCTGACGACGATGGGACAACGGATGAAACTTCAGGCGTTGACACCGAACTGAGTGAAGTAAGGGCTACAGAAGCCGAGATTAATTCGCTGGTTGACGGTTGTGCTAATGACAATGGGACAACGGATGAAATTTCAGAAGATGGCAATGAATCGGGCAAAGTCTGAGCTTCAGAAGTGCTGATCAGTTCGCTGGTTGAAAGCTCTTCCGATGACGATGATTCAACCGATGGAGTTGGCGTGATGTCTTCCTGCTCGCTGCAATCAAATCCCCCTTGTGCGCAATTAATTTCGGCCAGTAAGGTTTGCAGTTCAGAGAAAACTTTTAGAAAGGGTAAATAGCCATTCTGGCCATTCCAGACGGTATGATTGAAAGAGGTCGCCTCTGTGGTCCCGCCAGGGTCGGCAAACTCAATCAGGACGATGGGAAACTGGTTGTTTGCCTGTTGGGTGCCGTTAATTCGGGCAAGGTCACGGTAGGGCGTGTTAACGGCCCTGAGCATCGGCAGCTGTGTTGCATCACCGGCGTTCCAGAGTGTGCTGTTCAAACCGTTTAAGCCTGATTTGAGATCACTTTTTGATAGCCCTACGACACCTTTATTATTATAAATCCGGAAAGTATTCAGATTATTCGCAATACGAGCTGACCTGGAAGCTGCGGCGACTGCTGGGCTTATATAGCTATACCTTGGGTGAGCTTCAATTGACCCCGTATTGACATTGTTATAAACCGAGGCCGAATTGCCGGCGGTCCCGGAAATACCTCCGACGTAAGCTCTCTCCCTGTTTTTTTCTGCTACTGCTCCAGCATTCAGGTTGTCATGAATGCTTCCACCCGAAAGCTTTCCGGTAATACCTCCGGCAACTGCGTAATTGCCGTCACTCGTCACCGTTCCGACATTTACATTTTGAATAACCGGAGTATTGCTGACTTCCCCTGCTATCCCGCCCGCACTTGACCAATGCTTTGAATAAATACTGCCTGTGTTGAGGTTTTGGCTGATCTGGGTTTGACTGCTCTTCCCCACTATTCCGCCACTACGGCCAGCTTGGGTATGTCTGGAACCTATCACATGATCTGAGGCAACTTTTCCGGTGTTCAGGTTATGTAATACCCTGGCTGCTTGCGCTTCTCCTGCAATCCCCCCGGAACTGTCGGTAAACGTAGCAGAGACTTCGCCGGTATTCATATTATTGTTAGCAACGCTGTTGCCTTTCAGTGTTCCGACAATGCCACCGGTAGGTAGGTTACGTTTTACCCTGGAGGTTATTGTTCCGGTATTCAGGTCATTTGAAATAGAAGATGTCCGATCGACCCAACCAGCGATACCGCCAGAAGTGGCTTCTCCGGCTATGAAAACGGTGCCGGTGTTGACACTGTTGCGTATGACACTCTCGGAAACAACGCCCGCTATACCTCCGCCATGACTGTGATAACCACTCGTTCTGATGGCTCCGGCAGAATTGACCACTTCTTCAACCCTGCTGCGACTCAACTCACCTGCAAGTGCACCGGTTGGACTCGCATTTCCGAAGCTGGTGACTTTTGGCTGCTTAAGCAGGATTTGTCGTATGGTGCTGTCCTGCAATGTCCCGAACAAACCAGAGGCCGTGTTACCTGCTGATGTTGAAACTTCGAGACCGGAAATAACGTAACCATTGCCCAGCAGAGTGACAGTGAACGGTTTGGAGGCATTGCCGACAGGCTTCCATTGAGATCCGCTCAGGTCAATATTACCGATTAACTCATAGCGTCCTTCGACCGGGTGGTCGGCATTCAGATAGTGATTGAAATTACTATTGTCCAGCTGAACCGTGCGGGCGCTGCTGGTGGGTGGCGGTGCTGATGACGCTGGGGCAGTGGTTGGCACTTCAGAAGTTGACACCGGGACAGTGGATGAAACTTCAGAAGGTGATACCGAACTGGATGAAGTTCGGGCTATAGAAGTTGGGGGCAATGCGCTGGTTGATGGCTGTGCCGATGACGACAGGGCAGCAGATGAAACTTCAGAAGGTGGCACCGAACTGGATGAAGTGTGAGCAACAGAAGTGATTGTTAATTCACTGGTTGATGGCTGCGCCGATGACGACAGGACAACGGATGAAATTTCAGAAGATGGCAATGAATCGGGCAAAGTCTGAGCTACAGAAGTGGTGATCAGTTCGCTGGTTGAAAGCTCTTCCGATGACGATGATTCAACCGATGGAGTTGGCGTGATGTCTTCCTGCTCACTGCAATCAAATCCTCCTTGTGCGCAATTAATTTCGGCCAGTAAGGTTTGCAGTTCAGAGAAAACTTTTAGAAAGGGTAAATAGCCATTCTGGCCATTCCAGACAGTATGATTGAAAGAGGTCGCCTCTGTGTCACCACCAGGGTCGGCAAACTCATTCAGGACGATGGGAAACTGGTTATTTGCCTGTTGGGTGCCGTTAATTCGAGCAAGGTCACGGTAGGGCATGTTAACGCCTCTGGGCATCGGCAGCTGTGTTGTATCACCGGCATTCCAGAGTTCGCTGCTCAAACCGTTCAAGCCTGATTTTAGAGCAGTTTTTGATAGTCTTACGACTTTGTTATACCCCCTTGAATGAATGTCGCGATACTTTGTGAAGGTATCCAGATTTTTCTCAACACGAGCTGACTGCCATCGCGGTAACCTTGCCACTGCACCGCTTAAAAGGGAGTAATTTGCTCCCAGATCTGTAACCGACCCCGTATTGACATTGTTGTAGACCGTGGCCCAGCGGCCTGCAGATCCGGAAATACCAGCGCTGACACTGCTATGAGCTTTCGTTGTGATTGCTCCGGCATTAAGGTTGTCATGAATGCTTCCCCCTTCAGCTTCTCCGGCAATACCTCCAGCATATCCACCAATGCCGTCATTAGTGACCGTTCCAACATTTACATTTTGAATAACAGGAGCGTCGCTGACTTCCCCTGATATCCCGCCTGCACTTGAATGATCCTTTGAAGAAATACTGCCTGTGTTGAGGTTTTGGCTGACCAGGGCTTGACTGCTCTTCCCCACTATTCCGCCACTACTGCCTCTTCCTCCGGTATAACCTATCATATGATCTGAGGCAACTTTTCCGGTGTTCAGGTTATGTAATAGCCTGGCTGCTTGCGCTTCTCCTGCAATCCCCCCGGTACTGTCGGTGACAGTAGCAGTGACTTCGCCGGTATTCATATTATTGTTAGCAACGCTGTTGCTTTTCAGTGTTCCGACAATGCCACCGGTAGGTAGGTTATCTTTTACTCTGGAGGTTATTGTTCCGGTATTCAGGTTATTTGAAATAGAAGATGTCCGATCAACCCAACCAGCGATACCGCCAGAAGTGGCTTTTCCGGCTATGAAAACGTTGCCGGTGTTGACACTGTTGCGTATGACACTCTCGGAAACAACGCCCGCTATACCTCCGCCATGACTGTGATAACCACTCGTTCTGATGGCTCCGGCAGAATTGACCACTTCTTCAACCCTGCTGCGACTCAACTCACCTGCAAGTGCACCGGTTGGACTCGCATTTCCGAAGCTGGTGACTTTTGGCTGATTAAGCAGGACGTGTCGTATGGTGCTGTCCTGCAATGTCCCGAACAAGCCAGAGGCTGTGTTACCTGCTGATGTTGAAACTTCGAGACCGGAAATAACGTAACCATTGCCCAGCAGAGTGACAGTGAACGGTTTGGAGGCATTGCCGACAGGCTTCCATTGAGATCCGCTCAGGTCAATATTACCGATTAACTCATAGCGTCCTTCGACCGGGTGGTCGGCATTCAGGTAGTGGTTGAAATTATTATTGTCCAGCTGAACCGTGCGGGCGCTGCTGGTGGGTGGCGGTGCTGATGACGCTGGGGCAGTGGTTGGCACTTCAGAAGTTGACACCGGGACAGCCGATGAAACTTCTGACGGTGACACCGAACTGGATGAAGTGCGAGCTACGGATGTGCTGGCCCAACTGTGCCAATTTGGAAAACAAACGACAAGTGACAATAACAGTAAAGACGACTTTGTGCAGATAGTTAGGCTTTGCCGATACTGATCTTTCATCGAACGGTTATTCATTGAGTAAGTACCACAAAAAATAATGATGAGAACTAGTCGTATTCGTGTTCGTATATATAGACTATGGGGAGCCATCATGCAGAAACATGTTGGCAACCGGGAAAAGTTCCAGTTTGAGCAGAGGGGGGGGGATCAGGGGTAACCTTTTCTGGCTGAGTCGGGCAGGTCATCCTGTCTTTTGCAAGGATAACCAGACAGCCCTGCCGGGAGCCATTTATGCGGGTTTGCGCTAAGCCGAATTAGCCTTTATGGGCATCAATTCGTGGGTTTCCGCTCCTGATCCAAGGGGTTGCTTTTTAAACTTCTTAATGGCTACGATCACCGTAATCGTTGCAACGACTACGAGAGCGCCGACAATAATGAGCCCGGTTTTCCAATCAGAAGTGTCTGAAGAGGATTGCGAAGGCGATAAATCATCATAAGGTTTCTGAAGGTTATCGTTTCCCAGACCCTCCAGACCCTCCAGATCCAGAGCAATTTCTTGCATCCGAACTCGCTCGTTGCCTTCCCCGGTATCATCAATTTCAACAGCCAGATAGACCTTGTTACCGACAAAAACCGGGCGCATAGTATTGGCTGTCGCGGGTTTAAACGTGGTGCCAAGACGATGGTTATTGACCTGATCTTTGTAGGTCAATACGGTCAGTCGTCCATCGCTGTTGTAGATAACGGCGTGCAGATAATCTTCTGTTGCTATCAGCCTGACGGTCGCGAACGAACCCGGTGCGGGGGAAGGAAAATCAATACTGTCGTCAATCATATAAGCACTGTCCATCTGTCCATTGTCACTGGCGAACCGGCGAATAGAAAGTTTTTTTCCCTCAGGGCTGTATAGGGCAACGAAGACCTGATCTTTTTGTATCAGGATGTCCTGCTGGCTGTTGATCATGTCATCGTAATTGGTGGCTATTATCCCTCTGCCATTGTTGCCAAAAGAGGCAGTGGGTTTTAGCTGTTGACTGTCGTATTGTCTGATAAACAGAGGATCGGGTGCATCTTCTTCACTTTGACCGGTTACATAAAGGCGTTTGCCGTCTTGGGATAGCTTTAAATGAATCCCTTGTTCTTTATCATACGAGCCACTGTTTTCAGAAAGAAAGATCCGTCGCTGCTGGTAACGACCCACCAACAGGCTGTTATCGAGGGTTCCTGTAAAATAAATAGCGCCCTGATGATAAGCGGTATCATTAATTTGCACACTTTCAGGGAACAGGTCGTTACGTACAGTGAATTCTCCCCGGTAGCTCCGGGTAGCACTTAACGGGAACTCGAACAGAATTGCTTTTCCTGACTGTGTTGTTGCAACAAGAACCAGATGAGAGCCCGTCTTTTCGTGAATAACCTGCCCTGTCAGAGACGGGTAGGAATCCAGTAGTCTGGAGTAGTCGGCAGAGGTTGTGTAAGTCACAATGCCGCACTGGCCAAATTGTTGGTCCAGTGCAGAACCTTTATAGCGCGCCAGAACAATCCCTTTGGAAGGCGACTCAGGCTGAATGACGACGTATACCCGTTGGTTTTCCGGGTCATAGGTTTGAAAGAGCGGTGTGCCTTCTGGTGGCTGGCAGTTTGACAGGTCAAGTGAATGGGTTGTGGGGGATGGACTGTCTGGCAGGGCACTGGATGCAGCAGCCGTGCTCAATAGACGGGTTAGCGGCTGTGCCAATGAGGATGATGTTGCCGATATTGTGTCTGATGGTGACTCCAAATCAGGTAAGGCTCTGATTGCAGCAGCCGTGGTCAATTCAGTGGTGAGCGGCTTTGCGGATGATAATTTTGCGGATGACAATGCTGTAGCCAACAGAGTTGCTGTGATGTCCTTTACCCCGCTGCAGTCAAATCCCCCAAGTGTGCAATCCATTACGGCCAGTAATGTTTGCAGTTCAGAGAAAACTTTAGGAAACGGTAAATAACCATGTCGACCGTTCCAGACAGTACGATTGAAAGAGGTCGCGTCTTCGGCGCCACCTGGGTCAGCGAACTCATTCAGGACGGTGGGAAACGGGTTATTTGTCGGTTGGGTGCCATTGATTCGGACCAGTTCACGGTAGGGGGTGTTAATACCTCTGAGCATCGGCAGCTCTGTTGTATCACCGGCATTCCAGAGCCTGCTGCTTAAGCCGTTTAAGCCTGATTTGAGAGCACTTTCCGATACTCTTACGACACCTGTATTATATCCATTGAAATCGACAGTAGAAACCCGGTAATACTTTGTGAAAGTATCCAGATTATTCTCAATGAGGTCTGCCTCGTAAACGTTTGCAACTGCCGGGCTTAGATGGCTAGTTGAATTAATGAAGCCAGTATTAACATTGTTATAAACCGAGGCCCGACGAGCCAGCGAGGACATACCGCCAGCCCGACTATCATCCCCTTTCCCAATGACTGGTCCAGCATTCAGGTTGTCATGAATACTTCCACCCCTTGCTACTCCGGCAATACCTCCGATATCTGCAAGATTGCCGTCAGAACTGACAGCTCCGGCATTTACGTTTTGAACAACGCTAGAGTTGACCGATTGCCCACTTATTCCACCCACTTGGGTGCTATGCTTTCCAGACGTGCTACCTGTGTTGAGGTTTTTGCTGACCAGAGTTTGTCTTTCCGTATACCCTACTATTCCGCCAATGCTCCCAGCTCTTTTCCAGGAAGTAACGCTCAAATAATCGGAGGCAATTTTTCCGGTGTTCAGGTTATGTAACAGTCTGGCTGATCCTGCTTTTCCTACAATCCCTCCGGAATCTTCGGTATGGCCAGCATTAACCTCCCCGGTGTTCACATTGTTGTTGGCAACGCCATTGCCTTTCAGCCTTCCAACAATGCCACCGGCAGGTGAGTTATCCAGGCTTCTGGAAGTTATTGTTCCAATATTCAGGTTGTTTGATACAGAAGAACTCTGATCCGCCACCCCAGCGATACCGCCTGTGCTGGTGCTTCCGGTTGTGAACACGGCGGCGGTGTTGACACTATTGCGAATGACACTACCGGAAACACTGCCCGCTAAACCTCCGGCATGACTGTGATAGCCACCCGTTCTGATCGCTCCGGCATAATTGACCACCTCTTCAATCCTGCTGTCTTTCAACGCTCCCACAAGTGCACCGGTCGGGCTCGTATTTCCGGAACTGATCACTTCTGGTTGTTTAAGCAGGATCTGTCTGATGGTGCTGTCCCGTAGCGACCCGAACAAGCCTGAGGTTGTGTTATCTGCTGATGTTGCAACTTCGAGGCCGGAAATAACGTGGCCATTGCCATTGAGGGTGACAGAAAACGGTTTGGAGGTATTGCCGACGGGTTCCCAGGGAGTGAATTCGCTCAGGTTGATATCACTGATTAACTCGTAGCGACCTTCGACCGGGTGGTCAGCATTCAGGTATTGATAGAAATTATTATTGTCCAGCTCAATAGTCACGGCCTTGCTGATTGTTGGCTGTGCTGATGAAGATGGGGCGGTGGATGAAGCTTCTGAAGGTGATACCGAACTGGCTGAAGTGCGAGCTACAGACGTGGTGATCAATTCGCTGGTTAAAGGCTGTGCCGATGATGCTGGGACAGCGGATGAAACCTCAGAAGGTGACACCGAACCGGATGAAGTACGTGCTACAGAAGTCGTGCTCAATTCACTGGTTGAAGGCTGTGCTGATGACGATAGGACAGCGGATGTAACTTCAGAAGTTGACATCGAACCGGATGAAGTTCTGGCTATAGAATGAGTACTCAACTCACTGGTTGAAGGCTGTACTGATGACGATGGGGCAGCGGATGAAGTTTCCGAAGGTGACACCGAACTGAGTGAAGCATGGGCTACAGAACGAGTACTCAATTCACGGGTTGAAGGCTGTGCTGATGACGATGGGGCAGCAGATGAAGCTTGAGAAGGTGACACTGAACCGGATGAAGTACGTGCTACAGAAGTCGTGCCCAATTCGCTGCTTGAAGGCTGTGCTGATGACGCTGAGACAACAGATGAAACTTCAGAAGGTGGCACCGAACCGGACAAAGTTCGGGCTATAGAAGTCGTGCTCAATTCACTGGTTGAAGGCTGCGCTGTTGACGATGGAGCAGCAGGTAAAACCTCAGAAAGTGGCACCGAACTGGATGAAGTTCTGGCTATAGAATGAGTGCTCAATTCACGGATTGAAGGCCGTGCTGATGACGATGGGACAGCAGATGAAACTTCAGAAGGCGACATCGAACCGGATGAAGTACGTGCTACAGAAGTCGTGTTCAATTCACTGGCTGAAGGCTGTGCCGATGACGATGAGGCAGCAGATGAAACCACAGAAAGTGGCACCGAACTGGATGAAGTTCGTGCTATAGAATGAGTGCTCAATTCACTGGTTGAAGGCTGCGCTGATGACGATGGGGCAGCGGATGAAACTTCTGAAGGTGACACCGAACTGAGTGAAGCATGGACTGCAGAATGAGTGCTCAATTCACTGGTTGAAGGCTGTGCTGACGACGATAGGACAGCGGATGAAACTTCTGAAGGTGACACCGAACTGGATGAAGTACGTCCCACAGAATGAGTGATCGACACGCTGGTCGGTGGTTGTGCTGATGACGATACGACAGCAGATGAAACTACTGACGGTGACACCGAACTGGATAAAGTTCCCGCTACATAAGCCGTACTCAATTCACTGGTTGAAGGCGGTGCCGATGACGATAAGACAGCAGATGAAACTTCAGAAAGTGGCACCGAACTGGATGAAGTTCGTCTTATCGAATGAGTGCTCAATTCGCTGGTTGAAGTCTGTGCTGATGACGATAGGACAGCAGATGAAACTTCCGAAGGTAACACCAAACTGGATGAAGTACGTGCCGCAGAATGAGTGGTCGATGCGCTGGTTGAAGGCTGTGCTGATGACGATGGAACAGCGGATAAAATTACTGACGGTGATACCGAAGTGGTTGAAGTACGTGTTACAGAAGTAGCGTTCAATGTGCTGGCTGATGGTTGAGCTGATATTGATGGGACAGCAGATGAAACTTCTGGAGGTGACACCGGACTGGATAAAGTACGGGCTAAAGTAGGCGTATTTATGACCGGGTGGTCGGTACTCAGGTATTGATTGAAATGATCATTGTCCAGCTTAATAGTGCTGGCCCAGCTGTTCCAGCTTGGAAAACAAACGACAAGTGACAATAATAATAAAGACGACTTTGTGTAGATAGTTGGGCTTTGCCGATACTGATCTTTCATCGGGCTGTTGCTCATTGAGAGAGTACCATGAAAAATAATGATGAGACTAATCGTATTTGTGTTCGTATATATAGACTATGAGGAGTCATCATGCAGAAACATGCGGGTGAGCGGGAAAAACTCCAATTTATAGCAACCGCACGACTGCGTGGATGCAGGAGCCAGAGCAATGCAGGAGCAGCTGGTAACCGTTCTCAAAAATTACTTTTACGTCACAAAATCGCGCTAACCAATTAAATTGTAATGCTTTGGAGGTTTTTTGGATTCAAGCACTACGAATGTACGTCACTGGCTTTATCGATGGTACGGTATTTTTTCAGCAGCTTTTTATGGTTTGTATGCTAGCATGTTGACAGCATTTTTGTGATACCCTCTTCAAGTGGGGGGAGGATGTCAAAAGGAGAGCAATTCGTGGGTTTCCGCTTCTGTTCCAAGGGGTTGCTTTTTAAACCTCTTGACGACTACGATAACAGCAACCGATACAGCCAGCACAGTGCCCGCTGCAATTAGCCCAATTCCCCAATCTGGAAGTACCGAAGACGATCCTGCGGACGATGAAGCGGCAGCGGGTTTTTGATAGTTATAGTTTTCAATACCTAGTGAAATTGCTTGCATCTGTACCTGCCGACTACCTCCCTCAATATCAGCATTTTCAACGGCCAGATAGACGTTATCACCGACAAAAACAGGACGCATGGACTCTGCTGTCGCAGGCTTAATGGTGGTGTCAAAACGATGGACATTGACCTGGTCTTGATAAGAAAACACCGACAGTTGTCCATCACTGTGGTAAATAATGGCGTGCAAATAATCTTCCGTGGTCATCAGCCTGATGGTTGCAAACGAATCGGGTGTTCGGGAAGAAAAATCAATCCTGTCGTCAATTATAAAAGCACTATCGATCTGTCCATTGTCAGTGGCGAAACGGCGAATAGAAAGTGTCTCTTCCTCAGGGCTGAATACGGCAACGTAGATCTGGTCTTTTTGTATCAGGATGTCCTGCTGGTTGTTAACTGTGACAATGTGGTTGATAGTTATTATCGCTTTGCCATTGTTGCCAAAAGAGGCGACGGGTTTTAGCTGTTGACTGTCGTATTGTCGGATAAACAGAGGATAGGGCGTATCTTCATACCTTTTGCCGGTTACATATAGGCTTACGCCATCTGGGGAGAGCTTTAGATTAAGTCCTTGTTCTTTATCATACAGGTCACTGTTTTCAGGAAAAAAGAGCCGTCGCTGGTGGTAACGGCCAACAAATAGGCTGTTATCTAGAGTACCTGTTAAATACATGACGCCTTGATGATAAGCGGTATCATTAATTTGCGCATTTTCAGGGAATACCTTATTACGTGCGATCAATTGTGCCGGATATTTCTGGGCGGCACTTAAAGGGAACTCAAACAGGGTTGTTTTTCCTGAAGGTGTCGTTGCAACAAGGTTAAGTTGAGAGCCTGTGGTTTCGTGAATCACCTGTCCTGTCAGAGACTGGTAAGAATCCAGTATGCTGGAGTGGTCAGCAGAGGTGGTGTAAGTCACAATGCCGCAACGACCAAATTGTTTATCCAGTTCAGAACCTTTATAGCGTGCCAGAATAACATCCTTGGAAGGCGACTCAGGCTGAATGACGACGTATATCTGCTGGTTTTCCGCGTCATAGGTTTGAAAGAGAGGCTTGCCTTTTGGTGGTGGGCAGTTTGACAGATCAAGTGAATCGGTTGTGGGGAATGTACTGTCAGACGGGGATGTATACGACGATGAATATTTAGTTCGTGGTGTGTTTGTTGGAGATGATATTTCAAAGGCTGATGAAGTGTTTGATGGTGACTCCAAATTTTCTAAGGCTCTGATGGCAGCAGCCGTGGTCAATTCGCTGGTTGAAGGCTGTGCTGATGACGCTGGGACAGCGGATGAAGTTTCTGGCGGTGGCTCTGAACGGGTTGAAATGTCGGTCACAGAAACGGTGGTCAATGCGCTGGTTGATGGCTGTGCTGATGACGCTGGGACAGCGGATGAAGTTTCTGACGGTGGCTCTGAACGGGTTGAAATGTCGGTCACAGAAGCGGTGGTCAATTCACTGGTCGAAGGCTGCGCTGATGACGTTGGAATAGCTGGTGAAGCTTCTGTTGGCGATTCCGAAGTGGGTGAAGTACGAACTACAGAAACAGTGGTCAATTCACTGGATGGTGGCTTTGCCGATGACGATGGTATAGCTGATGAAGCTTCTGTTAGTGATTCCGAACCTGAAGTAAGAGCTACAGAAGCCGCGCTCAACTCGCTGGTTGATGACCGTAGAGAGGTCGATGATAGAGCAGATGATGTTGCTGATGGTGACTGCGAACTGAGCAAAGCAGTGGGAACAGAAGTGGTCATCAATTCGTCGGCTGATGGCTGTGTAGGCGACGATGGAATGTCGATCTTATAAATTCTCAGACGTTGGTCATCCCCCCCTGTTGCCAGCCATTTGCCGCTGTGGCTGTACTTAACGCTTCGGATATTGGCTTTCGAATCGGCCAGGATGTACTGGGGCTTAAATGAATTCCTGACTTCATAAATTCTGACCTTATCATCAAACCCCCCGGCTGCCAGCTGAGTGTCGTCGTGGTTGTAGTCGATACACAGAATTGAGCTTTTTGCATCCTGCAGGACGTGCAGAGGGGAGGTCGGATTCGTCCCGTTATAAATCCAAACCTTATCATCATTCCCACCGACCGCTATCTGGGTGCTGTTGTGGTTGTAGACAACGACCCATATATGACCTTTTGGATCGGACAGAGTTTGCAGGGGCGAAGTCGGGATTTTCCCGTTATAAATCCTGACCTTCGCATCATTCCCCACGGTGGCCAGCCTGGTGCCGTCATGGTTGTAGTCGAGGCTCCGTACCTCGTATGGCAGGGCCAGGGTGTACAGGGGAGTGGTCGGATTCGTCCCGTTATAAGTTCTGACTTTTCTATCACGTCCCCCGGTCGCCAGCTGGGTGTCATTGTGATTGTACCTAACGATCCACACCCAGCTTTTACTATCGTGCATAACGTGCTCCAGAGCGTAACCATTCAGCACGTTGTAAAACCAGACCTTTCCTTCATCTCCCCCGACAGCCAACCGGCTGCCATCGTGATTGTAGTCAAGGGTCCTTACAAAGTCTTTCGGTTCGTTCAGGGAGTATAAGAGTTCGAGATCCCCCGAAGCATCTATGCCAAAGATTTGTACAGCCCCTGAATATGGACACTTGCTATCGTATACGTATGAGCCGGAACTTATTGCCACCGCTATGTGCTCATCGTTCCTGTTCCATGAAATACTATAAACCCTATGAGGCGGACAATGTCTTGTCAGACTAATGCCCGCAGGTGTTGGAGCAGTACGTGTCGGCAACCTGTTTGGATCTATTTCAATGTCATGGATCAATTGAAGAGGTGTTCTTATGCCGCAGTCAAATGCCCCTCGTGTGCAATCAATTCCGTCCGGTAATCTTGGTGGCTCGAAGAAAGCTTTTGGAAAAGGTAAGTAGCCATAACGCCCGTTCCAGACATTACGATTGAAAGAGGTGGCGTTTGCGGCACCACCGGGGTCTGCAAACTCATTCAGGACGGTGGGGAACTGGTTATTTGCCTGTTTGGTACCATTTATTCGGACAAGTTCACGATAGGGAGTGTTAATGCCTCCGGGCATTGGCAGCTGTGTTTCATCACCGGCATTCCAGAGCGCGCTGCTCAGACCGTTCAGATTTGATTTGAGAGCGCTTTTGGATAGTCTTCTGATGCCTGTATTGCGTCCATTACCATCATCATTGGTCCATTGATACCGTGTGAAAGTATCCAGATTATTCTCAATAAAACCTGCCCTCCAAACTCTTGCCACAGCACCGCTTACGCGGGGATAGAGGCCCTGAGCCTTAAGAGACCCCGTATTAACATTGTTGTACACCGAGGCTGAAAGAGTGGCACTTCCGGAAATACCAGCGACACGAGCGCTAGGACCTTTCGTTAAGATGGCTCCGGCATTAAGGTTGTCTACAATGCTCCCACCCTCAGCTTGTCCGGCAATACCGCCAGCAGATGCTCCATAGTCGTGAGTCGTGACAGTTCCGGCATTGACATTTTGAACAACGGGAGCATTGAACACTTGCCCTGCTATTCCACCGGCATATGTATTATAAACCCTTGTTGAAATGCTACCTGTATTAAGGTTTTTGCTGACCAGGGTTTGCCTGGAGGCCAGCCCCACTATTCCACCACTGCTTCCGGTTTTCCCGCCAAAGGCTTCACCGTACAAATGATCGGAAGCTATTCTCCCGGTGTTCAGGTTATGCAAGACCCTGGCTGCTTCTGCTTCTCCTGCAATTCCCCCGGAGCTTTCGGAATGTTCAGCTGCGACCTCGCCGGTGTTCATGTTATTGTTAGCAATACTGTTGCCTTTCAGTGTTCCGACAATGCCACCGGCAGGTGAGTTATATGAATCTCTGGAGCTTATTTTTCCGGTATTCAGATTATTTGAAATAGACGATGATTGAACGGCCAATCCAGCGATACCGCTTTTGCTGGCGGATCCGGTTGTAAAAACAGTGCCGGTGTTCACACTATCGCGTATGACACTGTCAGAAACACTGCCCGCTATACCTCCGCCATGACTCTGAAGACCGCCTGTTTGGATGCTTCCGGCAGAATTGACTACCTCTTCAATTTTACTGCCTTTCAACTCTCCTACAAGCGCACCGGTCGGGCTGTTGTCTCCGGTACTGATCACTTTTGGCTGTTGTAACAGGACCTGTCTGATGGTGCTGTACTGCAATGACCCGAACAAGCCTGAGGGAGTATTATCTGCAGATGTTGAAACTTTGAGGCCGGAAATAACGTGACCGTTGCCAAGCAGAGTGACAGAGAATGGTTTGGAAATATTGCCGACGGGTTTCCAGTCAACTGATCGCAGGTCAATATCACCGGTTAACTCATAGCGTCCTTCGACTGGGTGTTCGGCATTCAGATATTGATTGAAATTATTATTGTCTAGCTGAATTGTTCTGGCCCCGCTGGTTGTCGGCTGTACCGATGACGATGGCACAGCAGATGAAGCTTCTGATGGTGACTCCGAACTGAGCAAAGTAGGGTGAACGGAAGCGGTAGTCAATTCGTCGGTTGCTGGCTGTGTAGACGACGATGAAGTATCGATCTTATAAATTCTCAGACGTTGATCATCTCCCCCTGCTGCCAGCCATTTGCCATTGTGGCTGTATTTAACGCTCCGGACAGTGTTTTTCGAGTCGGGTAGGATGTACAGGAGGTTAGATGAATTCCTGACTTCATAAATTCTGACCTTATAATCAAACCCCCCGGCTGCCAGCTGAGTGTCGTCGCGACTATAGTCGATACACAGAATCGAGCTTGTTGCACCGTACAGGACGTGCAGGGGGGAGGTCGGATTCGTACCGTTATAAATCCAAACCTTATGATCATTCCCACCGGCTGCTATCTGGGTGCTGTTATGGTTGTAGACAACGGCCCATATATGGCCTTCTGGATCGGACAGAGTTTGCAGGGGCGAGGTCGGGATTCTCCCATTATAAATCCTGACCTTGGCATCATTCCCTACGGTGGCCAGCCGGGTGTCGTCGCGGTTGTAGTCAAGGCTCCGTATCCCGTTTGGTGCGGTCAGGGTGTACAGGGGGATGCCCGGATACATCCCGTTATAAATTCTGACCTTGCCATCACTTGAGCCGGCCGCCAGCAGGGTGCCATCGTGGTTGTACTTGACGATCCGTACCCATTTTGTACTATCGTCTAGGACATGCTCCAGAGTGTATCCGTCCAGCACGTTGTAAACCCAGACATTACGGTCATAACTGCCAACTGCTAACCGGCTGCCATCGTGATTATAGTCAAGGCTCCATACCCCGATTTTCGGATCTTTCATGGTGTACAAGAGTTCGAAATTCCCCGAAGCATCCATGCCAAAGATTTGTACGGCCCCTGCAAATCGACACTCTCTGGTTTGTGGATATGGACCGGAAGTTATTGCCAACGCTATGTGCGCATCGTTCCTATTCCATGAAATACTATAAATCCTATGCGGCGAACAATGTCTTGTCAGATCAGGGCCATCGGGTGTTGGAACCGTATACTTTGGCAACCTGTCTGGATCTATTTCAATTTCATGGATCAATTGAGGAGGTGTTCTTTTGCCGCAGTCAAATCCTCCTTGCATGCAATCAATTCCGATCAGTAATATGGGTGGTTCGAAGAACACTTTTGGAAAAGGTAAGTAGCCATTCCGACCGTTCCAGACAGTACGATTGAAAGAGGTGGCGTTTGCGGCACCACCGGGGTCTGCAAACTCGTTCAGTACGGTGGGAAGCTGGTTATTTACCTGTTTGGTGCCATTTATTCGAACAAGTTCACGATAGGGAGTGTTAATGCCTCTGAGCATCGGCAGCTGCGATGTATCGCCGGCATTCCAGAGCGTGCTGTTTAAACCGTTCAGATTTGATTTGAGATCGCTATTGGATAGTCTTATGATGCCTGTATTGCGCCCATCATCACTCCCATCAGTCGGTTGATACTTTGTGAAAGTATCCAGGTTTTTCTCAATACGACCTTCCCCTGCGACTCTTCCCACTGCTCCGCTCATGTAGCTATGGGCAGCCTGAGCTTTAACTGAACCCGTATTAACATTGTTGTAAACTGAGGCCGAGAGAGTGGCCGCCCCGGAAATACCACCGAGATCAGCCCTCATACTTTCCGTTATGATGGCTCCGGCATTGAGGTTATCATGAGTGCTCCCACCCTCGGCCTGTCCGGCAATACCTCCAGCATGTCCTCTTTGACCGCGAGTAGTGACAGTTCCGACATTGACATTTTGAACGACAGCAGCGTTGATCACTTGCCCTGCTATTCCACCGGCGTGTGTATCATAATAATTTGAAAATATGTTGCCTGTGTTGAGGTTTTTGCTGACCAGTGTTTGCCTGAAGGCCTTTCCTACTATTCCACCACTGCGTCCAGCTCTCCGGCTAGTGCCATTCAGATACTCGGAAGCTATTCTTCCGGTGTTCAGGTTATGCAAGATCCTGACTGCTTCTGCTTCTCCTGCAATCCCTCCGGAGCTTTCGGTATGTCTAACCGTCACCTCGCCGGTATTTGTGTTACTGTTAGCAACACTCTTGCTTCTCAGTGTTCCGACAATGCCACCGGCAGGTGAGTAATCTGAATTCCTGGAGCTTATTTTTCCGGTATTCAGGTTATTTGAAATAGACGACGACTGATCGGCCAATCCAGCGATACCGCCTTTGCTGGCGGAACCGGTTATAAAAACGGTGCCGTTGTTCAGGCTATTGTGTACGATGCTATCAGAAACACTGCCCGCTATACCTCCGCCATGACTGTGAAAACCGCTCGTTTGGATGGTTCCGTCAAAATTGAAAACCTCTTCAACCCTGCTGCCTTTCAACTCTCCTGCAAGTGCACCAGTTGGACTCTTGTTTCCGGTACTGGTCACTCTTGGCCGGTTAAGCAGGATCTGCCTGATGGTGCTGTTCTCCAATGACCCAAACAAGCCCGAGGGAGCATTATCTGCAAATGTTGAAACTTTGAGGCCGGAAATAATGTGGCCGTTGCCAAGCAGAGTGACAGAGAATGGTTTGGAGGCATTGCCGACAGGTTTCCAGTCAGCTAATTGCAGGTCAATATTGCCGATTAACTCATAGTGACCTTCGACTGGGTGGTCGGGATTCAGATAATGATTGAAATTATTATTGTCCAGCTGAATAGTTCTGGCCCTGCTGCTTGAAGGCTGTGCTGATGACGCCAGGACAGCGGTTGACATTTCCGAAGGTGACACCGAACTCGATAAAGTGCGGGCTAAAGGAGCCGTGGTCACTTTGCTGACTGAAGGCTGTGCTGATGATGCCGGGACAGCGGACGAAGTGTCTGGAAGTGACACAAGGCTGGATGAAGTATGGGCTAAAGAAGCCGTGGTCTCTTTGCTGGTTAAAGGCTGTGCTGATGACGATATGACAGCAGATGAAACTACTGACGGTGATACCGAACTGGCTGAATTTCGGGCTACAGAATTAGTGCTCAATTCGCTGGTTGAAGGCTGTGCTGATGACGATGAGGCAGCGGATGAAACTTCAGAAGGTGGCACCGAACTGGATGAAGTAAGTTCCACAGAATGAGTGGTCAATTCGCTGGTCGATGGCTGTGCTGATGACGATAGGGCAGCCGATGTAACTTCCGAAGGTAACACCGAACTGGATGAAGTACGTACAACAGAATGAGTGGTCAATTCGCTGCTTAAAGGCTGTGCTGTTGATGATGGGGCAGCGGATGAAATGACCGACGGTGATACCGAAGTGGTTGAAGTACGTGTTACAGAAGTAGCTTTCAATGCACTGGTTGATGGCTGTGCTGATGTTGATGGGATAGCAAATGAAACTTCTGGAGGTGACACCGGACTGGGTGAAGTAAGGGCTAAAGTAGCCGTATTTTTGACCGGGTGGTTGGTGTTCAGGTATTGATTGAAATGATTATTGTCCAGCTTAATAGTGCTGGCCCAACTGTTCCAATTTGGAAAAAAAACGACAAGTGACAATAATAGTAAAGGCGACTTTGTGCAGATAGGTGGGCTTTTCCGATACTGATCTTTCATCGGGCTGTTGTTCATTGAGTGCGTACCGCGAAAAACAATGATGATAATTACTCGTATTCGTGTTCGTATATATAGACTATAAAGAGCCATCATGCAGAAACATGGCAGCCGCTCTTGTTATCCGGTCTACCCATTAAAAAAGCGGGTGGGAGCTCTGTTGCAGCTCGATGAGAGGGTCAGGGGTGCCTGAAACTGGCAGAGGAAAAATCCGAATGGTTTTTGAGATGGGCCGCTTCATCGCAGGACAGCCCGTCTGCCAATAGAAGGATGGCTATTCAGTCGCTCAACCGACTGCGTAACATGGCCAGCGCCGCATTACCGGTCAGAGTATTTTGTTCCTTACTGGCTTTCTCGCCAAAGCCTGTAAACTCCAGGTCTTCCTGCGGCAGTTCGTCCAGAAAACGACTGGGTGTAGTATCAATGATTTCACCGTACTGCTTTCGCTGCCCTGCCAGTGTCATGGTCAAAGTCTTTCTGGCACGGGTGATGCCAACGTAAGTCAGACGTCGTTCTTCTTCAATGTTGTCTTCTTCAATGCTGGTTCGGTGGGGCAGAAGATCCTCTTCCATGCCCATCATGAAAACATATGGGTACTCAAGTCCCTTGGAGGCATGGAGCGTTAATAACTGTACCTTGTCGTTATCTTCTTGCTCTTCCTGACGTTCCATCATGTCCCTGAGAATCAGTCTGGCGATGGCGTCTTCTACCGTAGAGTCTTCGTCACCTCGTTCCAGAGTCTGCTGGAGTGAGTCGATCAGGAACCCAACATTGCCCATGCGTTTCTCCGCCCCTACTGGCGTTGCTGTGGTTTGCATCAGCCAGTTTTCATAGCCGCAGTCGTCAATCATTTCACGGATAGCGGCAATCGGGTCTTCATCAGTCTGGCAGCGGCGGGATACAGAGTCCAGCCACTGGGTAAAACTGCGCAGCTTCTCTACATACTTGGGAGACAGCTCTTCCTGAAGGCCCATTTCCTGTGAAGCCGCGTAAAGGCTCAGGTTGTGAGTACCGGCGTAATTGCCCAGCTTTTCTAAAGTAGCCGGGCCTATCTCACGACGGGGGACGTTAACAACTCGCAGGAAGGCGTTGTCATCATCCTGATTCACCAGCAGTCTGAGATAAGCCATCATATCCTTGACTTCTGCCCGGGCGAAAAATGAGGTGCCGCCATTGATGTGGTAAGGAATTTGATGATGCTGAAGCTTCATTTCCAGCAAGCGAGACTGGAAGTTGCCCCGATACAGCACGGCATAATCTTTCCAGTTAGTACCGTTCTTCAGCTTCTGGGTCAGGATCTCGGTAGCGATGCGTTCACATTCCATTTCGTCATTACGGCATCGAATGACCCGAATGATCTCTCCCATACCCAGCTCACTCCAGAGTGTTTTTTCGAACACGTGGGGGTTATTAGCAATCAGGGTATTGGCAGCTTTCAGGATACGGCTGGTGGAGCGGTAATTCTGCTCGAGCTTGATGACCCTCAGGGCAGGATAATCGTCCTTGAGCAGGGCCAGATTTTCAGGGCGGGCACCGCGCCAGGCGTAAATAGACTGATCGTCGTCACCGACCACGGTGAGTTTGCCACGGTCTCCAACCAGTCGGCTGATCAATTCATACTGGGCACCATTGGTATCCTGATATTCATCGACCAGCACATAGTGAGTTTTGTTTTGCCAGCGCTCCAGAACCTCCGGATGCTCACGAAACAGCATGACCGGTTGCAGAATCAAGTCATCAAAATCAACCGCATTAAAGGCTTTTAATGTGCGGTTATAGTGTTCATAAACTCTGGCGGCGAGTTGCTCGTTGGGCTGACGGGCGTTGGCCATGGCCTGTGGTGGCAGGATCAGGTCATTCTTCCAGTTGGAAATTATGTGCTGAACGGCATCAACACTCTCTTCGTCTGATCCTATTTCCCGCTGCATCAATTCGCCTATCAGGGCATGGGCATCCTGGGCATCAAAAATGGAAAAGCCCGGCTTGTAACCCAACGTCTTGCACTCCTTGCGGATCAGGTTAAGCCCGAGGTTGTGAAAAGTTGAAACCGTCAAACCGTGGGAGGTTCTGCCCTTGACCAGCCTGCCAACACGCTCTTTCATTTCCCGTGCTGCCTTATTGGTGAAGGTCACGGCAATGATATTGCGGGCATTGATACCACATTCCTGAATCAGGTAAGCAATCTTGGTGGTGATAACACTGGTCTTGCCACTGCCTGCACCGGCGAGAACCAGCAAGGGGGTATCAATATACTTTACGGCTTCGGCCTGTCGGTCGTTGAGTCTGTGCACGGTTTGCTTTGATGTCTGGAGCTAAGAGAGCCAGTATATCACCAATTGGTGTCCAACTTCTTAACACGGGTTGCTATTGAGGCTAATGAGAAGAGACAGGCTCTTGCAAAACGGGGCGGACCATATAGCCCTACTGGAAGTCAGGGGTCGGATTCTATGTGCATATTAGCTACAGAGCTGATGGAATCAATTTCCTCGCTTACCTGTAATTTTATTTTTGGAATCACCTCTATTGTTTTGGCCTCTGGAGGTGGTGGGGTTCCTGTTACCTGTCTAACACAATAAATTTGTGGGCCCGCAACCTCTCCAAGAATCCTTTGAATTGCCCGCCTCTGTATTATCTGCCAGACTTTCTGGAGGCTTTTATCCGCTACTGACGAGCTGGCTTGAGACGGTTTGCGAGATATATTAATTGCATATTTTGAGTTTCTGGATGAAAGAGAGTCTATCTCGACTGTGCCTTCTGCAGTGTTGGTGCTGACAAGCATTGTTACTGGAACAGTAACCGTTTTTTTTCTCTTCCTGTTATTCTTTGCTCTTGGTGTACGTGGGGCTTCGATGCCCAGATTAATATGTCCTGTGATATGAAATTGGTACTGATCCTGCTCACCCGCAGCGGTACTTTCAGAAGCAGCGGCAGTGGAGGGCCCTTCTTCTGCAAGTGACGGTCGTGGGGTGGCCTCAGCTAATGTGTTTGCATGAGGCGCTTTTCTTTTCAGTTTTGATCGTGAGGTTTGCTTGTTGGTGCTTCTGTCGGATGCTGGTTGTTTTCCGGATGCTGGTTCATTTTCAATGCTGGATGAAGCAGTGCTTCCGCAAGTAGTGACTATTGGACTATAAAGAATGGGATCAATCACGTATAACTGATTCTGGCTTTCAATTTCAATAGGCCCTATCGGGAGAGCGATTGCGAAACCAGGTCGTTCGTCAGACTCAGTTGTCATTTGAATTAAATTCTCGTGTGTAAGCATTTGAAGAGAGTCATAAGTCATGACCCCTTCACCTGAAGAAGGAGAGAACAAACGATCCGGAGCTAAAGAGAAAGAAGGTGGCCAGAGTTCAACATCGTAAAGTGGGTTTTGACGATAAAAAGTTTCAGGGAAGATAATTGCTGCACTTGGCTGTGGTGGCTGTTGATTAATTGATGGGCCAAGAGTATGTGAAATAATAAGATGACAATTATCTCCTTGCCGATGTGTGACGAGAATTTCATCGTATAGTTCATCAATAGTAACGATATACTCGGTGATGCTATCAACCAGATCATCATCTGCTTTAGCATTCATTACTGTATATGCAAGTGCAAGAGTAAAAAAAGTTCTTGCGAATAGACGAAAGGAAAGCATGGTTTGTTACCTGATTTACTACTGGACAGAAACACTCTGTCCCATCCATTATTATCAATCGGCAACTCATGGTAGCACATCATCTATGTTCAGGCGCTGCGCATCAGTGCAGCTCAGACTCCCCTTAACGATCTGAAAACACATGGTAGAAAGGATTAGAGGAGGCGTCCTGCTGCTCAGAAAAAAATACCTGTGCTCACAACAACGCACCCGCAACGTTTTGTCTATTTGTCCGAATAGACTGTAGATAAATGATGATGACTTCCCGAAGCTTTTTAATCATTAACGTCAGGCAGTCATCATGCCCTAACAGAATCAGGGATTATTTACAGCTCGTCATTTAGTGTTGTAGGCCTGCACCATGGTTTTTCGTCACATAGTCCACCTACGCACGTTTCATAACCGCAAAAGGTGTCGTCCGGGCATGGATCCCAGTGTGTAAATGCTGAGCATTCGAAGGCGCCACAGCCACTGCCACTACAATTGTGACAATGGGTGGTGACCGCATCGGAAGGACATGAAGCCGGCGCACCACCTGATTTAATACATGCTGAGCTGTGGTCTTGTGGTCCTTTTGCGCATGGTCTTTTTGCGCAGTTTATTCTTTCGTAAGTGTGATCATAAACAGCTTTGACGAGATCCCGCTTTCCACATATCATATTACCACTGTCGTTTTGCTCATAACCAAAGGATATTTTACCTTCTTGTTTGTCGACCAATGCACATATTGGTTCGTTATCCTTAGAATCATTTTCAGGCGCTCTCATAACGTAATAATAGTTTTTTGAACCCGGGAGAGTGACTTTTGTTGTATGGAAATGCATGAAACCATCAATCTCATAGAAACCTGCGTCCAGCCAATCATAGTTTGTGAACTCTTCTTGCACAGAACCATTTGCATGATATCTGCAGATATGTATGCTGGATTTTTCTGATGTTATCGTAGTGACATGACCAATATACTCTTTACTCTCTTTAGATCTGCCGGGGTCGTCGGATGCGTTGTCATCATTTTCAACATTTCTGACGAAACATAACAAAACCGTTGGCTTCAACTTGCTGATATCCTCGGGAAGCATGCTGGGTGGCCTTCGGTATTCGAGTTTAAAATCATTCTCAGCCTGTGTCTGAAGAGAAAAAACAGAGACCAAAAACAGGGCTATTAACCCTGTTTTTTTCAGTGAGTTGAATAACATCAGACATTCACTCTTGTTAGAAGGTCAAGTACAGTTATAGACAAGGATACAAAGAACGACAACCGCCCGATATAAATAGCCTGTCAGAGGTCGTTTTAGCGGGTTTTATGCTTATACGATCCATCATCTTTACTCCCTAGCAGCCTGTCGGACTTAAGGCTGTCCTACTGCGGTTGCAATAAATTGGTCTAAAAATTCCTGCTTCTTCGTCAAATAGCTCGCTATTCTCCTCAGAAGCAGAAATTTTTATCCTCAATTTCTTGCAATCCTCGCTACGGACGCTTAAGTCCGACAGGCTGCTAGGAGCCTGACCGAGAATAGCTGCCCTACTGCGGCGACAGCAAATTGGTCTGAAAATCCGCTTTTGTTCGTCAAATAGCTCGCTATTCTCCTCACAAAACCGAATTTTCATCCTCAATTTTCTGCCGTCCTCGCTACGGGCGCTATTCTCGGTCAGCCTCCTAGTTCAGTAATCATCACCTTGTCAGACTCATCAACGCTCAACACATGTCGGCCATCGGCGCTGAGGGTGGCTAAAGTGATCTGACGCTTGTGTCGAATGGTGGCTTTTTTTACCCATGACCCATCTGCACTAATACCATAAATTTTCGCTCTTTTGTCGTCATCGGCAATCGTCAATACATAGCAACCATCGGCACTGAAGGTGGCTGACAGGAGCCGCCCTTTGTGAGTAATGGTGGCTTTATGTACCCATGATCCTGGGGTCTCCTGGCCATAGATTTGCGCCGTTTTATCCCGGCTGGCGGTCACCACATGGCGGCCATCGGCACTAAAATAGGCTAAGCCGACCGCATCCTTGTGTTTAATCGTGGCTTCTTTTACCCATAATCCAGAGGCTTTTCGGCCATAGATTTTTGCCCTGCAATCTTTACCGGCGGTCACCAGATTGCGGCCATTGTCGCTGAATCTGGCTGAGTAGACCTCATCATAATGAACAACCTCGACTATTTCTTTCCATGAGCCATTGCTCTGAAGGTCACAGATTTTTGCCGTACGATCACCACTGGCGGTTGCCAGATGGCGTCCATCGGTGCTGAAGCTGGCCGAGTAAAGACTATGGTGATGACTAAAGTTGCCTTTTACTTTCCACGATTCATCGTCCTCCTGAACATAGATGGTCGCATTGTTCTTTTCATCGACGACCAACACTTGACGGCCATCGGAGCTTAAACTGGCCGAATTGACCCGATGATTATGGATAATAGTGGCTTTTTCTTCCCATGATTCACCGATCTTTTGGCCATAAATCTTCACCGCACCACACGAACTGGCGATCATCAGATGGCCGCCATCAGCGCTAAAATTGACCGGCTTGACCTGGCCACGATGGGTAATGGTGGTTTTTACTTCCCATGATCCATCGTCCCCGAGATCACAGATTGTCGCTTCGCCATCAAAAGAGGTAGTGACTAAATGACGGCCATTGGGACTGAAGGTGGCTGATGTGAGCCGACTGTTATGGGAAAAGGTGGCTTTTGTCTTCCATGATCCACCGGTCTTCTGGCCATAGATTTTCACCTTTGCACCCAAATCGCAGGTCACTGCGTAGCGGCTATCTGTGCTAAAGGTGACTCCGTTGACAAGTCTGCGTTGGGGCTTTTTGGCTTTTTTCTCTAACTTGAATCTTTCGCATTGAGACATCAGCTTACAGTTGGTGAAAAGGAGCAGCGCTGGAAAGTAAGTACAGTTTTGTTGTTCCATGAGTGACTCGACAGTGTCCCTATTCGCAAACGGCTTCAACCAATCACGAAGTTGTTGCCTGTCTTTTGTCATAACGATGGTTTTTAGTTGATATTGGCATGGTGAAGGAAACCGGCGAAACCATGCTCTTTCCAGAGCTTTATTGTCTTTAACAAGATCGCGAAGATATGTACATACCTCTGTTACACGGGTAATGTCTCGAAATTCTAAATAGCGAATAATTTTGACATGTATCTCTTCAGGCAAATGGAAGAATGCAGGTTCAATGTTGTCCTGTACCCTAACGCCCCTGCCCAGACTGACAGCTGTTGACGGTCCCTCCAATCGGGGGCGCTTGGGTGTAGACGAGAGCGAAGCGTCAATGCTGAAATTGCTGTTTGCAGGGTCCATGCCTTTGCCTTCAAAAGTAACATCAAAATCCGTCTGCCGGTTCAGTTCGTAGACGACAGGCTGGATGACCCATCGCTTAAGCTCATAATGGTCACCTTGCCAGATTCATCAACGCTCAACACATGTCGGCCATCGGCGCTGAGGGTGGCAAAAGTGATCTGACGCTTGTGTCGAATGGTGGCTTTTTTTACCCATGACCCATCTGCACTAATACCATAAATTTTCGCTCTTTTGTCGTCATCGGCAATCGTCAATACATAGCAACCATCGGCACTGAAGGTGGCTGACAGGAGCCGCCCTTTGTGAGTAATGGTGGCTTTATGTACCCATGATCCTGGGGTCTCCTGGCCATAGATTTGCGCCGTTTTATCCCGGCTGGCGGTCACCACATGGCGGCCATCGGCACTAAAATAGGCTAAGCCGACCGCATCCTTGTGTTTAATCGTGGCTTCTTTTACCCATAATCCAGAGGCTTTTCGGCCATAGATTTTTGCCCTGCAATCTTTACCGGCGGTCACCAGATTGCGGCCATTGTCGCTGAACCTGGCTGAATAGACCTCATCATAATGAACAACCTCGACTATTTGTTTCCATGAGCCATTGCTCTGAAGGTCACAGATTTTTGCCGTACGATCACCACTGGCGGTTGCCAGATGGCGTCCATCGGTGCTGAAGCTGGCCGAGTAAAGACTATGGTGATGACTAAAGTTGCCTTTTACTTTCCACGATTCATCGTCCTCCTGAACATAGATGGTCGCATTGTTCTTTTCATCGACGACCAACACTTGACGGCCATCGGAGCTTAAACTGGCTGAATTGACCCGATGATTATGGATAATAGTGGCTTTTTCTTCCCATGATCCACCGATCTTCTGGCCATAAATCTTCACCGCACCACACGAACTGGCGATCATCAGATGGCCGCCATCAGCGCTAAATTTGACCGACTTGACGTGGCCATCATGGGTAATGGTTGTTTTTACTTCCCATGATCCATCGTCCCCCAGATCACAGATTTTCGCTTCGCCATCAAAAGAGGCAGTGACTATATGACGGCCATTGGGACTGAAGGTGGCTGATGTGACCGGTTCGTTATGGGAAAAGGTGGCTTTTGTCTTCCATGATCCACCGGTCTTCTGGCCATAGATTTTCACCTTTGCACCCAAATCACAGGTCACTGCGTAGCGGCTATCGGGGCTGAATTTGGCTCCGTTGACAAATCCATGTTCGGACTTTTTGGTTTTTTTCTCTAACTTGAATTTTTCGCATTGAGACATCAGCTTACTGTTGGTGAAAAGGAGCAGAGCTGGAAAGTAAGTACGGTTTTGTTGTTCTATGAGTGACTCGACAGTGTCCCTATTCGCAAACGGCTTCAACCAATCACGAAGTTGTTGACTGTCTTTTGTCATAACGATGGTTTTTAGTTGATATTGGCGTGGTGAAGGAAACCGCCGAAACCATGCTATTTCCAGAGCTTTATTGTTTTTGACAAGATCGCGAAGGTATACACATACCTTTGCTATACGGGTAATGTCTCGAAATTCTAAATAGCAAATAATTTTGGCATGTACCTCTTCAGGCAAATGGAAGAATGTAGGTTCAATGTTGTCCTGTACCCTAATATCCCTGCCCAGACTGACAGCTGTTTGCGCTCTCTCCAATCGAGGTTGCTCGGGTATTAGCGAGAGTGAAACGCCAATAATGCTGGAATTGCTGTTCGTAAGGTGCATGTCTGTTTCTCCAAAGCTCCAAAGTCAGTATTTATCCTCGTTTTGAAGGGATATTTAAAAATGATTGAAAGGTTAGAACTGGCTTTAGGATGAAAGTTCATAACACTAAGGTCAGTGAAACTAACCAGGAACAGCGCCCTGATCCGGGAAAATGCTTTGCATGGTCATTTCTGCAAAAAGTGCTTCTAATGGTCCCCTGCCGTTAACGGGTTTTTCGCTCATCCGAT
The DNA here is from genome assembly GCF_024606225.1 of Endozoicomonas sp. ISHI1. Classification (GTDB taxonomy): domain Bacteria; phylum Pseudomonadota; class Gammaproteobacteria; order Pseudomonadales; family Endozoicomonadaceae; genus Endozoicomonas_A. The sequence continues at coordinate 17,336 of NZ_JAGRPU010000039.1, read as the reverse complement.
TATCCATCTTTGCCAAATAGTTCAGTGATTCTCGCGGTGTAATCATAACTGACGGTCAACACATATCGGCTATCGCCGCTGAAGGTGGCTGAGCTGAGTTTATCCTTGTGTGAAATGATGGCTTTTTCCAGCCATGATCCATTGCCCGCCTGACCATAAATTTTCGCCGTATTGTCGCCACTGGCGGTCACCACATGGCAGCCATCGGGACTGAAGGTGGCTCTTCGGACGAGGTCTTTGTGGTAAATAGTGCCTCTTACTTCCCATGATCCATCGGCCTGCAGGCCATGGATTTTTGCCGTGTGATCGTCACTGGTGGTCACCAGATGGCTGCCATCGACACTGAAGCTGGCTGAGTTGATCCAATCCTTGTGGGTAATGTTGGCTTTTTCTTCCCATGATCCATCAGTCTGCAGGCCATGGATTTTTGCCGTGCGATCGCTACTGGTGGTCACCACAAGACTGCCACCGGGGCTGAAGCTGGCTGTGTTAACCGCCTCTTTGTGTTGAATGGTGACTTTTTCTTCCCATGACCCATCGTCCTGCAGGCTATAGATTTTTGCCGTGTGATCCCCACTGGCGGTCACCACATGGTCGCCATCGGCGCTGAAGGTGGCTGAATAGACTGTATCCTCATGGGAAATGGTGGTTGTGACTGCCCATGATCCATCGTCCTCCTGACCATAGATTGTCGCAGCTTTATCTTCACTGACGATCACCAAATGACGGCCATCGACACTGAAGCTGGCGGAGATGACCGGAGTATTATGGTTAATAGTGTATTCAGCTTCCCATGATCCATCGGTCTCCTGGCCATAGATTTTCACCGTCTTATCCTCACTGGCAGTCACCACATGGCTGCCATTAGCACTGAAGGTGGCTGAGCGGATTCGATCCTTATGGGAAATGATGGCTTTTACCTTCCATGCTCCATCATCCTCCAGACGACAGATTTTCGCCTCGCCATCGTGACTGGCTGTCACCACATGACGGCCATCATTACTAAAGGTCGCTGATATGATCCAGTCAGTATGGAGAATGGGGGCTTTTTCTGACCATGATCCATCGGTCTTCTGACTAGCGATTTTTGCTGTTTTATCCAAGCTTGCGGTCACCACATGGCAGCTATCAGCGCTGAAGCTGGCTGTGATGATATAGCGTGAATGGGTAATTTGGGCTTTTGTCACTGGCTTGAATATTTCACATTGAGACATCAGTTTACTGTTGGTGAAAAGTAACAAAGCAGGAAAATGAATATTCTTTCGTTGTTTTATGAGAGACTCGACAGTGCCCGTATCCGCAAACGAGCTCAACCAATCACGGAGTTGTTGGTCATCTTTTGCCGAAAAGAAGGTCTTCATTTGATATTGGTTTGATAAAGAAAACCGACGATACCAGGCTCTTTCCTGAGCTCTCTCTTTTTTAACAAGAGTGTGAAGGTATTTGCATACCTTTGCTAAACGGGCAACCCCTCGAACATCCAAATAGCGAATAATTTTGGACTGAATCTCTTCAGGCAAATGGAAAAATGTGGGTTGTATTTTGTCCTGTACAGCCACTTTCCTGCCCAGACTGAAACCCGTTGGCAGAACTTCCAATCGAGTTCGTTTAGGTGGTGGCGAGAGTGAGCCGTCAATGCCGGAAATGCTGTCCATAGTTGTCATACCTTATTTCTGAAGGGCTCAAAGTCATTATTTATCCCGGGTTAGAGACGACATTTAAAATTGATTGAAAGATTAGAACTGGTTTTAGAATGAAAGTTCATAAAATTGAGGTCAGTGGAATCAGGCAATAACAGCGCCCTGATCCGGGAAAGTTTTACGCTCATCCGATCATCTATCTTTCCTTCCTTTCCTACTGAGTTCAGTGATTCTTGCTTTGTTATCTCTACTGACGGTTAACACATTTCGGCCATCGGTGCTGAAGGTGGCTGAGGTGACCGCTCTCTCGTGGGAAATGGTGGCTTTTCGTCGCCATGAACCATTGGCTCTCAGAGCATAAATTATCGCGGTTTTGTCGCAACTGGCCGTCACCAAAAGGCAACCATCGGCACTAAAGGTGGCTGAATTGACCCAGCCTTTGTGGACGATGGTGACTTTTTTTACCCATGATCCATCGTCCTCCCGACCATAAATTTTCGCCGTGTTATCTTTACTGGCAGTGACTAAATGGCGGCCATCGGTGCTGAATGTGGCTGAGTTGATGAAAACATCATGGGAAATCGTGGCTATTGCTTGCCATGATTCATCGTCCTGAAGGCTACATATTTTCGCAGTATCATCAAAACTGATGGTGACCAGATGGCGGCTATCGGCGCTGAAGGTGACTGATATGACAGGACTCTTATGGGTAATGGTGGTTTTTACTTCCCATGACCCATTGTCCTTCTGGCTATAGATGTTCAGCGTGTCATTTTCACCGTTGACCGTTATATGACGGCTGTCGGGACTGAAGCAGGCCGAAATAAGCGAACCGATCGGATTGCTAAGGTTAATGGCGGCTTTTACTTCCAATGAGCCATTGTCCCCCCAGCTAAAGATTTTCAGAGTTTCATTTTCAGCGGGGAGTAACACATGACGACCACTGGGGCTGATTGTGGCCAACGGGGCCGCCACCTCAAGGGTATTGGCGGCTTTTACCTCCCATGATCCATCGTCCATCAGACCGTAGATTTTCAAAGTTTTATCCGTACCGGCCACCACTGCATGACGACCATCGGCGCTGAAGCTGGACGACAGGGTCGTAGCATTATGGTTAATAGTGTATTTTGCCTGCCATGATCCATCGTTCTCCTGACCATAGATTTTCATCGCGCCATTGAAAATGACGTTCACATAGCGGTCATCAGCACTGAAGGTGGCTGACCCGATCCTGCCCTCATGGGTAATGGTGGCTTTTAATGCCCATGAACCATCGTCCAGCTGACCATAGATTTTCGCAGCCCTACTGTCTTTACCGACGATCAGCATATGACGGCTGTCGGCGCTGAGGATAACCGCACAGATCCGACCATCGTGGTTAATAGTGGCTTCTGATTTCCATGAGCCATCGGTCTTCTGGCCAAAGATTTTTACCGTATTATCAAAACTGGCGGTCACCAGGTGGCTGTTATTGGCGCTGAAGGTGGCTGTGAAGATACCTCGACGATGGGTAATTTCGGCCCTTGTCTTCAAGTTAAATCTTTTATACTGAGCCATCAGTTTACTGTTGGTGAAAAGAAGCTGAGCAGGAAAATAAGCACCATTTTGTTGCTTTACGACTGAATTGACAGTGTTCTTATTCGCAAACGGACTCAACCAATCACCGAGTTGTTGACTGTCTTTTGTCGCAATGACGGTCTTCAGTCGATAGGGGTAGGGTGAAGAAAACCGGCGATACCACGCTCTTTCCTGAGCTTTATCTTTTTTTACGAGGTCGTGGAGATATTTGCATACCCCGGCTAAACGGGTCACCCCGCGAAAATCCAAATAGCGAATAATTTCGCCATGAACCTCTATGGGTAAGTGAAAGAATGTGGGTTCAATTTTGTCCGGTAAAGTCACTTCCCTGCCCAGACTGAAACCCGTTGGCACCCCTTCCAATCGAGTTCGTTTAGTTGGTGGCAAGGAGCCGATAATGTCGGAAATGCTGTCCATAGTGTTCGTACCTGATTCATCCCGGGTTCCAAAGTCAGTATTTATCCTCGTTCGGAAAGGGCATTTAAAATGGATTGAAAGCTTAGAGTCGGTTTTAGAAATGAAAGTTCATAACGTGGAGGTTAGTGAAACTAAACAAAAACACGCTTAATTGGAGGTCGTTTCAGAAACAGCCTGTACAGAAAACCACTACTCGTTTTCCAAAGTCATTTCTGCAGGAAGTGCTTCTAATGGTCGACGGTCGTCAGTGGGTTTTATGCTCATTCGATCATCAATCTTCTTGATCAGTTCAGTAATTTTCGCCCTGCCATCTCTACCGACGGTCAACACATGTCGTGCATCGGCGCTGAAGGTGGCTGAGTTGATGCCTTCATTGTGTTGAATGGTGGCTTTTTCCAGCCATGATCCATCGTTCCCCAGACCATAAATTTTCGCCGTTTTGTCAGCACTGGCGGTCACCACAAGGCAACCATCGGGACTGAAGGTGGCTGATCCCACCCGCTTTTCGTGACGAATGGTGGCTTTAACACGCCATGACCCATCGGCCTGCAGGCCATGGATCCTTGCCGTGTTATCCTCACTGGTCGTTACCAGATGGCGGCTATCGGCGCTGAAGCTGGCGGAGGTAAGCTCTTTTTGGTGTTCAATGATGTCTTTCACTACCCACCCAGCGGTTTGCAGGCCATGGATTTTTGCTTTGCTATCACTGATAGTCACCACATAACGGCCATCGGCGCTGAAGTCGGCTGAGTGAACCTGATCATCATGAACAATGGTGGTCATTTCTCCCCATGATCCATTGTCCTGCAGGCCATAGATGATTGCTCTGTGATCTTCGCTGGTGGTTACCAGGCGGCGGCCACAGGTGCTGAGGGTGTGCGAGTGGATTACCCCGTCATGGGAAATGGTGGCATTGACTTTCCATGATCCATCATCCTCCTGACTGTAGACAGTTGCATTTCTATCTTCACTCACGATCACTAAATGACGCCTGTCGGCGCTAAAGCTGGCCGAAGAGACTATAGCATTGTGGTCAATGGTGTATTTTGCTTCCCATGATCCATGGGTCCCCTCGCCGTAGATTTTCACCTTGCCATCCCAACCGGCGGTCACTACGTAGCAGCTATCGCTACTGAAGGTGGCTGAGGAGACCCAATCATTATGAAGAATGGTGGCTTTTACTTCCCACGATCCATCGTCCTCCTGAACACAGATTTTCGCCATGCGATCTTTACTGCCGGTCACTATTTTACGACCATCAGCACTGAAGGTGGCTGATTTGACCCACTCAGTATGGGAAATGTTGGCTTTTCCTGCCCATGATCCATCGGGCTTCTGGCCAGTGATTTGCGCTGTATTGTCATAGCCGGCGGTCACCACATGGCGACTATCAGCGCTGAAACTGGCTGTGTGGATATTATGTAGATGGGTAATTCCGGTTTTTTCCACCAGCTTGAATTTTTCACATTGAGCCATTAGTTTGCTGTTGGTAAAAACTAACTGAACAGGAAAATAAACATTCCCTTGTTGTTTTATGAGTGACTCGATAGTGCTGATATCCGCAAACGACCTCAACCAGTCACGGAGTTGTTGACTATCTTTTGTCGTAACAATGGTTCTTAGTTGATATTGGTGTGGTGAAGGAAGCCGACGATACCATGCTCTTTCCAGAGCTTTATCGTTTTTTACAAGCTTGTGAAGCTGTTTGCATACCCTTGTTAAAGCGGTCACCCCTCGAAATTCCAAATAGCGAATAATTTTGGCATGTATCTCTTCGGGCAAATGGAAGAATGTTGCTTCAATTTTGTCCTTTACAGTAACCTCCCTGCCCAAACTGACACCCTTTGGTGCTTCCTCCAATCGAGCTCGCTTGGGTGCTGTTGGCGAGAGTGAAACATCAATACCGGGATGGTTGTCCTTAGGGTCCATGGTTGTTCCTTCAAAGTCAGTTTTATCTTCTTGGTAAGGGCATTTAAAATGGATTGAAAGCTTAGAACCGGTTTTAGAATGAAAGTTCAAAACATTGAGGTCATTGGACTAAGAAAAAGCAGCGCCCTGAACCTTCCGCCCTCTCCTCCCCTTACTCCGAAGTTCAGTAATTCTTGCCTTGTTATCTCCATTGACGGTCAACACATGTCGGCCATCGGTGCTTAAGGTGGGGGTTGAGTTGTATGCATTCTCGTGGGAAATGGTGGCTTTTCCTCGCCATGAACCATTGGCCCCAAGACCATAAATTTTTGCCGTTTTATCGTAACTGGAGGTTAACACAAGGCAACCATCGGCACTGAAGGTGGCTGATCGGACGCGATCTTTGTGGGTGATGGTGGCTTTTTCCAGCCATGATCCATCGTCCTCACGACCATAGATTTTCGCTGTTTTATCATGACTGGCGGTCACCAAATGGCGGCCATCGTCGCTGAAGCGGGCTGAGATGACCGCATCATTGTGTAGAATGGTGGCTTTTTTTACCCATGATCCATCGTCCTCCCGGCGATAGATTTTTGCCGTTTTATCTTCACTGGCAGTCAACAAATGGCGACCATCGTTGCTGAAATTGGCTGAGTAGATCAAATGATTATGAGAAATCATGGCTATTTCTTGCCATGATCCATCGTCCTGCAGGCTGCATATTTTCGCCGTACTATCAATACTGTTGGTTAACAGATGGCGGCTATCAGCGCTGAAGGTGGCTGATTTGATAATATGCTTATGGGTAATAGTGGACTTTGCTTCCCATGAGCCATTGTCCTCCCGACTAACGATTTTCAAAATGTAGTTTCCACCGACGATCACCACATGACGGCCATTGGGACTGAAGCAGGCTGACTGGATCAAACTCTCCTGTTTAATGGTGGCTTCTAATTCCCATGATCCATCATCATTCTGGCTAAAGATTTCTACCGTCTCAACGTAACTGGCGGTCACCGCATGGCGGCCATCAACACTGAAATTGGTCAACTTGACCCAAGTATGATGGGGAAGGGTGGTTTTTTCTTCCCATGATCCATCGGTCTCCTGATCATAGATTTTCACAGTGCCACCGTAACTGGTGGTCAAAACACGGCGGTCATCTGCAATGAAGGCGGCTGTCCTGATCGACCTTTCATGGGTAATGGTGGCTTTTACTGCCCATGATCCGTCGTCCTGCTGACCATGGATTTTCACAGTGTTACTGTTATCTCCTCCGACGATTAGCAGATGACGGCCATCGGAGCTGAGGCTTAACGACCAGATCTGGGCAGTATGGTTAATAGTGGCTTCTGCTTGCCATGATCCATCGGTCTTCTGGCCACAGATTTTCACCGTATCATCCCAACTGGCGGTCACCACGTGACTGCTATCGGCGCTGAAGCTGGCTCTGTGGATATGGGCGGGATGCGTAATTTCGGCGCTTGTCTTTAAGTTAAATCTTTCATATTGAGACATCAGTCTACTGTTGCTGAAAAGAAGCAGAGCAGGAAAATGGGCATCGTTTTGTTGTTTTACGAGTGACTTGACAGTGTTCTTATTCGCAAATGGCTTCAACCAATTACGGAGTTGTTGACTGTCTTCTGTCGCAATGATGGTCTTTAGTTGATAGGGGTAGGGTGAAGAAAACCGCCGATACCATGCTCTTTCCCGAGCTTTATGGTCTTTGACAAGATTGTGAAGATATTTGCATACCCTGGCTAAACGGCTAACTCCGCGAAAATCCAGATAGCGAATAATTTCGCAATGCATCTCTGTGGGCAAATGGAAGAATGTAGGTTCAATGTTGTCCTGTAGAGTAACGTTCCTGCCCAGACTGACACCTTTTGGTGTTTTCTCCAATCGAGGTTGCTTAGGTGTCGGTGGGAGTGAAACGTCAATCCTGGAATGTTTATCCGTAGAGTGCATGACTGTTCCTTCAAAGTCAGTATTTATCCTCGGTTGGAAAGGACATTTAAAATAGATTGAAAGCTTAGAACCGGTTTTAGAATAAAAGTTCAAAACATTGAGGTCATTGGAACAAAGAAAAAACAGCGCCCTGATCCGGGTAAATGACATAAGGAAACTGTTCTATTAAAAGCCCGCTGTAAAAGTGGTCGTCAGGTTCTCAACATAATCCTGTTTTTCAATCGGTCATCATCAAAAACACGCTTAATTGGAGGTCGTTTCAGAAACAGCCTGTACAGAAAACCACTACTCGTTTTCCAAAGTCATTTCTGCAGGAAGCGCTTCTAATGGTCGACGGTCGTCAGTGGGTTTTATGCTCATTCGTTCATCAATCTTCTTGATCAGTTCAGTAATTTTCGCCCTGCCATCTCTACCGACGGTCAACACATGTCGTGCATCGGCGCTGAAGGTGGCTGAGTTGATTCCTTCATCGTGTTGAATGGTGGCTTTTTCCAGCCATGATCCATCGTCTCCCAGACCATAAATTTTCGCCGTTTTGTCAGCACTGGCGGTCACCACAAGACAACCATCGGGACTGAAGGTGGCTAATACGACCCGCTTCTCGTGACGAATGGTGGTTTTTACGCTCCATGTTCCATCGGCCTGCAGGCCATAGATTCTTGCCGTGTTATCCTCACTGGTCGTTACCAGATGGCGGCTATCGGCGCTGAAGCTGGCGGAGGTAACCACCTCTTGGTGTTGAATGGTGTCTTTTAATACCCACTCAGCGGTTTGCAGGCCATGGATTTTTGCCTTGCTATCACTGGTAGTTACCACATAACGGCCATCGGCGCTGAAGTTGGCTGATTTGACCCAATAATCATGAATAATGGTGGTCATTTCTTCCCAGGATCCATTGTCATGCAGGCCATAGATGATTGCTCTGTGATCGGCGCTGGCGGTTACCAGGTGGCGGCCATTGGTGCTGAAAGTGTAGTAGTAGATTATATCATCGTGGTGAATGGTGGCATTGACTTTCCATGATCCATCATCCTGACTGTAGAGGGTTGCATTGTTATCTTCACTCAGGATCACCAAATGACGCCCATCGGCGCTAAAGCTAACCGACGAGACCGGAGCATTGTGGTTAATGCTGTATTTTGCTTCCCATGAGCCATCGGTCTCCTGGCTGTAAATCTTCACCTCATTACTCAAACTGGCGGTCACTACATGGCAGCTATCGGCACTGAATGAGGCCGAGGTGACCCCATGATTATGGAGAATAGTGGCTTTTACATCCCATGATCCATCGTCCTCCTGAACACAGATTTTCGCCGTGCGATCGTCACTCCCGGTGACCATCTTACGGCTATCGACACTGAAGGTGGCTGATCCGACCCAACCACCGTGGGAAACGGTGGCTGTTTCTATCCATGATCCATCGGGCTTCTGGCCAGTGATTTTCACTGTTTTGTCATAGCCGGCAGTCACCACATGGCGGCCATCAGTGCTGAAACTGGCCGTGGTGATAGAGCGTGGACGGGTACGGGTAATTTCGGTTTTTTCCACCAACTTGAATTTTTCACATTGAGACATCAGTTTACTGTTGGTGAAAACTAACTGAACAGGAAAATAAACATTCTTTTGTTGTTTTATGAGTGACCCGATAGTGCCTATATCCGCAAACGGCTTCAACCAATCACGGAGTTGTTGTTCATCTTTTGTCGTAACAATGGTCTTTAGTTGATATTGGTTTAGTGATGGAAGCCGACGATACCATGCTCTTTCCAGAGCCTTATCGTTTTTTACAAGCTTGTGAAGCTGTTTGCATACCCTTGTTAAAGCTGTCACCCCTCGAAAATCCAAATAGCGAATAATTTTGGCATGTATCTCTTCGGGCAAATGGAATAATGTTGCTTCAATTTTGTCCTTTACAGTAACCTCCCTGCCCAGACTGACACCCTTTGGTGCTTCCTCCAATCGAGGTTGCTTAGGTGTCGGCGGGGCTGAAGAGTCAATCCTGGAATGGTTATCAGTAGAGTGCATGACTGTTCCTTCAAAGTCAGTATTTATCCTCGGTTGGAAAGGAAATTTAAAATGGATTGAAAGCTTAGAGCCGGTTTTAGAATGAAAGTTCAAAACATTGAGGTCATTGGAACAAAGAAAAAACAGCGCCCTGATCCGGGAAAACGCTTTGTGCGATTATTGTTGTAAATAGTGCTTTTAACGGTTCCCTGCCGTTAGCGGGTTTTACGCTCATCGGACCGTCGATCTTTCCCTCTTTTCCTCTTTAGTTCGGTGATAGTTGCTCTGTTATCTCTACTGACGGCCAACACATGTCGGCCATCGGTACTTAAGGTGGGGGTTGAGCTGTATGCACTCTCGTGGGAAATGGTGGCTTTTCTGCGCCATGAACCATTGGCCCCAAGAGCATAAATTTTTGCCGTTTTATCGTAACTGGCGGTCAACACAAGGCAACCATCGGCACTGAAGGTGGTTGATTGGACGCGATCTTTATGGGTGATGGTGGCTTTTTCCAGCCATGATCCATCGTCCTCACGACCATAGATTTTCGATGTTTTATCATAACTGGCGGTCACCAAATGGCGGCCATCGGCGCTGAAGTGGGCTGAGATGACCGCATCATTGTGTTGAATGGTGGCTTTTTTTACCCATGATCCATCGTCCTCCCGGTGATAGATTTTTGCCGTTTTATCTTCACTGGCGGTCACCAAATGGCGACCATCGTTGCTGAAATTGGCTGAGTAGATCCAATGATCATGAGAAATCATGGCTATTTCTTGCCATGATCCGTCGTCCTGCAGGCTGCATATTTTCGCCGTACCATCAGTACTGCTGGTACACAGATGGCGGCTATCAGCGCTGAAGGTGGCTGATTTAATAATATGCGTATGGGTAATGGTGGTTTTTGCTTCCCATGAGCCATTGTCCTCCCGACTAACGATTTTCAGAGTGTCATTGTTACCGACGCCCACCACATGACGGCCATCGGGACTGAAATATGCTGACTTGACCGAAACCCCCTGGTTAATGGTGGCTTCTAATTCCCATGATCCATCATCATTCTGGCTATAGATTTTCACCGTCCGACCAGAACTGGCGGCCACCACACGGCGACCATCAACACTGAAATTGGCCGACTTGACCCAAGTATGATGGGGAAGGGTGGTTTTTTCTTCCCATGATCCATCAGTCTCCTGATCATAGATTTTCACTGTGCCATCGTAACCGTAACTGGTAGTCAGCACACGGCGGTCATCTGCACTGAAGGAGGCTGTCCTGATCGGCCTTTCATGGGTAATGGTGGCTTTTACTGCCCATGATCCGTCGTCCTGCTGACCATGGATTTCGGCAGTGTTACTGTTATCTCCACTGGCGATTAGGAGATGACGGCCATCGGAGCTCAGGCTTAACGACCAGATCACGGCAATTTGGTTAATAGTAGCTTCTGCTTGCCATGATCTATCGGTCTTCTGGCCACAGATTTTCACCGTACCATCCCAACTGGCGGTCACCACGTGACTGCTATCGGCGCTGAAGGTGGCTCTGAAGATATGGTCGGGATGGGTAATTTCGGCGCTTGTCTTTAAGTTAAATCTTTTATATTGAGACATCAGTCTACTGTTGTTGAAAAGAAGCAGAGCAGGAAAATGAGCATCATTTCGTTGTTTTACGAGTGACTTGACAGCGTTCTTATTCGCAAATGGCTTCAACCAATCACGGAGTTGTTGACTGTCTTTTGTCGCAACGATGGTCTTTAGTTGATAGGGGTAGGGTGAAGAAAACCGCCGATACCATGCTCTTTCCCGAGCTTTATGGTCTTTGACAAGATTGTGAAGATATTTGCATACCCTGGCTAAACGGGTAACCCCGCGAAAATCCAGATAGCGAATAATTTCGCAATGCATCTCTGTGGGCAAATGGAAGAATGTAGGTTCAATGTTGTCCTGTAGAGTAACGTTCCTGCCCAGACTGACACCTTTTGGTGTTTTCTCCAATCGAGGTTGCTTAGGTGTCGGTGGGAGTGAAACGTCAATCCTGGAATGTTTATCCGTAGAGTGCATGACTGTTCCTTGAAAGTGGGTATTGATCCTCGGTTAGAAAGGACATTTAAAATTCATTAAAACGCTTAGACCTGGTTTGAGAGTGAAAGTTCAGAAAATTGAGGTCAGTGAAACTTGGAAAGAGCAACACCCTGATCCGGGAAAAGGATAGAAAGAAATTTTTTATCGGGTTTTATGTTCATTAGACCATCAATCTTCCCTCCATTAGTTTAAAGACTCTCACCTTGTTATCATCACTGATGGTCAACACATATCGGACATCGGCGCTGATGGTGGCCGATCTGACCACCCTCTTGTGGGAAATGATCGCTTTTTTTACCCATGATCCATCGGCTCCAAGACCATAAATTTTCACTATTTTGTCACCCAGGGCATTCGTCACCACAAGGCAACCATTGGCACTGAAGACGGCCGATCGGACGCAACCTTTGTGGGTAATGGTGGTTTTTTCTACCCAACGTTCAGGGGCCTCCAGACCATAGATTTTTGCCGTACCATCTTCGCTGGCGGTGACCAAATGGCGGCCATCGGTACTGAAGTTGGCTGAGTAGACCGCACCCTCGTGATAAATCGTGGCTATTTCTTTCCATGATCCATCGTCCTGCAGGGCAGAGATTTTTGCCGTATGATCTTCACTGGTGGTGACCAGATGGTGGCCGTCGGCGCTGAAGGCAGCTGAGTAGACCGCACCCTCGTGAGAAATCGTGGCTATTTCTTGCCATGATCCATCTTTCTGCAGGTCAGAGATTTTCGCCGTATGATCTTCACTGGTGGTGACCAAATGGTGGCCATTGGCGCTGAAGGTCGCTGAGGTGATCCTACCCTCATGGGTGATGGCGATTTTTTGTTTCCATAACCCATTGTCCTCCCGACTATAGATGCTCACCATGTTATTTTTACCGACGATTACCACATGACGGCCATCGGGACTGAAGCTAGCTGATTTGACTGGACCACCAGGGTATATAATGGCCTCTCTTTCCCATGACCCACCGTCCCCCTGCCCATGAATTTGTGCCGTGCAATCATCGCTGGCAGTCACCACATGTTTACCATCATCACTGAAGGTGGCTGAGTTGACATGTCTGCCGTGGATAATAGTGCTTTTTTCTTGCCATGACCCATCGTCAGCCTGAACGCAGATTTTCGCTGTGAAATCGAGACTGGCAGTCACTATATGACGGCTATCGGCACTAAAAGTGGCTGAACTGACCGAATTGTTATGGGAAATGGTGGCTCTTGGAATCCAGAATCCGTTGGCCCTGTGGCGACAGATTTTTACCGTATTATCCATACTGGCGGTCACCAAATGGCGGCTATCAGGACTAAATATGGCTGTATTGACATCGTCAAGATGGGTGATTTTGGCTGTTATCTCCAGGTTGAATTTTTTACATTGAGACATCAGTTTACTGTTGGTGAACAGGAACGGAGCAGGAAAATAAATACATTTTCGGTTCTCTTGAAAAACCAGTGATTTGACGGTATTCCCATTCGCAAAAGGCTTTAACCAACCACGGAGTTGTTGATTGTCTTTTGTCATGATGGTGGTCTTTAGTTGATATCGGGATGGTGAAGGAAACCGCTGATACCATGCTCTTTCCAGAGCTCTATTCTTTTTAACAAGATAGCGAAGGTATGTGCATACCTTTGTTAAACAGTGAATGCTTCGAAAATCCAAATAGCGAATAATTTTGACATGTGTCTCTTCGGCTAAATGGAAGAATGTAGGTTCAACTTTTTCCTGTACACTAACTTCCCTGCCCAGACTGACAACCGTTGGTGCTTCAAGCAGTCTGGGTATCTTTGGTGCAGGCGGGAGTGGAGCGTCAAAATTTCTGTTCGTAAAGTGCATATCTGTTCCTTCAAAGTCAGTATTTATCTCCGGTTAGAAAGAGGATTTAAAATGGGTTGTTAGTTTAGAACCGGTTTTAGAACGAAAGTTCATAACATTGAGGTCAGTAAAAATAAGCAAAAACAGAGCCTTGCTCCGGGAAAATGACAGGAAGAAACTTTTCCATTGAGAGCTCGCTGTAAAAGTTTTAATCAGGTTCTTAACAAACCCTGTTTTCAAATCGGCTATCTTCAAAAACACGCTTAATTGCAGGTTGTTTTAGAAACAGCCTGTACAGAAAACCACTACTCTGTTGTCATTACTGGAATGGTTGTCCGAAGGGTGCATGGCTGTCCCTTCAAAGTCAGTTTTTATCCTCTGGGTAAGGACATTTAAAATAGATTGAAAGCTTAGAACCGGTTTTAGAATGAAAGTTCAAAACATTGAGGTCATTGGAACAAAGAAAAAACAGCGCCCTGGTCGGGGAAAATGCTTTGTGCGATTATTGTTGTAAAGAGTACTTCTCATGGTTCTCAGTCTTTAGTGGATTTGCGCTCATCCGACCATCCATCTTTCCATTCTTCCCACAAAGTTCAGTAATTCTTGCTTTGTTATAACTAACGGTCAACACGTACCGGCTATCGGCGCTGAAGGTGGCTGAGGTGATTGCACCATTGTGTTGAATGGTGGCTTTTTCTACCCATGTTCCATCGTCTCCCAGACCATAAATTTTCGCCGTTTTGTCTTCACTGGCGGTCACCACAAGACAACCATCGGCACTGAAGGTGGCTGATTGGACGCAATCTTTGTGGGCAATGGTGGCTTTTTTTACCCATGATCCCTCGCCATTCCGGCCATAGATGTTTGCCGTTCCATCATAACTGGCAGTCACCACATGGCGACTATCGGCGCTGAAGTTGAACGAGGTGATCATGTCCTTGTGTTTAATAGTGGCTTTTATTAACCATAATCCACTGTCCTGCTGGCCAGAGATGTTTGCTGTTCCATCAAAACTGGCAGTCACCACATGGCGGCTATCGGGGCTGAAGTCGGCTGAGTAGATAGAATGAAGATGAGAAATTATGGTTACTTCTTTCCATGAACCATCGTCTTGCAAGTTAAGAATTTTCGCCTTGCAATCTCCACTAGTGGTTACCAGGTGACGGCCGTTGTCGCTGAAGGTGCTTGAGAGGATCATCTTCTCATGGGTAATGGTAGCTTTATCTTCCCATGATCCATCGTCCCTCTCACCATAGATTTTTGCAGAGTTATTGAGGTTTAAGATCAGCGAATGACGTCCATCGCAGCTTAAACTGGTATACTTGACCAAGTGATCATGATTATATTTAATGGTGGTTTTTTCTTCCCATGATCCATCGTCAGTCTGAACGCAGACTCTGAAAGTCCTGTCTTTATTGAAGCTCAAAACACGACGGCCATCAGCGCTGAAGCTGGCCGATATCACCGGAGAAAGATGGCTGGTAGTGTATTTTGCTTCCCATGATCCATCTGTCTGGCCATAGATTCTCACCCTATCATCACTGGCGGTCAACACATGGCGGTCATCAGCGCTGAAGGTGGCTGATTTAACCAATCCAGCATGGGTAATGGTGTCTTTTACTGCCCATGATCCATCGTCCTCCTGACCATAGATTTTCGCAGTGTTCATGTCATCTCCACCGGCGATCAACAAATGATGGCCATCGGAGCTGAAGCTGGCGGAACAGACACGGCCATTCAGGTTAATAGTGGGTTTTACTTTCCATGTTCCATCGGTTTCCTGGTCACAGATTTTCACTGCATTATTCAAACCGACGGTCACCAAGTGGCGGCTATCGGCGCTTAAAGTGGCTATGGGGATACCGTGATGATGGGTAATTTCGGTTTTTGTCTCCAGGTTCAATACTTCACATTGAGACATCAGTTTATTTTTGGTGAAAAGGATCAGTGCGGGGAAGTAAGCGTTATCTCGTTTTTTTACGAGTGACTTGACAGTGCCCGTATTCGCAAATGGCCTCAACCAATCACTGAGTTGTTGATCATCTTTTGCCGTAAAGATTGTTTTCAGTTGATATTGGTGTGGGGCAGGAAACCGGCGATACCATGCCCTTTCCAGAGCTCTGTTACTTTCAACAAGAGCGCGAAGATATTTGCATACCTTTGCTAATCGGGTAATCTCCCGCAAACCCAAATAGCGAATAATCATAGATTCTGGTAAGTCGGGCAAATCGAGTAACAAAGATTTATTTTTGTAAGATGCAGTGACGTCCCTGCCTGCAATAACACCTGTTGGTGTTTCCTCCGGTCGGGGTTGCTCAGGTTTTGGCGAGAATAAACTGTCAATGCTGGAATTGCTGCTTGTAGAGTGCATGCCTGCTCCTTCAATGCTCTAAAGTCGTTATTGATCCTCAGTTAGAAAGGACATTTAAAACTGATTGAAAGGTTAGAACCGGTTTGGGAATGAAAGTTCACAAATTTGGGGTCACAGCCTGCCAAGGGCGAGTCTTTAATGGCGCAGTCGAAGCAGGTTGATGACTTCGTACTGCCACATGGGCATTAAGACCTGTTTGCTGAAGAAGATTTCCTTCCATGTCTTTTTATCATCGGTTAACCCGCGGCAGGTGATAGACAGATGGACGCGAACATTGCACTTCAGATCATGCCCAGACGTTTACAGTGCCTTTCCCTCCTGAGCCTGTGACAAGCAGAAATCAATCTCTTGGCTTTGCATCATCAAGCTTTCGTTTTCGGTGTTGCCTTCTGTGAACCGAAAAGGCTTTCGCGTTTGGCTGAGTCTTCTGGCACTCTGGGCAGGTTCGCTCTGAGGTGTGATCTTTTCTTTTGTGAGCCCACAGGGCTGTAGCGTTCGGCAGGGTCACCCGGCACTCAGGGCAGGTTCGCTCTCCGGTGTGATATTGACTTTTGTGAGCCGACAGCGCTCTCGCGTTTGGCAGGGTCTTCTGGCACACAGGGCAGGTTTGCTCTGAGGTGTGGTATTGACTTTTGTGAGCCGACAGGGCTTTCGCGTTTGGCAGGGTCTTCTGGCAGTCTGGGCAGGTTTGCTCTGGGGTGTGATCTTTTCTTTTGTGAGCCGACAGGGCTTGAGCGTTTGGCAGGGTCTTCTGGCAGTCTGGGCAGGTTTGCTCTGGGGTGTGGTCTTTTCTTTTGTGATCCGACAGGGCTTTCGCATTTGGCAGGGTCTTCTGGCACTCTGGGCAGGTTCGCTCTCCGGTGTGATATTCACTTTTGTGAATCGACAGGGCTTTCGCGTTTGACAAGGTCTTCTGGCACTCTGGGCAGGCTTGCTCTGAGGTGTGGTCTTTTCTTTTGTGATCCCACAGGGCTTTCGTGTTTGGCAGGGTCTTCTGGCACTCGGGGCAGGTTCGCTCTCGGGTGTGATATAGACTTTTGTGATCCGTCAGGGCTTTCGCGTTTGGCAGCGTCTTCTGGCACACAGGGCAGGTTTGCTCTGAGGTGTGGTCTTTTCTTTTGTGATCCGTCAGGGCTTTCGCGTTTGGCAGGATCTTCTGGCACTCTGGGCAGGTTTGCTCTGGGGTGTGATCCTTTCTTTTGTGAGCCGTCAGGGCCCTCGCGTTTGGCAGGGTCTTCTGGCACTCTGGGCAGGTTTGCCCTCCGGTGTGATATTGACTTTTGTGATCCGACATTGCTTTCGCGTTGGGCAGGGTCTTCTGGCACTCAGGACAGGTTTGCTCTGGAGTGTGATATCGATTTTTGTGAACCCACAGGGCTTTCGCGTTAGCCAGGGTCTTCTGGCACTCAGAGCAGGTTTGCTCTGGGGCGTGATATTCACTTTTGTGAACCGACAGGGCTTGAGCGTTTGGCAGGGTCTTCTGGCACTCAGGGCAGGCTTGCTCTGGGGTGTGATCTTTTCTTTTGTGATCCGATAGGGCTTTCGCGTTTGGCAAG
>NZ_JAGRPU010000038.1 GCF_024606225.1 Endozoicomonas sp. ISHI1 | reverse complement strand
ACAAGGCGGAGTGGGCAGAAAGACAAGTTGTTGAGATCGACCAATTCTTTCCAAGCTCCAAGCGTTGCTCCGGTTGCGGGTTTGTTCATGAAAGTCTGCCGTTGTCTATTCGTGAATGGGAGTGCCCAGAGTGCGAAACCCATCACGACAGGGACATTAATGCAGCCATTAATATTAAAACCGCCGGGCTGGCGGGGTTGGCCTGTGGAGCGACTGGAGCGGGGATGGCTGCGTAAGCAACCATCTAGGGAAGGCGTGTTGAAACAGGAAGCCTGTTAGGTGACTAACGGGAATCTCGCTCCTTCAGGGGCGAGAGGATGTCAACACACTGGATTTGATAGCTTATGACTGGTTCTACTCTCGGAACTGAATCACTGAGCCAGCTTTCATCAATTCGAGCAAAAACCAATATTTTCCAATGTTTCAGGTATCAAACCTGCTTTCTGAAATTATGAGCAAACTGATCATTCTTGACCGCGACGGAGTCATTAATAAAGACTCTGACCACTACATTCGTTCGGTAGATGAGTGGATTCCTCTGCC
This sequence comes from Endozoicomonas sp. ISHI1, assembly GCF_024606225.1. Classification (GTDB taxonomy): domain Bacteria; phylum Pseudomonadota; class Gammaproteobacteria; order Pseudomonadales; family Endozoicomonadaceae; genus Endozoicomonas_A. The sequence goes on along the minus strand of NZ_JAGRPU010000038.1, from coordinate 52,934 downwards.
TGGCAGCATTGAAGCTATAGCCAGGCTCAGCAGGGCAGGGTATTCCATCGCCATTGCAACCAACCAGTCGGGCCTTGCCAGAGGTTACTTTACTGAAGAAACCCTCAAGGCCATGCATCAAAAAATGCTCGATCTGGTGGTTTCAGAAGGTGGCAAGATTGACTGCATTCAATACTGTCCCCATGGCCCTGACGATCAATGTTGTTGCAGAAAGCCTCTTCCGGGGATGATTGAACAGATCGAAGAAACTCTAAACATTCCTGCATCATCTGCCTGGGTCGTCGGGGACTCTCTAAGAGATCTTGAGGCAGGGCAAGCAGTGGGATGTAAGGTAGCTCTGGTAAAAACCGGCAAGGGCGTCAGAACGCTAAATAAAGGGGAAGGTCTTGATAATGTGCCAGTGTTTGAAGACTTGGCCGCTTTTACTCGCTTCATTATCGGACAGTCACAGATCAGTCTTCAAGGATAAACACAATAGGTTTTAAATGTCACTCGTCGTTCAATCCATAAGAACAGCTTTATTTTATTTCCTGCTGACCATTTTTACTGTTTTCTGGTCCATGGTAATGGTTTTTGTTGCTCCTCTCGTTCCCATGAACAGACGCCACAACATACTGGTGAAGTACTGGGCGATTATCGCTATGGGACTGGCCAGATTTATCTGTGGGATAAAGTATGAAGTACATGGAAAAGAAAACATTACTGACATCCCATGCGTCATGATCAGTAATCACCAAAGCACTTGGGAAACGTTTTTCCTGCAGACGCTCTTTAGCCCTCAGGCTCCGGTTCTTAAGAAAGAGCTATTGAAAATTCCATTCTTTGGCTGGGCCATCAGACTCATTAAACCTATCGCCATTAATCGTAATGATCCAAGGGCCGCATTAAACGATGTAGTAGAACAGGGTACTTCAGCTTTGCACGACGGTCGTTGGGTTTTGATTTTTCCAGAAGGTACTCGTAATCCTAATGGCCAGCTAGGCAAGTTCTCAAGAGGCGGTGTCAATCTGGCACGAAAGGCTGGGGTTAATGTACTGCCCATTGCCCATAATGCCGCTGCTTGCTGGCCTATGAACAGTTTTCTAAAAAAGCCCGGGACCATTCAGCTTCATATAGGAACAGTCATAGAAACCAAAGACAGGACGGCGCTGGAGATTAATAATGAAGCTCGGGACTGGATTTCCAATACACTGGATAACATGAATGGGAAATCGGAAGGGGCTTAAGCTCAGACATCATTCATCACCGGATAACAGGTGATGAAGATGTTGGCTTGCCATCAAATCACTAAGAGGAAGCCATGTACTTCTCGATCAGTTGAATCATGATATGAATGGCTTTGATGTGAATTTCCTGGATTCGGTCAGCGTATCCGAAGTGGGGCACCCTGATCTCTACATCCGCCAGACCTTCCATTTTTCCACCATCCTTACCCGTCAGAAGAATCACTTTCATCCCTTTTTTCCGGGCCGCTTCAACCGCTTTCAGGATATTGACAGAGTTACCACTGGTACTGAGCCCGAACAGGACATCGCCCTCAAAGCCAACGCCTTCCAGATAACGCGAGAACACATACTCATAACCGTAATCATTGGAGACACAAGAGAGGTGACTGACATCAGAGATGGCAATCGCCGGGTAAGCAGGACGGTTATCACGATAGCGGCCAGTCAGTTCTTCAGCAAAGTGCATAGCATCGCAATGAGAGCCTCCGTTACCACAGGAAATAACCTTTCCACCCTGCTTAAAGGCCTCGGCCAGCAGGCTCGCAGCACGATCTATAGCATCAATACAGGTTTCATCATTAAGAAAGCGCTCCAGAAGCTGTTGGGCTTCTTCGAGTTCTGCACGAATTACTGAATGGTACATGTCTGTCAACTGTTGAATCGGAGGCCTCAAGTATACTGCTGATGTATCAACGGTGCAGCATAACTTTATTTGCCCGAAAGAGGGTTAATTGATTGCGCTCAGAGCCGCTTTGTCTAAGGACCCTGAGTGCAACTATGGGGTATTAAATATCAAGGTTAGCCACGTTCAAAGCATTAGACTCAATAAAGTCTCTACGAGGCTCAACCTGATCTCCCATCAGTGTATTGAAGATCTGGTCAGCAGCAATAGCATCTTCAATGGTCACCTTAAGCATCCTTCGCACGTCCGGATCCATCGTGGTTTCCCAAAGCTGCTCGGGGTTCATCTCACCCAGACCTTTATAGCGCTGAATGTTGTGACGTTTGGTAGACTCTGACATCAGCCAATCCAGACCTTCCTCAAAGGTTTCTACCGCCTTTTTCCGCTCACCTTTCTGGATGAATGCGGACTCTTCCAGTAATCCCTGTAGCTTGGCTCCGAGACTTTTGATCGAACCGTAATCACCCGAGCCAAAGAAGTCGACATTCCAGGTGTATTCGGTCGGCACACCATGGGAAACGATGGTAACTTTGGGCAACCACACCTGATGCTCGCGATCTTCAAACAGCTCAAAACTCATCTCGCGGCCAGCTAACTTCAGCTCCTGAATGCGTACATTCAGGGTGTCCAGCCAAGACATCATTTTTGTCTGATCTTTTAAGTCTTCTTCGGAAACGGCATCCAGATAAATCATCTCTTTCATGACTTCAGAAGGATAAATTCGAGACAGACGTTCGATAGTTGCAATAACCTTTCTGTATTCTTTTACCAGAGATTCCAGAGCTTCATCACCGATACCCGGCGCATTTTCATTAACATGCAGGGTGGCGTTTTCCAGGGCAGACTGGGTCAGATAGTCATCCAAGGCAACATCGTCTTTAAGGTATTGCTCCTGTTTACCTTTCTTCACTTTATAGAGCGGCGGCTGAGCGATATAAACGTAGCCATTTTCAATCAGCTCTGGCATCTGGCGAAAGAAGAATGTCAGCAACAGGGTTCGAATATGGGAGCCGTCAACATCAGCATCGGTCATGATGATGATATTGTGATACCGCAGTTTCTCAATGTTGAATTCAGTACGACCAATGCCACACCCCATTGCGGTGATCAGAGTACCGACTTCCTGAGAGGAAAGCATTTTGTCAAAGCGTGCTTTTTCAACGTTCAGGATCTTACCTTTGAGTGGCAGGATGGCCTGTGTTTTCCGGTTTCGTCCCTGCTTTGCAGAGCCACCCGCAGAGTCACCCTCCACGATGTACAGTTCAGAGAGCGCAGGGTCTTTTTCCTGACAGTCAGCCAATTTCCCGGGCAGTCCTGCTATGTCCAGCGCCCCCTTTCTGCGGGTCATTTCGCGGGCTTTGCGGGCTGCTTCACGTGCTCTGGCTGCATCGAGCATCTTGTTGACAACCGCTCTGGCTTCCTGTGGGTTTTCCATCAGGTAGTCCGCAAGATAACTGCTCATCTCCTGCTCAACAGCGGTCTTCACTTCAGAAGAAACCAGTTTATCCTTGGTCTGGGAAGAAAATTTAGGATCAGGCACCTTAACCGATATGATCGCAGTGAGGCCTTCACGAGCATCATCACCAGAAGTAGAAACTTTCTGGTTCTTGGCAAAACCTTCACGCTCAATGTAGTTGTTCAGGTTACGGGTCAGCGCGGCTCTGAAGCCAGCAAGGTGGGTCCCCCCATCACGCTGAGGAATGTTGTTGGTAAAGCAGAAAATGTTTTCCTGAAAGCCATCATTCCACTGCAATGCCACCTCTACACCAATGCCATCTTCCCTTACTTTCGTGAAGTGGAAGACCTTGTTGATATTGGTTTTATTGGTATTCAGATATTCAACGAATGCACTCAGGCCTCCGTCATAGCGAAACTGGTCTTCTTTCCCCGAACGCTCATCAATCAGTCGAATAAAGACGCCAGAGTTCAGGAAAGAGAGTTCCCTCAGCCTTTTAGCCAGAATGTCATAGCTAAACTGGATGTTGGAGAAGGTTTCCTCAGAGGGAACAAAATGAACCTCTGTACCGCTCTTTTCAGTTTCTCCAATCACCTTCATAGGTTCCTGTGGAACACCGTGCGCATAGATCTGCTGATGAACCTGACCATTTCTGCGGATGGTCAGTTTAAGCTCTTTGGAAAGGGCATTTACTACGGATACACCGACACCGTGAAGACCACCAGAGACTTTATAGGTGTTATCATCAAACTTCCCCCCCGCATGAAGTACCGTCATGATCACTTCAGCGGCAGACACACCTTCTTCTTCGTGGATATCTACCGGGATTCCCCGACCGTTATCACGAACGGTTATGGATTCATCCGGGTGGATAATAACTGCAATTTCATCACAGAAGCCTGCCAGGGCTTCATCGATCGAGTTATCTACCACTTCAAACACCATGTGGTGAAGTCCGGTACCGTCATCCGTATCACCAATGTACATTCCTGGACGCTTACGAACTGCATCGAGGCCTTTCAGCACTTTAATATTGGACGCATCGTAATTTTGTTCACTCATACTCTTTCTCCAGCGATTTCTCCAGCGATTCAGCCTGGCGAATCTCACGCCCAGATTTCAGGTTCACAGTTCCCTGTTTCACGTGAAACACTTTAAGATCAATTTCAGGCTCCCAGCAATTCACCAGTGCGCCCGGCTCTACACAGGTAATAAATACCTGACTTTGCATATTCTGTAATATTTTACACATAGCTTTTCTGTGATGAATATCCAACTCTGAAGGCAAATCATCCACAAGAAAAACACACTGGCTATTACTCATTTTTGAAAAGAGATAACCTTGCGCAAGCTTTAACGCACAAACGACTAACTTTAGCTGGCCACGAGACAAAATATCGACGGCATTACTTCCATCAAGACGCACTCTAATATCAGCTCGTTGTGGCCCTGACTGTGTGTATCCAGCCTGAAAATCACGAACTGCATTTTCTTTTAACACATCAGCCAGAGAGCGTTCTCTATCCCAACCTCGGTAATAACCAATCTTGATATCAGCAAGTGAGGTTAGCTGGCTGAGAACATCCTGAAAAACGGGTGTCAGTTGATCAAAGTATTGCTGCCTTAGTTGATCCAGAGCCACAGCGGCCCTCACCAGTTCCACATCCCAGACTGAAAGCTGGGATGAAACGGATGAACCCTTCATTTTACCATGACGTAGTAAACTGTTCCGCTGTTTAAGTACTTTTTGAGTTCGCTTCCAAATAGGTAAGAATTCAGTGTGTTTCACGTGAAACACTCCCCAATCAAGAAACTGTCTTCTTTGCTTGGGTGAACCTTCCAAAAGTTTAAAGGTATCAGGATTGATAATTTGTAAAGGCAGAAGTCTGGCTAACTCAGAAGTTGACTTAAGACTTTCCCCGGCCACACGAATTTGAAAATGTTCTTCTTCTATATCTCGGGAGACGCCAACCGGTATCAGTCGATCATTATTGGATTGAATTTGAGCAAATACAGTGCACTTTCCCTGTTTATGACGAATAACCGGTTTTAGTCTGGCACTTCGAAAAGATCGAGCCAAACCCAAGAGATGGATAGACTCGAGAATACTGGTTTTCCCACTGCCATTGAGTCCGTAGAGAATATTGATATCCGGAGAAGGGGAGAAGGTGGCAGATGCCAGGTTCCTGACATCCTTGATCATCAGCTTGTGAATCGTCATTTTCCTATCACCCTGTCGGGAATGACATACTTCACAAAAGCTTGTAATGATGAGAGAGCCTTTTGCCTTGAAAAGGCCCTGAACAGTAAAAAAGCCTCGAATGATGGTAAAAACACCTTCATTAAAGTCTCATAGGCATAACAACATAAGTGGAGTCACTGGCATCAGACTCTTCCAGCAGAGCACTGCTGTTAGGGTCAGAGAGGGTAATCTTGACGGATTCACCAGTGATAACAGACAAAACATCCAGCAAGTAACTGACGTTGAAACCCACTTCCAGAGTTTCACCGTGGTAAGCCAGACTGATCTCTTCTTCGGCTTCTTCCTGCTCAGGGTTGTTGGCCATCACCTTAAGTAAACCATCAGAAAGGATCAGGCGAATACCACGGTACTTTTCATTGGAAAGAATGGAAGCGCGTTGGAAAGCCTGACGAAGTTCCTGACGATCACCAATAATAATCTTGTCGCCACCACGGGGGATAACACGATCATAATCAGGGAATTTTCCGTCCACCAGTTTGGAGGTAAATATAAAGTCCCCGGTTTTCGCCCTGATATGGTTTGCCCCCAAAGAGATATGAACCATCTCTTCACCTTCCGTCAGAAGACGAGCCATCTCCAAAATCCCCTTACGAGGAACGATGACCTGATGACGATCAAGCTGATTAATATCAGCATCGACAGTACACATAGCCAGACGATGCCCATCGGTAGCAACAAATCTCAGCGTATTCTGGCTGACTTCAATCAGCATACCGTTCAGATAATAACGGACGTCCTGTTGCGCCATAGCAAAACCAGAGCGATCAATCAATCGACGCAAACGACTCTGACCAATAGTAAAGGTCATGGAACCTGCTTCTTCGTCAATGCTTGGAAATTCGTTGGCAGGCAGAGTGGACAGTGTAAAGCGAGAACGGCCTGCTTTCAGCTTGACCCGTTGATCATCCTGGGAAAACTCAATCAAAGCGTTTTCCGGAAGAGACTTGCAGATATCCATTAGCTTTCGGGCGGGAACAGTAATTTCTCCGCCCTCAGAGACGTCATCCAGTGTCACTCGACCTACCAGCTCCACCTCCAGGTCGGTACCTGTCAATGAGAGTTGATCACCGTCCACCACCATCAGGACGTTGGACAATACAGGTAGAGTCTGTCTGCGCTCAACAACACCCGCCACCAGTTGAAGTGGCTTGAGCAATGCTTCCCGATTAATGGTAAATTTCATCGCTTTCCTTTCTCTTGGCTATCTGGAAGGCAGTCACAATGACTTTCTTCCTGAATTCATTAAATATCTGCTGACTGAATCAAAATCAGCTAGTCAGCGATCTCAATAGATTTTTGTAGTCATCACGGATTTCACCGTCTTCATCCACCAGCTCTTTCACTTTACGGCAGGCATGAAGTACAGTGGTATGATCTCGTCCGCCATAAGCGTCACCAATTTCAGGCAGGCTATGACTGGTTAACTCCTTGGAAAGAGCCATTGCGATCTGCCTGGGTCTGGCCACAGAACGGCTGCGACGTTTAGACAGAATATCAGCAACCTTGATCTTGTAGTACTCAGCCACAGTTCTTTGAATATTATCAATACTGACCTGTTTATCCTGCAAAGCAAGCAGATCCTTCAGGGACTCCCTGATGAGGTCGATATCAATCTTGCGCCCCATAAAGTGGGCACTGGCAATCACTCGTTTCAGAGCGCCTTCCAGTTCACGCACATTGGACCGAATTCTCTGGGCAATAAAGAAAGCTGCCTCATGAGGCAATTCCACTTTTTGTTGCTCTGCCTTCTTCATCAGTATGGCTACCCGGGTTTCAAGCTCCGGAGGTTCTACTGCGACAGTCAGGCCCCACCCAAATCGCGACTTTAATCGCTCCTCAACACCATTGATTTCCTTGGGGTAACGATCACAGGTCAGAATCATTTGTTGACCACCCTCAAGCAGGGCATTGAAGGTATGAAAAAATTCTTCCTGGGAACGTTCTTTTCCGGCAAAGAACTGGATGTCATCAATCAGCAGGGCATCGACGGAGCGATAGTAGCGCTTGAAGTCATTGATAGCATTCAATTGCAACGCTTTGACCATATCGGCAACAAATCGCTCGGAATGCAAATAAACGACTCTGGCATTACGATTTTGACGAACCAGAGAATTACCCACCGCGTGCATAAGGTGAGTTTTACCCAGACCAACACCGCCGTATAAAAAAAGTGGATTGTAAGCAGCTCCCGGATTTTCAGAAACCTGACGGGCTGCTGCAAGTGCCAGCTGGTTTGATTTACCTTCAACAAAGGTATCAAAAGTAAAGTGAGCATTCAGGGAGCTATTATGTTTTATTGAACCTTCGACGTCTATTTGTCGTCCGGAAGAAGCTTCTTCCTTGTTAACAGGATGATTGCTGCCGGTATCCTCTTTTGCTTTCAGAGGATTGACTTTCTTGGTCACGGCAGGAGGCTCAATGCTCTCAGACGGCACAGGCTGAATGCCGGAAGAACTTGATGCTTCAGTGAGACTGGACACTAACTCACGGGTCACTGCCTTCTTTTCTTTTGCAACGGGCTTGGGTTCTTCTGTGTTCACAGGCCTGCTGGCAGGTGGAGATGTTCTGCGACTGAGAGACTGGGGACGACGGTTCGACACCGCCAAAGCTACCGCCGGAGACTGTCCGTCGGTCAGTTCATCAAGAATTTCCTCGATGCGAGGCAGGAACTTCTCTTTCACCCAGTCCGCAACAAAGCGATTAGGAGCCAGCAGGCAAAGATCGTGTTCATCACCCATCACTTTTAGTGGGCGAATCCAGGTATTGAACTGCTGTGAGGACAGCTCATCTTGAAGCAAGTCCACACACTTTTGCCAGAGCTCTAAAGGCACAGGCGCTCTCCTGAAAAAGGGTGAAGTGGAAGCCATTCAACCTGCCTGCCGGACGACTTCGCTATAGACAGGAAACAGAATCTGTCCAGAAACACCTATTCCTCCACAACAGAGCATTGCAGGAACGTAGGAAGAATAAGCAAAAAACAGCTTCAATTGTATCCTTTCGGGGGAAAGTTATCCACACCTTAAATTTCTTGAAAACAAGTCCCAAAAAAATATTTTTACTTAATTATCAATATATTAAAAGTAATAAAGGGATAAAAAAGGGACGGCCTGTTATGAAAAAATAATGTGGAAAAGGCTGTGCTAATAGAGGCTAATCAAAGATGAGCGAGCTGTGCATAAGTATGATGTATTCAAGCTCTGTGCATAAAACCGCGGGTTATACACAAGCTATCGGCAAGAAGAAAACAGTATAGCCGCTGATTTTCTACACATTCACACACATGAACAAACCCACTGATTATCAGGCTTTATGAGACTTATCCACATAAAAACGACTGCTTAATATTCATAAAAAAAACAAAACAACATTACTCAAGTACATATGTACTATATGTATTTCATTATCTTGAATTAGCCAAAAAATATTTTTTATTTAAAAAGGCATGTTAAGTCGTTGGAATGCTGTTTTTTCTCTATATATAAGAGAACGTAATTTCCCTTATAAAAATACTCTTATTGACTAGCCACTTCTGATATCCGCAAAGAGCTGACAGCCTTCTAAGGATTAAGCCCTCAACCCCTGTGGCAAACTCTTGACAAATGCAAATTGACGCTAATCCCTCAATTACTTAGAATGCCCGTCTTTTTGTAAATCGATAAAACGAGTAACGTCATGAAAAGAACATTTCAGCCCAGCAATCTGAAGCGCAAGCGCAATCACGGTTTCCGTGCTCGCATGGCTACCAAGAACGGTCGTGCGGTTATCAACCGTCGTCGTGCCAAAGGTCGCAAGCGTCTGGCTGCCTGATTTGGATTGACAGGTGAGCTTCGCTTTTGGTCGCAATTTGCGACTTTGCTCAGCAGCTGATTTCAAGCAGGTTTTCGACCATACGGATATCAAGGTCAGTAGTCGCCATTTGCTGATACTGGCTTGCAGGAATGAGCTTAACCATCCCCGCCTGGGACTGGTGATTGCCAAAAAAAATATCCGTAAAGCTACCGGCCGTAATCGAGTCAAACGGCATATCCGGGAAACCTTTCGCCTTCATCAGAGCGAACTGGGAAATCTCGATATCGTTGTTCTGGCCAGAAGAGGTCTGGATGAGCTGGAAAGCTGCGATATCAATAAACTGCTCACCCACCAATGGTTTAAACTGGCCGGACGTCGGAATGAGCAGAAGGTTTCCTGAATGGAGACCATAGTCTGAAGCAGGCACTCTATGGTGCTGCTGCGTGGCAGTGGAGGTAGTTACTACCTCCAGTCACTCTTCAGAAAGCCAGTCATACTGTCTCCACTCAAATTATTAGCCGATATGTTTCCTGTCGATTCGGCACAAACAGAGTAAAGTCGACATGACCAGACCCATGATGAATTTTCTAGTGCTTTTGCCCAGACGCAGTGCCGTGGGATTGATCAAGGTCTACCGTTACTGCCTGAGCCCCATTATGGGCAGGCATTGTCGCTTTTACCCAAGCTGTTCCAGCTATTCACAGGAAGCTCTCGAATATCATGGTTTTCTGAAAGGTAGTTTTCTGACCTTGAAACGACTGCTGCGTTGCCATCCCTGGCATCCAGGAGGTTTTGATCCGGTGCCCGCTCCCTCGGACAGGCAACATCGGTCATCAGACGATCATATTCATCACCAAGACTCTTTGGCTCGGACATCATGGATCTGCAAAGAACACTCTTGATAGGTGCGATAGCCGTTGTTGGTGTATTTACACTTCAGCAATGGAATGAAGATTATAATCAGACCCGGCCGGCCAGCGACGCTGTTGTGGCTAATGTCTCCACTTCTCAAAGTGGTTCTGATTTACCCACTATCACGTCATCATCTTCTTCTCCGGAAATTCTGGATGCCAGGGTTCAGGCCTCGGCTCAACTGATTACTGTCAAAACAGATACTCTGAACCTTCAGATCGACCCGGCCGGTGGTGACATTATTGGGCTCAGCCTGCCCAAGTACCCGGCCTGGCTGCCAGAAGAAGGTGAGAAAGCCACGCCTTTCCAGCTGCTGGTCAACAGACCCGACTGTACACCAGGTGAAGTGACCTGTGTCTATACCGCTCAGAGCGGCCTGATTACTACCGACGGTCCCACCAACGACCAGAATCAGAGACCTCTCTATAGCGCAGCAGAGAGCCGCTACACTTTGCCAACCGGTCAGGATCAGCTGACAGTCAAACTGACTCGAACCACTGACAATGTTCAGGTGACCAAAACTTATACCTTTGAGCGTGGCACTTATGAGGTCAAAATAGCCTATGAAATTGCCAACAACAGTGACAGGGTATGGCGTGATACCTTCTACGCTCAGCTGAAGCGTGATGGTTCAGAAGACCCGAGCTCTGTGAATTCCAGTGCACCCATGAATACTTACCTGGGGGCTGCTGTCCGTTCACTTGACGAGCCATACAAGAAGCTGCCTTTTGATGATTTCAGCAAAGAGCCTTTCAAGGAAAGAGTTGATGGTGGCTACGCAGCCATTCTTCAACACTACTTTGTAAGTGCTTGGGTGCCAGACCAGCACAAGCCTCACAATTACTACACCCAAGTATCTCGTAACAACGAATACTTTATGGTGGGTTTCTACAATGACCCTCTGGTAGTAAATCCCGGAGAGAAAGTGACCACCGGTGCGACACTCTATGCAGGTCCTAAAGACCAACCTGCTCTGAAGAACCTGGCAGACGGCCTGCAGCTGACCATGGACTTCGGTATGCTTTGGTTCCTGGCTCAACCATTGTTCATGTTGCTGCAGTTTATCCACTCTCTGGTGGGCAACTGGGGCTGGGCAATCATCCTGCTGACGGTCTGTGTGAAGGCGGTATTCTATCCGTTGAACCAGGCCAGCTTCCGCTCTATGGCTAAAATGCGCAAGCTGGGGCCAAAGATGCAGGAGCTGAAAGAGAGATATGGCGACGATCGTCAGAAGATGTCTCAGGCCATGATGGAGATGTACAAGAAAGAGAAGGTAAACCCAATGGGTGGCTGCCTGCCGATTCTTGTTCAGATGCCGGTATTCATCGCCCTCTACTGGGTACTGCAGGAGTCTGTAGAACTGCGTCAGGCCCCCTGGCTTGGCTGGATTCAGGATCTGTCCCAGATGGACCCTTACTTCATCTTGCCGCTGATCATGGGGGCTTCAATGTTTGCACAACAGATGCTGAACCCGACGCCTCCTGATCCTGTGCAGGCCAAGGTAATGAAGTTGATGCCACTGATCTTTACCGTATTCTTCCTCTGGTTCCCTGCGGGTCTGGTATTGTATTGGGTAACCAACAACATTCTGTCGATTATTCAGCAATATATCATCACCCGAAAGATCGAGAGGGAAGACTCCTGAGTCTGAACCTCTCAAAAAAAACGGACTGTGACGGTCCGTTTTTTTTAGATGCTTGAAGGCCATAGCGCCAGCACCTGCCTTGAATTAGACTACGCGATTATTTTTCTCAGCCAGTTATTGCTATGTCTGACCTCAGCGCACTCCATAAAGACACTATTGCCGCTCAGGCTACCGCTCCCGGTAGGGGCGGAGTGGGTATCATCAGGGTCTCGGGCCCTGGAGCTTTGCGGGTAGCCAGAGAGATTCTGAAAAAGGAACCCAGTCCCCGCTATGCACATTACGGTCCTTTTTATGATGAGCGGGATAAGGTACTGGACGAGGGCTTGGCTCTTTATTTTCCTAATCCCAATTCATTCACCGGAGAGGACGTTATAGAGTTCCAGGGACATGGCGGTCCGGTCATTCTGGATTTGTTGCTGAAGAGAATTAATGCCCTGGGGATCAGGCTGGCCAATCCCGGAGAGTTTTCCGAAAGAGCCTTTTTGAATGACAAGATGGATCTGGCACAGGCCGAGGCCGTCGCAGATTTGATTGACAGTACTTCAGAACAGGCAGCCAGATCGGCACTAAGATCATTGCAAGGTGTTTTCTCCAGAAAAGTGAATGAGCTGGTCGAAGCTCTGATTGAACTGAGAATTTATGTTGAAGCCGCCATCGACTTTCCGGAAGAAGAGATTGATTTTCTGGCCGATGGTAAAGTGGCAGGCGATCTCAAAACCATCATCAGCCACCTTGCACTGGTTATAACAGAGGCAGGTCAGGGGGCTATTCAGCGTGAGGGGATGACCGTTGTGATTGCCGGGCGTCCCAATGCGGGTAAATCCAGTCTTTTGAATGCGTTATCAGGACGGGAGTCGGCTATCGTAACGGACATTGCCGGCACCACTCGTGATGTTCTCAGAGAGCATATCAATATCGACGGTATGCCCTTGCATGTTATTGATACCGCCGGTCTGCGAGAGACTGATGACAAGGTCGAACAGATTGGTGTAGAACGGGCTTTCAGAGAAATAGAAGACGCCGACAGAGTGCTTTTAATGGTGGATGGCTCCACTACTGACGCAATCGATCCTCACGACATATGGCCTGAGTTTGTTGATCGATTGCCTTCCAGAGAAAAGTTAACAGTCATCCGTAATAAAATTGATCTGACAGGCGAACAGGCCGGCATAGAAGCTGTTCAAGGGGTTCCCCTGATCAGGGCGTGCGCAATGAGAGAACGTGGCCTGGATGCCCTCAGAGAGCACCTGAAAGCCTGTATGGGGTATGAGGGAGCTATGGAGGGAGGTTTCTCTGCCCGGCGCAGACATCTGGATGCACTGCGCAGAGCAGAAGAGTTTCTGGATAACGGTCAGAAGCAGCTTGAATACATGGGAGCGGGAGAACTTCTGGCAGAAGATTTGCGACATGCCCAGAAAGCCTTGGGTGAAATCACCGGCGAGTTCTCCAGCGATGATTTACTGGGCAGGATTTTCTCTTCGTTCTGTATCGGAAAGTAAGTAATCTTCAGAGGTTCAGCTTCCAGGCACCATAAACACCCTCTATGACAAGCTGGGTACCGATCACCGCCAGAATTAGTCCCATCATACGACTGATGACCTTCACTACACTTTCTCCCAGATAGTGGAGGAAGCGTTCTCCCGAGAGAAAAAACAGACAACTGATGCCACAGAGCACTCCAAAGACAGTGATACAGACGGTCACCTCAGGGATGCCTTTTCCTGTCGCAAAATTCATCGCCGCAGCAATCGTTCCCGGCCCTGCCAGAATGGGCACTGCCAGTGGACTGATCGCAATACTGACATGGGGATGCTCCAGACTTTTACGATTATCCTCGATACTGGGAGTGTGAACCTCTGAGCTATTGCCGGAAAGCATGTCCTTGCCAATCAGGAACACCAGAATGCCTCCTGCAATTCTGAGTGCCGGGAGGGTGATACCAAAAAGACTGAAAATGACATGACCTAGCAGGCAAAAGACACTGACAATAATGAACGCCAGAAAGTTGGATTGTATGGCGATTTTTCGCTTTTCAGCCGATTCAAGCCCATTGGTTAAGCCCAGAAAAATGGGGGTATTGGCAACGGGATTCATGATGGCAAAGAAGCTCACAAAGACAGTGGCTGCGAATGATAAGAGTTCTGTCATCTTCAAGCCGCAGAGCAGTCAATAAGGCCCAAGGATAGTTCAGAACTCTCTCAATATCATGGCTGTTCCGGATCTGACTCCGTCCTTCTTCAGTGGTTACTCGGTTGTTGACAGTCAAAATCCTATTGATTTTCTTTTTTTACCGTTTGATCCGGACTTTCAGACTCTGTCACTGTTGGTTTATCACTTGGTGGAGCAAAAAAGATCTTCATACGCTGTTTGAGCGTCGTGTGTTTGCCTTTTACTTCTCTGTACATATCCAACCATTCAGAGAAAGTCACAACCAGCGGATTATAGCTGTTGACAGGCTTGCTGATCCCGTAGCGCACGGTTTCCACTTCTGGTTCAAAGGTACCGAATAGCTTATCCCAGACGATCAGAACACCGGCATAGTTTTTATCAATGTATTGAGCGTTGAGCCCATGATGAACCCGGTGATGCGACGGTGTGTTAAAAATAAGTTCGAGCTTACCGAGAGTGCGAACCCACTGTGTATGAACAAAGAACTGTAGCCCCAGGTTAAGCAGGACCGCAAAGATAACCCATTTAGGCTCAAAACCTATGATGACCAAAGGAACCCAAAACAGCCACATACCAGCAATCGGGTACATCAGGCTTTGGCGAAACGCTGTGCTGAAATTCATTCTTTCCGAGCTATGATGTGCGACGTGGGCAGCCCACATCCAGCGCACCCTGTGGCTGGCGCGATGAAACCAGTAGTAGCAAAAATCCTGTAAGATCAGCAAAATAACAAAGGACGCTGCGTTCATTTCAATCTCTAGCAACTTCCAGCCAAAAAGCCAGAAATAGAGTTTTACAATCAACAGGCCTGTAAGGAGATCTGCCAGCTGATGCATACCTGCTAATGAGAAGTTGCACAGCACTTCTGGCAGTTTATAGGCAGAATTTTCCGGTAGCTTTCCGCACCTTTGGCCAGTGAAATACTCCGCCACCATTAAACCGATAAACAGCGGAGCAAGCAGCATCAGTAACCATTCGGGATGGTTAATAATCATTTGAAATTGCATATCTTGTCTTGGTCAATGATGGTTATCACACGACATAGTGGTCATTAGTGAGTCCGGATATATTCTTATCTAATGCTTTTTTGGGTCTTTAATTGAGGCTTTCAGGTTATCGAGCCAGAGCGTGATTCTTTTCTTGTTAGCCCCCAAATCCGAGTAGCCGTAATGTGAGCGAGAGTAAATAGCCAGCGTGCTGGTGTCTTCCCCCTGAGGGTAAAAACGGACGGTAATGGTATCCGGGTAGCCCATAAAAGGGGTTCTCTGGACGTAGTCGACTTGCAAACCATCATCACTGGTCCGCAAGACTTCTACCTTCTTCTGGCTTTGGGCGATGTTTGAAAACTGTTTTTGCAGCTCTGTGGCACTGATGCTCAGAACCGGGCTGAGCTGATGAGGCTCTGCTGAAAAATTGCCTTCTGGCAAAACCAGGTATTGATTGGGCTTTTCGTGCAGTTTTAATGTTTCAAAATCGATGACCCGGTCATCGACGGCTGTGAAAAGGAAGTCCAGCATCAGATTTTCTCCGAATCAGTTACCCGGGCATCAGTATGACGGATCTGATTGGGTGCTGAAAGAACCATGGTCGTTCATTGATGACAGACCATGGAAAGATCAGAGTGAATAGCCTTTCTGATCGAACAGCAGCAGTTCATGGGGTTGTACCGAAATATCCACTGGTGTGCTTTCCGGGAACGGGGTCGAGTTTTCCACGACCAGAACACTTTCTTTCAGCCTAACCTCGGTCCGCAAGCGGGTTCCCATAAACTGCTGGCTTTTGATCTGGGCAGGATTCAGCGGGTTTTCGCACTGACACCTCTCAATCGAAAACATTTGCGGGCGGATAAACAACTCTGCAGTCTGACCGGGGTCTGCTGAAATGTCACTCGATGACTCAACAATCCCCAGCGGGGTTGAAACAGAGCGGCTGTTTATCACTTCACAGGGCAGGAGATTGCCAGACCCCATAAACTCTGCCACGAAGCGACTTGCAGGACGATTATAGACGTCGAAAGAGTGACCTCGTTGCAGAATGTTTCCGTCGTGCATAATGGCAACGGAATCGGCAAAGGCAAAACCTTCATCACGGTTATGAGTGACAAACAGTCCTGTGACTTTCTGCTGTTTGAGAATGTCCCTCACCTCCCTCACCAGCCTCTGTCTTACCTGACTGTCAATATTGGAAAAAGGTTCATCCAGCAACAGTAGGGAAGGGTTGTTAGCCAGAGCTCTGGCAATAGCAACACGCTGTTGCTGACCACCGGAAAGCTCATGAGGATAGCGGCGGTCCAAACCGGAAAGGTTGACCAGCTCCAGCATGTCTTCCACACGCTTGCGGGTATCTCTGCGGGAAAGGTCTCGAAGGCCAAAGGCAATATTGTGAAACACAGTCAGATGAGGAAACAGCGCGTAGTCCTGAAAGATCATCCCTATTCCGCGCTGTTCCGGAGGCAGTGTTCCACCGATTGAACTGACGACCTGACCGTGCAGTGAAATCGTCCCCGCACATGGCTGAAGAAGCCCTGAAATGGCTTTTAAAAGCGTGGTTTTACCACAGCCGCTTCGACCCAGCAGGCAAACAATCTCCCCTTCATCTACCTCAAGGCTCAGGTTAGAGAGTACTTCTGTTTGTTCGTAACGGCAGCTCAGTCCAGCAATAGTCAGGGCGGTCATTTTTGTTCTGCCTCCAGCGAACGATTCAAAAGTATCAGTGGTACCAGTCCGGCCAGGACCATTATCAATGCGGCCAGAGCGGCCTGTTCCAGTCTTTCATCGGAAACAAACTGAAAAACCCTTGTCGCCAGTGACTCAAAGCCAAAAGGTCTTAAAAGAAGCGTGGCTGGCAGCTCTTTCATGGATTCGATAAAAACCAGCAGAAATCCTGTCAACAAACCTTTGCGGATCATAGGAATATGAACACGTCTTACCATCTCGGAAGGTTTACACCCCAATGTTCTGCTGGCCATATCCAGAGATGGGGAGACTCTGCCCAGACTGGATTCGACACTGCCAACAGCCACGGCTGAGAAGCGTACAGTGTAGGCGAAAACAATCGCAAATATCGAGCCACTGAAAATCAGACCAACGGGTGGTAAGTCAAAGGCCATGAGAAGACCATTCAGGCCATGGTCAGACAGGGTTAAGGGGGTTAGCACCGCAATCGCCAGAACATTTCCGGGAAGCGCGTACCCGGTAGATACCAACTTTGCAGGAATACTGGCAAAGTGACTGTTCTGAAGGCGCTGATACAGTCCCAGAAACAGGGCGACCATGGTTGCGAGGGTGGCTGCACTTAATGAAACTTTCAAACTGTTGAGGCTGTATGTCAGCCATTCCTGGTTCCAGGAGTCATTGAAATAATGGACAACGTAATCCAACAAAATAGCGGCAGGCAGAAGGAAGCCCAGTGTTACCAGCATCCAGCACCAGAACATGGCCAGGGCCTTTTTCCACCCCTGCAAAAGAAAGGCTTTACTGTGATCCTGCCCGGTGACCTTCTGGTAGAGCTGCTGTCTTCTGCGACTGTAGCTTTCCAGTGAGATCAGTAGCACGACTGCAACCAGCATAATGGCAGATAATTTGGCAGCGGCATTCAAACTGCCATAACCCAGCCAGGTGTCATAGACAGCTGTCGTTAAAGTCGGTACGGCAAAGTAATCAACCGTAGCAAAATCACCCAGTGTCTCAATACCCATAAGCGCCAGGCCAGTTATGATAGCCGGTCTGGCCATGGGGATTGAGACCCTGAGAAAACTGGCAACAGGAGAACATCCGAGCAGTCGGCTGGCCAGTATCTGACTCTGGGAATGTTCAAGAAAGGCGGTTCTGGCCAGCAGATAAAGATAAGGATAAAGCACGAGCGCAAGAATCATGATTGCGCCGCCCAGACTGCGAATATCAGGAAAAAAATAATCGGCAGCACTCTCCCAACCCGTTAAATCCCTCAACAGTCTTTGAACCGGGCCTGCGTATTCCAGCAGGTCTGTATAGATATAGGCGACCACGTAAGAAGGCATGGCCAGTGGCAGTACCAGAAGCCATTGCAGATAATGTTTACCGGGGATTTCACAGTTTGCCATGATCCAGGCCGCAGGGAGGGCAAGGATCAAACCCAGAATACCGACACCGGAGATCAACAGTACGGTGTTGAGGATGTATGTGCCCAGCACAGTATTTCGCAGGTGGGCAAAAATCTCGCCGGTGGGCCCAGAGGCCTCATAGACCAGTGCCAGCAACGGAGTAAAAAGCAGAAGAGCCAGCAACCAGCTGCCAGCTCTCCAGAAAAGCGAAAGGCCTTGTTTTGAAAATGACTTGTCACTGCCACGCTCTGAAGAGAGTGGTGATAAGTCATTTTCCTGTGCTTCTAAAGCGGTAGGCACCTGTTTCATGAAAGTCTGTTTAAATATCTGTCCGAGCTCTGCCAGGCGGTCAATTCTACAGAAAACGGAATGAATATCAGTAGAATTTGCATCTCTTTTTCAAACAGCAGGGTCTGTTCAGGACAGAGTTCAACTTAATGACAGGTCAGAACGGACTTCGTCCAACAATTTCTGAGCGGTTGCGTAGTTCTTGGCTAGCAGCCTTAAGTCCGACAGGCTGCTAGGCGTTGACTTGCCTTTTAAATGCCTGCTCTCTAAAGTGTACGGTAATACCGTACACAAAAGGTGGAGTTAATTTATGGAAAGTGTCAGCGTTAATCAGTTCAGGGATAACCTGAAAAGCTTTGTAGAGAAGGTTGTGGGCAACCGCACTCCGCTTAAGGTCACTCGACGCGGTGGAGAAGACTTTGTAGTGATCAGTGCTGATGACTGGGAGCGGGAACAAGAGACCCTTTATGTGCTGCAGAATAGTAGCTTGATGCAGCAGATTGCAGACTCACAGAATACACACAGCCGGGGTGAGGGCTATCAGCCAAGTGAGGAGGATATCAGTGAGATCATTGGTCTTTGAGGGTAATACTTGGCAGGTATACGAAGCTTTACGCGAGAAAGATAAAAAGTTGCATAAAGTTTTATGCCGCCAACTCAAGGAAATGATGCAAGGTGACCCAACTACTGGGGTCGGCAAACCAGAACCGCTAAAGCATGGCCTTTCTGGTCACAGGTCTCGCAGGCTCACCCAGAAGGACCGATTGATATATAGATTTGACGACCAGTTTATCTATATTTGCGCTCTGGGTGGCCATTACGATCAGCATTGAGAGCCGATAAATATCAGGATGTTTAATTCTTGTAATGCCACAGTGGTTGGCTCTCCATAGTCCGCATTTTCTATATCGCACTATATCATCTGCTTTTCCAGCAAGTTCAGTAGTGAACTAAATCATTTCCTATCTGTCTAAAAAATAGGGCGATAGTACAAGATACGGGTAATTTACCCCTTTTCTTGAGATGGCCCAAGTACTCTCATGAAGCATTAAATTTGCTAAGCAAACGAGCTAACCACAAGGACGGTATTAACAGCAGATACAAATTAATAAAGGACAATTAGTTATGGATAATGTAAATAATTTAGCCACCAGCTATCTGTTTGGTCTACCTTTCCAATCCGGAAAAACAGAGACTGAATCTTCTAAAATAACGGCTGAGAATGCCCCCCCTCCCATTTCTTCAGGTTCCATCTCAAGAAGTGTAAAGCCCTCGCCATCAGATAATGTTGCTGAGATGAGCGTCGCTGACAACCTGAAAGAAAGGGTGGATTCAAGCGGGCAGACGCAGAGCCTGAGGGAAAGAACAATTGAAGATTCTGGTACTGACGCTGGCGGTACTGTCCTGTCTGCACAAGGTTCAAAACAATGTCATCCGTCCTCTGATGCCTCTGTCTTACGAGCTGACAATGCTATTCTGGCAGTTCATTTCAAATCTTTAGGCACGATAACGCCCTCTTACAAACCCTTCCCGGTAAGTGACAGTAATAAGCCCATGGATGAACAATTTGCCAATAAAACGATTGGTTGGCTCCAGCAGCTTAACACATCATACCAAAAGCGGAGCTCAGTCATGACAAGCTTTACTGATCCGGCTCCGTTAATGGACATGAGAAGTACCCAATTGAGCAATGGCCTTTTCATGATAACCTACGGAGATTCCTACGATGCTTCTCGTTTGCCAGAATTGCTGGAAGTAAGAAAACGTCTGGGTGTTTATTATGGTGAGGATTATAAGACCTATGAACTTCCCAAGCTGTTATACGCTATTTTACTCGGGCAGCACACACTAACAAAATATTTTGATAAGAGTTACACATCCAGCTTTGTAGCATGGGATAACGGGCATACACCCAGTGAGTGTCTGAATGCTTTTTTTCATGGCCCTACCATTGCAGACTGTGCGACAACCATGCTGGCCTGCCATTATCGAGCCATTGAATCCATCATTGGCACCGACGAATTCAACCGGATCTTTGGTGCACCGGTCGCAAAGTTTAGAATTTCCTGCTCGGTTATGGCGCACACCCGCAAAGACTCTTCTGACTCCGGGAATATTATTGGAAATTTAAGACCGATCGATTTCAGCAACCCTATCTATGATCTGTTTCAGAATCTTGAGGACATTGACGAAACCCGCCCTGATTCAACTGACAGGGAACTGTCAGAAAGGGATATCAAAAAGGGTGATATCATCTACATTGCGGGCGTAATTTACTACAGAGAGAAACATAAATACGGTAATGCTACAGGTTTTAATCTGATATGCACCGGGCAAAACAGCAGCGGAGAGAATCTCTATCTGGGGTTTGGTCCGGATAAATTTGATGAACCGAAAACCTACGACCAAATCAAAAAAATACTGATTGATGGTTACAATAAACCCCAGGGTCCTGAAACAATCCGCGCAATCGAAAAGGGAGAAACGGATTATGCGGAGCTGAAAGGCCATATCGTGCCCCATGACTACCCTATTGTTGGTATCACTTGTGCGCGTCGCTTCAGTAATGAGCGATGGGAATATTTTTTGTCACAGTGCGATCAGGTCTGGCATCGTCAACCACTGTTGTCTGTCACACCGACTATGGAATCAAAGCCCGTGCATCAGGCTTCATCGTTCACCATTGAAAATCTTGATGCTGATTTAGACCAATTCAAACCCGACTCAGAACAGCAGGAACGGATGAAAGATGCGGCCCGGAAGTTCGCTCACGCTGTGATAAATAATCAGTGTGAAACCTCCCATAAAAAGCCCATGGGACTCTTCCTGAGCGGATCAGCGGGAATAGGTAAAACACATCTATGTACAGCGGTTGCCAAAAAAGTAGCCGAATATGGTGTCGACACCCTCTATATAGACGATGCTACGGCAGGTACTCTATATGATGACTTAGGGGGTAATCTAGGGCAATGGGCTGTAAAGATCGACGAAATGCTTGCCGGAAAGGATTTGGTGGTCATCGATGATTCCAACGATAGAGGCCTTAGCGACAAACTTCTGGCAAAAACAATGGAACATGTGATGACTGATAAAAAAGCCATCATGGTCAGTTCAAATCTTCATATTCCTGTCAAAGATGCAACCCCTGAAGTTATTGATCCCTTAACCAGGGAAGCCCATAACTTTCTTTACCTGAGCGATTTGCAGGGAGACAGTCGCCGTTCCCAATGGTGGCACAGCCCTGAAATTCAGGCTGCTGATGCACTATCGCAGTTGGGTCAGTATCAAGGTTGCAAGGCGGCAGCAGTGATCACTGAGCGCGCTGTATCGATAGACGAAATGGCCAGAATATTCAGTATTCCGGCAGAACAGATCCGCCGGGTGGGTTCACCTCTTTTGCCCGGACTCCCAAAAAAATTAAGCCCCGATTTCTTTCTCAGCGATTTATCCAGAACACAGCATCAGGCTGTTTTTATGGAGTGTGATGTTGCTATTGGTAACGCTAATATTGAGCAGCTCATGAATATTGTTCAGAGAGTACACGATGAAGGCTTAAAGCTGGTGGTTAAAACCAAAGACCGCAAATTATTGTTAAAATTTGTACGGAATTATTTAGAAAAAAACCCCAATGTTGAAAACGAGAGGCTCCGTATTGATGACCGACTCAAGCATATGTTCCGGGACTTTTCGGAATCTGGACTGCAGGTTTGACCAGGGGCTTGGCTCGCAGAATTGCTTTTACATCGAAAGGTAAGGCGCCGAGGCCTCATAGACCAGAGCCAGCAAGCAGCCGGCTCTGCAGAAGGTCGAAAGACCTTTTAATTAGAGATCAAAAAGGACCTCGTCTAACAATCAGCTTCAAATACGCAATCTGGTAGATTACGGTTCAAACTCCTGACTTGAGCCCCCCCATTTAGCAGTGAACTAAATCATTTCCTTTCTGTCCAAATAATAGAGCGATAGTACAAGGTTCGGATAATTTCCCCCTTCTCTTGAGATGGCCTGAAGCACTGTCATGAAGCATTAAATTTGCCAAGCAAATGAGCTAATCAGTAGGACGGTATTAACAGCAGATACAAATTAATAAAGGACGATTAATTATGGATAATGTAAATAATTTCGCTACCAGCTGTCAGTTTGGTCTACCTTTCCAATCCGGAAAAACAGAGACTGAATCTTCTAAAATAACGGCTGAAAATAACCCCCCTCCCATTTCTTCAGGTTCCACCTCAAGAAGTGTAAAGCCCTCGCCATCAGATATTGTTGCTGAGATGAGCGTTGCTGACAACCTGAAAGAAAGGGTGGATTCAAGCGGGCAGACGCAGAGCCTGAGGAAAAGAACAATTGAAGATTCTGGTACTGACGCAGGCGGTACTGTCCTGTCTGCACAAGGTTCAAAACAATGTCATCCGTCCTCTGATGCCTCTGTCTTACGAGCTGACAATGCTATTCTGGCAGTTCATTTCAAATCTTTAGGCACGATAACGCCCTCTTACAAACCCTTCCCGGTAAGTGACAGTAATAAGCCCATGGATGAACAATTTGCCAATAAAACGATTGGTTGGCTCCAGCAGCTTAACACATCATACCAAAAGCGGAGCTCAGTCATGACAAGCTTTAATAATCAAGTTCCGTCAATGAACGTAAGTTTTACCCAATTTGGCAATGGCTTGGTCACGACAATCTTCAATGCTTCTCGTTCGCCAAATGTGCAGGAAGTAAGAAAACGTCTGGGTGTTTTTTATGATGAGGATTATATGCACTATGAACTTCCCAGGCTTTCAAACGGTATTAACCTCTTGCAGCACACACTACCAAAATATTTTGATAGGAGTTACATATCCAGCTTTGTAGCAAAGGATAACGGGCATACACCCAGTGAGTGTCTGAATGCTTTTTTTCATGGCCCTACCATTGCAGACTGTGCGACAACCCTGCTGGCCTGTCAGTATCGAGCCATTGAATCCATCATTGGCACTGACGAATTCAATCGGATCTTTGGTGCACCGGTCGCAAAGTTCAGAATTTCCCGCACGATTAGCAAAAGCTCTTCTAACTTCGCGAATATGGCTGAAAATTTAAGATCGATCGATTTCAGCAACCCTATCCATGATCTGTTTTACAATCTTTCGCACATTGATGAAACCCGCACTGATAGAACTGACAGGGAACTGTCAGAACAGGATATCAAAAAGGGTGATATCATCTACATTGCGGGCGTAGCAGACTACACGAAGAAACATAAAGTCGGTAATGCTACAGGTTTTAATCTGATATGCACCGGGCAAAACAGCAGCGGACAGAATCTCTATCTGGGGTTTGGTCCAAATGAATTTGTTGAACCGAAAACCTACAACCAAATCAAAAAAATACTGATTGATGGTTACAATAAACCCCAAGGTCCTGAAACAATCCGCGCAATCGAAAAGGGAGAAACGGATTATGCGGAGCTGAAAGGCCATATCGTGCCCCATGACCACCCTGTTGGTGGCATCACTTGTGCACTTCGCTTCAGTAATGTGTACTGGGAATATTTTTTTTCGCAGTGCGATCAAGTCTGGCATCGTCAACCACTGTTGTCTGTCACACCGAATATGAAATCAAAGCCCGTGCATCAGGCTTCATCGTTCACCATTGAAAATCTTGATGCTGATTTAGACCAATTCAAACCCGACTCAGAACAGCAGGAACTGATGAAAGATACGGCCCGAAAGTTCGCTCACGCTGTGATAAATAATCAGTGTGAAGCCTCCCATAAAAAGCCCATGGGACTCTTCCTGAGCGGATCAGCGGGAATAGGTAAAACACATCTATGTACAGCGGTTGCCAAAAAAGTAGCCGAATATGGTGTCGACACCCTTTATTTAGACCAAGCTTCGGTGGGCACTCTCTATGAAAACTTAGGTGGTAAAGAAGCGCTCTGGGCTGAAAAGATCGATGAAATGCTTGCCGGAAAGGATTTGGTGGTCATCGATGATGTCAACGGCGAATACCTTAGCAACCAACTTCTGGCAAAAACAATGGAACATGTGATGACTGATAACAAAGCCATCATGGTCAGTTCAAATCGTCATATTCCTGTCAAAGATGCAACCCCTGGCGTTATTGATCCCTTAACCAGGGAAGCCCATAACTTTCTTTACCTGAGCGATTTGCAGGGAGACAGTCGCCGTACCCAATGGTGGCACAGCCCTGAAGTTCAGGCTGCTGATGCACTATCGCAGTTGGGTCAGTATCAAGGTTGCAAGGCGGCAGCAGTGATCACTGAGCACCCTGTATCAATAGACGAAATGGCCAGAATACTCAATATTCCGGCAGAACAGATCCGCCTGGTGGGTTCCCCTGTTTTGCCCGGACTCCCAAAAAAATTAAGCCCCGATTTCTTTCTCAGCGATTTATCCAGAACACAGCATCAGGCTGTTTTTATTGAGTGTGATGTTGCTTTTGGTAACGCTAATATTGAGCAGCTCATGAATATTGCTCAGAGAGTGCACGATGAAGGCTTAAAGCTGGTGGTTAAAACCAAAGACCGCAAATTATTGTTAAAAACTGTACGGAATTATCTGGAGGAAGACTTCGGTGTTAAAAAGAAGAGGATCCGTATTGATGACCGTCTTAAGCATATGTTCCAGGACTTTTCGGAATCCGGACTGAAGGGTTGACTCGGGGCTCGGCCCGCAGATTTGCCTCTACATCGAAAGGTAAGGCGCCGAGGACTCATAGATCTGAGCCGACAAGCAGACGTCGGCTCTCCAGAAGGTCGAAAGGCCTTCTAATTACAGATCAAAACGGACTTCGTCTAACAATTTCTGAGCGGTTGCGTAGTTCTCTGCCAGCTTGTAGACAGGCAGATCGTCGGATTTGAACGCCCCCCAGGAAGCCACCATTTCGGAAACCGGCACGTCAGGGTTCACAGGGTATTCCATGTTGACTTCAGCGAAGGTAGCCTGAGCTTTCTCACTGGCCAGGAATTCCATTAATTTAACAGCATTGTCTTTATTAGGGGCATGCTTGGTCAGAACCATGCCACTGACGTTGACATGAGAGCCATGACCTTTCTGATCAGGGAAGTTGATGTAAACGGACTCAGCCCAGGGACGCTGTTCTTCATTGGTCATCATCTTGCCGAAGTAATAGCTGTTACCGATAGACAGGTCACAAACGCCTTCCTTAATAGCCTTTACCTGGGCACGGTCGTTACCCTGAGGACGACGGGCCAGGTTTTCCTTGAAACCTTGCAGCCATTCTTTGGTCGCTTCCTCACCATTGTGAGCGACATAAGCAGCAACGAGACCTACGTTATAGGCGTTTTTACCGCTGCGTGTGCAGATCTTGCCTTTGTACTTTGGATCGGCCAGATCGTCATAAGTGATGCCTTCCGGCTTGTCGGAACGTTTGGTGCTGTAAATATTTCTGACACGCTTGGTCAGGGCAAACCACTCACCCTCAGGGTCTCTGTATTGTGCAGGAATGTCGTTATTGATTGATTGGCTGTCAACGGGCTGGCTGAGATCTTTTTCTACCAGATTCATCAGTCGGCTGATGTCTGTCGTCAATACCAGATCAGCAGGACTCAGTTGGCCTTCGCGTTCAAGACGCTCACTCAGACCTTTTTTAGCAAACACCATATTGACTTCAATACCAGTATCCTTGCTGAACTCTGCGAACAGAGGTTCAACCAGAAAAGGCTGACGATAAGAGTACACGTTAACCACTTCTGCGGCCTGGGAGAGGGCAGATGCAGCCATAAGACCTGATGCTAAAAGCACTGAAGAGAGTTTATTTTTCAACATGGGCGACAACCGTCTCTTTTATAATATCAATCTAAATAGGAAACATTATCATTCGCGTATTTTACAGAAATTACTCTTTATCGCCAGTTATTTAAGTACATAAGTACTAACTTTTTCGTTCTATTCACCCGCCTTTTCACATTTACCAAAGCCTCACACTGAACAGCCCGCCAAAAAGCGGGCTGTGTTGCTGTGACAGAGCTTCTGCATCGTCACTCACTGGCCACCCTAAATAAGAAGTCACAAACGATCTGAGTCCTTCGAACACTTGCCGCACTTGAGTCGTTGTCAGAAAAAATTGAGCGGCACCGGGCCGTACTGTCTCTCCCAGGGCTACATAACCTCCTCTGAGAACAGGCCTTCGTATACAAGCTAATCTACCCTGTACTCCTTTCAAGGAAGCTTCTCATTTCGTCCCGCATAGTAGAGCTTTCAAGTGCAAGGTGGTCACCGGTCGGAATTAACAGCAGTTGTGCAAAGTAGGCCAAACAAAAATGTATTAATCATTCTTCAAATTCGATCATGTCAAAGACTTGCATAAAACTGTCTATTTTCATTTTAAAGATACCGTCATCTCGTCCATCGATTGGTAGGTGTGTTTCTGGGTCTGAGGGCTCTTCGTGCCCCCAAGGGTTTCTTAAAACAACATTATCACTTTCAGTATCATAAAAGAGTATGCTGTAGCAGTGATGGTTAGGTAAGTTTCTATAAGGTGGTATCAAATTTTTATAACAATAATTAATTGGTAATATTGGTAAATCCAATTTAGTTAGACATAGAAACTTGTAATGTGAACTAATTAAACTAGCTGCTGATATCTTTTTATAATAAGTAAGTTCATATAATTTTTTTCTAATTTCATTGGACGTGCTCATATAAATCCGCCAATACCCTGTCGGATTTCCGGTTAAAATTGATATTGCTTTCTTGGCGGTTATTTCATTAAGGAAATAATCGATCTCATAATTTCTTCGTGATAATTTTCCTTGAGGATTTTTCAAAACAGCATGATAAATGTTGTCTTTCAGATATGAGATAGATTTAGAAAAATACTTACTGATAGTAGATGATTCGTCACTTATTAGCTTAAGAATCGTGATTTCTAATATTAATGGCCAGAAACCTCTGTAAGGAGCAATGGCTCCTTTGTATAAGATTTCAATACTAGGAGCTACTTTTATATTTCTATGTGAAGGTAAATTTACGTTAAAACTCCCATCTTCATTCTGACTTAACATATTATATATATCAGCTGGTCTTGAATAAGCTAATGATGTGATAGATGCAATTAAACCACAATCACCAATTTGTTGCTGATGGATATATTGGTAATCGATAGAATCGACTCCTAATGGCATAAGTCCATAAGATAGAAGTTTCATCTTATAAAGTAAAAATCTAATATCTTTATCATTTAGAATATCAGAAATATACACTTTGATGCTATTAAGACTCAACCCATTACTCTCAAAAAAGTATTCATCACCTGAAAGTGAAATGATATAATCATAATTTTCTATAAGAGACCAGATAATTAAAAGTTCAACATAATCACACCTTTGACTGCTACTATTCTCTAACTCTTCAATTGAAACATAATTATTTTTATCTTTGTCTATTTCTTGAAAAAAACCTGCTACGTCTGTGATTAAAGTTTCCCTTTCTCTATAAGATTTTTCACCGTAACTATTAATACAATCGGCAATACACTGAGCAATTATCATAGAACTTAAACAAAAAATAAAACTTATTTTCTTTAGGCAATCCATTGCTACCACCGTACTTACAACTATTAATTTATTTCGACCGTGTAATTTATTTTGACCGTGTTGATTTAAAAAAGTTCCCAGGGGTCTGCGCCTGAAATTGGCTTTATCAGGCGGTGAATCTGAGTGAACCATCAGGACTCTGATATTCACGTAGACAGAGTACCGCATAGCCACCGCTGACCGGATGATACAGACAACGTTATTCTATCCAGCAAAAAAACAGTTAAAAAAAGATCAACCATTGTTCTTGCTTTCTGTTGCGGTATTTCCTCTTTTGCATCGCCCTGCAATTCTGCTTCTTCGACTTTTGAGCACTTACGAAGAACCCTCTGAATATTCAATTCCACAGGATCAGGTAGTTATATCTCTTGTGGATAAAAAATATCACTTTATAAGTCTAAACACGCCTCAAATGCAGGGATTATCAACCTTTCAGTGGGTAGGCTCTCTTAGAAATGGCTTGTGGAAAGCTGCATAGAGAAACTATTTATAGGTACCGGGATAAGATATTGATAAATTTCGGTTGTGGATAAAAGCTCTTTTACCCACAGGTAAACTACATCTTAACCGGAAGATCCCAACAGCAGACTGACATACTTATTCATTTCATAAGATATTGATATATATTTATTTTTTTTGCTTATCCACAGAAAGTACTCACACTATACATAATAAAAAAATCTAATAAACACTACGTTAAAGATGGCAATTGTATTTAATGTTACTCACAGGTAAAGACCTCTAAAGGCAGTGGGAAGACGACATAGAAGACTTCGGGCTTTACGACTGACCCCCTGCCTGATGCCGCTCTAAGCTATACACAGAGAGCAATAGACCTCCCTCTCAGCTCAAAAAACAGACTGAATAGCGTCTGTTATGAAAAGGATGCGTGTTGTGGACAAAAGAGTTGAGGTATAATCCGCCTCTTTTTTACTGGCCTGTTAACGAATAAAGGTGATGTGACCTTGGCAGTGGATTTTCCAACCCGGTTTGATGTGATAGTGATAGGTGGTGGCCATGCGGGCACAGAGGCCGCACTCGCTTCTGCACGCATGGGTGTTAAAACACTCTTGTTGACCCATAACATCGAAACTCTGGGGATGATGTCCTGTAATCCTGCCATCGGTGGTATTGGTAAGAGCCACTTGGTGAAAGAAGTGGATGCCCTGGGTGGAGCCATGGGTCTGGCGACGGATTTGGCAGGTATTCAGTTTAGGGTTTTAAATGCGCGAAAAGGTCCCGCTGTCAGGGCTACCCGAGCCCAGGCTGATCGAGCACTCTATAAAGAAGCGATCCGGAATATTCTGGAAAATCAGGACAATTTGTGGATATTCCAGCAATCCGCTGATGACCTGATGATAGAGCAGGGTCAGGTCACTGGTGTTGTGACGAACATGGGTATCCGATTCCTTTCAACTAATGTCGTTCTGACCGCTGGGACTTTCCTGGGTGGTCGAATTCATATTGGTCTGGAAAATCACAGTGGTGGCAGAGCAGGAGATCCTCCTTCCATCGCTTTGGCCAATCGATTGAGAGATCTTGATTTGGCCGTTGAGCGTCTGAAAACAGGCACGCCTGCCCGGATTGACGCCCGTTCTGTTGATTTTTCGGTGATGGAAGAGCAACCGGGTGACACACCGGTTCCGGTTATGTCGTATCTGGGCTCTTTTGAACAGCATCCACGTCAAGTGTCTTGTTATATTACTCATACCAACGAACGGACCCATGAGATCATTCGCGGTGGTCTTGATCGTTCACCCATGTTTACCGGGGTGATTGAAGGCATTGGCCCAAGATACTGCCCTTCCATTGAAGACAAGATCACCCGTTTTGCAGACAAGTCATCACATCAGGTGTTCCTCGAGCCAGAGGGCCTGAATACCAATGAACTTTACCCCAATGGTATTTCCACCAGTCTGCCCTTCGACGTTCAGGTCAATCTGGTGCGTTCTATCCGCGGTCTGGAAAATGCTCACATTACCCGTCCGGGTTATGCCATTGAATACGATTACTTTGACCCAAGAGGTCTGAAATATTCTCTTGAAACAAAAGCAATAGATGGTTTGTTCTTTGCCGGACAGATCAATGGCACCACGGGCTATGAAGAGGCCGCGGCCCAGGGACTACTGGCTGGTTTGAATGCCGGTTTGAGAGCTCAGGGTAAGGAGAGCTGGTGTCCTCGCAGGGATGAAGCCTACATTGGGGTTCTGGTAGACGACCTGATTACTAATGGCACCAGTGAGCCTTATAGAATGTTTACCAGCCGTGCGGAATATCGCCTGATTCTGCGTGAAGATAATGCAGATTTGCGATTGACAGAAAAAGGTCGTGAGTTCGGTCTGGTGGATGACAGGCGCTGGTCGGCTTTCTGCGACAAAAAAGAGCGAATAGAAAAGGAAAGTGAACGCCTGCGGACCACTTACATTCATCCAAAGACTGAAGCTTCGGCAAAAATCGATAGCAAGCTCTCCAACCCCATCAGTCGTGAATACAGTTTGCAGGAACTGCTGCGTCGTCCGGAGCTGACTTATGTGGATGTTGCTTCACTCTCCGGTGAGCCGGAGGAAAACCCTCAGGTGTGTGAGCAGGTTGAGATTGCTACCAAATACGAAGGCTATATCCATCGTCAGACAGAAGAGATTGATCGCCTGCGTCGCTACGAAGGTACAAAGATCCCTGAGACTCTGGATTACAGTGTGATTGAGGGCCTGTCTAATGAGCTGAAGCAGAAACTCGCTGATAACAGGCCAGAAACCCTGGGAAGGGCTTCCCGTATTCAGGGGATGACACCTGCAGCGGTCTCGTTGCTACTGATTCATCTTAAAAAACGTTCGATGGTTGCCTGATTTTTGCCCACTGATGCAGGCCTGAATTTCTAGTTGAGAGATGAAGCCTGTTTCGATTCGGGCATCGGTTTTTCCTTTTCAGAGCCCGCTCTCGGAAAGACTGGCGCTTTGTTTTTAAACGATTGCACAGTCCCATTCGGTCTTTTCTCAGCGGGTAGAGCTTAACGGGTTGAGCGATTAGAGCGGGTTTCCTGATATTCAGAGTCGATGCTGAGAAGTCGGTGATTAACTGAGTCTGTTCTCTAACGGTTAATCCAGTTTTTGATGGCTTACCGGAGAAAAGATCAGCCCCTGACTTGAGCCTGCCAAGAATAGTCTGTGAGAGTCGTTTGATTATTTTTTTCATAAGTCTATTGATAACACAATGTATGACTTTCCAAAGAAATTAATGAAGGCATAGCCACCATCCAGAATAACCGTGCGAAATAATCAATAGACAGTAATGTTCATGCTTAGCTGAGAGTTTATCATGACTCTCTCTTGTCTGATTGAGGATTTGTTCTGCGGGCCTGTGAGATTGACGTGCAATCAGAAAGTTCTGAATTCGACTGAATACGCTTATTGCAATACACTATCCACCAAGCCGTAAGGCTCTTAATCTATGTACCCTATCTGGACTGATTCTTGATGTCATTTCTGTCCTTACGTGAACGTATCTGCGAGGGCGCAGCTGCACAATCCCTGTCGCTGGCGGATAGCCAGGCGGACATGCTGGCCCGTTATGTAGAGCTGCTAGCCAAGTGGAACAGAGCTTATAATCTGACCGCCGTCAGGGATCCGCTGGAAATGGTGTCTCGGCATATACACGACAGCCTTAGTATTGCTCCCTTTATGGAAGGTGATTATCTAATGGACGTAGGCTCCGGGCCCGGTCTGCCAGGCATACCTATGGCGATCCTTAACCCACAAAAGCAATACACGTTGCTGGACAGTAACGGTAAGAAAACCCGTTTTATGACTCAGGCTAAAACAGAACTGGGTCTTGAAAATGTCACAGTGGCAAATTGCCGGGTAGAATCCTTTGAGGCACACCAGCCGTTTGACGTTATTATGTCCAGAGCATTCAGTTCTCTGGCTGATATGGTCAATGGCACACACCATCTGATCAGGGCGGGTGGAAAGTTTCTGGCAATGAAAGGCCTGTTTCCGGAACAGGAACTGGTTGATCTGAAGCAGTCAAGACCGGAAATTTCCCTTCTGGAAAGTCATGCTCTGTACGTTCCGGGTTGTGAAGCACAGAGGCATCTGGTTATCCTGAAGGCAGACGTGTAGTTTAAACAAACAGCTTTTTAAAAACACAAAGACGATACGGTAGCAATTGGCAGTGGGAAAAATTCTTGCGGTAACGAACCAAAAAGGTGGGGTAGGAAAGACCACTTCCTGCATCAACTTGTCCGCCTCTCTGGTGGCGACCAAACGAAAGGTTTTACTGGTTGATATGGACCCTCAGGGCAATGCCACGACGGGAAGTGGTATCAATAAGCATGGTCTGGAGTATTCCTCCTATCATGTTTTGACCGGACGATGCACCATTGATCAGGTTATTCAGAACGCAGAAGAAGCCGGCTACGACGTGGTTCCCACTAACGCCGACCTCACTGCCGCTGAAGTTGAACTCATGTCAATGGAGGCCAGAGAGACGCGGCTGAGAAATGCACTTTCTGCTGTTAGTGATCGCTACGACTTTATTCTGATTGATTGCCCTCCGTCGCTTAATATGCTGACGCTGAATGCTCTGACTGCTGCAGAAGGCGTCATAATACCCATGCAGTGTGAGTATTATGCTCTGGAAGGCTTAACCGCTCTGATGGAAACCATTACCGGTATCAGACAGACCGTTAATCCGAAGCTGCACATTGAGGGTCTGCTCAGAACCATGTACGACCCCCGAATGGGTTTGACCAACGAAGTCTCCAGACAGTTGATTGGCCATTTTGGCGATCAGGTTTATCGTACCGTTATCCCACGGAATGTGCGTCTGGCAGAGGCTCCAAGCCATGGTAAGCCGGTACTGGCTTATGACCGAACCTCCAGAGGAGCGGTTGCTTACCTGGCACTGGCGGGTGAGCTGGTTCGCAGACAAGAGGCTCTTAACAAGGGGCTCAAGACTGAAAGGAAGACAGGAACCTGATGGCTAAAAAACGTCTTGGCACCAATTTAAGTGCGCTGATGGGAGGCGCTAACCTCTCTTCATCCGTTTCCGATGAATTAACCAACCTGACAGAAACGTCTGAAGGCGAAACCTTTCAGGACAAGGAGCTGAAAGAGATTCCTGTCGAGTTTGTGGTGCGTGGAAAATATCAGCCGCGTCGGGATATGCATCCGGATGCTCTGGAAGAACTGGCTGAAAGTATCAAGGCCCAGGGCATCATGCAACCCATTGTGGTTCGCCCGTTGTCTCATAATCGTTATGAGATCATTGCCGGAGAACGTCGCTGGAGAGCTGCACAGCTTGCCGGCCTGGCTGAAGTGCCTGCCCTGGTCCGGGATGTTCCTGACGAAGCGGCTATAGCGATGGCACTGATCGAGAACATTCAGCGGGAAGATCTTAACCCTATTGAAGAAGCCATTGCGCTTTCACGCCTGCAGAAAGAGTTTGAACTGACTCAGCAGGAAGTGGCTGAGGCCGTGGGTAAATCCAGAGCAGCAGTAGCCAATATCTTACGTCTTATGTCGTTGAGTTCTGACGTAAAAAAAATGCTGGAATACGGTGACCTGGAAATGGGGCACGCCCGCGCTCTACTGCCACTGTCTGATATGGAACAGCTGGAAGCCGCAAGAACCGTCGTGGCTAAGGGGCTCTCTGTTCGCCAGACAGAAGCTCTGGTGCGTCGCATGGTGCAGGAAAAAGAGCAGGGTAAGAAAAAGACCTCGAAGAAAATAGATCCTGACATCAAACGTCTGGAGGACGACTTATCGGATCGTGTCGGAGCCAGAGTGGCCATTACCCACAATGCCAAAGGCAAGGGAAAACTGGTGATTTCCTACAATAGCCTGGATGAACTGGACGGGGTTCTGGCTCATATTCAATGAGTGCCCCATACCCAATAAACACAAGGTAGGTTATACGCAAAGCCCTGATAATAATGTTGTTGGCATTCATGTATTTCGATTACAACTTCGATGCGATTGAAGGAGTTGAGTATCAGATTGATGTCACTCAACCTGTCCGGTATTGCCCGAACTGTGGAGCACGGTACCGGAATTGACTCCAAGCGTGGGCGTCTCAAGCGCTTCTTCGCCCGGAGTGGCATGGAGCTTGATAATATTTCCACAATGGTCGTTGACTGGATGGTGCCCGAAGGGAACTGGGTTGTCTGTCTGGATCGCACCAACCGGGACTTTGGTGATGGTAACTTTGCAGGTACCAGAGAGAAGTTTGTTGCTTTCGCTGCTCCTGATGAAAATCGTCAGGTCCTGGCTGATTACATTGGTCAAACGACTAAAGAGAAAGGTCAGGTTGTTCCCAGTGCCAACAACAATTAGAGTATTACTGGATTGACCTGTCAGAGAAGCGATATTGAAAGCGGCTAATTGTTTTTAATGAAGCGTTTTTAAAAATGGGCTCAGAAGTCGAGCAGAATGTAGGCAGATTGCAGACCAAAAAATCGGCTGCATAAAGCAGCCTAATAGCTGTCGCACACTGTCAGTTTGAAAAAGCTATAGAATTTTGTCCTGAAGATTACTGGTTTTAATAAACAAAATCCGATAACAATTTCACTGCTATGATAAATGCATTTCCAGGAACAGTGGCTGTTCTTCTGGTGCAAATGCTATGTGCTTAATATGTTTTATATTTTTGTCGTGACTCGTGATCTCGGTCGTATCTGCCGATCTTTCAATGTCGGAAGTTGAAAGTAGCGGTTACGTATTGTTCTTGATGATGGCGAGCGAATTATAGAGGTCTGAAGGTCTCTGCGGATAATCAATAAAACTATAGATACTTATAAGTCGAGCTTATGTGTTCTGTATATCACTATTATCCGGGTTGGTTAAATCAGCTCATTACTTGGTCAAACCCGGTTTAACCCTGAAAAAGTTATCGTATTTTATCCTGAAAAAAGCCAGGGAGGATGAAAAAGCAGGATAAATTTTCCTACAAAATGCTTATTTCAAATACTTATCTGCTTCACGAAAAAAAGCGCTAAGACTATCAAGTGTTGATGGGTTTTTTCTCTTTTTTTTGCAAGTCACAATTTTCTCGAGAACAGATGTTTGTTTTTTAAGATCAACCCAATGCCTTATATTAGTGTCATCATATTCCCTGTGCATGGCTACTCCTCATTGGATAATTGTTATAGGAATTTCTTTTGGGTACGCTTTCAAAAGATCCCTATAAAAAGTTTTATTATTGGTCTGGTGATGGTCAATAAATTATAAGAAGCAGGCTTATTTCTTGAATAATCAATAAATCAATGGAGTCTTATAAGGAAGACTTATGAGTAGGTGATTGTAAATCTATTTTTAATTCAAAACTTGTTCGGACTCCTTAGAAAAAACAAAAATTATCGAAAGATGACATACTCTTCTTTATAATTAAAAATCAATTATTTATGCGATAAATGTAATATTATTTTATGTCTGTTGAGATTGGTTTCAGCCATGTTTAATTTATGCCAACCGCGGTCGTAACGTCCTTTTTGAGTGGGCCATTGGTATCGGAGCAGTAGATGCATATCACATTGAGACAGCTTGCAATTTTTAAGGCGGTCGCCCAGTGCGGCAGAGTCACTGCAGCGGCAGAATCGCTGTTTATTTCACAGCCTGCTGCCAGTATGGCTCTGTCAGAACTGGAGAAGCATTTAGGTCCTTTATTTGACCGGCACGCTGGCGCGTCCATGACATTAAACGATTCTGGACGTGCATTATTACCATTGGCTGCAGAGCTGATTGACCGCGCCCATGAGATCGAAACGCAGTTTATAGAGAACAGCTGTTATGAAGAGGGAGCGCTGAAGATTCATGCAAGTTCCACCATTGGCAATAACCTGATGCCTCGTATCCTTGGGGATTTTTTCAAGGAATTCCCTCATATCAGGGCCGAATTGACGGTTGATAATACCCGTAGTATTCAGCAGAGAATATTGGCTATGGAGGTTGATCTGGCCGTAGTGGAAGGTAGCTGTCTGCACCCGGATATTGAAGTGATCCCCTGGCGCGAAGATGAGCTTGTTATTATTTGTCACCCTGATCATCCCATGGCCGGGAAGACAGTGGATCTTCAGTCACTGAAAGACGAAGAGTGGATACTCAGGGAGACAGGCTCGGGAACACGTGAACTGTTTGATGAAGTGCTGGCTGCACGCTTGTGTACGCCCAACGTCATTATGAGCCTTAACCGGGCTGAAGCCGTTAAGCAGGCTGTCATGGAAGGACTGGGTATTGGTTGTATTTCCAACCTGGCTGTATGGCGAGCCAGGAATGCGGGTCTGCTATCAACAATCAGCGTGTCTGACCTGACCCTGAATCGTCATTTTTATTTGTTACTAAACAGAAAAAAATATCGAAGTGGTGTGATCAAGAAAGTCTCTGATTTTATTTTGAGATGGGATGACAAGCTTTTAATCAGTTAATGATTGGCCGCTATCCATTCAGGTTGGCGGGATGTTACTGTTCCGTAGTCGTATAAAACCAACCCTTAAGATATTAGTTGAACGTAGGTGCATGTCACTAGTATACTTTCGCGCGCCGAAGGGGTGAAAAAAAGTTCTAAGATTTTCAGTTGTGTGAAGTTTTACCATCTGATGTTTAACTGTCTTCACACATCGCAAAGGCTGAAACCCCTGCCAGTTTCTGAGGGGCGGATTAAGACTTATCAGGCCTGTCATGATGTTCAGGTAAAATACAGGAATCTATGTCTGTAGAAACGACGTGGAGAGCCAAAAGCAAAGAGATGTTTAGAAGTGACAGTCGGGCCAGGTACCCGCATTTGCAACAGCCGCGTTTCTATAGTGTTGTCGTTGCTCAACTGTTGACTACAGTATCTCTGACATTGCTTTTGCTGCCGCTGGGTAAGTCTTTCGCTGTATCCGCTCTGTCAGGTGGTTTGGCATGCAGTATCCCCAATGCTTATCTGGTCTGGAGAGCATTTCGATATCGGGGAGCCAGTGCGGCGCAGGAAATAGTCAGGTCATTTTACCAGGGTGAAGCCGGAAAGTTTGCTTTAACGATCCTTGCGTTCATTCTGATTTTTACACTGATACCGTCAATCGAACCCTTGGCGATGTTCGGTGCATTTGCTTTGATTCAGGCAGTAAGCTGGCTGACCCCTCTACTAATAAAGAGTTGACGCGGGTTTACTGACGACAGATTTATACAATGATGGTGTACGGGAAAATTCATGGCGACGACTGCATCTGAGTACATAGCCCACCACCTGCAGAATCTTACATTCGGTAAGCTGCCTGCAGGTTTTGAACGTGTTGATAATTATGGCAATGAGCTGGGTGTTCTGTCGGAAGACACCTGGACTTTTGCCCAAACTGCTGCTGAAGCAAAAGAAATGGGCTTTTGGGCGTTTCACGTAGACAGCTTGTTCTGGTCAGTTCTGCTGGGTGTGGTCTTTATCACGATCTTTCGTATGGTAGCCAAGCGTGCTTCTGCCGGGGTTCCCACCGGTATGCAGAATCTTGTCGAAATGGTCGTTGAATTTGTTGATGGCAGTGTCAAAGACTCCTTTCATGGTAGAAATAACCTGATCGCACCGCTTGCATTGACTATATTCTGCTGGGTTTTCTTCATGAACCTGATGGACTTGATCCCTGTCGACTGGATTCCTGGTCTGGCCACTGTGTTGGGCATTCCTTATATGAAAATCGTACCGAGTACAGATCCGAATATTACATTGGGTATGTCCTTGTCCGTCTTTATGTTAATTATCTTTTACTCGATCAAAGTGAAAGGTATTGGTGGGTTTATTGGTGAGCTGACTCTGCATCCGTTCAGCAGCCCGAATAAAGCTGTGCAGGCCCTTTTGATTCCAATCAACTTTCTGCTGGAATCCGTTACCATGATTGCCAAACCGATTTCTTTGGCTCTGCGTCTTTTTGGTAACATGTATGCAGGTGAGCTGATCTTCATTCTGATTGCTCTGGTCGGCTACATGCAGCTACCTCTGCACTTTGGATGGGCTGTTTTCCATATTCTCGTGGTCACTCTGCAAGCATTCATTTTTATGATTTTGACCATCGTTTATCTCAGCATGGCAAGCGAAGACCATTAATAATAGATATTGCACGTCAGGTGACTGACGTGGTGTGTTAACTAACCTAAAACTTCAACTTAACAAAGACCACAATAGGTCGGGAGGAAATATGGAACTGGTAGTAGGTCTGACTGCAATCGGTGTTGCTTTCATGCTGGGTCTTGCGGCTCTGGCTACAGCTATCGGCTTTGGTTTGTTGGGCGGCAAATTCCTTGAAGGTGTTGCCAGACAGCCTGAAACGGCTCCTATGTTGCAAACCAAAATGTTTATCGTAGCGGGTCTTCTTGACGCTGTGCCTATGATTGCAGTAGGTATAGCCCTGTTCTTCACCTTTGCTAACCCGTTTGTAGCTCTGGTTCAGTAATAGCTGTAGTGAAGATCCGGCTTGGCGTTGATGTACGGCCGGTCTGATAAAACCGTATCGAAACGATAAGCCGAACAAAGATCCTGGTTAGTACTCAATGGCTGATACGCTGACCCAAGCAACTTTGTTGGAAGCGTCTTATTTTGCTAAATAAAATAGTACGCTCATCTGAGGCAGGATTTTAAGATTTTACTGGAGCATTTGGAGTTCGCATGAATATCAATGCAACTATCATCGGTCAGACGATCGCTTTCGCGGTGTTTGTCTGGTTCTGCATGAAGTATGTATGGCCACCCATCATGCAGGCCCTTAACGACCGCAAGAAACAAATTGCTGACGGACTGGACGCTGCAGCTCGTGGTCAAAAAGAGCTGGAACTGGCTCAGAAAAAAGTTCTCGAAGAACTGCGTGAAGCTCGTGAAAAGGCTCAGGAAATCATCGAACTGGCAAACAAACGCTCTGCCCAGATCGTTGAAGAAGCTAAAGAGCAGGCCCGTGAAGAAGCTGACCGCATCAAGGTGGCTGCACAGGCTGAAATCGAGCAGGAAGCCAATAGAGCTCGCGAAGCTTTGCGTTCTCAGGTTGCCACCCTGGCGATTGTCGGTGCTGAGCGTATTCTGGGTGAGAACCTGGACGAGTCTGCTAACAGCCGTCTGGTTGATGACCTGGTTGCTGAACTCTAAAGGGGATAGACCATGGAATTGACCACATGTGCCCGTCCCTATGCCAAGGCCGCATTCAAGATAGCAAAAGAGCATGATCAGCTGTGTGAATGGTCTCAGATGCTAACTTTATGTGCGAGCGTATCCAGGCGTCAGGCTGTGGGCAGGATGCTGAAAGACCCGTCCACTACCGGAGACATGAAGGCAGACGCCTTTATCAAATTGTGCGAAGGCAGCCTTTCGGTTGAAGTCGAGAACTATATTCGGATCCTTACGAATAAAAAACGGATTTTCCTGCTTCCCCAGATCGACGCGATCTTTGAGCAGATGAAAGCACAGGATCAGAGTTATCAGGATATTGTCGTCACTTCGGCTTTCCCGCTGTCCGATGAACAGCAGGACAAGATCGCAAAGAAAGTTGAAAAACGTCTTGGTCGATCAGTACGAATGCATACACAGGTAGATAACTACCTGATCGGCGGCGTCATCGTGAAAGCTGGAGACCTCGTTATCGACGGCAGTGTCCGCTCACGGTTGACCAAGCTTGCCGATGCGATGATTTCATAGTTACTTTTTTTTAAGTAAAGAGTTTGGCAGGTAAGCTATGCAACTGAATCCTTCCGAGGTCAGTGACATCATCAAGAGCCGCATAGAGCAGCTAGATGTGTCCAGTGAAGCCCGCAATGAGGGCACCATCGTCAGTGTCACTGACGGTATTGTTCGTATACACGGTCTGCAAGAGGTCATGTACGGGGAAATGATCAAGTTCCCCGGCGGTGTGTACGGTATGGCGTTGAACCTGGAGCAGGACTCCGTCGGCGCCGTTGTATTAGGTGACTATGGTCAGTTGGCTGAAGGCCAGACTGTTCAGTGCACCGGACGAATTCTTGAAGTTCCTGTTGGCAGGCAGTTACTGGGACGTGTTGTTGATGCGCTGGGTAACCCCATCGACGGCAAAGGTGCTGTTGACGCTACCGAAACGTCTCCTATCGAAAAAGTAGCGCCAGGCGTTATCGCTCGTCAGTCTGTGGACGAGCCGATTCAGACAGGTTACAAGTCCGTTGACGCCATGGTTCCTGTTGGTCGTGGTCAGCGTGAGCTGATCATCGGTGACCGTCAGACGGGTAAGACCGCTCTGGCCATCGATGCGATCATCAACCAGAAAGGTACCGGTATAAAGTGTGTCTACGTAGCGATTGGCCAGAAGCAGTCTTCTATCGCCAACGTGGTACGCAAACTGGAAGAGCACGGTGCAATGGAACATACCATTGTAGTGGCTGCGGGTGCTTCCGATCCGGCATCCATGCAGTTTCTGGCTCCTTTTGCCGGTTGCTCAATGGGTGAATATTTCCGCGATCTGGGTGAAGATGCCCTGATTGTTTATGATGATCTGACCAAACAGGCTTGGGCCTATCGTCAAATCTCCCTGTTGCTGCGTCGTCCACCGGGTCGTGAAGCTTACCCGGGTGACGTATTTTATCTGCACTCCCGTCTGCTGGAGCGTGCTTCCCGTGTAAACGCAGAGCACGTTGAAAAGCTGACCGATGGTAAAGTGAAGGGCCAGACCGGTTCCCTGACGGCTCTGCCTATCATTGAGACTCAGGCAGGTGACGTATCGGCATTCGTACCGACCAACGTAATCTCTATCACCGACGGTCAGATCTTCCTGGAAACCGATCTGTTCAATGCGGGCATCCGTCCTGCGATGAATGCCGGTATTTCTGTATCCCGTGTGGGCGGTGCTGCTCAGACCAAGATCATCAAGAAACTGGGCGGTGGTATCCGTCTGGCTCTGGCTCAGTATCGAGAACTGCAGGCATTTGCTCAGTTTGCTTCTGACCTCGATGAAGCGACCCGTAAGCAGCTTGAGCACGGTCAGCGTGTTACTGAACTGATGAAGCAGAAACAGTATGCGCCAATGTCTGTTGCTGACATGGGTGTTGTCATCTATGCCGCTGAAAAAGGCTACCTGGAAGGCGTTGAGTTAAATAAGATCCTGGACTTTGAAGCTGCCCTGCTGAGCTTTGTAAACTCTGAATTCGGTGAGCTGATGGCTCGCATCAATGAATCTGGGGATTACAACGGTGAAATTGAAGAGGGTATCAAAGCGGCTATTGAGAAGTTCAAGGCCACCCAGTCCTGGTAACAGGCTCATGGCTGACGGCTGCCTTGGTAGCCGTTAAAGGTAGCTGAGGAAACACAATGGCAGGCGCAAAAGAGATCCGGACGCAGATATCGTCCATAAAAGGTACGCAGAAGATCACCAGCGCTATGGAAATGGTGGCGGCGAGTAAGATGCGGAAAGCTCAGGAGCGGAGAGAAACCAGCCGCCCTTATGCTGAACGTATCCGTCATGTCGTCGGGCATGTTGCTCATGCCAATGCCGAGTACAAGCACACCTTCATGACAGAACGTGAGGTGAAGCGTGTTGGTTTTATCATCATTTCCACAGATCGGGGCCTCTGTGGAGGTCTGAACATCAACCTGTTCAAGAAAACCATTGAGAGTATGTCTCAGTGGAAAGATCAGGGTGCTGAAATAGATCTTTGCCTGGTCGGCAGCAAGGCAGTTGGATTTTTCCGTAGTTACGGCGGTAACGTCGTGGCAGCCACAACACACATTGGTGACTCACCCAACATTGCTGATCTGATCGGTGGTGTAAAGGTGATGCTGGACAAGTACGAAAACGGCGAAATCGACCGCTTGTATGTTGTTCACAACCGCTTCGTCAACACCATGACCCAGTCTCCCGAGGTACTGCAGTTATTGCCTCTGGTTCCAGATGAAGATGAGTCGCTGAAAAGACCCTGGGATTATCTTTATGAACCTGATGCCAAACAGTTGCTGGATGGACTGTTGGTCAGGTATATCGAATCCCAGGTATTCCAGGCAGTAGTTGAAAATAACGCCTGTGAGCAGGCCGCTCGAATGATTGCAATGAAGAACGCAACCGATAACGCCGGCAATCTGATCGATGAGCTTCAGTTGGTATACAACAAGGCTCGTCAGGCTGCAATCACACAGGAACTGTCCGAAATCGTCAGTGGCGCTGCAGCGGTTTAAATAGGGCGGCTGTATAAAAGATTAAAGGGTAGAGGAAAGGCTATGAGTAGTGGTCGTATCTTACAAATCATCGGCGCCGTCGTTGACGTCGAATTCCCCAGGGAAAGTGTTCCCAAAGTCTACGATGCTCTGAACGTCGAAGACAAAGATCTGGTACTGGAAGTTCAGCAACAGCTGGGTGACGGTATTGTTCGTACTATCGCCATGGGTTCCACCGAAGGTGTATCCCGTGGTCTGACAGTGACTAGCACTGGTGAGCCGATTCAGGTGCCTGTAGGTACCAAGACTCTGGGTCGTATCATGGACGTTCTGGGTAACCCTATTGATGAAAAGGGACCTATTGGCGAAGAAGAGCGTGCGTCCATCCACCGCAAACCACCCAGCTACGCTGAGCAGTCCGCTTCTAACGAATTGCTGGAAACCGGCATCAAAGTTATCGATCTGGTCTGCCCTTTTGCGAAAGGTGGTAAGGTCGGTCTGTTCGGTGGTGCCGGTGTTGGTAAAACCGTAAACATGATGGAGTTGATCCGTAACATTGCGATCGAGCACTCCGGTTTCTCTGTTTTCGCGGGTGTCGGTGAACGGACTCGTGAGGGCAACGACTTCTATCATGAGATGACCGATTCCAACGTAATCGACAAGGTATCTCTGGTTTACGGTCAGATGAATGAGCCACCGGGAAACCGTCTGCGTGTTGCCCTGACCGGCCTGACTATGGCTGAAAAATTCCGTGACGAAGGTCGTGACGTACTGCTGTTCATCGACAACATCTATCGTTACACCCTGGCGGGTACTGAAGTTTCTGCTCTGCTGGGTCGTATGCCCTCTGCGGTAGGTTACCAGCCAACTCTGGCGGAAGAGATGGGTGTCCTGCAGGAGCGTATTACTTCTACCAAGACCGGTTCCATCACCTCTATCCAGGCCGTATACGTACCAGCGGATGACTTGACTGACCCGTCTCCGGCGACCACCTTCTC
The DNA here is from genome assembly GCF_024606225.1 of Endozoicomonas sp. ISHI1. GTDB lineage: Bacteria > Pseudomonadota > Gammaproteobacteria > Pseudomonadales > Endozoicomonadaceae > Endozoicomonas_A. The sequence continues at coordinate 9,745 of NZ_JAGRPU010000038.1, read as the reverse complement.
GCACCTTGATGCGACAGTCGTTTTGAGTCGTGACATCGCCTCCAAGGGTATCTACCCTGCGATCGACCCTCTGGACTCTACTTCCCGTCAGCTGGATCCTCTGGTCATCGGTCAGGATCACTACGACGTAGCTCGTGGTGTACAGACTGTATTGCAGCGTTATAAAGAGCTGAAAGATATCATTGCGATTCTGGGTATGGATGAACTGTCTGAAACCGACAAACAGACCGTAACCCGTGCTCGTAAGATTGAGCGTTTCCTGTCTCAGCCGTTCTTTGTCGCGGAAGTTTTCACCGGCGCGCCTGGTAAGTACGTTTCCCTAAAAGACACCATCAGTGCCTTCAAGGGGATTCTGGCTGGTGAATACGATCACCTGCCTGAACAGGCATTCTATATGGTCGGTGGAATCGACGAAGCGATCGAGAAAGCCAAGTCCATGTAATGTCCGGGGCGCTCTGTTTTTCATGAGCGTCACCCCGCACCGGAAATGGCTCCTGCATTTCCGGTTTAACGTTCATTCGTGAACATAAGAGGAGGTGACACAAATGGCGATCACGGTTCACTGTGACATCGTTAGCGCCGAGGAGGAGATCTTCTCCGGACTGGTAGAGATGGTTATTGCTACCGGTTCTCTGGGTGATTTGGGTATTGCCCCCGGACACGCGCCTCTGCTGACTGATCTGAACCCGGGACCAATCCGCCTGATCACTCAGGGTGGTGAAGAAGAAGTGTTCTACATCTCAGGTGGATTTCTGGAAGTGCAGCCTAATCAGGTTAAGGTTCTGGCTGACACGGCCCTGCGTGCAGACGATATGGATGAGCTTGCTGCTGAAGAAGCCAAGAAACTGGCTGAACAGGAGCTGACTAATCAGAGCGGAGAGTTTGATTACTCCCGTGCGGCAACCCAGTTGGCTGAAGCTGCTGCCCAGCTCCGTACTCTGCAGGCCATTCGCAAGAAGCTTGGTAAATAAGCAACTTGCGTCTTATAAAAAAAACCCGGTTGATTCCGGGTTTTTTTTGCCTGAAAAAATGAAGTATTTTGTCTTTCTTATTGTGCCATTAAAAATCGGAGCCCGTTGCTCCCTAAGTTATTTTCCAGAGATGGAACATCAGTCAATTCGTCAGCATTAATGTTGTTGGGTTGCCAGGAGAACGGATCTTCGTGATAGGCATAAGTCCAGTGGTTTGTATTGATGAATACTAACATCAACGCATTATCAATATATTGAGGTGTATCGGCAGGGTTAATCTCTTCCGGCTGGCCCTGGTTCCATACGGTCACCTGCAAATCAGGGCTATGGTTGAATTGCGGGTGTATTACAACAACTCTTCTGCCGAATGCCAGAGAAGCGAAGGCAGCCATGGATATATCCACCCAGCCCTCTGGCCCGTCCGATGATATTTGGGCTAAAAGCTCTGGGGCTAAAGACATAATGCTTTCGGGAACATAGCCCTGATAGCTTGAGGGGGAGGCAAGATAGTTTTGTAACTCACGCCTGACGCTTTCTTCATCGTAATCGGGTAATTGCTGTGCCAGTGCATGGGTAAAACAGTGTCCATCGCCGGGAGTATCGCCCAATGTCAGCTGTTTTTGTTCGAGAAATTCATTGAGTTGCCGGGTATATTCAGACCCATCTGTGGTCTTCGTGTTGAGTGTTTGATGAATAGCTGATAGCCGGTTCGCAATATCTTCACGGGCCAGGTGGTTAAATATGAATTTTCTTTGATAACCGTCTATGTAATGCATATGGGGATGAACCGTTGCGTTGCCAATGCCAATCGCATGAAAGATTGATACCCAGAGTGCGGTGTGCAGGGGAGAGTAGCTATAAGCAGCAATGAAGTTTACGACATCAATCTCACTGTAACCGGGGCGCAGAAAACCAATGCTGAACATCACTTGCAGCATTTTCGAAATGCTCAGGTCGTCCGTGCCAAGGCTGGCAACCCCTTCATTAAGCAACTCAGGTGCTGTTATTGGAGAGTTAACAACAACCTCCTTGATTCCTTCTGGAAGTCTTTCTTTACCCGCGCTGATCATAAAGAATCCCCGGGGTTTTTCGCTGTCATTCCTGCTGCGATGATCGGCGTTGAGACCTGTGAAATCAGGTGTCGATGTAAAAGGGAAGACTTGGTTTTCTGTGCTACGCCCTTGCTGTTGGGCTTGCCCGTTTTTATATTTGTTCGCAGAGTTTTTCAGAGCCGAATAGCTGACTGCACTCAGCATAACAAAATCCTGGGGGTTAAAAGCCAGCTGTGTCTCATTGTGATCCGGTAAAAGTCGGACTAAAGCATAAATACTTGATATGTGCCGGTTGACAAATAGTCTCAGGGCTTTCTCCTGTTCCCGTACAAATTTCCGTTGCCGTTCCAACTCCAGGTCCGGGTCCTGCATCCACCTCTTTGTCCGTCTCCGTTGCAGAAGGATAAGTGGGTCCATGTAAGTTGATTTTATGATTTCAAACACTGCTACCTTTAGTTGAATGACCGAGCTGGATAATTTATGCATTTCCCAGGCAGCCAATTCGGTCTCGGCATTGGCTGGCTTCTGTTTAATAATGTCTAACAGGTCAGCTGTTGTCATATTGTCGAAATGAGTGGTACTGAGTTCTTGTGATAAACGTTCAAAAAGATCAGCCAGGGTGAAATCCTCACCCAGGCCAAGCGCATCGACGAGCCTCCCAACGAAACCTTCTTCCTGATGTGTCAACGCTATCAATTTTTTTTCTGATTCCTGATCGCTACTTTCTGCCTGATCTGACTGCATTGGACCACAAACGGGTGATACCGAATAGGCCAGGAGAAAGTCGCTTGGCGGTTTCGGTACAGAGTCCTCATTGTTAAGGAGCATAAGCCTTATTTGTATAGCCATTGAATAAAGCTCTGACGTATTGTCACGTCTTGAAAAAAAACCGGGCAGCGGATGAATAATGTCTGAATTAAGAAGCTGTATCAGTTTTTCGGGGTATTCAGTGAAGTACTGAAAAAGTAGCCCGGTTATATCTGTTTTATCTTCAACGTCTCTACGATCAACGTAATGCCAGAAAGAAGGAGTGGCGTTGGGATCTTCAGGTTCATATTCAAGCAGGTCGTGAAGGCTTAACACGTTAGAGGCCTGAGTTGCAAAGCGTACGGTCGACTTTTCCAGTTCAAGGTAGTTATACGTTTTTTTATTGTAATCACACCTTGTCAGATCCTCCCTTACGTGAGTGTAAAAATTAAAATTGTCTCTGCATCTCGACCACAGGGCAAAAATATAGGTTGCAGGCAATACGTTTCTAGCTGAATCAGCATCATGGCCGCTTTTAATCTGCAGATAGATATCCAGCAGTTTTTTTCTTACCAGCTGGTAAGAGTGCTTCTGTTCCTCATTTCCTGCCTGAACCGGAGAGGCTGTATACAAAAGAGCGAGTACAAGTGCTTTAAATTGACTTTTTTTTTGATGCAACACTTATTAGTAGAGCTTTTGTTAACGCTGCCCATCAGTTTTTTAATAACCATAGTACCTTAATAGCCTGTTTATGATTTTACTTCAGGTTGCCAATTATAGTTGAACTTTATAAGAATTAATTTTTATTGAATCAGCTTAAAATCTCGTAATTTGAGAACGGGGATGTAAGCTCGGCTTGCAAAGTAAACGCCCTGTGCTAACTTTTCCCCGTCAGGCGTTTTTAGTGATTACTCTACCTGACAGGAAAAGAAAAATACCTTCCGTTTTCTGTTCGTGTTTTTCAAAAATCCGAGGGTTGGGGCAGATTGCCGAACAAGGCGTATCCCGATATTGGGTAAGTGATACATGCGGTCGTGTATGACGGCCTGGTTGTAGGAATTCTCGTTGTTTAGGTCAGGGAGGATCTCAACGTCAAGGAGCTTAAAGTATGAAACGAGTTTTACGGGCTTTACCCGTATCGTTGTTGTCCATTCTCATCACTTACGATGGTATAGTTTTTGCGGTTGAGCAAGGCATCGGATTGCGTACGTACGCGTATTCAGAACAATCAAGAAATAAAAAGCTTTATGAGGCGCTGGCGGCTTCGGGTGTGTTATTTTTTGCAGCAGGTTACATGATCGGGGTTGCTTCCTCGATACAAGTTTTAGGCCACGCGAAAGCAGAGACAAAAAATCCCGATCATTTCCCATTACGTCAGAGTAATGTCAGCGGTAATTTAAGCGAACTGTTGCAAGCCACGTCGGCTCCCCGGGAGTATCAGAAAACAATTATCGATCAATACAATCTAGTTCCATTTAGTATTAGCGAGGATAACTATGTTGATCCAGAGAAAAAGCTGAAGTATCTGTGGGCAGGAGCGACTTTCCTTGATACCAATTCCCTGCACCTTGTTGATAATGCCGACCTCCAACCAGCACTATTTCCATTGAACACAGCCTATGATCCGGCTTATCCCTATGGATCTGCAACCCAATTTTGTATTTCTCCATTGCCGGCACCTTTCACCAAAAAGTTCCGCTGCAATGATCAGCAACTGACCGGGTTCTGTCGAGTCAAGTTTATGTTGAATGGCAAAACCAGTACCTTGGTTGGTATGCTGGCCAATACACCCGATAACGTCAGCGGATGCCTTTTGTCGAGTCGAAAACAAGATTATTTCCTGGAATCTTTGGGGGATGAAACTTTGCTACCCAGAGACATTTTGGTCACTGACAAAAAGTATTATCAGATCAATGTTACTTATGACAAAGTCTCCTACCGATTTCAGGAATCGCCCGGGCAACCAGTAACCTTTGCATCAGAAGTGATGCTGTCTGGAAGCCTGCGTCATGAAAGCTTGTGTAAAAACGACGCCAGCCCCGGAACCGAATGGTACAACGATGGGGCTCATAGCGGTGGGTATGGATGCGCAGGCCTGACAGCCGAAGCAAACCCGGCGGGCGATATATCTCACTTTGTTCCTGTTCGGCAGAAGGCCCATAAAAGCAGACAATCTTCCGTGATATGGCAGAAAGTGCCATCACAAGAGAATAAAGGGGCAATTAAAACTGAAGTTCAGGAATACTTTTGCTCCCCCAGAAAACCGTATAAAGAATTTATTCTGGGCTCACTGGCCGGGGAGGGATCCAATAAATACTGCAGATACATTGGTACTTCAGGAAAAAGTGGCTACGTCGCCACGAATGATGATGGCAGCATCGCTTCTGATTACCTGACTCCTATGGTTGAAGGTAATATTCGCTGGCAGGCTTTTGAGAATGATCTGCCTGATAAGGCTATTATTGCCGGTTATAGCGTTGCAAGTTCAGGCAAAGAAATCAGCAAGGTGCCGGAATATTTTTGCCGTTTTGTGAATAACGGTTTTAAAACCTTCGGAAAGTATTTTAAGAAGGATAAAGTCTGTAAAGCTTCATTTGCAACACCAAGTGGAGACTCCCACGCTTTAGTTGATTCAAAGACCTTTGAAATTCTGGTCAGGGAATAATGAGCTCAATTAAAAGGAGGTTGCAGATGAAATGTTAACCTCCCTTTTGATAGTGGGGTTATGGAACGTAGCAGCGATAAACTAGCCTACAACAAATGGCGGGCTACAAGGAATGAAGAGATTAGTTAAACATCTCCATCTACCAAGATCGGTTGATTCCGGTTGATTATCAAATTGCTAAACATTCAATGCCCACGCAATGTAAAATACTTCATAATAATTAGTTTTTATAAATCATTTAAATATTATTGGCCGTCTAAATAAATACTATACTCCTGGCCTTCTTGAGTGTTACGGAGTCTTTATTAATGGATTCTGAACTTAACGCGGTTATTTTACAGGAGTATAAGTATGAGACGAGTTTTAGGGATTTTTCCTGCGGTGCTGTTATCCATTGTTGTCACTCACAACGGAATAACTTTTGCCGGGGAGAATAGTTACGGACAATTTGCACAATCGTATTCAAGACAATTAGAATGTAGTGATTATGTAGCGTTCGCAAGTGCACTGAGTCTGGTCACGATGTGGGCAGTTTGTATAAGCAAGTATATATCAGACGTTAATGCTGAAGGCGACACAGAAGCTGAGAGAGAAAACTCTACGGATTTATCATCAAGTCAAAGTAATATCAGCAGCAATTTTAATACGCGGATGAAGAGAATACCGATTCCCGGGTACGATCAGAAAGCAATGATTGATCATTACAATCTGGCTCCTTTTAATCTCAGTGAGGATAACTATTCCGGCGCTAACAAAAAGCTGAAATATCTTTGGGCAAGGGCGACGTTTCTTAATACTCATCCCCCGCACCTTAATAATGAAGGTGGCCTCCAACCAGCACTATTTCCATTAAACACGGCGTACGATCCGTCTTATTCATACGGGAATGCACCCCAGTTTTGTATTTCTTCATTGCCAGCACCATTAACCAACAAAAAGTTCCGCTGCAATGACGAGCAACTCACCGGATTCTGTCGAGTCAAGCTCATGCTTAATGACAAGACCAGTACTCTGGTTGGTATGCTGGCCAACACTGCTGATAATGTCAGTGGTTGCCTATTATCAAGTCGAAAAAATGATGATTTTCTAGCTTCCCTGGAGGATGAAACCCTGGTACCCAAAGAAATTCTGATCACCGACAGAAGGTATTATCAGATCAATGTTATTTATAAAAATATCTCCTACCAGTTCCAGGAGCTACCCGGGTATCCGGTGCCCTTTGCATCAACAGTAATGTTATCTGGAAGTCTGCGTCACGAATCCTTGTGTAAAAACGATGCTAGTCCCGGAACCCAATGGTTCAACGACGGGGCTAGAAGTGAATATGAATGCTCAGGCCTGACAGCCGAAGCGAGTTCAACAGGTGAAATATCGTATTTTGTTCCTATACGACAGAAGTCACTTGCAAACAGACAGTCTCTCGTAACATGGCAGGAAATACCATCACAAGAGAATAAAGGGGCAATCAAAACTGAAGTTGAGACAAACTTTTGCTCCCCCAGAAAACCGTATAAAGAATTTATCCTGGGCTCATTGGCCGGGCTGGGATCGGATAAGTATTGCAGATACATTGGTACTTCAGGAAAAACTGGCTACGTCGCTACCAACCAGGATGGCAGCATCGCTTCTGATTACTTGACTCCTACCTTTGAAGGTAATATTCGCTGGGAAGCCTTTGACAATGATCTGCCTGATAAGGCTATTATTGCCGGTTATAGCTTTGCAAGTTCTGGCAAAGAAATCAGCAAGGTGCCGCAATATTTTTGCCGTTTTGTAAATAACGGTTTCAGAGTCTTCGGTCAGTTTTTTAATAAGGACAAAGCTTGTAAAACATCATTTGTAACACCGAATGGAGACTCCAACGCTTTAATCAATTCAAAGACCTTTGAAATTCTGGTCAGAGACTGAAGGGTTTAATTAAAAGGGGGCTGCAGTCGAAATGGTAGCCTCCCTTGTGATAATGGGGTCTTGCAAAATACCACATGCCACTTATTAAACTACCCCTCTAAAAATGGCGGGTTACAAGGTCCGAATTGATTAATTAAATATCTCTAATTATCAAGATTGACTGAAACGATTAATTATCACATTGCTAAACATATGAGCGCCCATGCAATGCATTAGTCTTCATAAGAATCAGCTTTTATAAATCGTTTATATACTATTGGCCGTTGAAATAAACACTATACTCTCGACTTTCTCTAGTGTTGTGGGTCGTTTACTTCTGGGCTCTTAACACTGATACCATCGCGATTACAGCCGAGGAGCTTAGGCATGAAACGAGTTTTACGGGATTTATCCGTGCTGGTGTTATCTGTTGCTATCACTAACAATGCTATCGCTATTGTTGGAGAGCAAGGCCACGAGTTACTTACGTACACTTATTCACAACAATTAAAAGATAAACGTCTTTATTGGGTGCTGGCTGCTTTGGGAGGCGCGATGTTCTTTTTTGGATCGGGTTTCGCGGTCGGGCATTTTTCTACGCTATTCAGTTTAGCTCTCGAGAAAGCGGATAAAAAAAAATCTGATGCTTATCCGTTGGCGCAGAACGATGTCAGTCGTAATGTCAGAAGCAATTTCAGCGAGTTGATACATACCACACCTGCTACTAACGATTACCAGAAAACAATTACCAGTCGATACAATCTGATGCCTTTTAATCTCAGTGATGATGACTACGCAGATGCCGGGAAAAAGCTGAAGTACCTCTGGGCAAGGGCGACTTTCATTGATGACCACCCCTTGCATCTCGATGAAGGTGACCTCCAACCAGCACTATTCCCATTAAACACCGCATACTATCCGTCCAATCCCTACGGGTCTGCAACCCAACTTTGTATTTCCTCACTGCCAGCACCTTTAACCAAAAAGTTCCGCTGCAATGACCAGCAACTGACCGGGTTCTGTCGAGTCAAATTCAAGCTTGATGGTAAGACCAGTACCTTGGTTGGCATGCTGGCTAACACACCCGATAATGTCAGCGGATGCCTGTTATCGAGTCGAAAAACAGATTATTTTCTGGCCTCTTTGGGGGATGAAACGCTGTTACCCAGAGATATTCTGGTCACTGACAAAAACTATTATCAGATCAATGTTATTTATGGCAAAGTCTCCTACCAATTTCAGGAATGGCAGGGGTTTCAGGTACCCTTTGCATCAACAGTGCTGCTGTCTGGAAGTCTGCGTCATGAAACCTTGTGTAAAGACGATGCCAGCCCCGGAACCGAATGGTACAACGATGATGCTCAAAGTGGTGAGTATGGCTGCGCAGGCCTGACAGCTGAGGCCAATCCAACAGGCAATACATCCTATTTTGCTCCTTTTCGACAGAAAGCCATTTCTCGCAAGCAGTCTTCTGTGACATGGCAAAGAGTGCCGACAAAAAAAGCTAAAGGAGAAACCAACATTGAAGTTGAGGAGTACTTTTGTTCCCCCAAAAAGCCTTATAAAGAATTTATATTGGGGTCACTGGCTGGGCTGGGAGCAGATAAGTATTGTAGTTACATTGGTACTAGCGGCAAAAGCGGTTTCGTCGCAACCAACCAGGATGGCAGTATCGCTTCTGATTACCTGACCCCTTCGGTTGATGGTGACATCGGTTGGCAGGATTTTGAGGATGATCTGCCTGAGAAGGCTATTATCGCGGGTTACAGCTTTTCAGACCTTGGTCAAAAAATAACTAAAGTACCGGTCTATTTTTGCCGGTTTGTGAATAACGGTTATAAAACCTTCGGCAAATATTTTGAGGAGGGTAAAGTCTGTAAAGCATCATTTGCAACGCCTGGCGGATACTCTCACGCTTTAGTCGATTCAAAGACCTTTGAAATTCTAGTCAGGAAATGAGTAGCCCTGTCAAAATCAAAAAAAGTGGGCTGACGAAATGGCAACATATTTCTGAAAGCCTTGGGCAACAAGAGTTGAACGTAACTTTTGCACAAAAATAGGTGTAATCCGATCTTTCAAGAGGAGTGGTTTGAAGAGTAATCTACGCTCATCGATCGGGGCTGATGATGTACCGGCTCGGTAGCCAGATAGTCATTTCAAGAGCTGTGTATTGAAGTTGTTGATGGTTGTTCTGGTGGGTGCAGTTATGCACAAATCGCTGAACGATGTTTCTAGCTTTGTAAGTGGAATGTTTGGCGATGTTTTCAAGTTATTTGTTTCCTTTTTTTGAAATGATCGCTTGACAACGACCGGCGCCAAGGTAAGATGAGCGCCTCGCTGAACGGCACTGACTGCTGCTTCAGCCGGTTAAAACCTTCTCGTTTTAATCCAGTTCTTTAACAAATTATCAGACAATTCGTGTG
>NZ_JAGRPU010000037.1 GCF_024606225.1 Endozoicomonas sp. ISHI1 | reverse complement strand
ACCGAAATCTGTCCAACAGTCGTCTGGTCATCAACTGTTGTTGTATGTTGGTAGCGGGAGCCGGATTCGAACCGACGACCTTCGGGTTATGAGCCCGACGAGCTACCAGGCTGCTCCATCCCGCACCGAAATCTGTCCAACAGTCGTCTGGTCATCAACTGTTGTTGTATGTTGGTAGCGGGAGCCGGATTCGAACCGACGACCTTCGGGTTATGAGCCCGACGAGCTACCAGGCTGCTCCATCCCGCACCAAAATCTGTCCAACAGTCGTCTGGTCATCAACTGTTGCTGTATGTTGGTAGCGGGGGCCGGATTCGAACCGACGACCTTCGGGTTATGAGCCCGACGAGCTACCAGGCTGCTCCACCCCGCATCAACGAGGAGCGCATAGTATGGACGATGATCCTTAAAGTCAATAAAAGATTAAAAGGCTGCGGTTAATAACCAGATGTAGATTGGATCAAAGAGCCCCGGGATGCAGAGCTCCTTGAGGGATTAAAGATATCAACCCGGGAGCAAGGTCAGCCCGCTAATGCACGGTCCTTAATGAGAGCTTTTACAACAGAAGGGTCCGCCAGTGTTGATGTATCTCCCAGGTTTTCATACTCACCTGAGGCAATTTTACGGAGGATTCGGCGCATAATTTTACCGGATCGGGTTTTGGGGAGGCCCGGAGCCCACTGAATGATATCCGGTGAGGCGATAGGGCCGATTTCCTTGCGAACCCAGTGTCTTAATTCATTCTTGAACTCATCTGTGTACTCAGACTCGGCTATTAGTGTTACGTAGACGTATATTCCCTGTCCCTTGATGTCGTGTGGAAAGCCAACGACAGCGGCCTCCGCGACGTCTTTATGAGAGACCAGTGCCGACTCAATTTCAGCAGTACCCATTCGGTGGCCGGAGACATTAAGTACGTCATCAACACGCCCCGTGATCCAGTAATAGCCATCTGCGTCCCTACGGGCGCCATCGCCAGTGGTGTACATACCCTTAAAGCTGGAGAAGTAGGTTTGAATAAAGCGCTCATGGTCATCAAAGACAGTCCGGGCTTGTCCGGGCCAGCTATCGAGAATAACCAGATTGCCTTCCTGTTCACCTTCGAGTATACGACCTTCGTTGTCAACCAGGGCGGGTCTGATACCGAAGAATGGGCGGGTTGCAGAACCGGGTTTCAGATCAGTAGCGCCAGGGAGCGGTGTCAACATAGCTCCACCTGTCTCTGTCTGCCACCAGGTATCTACTATGGGGCACTGTTCATTGCCGATGGTTTTGTAGTACCAACTCCACGCTTCGGGGTTGATGGGCTCTCCAACGCTGCCCAGTAGCCTGAGGCTGGAGCGGTGAGTGTTTTCGACAGCCGCATCGCCTTCAGCCATGAGTGCACGTATGGCCGTGGGAGCGGTATACAGAATATTAACCTGATGTTTGTCAACGACCTTACTGATTCTGTTGCAGGCCGGGTAGTTGGGTACACCTTCATGCATTACTATGGTGGCGCCATTCAGAAGTGGGCCATAAGTGACATAGGTGTGACCTGTAATCCAGCCAATGTCAGCGTTACACCAGAATACATCACCCTCCTGATAGTCAAACACATACTGATGGGTCATAGAGGCATAAACCAGATAACCGCCGGTGCTGTGAAGTATGCCTTTAGGTTTACCCGTGGAGCCCGAAGTGTAGAGAATAAATAGTGGATCTTCTGCATTCATCTCTTCGGGAACACAGTGCTCTGAAGCCGTGGCAGTCAGCTCCTGCCAGTCAATATCACGACCTTCCTGCCAGTTAACCTCTTCACCGGTGTGTCGTAAAACAATGACCTTTTCAATGCTGGTTACTGCCGGGTTTTCAAGAGCTTGATCAACGTTGTTTTTCAAGGGAATCTTGCGTCCGCCACGAATACCTTTATCGGCGGTAATGATCAGTTTGGCACTGGAGTCGATTATTCTTCCTGCCAGAGCTTCAGGTGAAAAGCCGCCGAAGATGACCGAGTGAATGGCGCCAATACGTGAACAGGCCAACATCGCTACGATGGCCTCAACGACCATTGGCATGTAAATGGCTACAACATCACCTTTGCCAACACCCTGACTCTTCAGGCCATTGGCAAAACGACAGACTTGTTCGTGAAGTTCTCTGTAGGTGACTTCTTTACAGGGCTGGTCTTCTTCATCCGGTTCCCAGATGATGGCAACCTGATCGGCTTGTTTGTCGAGGTGACGGTCCAGGCAGTTGAAAGAGGCATTGGTGGTGCCGTCGAAGAACCATTTAATATCGACATTTTCGTGATCGAACGACACATTCCTGATCTGTGTGTAAGGGGTGAACCAGTCGATTCTCTTGCCATGTTCTCGCCAGAACCTTTCTGGGTTAACGACAGATTGCTGGTACATCTCATGATAACGCTCGTTATCTGCCAGTGTATTCTCTCTCTGAACCTCAGTTACCGGGTACACACACACTTCAGTCATAATGAATCCCTAGAGTTATTCTAATTTTTCTTCAGGCAATGTATTGATAGGGTGTTTGTAGTTTTTAGCATTGTGATGCCTGATTGTCATCTTAAGGCGATACCTTCTTCAGGAAATTAGACTTTGGTAGAATAATTCTGTTATTGAATTAGAAAAAAGTAAGAAAGTATGGCTGGATGGTGGTTGGCTCTCATAGCCCTTCTCTATGTGGGGGGATTGTTTTCGGTAGCCTGGTATGGTGATCATGCAGGCGCACAATTACGAGAAAAATGGCGCCCCTATATTTACAGTCTGTCGTTGGCTGTCTATTGCACTGCCTGGACTTTTTTTGGTGCTGTGGGTCAGGCATCTCAGAACATCTGGTCATTTCCGAGTATCTATATCGGGCCCATTCTGGTCTTTGTATTTTTCTGGAAACTGCTCAACAAGCTGGCACGGGTAAGCAAGCGCGAAAATATTACCTCTATCGCTGACTTCATTGCATCGCGTCATGGCAAGTCCAGGGGACTGGCTATCCTGGTTACCCTTTTACTGGTCGTTGGCGTTCTGCCCTATATCGCCTTGCAGCTGAAAGCCATCATCATGGGTTTTGAACTTCTGTCTCCCGCTGCCATGGCTCCCGGGCAGCAGCAGGATGCAGCTCTGTTGGTCACCCTGCTGCTGGCTGTGTTTGTGATTATGTTTGGCACTCGCAGACTGGATACTACAGAACATCAGCATGGCGTCATGCTGGCCATCGCCTTTGAGTCTCTATTGAAGCTGATTGCCTTTCTGGTGGTTGGAGGCTGGATCACTTATCGATTTTTTACAGAAGCCAGCGATCCACTGGTTCATTTTGAAACTGCGTTGGCTAAACCCACGGATGAGAGTCTGTTTTTGACTCTGATGGCCCCAATTATGGTCGCCATGGCGGCTTTTATCTGCCTGCCGAGACAGTTCCATGTTCTGGTGGTGGAAAATCGTGATATCAGGGATCTAAACCGCGCTCGCTGGATGTTTCCTGTCTATCTGCTTCTGACCGCGGTATTTGTACTGCCCATGGCATTTGCCGGAAATACCTGGTTGGGGGAGACGGTATCGCCTGATTCCTTTGTGATGGCTCTGCCAATGCTTCTGGGAAACGACAGCATGGCGGTGCTGGCTTTCATGGCGGGGCTATCCGCCGCCATCAGTATGGTGATCGTAGCAACGATCTCGTTAACGAATATGATTTCCAATGAGATTATGATGCCGCTGATTCTCAGAAGTTCAGGGCATGGCAGCAATGAGTTTTACCGCTTCAGTGGTCTGCTGAGAAATGTAAGACGCACTATCATTATCGGAATTCTATTGCTGGCTTATATCGCCTATCGAGTTATCAGTACCGGAGAAGATCATTTGCTGGCTAGCCTGGGCCTGATCTCTTTTGCCGCAGTGGCACAGTTGGCGCCTTCTGTAGTGGGTTCGCTTTATCTGAGGGAAAGCAACTATAAAGCTGCCTCGGGAGGCATTGTGGCAGGTAGTCTGGTTTGGTTTATCACCTTGATTGTTCCTCTCTTTGTGCAGTCCGGCTGGTTGGACAAAGCGCTGCTTGAGAAGGGCGTGTTTGGGATTGAGGTCTTTAAACCCGGCGCGCTGTTTGGATTTGATCTGACCGGTACCCTTCAGGGAGCGAGCTTTTTTGCACTGGTGATTAATGCTCTGGTTTATATCCTCGGTTGCCTCCTGTTCAGGGTTTCACCACTGGAAAGCCGGCAGGCCAGAAAGTTTGTCGATGCTTCGATGGTCGAGGGCGATCTTTATGATGATATAACCGTCACCGTTAATGAACTGGAGTCACTGGCAAGTCGTTATATGGGAGTGGAGAAGGCCAGAAAACTGATTGCCAATCAAACGACACTGGAGCGCCCTTATCTTGCTGATAGTGAAATGATTGCGACGGTAGAGAGGGTGCTGTCCGGCATCATGGGGGCTTCTTCAGCAAGGCTGGTGATGAAAACGGGACTGACGGGAGATAATGCATTAATTGAAGATGTCGAAGCCGTGGTTGGTGAGGCGTCCGAAGTTTTGCAGTTTAACCGTGAGTTGCTGACCGGTGCCATAGAACACATCAATATCGGGGTGAGCGTCGTTGATCGCGATCTCAGGCTGGTGGCCTGGAATCAGCGATATCTGGAACTTTTTTCTTATCCGGAAGAGATGATCAAAGTTGGGCGAGATGTGGCTGATATCATTCGTTACAATGCCGAAATGGGCCTCTGTGGTCCCGGAGATGCGGCTACTCATGTTCGCAAGCGTATCCATCATATGATGCAGGGAACAGCCCATAAGTCCGAACGGATACGTGATGATGATCGGGTCATTGAAACTCGGGGTTATCCGATGCCAGGCGGAGGCTTTGTAATGAGCTTTACTGACATCACCGAGTTTCGTCAGGTAGAAACAGCCCTGAAAGAAATCAACGAAAGTCTGGAGCAAAGGGTTGAGGAAAGAACCAGTGAGTTGCATCGCCTGAACCGTGAGTTGATGAGTGCCAAGGGGGCTGCAGAACGGGCAAATCGGTTGAGATCCAAGTTTTTTGCCGCTGTTAGCCATGACTTGATGCAGCCTATGAATGCCGCCCGGTTGTTCGCTTCTACTCTGGATTCCAGTCTGACGGAGACTGAACACAAGCAACTGTCCAGTCATCTGAACAGTTCTCTTCAATCTGCAGAAGAACTGATCAAGGATCTGCTTGATTTATCCCGTCTGGAGGCTGGTAAGCTTAAGGCGAATTTCAGAGACTTTCCGCTGGCTGAAATTCTGGACCCTTTGAAAGCTGAGTTCGACTTGTTGGCACAGGAAAATTATCTGAGCTTTAGAGTAGTTCAGCAGTCCGTCTGGGTACACAGTGATCCGGTTTTGTTAAGAAGGGTGTTACAGAATTTCCTCACGAACGCTTTCCGCTACTGTAACGATCAGGAAGGGAAAGTCATGCTGTGTTGCAGAGAGCGTTCGGGAGAGCTGTGTATCGAGGTCAGAGACAATGGTTCTGGTATACCGGAGGAATTGCAATCCGCTATTTTCGGAGAATTTGAGCGGCTACACCAGGGCGAAAAAGGGCTGGGTTTGGGGCTTTCTATTGCCCGTGGAATTGCCGCAGTGCTGCATCAATCCATCGAGTTGAGATCCCGTGAGCATGCGGGTACGACCTTTTCCATCCGGGTGCCTCTCGCAGAGGCCAAAATAGTCAGGCAGATTCCTTCAAGAGCGGCATCCAAAAAAAACATGAGTGGAATGACGGTACTTTGCATTGATAACGAACCAGAAATATTGCTGGGCATGGAAAGCTTGCTGACCCGCTGGGGTTGTCAGGTCAATTCTGCCGGTAGTGTGAAAGAAGCATTTAAGGTTGTCGAAGAGTGTGGGCTGCCAGATGTTATGCTGATCGATTACCGCCTCGATGATTGTATGGATGGCATCCAGCTGACCGGAGAATTACGTAAACTGTCGTCTTTGTTTCTGCCAGCGATTCTTATTACTGCCGATAAACAGGACAGTGTTCGTGACCGTTGTCGTGATCAGGATATCAAGTTGATGGGAAAACCGATCAAACCTGCCTCACTCAGAGCCTTGATGTCATCGCTCACGGCGCCTGCCAGAGTCCTTTTTGAGCCATGAGTAGATTAAGCGTGAGTGGTAGATGGGCCGTCATCACCTGCGGAGGGCTGATCAATTTCCAGCTCATTCATGGCAATCACTGCCTGGGTTCTGTTGCGAACGCCCAGCTTTTTGAAAATGGCTGTGACATGTGCTTTTACAGTGGCTTCTGATACTTCCAGTTCATAAGCAATCTGTTTGTTCAACAGTCCCTCGCTGATCATTCCCAGTACTCTGAATTGTTGTGGTGTCAATGCGGCGAGCTTTAGTTCCAGTTCTGATCCCTGACCCTGTTCTGGCAGTTCGGGCAGCCATTCCGGTAACCAGTTATCACCTTCAAGCACCTGGGTCACGGCATTTTTCAAAACATCCAGTGGCGAGGATTTCGGGATAAATCCATGGGCGCCGTGTTGCATGGAGCGATGGATGATCTGCGAATCCTCAGAAGCGGAAACAATAACAACCGGGACTTGAGGATATTGCCCCCTCAGAAAGATCAGGCCGGAAAGGCCATGAGCACCCGGCATGTTGAGATCAAGAAGGATCAAATCAGGAGACAGCACTTGTTCAAGGATATTCTGCAAGGCTGCGATAGATCCGGCTTCATAAATTTCAGGGCTCTCCAGCCCCTGACGCAGAGCTGCCTGTAATGCGGCTCTGAATAATGGGTGGTCGTCTGCAATGATGATCTTGTTTTTCATGAGCTCAGAGTGCCATTTACCTGGTGAGCTGTAAAGGCTGACCATTGTTATTGTTTTGGAAGCCGGGTCTGGCATCAAGTCCCGACTGTTTTCCGAACAATGTCTCTATCGGCAAGAGTGCTTCACTCTTTGGTTTTCAGGGCCTGTCATGGTCTGCTCATGAGTGTTCTTGTTGGCATCTGAACGGCTGAATTTTTATACCCTGATTAAATTGTGTGTTCCAGGCTGACGGTTGAACTTTATAAAAACATCATTGTCGAAATAAAAATAATTTCTTAACGCACAGCCGTCGGATTATAGATGAATACTGGCATGAGACGGGTATCTTGATATTACTTGCTAATGATCCGCTATATGCCAGACAACGGTTGCGAAATGATAAAAAACTTGTACTGGCAATCATCTCGGTACATCAAGATGGTCTGAAATAGGTGAATGGAGAACTAGAGAATGATAAGGGCGTCGACATGGCTTCGGTCACTTAATATGGCAACGTGCTTGCAGATGCCGGTCTGGAAGAAGAACATAAACATCAGAGGGATGTCTGGGTTACACGCTCATTTTGATCGTTCAAATCATCAAATCCCGACAACGAATCCAAATCAGAATACCGGGACTCTCATTCCAGCTAACGGGGCTAACCGTTTACCCAAAAGATATTTCAGTTCCTTTAATGCCATTATCTTTCCCTGTCAAACGCCACTAGCCAATCGAATCTGCCGTATACATATTTCAACCCCACTAAACCAGGTTAATGACAACTCTCCCTCCAACCGGCAACAACTTGGGGGCAAGGGGATGTTTTTGCGGCGTATGCAGGAAGCAAGTTTACCTGTTCCACCCTTCAGAAGTGTTACAGCCCAGACGACGAATGCTCTTGAACAACACCTTCTGGATACTCTTCGTATAGCCCCTTATTGTCCTGATATAGTCGATGAACTGGGGCCAGAGACCAGCCTGAAGAACATCAGGGAATACTTCAATGCCTTGCCACCTTCAGAGCAGACCAAAAGGGATAACGGGCTGGCGGGTCTGGCGAAATTTATTGCCAGTCATGACTTTTACGAACAGGTTAAAGATTCTGAAGCGGCCCGGCATGTCAGGGGTCTGCGCTGTCAGCTGGACGGACCCTTCATATCACAGCCGGTGATTGTCCGCAGTTCTGGCATCAACGAAGATAACTACGGCAATGCCCAGGCAGGCAAATACCTCTCGGAAGTTCAGGGAGAAGAGGATGTTTTTCGTACCTGCCTTAAGGTTATGGCCTCAGGTTATCGTCCTGAAGTCTGTCCCGAGGGTATCCCTCAACCCATGGCGCTGATTATTCAACATTGCATTGATTGCCAATATGGCGGGGTAGCTATGAGCTTTCAATCCTTTCAGGATGATTCCGTCAGGATTGAGTACACACCCGGTCAACCCAGAGGCGCAGTGGCAGGACAGTCCGGTAATACGCCCCACCGCATCGATATTTCCCGCAAAAAAGAAGGCGCTGACAGTTCTCAATATTTTCCCGGAACAGTTGCAAGTCACTTCATCCTGCGCAAAAACACAGATAATAGGGGCTACTCGGAAACAAGAATTCATGATGCGGGTACTCAATCAGACGACACCAGTCAGCAACTCAGTGATGACACGGTTTCAGCACTCAGGGAGATGGTGGCAAAGCTGGAAGACCTGTTGCTATGCCCGGTGGATGTGGAATTTGCTATTGATCGTCAGGGGCGCCTGTTCCTGTTGCAGGTGCGTCCTGTAACCGAACTCTCTGGCGGCATGGATTTTGCCATGCCCATACCCGAAGACAGTCTGGCCACTGGCGAGACCTTCAGCGAAGGCTATGGCACCGGACCCATCTGGCTGGCCAAAAAACGAGAGGCAGGTTCTATGCCCCACGGGGCCATTGTCGTGGCCCGACACGCCGAACAATGGATGCTTGAGCCCGATGTACTGATGCGGGCAGGTGGTTTTGTCATTGCCGAAGGAGGATTCAATGATCATGTAGCCATCCTCATGAGACAGGAAAAAAAACCCTTAATGCTGGCCGCTGGCGAGTATGCGGCAGTGGTTGCTCAGGATGGCCGACAGATTACGCTGGCCTGCGCCCGCTTTGACGGTAACTTCGGGGCCTTTATTGTGGACGGTGATCATACTGGAAAACTGGCCAGTCACAGAAGGCTGTCCTCTGCTTTTTCTGATATATCATTGGCGAAAGCCGCTCCGTCACGGGATGAGTTGTCCCCCCCTGAAGGCACACTTCGTCAGGTCGCCAGTGGCTTTAAGTGGCTCACAGAGCAAAATGCCCGATTGCTGGCGCTATATTCTCCTGGCGGCGGACTGGATTGTCTGGCAAACCCGGTGAAACTGAGTATGTCGCCACAGCGATCAAACTTACTGGCACAGACTAAGGACAGAGTAAATCTTCTCATTCATGGGGCTGAAGCCCTGTTGGAGGGTTACCGGGCCTTTTTGCTACTGGCGGGAAGCAGGAGGGCGCCGAGGGTCGAGCGATTGTTGGATGAATTGCCGCAGTTAATCAACCGGTTCGAGACGCTGAAACAGACCATTCGGTCAGGGTTAGAGGTGGTCATCTTGCCACTGGATGGCTCTGAAAAAGGACAGGTATCGTTTCGTCAGTGGGTGGTCGCCTGTCAACAGCTGCAATCCTGTCTTCAGATGCTCAACCCTTCAGAGGCTGAGCAGGTGCGGAGTGTCCATGAGTTGATTTTTGCCCTGCATCAGCGCTTCGTAAAGGCGCTGGCACCGGTCACACTAGCCGCGGGTCAGGGCAGGCTAACCAGGGAAGAGGAAGTCGCTTATGTTGATTGCACGACTCCGGGTGGCTCGGGTGAAAGCGCAATACTATTGAGTCCTTCCTGCAAAGCATCCCTCAAAGAATTAGATCGTCCAGCTACTGTCGTCAGTATGGATGGTGCCTTGATTGTTAACCTGAAGCTTGGAAGTCATATGGGTCTTATCGAGCTGCTTGAAGACGCAGAGGGGGGGAAAGGACGAACTTTGCGGCTGACATTTTCTGACGAGTTTGATCTCATTGATGGCATTGATGCCCCCGGCAAGTTGAAACGTATGTGGTTTCTGGTGCAGTTGCTGAAAGCGATCGAACTGGATAAATATGCTGCTGGCATGAAGCTAAGTTGCAACGCCGTAGCAGGAGAAATTATTGTCGAATGCCCCCGAGTGACATCACGCCAAACGATGCAGGATGCCTTTGAAAAACTGATAACAGCGTTGCACTCTATTGAGAATATGGATATTTATCTAGAGGACTGCACCATTTTTGAAGGAGATCTGTGGGATTTTAACTTGCTTGAGCAACGCCTTAATAGAGGTGTTACGACAGAAGTTGATCGATTTGCCTTTCAACATTGCCTTTTCGCAACGATTTACGACTTTTTCACGATTATTCCCGATTGCTGGCAGTTATTAAGCAAACAACACCAACAGTTTATTCACTATGTTCAACAGTTAGAAGAGTGCTGGAAAAAGCCAGAGGAATATTTTCGGAAAGTGTTAATGAGTGATGAGATCAGTGAGGACACTCGCAGGGAACTTTTACACCATCTGTTATTGTTAGATGCCCAAAGCGCTATTCCATTGGTTGATGATGTTTATCCCGATTTGAGAGATCAATATTATGTTATCAAACCATCATCTTACAGTTACAGGCTGGAGTTTGATGTTTCACCAGGTCAGTCACTTTCGGAAGATAAAGAAAAGGTCAGGAATTTCTTTCTGAAGAATGGCTTGAAATATGCGTGCCAAAAGGCTCGAAATGATAAAAACCTTGTATTAGCCATCATTGCAGTACATCCTGATAACCTGAAATATGTGAGTGAAGAACTGAAAAGTAATAAAGAGGTCGTCCTGGCCGCAGTCGCTCAAGAGGGTAATCTGTTGGAATATGCCAGCCTGGGAATGAAAGATAATGATGAGGTTGTCATGGCTGCTATCGCGAATTATCCAGGAGCTTTCGAGTATGCAAGTCATAGAATCCGAAGCGATAAAAACATGATTAAAATCTTAATAGCGGATGATTTCACTCACTTAAGATATGCCGGTTTAAGGGTATTTTATGATCGCGAGTATATGCTGGATTTAATTGAAGAGAATCCTCAGGCTTTCGAATATGCTGCGTACAGGCTTCAAGAAGATCAGGACTTTATCGATTCGGCCATCCAACGAAATAGCGAAGTTGTTAAATATATACCCAAGTAAGAAGTTCAGGATGCTCAATTTTTCATCCTGACAAAGTTATGTGCTTCAGACTGGCGGGTGAACTTTATAAAAACATTATTGTCAAAAGAAAGTAACTTGTTGATGCGCTTGTCATTAACTCATGGATGAGCTTTAACATGAGAGGGATATCTGGATGTTACCTGAACGTATTGACAGATCGGATAGTCAAACCCCGGCAATGAATCTAAAACAGGATGCCGAAAATAGTCCATCCAAACGGTATTTCAGTGGTCTTGACACCGGTAGCGTTCCGATCAGTCAAACGCCTTTAGACAAGCGCTTTTGCAGTTTACCTGTTTCAGATCAGGTTGCTCACTATTCGCCCTCCGACCGCAATCAACTCGGGGGCAAGGGAATGTTTTTGTGGCGCATGAAGCAAGCTGATCTGCATGTTCCGCCATTTGAATGTGTGACAGCCCGGGTAATGAATGCTCTCGAACAACACCCTCTGGATTTCCATTGTTTAGACCGATATTTCCACGGGATCATCCTTGAGCCGGAGGCAGAGTGGAGTCTGATAAAGATCAGGGAACACCTCAATGCCTTGCTACCTGAGGAGCAAAACAACAGGGATAAATGGCTGACGGGCCTGGCGCAATTTGTTGCCAGTCATGACTTTTATGAACAGGTTAAAGATTCTGAAGCAGCCCGACATATAAGGGATCTGAGCTGTCAGCTCTGCACATCACAGCCGGTGATTGTCCGTAGTTCTGGCATCTACGAAGACAACTACGGCGACGCTCAGGCGGGCAAATACCTCTCTGTCGTTCAGGGAGAAGACGATGTTTTAAGAACCTGCCTCAAGGTCATGGCCTCAGGTTACCGGGCTGAAGTCTGTCCCGGAGTGATACCACCACCTATGGCACTGATCATCCAACAATGCATTGACTGCAAATATGGCGGGGTCGCCATGAGCTTTCAATCTTTTCAGGATGATACCGTCAGGGTTGAGTACACTCGCGGTCAACCCAAAGGCGTGGTGTCAGGGCAATTTGGCAACACGCCGCACCGTATCGATATTTTTCGTCAGGATCGCAAAGAAGGAACTGGCCATTATCAATACGTTCCCGGGAAAGTCTCAAGTCAATTCATCCTGCAAAAAAACACCAACGGCTACTCGGAAAGAGAAATTAATGATGCAGATGTTCAATCAAACGACGGTAGACAACCAGTCAGTGATTACATGGTTTCAGAACTCAGGAAGGTGGTGACAAATCTGGAGGACCTGTTGCTCTGCCCTGTGGATGTGGAGTTTGCCATCGATCATCAGGGTTGCCTATTCGTGTTGCAGGTGCGCCCTATAACCCGACTCTCAGGCGGCATGGATTTTGCCATGGACATACCGGAAGATAGTCTCGCCATTGGCGAGACCGTCAGCGAAGGCTATTGCACCGGGCCCATCTGGCTGGCCAAAAAACAAGAGGCTGACACTATGCCACACGGAGCCATTGTCGTGGCCCACCATGCTGAAGAGTGGATGCTTGTGTCTGAGTTCCTGAAACGGGCAAGAGGTTTTGTTATTGCCGAAGGAGGGTTCAATGATCATGTAGCGATCCTCATGAGACAGGAAAAAACACCCTTAATGCTGGCTGGTGGTGAGTATGAGACAGTGGTCGCTCAGGATGGCCAGCAAGCGACACTGGGCTGTGCTCGCTTTAACGGAAAGTCTGGTGCCTTCATTGTCACTGGTGACATGACCAGAGAACTGGCTAGTCACAGAAGCCTGTCCTCTGTTGTTTCTGATGTGTCGTCGGTAAAAGCTGCCCCGTCACGGGATGATTTATCTCCCCCTGAAGGCACATTCTGTCAGGTCGCCAGCGGTTTTCAATGGCTCACAGATCAAAATGCCCGCCTGCTGGGATTTTTTGCCCCTGATGGTGGACTGGGTTGTCTGGCAAACCCGATAAAACTGAGCATGTCGCCACAACGATCAAAACTACTGGCTGAGACCATAGATAACATAAACCGGCTAATTCACGGGGCCGAAAAACTGCTGGATGGTTACCGGGCATTCTTGCAGTTGGCGATTGAAAGCTGTTCACCCGAGGTCCAACGATTGTTGAATGAATTACCAGAATTGATCTGCCGGTTCGAGACCTTGAAAAAGACCATCCAATCCGGGTTAAAGAGTATCATTCTGCCAATGCAAGCCGCTGAAGAAGGGCAGGTATCCCGGCGAAATTTTCGTCAATGGATAGAAGACTGCTATCAGCTCCAATGCTGTCTTCAAGCACTCAAACCCAATACGGCTGATCAGGTGCGGAGCGTCCATGAGCTGATTTTTACCCTGCATCAGCGCTTTGTAGAGGCGCTGGCACCGGTGTCTCTGGCTTCGGGTCAGGGCAGGATATCTATCAAAAAGAACATCACTTTTGTCGATTGCACGACTCCGGGTGGCCTGGGTGAAAAGGTACCGCTATTAACGCCGTCCGCCAAAACGTCCATCAAACAATCACGGAGTAAAGGGACTGTCGTCCTTATGGATGATGCCTTGATTGTTAACCTGAAGTTAGGAAGTCATGTTGGCCTTGTCGAGTTACTTGAGAATGCAGAGGGGGGTAAAGGACGAACCTTGCGGCTGAAATTTTCTGACCAATTTAATAAACCTGATATCGTGAGTAAAGAAGGCAAGTTAAAGCGTATGTGGTTTTTGGTGCAGTTACTGAAAGTGATCGAGCTGGATAAACAGGCTGGTTGCATGAAGCTAAGCTGCAACGCTGTAGCGGGTGAAATTATCGTTGAATGCTCCCGAATGAAATCACTTCCAGCCCAGCAGGATGCCTTTGAAAAACTAATCATTGCGTTAAATGGTTCGTGTAATCTGGATCTGGAATTGGAGCAGGTAGTCATTTTTGAAGGAGATCAGTGGGACTTTAACCTGCTTGCACAACGCCTTAATCGTGATATTGAGACAGAAGCCGATAGATTCGCTTTTCAACATTGTCTTTTCTCAATGTTTTATGATCATAGTTTGTACATTACTTCCAATTGCCACATTTCTCTGGCCTGCGACCAGCTATTAAGAAAACACCAACGACAGTTTATTGAACATTGTCGACGGTTGGGTGAATCAGAGGACGATCTTCGGGAAGTATTCATGAGTGACGAGATCGCTGAGGACACCCGCAGAGAACTTTTACAGCATCTTTTATTGATAGATCCGGAACATGCTATTCCATTGTTTGTGCCAGTGTATCCCCATCTGGAAGGTCAATACTATGTTATCAAACCATCCTGCAATGCCAGACTGGAGTTTGATGTCCCTCCGGATCAGTCACTTCCGGATGATAAAGAAAAGGTCAGGAATATCCTGCTTCAGAATGGGCTGTTGTATGCCAGCGAAAGGGTTCGAAATGATAAGGACGTTGTATTACCCACTATTGAAGTCTATCCAGATGACCTGAAATATGTGAGTGCAGAACTGAAGGATGATAAAAAAGTCGTCATGGCCGCAGTTACTCAGGATGGTAGCCAGCTGGAATTTGCCAGCCCAAAGCTTCAGGACAATAGAGAGGTCGTCATGGCCGCCGTCACTCAGGATGGTATTAACCTGGTTTATGCCAGCCCAAAACTACAGGATGCTAAAGAGGTCGTCATGGCCGCTCTTGCAACCTATTCAGAAGCTCTGCGTTATGCCGGCGAAAATGTACGCGGCGATAAAGAAGTTATTCAAAGCGCAATGGCTGTTGATATTGATTGTTTATGTTATGCCAATGAAACGTTATTGAATGATCGAGAGTATATGCTGGACTTAATTGAACAGAACCCCTGCACCTTCAATTTTGTTGCTTCTGATCTTGAAAATGATGAAGCTTTTATCGAGGCAGCAAGAGAAAGAAACCAGGAAGTACTTAAATACGTCTGGTAATCTGCGAATAAGGTCTTATCTATTCTGACAGTGCAAACAAACCGTGTTGCCAGCTTATTGCCGTTCTTTCTACGTTCTTTCTATTGCGTTCTTCTGGCTGACCGGTGAACTTTATAAAAATATCATGGTCAAAAGTAAACTAATTTATTTGTGCGCTAGCGATTAAATCATGGATGAAGGTTAACATGAGGAGGGATACCATGATGTTACCTGCTTGTTTTAATAAACCTGCTCATCAAACTCTGGCAACTCAGCCAGTTCAGAAGACCGGGACTGACAGTTCAGACAAAGGATACCTGAGTGATCGTAATAACAGTGACGTTACGATCTGCCAAACGGAACTCACCAAGCGCACCTGCCATTTATCTGTTTCAGGTCAGGCTGCTGGCTATTCAGCCCACGTCCGGAAAGAATTGGGGGGCAAGGGAATGTTTTTGCAGCGCATGCAGTCAATAGGACTGCGTGTCCCATCGTTCCAATGTGTTACAGCCCGAATCATCAACGCTCTTGAACAACTTCCCCTGGATACCCATTGTTTACCGCGCTATCTCCCCGGGATTGTCACTGTGCCGGGGTCAGAGAGCAGCCTGACCAACATCCGGGAACACCTGAATACCTTGCCACCTTCAGAGCACAGCAAAAAGGATGAATGGCTGGCGGGCCTGGCGCAATTTGTTGCCAGTAGTGACTTTTACGAACAGGTTAAAGACTCTGAAGTAGCCCAACACATCAGGGATCTGCGCTGTCAGCTGGACGAAAAGTCCACATCACAGCCGGTGATTGTCCGCAGTTCTGGTATCAACGAAGATAACTACGGCGATGCCCAGGCGGGCAAATACCTCTCTGAAGTTCAGGGAGAAGAGGATGTTTTGCGTACCTGTCTTAAGGTTATGGCGTCAGGTTACCGGCCTGAAGTCTGTCCTGAAGGTATACCTCAACCCATGGCACTGATCATCCAGCAGTGCATTGATTGCCGATATGGTGGGGTCGCCGCGAGCTTTCAATCCTTTCAGGATGATACTCTCAGGGTTGAGTATGGACCTGGTCAACCCAGAGGCGTTGTGGCAGGGCAGTCCGGTAACACGGCCCACCGAATCGATATTGCTCGCATAGAAGGCGCTGACATCTGGGAATACTTTCCCGGGATGTTTTCCAGCCACTTCATCCTTCGCAAAAACGCGGATAATAACGGCTATCTGGAAAAAAGAATTCATGATGCGGATGTCCCATCAGACGGCGACGGGCAGCGACTCAGTGATGACACGGTTTCAGAACTCAAGGAGATGGTGATAAAGCTGGAAAACCTGTTGTTCTGCCCGGTGGATGTGGAGTTTGCCATCGATCGTCAGGGTTGCCCGTTTGTGTTACAGGTACGCCCCGTTACCCGACTCTCTGGCGGTATGGATTTTGCCATGCCTGTACCCGAAGACAGTCTGGCCAGTGGCGAAGCCGTAAGCGAAGGCTATTGCACCGGCTCCATCTGGCTGGCCAAAGAACAAGACGCAGTCGCCATGCCAGATGGAGCCATTGTCGTCGCCCACCACGCTGAAGAGTGGATGCTTGTGCCTGAGTTCCTGAAACGGGCAGGCGGTTTTATTATTGCCGAAGGAGGGTTTAATGATCATGTAGCGATCCTCATGAGACAGGAAAAAACACCCTTAATGCTCGCTGGCGGTGAGTATGAGACAGTGGTCGCTCAGGATGGCCAGCAGGCGACACTGGCCTGTGCTCGCTTTAACAGTAAATCTGGTGCCTTCGTTGTGGCTGGTGATATTACCGAAAAACTGGCCAGTCACAGAAGCCTGTCCTCTGCTGTTTCTGATGTGCCGTTAGCAAAAGCCGTCCCGTCACGGGATGATTTGTCTCCCCCTGAAGGCACATTCTGTGAGGTCGCCAGCGGTTTTCAATGGCTCACAGATCAAAATGCCCGTCTGCTGGCATTTTTTGCCCCCGGTGGCGGACTGGATTGTCTAGCAAACCCGATAAAACTGAGCATGTCGCCACAACGATCAAAGTTACTGGCTGAGACCATAGATAACGTAAACCGGCTGATTCAGGGGGCTGAAAAACTGCTGCATGGGTACCGGGCATTCTTGCAGTTGGCGATTGAAAGCCGTTCATCCGTGGTTGATCAATTGCTGAACGAATTACCACAATTGATCTGCCGGTTCGGTACGTTGAAACAGACCATCCGATCGGTATTAAAGAGTATCATTCAGCCAATGCGAGCCAGTGAAGAAGGGCGGATATACCGGCGAAGTTTTCGTCAATGGATAGAAGACTGCTATCAGCTCCAATGCCATCTTCAGGCACTCAAACCCAATACGGCTGATCAGGTGCGAAGTGTCCATGAGCTGATTTTTACCCTGCATCAGCGCTTTGTAGAGGCGCTGGCACCGGTCTCTCTGGCTTCGGGTCAGGGCAGTATATCTATCAAAAAGAACATCATCTATGTCGATTGCACGACTCCGGGTCGCTTGGGTGAAAAGACACCGCTATTGACGCCGTCCGCCAAAACTTCCATCGAACAATCACCAAGAGGCGGGACTGTCATCAGTATGGATGATGCCTTGATTATTAACCTGAAGTTAGGAAGTCATGTGGGCCTTGTTGAGCTGCTTGAGCATGCTGAGGGGGGTAAAGGACGAACCCTGCGGCTGAAGTTTTCTGACCAATTTAATAAACCTGATGGTGTCAGTAAAGAAGGCAAGTTAAAGCGTATGTGGTTTTTGGTGCAGTTACTGAAAGTGATCGAATTGGATAAACAGGCTGATAGCATGAAGCTAAGCTGCAACGCTGTAGCGGGTGAAATTATCGTCGAATGCTCCCGAATGACATCACTTGAAGCCCAGCAGGATGCCTTTGAAAAACTGATCATTGCGTTAAACGCTCTGTATAATCTGGATCTGCAATTGGAGAGCATAGCCATTTTTGAAGGAGACCAGTGGGACTTTAACCTGCTTGCACAACGCCTTAATCGTAGTATTGCGACAGAAGCCGATAGATTCGCTTTTCAACATTGCCTTTTCTCAATGTTTTATGATGAGAAATTCTACACTTATGTCCAGTGCCATATTTCTGAGGGTTGCGACCAGTTAATAAGCAACCACCAACGACAGTTTATTGATCATCCTCGACGGTTAGGTCAATCAAGGCACAATCTTCAGGAAGTATTCATGAGTGGTGAGATGGGTGAGGATACCCGCAGGGAACTTTTACAGCATCTTTTATTGGTACATCCGGACCATGCTATTCCATTGTTTGTGTCTGTCTATCCTCATCTGGAAGGTCAGTACTATGTTATCAAACCATCCTTTAATGCCAGACTGGAGTTTAATGTTCCTCCGGGTCAGCCACTTCCGGAGGATAAAGAAAAGGTCAGGAATATCCTGCTTCAGAATGGGCTGGTGTATGCCAGCGAACGGGTTCGAAATGATAAGGATGTTGTATTACCCACTATTGAAGCCTATCCAGATGACCTGAAATATGTGAGTGCAGAACTGAAGGATGATAAAAAGGTCGTCATGGCCGCAGTGACTCAGGATGGTGACCAGCTGGAATATGCCAGCCCAAAACTTCAGGACGATAAAAACGTTGTCATGATCGCAGTCACTCAGGATGGTAGGAATCTGGATTATGCCAGCCAAAGACTTCAGGACGATAAAGAGGTCGTCATGGCCGCTATCACAACTTATCCGGCAGCTCTGCGTTATGCCGGTGAAAATGTACGCAGCGATAAAGAAATCGTGCGAAGTGCAATTGCTGATCAAATTTCTTGCTTATATTTTGCCTCTGAAACGTTATTGAATGATCGGGAGTATATGCTGGACTTAATTCAACAGAACTCTTATGCCTTCAATTATGTTGCGTCCGGGCTTAAACACGATGAGACTTTTATCGAGGCAGCAAGACAAAAAAACCACAATGTTCTTAAATACGTCAGGCCTTCTGCGAATAAGGTCTGATCTATTCAGGCCAGGTTGACCAGCTTAAACCCCGTTGCCAGCTTATTGTTGTTTTTTCTATTGTGCGCTTCAGGCTGGCGGGTGAACTTTATAAAAACATTATTGTCGAAAGAGGGTAATTACCAGCCATTGAGGCATGGGTGAATATTGACATGAGAGGGATATCCTTATGTTGCCTGCTAATGTTGGCAGATCAGATTTTCCAACCCTGACAACGAACACAGATCAGAATACCCGAGTCGACAGCCCAACTAATGGGACTGAGAGTTCACCCAAAAATTATTTCAGTGATCCTGATCCCAATGGTTTATCTGACCCAACGTCACTCACCGAGCGCACCTGCCGTTTATCTATTTCAGATCAGGCTGCTAACGATTCTCTCCCAAGCCGTGAGCAACTTGGGGGCAAGGGGATGTTTTTGCAACGCATGGCGGCAATAAATCTGCCTGTCCCGCCGTTCAAATGTGTTTCAGCCCGGGTAATGCATGCGCTTGAACAACACCCTCTGGACTCCCATCGTTTAGCCCGCTATCTCCCCGTGATCGTCCTTGAGCTGGAGGCAGAGTGCAGCCTGATAAAGATCAGGGAACACCTCAATGCCTTGCCACCTGTAGAGAAAAATAAAAGGGATAAATGGCTGGCGGGTCTGGCGCAGTTTGTTGCCAGTCATGATTTTTACGAACAGGTTAAAGATTCTGAAGCAGCCCGACACATCAGGGACCTGCGCTGTCAGCTGGACGAACAGTGCACATCACAACCGGTGATTGTCCGCAGTTCTGGCATCAACGAAGACAGCTACGGCGATGCCCAGGCGGGTAAATACCTCTCTGAAGTTCAGGGAGAAGAGGATGTTTTGCGTACCTGCCTCAAGGTCATGGCCTCAGCTTACCGGCCCGAAGCCAGCCCCGGAATGATACCCCCACCCATGGCACTGATCATCCAGCAGTGTATTGACTGCCAATATGGCGGGGTCGCCATGAGCTTTCAATCTTTTCAGGATGATACCATCAGGATTGAGTACACACAGGGTCAGCCAAGGGGTGTAGTGACAGGACAGTCCGGTAACACGCCCCACCGCATCGATATTGCTCGCGAAGAAGGCGCTGAAAAGGCTCAATACTTTCCCGGAACGGTTTTAAATCAATTCATCCTTCAAAAAAACAGTGAAAATAATGGCTATTCGGAAACAAGAATTGATGATGCGAATTCCCGGTCAGACGACGGCGGGCAGCGACTCAGTGATGACACGGTTTCAGTACTCAGGGAGATGGTGGCAGAGCTCGAAAACCTGTTGTTCTGCCCAGTGGATGTGGAGTTTGCCATCAACCATCAGGGTCGCCTGTTCCTGTTGCAGGTGCGCCCCATAACCCGACTCTCTGGCGGTATGGATTTTGCCATGCGCATACCCGAAGACAGCCTGGCCAGTGGCGAGGCCATTAGCGAAGGCTATTGCACCGGACCCATCTGGCTGGCCAAAAAACAAGACGCAGGCTTGATGCGACATGGAGCCATTGTCGTGTCCCAGCACGCCGAAGAATGGATGCTTGAGTCCGGGTTTCTGATGCGGGCAGGTGGTTTTGTCATTGCCGAGGGCGGATTCAATGATCATGTGGCGATCCTCATGAGACAGGAAAAAAAGCCCTTGATGCTGGCTGGTGACAGGTATGCGTCAGTGGTCGCTCAGAATGGCCAGCAAGTCACGCTGGCCTGCGCCCGCTTTAAGCGTAAGCCCGGTGCCTTTATTGTGGCCGGTGACATTACCGAGAAACTGGCCAGTCACAGGAGCCTGGCTTCTGCTGCTTCTGATGTGCCTTTGGCAAAAGCTGTCCCGTCACGGGATGATTTATCTCTCCCTGAAGGCGCATTCCACGGGGTAGCCAGCGGTTTTCAATGGCTCACGGATCAAAATGCCCGTTTGTTGGCACTTTTTGCCCCCGGCAGCGGACTGGATTGTCTGGCAAACCCTATAAAATTGAGCATGTCGCCACAACGATCAAAACGACTGGCTGAGACCAGGGACCACGTAAATCGGCTGATTCACGGGGCTGAAGCACTGCTGGGGGGTTACCGGGCATTTTTGTGGCTGGCGGGTGACACCGGCTCAGCCGAGGTCAAGCCATTGTTGGAAGAGTTATCGCAACTGAGCAACCGATTCGAGGCGCTAAAACAGATCATCCGATCCGGTTTAAACAGTATTATTCTGCCAATGCAAGCTGCTAAAGACGGGCAGCTATCCCCGGGGATTTTTCGTTCGTGGTTGGCAGACTGTCATCTGCTCCAATCCTGTCTTCAAGCCCTCATCCCTGAGGAGGCTGAGCAGGTGCGGAGTGTCCATGAGCTGATTTTTGCCCTGCATAAGCGCTTTGTAGAGGCATTGGCACCGGTCACTCTGGCTTCAGATCAGGGCAGGATATCTACGGAAAAAAACATTACTTATGTCGATTGTACGACCCCGGGTGAACAGGCACCGCTATTGAGGCTCTCCGATAAAGCATCTATGAAAGAGCTAGGGCTTTCCGGGACAGTCATCAGTATGGATAAAGCCGTGATTGTTAACCTGAAGTTAGGGTGTCATGTGGGTCTTATTGAGCTGCTTGAACACGCAGAGGGGGGTAAAGGACGAACCTTGCGACTGACATTCTCCGACAACTTTGATGTAACCGATTATGATAAATCCGGCAAGTTCAGGCGTATGTGGTTTCTGGCGCAATTATTGAAAGAGATCGGACTGGATAAAAATGCTGGCAGCATGAAGCTGAGTTGCAACGCTGTAGCGGGTAAAATGACCATTGAATGCCCCCGAATGAAATTACGTCAAACCATGCAGCATGCCTTTGAAAAACTGATCATTGTGTTACGTGCTATGTATAATCTGGATCTTGATTTGAATTCCAGGCCCATTTTTGAAGGAGGGCAGTGGGACTTTAACATCCTTGCACAACGTATTAATCGTAATGTCGCGACTGAAGCAGAGAGATTCGCCTTTCAACATTGTCTTTTTGTAAAGTCTCATCTAAATGGAAGTGTTTGGCACATTACTTCCGGTTGCTGCCGGTTTTTGAGTAAATACTACCAACAGTTTGCCTATGGTGCCCGGCTGCTAAGTCTGTCTCGGCAGTCAACGTTACTCAGGGAAAATCCGGGGGAACTTCTGAGTGAAAGATTAATGAGTGATGAGATTTCTGAGGACATCCGCAGGGAACTCTTACATCATTTTTTGCTAATAAATCCCACTAGTGCTACCAGATTGGTTGAGCAAGTGTATGACTTGGAAAATCAATGCTTTGTCATTAATCCATCTTACTGTTACAGGTTGGAGTTTTATGTGCCACCGGGTAAACCGCTTGGCGATCATAAAGAAAAGGTCAGGAATTGCCTGCTGAAACATGGACTGCAATATGCCAGCCAACGGGTTCGAAATGATAAAGTTTTTGTATTACCCGCTATTTCAGAACATCCTGCAGAACTGCGATATTTGAGTGAGGAGCTGAGGAATGATGTAGATGTAGTCAAGGCCGCTGTCGCAGAATATCCCAAAGCTTTGTGCCATGCCAGTGAAAGAGTACGAAGTGATAAAAACATTATTGAAAGCTTAATGGCTGTCAATGTTGATACCTTAAGATATGCCAATAATACATTATTGAATGATCGCGAGTACATGCTGAACTTAATTGCACAGAATCCTCGTGCGTTTATCTTTGTTGCTTTCAGGCTTAGAATAGATAAGGCTTTTATCGAGGCAGCAAGACAAAGAAACCCCGAAGTTCGTGGATACGTCTGGTGATCTGCGAACCAGGCCTGATCGATTCAGACAAGGTTGACCAGTGTAAATCATCTTGCCAGCTTGTTGTTTTTCCTTCTAATGCGTTCTTCAGGCTGACGGGTGAACTTTATAAAAACATTATTGTCGAAAGGAGGTGATCACTAGCAGCCTGTCGGACTTAAGGCCGTCCTACTGCGGTTGCAATAAATTGGTCTAAAAATTCCTGCTTCTTCGTCAAATAGCTCGCTATTCTCCTCAGAAGCAGAAATTTTTATCCTCAATTTCTTGCAATCCTCGCTACGGACGCTTAAGTCCGACAGGCTGCTAGCCATTGAGGCATGGATGAATATTAACATGAGAAGGATATCTTGATGTTACCTGCTCGTATTGACACATCGGTCCGTCAAACCCCGGCAATGAAGCCAAATCAGGATACCGGAGCCAACAGTCCATCCGAACGGTATTTCAGTGGCCCTGATACCAGTGGCGCTCTGACCGCGCAAACGCCATTAGACAAGCGCTTCTGCAGTTTATCTGTTTCAGATGAGGTTGCCAGCTGTTCTCCCTCCAATCGAAAACAACTCGGTGGCAAGGGGATGTTTTTGCGACGCATGAAGCAAGCCGGTCTGGATGTTCCGCCATTTGAATGTGTGACAGCCCGGGTAATGAATGCTCTCGAACAACACCCTCTGGATACCCATCGTTTTGACCGTTATCTCCCCGGGAACGTCCCTGAGCCGGAGGCAGAGTGCAGCCTGATAAAGATCAGGGAACACCTCAATACTTTGCCACCTTCGGAGCAAAACAAAAGGGATAAATGGCTGGCGGGTCTGGCGCAATTTGTTGCCAGTCATGATTTTTACGAACAGGTTAAAGATTCTGAAGCAGCCCGACTCATCAGAAACCTGCGCTGTCAGCTGGACGAACAGTGCACATCACAACCGGTGATTGTCCGCAGTTCTGGCATCAATGAAGATAACTACGGCGACGCACAGGCGGGCAAATACCTCTCTGAAGTTCAGGGAGAAGAGGATGTTCTGCGAACCTGTCTCAAGGTCATGGCCTCGGGTTACCGGCCTGAAGTTTGCCCCGGAATGATACCACCACCCATGGCTTTGATCATTCAACAGTGTATTGACTGCAAATATGGCGGGGTCGCCATGAGCTTTCAGTCCTTTCAGGATGATACTGTCAGGATTGAGTACACACCCGGTCAGCCCAGAGGCATAGTGGCAGGACAGTCCGGCAACACGCCCCACCGCATCGATATTGCTCGCAAAGAAGGCGCTGAAAGCTGGCAATACTTTCCCGGAACGGTTTCAAATCAATTTATCCTCCAAAAAAACAGCGAAAATAACGGCTATTCGGAAACAAGAATTGATGATGCGAACCCCCGATCAGGCGACGGCAGTCATCGACTCAGTGATGACACGGTTTCAGCACTCAGGGATGTGGTGACAAAGCTGGAAGACCTGTTGCTTTGCCCGGTGGATGTGGAGTTTGCTATTGATCATCAGGGTTGCCTGTTCCTGTTGCAGGTACGCCCCATAACCCGACTCTCTGGCGGTATGGATTTTGCCATGCCTATACCCGATGACAGTCTGATCATTGGTGAGGCCGTCAGTGAAGGCTATTGCACCGGGCCCATCTGGCTGGCCAAAAAACAAGAGTCAGACATAATGCCACACGGAGCCATCGTCCTGGCCCGACACGCCGAAGAATGGCTGCTTGAGCCCGGTTTCCTGATGCGGGCAGGTGGTTTTGTCATTGCAGAAGGAGGATTCAATGATCATGTGGCGATCCTCATGAGACAGGAGAAAAAGCCCTTAATGCTGGCAGGTGGCAGGTATACGGCAGTGATCGCTCAGGGTGTCCATCAAGTCACGCTGGCTTGCGCCCGCTTTAATAGTAAATCCGGTGCCTTCATTGTGGCCGGTGACATTACCGAAAAACTGGCCAGTCACAGAAGCCTGTCTTCTGTTGTTTCTGATGTGCCGCTGGCAAAAGCTGTCCCGTCACGGGATGATTTGTCTCCCCCTGAAGGCACATTTCATAAAGTTGCCAGCGGTTTCCAATGGCTCACGAATCAAAATACACGCCTGTTGGCATTGTTTGCCCCCGGCAGTGGACTGGATTGTTTGGCGAACCCCATAAAATTAAGCATGTCGCCACAACGATCAAAGCTACTGACTGAGACTGCGGATAACGTCAATCGTCTGATTCATGGGGCTGAAGCACTGTTGGAGGGTTATCAGGCATTCTTGCGTCTGGCGCGGCATAGCGATTCACTTGAGATCATGCCATTGCAGGAAGAATTACTGCAACTGTTCAACCGGTTCGCGGCGCTGAAACAGACCCTCCGGTCCGGGATAAAGAGCATCATTCTGCCAATGCAAGCCGCTGATAACGGGCAGCTATCTCCGGGAATGTTTCGTCCGTGGCTGGCAGACTGTCATCTGCTGGAATCCTGTCTTCAAGCTCTCAGCCCTGAGGAGGCTGAGCAGGTGCGGAGTGTCCATGAGCTGATTTTTGCCCTGCATAAGCGCTTTGTAAAGGCATTGGCACCGGTCACTCTGGCTTCTTGTCAGGGCAGGATCTCTACGATAAAGAAAATCACCTATATCGATTGCACGACTCTGGCTGAGCCGGATGAGAAGGTGCCGCCGCTATTGAGGGCCTCGGCCAAAGCGTCTATGGAAGAGCTAGAGCTTTCAGGGACTGTCATTAGTACGGATGAAGTTGTGATTGTCAACCTGGAGTTAGGAAGTCATGTGGGCCTTATCGAGCTACTTGAGCGTGCAGAGGGAGGGAAAGGACGAACCTTGCGGCTGAGATTTTCTGACCAATTTAATGGAACGGATGACGATGATCAATCCGGCAAGTTCAGTCGTATGTGGTTTCTGGCGCAATTATTGAAGAAGATAGAACTGGATAAAAATGCGGGTAGCATGAAGCTAAGTTGCAACGCCGTTGCGGGTGAAATGACTGTCGAATGCCCCCGAATGAAATTTCGTCAAACCATGCAGGATGCCTTTGAGAAGCTGATCATTGTGTTACGTGCTATATGTAATCTGGATCTTGATTTGAATTCCAGTCCCATTTTTGAAGGAGGTCAGTGGGACTTTAACTTGCTTGCACAACGGCTTAATCGTGATCTGGCGACAGAAGCGGATAGATTCGCCTTTCAACATTGCCTTTTCGTAATGTCTTATCGTAATGAGAGCCGCAGGTACATTCTTGTCCCTTGCAGCCAGCTTTTAAGCAAACACTACCAACAGTTTTCTCATCATGCCCGGTTGTTGTCCAGGTGGCCAGATTTTCTCCAGGGAAAACCGGGGGGTGTTCTGTTGAAAATGTTTATGAGTGATGAGATAAGTGAGAACACCCGCAGGGAGCTCTTGCATCATTTTTTGTTATTAAATCCCATAATCGCTACTAAATTGGTTGAGCAATTGTATGACTTGGGTAATCAATGCTTTGTTATCAATCCATCTTACCGTTACAAACTGGAGTTTTATCTACCACCGTGCCAACTGCTTGGGGATCATAAAGAAAAGGTCAGGGAGATCCTGCTGAAGCATGGATTGAAATATGCCAGCCATCGGGTTAGGAATGATAAAGATTTTGTATTACCCACCATTTCAAAACATCCCACAGAACTGCAATATTTGAGTGAGGAGCTGAGGAATGATAGTGATGTCGTCAAAGCCGCTGTCGCAGAGTTGCCCAGTGTTTTAAGTTATGCTGGTGGAAGAATTCGAAGCGATAAAAACATTATTGAAAGCTTAATGGCTGTCAGTGTTAATATCTTAAAAAATGCCAGTAGAACGTTATTGAATGATCGCGAGTACATGCTGAACTTAATTGCAAAGAATCCACTGGCTTTCAAATATGCTACTTCCAAGCTTAAAATTGATGATGCTTTTATCGAGGCGGCAAGACAAAGAAATCCTGAAGTTGGTAGATACGTCAGGTGGTCTGCGAATAAGGTCTGATCTATTCAGACAACGTTGACCAGTGTAAATCGTCTTGCAAGCTTGTTGTTGTTTCTTCTATTGCGTTCTTAAGGCTGACGGGTGAACTTTATAAAAACATTATTGTCTAAAAGGGGATAATCACTAGCCATTGAGGCATGGATGAATATTAACATGAGAAGGATATCTTGATGTTACCAGCTCGTATTGACACATCGGTCCGTCAAACCCCGACAATGAAGCCAAATCAGGATACCGGAGCCAACAGTCCGTCCGAACGGTATTTCAGTGGTCCTGATGTCAGTGGCGCTCTGACCGGGCAAACGCCATTAGACAAGCGCTTCTGCAGTTTATCTGTTTCAGATGAGGTTGCAAACTGTTCTCCCTCCAACCGGGAACTATTCGGTGGCAAGGGGATGTTTTTGCGACGCATGAAGCAAGCCGGCCTGGATGTTCCGCCATTTGAATGTGTGACAGCCCGGGTAATGAATGCTCTTGATCAACACCCTCTGGATACCCATCGTGTAGACCGTTATCTCCCCGGGATCGTCCTTGAGCTGGAGGCAGAGTGGAATCTGATAAAGATCAGGGAACACCTCAATACTTTGCCACCTTCGGAGCAAAACAAAAGGGATAAATGGCTGGCGGGTCTGGCGCAATTTGTTGCCAGTCATGATTTTTACGAACAGGTTAAAGATTCTGAAGCAGCCCGACTCATCAGAAACCTGCGCTGTCAGCTGGACGAACAGTGCACATCACAACCGGTGATTGTCCGCAGTTCTGGCATCAATGAAGATAACTACGGCGACGCACAGGCGGGCAAATACCTCTCTGAAGTTCAGGGAGAAGAGGATGTTCTGCGAACCTGTCTCAAGGTCATGGCCTCGGGTTACCGGCCTGAAGTTTGCCCCGGAATGATACCACCACCCATGGCTTTGATCATTCAACAGTGTATTGACTGCAAATATGGCGGGGTCGCCATGAGCTTTCAGTCCTTTCAGGATGGTACTGTCAGGATTGAGTACACACCCGGTCAGCCCAGAGGCATAGTGGCAGGACAGTCAGGTAATACGCCCCACCGCATCGATATTGCTCGCGAAGAAGGCGCTGAAAGCTGGCAATACTTTCCCGGAACGGTTTCAAATCAATTCATCCTCCAAAAAAACAGTGAAAATAACGGCTATTCGGAAACAAGAATTGATGATGCGAACCCCCAATCAGGCGACGGCAGTCATCGACTCAGTGTTGACATGGTTTCAGCACTCAGGGATATGGTGACAAAGCTGGAAGACCTCTTGCTTTGCCCGGTGGATGTGGAGTTTGCCATTGATCATCAGGGTCGCCTGTTCCTGTTGCAGGTGCGTCCCATAACCAGACTCTCTGGCGGCATGGATTTTGCCATGTCCGTACCCGAAGACAGTCTGGCCAATGGCGAGGCCGTCAGCGAAGGTTATTGCACCGGACCCATCTGGCTGGCCAATAAACAAGAGGCAGACACTGTACCGCATGGAGCCATTGTGGTGGCCCAACACGCCGAAGAATGGATGCTTGAGTCCGGGTTCCTGATGCGGGCAGGTGGTTTTGTCATTGCTGAGGGCGGATTCAATGATCATGTGGCGATCCTCATGAGACAGGAAAAAAAGCCCTTTATGCTGGCGGGTGGCAAGTATGCGTCAGTAGTCGCTCAGAATGGCCAGCAGGTTACGCTGGCCTGCGCCCGCTTTAACCGTAAATCTGCTGCCTTCATTGTGGCTGGTGATATTACCGAAAAACTGGCCAGTCGCAGAAGTCTGGCCTCTGCTGTTTCCGATGTGCCGTTAACCAAAGCCTTCCCATCACGGGATGATTTGTCTCCCCCTGAAGACACATTCAGTCAGGTCGCCACCGGTTTCCAATGGCTCACGGATCAAAATGCCCGCCTATTGTCGTTTTTTGCCTCCGGGGGTGGACTGGATTGTCTGGCAAACCCCATAAAATTAAGCATGTCGCCACAACGATCAAAACTACTGGCTGAGACGAGGGATAACGTAAATCGGCTAATTCATGGGGCTGAAGTACTGTTGAAGGGTTATCGGGCCTTTTTGCTACTGGCGGGCGACAACAGTCCACCCAAGGTCGAGCGATTGCTGATAGAATTACCGCAATTGGAATACCGGTTCGAGACGCTGAAACGGACCATCCGCTCCGGTTTAAAGAGTATCATTCTGCCAATGCAAGCCGCTGAAGGCGGCCAGTTATCTCGGAGAATGTTTCGCCCGTGGGTGGCAGACTGTCATCAAATGCAATCCTGTCTTCAAGCTCTCAACCCTGTTGAGGCTGAGAAGGTGAAGAGTGTCCATGAGCTGATTTTTGTCTTACATAAGAGCTTTGTAGAGGCATTGGCACAGGTCGCTCTGGCTTCGGCTCAGGGCAGGGTGTTTACGAAAAATAAAATCACTTATGTCGACTGTACGACCCCGGGTGAAAAGGCAACGCTATTGAGTTCTTCCGGAAAAGCATCTATGGAAGAGCTAAAACTTTCAGGAACTGTCATCTGTATGAATGAAGCCGTGATTGTTAACCTGAAGTTAGGGGTTCATGTGGGTCTTATCGAGCTACTTGAGCACGCAGAGGGAGGTAAAGGACGAACCTTGCGGCTGACATTCTCCGACAACTTTGATTTAACCTACGGTGATAAACCCGGCAAGTTCAGGCGTATGTGGTTTCTGGCGCAATTATTGAAGGAGATCGGACTGGATAAAAATGCGGGTAGCATGAAGCTGGGTTGCAACGCTGTAGCGGGTAAAATGACCGTCGAATGCCCCCGAATGAAATCACCTCAAACCATGCATGATGCCTTTGAAAAACTGATCATTGTGTTACGTGCCATGTCTGATCTGGATTGTGATTTAGACGGTACGCCCATTTTTGAAGGAGGTCGGTGGGACTTTAACTTGCTGGCACAAAGCCTTAATCGTGATATAGCGACAGAAGCGGATAGATTCGCCTTTCAACATTGCCTTTTTGTAAAGTCTTTTCTGAGTGGGACTCGTGGGCTCATTGACCCTTGCTGGCGGTTTTTGAAGGAACACCACCAACAGTTTGCTCATCATGCCCGGCGGTTGGGTGTGTGTAAGAGGTCAGTGTTTCTTAAGGAAAAACCGGAAGACAGTCTGTGGGAAATGTTAATGAGTGATGAGATCAGTGAGGGCAGCCGCAGGGAGCTCTTGCATCATTTTTTATTATTAGTTCCTAAAAGCGCTATCAGTGTGGTTGAGCAATTTTATGACTTGGGTAATCAGTGTTTTGTTATTAATCCATCTTACCGTTACGGATTGGAGTTTTATGCGCCACCGAGTCCACCGCTTGGGGATCATAAAGAAAAGGTCATGAATACCCTGCGCAAGCATGGACTGAAATATGCCAGTTCACGGGTTCGGAATGATAAAGACTTTGTATTGCCCACCATTTCAGAACATCCAGGAGAACTGCCATATTTGAGTGACGATCTGAGGAATGATATTGATGTCATCAAGGCCGCTGTCGCAAAGTCTCCGAAAGCTTTGTGTTATGCCGCTGAAAGAATCCGAAGCGATAAAAACCTTATTGAAAGCTTAATGGCTGTCAATATTGATATCTTAATAGGTGCCAGTAAAACATTATTGAATGATCGCGAGTACATGCTGACCTTAATTGCACAGAATCCTCGTGTGTTCATGTTTGTTGCTTTCGAGCTTGGAAGTGATAAGGCTTTTATCGAGGCAGCAAAACAAATAAACCCTGAAGTTCTTAGATACGTCAGGTTTTAGGTGTCTCTGTGCAAATTCAGTGGATTGTCTGTCGGCAACCACTGATTTCAGCGATCTGCGAACAAGGTCTGATCCATTCAGACAAGGTTGACCATTTTAGGCCGTGTTGCCAGCTTACTGTTGTTTTTTCTATTGTGTGCTTCAGGCAGACGGGTGAACTTTATAAAAAGATTATTGTCGAATGAGGGTAACTACCAGCCATTGAGGCATGGATGAATATTAACATGAGAGGGATATCCTTATGTTGCCTGCTAATGTTGGCAGATCAGATTTTCCAACCCTGACAACGAACACAAATCAGAATACTCAAGCTGGCAGTTCAACTAATGGGACTGAGAGTTCACCCAAAAATTATTTCAGTGATCCTGATCCCAATGGCTTATCTGACCCAACGTCACTCACCGAGCGCACCTGCCGTTTATCAATTTCAGATCAGGCTACTAACGATTCTCTCCCAAGCCGTGAGCAACTTGGGGGCAAGGGGATGTTTTTGCAACGCATGGCGGCAATAAAGCTGCCAGTCCCGCCGTTCAAATGTGTTTCAGCCCGGGTAATGAATGCGCTTGAACAACACCCTCTGGATTCCCATCGTTTAGCCCGCTATCTACCCGGGATCGTCTTTGAACCGGAAGCAGGGTGGAGTCTGATAAAAATCAGGGAATACCTGAATACCTCGCCACCATCAGAGAAAAACAAAATGGATAAATGGCTGGAGGGTCTGACACAATTCATTGTCAGTAGTGACTTTTACGAACAGGTTAAAGATTCTGAGGCAGCCTGCCACATCAGGAATCTGCGCTGTCAGCTTGAAGAACAATCCACGTCACAGCCGGTGATTATCCGCAGTTCTGGCATCAATGAGGACAACTACGGCGATGCCCAGGCAGGTAAATACCTCTCGGAAGTTCAGGGAGAAGAGGATGTTCTGCGAACCTGTCTCAAGGTCATGGCCTCAGGTTACCGGCCTGAAGTTTGTCCCGGAGTGATACCACCCACCATGGCACTGATCATCCAGCAGTGCATTGATTGCCGATATGGCGGGGTCGCCATGAGCTTTCAATCCTTTCAGGATGATACCATCAGGGTTGAGTACACACCCGGTCAGCCCAGGGGTGTTGTGGCAGGACAGTCAGGTAACACGCCCCACCGCATCGATATTTCTGGCGAAGAAGGGGCTGAAAGCGTTCAATACTTTCCCGGGACGGTTTCAAGTCAATTCATCCTTCAAAAAAACACGGATAATAACGGCTATTCGGAGACAATCATTTATAAGTCAGATGCCCCACCAGACGACGGTGGGCAGCGACTCAGTGATGACACGGTTTCAGCACTCAGGGAGATGGTGACAAAGCTGGAAGACCTGTTGCTCTGCCCGGTGGATGTGGAGTTTGCCATTGATCATCAGGGTCACCTGTTCCTGTTGCAGGTGCGTCCG
This sequence comes from Endozoicomonas sp. ISHI1, assembly GCF_024606225.1. Classification (GTDB taxonomy): domain Bacteria; phylum Pseudomonadota; class Gammaproteobacteria; order Pseudomonadales; family Endozoicomonadaceae; genus Endozoicomonas_A. The sequence continues at coordinate 23,238 of NZ_JAGRPU010000037.1, read as the reverse complement.
ATAACCAGACTTTCTGGCGGCATGGATTTTGCCATGCCCGTACCCGAAGACAGTCTGGCCAATGGCGAGGCCGTCAGCGAAGGTTATTGCACCGGAGCCATCTGGCTGGCTAAAGAACGAGAGACAGAGGCTATGCCACATGGAGCCATTGTGGTGGCCCGATACGCCGAAGATTGGATGCTTGAGTCCGGGTTCCTGATGCGGGCAGGTGGTTTTGTCATTGCCGAGGGCGGATTCAATGATCATGTAGCGATCCTTGTGAGACAGGAAAAAAAGCCCTTAATGCTGGCGGGTGGCAAGTATAAGTCAATAGTCGCTCAGAATGGCCAGCAGGTCACGCTGGCCTGCGCCCGCTTTAACAGTAAATCTGGTGCCTTCATTGTGGCTGGTGATATTACTGAAAAACTGGCCAGTCACAGAAGCCTGGCCTCTGCTGTTTCCGATGTGCCGTTAACCAAAGCCTTCCCATCACGGGATGATTTGTCTCCCCCTGAAGGCACATTTTGTCAGGTCGCCAGCGGTTTCCAATGGCTCACGGATCAAAATGCCCGCCTATTGTCGTTTTTTGCCTCCGGGGGTGGACTGGATTGTCTGGCAAACCCCATAAAATTAAGCATGTCGCCACAACGATCAAAACGACTGGCTGAGACGAGGGATAACGTAAGTCGGCTAATTCATGGTGCTGAAGCACTGTTGAAGGGTTATCGGGCCTTTTTGCTGCTGGCGGGCGACAACAGTCCACCCAAGGTCAAGCGATTGCTGAAAGAATTACCGCAACTGAACAACCGGTTCGAGTTGCTGAAAAAGACTATCCGATCCCATTCAAAGAGTATCATTCTGCCCATACAAGCCTCAGAAGACGGGCTGCTATCCCGGGGAATGTTTCGTTCGTGGATGGCAGGCTGCCATCAGCTGCAATCCTGTCTTCAGGCTCTCAACCCTGAGAGGGCTGAGAAGGTGCAGAGTGTCCATGAGCTGATTTTTGCCTTGCATCAGCGTTTTGTAGAGGCATTGGCACCGGTCACTCTGGCTTCGCGTCAGGGCAGGATCTTCACGAAAAAGGACATCACCTATGTTGATTGTACGACTCCGGGTGTGTTGGGTGAAAAGTCACCGCTATTGAGGCCGTCTGGCAAAGAATACATGGAAGATTTAGGGCTTTCAGGGATTGTAATCAGTATGGATGAAGCCTCGATTGTTAACCTGAATCTTGGAAGTCATGTGGGCCTTATAGAGCTACTTGAACACGCGGAGGGGGGTAAAGGACGAACCTTGCGGCTGACATTTTCTGACAAATTTGATCGACCTGGTGACGATGGTAAATCCGGTAAGTTAAGGCGTATGTGGTTTCTGGGGCAATTATTGAAAGAGATCAAACTGGATAAAAATACCGATAACATGAAGCTGGGTTGTAACGCCGTAGCAGGTGAAATGACCGTCGAATGCTCCCGAATGACCTCACCGAAAATCATGCAGGATGCCTTTGAAAAACTGATCAAGGTGTTACGTGCTATGTACAATCTGGATCGTCAGTTTGGGAACAAGCCCATTTTTGAAGGAGGTCAGTGGGACTTTAACTTGCTTGCACAACGCCTTAATCGTGACGTTGCGACAGAAGCGGATAGATTTGCCTTTCAACATTGCCTTTTCTTAATGTCTTATCGGAGTGGAGGGGGGTGGTACACTTCTGCCGCTTGTCGCAGCTTATTAAGCAAACACCACCAACAGTTTGTTCGTCATGCCCGGCGGTTAGGTGAGTGTCAGTGGTCAGTGTTTCTTCGGGAAAAACCGGAAGACAGTCTGCGGGAAATGTTAATGAGTGATGCGATCAGTGAGGACACCCGCAGGGAGCTCTTACATCATTTTTTATTATTAAATCCTAAAAGCGCTACCAGATTGGTTGAGCAGGTGTATGGCCTGGGAAATCAATGCTTTGTTATCAATCCATCTTACCGTTACCGATTGGAGTTTTATGCGCCACCGGGCCCATCATTTGGGGATCATAAAGAAAAGGTCATGAATGCCCTGCGCAAGCATGGGCTGGAATATGCCAGCCAACGGGTTCGTAATGATAAAGACTTTGTATTACACGCCATTTCAGAACATCCCCTGGAACTGCAATATTTGAGTGAAAAGCTGAGGGATAACAGAGATATCGTCGTGGCTGCGGTCGAAAAGTATCCCTGGGCTCTGCGTTATGCAAGTGAAAGACTCCGAACTGATAAAGACATTATTCGAATGGCCATTGCTGATAGTATTGATACCTTATCATTTGCCAGTGAAAAGGTATTGAGTGATCGCGAGTATATGCTGGACTTAATTGCAAAGAATGCTCGAGCTTTCATATATGTTGCTTCCGGGCTTAAAGATGATACCGCTTTTATCGAGGCTGCAAAACAAAGAAACCCCGAAGTTCTTGAATACGCCGCATCATCTGCGAATAAGGTCTGATCTATCCAGACAAGGTTCCCCACTACAAACCATGTTGCCTGCTTGTTGTGGTTCTTTCTATTGCTTGCTTCAGGCCGACGAGTGAATTTTATGAAAACATCATGGTCAAAAGAAAGTAATTAATTAAAGCGGAAGCTACTAAATCATGGGTGAATATTAACTTAAAAGGGATATTGTTGTGTTACCTGCCGAATTTGACAAATCACATCACCACGTACTGACAAAGAATCCAATTCAGGATACTGGGGCCAGTAGTCCATTCCAAAGTCATTTCGGTGGTCCTGATACCACTGGCGTTGCGATCGACGAAACGCCACTGGTCAAGCGCATCTGCAGAGCCAGCAGTTTATCTTTTTCAGATCAGGCTGCTGACTATTCTCCATCCAACCGGAAACAACTTGGGGGTAAGGGAATGTTTTTGCAGCGTATGCAGGCAATAGAAGTGCCTGTGCCACCGTTCAAATGTGTTACAGCCCGGGCAATGAATGCACTTGAACAACACCCGCTGGATACCCATTGTTTAGCGCGCTACCTCCAGGGGATTGTCCCTGAACCAGAGGCGGAGTGCAGTCTGATGAAGATCAGGGAACTCCTCAATACCCTGCCACCTTCAGAGCAAGACAAAAGGAATGAATGGCTGGAGGGTCTGGCGACCTTTGTTGCCAGCAGTGACTTTTACGAACAGGTTAAAGATTCTGAAGTGGCCCGGCATATGAGAGATCTGCGCAGTCAGCTGATCGGACTCTCGACATCACAGCCGTTGATTGTTCGCAGTTCTGGCATCAACGAAGACGACTACGGCGATGCCCAGGCGGGTAAATACCTCTCTGAAGTTCAGGGAGAAGAGGATGTTTTGCGTACCTGTCTTAAGGTCATGGCCTCAGGTTACCGGCCTGAAGTCTGTCCCGGAGTGATACCACCCCCCATGGCGCTGATCATTCAGCAGTGTATTGACTGCCAATATGGTGGGGTCGCCATGAGCTTTCAATCCTTTCAGGATGATACTGTCAGGGTTGAGTACACACCCGGTCAGCCCAGGGGGGTAGTGGCAGGACAGTCAGGTAATACGCCCCACCGCATTGACATTTTTCGCGAAGAAGGCGCTAAAAGCTGGCAATACTTTCCCGGAACGGTTTCAAATCCATTCATCCTCCAAAAAAACAGTGAAAACAACGGCTATTCGGAAACAAGAATTGATGATGCGAAACCTCAATCAGACGACGGAAGGCATATACTCAGTGATGATACGGTTTCAACACTCAGGGAGATGGTGACAAAGCTGGAAGGCCTGTTGCTTTGCCCTGTGGATGTTGAGTTTGCCATCGATCATCAGGGTTGCCTGTTCCTATTGCAGGTGCGCCCCATAACCCGACTCACTGGCGACATGGAATTTGCCGTATCCGTACCGGAAGACAGTCTGGCCAGTGGCGAGGCTGTCAGCGAAGGTTATTGTACCGGCTCCATCTGGCTGGCCAAAAAAGGAGCGTCAGACACTATGCCAGAGGGAGCCATAGTCGTGGCCCACCATGCTCAAGAGTGGATGCTTGAGCCTGGCTTTCTGAAGCGGGCAGGGGGTTTTGTCTTTGCCGAAGGAGGATTTAATGATCATGTAGCGATCCTTATGAGACAGGAAGTAAAAACCTTAATGCTGGCCGGCGAACAATTTGCAGCAGTGGCCGTTCATGATGGCCAACAGGCGACACTGGCCTGCGCCCGCTTTAACGGTCAGCCCGGAGCCTTTATTATTGCCGGTGACCTTACCGAAAAACTGGCGAGTCACAGAAGCCTGTCTTCTGCTGTCTCTGATGTGCCGTTAGCAACAGCTGTCCCGTCATGGGATGATTTGTCACCCTCTGAAGACACATTCAGTCAGGTCGCCAGGGGTTTTCAGTGGCTCACGGATCAAAATGCCCGTTTGTTGGCATTTTTTGCCTCCGGCGGCGGACTGGATTGTCTGGCAAACCCCATAAAACTGAGCATGTCGCCGCAACGATCAAAGATACTGGCAGAGACTAAGGAGAGTGTAAAAAGGTTAATTTATGGGGCTGAAGCACAGCTGAAAGGTTACCGGGCCTTTTTGTTGCTGGCGGGTGAAAAGGGTTCATCCGGGGTGAAGCCATTGCTGAAAGATTTATCGCAACTGAGCAACCGGTTTGAGGCGCTGAAACAAACCATTGGATTCGGGTTAGAGAGTATCATTCTGCCCATGCAAGCCGCTGAGGAAGGGCAGGTATCCCAGAGACTGTTTCGCCAGTGGGTGTCAGCCTGTCATCAGCTACAATCCTGTCTTCAAGCACTCGATCCTCGAAAGGCTGAGCAGGTTCTGAGTGTTCATGAGCTGATTTTTGCCCTGCATCAGTGCTTCATAAAGGCACTGGCACCGGTCGCTCTGGCTTCGGGTCGCGGCAGGCTGACCAGGGAAAGGGATGTCACCTATGTTGATTGCACGACTCCGGGTAAAACGTTGACGCTGTTGAGTCCTTCCTGCAAGGCATCCATCAAAAAATCAGGGCTTTCAGCCACTGTCGTCAGTCTGGATGATGTCCTGATTGTAAACCTGATGTTAGGATTTCACGTGGGTCTCATCGAGCTACTTGAACACGCAGAGGGAGGAAAAGGGCGAACCTTGCGGCTGAAATTTTCTGACGTGTTTAATGAGTTTTATTGCGATCATAAAGTTGGCAAGTTAAAACGTATGTGGTTTTTGGTGCAGTTACTGAAAGCGATCGAACTGGATAAAAATGCTGATGGTATTAAGTTGTCTTGCAACGCAGTGGCAGGAGAAATAATCATCGAATGGCACCGAATGGAATCACGTGAAACCATGCAAGATGCCTTTGGAAAACTGCTGATTGTACTAGACGCTATGTTTAATCTGGATCAACAATTGGAACACACTGCCATCTTTGAAGGAGATCAGTGGGACTTTAACTTGCTTGCACAACGCCTTAACAGGCAAGTTGTGACAGAAGCCGATAGATTTGCCTTTCAACATTGCCTTTTCTCATTGTTTTACAGAAAGGGTTACTGTATTACTCCCGCTTGCTGCCAGTTATTAAGCGACCACCTCCAACAGATTGTTAATCTTGCTGAGCGACTGGATGAGTGTCAGTGGTTAGTATTATGCGGAAGAAAGCCGGAGGACAGTGTTCGGAAAATGTTAATGAGTGATGAGATCAGTGAGGACGCCCGCAAGGAAGTTTTGCATCACTTTTTATTGTTTGATCCCAAAAACGCTATTCGAGTGGTTGAGCATGTGTATGACCTGAGAAATCAATACTTTATTATCAATCGATCCTACAGTTACAGACTGAATTTTTATATTCCCCCGTTTCACTCGCTTCCGGATAATAAAGAAAAGCTCAAGAATGTTTTGCTGAAGCACGGATTAAAATATGCCAGCCAACGTGTACGAAATGATAGAGAGCTGGTATTAGAAGCCATTGCAAAACATCCACTTGATCTGCAATATGCAAGTGAAGAAATGAAGAGAGATAAAGAAGTTGTCTTAGCCGCAGTCAATCGGAATGGCTATTGTATGGGTCATGCCAGCCCGAAGCTTCAGGATGATTATGAGTTTGTTATGACAGCTGTCGAAAAAAGTCCTGAAGCTCTTCGGTATGCCAGTGAAAGAATCCGAAGGGATAAAAATATTATTAATAGTGTCATTGCTCATAGCATTAAATTCTTAATGGATGCCAGTGAAACGGTGTTGAATGATCGCGACTATATACTCGACTTAATTGCAAAGGAACCTCTGGCTTTCAAATATGCGGCTGCCGAGCTTCAACGTGATAAAGCTTTTATCGATTCAGCCATTCTGAGAAATCCCAAAGTGATTGAATACACCAGAAAATGTTCGGATAAGGTCTGATTGGCTCTGACAACGTTGACCAGTGCAAAACGTGTTGCCAGCTTATTGTTATTTTTCTATTGCCTGCTTCAGGCTGCCGGGTGAACTTTACTAAAAAATTATTGTCAAAAGGAGGTGGTTTATTGATGTGCCAGCTATCAAAACATGGATTCATATTAACATGAGAGGGATATCTTGATGTTACCTGCTACCTTTGATCCTGAAATTCCGGGAACGAATCAAAATCAGAATGCCGGGGCTTCTGGTTCATCCAGCAGGGTCAGTCGTTCAGCCAAAAGGCAATTAAGTTCTCCTGGTGCCAGTAGTATTACTGACCCAGTGTCGCTGGTTAAGCGCAGCTGCCGTTCTGCTTCAGATAAGGCTCTCATGTACCGGGAACAACTTGGGGGCAAGGGGTTGTTTTTGTGGCGCATGGAGAACGCCGATTTGCCTGTTCCATCATTCCAGTGTGTGACCGCTCAGGTCATGGAGGCTCTCGAGCAATACCCGCTGGATAGTCATCGTTTAGGCCCCTGTCTCCCGAGGATCGTCGATGAACCGGAGGCAAAGATCAGTCTGGCGAACATCAGGGAGCGCCTCAATGCTTTGCCACCTTCAGAGCAAACCAAAAGAGATAGCTGGCTGGCGGGTCTGGCGGCATTTATTGCCAGTGAGGACTTTTATGAGCAGGTTAAAGATTCAGAAGTGGCCCGACACATCAGGGGGCACGGACTATCAACATCAGAGCCGCTTATTGTCCGCAGTTCCGGGATCAATGAAGATGATTACGGCGATGCCCAGGCGGGCAAATACCTGTCTGAAGTTCAGGGAGAAGAGGATGTTTTGCGTACCTGTCTTAAGGTCATGGCCTCAGGTTACCGGCCTGAAGTCTGTCCCGGAGTGATATCTCCACCTATGGCGCTGGTCATTCAACAGTGCATTAATTGCCAATATGGTGGGGTCGCCATGAGCTTTCGGTCCTTTCAGGATAATACCATCAGGGTTGAGTACACTCTCGGTCAACCCAGAGGTGTAGTGGCAGGGCAGTCCGGCAACACGCCTCACCGCATTGATATTTATCGCGAGGATCGTAAAGAAGAAGCCGACAGCTCTCAATACTTTCCCGGAACAATCTCAAGTTACTTCACCTTGCGCAAGAACAATAACGGCTATTCGGAAACAAGAATCGATGATGCCGGTGCGCAATCAAACGCCGTTGAGCAACAACTCAGTGATGATATGGTTTCAGACCTTAGGGAGGCGGTGACAAAGCTGGAAGATCTGTTGTGCTGCCCCGTGGATGTGGAATTTGGCATCGATCATCAGGATCGTCTGTTTCTGTTTCAGGTGCGCCCCATAACCCGACTCACTGGCGGCATGGAATTTGCCGTATCCGTACCGGAAGACAGTCTGGCCAGTGGCGAGGCTGTCAGCGAAGGTTATTGTACCGGCTCCATCTGGCTGGCCAAAAAAGGAGCGTCAGACACTATGCCAGAGGGAGCCATAGTCGTGGCCCACCATGCTCAAGAGTGGATGCTTGAGCCTGGCTTTCTGAAGCGGGCAGGGGGTTTTGTCTTTGCCGAAGGAGGATTTAATGATCATGTAGCGATCCTTATGAGACAGGAAGTAAAAACCTTAATGCTGGCCGGCGAACAATTTGCAGCAGTGGCCGTTCATGATGGCCAACAGGCGACACTGGCCTGCGCCCGCTTTAACGGTCAGCCCGGAGCCTTTATTATTGCCGGTGACCTTACCGAAAAACTGGCGAGTCACAGAAGCCTGTCTTCTGCTGTCTCTGATGTGCCGTTAGCAACAGCTGTCCCGTCATGGGATGATTTGTCCCCCTCTGAAGACACATTCAGTAAGGTCGCCAGCGGTTTTCAATGGCTCACGGATCAAAATGCCCGTTTGTTGGCATTTTTTGCCTCCGGCGGCGGACTGGATTGTCTGGCAAACCCGATAAAACTGAGCATGTCGCCGCAACGATCAAAGCTACTGGCAGAGACCTGTGACAGCGTAAAACGGCTGGTTCATGGGGCTGAAGCTCTGCTGGATGGGTATCATGCATTCCTGCGGCTGGCGGGTAGCAGAGCTTCATCCGAGATCGAAATATTGCTGGATGAATTATTGCAACTGAGCAGCCGGTTCGAGACGCTGAAACGAACTATCCGGTCAGGGCTAAAGAGTATCATCCTTCCAGTGCAAGCCACTGAAAAAGGGCAGCTATCCCCGGGAATATTTCGTCACTGGGTGGCAGACTGTCATCAGTTACAATCCTGTCTCCAGGCACTCGACCCTTATGAGGCTGAGCAGATCCGGAGCGTGCATGAACTGATTTTTGCCCTGCATCAGCGCTTCGTAAAGGCGCTTTCACCGGTCACAGTGGCCTCGGGTCAGGGCAGGATCTCTCCAGAACAGTGCATCACCTATATCGATTGCAGGGCTCTGACTGAAACGGAAGCACTATTGAGTCCAGCCTGCAAAGCATCCCTCGATGCATTAATGATTCTTAACGGGGTTGTCATCATTATGGATGAAGCCTTGATTGTTAATCTGAGGTTAGGATCTCATGTGAGCGTTATCGAGCTACTTGAACATGCAGAGGGTGGGAAAGGACGAACCCTGCGGCTGAAATATTCTGACCAATTTGGTAGTGCTGATGACCGTATTACACGCGGCAAGTTCAAACGTATGTGGTTTCTGGTGGAGTCACTGAAAGCGATCGAACTGGATGAAAATGCGGATAGCATAAAGCTAAATTGTAACGCCATAGCGGGAGAAATTATCGTCGAATGCCCCCGAATAAGATCACGTCCAATCATTCGGGAGGCGTTTGTAAAGCTGACGACGGTGTTACGATCACTCCGGAATTTGGATCTGTTCTTTAGTCAAAGAACCATTTTTGAAGGAGGTCAGTGGAGCTTTAACTCGCTTGTACAACGCCTTAATAGCGGTGTTTCGGCAGAAGCCAATAGATTTGCCTTTCAGCATTGCCTTTTCCTAATGTCTGTGGGGGAGCGAATTCGAATTGATCCGGGTTACTACCAGTTATTAAGCAACCGTCAACAACATTTTATTGATTATGGTCGACGGCTAGCTACATCGAACGACAATTTTTGCGAAGTGTTAATGAGTGATCAACACTCTAAGGAAATCTTCAGGGAGCTATACCATCATTTTTTATTCTTAGATCCTGATAAGGCTTATCAATGGGTTGAGCTTTTGTATCCTCATTTGAAAGATCAGTATTACTTTATCAAGCCGTCCTACAGTTACAGTCTGGAGTTTCATCTTCCACCGGCGCAGTTGTCTGATGGACAAAAAGAAAAGGTCAAGAGTTTTCTGCTCAGGGCTGGCATGAAATATGCTAGCCAACGAATTCGAAATGATAAAGAGCTTGTATTAGCAGTCATTTCATTGGATCCATCTTGCCTGGAAGGTGTCAGTGAAGAGCTAAAGAATGATAAACAGGTCGTCCTGGCTGCAGTCACCATCGATGGCGATTGTCTGCAAGAGGCCGGACCCGAACCACGGGATAATGAAGAGGTTGTCATAGCCGCTATCAAAGATTATCCAGCAGCTCTGGAATATGCCAGTGACAGAATTCGAAATGATAAAAACATTATTAAAACCTTAGTGGCTTTTAATGTTTCTATCTTAAGCTATGTCAGTAAAACGCTTTTAAAGGATCGCCGGTGTATGCTCGAACTCATTGAAATAAATCCTGAAGCTTTCAGTTATGCTGCTGCCGGGCTTAAAGATAATAAGGCGTTTATCAATGAAGCAAAACAAAGAAACCCCGAAGTTCGTCAATACCTCAGATAACCTGCGAATAAGGTCTGATTGATTCAGACAACGTTGACCCGTGCAAACCCTGTTGCCAGCCTATTGTTGTTTTTTCTACTGCATGCTTAAAGCTGAAGGGTGAACTTTATAAAAACAATATTGTCAGATACAAGTAACGACTTACCGTCGAATCATGGATGAATATTAACATGAGAGGGATATCTTTATGTTACCTTTATCACCAGCAATAATTGGTAGATCAGATACTCAAAGTCTGGCAACTGCCTGCGATCAGAATACCGGAGCTGATAGTTCACCCGAAAGCTGTTTCGATGATCTTGATCCCATTGGCGTTCCCGACGCAACGCCACTCTCCAACCGCAAATGCCGCTCACCTGTTCCAGATCAGGCTGCTAATTGTTCTCCTGACAACCGGGAACAACTTGGGGGCAAGGGAATGTTTTTACAGCGCATGAAGGAAGCCGGTTTGTCTGTGCCACCGTTTCAGTGTGTGACCACTTCGGTCATGAATGCGCTGGAACAACACCCTCTGGATATCCAGCGTCTGGCAAACGATCTCCCCTGGATCGTCGATGAACCGCAGGCAGAGATCAGTCTGGCAAACATCAGGGAGCGCCTCAATGCTTTGCCACTTTCAGAGCAAACCAAAAGAGATAGCTGGCTGGCGGGTCTGGCGGCATTTATTGCCAGTGAGGACTTTTATGAGCAGGTTAAAGATTCAGAAGCGGCCCGACACATCAGGGATCACGGACTATCAACATCACAGCCGGTGATTGTCCGCAGTTCTGGCATCAATGAAGACAATTACGGCGATGCCCAGGCGGGCAAATATCTCTCTGAAGTTCAGGGAGAAGAGGATGTTTTGCGTACCTGTCTTAAGGTCATGGCCTCAGGTTACCGACCTGAAGTCTGTCCCGGACTGATACCTCCACCCATGGCACTGATCATCCAACAGTGCATTGACTGCCAATATGGTGGGGTCGCCATGAGCTTTAAGTCCTTTCAGGATAATACTATCAGGGTTGAGTACACTCCCGGTCAACCCGGAAGTGTAGTGGCAGGGCAGTCCGGTAACACGCCTCACCGCATTGATATTTATCGCGAGGATCGCAAAGAAGAAGCTGGCGGCTCTCAATACTTTCCCGGAACGATCTCAAGTTACTTCACCCTGTGCAAGAACAATAACGGCTATTCGGAAACAAGAATGGATGATGCCGATGGCCAATCAAACGACGTTGAACAACAACTCACTGATGACATGATTTCAGACCTCAGGTGGGCGGTGACAGAGCTGGAAGACCTGTTGTGCTGCCCCGTGGATGTGGAGTTTGCCATTGATCATCAGGGTCGCCTGTTTTTGTTGCAGGTTCGACCGGTTACCCGACTTTCTGGCGGCATGGATTTCGCCATGCCCATACCCGAAGAGACCCTGGCCATCGGTGAGGGTGTCAGCGAAGGTTTTTGCACCGGATCACTCTGGCTGGCTAAAGAACAAGCGGCAGACTCTATGCCAGAGGGTGCCATAGTCGTGGCCCGACACGCTGAAGACTGGATGCTTGAGCCTCGGTTTCTTGAGCGGGCAGGAGGTTTTGTCACTGCCGCAGGAGGATTCAATGATCATGTAGCGATCCTCATGAAACAGCAACGAAAAACTTTGATGCTGGCCGGTGGGCACTATGCGGCAGTGGCTGCCCGGGTTGGCCAACAGGCGACGCTGGCCTGCGCCCGCTTTAACGAAAAACCCGGAGCCTTCGTTGTTGCCGGTGACATCACCGGTAAACTGGTGAGTCACAGAAGCCTGTCTTCTGCTGTCTCTGATTTGCCGTTAGCAACAGCTGTCCCGTCATGGGATGATTTGTCCCCCTCTGAAGACACATTCAGTCAGGTCGCCAGCGGTTTTCAATGGCTCACGGATCAAAATGCCCGTTTGTTGGCATTTTTTGCCTCCGGCGGCGGACTGGATTGTCTGGCAAGCCCGGTAAAACTGAGCATGTCGCCACAACGATCAAAGCTACTGGCAAAGACCTGTGACAGCGTAAAACGGCTGGTTCATGGGGCTGAAGCACTGCTGGATGGATATCATGCGTTTTTGCAACTGGCGGGTAATAGCCGTACACACAGGGTCAAGTCATTGCGGGATGAGTTACCGCAACTGATCCACCGATTCGAGATGTTGAAACAGGCCATTCACTCCCGTTTAGAGAGTATCATTCTTCCTATGCAAGCTGCCGAAGAAGGACAGCTATCCCCGGGAATATTTCGTCAGTGGGTAGCTGACTGTCATCAGTTACAGTCCTCTCTTCAGGCACTTACCCCTGGGAGCGCCGAGCTGGTGCAAAGCGTCCATGAGCTGGTTTTTGCCTTGCATCAGCGTTTTGTAAAGGCATTGGCACCGGTCGCTGAGGCTTCCGCTCAGGGCAAGCTTTCCAGTAAAGGTCGCGTTACCTATGTTGATTGCACGGCTCCGGGTAACCCGGATGAGAAGGCGCCACTACTGGAAATGTCCTGCAAAACATCAATCGAAGCATCAGGGTGTTCAGGGACTGTTATCAGTATGGATGAAGCCGTGATTGTTAACCTTAAACTTGGCTGTCATGTGAGCCTTATTGAGCTGCTTGAACGCGCAGAGGGTGGGAAAGGACGGACCTTGAGACTGACATTTTCTGATAAATTTGATGGATATGATGAAAAGGAGAAATCCTGCAAGTTCAAGCGTATGTGGTTCCTGGCGCAATTATTAAGAGAGATCGAACTGGATAAAAATGCTGATAGCATGAAGTTGAGCTGCAACGCCGTAGCGGGTGCAATGACCGTCGAATGTGCCCAAATGTTATCAACTAAAACCATGCAGGAGGCCTTTAAACAACTGATGATTGTTTTACCTTCTATGTGTGATCTGGATGTTGAGTTGAGGGGCATACCCATTTTTGAAGGAGGTCAGTGGGACTTTAATTTGCTTGCACAACGCCTTAATCGTGATGTTGCGACAGAAACGGATAGATTTGCCTTTCAACATTGCCTATTCGTAATGTCCAGTCGGACTAAAAGTGCCTGGCTCTATACTGCCCCTTGCTGTCAGTTATTGAGCAAACACCATCAACAATTTACTCATTATGTTCATCGGCTAAGTATATGGCACATGTCGTTAATTTGTCGGGAAACACCGGAAGAAAGTGCGCGGGAAATCTTAATGAGTGATGAGATCGGTGAGGACACCCGCAGGGAACTCTTAAATCATCTTCTATTATTGACTCCCATAAGAGCTACTGAACTGGTTGAGCAAGTCTATGACATGGGGAATCAATGCTTTGTTATCAAGCCATCTTACAATTACAGATTGGAGTTTTATGCACCACCGGGCCAGCCACTTGGGGATCATAAAGAAAAGATCAGGAATGCCGTGGTGAAGCATGGGCTGAAATATGCCAGCCAACGGGTTCTGAATGATAAAAACTTTGCATTATCTGCCATTTCAGAATATCCCGCAGAACTGCGATATTTGAGTGAAAAGCTGAGGGATGATAGCTATGTCGTCATGGCCGCTATCGCAAAGTATCCAGAATCTTTGCAGTATGCCAGTGAAAGACTACGAGGCGATAAAGACATTATTCGAATAGCCATTGCTGAAAGTATTCATTCCTTATTGTTAGTCACTGAAAAGGTATTGAAGGATCGCCGGTTTATGCTCGAATTAATTGAAAAAAATCCTCGAGCTTTCAATTATGCTGCTGCCGAGCTTAAATATGATAAGGCTTTTATCAATGAAGCAGAACAAAGAAACCCCGAAGTTCGTCAATACCACAGATAACCTGCGGATAAAGTCTGATCGATCCGGACAACGTTGACCATTGAAAACCCTGTTGTCAGCCTACTGTTTTTTTTCTACTGCGTGCCTGAAGCTGATGGGTGAACTTTATAAAAACATTATTGTCGAATCAAAAACAATGGCTCGCCATTGAATTATGGATGAATATTAACCTGATAGGGCTATCATTATGTTACCCTTGCCTGCAAACATTGACAGATCAAATCCTCAAAGCCTGCCAGCCGGACCAAAGCAGGACAGGGGGGCTGATCGTGCTTCCAAAAAACGTCTCGGCGATTCTGTTACCCATAGTGTTCCGCTCAGCCAAACGTCACTGTCCAAGCGTTTCTGCCGTCCATCTGTTTCAGCTCAGGCTGCTGTTCTTCCCCCCAACCGGGAACAACTTGGGGGCAAGGGAATGTTTTTACAGCGCATGAAGGAAGCCGGTTTGTCTGTGCCACCGTTTCAGTGTGTGACCACTTCGGTCATCAATGAGCTGGAACAACAGCTTCTGGATGTCCAATGTCTGGCTCACTATCTCCCCGGGATCATCGATGAACCGAAGGCGGAGATCAGTCTGGCGGACATCAGGGAACGCCTCAATGCTTTATCACTTTCAGAGCAAACCAAAAGAGATAGCTGGCTGGCGGGTCTGGCGAAATTTATTGCCAGTGAGGACTTTTATAAGCAGGTTAAAGATTCGGAAGCGGCCCGACACATCAGGGATCACGGACCATCAACATCACAGCCGGTGATTGTCCGCAGTTCTGGCATCAATGAAGACAATTACGGCGATGCCCAGGCGGGCAAATATCTGTCTGAAGTTCAGGGAGAAGAGGATGTTTTGCGTACCTGTCTTAAGGTTATGGCCTCAGGTTACCGACCTGAAGTCTGTCCCGGACTGATACCTCCACCCATGGCACTGATCATCCAGCAGTGCATTGACTGCCAATATGGTGGGGTCGCCATGAGCTTTCGGTCCTTTCAGGATAATACCATCAGGGTTGAGTACACTCTCGGCCAACCCAGAGGTGTAGTGGCAGGGCAGTCCGGTAACACGCCTCACCGCATTGATATTTATCGCGAGGATCGCAAAGAAGAAGCTGGCGGCTCTCAATACTTTCCCGGAACGATCTCAAGTTACTTCACCCTGTGCAAGAACAATTACGGCTATACGGAAACAAGAATGAATGATGCCGATGGCCAATCAAACGACGTTGAACAACAACTCACTGATGACATGATTTCAGACCTCAGGTGGGCGGTGACAGAGCTGGAAGACCTGTTTTGCTGCCCCGTGGATGTGGAGTTTGCCATTGATCATCAGGGTCGCCTGTTTCTGTTGCAGGTTCGTCCGGTTACCCGACTTTCTGGCGGCATGGATTTCGCCATGCCCATACCCGAAGAGACTCTGGCCATCGGCGAGGGTGTCAGCGAAGGCTATTGCACCGGGGCACTCTGGCTGGCCAAACACCCGGCGACAGACTCTATGCCAGAGGGAGCTATTGTCGTGGCTCACCACGCTGAAGAGTGGATGCTTGAGCCTGAGTTCCTGGAGCGGGCAGGAGGTTTTGTCATTGCGGTAGGAGGATTCAATGATCATGTAGCGATCCTCATGAAACAGCAACGAAAAACTTTGATGCTGGCCGATGGTCACTATGCGGCCGTGGTTGCTCAGGTTGGCCAACAGGCGACACTGGTCTGCGCCCGCTTTAAGGGTAAGTCTGGAGCCTTTATTGTTGCCGGTGACATTACCGGTAAACTGGCCAGTCATGGAAGTCTATCCTCTGCTGTTTATGATGTGCCGTTAGCAACAGCTGTCCCGTCACGGGATGATTTGTCCCTCTCTGAAGACACGTTCCGTCAGGTCGCCAGCGGTTTTCAATGGCTCACGGATCAAAATGCCCGTTTGTTGGCATTTTTTGCCTCCGGCGGCGGACTGGGTTGTTTGGCAAACCCGATAAAATTGAGTATGTCGCCACAAAGATTAAATTTACTGGCCGAGACCTGTGACAGCGTAAAACGGCTGGTTCACGGGGCTGAAGCACTGCTGGACGGGTGCCAGGCATTCTTGCAACTGGCGGGCAAGAGTCGTTCACACAGGGTCAAGTCATTTCGGCATGAATTACCGCAGCTGATCAACCGGTTCCAGATGTTGAAAAAGACCATCGAATCCGGGTTAAAGAGTATCATTCTTCCTGTGCAAGCCGCCGAAGAAGGACAGCTATCCCCGGGAATATTTCGTCAGTGGGTGGCAGACTGTCATCAGCTTCAATCCTGTCTTCAGGCACTCAACCCTGATAGCGCTGAGCAGGTGCGAAGTGTCCATGAGCTGATTTTTTCCTTGCATCAGCGTTTTGTAGAGGTATTGGCACCGGTCGCTCTGGCTTCGGGTCAGGGCAGGCTTTCCAAGAAAGATCGCGTTACCTATGTTGATTGCAGGGCTCCGGGTAAGCCGGATGATAAGGCACCAATACTGAGGCAGTCCTGCAAAACATCAATCAAAGCATTAGGGTGTTCAGGGACAGTTATCAGTATGGATGAAGCTGTGATTGTTAATCTGAATCTTGGCAGTCATGTGAGCCTTATCGAGCTACTTGAAAACGCAGAGGGGGGCAAAGGACGAACCTTGAGGCTGAAATTTTCTGACGACTTTGATAGAACTGATAATGATGAGAAATCCGGCAAATTCCGGCGTATGTGGTTTCTGGCGCAGTTATTGAAGGAGATCGAACTGGATAAAAATGCTGATAGCATGAAGCTGAGTTGCAACGCCGTAGCGGGTGAAATGAACGTCGAATGCTCCCGCATGAGATCACCTGAAACCATGCAGCATGCCTTTGAAAAACTGATCATTGTGTTACGTGCTATGTGTAATCTGGATATTGAGCTGAAGGGCAGACCCATTTTTGAAGGAGGTCAGTGGGACTTTAACTTATTTGCACAGCGCCTTAATCCTGATGTTGCGACAGAGGCAGATAGATTCGCTTTTCAACATTGCCTTTTCGCAATGTCTTATCAAAATAAAAGCACCTTCTCCAAGACTGCCCCTTGCTGTCGGTTATTGAGCAAACACCATCAACAATTTGCTCATTATGCCCATCGGTTCGGTATGTATCATTTGTCATTGGATCGTGGGAGAAAACCAAAAGAAAGTGAGCAGGAAATCTTAATGAGTGCTGAGATGAGCGAGGACATCCGCAGGGAGCTCTTACACCATTTTTTATTATTTTATCCCGTAAGCGCTGTTAGATTGATTGAGCAAGTGTATGACATCGGAAATCAATGCTTTGTTATTAATCCATCCAGGAATTACAGATTGGAGTTTTATGTACCACCGGGCCAGCCACTTGGGGATCATAAAGAAAAGATCAGGAATACCTTGCTGAAGCATGGGCTGGAATATGCCAGCCAGCGGGTTCGGAATGATAAAAACTTTGTATTACCCGCGTTTTCAGGAGATCCCTGCGAACTGGGAGATTTGAGTGAAGAGCTGAAGAATGATAGCGATGTCGTTAAGGCCGCTATCGCTAAATGTCCCTTGGCTCTGCGTTATGCAAGTAAAAGACTTCGAGACGATAAAAATATTATCAGAATGGCCATTGCTGAAAGTATTTATCCCTTATCATATGCCAGTCAAAAGGTATTGGAGGATCGCCAGTGCATGCTCGACTTAATTGAAATAAATCCCCAAGCTTTCAATTATGCTGTTTCAGGACTTAAAGGTGATACGGCTTTTATTGAGGCAGCAAAACAAAGAAACCCGCAACTTCGTCAATACCTTAGATAATTTGCGAATAAGGCCTGATCGATTCAGATAACGTTGACCAGTGCAAACCCTGATGCCAGCCTGGTGTTGTTTTTTCTACTGCGTGCTTCAGGCTGGCGAGTGAACTTTATAAAAATATCATTGTCAAAAGTTAAGTAAGTAATCGTTTTATTCGTCATGCGATAGCGATTAAATCATGGATGAATAATAACATGAAGGGGAGGGATCTTGATGTTAAAATCTACTTTTGATGATGTCACAGCAAGTTTTCAAAGACTGACAACTGATCCCAATCAGGTTACTGAGGCTAATCGTTCACCTAAGAGGTATTTCAGTGATCTTAATCCCGGTGGCGTTCCCGACCCAACGCCACTAACCAAGCGTGCCTGCCGTTCACCTGTTTCAAATGAGGCTGCTGACTGTTCTCCTGCCAGTCGGGAACAACTTGGCGGCAAGGGGATGTTTTTGCAGCGCATGAAGGAAGCCGGTTTTCGTGTTCCACCCTTCGAGTGCGTTACTGCTCACGTTGTGAATGCCCTTGAACAACACCCTCTGGATATCCGGGGTCTTGAACATTATTTCCCCGGGATCGGCAATGAACCGGAGGCAGAGATCAGTCTGGCGATCATCAGGGAGCGCCTCAATGCTATGCCATCTTCAGAGCAAACCAAAAGGGATAACTGGCTGGCGGGTCTGGCGCAGTTTGTTGCCAGTGATGACTACTACGCACAGGTTAAAGATTCAGAAGCGGCCCGACAAATCAGGCATTTGCGTCGTAAGCTGGACGAACTCTCCACATCACAACCGGTGATTGTCCGCAGTTCTGGTATCAATGAAGATAACTACGGCGACGCTCAGGCGGGCAAATACCTCTCTGTGGTTCAGGAAGAAGACGATATTTTATGTACTTGCCTCAAGGTTATGGCTTCAGCTTACCGGCCTGAAGTCTGTTGCGAAGGCGTACCGCAGCCTATGGCATTGATTATCCAGCAGTGCATTGACTGTCGATTTGGCGGTGTCGCCATGAGCTTTAAATCTTTTCAGGATAATACCGTCAGTGTTGAGTACACACGCGGTCAACCCAAAGGCGTAGTGGCCGGGCAGTCCGGTAACACGCCTCACCGCATTGATATTTTTCGCGAGGATCGCAAAGAAGAAGCTGACAGCTCTCAATATTTCGCCGGGACGATCTCAAGTCACTTTACCCTGCACAAGAGCAATAACGGCTATTTGGAAATAAGAATTGATGATGCCAATGCCCAATCAAACGACGGTGGACAGAAACTCAGTGATAAAATGGTTGCTACCCTCAGAAAGGTGGTGACAGAGCTGGAAAACCTGTTGCTCTGCCCCGTGGATGTGGAGTTTGCCATCGATCATCAGGGTCGCCTGTTCCTGTTGCAGGTGCGCCCCATTACCCGACTCTCTGGTGACATGGCTTTTGCCATGCCCATACCTAAAGAGGCTCTGGCCATTGGCGAGAGCATCAGCGAAGGCTATTGCACTGGCCCCCTCTGGCTGGCCAATCGACGAGAGGTAGATTCAATGCCGGAGGGAGCTATTGTCTTGGCTGACCACGCTGAAGACTGGATGCTTGAGTCCAAATTCCTGAACCGGGCAGGAGGTTTTGTTTTGGCCGGAGCAGGATTCAATGATCATGTGGCAATCCTGCTGAAACAGGAACAAATACCCTTGATGCGGGCCGGTGGCCATTATTCGGCATTGGCCTCTCAGGAGGCTGGCCAACAGGCGACGCTGGCCTGCGCCCGTTTTAACGATGAGCCCGGAGCCTTTATTGTTGCCGGTGACCTTACCGGAAAACTGGCTTGTCACAGAAGCCTGTCCACTGCATTTTCTGATCTACCGTCAACAAAGGTCATCCCATCACGGGATGATTTATCCCCCCCAGAGGGCGCATTCCGCAAGGTCGCCAGCGGTTTTCAATGGCTCACGGATCAAAATGCCCGGCTGTTGGCATTTTTTGCCCCCGGCGGTGGACTGGATTGTCTGGCAAACCCCATAAAACTGAGCATGTCGCCACAACGATCAAAGATATTGGCAGAAACTGAGGAGATCGTACAAAGGTTGATTCATGGGGCTAAAGCACAGCTCAATGGCTACGGGGCATTCTTGCGGCTGGCGGTTAACAGCGATTCACAACAGCTCAAGTCACGGCTGGATGAGTTGCCGCAATTGATGAACCGGTTTGTGACGCTGGAACAGACCATCCAATCCGGGCTAAAGGCTATTACCCTTCCCTCGGATGATGGCAAAGAAGGACAGGTAACGTTTCGTCAGTGGGTGGCCGCCTGCCATCAGCTACAATCCTGTCTTCAGGCACTGAACCCCACTGAGGCTGAGCAGCTGCGGAGTGTCCATGACCTGATTTTTGCTCTGCATCAGCGCTTTGTAAATGCGCTGGCTCCGGTCAGTCTTGCTGCGGGTCAGGGCAGGATATCCAGGGAAGGGTCCATCACCTATCTTGATTGCACGACCCTGGACGAAAATGTGTCGATATTGAGGCCATCCGACAGAGCATTTCTTGAAAAAACACATCGTCCAGCGACTGTCGTCATTATGGATAATGCCTTGATTGTTAATCAGAAGCTTGGAAATCATTTCTGTCTTATCGAGCTACTTGAATACGCAGAAGGAGGGAAAGAACGAACCCTGCGGCTGACATTTGCTGACGAATTTGATAGTCCTGACGGCAGTGATGAGCCCAGCAAGTTAAAACGTATGTGGTTTCTGGTGAAGTTATTAAAAGCAATCGAACTGGATAAAAATGCTGATAGCATGAAGCTGAGTTTTAACGCTGTAGCGGGAGAAATTTTCGTCGAATGCTCCCAAATGAGTTCACGTGGTACTATGCAGGAGGCTTATGAAAAACTGATCATTGTGTTAAATGCTATGTATAATTTGGATCGTTGGCTGAAGGATAAAGTTATTTTTGAAGGAGATCAGTGGAACTTTGACTTGCTTGCACAACGCCTTAACAGAGATATTGCAACAGAAGCTGATAGATTCGCCTTTCGAGATTGCCTTTTTACAATCGCTTATGATTTTTGCACCATTGTTCCTGATTTCTACTCGTTATTAAGAAACCAGCACCAGCAGTTTATTAATCATGTTCAGTGTCTGTCCAAGTGTTTGAGCCGTGAATTGAAGGACGAGCTTCGGGAAATGTTCAAGAGTAATGAGATCGATGCGGACATCCGCAGGCAACTCTTACAACATCTTTTATTCAGATATCCTTCAGGCGCTATGCAATTGGTTGAGCTTTTATATTCCCATTTGAAAGGTCAATTCTTTGTTGTCAAACCCTCCTGCAGTGAATATCTGCAGTTTTATGCGCCACCGGGTCAGTTGCTTGGGGATCATAAAGAAAAGGTCAGGAATGCCCTGCTAAAGCATGGGTTAAAATATGCCAGTCAACGGGTTCTGAATGATAAAGACTTAGTATTACCCGCGTTAGAAAAACATCCAGATCAACTGAAATATGTGAGTGAAGAACTGAGGGATGATAGCGAAGTCGTTATGGCATCAGTCAGACGAGCGGGTACTCAGATACAATATGCCAGTCTGAAACTTAAGGATGATTATAAGCATGCAATGGTCGCTGTCGCACAGAATTCATTTTCTCTGATGTTTGTAAGTGAAAGACTCAAAGGCGATAAAAACATTATTCGAGTGGCCATTGCTGAAAGTATTTATGCCTTATCATATGCCAGTCAAAAGGCATTGAAGGATCGCCAGTGTATGCTCGACTTAATTGCAATAAATCCTCGAGCTTTCAAATATGCTGCTTCAGAGCTTAAAGATGATACGGCTTTTATCGAGGCAGCAAAACAAAGAAACCCCGAACTTCGTCAATACCTCAGATAATCTGCGAATAAGGTCTGATCGATTCAGACAACGCTGACCAGTGCAAACCCTGATGTTGTTTTTTCTACTGCGTGCTTCAGGCTGGCGAGTGAACTTTATAAAAATATCATTGTCAAAAGTTAAGTAAGTAATCGTTTTATTCGTCATGCGATAGCGATTAAATCATGGATGAGTAATAACATGAAGGGGGGGGATCTTGATGTTAAAATCTATTTTTGATTATGTCACAGCAAGTTTTCAAAGACTGACAACTGATCCCAATCAGGTTACTGAGGCTAGTCGTTCACCTAATCGTTCACCTAAAAGGTATTTCAGTGATCTTAATCCCGGTGGCGTTCCCGACCCAACGCCACTAACCAAGCGTGCCTGCCGTTCACCTGTTTCAAATGAGGCTGCTGACTGTTCTCCTGCCAGTCGGGAACAACTTGGCGGCAAGGGGATGTTTTTGCAGCGCATGAAGGAAGCCGGTTTTCGTGTTCCCCCCTTCGAGTGCGTTACTGCTCACGTTATGAATGCCCTTGAACAACACCCTCTGGATACCCGGGGTCTTGAACACTATTTCCCCGGGATCGGCAATGAACCGGAGGCAGAGATCAGTCTGGCGAACATCAGGGAATGCCTCAATGCTTTGCCGCTCTCAGAGCAAGCCAAAAGAGATAGCTGGCTGACGGGTGTGGCGAAATTTATTGCCAGTGAGGACTTTTATAAGCAGGTTAAAGATTCAGAAGCGGCGAGACACATCAGGGATCACGGGCTATTAACATCACAGCCGCTTATTGTCCGCAGTTCCGGGATCAATGAAGATAACTACGGCGATGCCCAGGCAGGCAAATACCTCTCTTTAGTTCAGGAAGAAGACGATATTTTACGAACCTGCCTTAAGGTCATGGCCTCAGGTTACCGGCCTGAAGTCTGTCCCGGAGTGATACCTCCACCCATGGCGCTTATCATCCAACAGTGCATTGACTGCCGATATGGTGGGGTCGCCATGAGTTTTCAATCCTTTCAGGATAAGACCGTCAGGATTGAATACACTCCCGGCCAACCCAGAGGTGTTGTGGCAGGGCAGTCCGGTAATACGCCTCACCGCATTGATATTTATCGCGAGGGTCTTACAGAAGAAGCTGGCAGCTCTCAATATTTTCCCGGAATGATCTCAAGTCACTTTGTTCTGCACAAGAACAATAACGGCTATTCGGAAACAAGCATTGATGATGCCGATACCCAATCAAACGACGTCGAACAACAACTCAGTGATGACATGGTTTCAGAGCTCAGGCGAGTGGTGACAGAGCTGGAAAACCTGCTGCTCTGCCCTGTGGACGTGGAGTTTGCCATCGATCATCAGGGTCGCCTGTTCCTGTTGCAGGTACGTCCTGTCACCCGACTCTCTGGCGGGATGGATTTCGCCATGCCTATACCTCAGGAGACCCTGGCCATCGGTGAGGGTGTCAGCGAAGGCTTCTGCACAGGGCCACTCTGGCTGGCCAGAAAACAAGCGGCAGGCTCTATGCCAGAGGGCGCCATTGTTGTGGCCCAACACGCTGAAGACTGGATGCTTGAGCCTGATTTTTTGGAGCGGGCAGGAGGCTTTGTCACTGCCACAGGAGGATTCAATGATCATGTAGCGATCCTCATGAAACAGAAACGAAAAACCTTGATGCTGGC
>NZ_JAGRPU010000036.1 GCF_024606225.1 Endozoicomonas sp. ISHI1 | reverse complement strand
TGGATTTATTGACTTCTTTCTCATCCATGAATAGTAACAAGGGTGTGCCCACACATAAGGAAGTGAACGCCATACTGGGCTGGCCAGAATGGAAAAACAAGGATGGCGAGTTCAATATGGAACTGTTTCGCTCTTTCTCGTCCATGAATAATGGCCAGGGTTTGCTCAAACATGAGGAAGTCAAACTGGTGCTGGGCTGGCCTGAATGGAACGACAAGGATGGCGAGTTCAGCATGGAGCTGTTCCGCACCTTCTCATCCATGAATAATGGCAAAGGCATGCTCAAACATGAGCAAGTAAAAGAGGTGCTTGGATGGCCAGAATGGAAGGACAAGGATGGCGAGTTCAGTATGGGGCTGTTCCGCTCCTTCTCATCCTTGAATAATGGCAAAGGCATACCCGAACATGAGAATGTGAAAGAAGTGCTGGGCTGGCCGGAATGGAAAGACAAGGTTGGCGAGTTCCGTTTGGAGCTGTTCCGATCCTTCTCGTCCATGAATAGTAGCAAAGGCATGCTCAAACATGAGCAAGTTAAAGAGGTACTGGGCTGGCCGGAATGGCAAGACAGGAATGGCGAGTTCATCACGGAGCTGTTCCACTCCTTCTCGTCTTCGAATAGTAGCAAAGGCATGCTCAAACATGAGCAAGTTAAAGAGGTACTAGGCTGGCCTGAATGGAACGACAAGGATGGCAAGTTCAGCATGGAGCTGTTCCGCACCTTCTCATCCATGAATAATGGCAAAGGCATGCTCAAACATGAGCAAGTGAAAGAGGTGCTGGGCTGGCCGGAATGGAAAGACAAGAATGGCAAGTTCAGTATGTGGCTGTTCCGCTGCTTCTCGTCTATGAACCATAGAAAAGGTCTGCTCAAACATGAGCAAGTGAAAGAGGTATTGGACTGGCCGGAATGGAAAGACAGGGATGGCGAGTTCAGTATGGAGCTGTTCCGCTCCTTCTCGTCCATGAATAATGGCCAGGGCAGGCTCAAACATGAGGAAGTGAATGAGATGATGAGCTGGACGGAATGGAAAGACAAGGATGGCGAGTTCAGTATGGAACTGTTCCGCTCCTTCTCGTCAATGAACCATGGCAAAGGCATGCTCAAACATGAACAAGTGGAAGAGGTGCTGGGCTGGCCGGAATGGAAAGACAAGTATGGCGAGTTCAGTATGGAACTGTTCCGCTCCTTCTCGTCAATGAACCATAGCAAAGGCATGCTCAAACATGAGCAAGTGGAAGAGGTGCTGGACTGGCCGGAATGGAAAGACAAGGGTGGCGAGTTCAATATGGAGCTGTTCCGTGCCTTCTCGTCCATGAATAGTGGCAAAGGCATGCTCAAACATAAAAAAGTCAAAGAAGTGCTGGGCTGGCCGGAATGGAAAGACAAGGACGGCGAGTTCAGTGTGGTGCTGTTTCGCGCCTTCTCGTCCATGAATAATAACAAAGGCTTGCTCAAACATCAGGAAATAAGAGAAGTGCTGGGCTGGCCAGAATGGAAAGACGAGAATGGCAAATTCAATATAGAGCTTTTTCGCGCCTTCTCGTCCATGAATAATGGCCTGGGTATGCTCAGGCATGAGGAAGTAAAAAATGTGCTGGGTTGGCCGGAATGGAGAGACAAGGATGATGAGTTCAATATGGAGCGGTTCCGAGCCTTCTCGTCCATGAATAATGGCCAAGGCATGCTCAAACGTCAGGAAGTGACAGAGGTACTGGGCTGGCCGGAATGGAAAGACAAGAATGATGAGTTCAGTATGGAGTGGTTCCGTTCCTTCTCGTCCATGAATCATGGCCGGGGCATACTAAAACATGAGGAAGTGAAAGAGGTGCTGGGCTGGCCAGAATGGAAAGACAAGGATGACGAGTTCAATATGCCGCTGTTCCGAGCCTTCGCGTCCATGAATCATTGCAGAGGCCTACTCAACCATGAGGAAGTGGTAGACGTGCTGGGCTGGCCGGAATGGAAAAACAAGGATGGTGAATTCAATATGGAGCTGTTCCGCGCTTTCTCGTCCATGAATACTCACAAAGGCATACCCAAACATGAGAAAGTGAAAGAGGTGCTGAACTGGCCGGAATGGAAGCACAAGAATGGCAAGCTCAATATGAAGTTGTTCCGTACTTTTTCGTCTATGAATCATCGCCATGGCTTGCCCAAACATGAGCCTGTGAAAAAAGTGCTGGGCTGGATAGGTGACTACGGGGCCTCCAATCATTGGCTACTGCAAATTATGACCAGGCTCTGGAAATCAGCAGGGCTTCCTGCGGTTGAAGTACTGCAACATCAGGAAAGGCAACTGAAAGAATCGCTGTTTACAGAATTTACCGGAGAGCATAGCAACCCGGGTAATAAAGGAGATGACGAATACAATAGTGATTCAGAGGATGAAGGGGATAACAAATACAATCGCCAGATAAAAACGGTCGCTCTATATCTTTCCACCCTTAAGCCAGACTGGTCATTAAACTGGACGGTTTTAAAACAATTCTGCCAATTCCATGAAAAGACTAAAACGGTTCAGATACTGGAATCATTGATAGGGCTTTTATCTTCTTCCGGAGGAAAAAGCGTCGAGCGCTACCTTCAGGCTAGTCAACTGGATCGGCATTTTTTGTGGCATCATTCAATGAGAGCCGTGCCTTTGAGTGTGTTAAATAAAGCCATGTTTCTGTTTTCTTCCGATGAAGACAGGGAGCGTTTTGTCTATTTTGCCAAGCGGCTGAAGTCATTGCCGGATAAAGGACTATGGGAACAGTACTCAGCCTATTTACAACCATTGTCAGAGGTGCTGAGACTCGACTACATGAAAAGGCTCTACCTGGAAATCCTGCAACCCTTAACAAAGGATGATCAGCTGCGTTTTCTGGATGCCAGCCATGCCCGGGCTGTATTCGAGCTGTTTCCCTCGTTGAGCGCCCTGCAAAAACTCAGCAAAGAGCGTTCCTCCCAATGGTTAAAACGGCTGCTTGAAGCCTGCCTCCAACTAAAAACCCATGACATCACCAAAGAAGGCATCCAGATACTGTTTGAAGCACTGCTCAAAACCCATGGCCTTCTGCCCTGGGATCACGATATCCCTGGTCACTTTCTGTCCGGGATGCGAACGACCAACAACAATGTTGAGATACCTGTCTCTGGACTTATTCCATCAGGAGAAGAGCTGGCCCTGAGTTATATCGCTGTGCTGATGCAGAACCTCAACGGGATGTCTTTTACTGTTAAAGGGCAGCGGCTTGAGGTTGAGGTGCTGGCTGACGGTGTTCAGATCTATCGCTATCCCATGCCACGGCTGAAAATACAGGATGAAACAATAGAAATCAGCAACTGGTCAGAAGAACAGTTCAGGATTTTTTTGAAAATCACAGGGGTGTCTGAACAGTATTATTTGACAGCAGATCAATGGCAAAAGCACTTAAACCCGGATGACCCGGTCTACATCCAAAGACGCGAAGCCAGACTGGCCGCAAACAAAGCGCTGAAGGCTAAAGGTGCGGTTGAAGCAGTCCCCTTCAACCCTTTACCTGTTCATGTTCTGGCTAACCTGATCAAAAGAGGAATGGCCATCAAACCCGTCGCCTGGAGGTCCCTTGACCATCATAAAGAGAGACTGCCTGAATCCTTGCTTGGCAAACTGAAAGAAAGAATGGAAACATCAGGCACAGAATGCCCCGATGAGATTAAAGAATCACTGTCCCAATATCTTGAAAACCTTCAATCCAGGGAAGCTGAAGCCTCTGAGCCGGTCAGTGAATCGGAACCACAAAACGTTAACCCGCCAGACGACAAACAAGAAAAACAGGCGTTTGGCAGTTTATGGTTAAAGCTCGACCAGACAGAAGTTTTTGGCACCGAAATACTGACATTACTGGACGAATATTGGGATGAAATGGAGCTTATGCATATAGTGACCGTTCTTAAAAAAGCCAAAATCAATATCTCTGACCACATACTGGAAAGATGGATACAACGGGCATTCAGCGAAATAAAGCGGTTAAAAAGACGAGACCCTTTATTATTAGAGATTGATCCTGATGTTTATCAGAGCTGTCAGGAATTAGAGTTACTTGATGGGTGTGGGAGTATTTTCTAAAAAGACCTGTGTCGTCTGCTTAAGATTTCTGTCAGACGGACCCAATCCTTTACAAAACAAGCTGCTCACCAACTCCGTTTATGGCGCACAAGCCAGTGCGATGCTATACAGTCTCGTGCAAACGTCAATCAATGCGCCTGAGTCTATGGGACGCCCACAAAAAAACAACACTATCTGCCCGATAGTCCGATCGCTGCTTCTGTTAGTGACAATAATGTTCCGGGAGTCCCTGCCTGCAGTGGAATTAGTCGGCTTAAGCCCGCTACCAGCGCATTTCTTGTATGACAACAGGTTGGCTGGACCTGAACTGCCCGGCCCCCTTCAGGTTGGGTTTATGCAACTCGCCCTCCATTTGCTTCAGCTGCTGCCAAATAACAGTCCTCCCGCGTCTCTCCAATTGCCTCCCCTGCCCGTTTGGCCAATGAAACAAACACGCCGCACTGAACTGATGGTTATGTCTCCCGAAGCCTCAGAGCACCCTTCCACTGCGCTGTTCACCACGAGCGCTGCCGGGGGAGATGATGGTGATAAGCCACCTGACAAAAACAACTGGAATCCTGATCCGGAGCCCGAGCCGGATCTCTCCCTTGTTCTTGCCCCTGTTCAAAAATGCCTGCAACAAAAAAGGCAACTGCTTCGAATGTTACGAATCAAACGACTATGGGCTACTGCGACGGGTCAAACCACTCTGGCCCGGATATTGTCAGACCGGATCATGGTGATTGAAGCAGATCTTCTTGATCTGGAAACGTCAGATCCGGCAACGATGCATCCGGGATTGATTCAGACATGGCTGGCAGAGAATGGTCAGGAACTCAGTGTTTACCGTGAGATCGCTGCTGGCAAATATTCTGGCCGACAGTCGGCTACCAAGAAAAAGAATCCATCCTCCCGAACGACCAAAGCATCATCGACCGCAACAACGAGTCAGACCGGCCAGATGAGCGGATCTGCTGCCCGTAAACAGGGAGCCGATTCGACAAACGACAGCAGTCGTGAAGATGAAGACCCGCTGGAACCTTCAGCTGAACAGGATACCGGAAGTTCTGCTGTCACTTGTTTCAAGTGCAACAAGGCACTGAATACACAGGAATTAAGGCGAATAACCAATGAGGCAACTGCCTCCGTGATTTTATGCAGCAAGTGCCTTTCGGACAATCAGAGTAAAAAAAGAGCAAAACGAATCCGGAAAGAAACAAAGCCGGATTCATCAGAACCGGCCCAGAAAAAAAAGAAGGGCCCGGGTAGAAAGAGAAATAATACTGAAGCAGCTGCTACTGCGCCATCGGCCAAAAAAAAGAAACCGGCAGACACTCAGATCCCCGGTGACCCATTGGAAAAAGTAAAAGAAAATATCGAATACGAATTAAGTCAGGAAGAGCTGGAAAAAGTACAAACCCTGATGGAGGTATTCAAGAAAAAAAACATCACAGTCAAGTCTACTTTTTATAAACTCCTCGGCTTTCTAGAGAGAAGTTCATTTAATAGCTTCTTCGATAATGCCACCGCTTTTTTTGGGCACCTTTCTGAAAACTTCAAAAATACAGGCATGCTGACCAGCATGTTAAACAATAGAAAAAAACATATCCGGAGTTTCACAGAACGTAGCCTGAGTGAACTCGAATATTTAGCACGTTTGGATGTATTGAATTCCTTCTCGTCCATGAATAATGGTAAAGGCGTGCCCACACATAAGGAAGTGAAAGCAATACTGGGCTGGCCAGAATGGAAAGCCAGGGATGGCGAGTTTAATACGAAGTTGTTCCGATCCTTCTCGTCCATGAATAGCAGCAAAGGCATGCTCAAACATGAGCAAGTGAAAGAGGTGCTAGGCTGGCCGGAATGGAAAGACAAGGATGGCGAGTTCAGTATGGAGCTGTTCCGCTCCTTCTCATCCATGAACACGTGTAGAGGCATACTCAAACATCAGCAAGTGAAAGAGGTGCTTGCCTGGCCGGAATGGAAGGACAAGAATGACGAGTTCAATATGGAGCTGTTACGCTCCTTCTCATCTATGAGTCATGGCAAAGGCATGCTCAAACATGAGGAAGTAAGAGAGGTGCTGGGCTGGTCACAATGGAAAGACAAGAGTGGCGAGTTCAATATGGAGCTGTTCCGCTCCTTCTCATCCATGAACAATGGTAAAGGCTTGCTCAAACAAAAGGATGTGATAGAGGTGCTGGGCTGGCCGGAATGGAAAGACAAGAGTGGCGAGTTCAATATGGAGCTGTTCCGCTCCTTCTCATCCATGAACAATGGTAAAGGCGTGCTCAAACAAATGGATGTGAAAGAGGTGCTGGGCTGGCCGGAATGGAAAGACAAGGATGACGAGTTTAGTATGGAGCTGTTCCGTTCCTTCTCATCCATGAACAGCGGTAAAGGCATGCTCAAACAAAAGGATGTGAAAGAGGTGCTGGGCTGGCTGGAATGGAAAGACAAGGATGGCGAGTTCAGTATGGAGCTGTTCCGCTCCTTCTCGTCTATGAATCATGGCAAAGGCATGCTCAAACTTGAGGAAGTGAAAGAGGTACTCGCCTGGCCACAATGGAAAGACAAGGATGGCCAGTTCAGTATGGAGCTGTTCCGCTCCTTCTCGTCTATAAATCATTGCAAAGGCATCCCCGGACATGAGCAAGTGAAAGAGGTACTCGCCTGTCCGCAATGGAAAGACAAGGATGGCGAGTTCAGTATGGAGCTGTTCCGCTCCTTCTCATCCATGAATAGTGGCAAAGGCATGCTCAAACAAAAGGAAGTGAAAGAAGTACTCGCCTGGCCAGAATGGAAAGACAAGGATGGCGAGTTCAATATGGAGCTGTTCCGCTCCTTCTCATCCATGAACATGGGCAAAGGCATGCTCAAACATGTGGAAGTGAGAGAGGTGCTGGGCTGGCTCGAATGGAAAGACAACTATGGCGAGTTCAATATGGAGCTGTTCCGCTCCTTCTCGTCTATGAATAATGGCAAAGGCATGCTCAAACATGAGCAAGTGAGCGAGGTTCTGGGCTGGCCGGAATGGAAGGACAAGGATGGCAAGTTTAGTATGGAGCTGTTCCGCTCCCTCTCGTCTATGAATAATGGCAAAGGCATGCTCAAACATGAGGAAGTGAGCGAGGTTCTGGGCTGGCCGGAATGGAAAGACAAGTATGGCGAGTTCAATATGGAGCTGTTCCGCTCCTTCTCGTCTATGAATAATGGCGAAGGCATTCTCAAACATGAGGAAGTTAGAGAGGTGCTAGGCTGGCCGGAATGGAAAGACAAGGATGGCGAGTTCAATATGGAGCTGTTCCGCTCCTTCTCGTCTATGAATCATGGCAAAAGCATGCTCAAACATGATCAAGTGAGAGAGGTGCTGGGCTGGCCAGAATGGAAAGACAAGAATGGTGAGTTCAATATAAAGTTGTTCCGCGCCTTCTCGTCCATGAATCATTTCCAGGGCTTGCCCAAACATAAGCCCGTGAAAAAGGTGCTGGGCTGGTTAGGTCAACGGGGAGCAACCAATCATTGGCTACTGAAAATTATGACCAGGCTCTGGGCATCAGCAGGGCTACCCGCTATTGAGGTGCTGCAACATCAGGAAACACAACTGAAACAGTTACTGCTTGCGGAACTTACTGGAGAACACAGCAACCCGGATCATGAAGCAGATGACGAATGCAATAGCGATTCAGAGGATGAAGAGGATGACGACAAATGCAATCGCCAGATAAAAACGGTCGCCCTTTATCTTTCCACCCCTAAGCCAGACTGGTCACTAACATGGACGGTTTTAAAACAATTCTGCCAATTCCATGAAAAGACTAAAACGGTTCTGATGCTGGAATCATTGATAGGACTTTTATCTTCTTCTGGAAGCAAAAGCGTCGCGCGCTACCTTCAGGCTAATCAACTGGATCGGCATTTTTTGTGGCGTCATTCAGTTAAAGCCGTGCCTTTGCGGGTGTTAAATAAAGCAATGTTCCTCTGTTCTTCCGATGAAGACAGGGAGCGTTTTGTCTATTTTGCCAGGCAGCTGAAGTCATTGCCGGATAAACGACTATGGAAGCAGTACTCAGCACTGTTACAACCCTTGTCGGGGGTGCTGAAACTCGACTATATGCAAAGACTCTACCTGGGAATCCTGCAACCGTTAACAAAGGATGATCAGCTGCGTTTTCTCGATGCCGGCCATGCCCGGGCTGTATTCGACCTGTTTCCTTCTTTGAGCGCCCTGCAAAAACTCAGCCAAGGGCATTCCTCCCAATGGTTAAAACGGCTGCTTGAAGCCTGCCTTCAACTAAAAACGGATGACATCAGCAAAGAAGGCATCCAGATACTGTTTGAAGCGTTGCTCAAAACCCATAGCCTTCTGCCCTGGGATAACGATATCCCCGAACACTTTCTGTCCGGGATGCGCACAACTGATAACAACAACGTTGAAATACCTGTCTCTGAACTCATTCCATCAGGAGAACAGCTGGCTCTGAGTTATATCGCTGTGCTGATGCAGAACCTCAACGAGATGTCTTATACTGTCAAAGGGCATTGGCTTGAGGTTGAGGCAATGGGTGACGGTGTTCAGATCTATCGTTATCCGATGCCACAGCTGAAAGTACAGGATGAAACAATAGAAATCAGCAACTGGTCAGAGGAACAGTTCAGGTTTTTTTTGAAAATCACTGACATGCCTGAACACTATTATTTGACAGCAGAGGATTGGCAAAAACGTTTAAACCCGGGTGACCCGGTATACATCCAAAGACACGAAGCCAGACTAGCCGAAAACAAAACTCTGAAGGCTAAAGGTGCGGTTGAAGCAGCCCCCTTTAATCCTTTACCTGTTCATGTTCTGGCTACTCTGATCAAAAGAGGAGTGGCCATCAAACCCGTCGCCTGGAGATCCCTTGACCATCATAAAGAGAGACTGCCTGAATCCTTGCTTGGCAAACTGAAAGAAAGAATGGAAACACCAGGCACAGAATGCCCCGATGAGATTAAAGAATCACTGTCCCAATATCTGGAAAACGTTCAATTCAGGGAAACTGTAGCCTCTGAGCCGGTCAGTGAACCGGAACCACAACACTTTAACCCGCAAGACGACAAACGAGAAAAACAGCCGTTTGGCAGTTTATGGTCAAAGCTCAACCAGGCAGAAGTTTTTAGCACCGAAATACTGACATTACTGGACGAGTATAAGGATGAAATGGAGCTTATGCACATAGTAACCGTCCTTGAAAAAGCCAAAATCAATATCTCTGACCACATACTGGAAGGATGGATACAACGGGCATTCAGCGAAATAAAACGGTTAAAAAAGCGAGACCCTTTATTATTAGAGATTGATTCTGATGTTTATCAGAGCTGTCAGGAATTAGAGTTACTTGATGGGTGTGGGAGTATTTTCTAAAAAGACCTTTGTCGTCTGATTAAGATTTCTGTCAGACGGACCCAATCCTTTACAAAACAAGCTGTTCACCAACTCCGTTTATGGCGCACAAGCCAGTGCGATGCTATACAGTCTCGTGCAAACGTCAATCAATGTGCCTGAGTCTATGGGACGCCCACAAAAAAACAACACTATCTGCCCGATAGTCCGATCGCTACTTCTGTTAGTGACAATAATGTTCCGGGAGTCCCTGCCTGCAGTGGAATTAGTCGGCTCAAGCCCGCTACCAGCGCATTTCTTGTATGACGACAGGTTGGCTGGACCTGAACTGCCCGGCACCCTTCAGGTTGGGTTTATGCAACTCGGCCTCCATTTGCTTCAGCCGCTGCCAAATAACAGTCCTCTAGCGTCTCTCCAATTGCCTCCACTACCCGTTTGGCCAATGAAGCAAACACGCCGCATTGACCTGATGGTTATGTCCCCCGAAGCCTCAAAACACCCTTCCACTGAGCTGATCGCTATGGGCACTGCCGGGGAAGATGATGGCGATAAACCACCTGACGGGAACAACTGGAATCCTGATCCCGAGCCTGACCTCTCCCCTGTTCTTGCCCCCATTCAAAAATGCCTGCAACAAAAAAGGCAACTGCTTCGAATGTTACGAATCAAACGACTATGGGCTACTGTGACGGGTCAAACCACTCTGGCCCGGATATTGTCAGACCGGATCATGGTGATTGAAGCAGATCTTCTTGATCTGGAAACGTCAGACCCTGCTACGATTCAACCGGGGCTAATTCAGACATGGCTGGCAGAGAATGATCAGGAACTCAGTGTTTACCGTGAGATCGCTGCTGGCAACTATTCTGGCCGACAGGCAGGTACCGGGGAAAACAATCCATCCTCACGAACGACCAAAGCAGCAACGACCGTAAAAACTGGTCAGACCGGCCAGATGAGTGGATCTGCTGCCCGTAACCAGGGAACTGGTTCGACAGGCGGCAGTGGTCGTGGAGATGATGACCCACCGAAACCCTCAGCTGAGCAGGATGCCAGAAATCCGATGGTAACTTGTTCAAAATGTGACAAGGCACTGAATCGACAGGAATTAAGACGTTTAGCCAACGAAGCAACAGCCTCAGCGTTTTTATGCAACAAGTGCCTTTCGGACAATCAGGGTAAAAAAAGAGCAAAACGAATCCGCGAAGAAACAGAGTCGGATTCATCAGAACCGGCTCAGAAAAAAAAGAGGAGCCCGGGTAGAAAAAGAAATAATTCAACCGCAGCGGCTGCACCACCGGCCAAAAAAAAGAAACCGGCAGACAATCAGATTACCGATGACCCATTGGAAAAAGTAAAAGCAAATATAAAGTACGAACTCAATCAGGAAGAGCTGGAAAAAGCGCAAACCCTGATAGAGATATGCAAGAAAAAAAATATCACTGTAAAGCCGACTTTTTATAAGCTACTTGGTTTCGTAGAGAGAAAGTCTTTTAATAGCTTCTTCGATAATGCCGCCACTTTTTTTGGGCACCTTTCTGAAAACTTCAAAAACACAGGCATGCTGACCGGCATGCTAAATAATACAAAAAAACATATCCGTAGTTTTGCCGAACGTAGCCAGAGTGAACTCGAATATTTAGCGAGTTTGGATGTATTGACTTCTTTCTCATCCATGAATTGTAACAAGGGTGTGCCCACACATAAGGAAGTGAACGCCATACTGGGCTGGCCAGAATGGAAAAACAACGATGACGAGTTCAATATGGAACTGTTTCGCTCTTTCTCGTCCATGAATAATGGCCAGGGTTTGCTCAAACATGAGGAAGTCAAAAAGTTGCTGGACTGGCCAGAATGGAAAGACAGGCACGGCAAGTTCAGTATGGAGTTGTTACGCACCTTCTCGTCCATGAATCATGGTAGAGGAATGCTGAAACATGGGGAAGTGAAAGCAGTGTTGAGTTGGCCGGAATGGAAAGACAAGAACGGCGGGTTCAGTATGGAATTGTTCCGCGCTTTCTCGTCCATGAATAGCGGCAAAGGCATGCTTGAACATGACGAACTGAAAAAGGTGCTGAGCTGGCCGGAATGGAAAGACAAGAATGGCGAGTTCAATATAGAGCTGTTCCGCGCTTTCTCATCCATGAATGTTGGCAAAGGCATGCTCAAAAAAAAGGAAGTGGAAGAGGTGTTGAGCTGGCCGGAATGGAAAGACCACAATAGCGAGTTCAATAGCGAGCTTTTTCGCGCCTTCTCGTCCATGAATCATTGCAGAGGCCGGCTCAACCATGAGGAAGTGGTAGAAGTGCTTGGCTGGCCTGAATGGAAAGACAAAAATGGCGAGTTCAGTATGGAGCGGTTCCGTTCCTTCTCGTCCATGAATCATGGCCAGGGCATACTCAAACATGAGGAAGTGAAAGAGGTGCTGAACTGGCCAGAATGGAAAGACAAGAATCGCGAGTTCAATATGCTACTGTTCCGAGCCTTCTCGTCCATGAATAATGGCCAAGGCATCCTCAAACGTGAGGAAGTGAGAGAGGTGCTGAGCTGGCCGGAATGGAAAGACAAGGACGGCGAGTTCAGTGTGGTGCTGTTTCGCGCCTTCTCGTCCATGAATAATAATAAAGGCATGCTCAAACATCAGGAAATGAGAGAAGTGCTGGGCTGGCCGGAATGGAAAGACGAGAATGGCAAATTCAATACAGAGCTTTTTCGCGCCTTCTCGTCCATGAATAATGGCCTGGGTGTGCTCAGGCATGAGGAAGTAAAAAATGTGCTGGGTTGGCCGGAATGGAGAGACAAGGATGATGAGTTCAATATGGAGCGGTTCCGAGCCTTCTCGTCCATGAATAATGGCCAAGGCATGCTCAAACGTCAGGAAGTGAGAGAGGTACTGGGCTGGCCGGAATGGAAAGACAAGAATGATGAGTTCAGTATGGAGTGGTTCCGTTCCTTCTCGTCCATGAATCATGGCCGGGGCATACTAAAACATGAGGAAGTGAAAGAGGTACTGGACTGGCCAGAATGGAAAGACAAGGATGACGAGTTCAATATGCCGCTGTTCCGAGCCTTCGCGTCCATGAATCATTGCAGAGGCCTACTCAACCATGAGGAAGTGGTAGACGTGCTGGGCTGGCCGGAATGGAAAAACAAGGATGGTGAATTCAATATGGAGCTGTTCCGCGCTTTCTCGTCCATGAATACTCACAAAGGCATACCCAAACATGAGAAAGTGAAAGAGGTGCTGAACTGGCCGGAATGGAAGCACAAGAATGGCAAGCTCAATATGAAGTTGTTCCGTACTTTTTCGTCTATGAATCATCGCCATGGCTTGCCCAAACATGAGCCTGTGAAAAAAGTGCTGGGCTGGATAGGTGACTACGGGGCCCCCAATCATTGGCTACTGCAAATTATGACCAGGCTCTGGGCGTCGAAAGGGCTACCAGCTATTGAGGTGCTGCAAGATCAGGAAACACAACTGAAACAGTTACTGTTTACAAAATTTACTGGAGAACATATCAACCCGGATAATGAAGGAGATGACGAATACAATAGCGACTCAGAGGATGATGAAGAAAAATGCAATCGCCAGATAAAAACAGTCACCCTTTATCTTTCCACCCTTAAGCCAGACTGGTCATTAAACTGGACGGTTTTAAAACAATTCTGCCAATTCCATAAAAAGACTAAAACGGCTCCGATGCTGGAATCATTGACGGGGCTTTTATCTTCTTCCGGAGGGAAAAGCGTCGAGCGCTACCTTCAGGCTAATCAACGGGATCGGCATTTTTTGTGGCGTCATTCAATGAAAGCCGTGCCATTGCGCGTGTTAAATAAAGCCATGTTTCTGTGTGCTTCCGATGAAGACAGGGAGCGTTTTGTCTATTTTTTCAAGCGGCTGAAGTCATTGCCAGATAAAAGACAGTGGGAGCAGTACTCAGCCCGGTTTCAACAATTGTCCGGGGTGCTGAAACTCAACTATATGCAAAGGCTCTACCTGGAAATCCTGCAACCCTTAACAAAGGATGATCAGCTGCGTTTTCTGGATGCCAGCCATGCCCGGGCTGTATTCGAGCTGTTTCCCTCGTTGAGTGCCCTGCAAAAACTCAGCAAAGAGCACTCCTCCCAATGGTTAAAACGGCTGCTTGAAGCCTGCCTCCAGCTAAAAACCCATGACATCACCAAAGAAGGCATCCAGATACTGTTTGAAGCGTTGCTCAAAACCCATAGCCTTCTGCCCTGGGATCAGGATATCCCCGATCACTTTCTGTCCGGGATGCGCACAACTGACAACAACAACGTTGAAATACCTGTCTCTGAACTCATTCCATCAGGAGAACAGCTGGCCCTGAGTTATATCGCTGTGCTGATGCAGAACCTCAATGAGATGTCTTTTACTGTCAAAGGGCATTGGCTTGAGGTTGAGGCGGTGGGTGACGGTGTTCAGATCTATCGCTATCCGATGCCACAGCTGAAAATACAGAATGAAACAATAGAAATCAGCAACTGGTCAGAGGAGCAGTTCAGGATTTTTTTGAAAATCACTGATATATCTGAACACTATTATTTAACAGCAGATGATTGGCAAAGGCGCTCAAGACCGGATTACCCGGTATACATCCAAAGATACGAAGCCAGACAGGCGGGAACCAGAGACCCCATGGAAAAAGGTGCTGTTGAAGCAACCCCCTTCAAACCTTTACCCATTTATGTTCTGGCTAACATCATCAAAAATGGAATGGCCGTCAAACCAATCGTCTGGAAATCGCTTGAACATCATAAGGAGAGGCTGCCTGAATCTTTATTTTTCAGAATAAGAAATAGAATGGAAACATCAGGTACAGAATGCCCGGATGAGATTAAAGAATCACTGTCCCAATACCTGGATAACGTTCAATCCAGGGGGGCAGACGTCTTTGAGTCGATGAGTGAACCGGAACCACAAAACATTAACCCGCCAGACGACAAACGAGAAAAACAGGCGTTTGGCAGTTTATGGTTAAAGCTCAACCAGACAGAAGCTTTTGGCACCGAAATACTGAACTTACTGGACGAGTATGGAGATGAAATGAAGCTTATGCACATCGTTACCGCCCTTAAAAAAGCCAAAACCGATATCGATAACCGCATACTGGAAGAATGGAGGCAACGGGCATGCAGTAAAATAGAGCGGTTAAAAAAGCGAGACCCTTTATTATCAGACATTGCTGATGATGTTTACCAGAGCTGTCAGGAATTAGAGTTACTTGATGGGTGTGAGGGTATTCTCTAAAAAGACCTTTGTCGTCTGGTGGAAGCTTAGTAAAACAAACTTTTCGCCAATTCCATTCATGGTAAGCTCGCCAGTTCGGTGCTATACAGTCTTACGCAAACATCAATTAATGAGCCTTAGCCTTATGTCAGATGACGTACGAATTTGGCCCAATAGCGAATCGATTCACAGACGCTGATTTTTTAAGTCTGGATCTATGAGACGCTCACAACATAACAACATTTTCTACTCACTAGTCCGATCACTGCTTCTGCTAGTGACAGTAATGTTCGGGAAGTCGCTGCCTGCAATGGGACTCGTCGGCTCAAACCCGCTGCCAACTCATTTCTTGTATGCCGGTAAGTTAGCTGAACCTGAACTGCCCAATCCTTTTCGAGGGCGTCACAAAATGCTGGCTCCCATGCTCTCAGGCCCTGAGGGTCCCAGCCGTGGGAACGAGTTGTTGCCCCTGCCCTTTTGGCCAATGAAGCCAACCCGCCACATTAGCCTGTTGGCTATATCCCCAGAAGATCCGGAGCCCCAGCCTGACCTTAACCTTAATCTTGTTTTTGCCCCTGTTCAAAAATGCCTGCAACAAAAAAGGCAGCTGCTTCGAATGTTACGAATCAAACGACTATGGGCTATTACGACAAGCCAAACAACGCTGGCCCGGATTTTATCAGACCGGATCATGGTGATTGAAGCGGATCTTCTGAATATGGAAAGATCAGACCCTTTCACGATGCATCCGGGCTTGGTTCAGACATGGCTGGCAGAGAATGGTCAGGAACTCAGTGTTTACCTTGAGATCGCTGCTGGTAAATATTCTGGTCGGCAGGCGGCCACCAGGAAAAAGAATCCATCCTCCCGAACGACCAAAGCATCAACGCCCGCAACAACAGGTCAGACCGGCCAGAAGAGCGGATCTACTGCCCGCAACCAGCGAACCGGATCAACAAGCGGCAGTGGTCGTGGAGATGATGACCCTCTGAAACCCTCAGCTGAGCAGGATGCCAGAAACCCGATGATAACTTGTTCAAAATGTAACAAGGCACTGAATCGACAGGAATTAGGACGTTTAGCCAATGAAGCAACAGCTTCAGCGTTTTTATGCAACAATTGCCTTTCGGGCACTCACAGTAAAAAAAGAGCAAAACGAATACGGGAAGAAACAGAGTCGGATTCATCAGAACCTGACCAGAAAAAAAAGAAGGGCGCGGCTAGAAAGAGAAAAATTTCAAAAGCAGCGGCTGCACCACCAGCCAATAAAAAGAAACTGGCAGATACTCAAATTTTCGATGATCCATTGGAAACAGTAAAAGCAAATATCCATTACGAATTAAGTCAGGAAGAGCTGGAAAAAGCGCAAACCCTGATGGAGGTATTCAAGAAAAAAAACATCACTGTCAAGGACACTTTTTATAAACTGCTTGGTTTCGTAGAGAGAAAGTCTTTTAATGGCTTCTTCGATAATACCGCCGCTTTTTTTGGCCACCTTTCTGAAAACTTCAAAAATACCGGCATGCTGACCAGCATGCTAAATAATAGAAAAAAACATATCCGTAGTTTTGCAGAACGTAGCCAGAATGAGCTTGAATATTTAGCGAGTTTGGATGTATTGACTTCCTTCTCGTCCATGAACAAAAACCAAGGTGTGCCCACAAATAAGGAAGTGAAAGAAGTACTGGGCTGGCCTGAATGGAACGACAAGGAAGGCGAATTCAATATCGAACTGTTCCGCTCTTTCTCGTCCATGAATAATAGCCATGGCATACCCAAACATGAGGAAGTCAAAGTGGTGCTGGGCTGGCCTGAATGGTACAACAAGGATGGCGAGTTCAGTATAGAGCTGTTCCGCACCTTCTCATCCATGAATAATGGCAAAGGCATGCTCAAACATGAGCAAGTAAAAGAGGTGCTTGGATGGCCAGAATGGAAGGACAAGGATGGCGAGTTCAGTATGGGGCTGTTCCGCTCCTTCTCATCCATGAATAATGGCAAAGGCATGCCTGAACATGAGGATGTGAAAGAGGTGCTGGGCTGGCCGGAATGGAAAGACAAGGATGGCGAGTTCCATATAGAGCTGTTCCGATCCTTCTCGTCCATGAATAGTAGCAAAGGCATGCTCAAACATGAGCAAGTTAAAGAGGTACTGGGCTGGCCGGAATGGCAAGACAGGAATGGCGAGTTCAGTACGGAGCTGTTCCGCTCTTTCTCGTCTTCGAATAGTAGCAAAGGCATGCTCAAACATGAGCAAGTTAAAGAGGTACTGAGCTGGCCTGAATGGAACGACAAGGATGGCAAGTTCAGCATGGAGCTGTTCCGCACCTTCTCATCCATGAATAATGGTAAAGGCATGCTCAAACATGAGCAAGTGAAAGAGGTGCTGGGCTGGCCGGAATGGAAAGACAAGAATGGCAAGTTCAGTATGTGGCTGTTCCGCTGCTTCACGTCTATGAACCATAACAAAGGTATGCTCAAACATGAGCAAGTGAAAGAGGTATTGGGCTGGCCGGAATGGAAAGACAGGGATGGCGAGTTCAGTACGGATCTGTTCCGCTCCTTCTCGTCTATGAATCATAGCAAAGGCATGCCCAAACATGAGGAAGTGAAAGAGGTGCTGGGCTGGCCGGAATGGAAAGACAAGGATGACGAGTTCAATATGGAGCTGTTCCGCGCCTTCTCGTCCATGAATCATACCAAGAGCATACTCAAACATGAGAAAGTGAAAGAGGTGCTGGGCTGGCCGAAATGGAAACACAAGGATGGCGAGTTCAGTATGGAGCTGTTCCGCTCATTCTCATCTATGTACTCCAATAGAGGCATTCCCGAACATATGGAAGTGAAAAGGATGCTGGACTGGCCGGAATGGAAAGACAAGGGTGGCAAGTTCAATATGGAGCTGTTCCGTGCCTTCTCGTCCATGAATCATTGCAAAGGCGTG
This sequence comes from Endozoicomonas sp. ISHI1, assembly GCF_024606225.1. Lineage (GTDB taxonomy): Bacteria > Pseudomonadota > Gammaproteobacteria > Pseudomonadales > Endozoicomonadaceae > Endozoicomonas_A. The sequence goes on along the minus strand of NZ_JAGRPU010000036.1, from coordinate 38,091 downwards.
CCCAAACATGAGGAAGTCAAAGTGGTGCTGGGCTGGCCGGAATGGAAGGGCAAGGATGGCGAGTTCAATATGGAGCTGTTCCGCGCCTTCTCGTCCTTGAATCATTCCAAAGGCATGCTCAAACATGAGAACGTGAAAGAGGTGCTGAACTGGCCGGAATGGAAACACAAGAATGACGAGTTCAATATAAAGTTGTTCCGCGCTTTCTCGTCCATGAATAATGGCCAGGGTCTGCCCAAATATGAGCCTGTGAAAAAAGTGCTGGGCTGGATAAGTTACCGGGGTACACCCAATCATTGGCTACTGCAAATTATGACCAGGCTCTGGGCGTCGACAGGGCTACCAGCTATTGAGGTGCTGCAAGATCAGGAAACACAAGTGAAACATTTACTGTTTACAAAATTTACTGGAGAACATATCAACCCGGGTAATGAAGGAGATGACGAATACAATAGCGACTCAGAGGATGATGAAGAAAAATGCAATCGCCAGATAAAAACAGTCATCCTTTATCTTTCCACCCCTAAGCCAGACTGGTCGCTGACATGGACGGTTTTAAAACAATTCTGCCAATTCCATGAAAAGTCTAAAACAGTTCCGATGCTGGAATCATTGATGGGGCTTTTATCTTCTTCCGGAGGGAAAAGCGTCGAGCGCTACCTTCAGGCTAATCAACGGGATCGGCATTTTTTGTGGCGCCATTCAATGAAAGCCGTGCCTTTGCGTGTGTTAAATAGAGCCATGTTTCTGTGTTCTTCCGATGAAGAAAGGGAGCGTTTTGTCTACTTTGTCAAGCGGCTGAAGTCATTGCCGGATAAAAGACGATGGGAGCAATACTCAGCACTGTTACAACCCTTGTCGGGGTTGCTGAGACTCGACTATATGCAAAGGCTCTACCTGGAAATCCTGCAACCCTTAACAAAGGATGATCAGCTGCGTTTTCTGGATGCCAGCCACGCCCGGGCTGTATTCGAGCTGTTTCCCTCGTTGAGCGCCCTGCAAAAACTCAGCGAAGAGCACTCCTCCCAATATTTAAAACGGCTGCTTGAAGCCTGCCTTCAACTAAAAACCCACGACATTACCAAAGAAGGCATCCAGATACTGTTTGAAGCGCTGCTCAGAACCCATAGCCTTCTGCCCTGGGATCACGATATCCACGATCACTTTCTGTCCGGGATGCAAACAACCGACAACAACCATGTTGAGATACCTGTCTCCGGACTTATCCAATCAGGAGAGCAGTTGGCCCTGAGTTATATTACTGTGGTCATGCAGAACATTAATCAGATGTCTTTTACTGTCAAAGGGCATTGGCTTGAGGTTGAGGCACTGGATGACGGAGTTCAGATCTACCGTTTTCCAATGCCACAATTGAAAATACAAGATGAAAAAATAGCAATCAGCAACTGGTCAGAAGAGCAGTTCAGAACTTTTTTGAAAATCACTGATATGCCTGAACACTATTATTTGACAGAAGATGATTGGCAAAAGCGTTTGAAACCGGATCACCTGTTATACATCCAAAGACACGAAGCCAGATTAGTCGCAAACAGAGAGCACAGGGCAAAGGGTGCAATTGAAGCAGCCACCTTCAATCCTTTACCTGTTTATGTTCTGGCTGCCCTGATCAAAAGAGGAATGGCCATCAAACCTGCCGCCTGGAAATCCCTTGCCCATCACAAAGAGAGGCTGCCTGAATCTCTGCTTGGCAAACTGAAAGAAAGAATGGAAACATCAGTTACAGAATGCCCCGATGAGGTTAAAGAATCACTGTCCCAATACCTGGATAGCGTTCAATCCGGTGCAGCTGAAGCCTGTGAGCCAATCAGCGAACCGGAACCGCAGAGCGTTAATCCAACGGACGACAAAAGCGAAAAACAGGCGTTTGGCAATTTATGGTTAAAGCTCAACCAGACAGAAGTTTTTGGCACCGAAATACTGACGTTACTGGACGAGTATAAGGATGAAATGGAGCTTATGCATATAGTGACCGTCCTTAAAAAAGCCAAAATCAATATCTCTGACCACATACTTGAAGGGTGGATACAACGGGCATTCAGCGAAATAAAGCGGTTAAAAATGCGAGACCCTTTATTATCAGAGGTTGACCCTGATGTTTATGAGAGTTGTCAGGAATTAGATTTACTTGATGGGAGTGGGAGTACTTTCTAAAAAGACCTGTGTCGTCTTATGGAAGCTTCTAAAAACAAGCTTTTCACTAATTCCCTTCATGGTAAGCTCGCCATTTCGATGCTATACAGTCTGACGCAAACATCATTGAATAGACCTGAGCCTTATGTCAGATGACGTACGAATTTAGCCCAATAGCGAATGGATTCACAGACGCTGATTTTTTAAGTCTGGATCTATGAGACGTTCACAAAAAAACCAAATTTTCTACTCAGTAGTCCGATCACTGCTTCTGCTAGTGACGATAGTGTTTGGGGAGCCTCTGCCTGCAGTGGGGCTAATAGGCTCAAACTCACTGCCAGCCCATTTCTTGTATTCCGGTAAGTTAGCCGAACCTGAACCACCCAACCCTCTTCGAGGGCATCACAAAACTCTGTTCACCACTTGGGCTGCCGGGAGAGATGATGGCGATAAGCCACCCCACGGAAACAGCTGGAATCCTGACCTGGAGCCCAAGCCTGACCTCTCTCTTGTTCTTGTCCCTGTTCAAAAATACCTGCAACAAAAAAGGCAACTGCTTCGAATGCTACAAATCAAACGACTATGGGCTATTACGACAGACCAAACAACGCTGGCCCGGATATTGTCAGACCGGATCATGGTGATTGAAGCAGATCTTCTTGATCTGGAAAGGTCAGATTCTGCCGCAATTCAACCGGCTCTGATTCAGACATGGCTGGCAGAGAATGGTCAGGAACTCAGTGTTTACCGTGGGATCGTTTCTGCCAAATATTCTGGTCGGCAGGTAGGTACTGAGAAAAAGAATCCATCCTCCCGAACGGCCAAAGCATCAACGATTGCGACAACAGGTCAGACCGGCCAGATGAGCCAATCTGCTGCCCGTAACCAGGAAACTGGCTTAACAAACGTCAGTGGTCGTGGAGATGATGACCCTCTGGAGCCTTCAGCTGAGCAGGATACCGGAAGTTCGGTTGTTACTTGTTCCAAGTGTAACAGGGCACTGAATACACAGGAATTAAGGCGAATAACCAATGAAGCAGCTGCCTCAGCGATTTTATGCAACAAGTGCCTATCGGGTACTCACGGTAAAAAAAGAGCAAAACGAATCCGGGAAGAAACAGAGCAGGATTTATCAGAACCTGTTCAGAAAAAAAAGAAGGGCCCGGGTAGAAAGAGAAAAAATTCAATAGCAGCAGCTGCACCACCGGCCAAAAAAAAGAAACCGGCAGACACTCAAATCACCACTGACCCATTGGAAAAAGTAAAAGAAAACATCAAATACGAATTAAACAAGGAAGAGCTGGAAAAAGTAAAAACCCTGATGGAGGTATTCAAGAAAAAAAACATTACCGTGAAGCACACTTTTTATAAACTTCTTGGTTTCTTAGAGAGAAAGTCTTTTAATGGTTTCTTCGATAATGCCGCCGCTTTTTTTGGGCACCTTCCTGAAAACTTCAACAATACAGGCATGCTGACCGGTATGCTAGGTAATCTAAAAAAACATATCCGTAGTTTTGCAGAACATAGTCAAAGTGAACTCGAATATTTAGCAAGTTTAGATGTATTGACTTCTTTCTCGTCCATGAATAGTAGCAAAGGTCTGCCCACACATAAGGAAGTAAAAGCAATACTGGGCTGGCCGGAATGGAAAGACAAGGATGGCGAGTTCAGTATGGAGCTGTTCCGCTCCTTCTCGTCTATGAACCATTGCAAAGGCATGCTCAAACATGAGCAAGTGAAAGAAGTGCTAGGCTGGCCGGAATGGAAAGACAAGGATGGCGCGTTCAATATGAAGCTGTTCCGCGCCTTCTCGTCCATGAAACGTAGTAATGGCATGCTCAAACACGAGGAAGTGAAAGAGGTGCTGGGCTGGCCGGAATGGAAAAACAAGGATGGCGCGTTCAATATGGAACTGTTCCGCACCTTCTCATCCATGAATCACGACAAAGACATACTCAACCATGAGGAAGTGAAAGAAGTGCTGGGCTGGCCGGAATGGAAGAACAAGGGTGGCGAGTTCAACATGGAACTATTCCGCGCTTTTTCATCCATGAATAGTAGTAAAGGCATGCTCAAACATAAGGACGTGAAAGAGATACTGGGCTGGCCGGAATGGAAAGACAAGAATGGCGAGTTCAATATGGAGCTATTCCGCTCCTTCTCGTCCATGAATAATTGCAGGGGCATGCTCGAACATGAAAAAGTGAAAGAGGTGCTGAACTGGCCGGAATGGAAAGACAAGAATGACGAGTTCAGTATGGAACTGCTCCGGGCTTTCTCGTCCATGTACAACAAAAAAGGCACACCCAAACATCAGGAAGTGAAAGAGGTGCTGAGCTGGCCGGAATGGAAAGATAAGAATAACGAGTTTAGAAATGGGCTGTTCCGCGTTTTCTCGTCCATGAATCACAGCAAAGGCCTGTTCAAACATGAGGAAGTGAAAGAGGTGCTGAGCTGGCCGGAATGGCAAGACAAGGATGCCGGGTTCAGTATGGAGCTGCTCCGAGCCTTCTCATCCATGAATCATGGCAAAGGCATGCCCAAACATGAGCAAGTGAAAGAGGTGCTGGGCTGGCTGGAATGGCAAGACAAGGATGCCGGGTTCAGTATGGAGCTGTTCCGCGCCTTTTCGTCCATGAATAATGGCCAAGGCATGCTCAATAATAAGGAAGTTAAAGAGGTGCTGGACTGGCCGGAATGGAAGGACAAAAATGGCGAGTTCAATATGGAGCTTTTCCGCGCCATTTCGTCGATGAATCATAGCAAAGGCATGCTCAAGCATGAGCAGGTGAAAGAGGTGCTGGGCTGGCCGGAATGGAAAGACAAGGATGGCGACTTCAGTATGGCGCTGTTCCGCTCCTTTTCGTCTATGAACCATTCCAAAGGCATGCTCAAACGTGAGCCAGTGAAAGAGGTCTTGGGCTGGCCGGAATGGAAAGACAAGGATGGCGAGTTCAGCATGGAGCTGTTCCGCTCCTTCTCATCCATGAATAATGGCAAAGGCATGCCCAAACATAAGGAAGTGAAAGAAATGCCGGGCTGGCCGGAATGGAAAGACAAGGATGGCGAGTTCATTATGGAGTTGTTCCGCTCCTTCTCGTCTATTAATCATGGCAAAGGCGTGCCCAAACATGAGCAAGTGAAAGAGGTGCTGAGCTGGCCAGAATGGAAAGACAGGGATGGTGTGTTCAGTATAAAACTGTTCCGCGCTTTCTCATCGATGAACAGCTGTAAAGGCATGCCAAAACATGAGGAAGTAAAAGAGGTGCTGGACTGGCCTGAATGGAATGACAAGGATGGCAAGTTCAACATTGAGCTGCTCCGCGCCTTCTCGTCCATGAATTGCAACAGGGGCATGCTTAAACATGAGGAAGTGAAAGAGGTACTGGATTGGCCGGAATGGAAAGACAAGAATGGCAGGTTCAATATTGAGCTCTTCCGCTCCTTCTCCTCCATCAATAATGGCCACGGCATACTCAAACATGATGATGTAAAAGAGGTGCTGGACTGGCCTGAATGGAAAGAGATGGATGGCGAGTTCAATATGGAACTGTTCCACGCCTTCTCGTCCATGAATCATGGCAAAAGCGTTCCCAGCCATGAGCGATTGAAAAAAATGATGGTCTGGACAAGTTGCGGGGGTGCGCTCAATCATCGACTCCTGCAAACTATGACCAGGCTCTGGACAGCAGAAGGGCTACCTGACATCGAAGCGCTGCAACATCAGGAAACACAACTAAAACAGTGGCTGTTAACAGAACTTACTGAAGATAAAAGTGATTCAGATAGTAAAGAGGACGACGAATACAATAGCGATTCAGAGAATGAAGAGAATGATAATTCCAATCGCCAGATAAAAACGGTTGCTCTTTATCTTTCCACCCTTAAGCCAGACTGGTTATTAAACTGGGCGATTTTAAAACAGTTTCATCAATTCCATGAAAATACCAAAGCTTTTCTGATGCTGGAATCATTGATAAGGCTTCTTTCTTCTTATGGAGGGAAAGGCGTCGAACGTTTCCTTCACGCCAGTGGACAAGACCGGGATTTTTTGTGGCATCATTCGACTAAAGCCGTGCCTTTGCACGTGTTAAATAAGGCAATGGTTCTGTTTTCTGCCAATGAATACAGATCGCGTTTTGTCTATTTCGCCAAGCGGCTGAAGTCATTGCCGGACAAAAGCCTGTGGGAACAGTACTCAGCCCAGTTGCAACTATTGTCGGGGGTGCTGAAACACGACTATATGAAAAGGCTCTACTGGGAAATCCTGAAAAACTTAACAAAGGATGATCAGCTGCGTTTTCTGGATGCCAGCCGTGCCCGGGCTGTATTCGACCTGTTTCCCTCGTTGGGCGCCCTGCATAAACTCAGCAAAGAGCATTCTTCCCAATGGTTAAAACGGCTGCTTGAAGCCTGCCTTCGGCTAAAAAACCATGACATCACCAAAGAAGGCATCCAGCTAATCTTTGAGGCGCTACTGGAAACCCATAGCCTTCTGCCCTGGGATCAAGATATCCCCAACCACTTTCTTTCCGGGATGCGAACGACCGGCAACAACACCGTTGAGGTACCCGTCTCCGGACTTATCCCATCAGGAGAACAGCTCGCCCTGAGTTATATCGCTGTGTTGATGCGGAACCTCAACGAGATGTCTTTTACCGTTAAAGGTCAGTGGCTTGAGGTTGAGGTGCCGGATGACGGTGTTCAGATCTATCGCTATCCCGTGCCACAGCTGAAAATACAGGATGAAACAATGGCAATCAGCAACTGGTCAGAGGAGCAGTTCAGGATTTTTTTGAAAATCACAGGAGTATCTGAACACTATTATCTGACAGCAGATCAATGGCAAAAGCACTTAAACCCGGATGACCCGGTCTACATCCAAAGACGCGAAGCCAGACTAGCCGCAAACAAAGCGCTGAAGGCTAAATTTGCGGTTGACGCAGCCCCTTTCAACCCTATACCTGTTCATGTTCTGGCTACCCTGATCAAAAGAGGAATGGCCATCAAACCCGTCGCCTGGAAATCCCTTGACCATCATAAGCAGAGACTGCCTGAGTCTCTGCTTAACAAACTGAGAGAGAGAGTCGAAACATCAGGTACAGAATGCCCCGATGAGATCAAAGAATCACTGTGCCAATATCTGGATAACGTTCAACTCAGGAGAACTGAAGCCTGCGAGCCGGCGCCACAGAGCAGCAATCCTCCAGACGACAAACAAGAAAAACAGGCGTTTGGCAGTTTATGGTTGAAGCTCGACCAGACAGAAGTTTTTGGTACCGAAATACTGAACTTACTGGAAGATTATGGCGATAAAATGGAGCTTATGCACACAGTGACCGTCCTTAAAAAAGCCAAAATTGATATCGATAACCGCATGCTGGAAGGATGGAGGCAACGAGCATGCAGTCAAATAGAGCGGTTAAAAAAACGAGACCCTTTATTATTAGATGTTACTGATGATGTTTATCAGCATTGTCAGGAATTAGAGTTACTTGATGGGTGCGGGAGTATTTTCTAATTCCGTTCATGGCAGACTGGCCAGTGCAGTGCTATACGTCCCGTTGCAAATAACAAAGGTCAATCGATGGTCCTGTGTCTATGGGACGCCCTGAAAAAAACAAAACTGCCTGCTTGGTGGTCCGATCACTGCTGCTGTTAGTGACCATAACGTTTGGGGGGTCGCCGCCTGCATTGGAATTAGTTGGCCCTAGCCCGCTATCAGCCCATTTCTTATATACCAATAAGTTGGTCGTACCTGAACCACCCTACGCTCTTCCGGTTGGGTTTGTGACATTTGCACTCAGTTTTCTGGAGCTGCAGCCAAATAACAGTCCTCTTGAGTCTCTCCAATGGCCTCTCCTACCCGTTTGGCCAATGAAGCAGACACGCGGAATTGCCCCGTTAGCTGAGCCTCCCGAATTTCCGGAGAACACTCCCAATGCGCTGATCGCCACGGGCGCTGCCGGAGGAGATGGTGGCGATAAGCCACCTGACGGATACGAATGGAATCCTGATCCGGAGCCCCAGTCTCACCCTTACCTTGTTCTTGCCCCTGTTCAAAAATGCCTGCAACAAAAAAGACAACTACTTCAAATGCTACGAATCAAACGACTATGGTCTATTGCGACGGGCCAAACTACGCTGGCCCGGATATTGTCAGACCGGATCATGGTGATTGAAGCAGATCTTCTTGATCTGGAAAGGTCAGATTCTGCCGCGATTCAACCAGCGCTGATTCAGACATGGCTGGCAGAGAATGGTCAGGAACTCAGTGTTTACCGTGGGATCGTTTCTGCCAAATATTCTGGCCGACAGGTAGGTACTGAGAAAAAGAATCCATCCTCCCGAATGACCAAAGCATCAACGACTGCGACAACAGATCAGACCGGCCAGATAAGCCAATCCACTGCCCGTAACCAGGGAACCGATTCTACAGGCGACAGTGGTCGTGGAGACGATGACCCACCGGAACCTTCAGTTGTGCAGGATACCGGAAGTTCGGTTGTCACTTGTTCCAAGTGTAACAAGGCACTGGATACACAGGAATTAAGGCAAATAACCAATGAGGCAGCTGCCTCAGCGATTTTATGCAACAAGTGCCTGTCGGGCACTCATGGTAAAAAAAGAGCAAGACAAACCCCGGAAGAAACAGAACCTGATTCATCAGAACCGGCTCAGAAAAAAAAGAAGGGTCCGGGTAGAAAGAGAAATAACTCAAAAACAGCCGCTGCACCACCAGCCAAAAAAAAGAAGCCGACAGACAATCAGATTACCGATGACCCATTGGAAAAAGTAAAAGCAAATATTAAATACGAATTAAGCGAGGAAGAGCTTGAAAAAGCTCAAATCCTGATGGAGGTATTCAAGAAAAAAAACATCACTGTAAAGCATACTTTCTATAAGCTACTTGGTTTCTTAGAGAGAGATTCTTTTGATGCCTTCTTCGAGAATACGAGCATTTTTTTTGCGCACCTTTCTGAAAACTTCAAAAATACAGGCATGCTGACCAGCATGCTGGGTAATCTAAAAAAACATATCCGTAGTTTTGCAGAACGTAGTCAGAGTGAACTCGAATATTTAGCAAGTTTGGATGTATTGACTTCTTTCTCGTCCATGAATAGTAGCAAAGGTCTGCCCACACATAAGGAAGTGAAAGCAATACTGGGCTGGCCGGAATGGAAAGACAAGAATGGCGAGTTCAATATGGAACTGTTCCGTTCTTTCTCGTCCATGAAGAATAACCGGGGCTTGCCCAAACATGAGGAAGTCAAAGAGGTGCTGGACTGGCCTGAATGGAAAGACAGGCATGGCCAGTTCAGTATGGAGCTGTTCCGCGCCTTCTCGTCCATGAATCATGGCAGAGGAATACTTAAACATGAGGAAGTGAAAGCGGTGCTGGGCTGGCCCGAATGGAAAGACAGGCATGGCAAGTTCAGCATGGAGCTGTTCCGCGCCTTCTCGTCCATGAATAGCAGCAAAGGCACGCTTGAACATGAAAAAGTGAAAGAGATGCTGGGCTGGCCTGAATGGAAAGACAAGGATGGCAAGTTCAATACGGAGCTGTTTCATGCCTTCTCGTCCATGAATCATAGCAGAGGCCTGCTCAACCATGAGGAAGTTATAGAGGTGCTGGACTGGCCGGAATGGAAAGACAAGAATGGCGAGTTCAGCATGAAGTTGTTCCGCGCCTTCTCGTCCATGAATCATGCCAAAGGAAAGCTCAAACATGAGAAAGTGAAAAAGGTGCTGAGCTGGCCCGAATGGAAGGACAAAGATGGCGAGTTCAATACGGAGCTGTTTCGCGCCTTCTCGTCCATGAATAATGACAGAGGCATGCTCAAATATGAGGAAGTGAAAGCGGTGCTGAGCTGGCCTGAATGGAAAGACAAGAATGGCGAGTTCAATGTAGAGCTGTTCCGCGCCTTCTCGTCCATGAATCATGGCAAAGGCCTGCACAAACATAAGGAGAAAGTAAAAGAGGTATTGGGCTGGCCGGAATGGAAAGACAAGGATGGTGAGTTCAATACAGAGCTGTTCCACACCTTCTCATCCATGAATCATGGCAAAGGCATGCTTAAACATGAGGACATGAAAGAGATGCTGGGCTGGCCTGAATGGAAAGACAAGGATGGAGTGTTCATTATTGAGCTGTTTCGCGCCTTTTCTTCCATGAATCATGGCCGGGGCTTGCCCAAACATGAGCAAGTGAAAGAGGTGCTTGGCTGGCCGGAATGGAAAGACAAGGATGGCGAGTTCAATATGAAGTTGTTCCGCTCTTTCTCATCCATGAATACTGGCAAAGGCATGCTCAATCATGAGCAAGTGAAAGAGGTGCTGGGCTGGCCGGAATGGAAAGACAAGGATGGCAAGTTCTGTATGGAGCTGTTCCGCTCCTTCTCGTCTATGAATCATGGCAAAGGCACGCTCAAACATGAGCAACTGAAAGAGGAGCTGGGCTGGCCGGAATGGAAAGACAAGGATGGCGAGTTCAGTATGGAGCTGTTCCGCTCTTTCTCATCCATGAATACTGGCACAGGCATGCTCAAATATGAGGAAGTGAAAGAGGTGCTTGCCTGGTCGGAATGGAAAAACAAGGATGGCGAGTTCAATATGAAGTTGTTCCGTGCTTTCTCGTCTATGAATCATGGCCAGGGCTTGCCCAAACATGAGAACGTGAAAGAGATGCTGAACTGGCCGGGATGGAAAGACAAGGATGGCGAGTTCAGTATGGAGCTGTTCCGAGCATTCTCGTCTATGAATCATTGCAAAGGCATGCTCAAATATAAGCAAGTAAAAGAGGTGCTGGGCTGGCCGGAATGGAAAGACAAGGATGACGAGTTCAATATGGAACTGCTCCGCGCCTTTTCGTCCGTGAATCATGCCAAAGGCATGCTCAAACATGAGCAAGTGAAAGAGGTGCTGAGCTGGCCGGAATGGAAAGACAAGGATGGCGAGTTCAATATGGAGCTGTTCCGCGCCTTCTCTTCCATGAATCATGGCCAGGGCATGTTCAAGCATGAGGACATGAAAGAAGTGCTGGGCTGGCCGGAATGGAAAGACAAGGGGGACGAGTTCAATATGGAGCTGTTCCGCGCATTCTCGTCCATGAATAATGCCAGAGGCATGCTCAGACATGAGAAAGTGAAAGAGGTGCTGAACTGGCCGGAATGGAAACACAGGGATGACCAGTTCAATATGAAGTTGTTCCGTGCTTTTTCGTCCATGAATAATGGCCGGGGCTTGCCCAAAAATGAACCTGTAAAAAAAGTGCTGGGCTGGGTGCGTTACCGGGGGGCGCTCAATCATCTGCTATTGCAAATTATGACCAGACTCTGGAAATCAGAAGGGCTACCTGCTGCTGAAGCGCTCCAACATCAGGAAACACGACTGAAACAGTGGCTGTATACAAAATTGACTGGAGAACGCAGCAACCCGGATGATAAGGAAGATGACGAATACAATAGCGACTCAGAGGATGATGAAGAAAAATGCAATCGCCAGATAAAAACGGTCGCCCTTTATCTTTCCACCCCTAAGCCAGACTGGTCACTAACATGGACGGTTTTAAAACAATTCTGTCAACTCCATGAAAAGACTAAAACGGTTCTGATGCTGGAATCATTGATAGGGCTTTTATCTTCTTCCGGAGGGAAAAGCGTCGAGCGCTACCTTCAGTCTAGTCAACTGGATCGGCATTTTTTGTGGCGTCATTCAATGAAAGCCGTGCCTTTGCGTGTGTTAAATAAAGCCATGTTTCTGTTTTCTTCCGATGAAGACAGGGAGCGTTTTGTCTACTTTGTCAAGCAGCTGAAGTCAGTGCCGGATAAAGGACTATGGGAACAGTACTCAGCCCATTTACAACCATTGTCAGGGGTGCTGAAACTCGACTACATGCAAAGGCTCTACCTGAAAATCCTGCAACCCTTAACAAAGGATGATCAGCTCCGTTTTCTTGATGCCAGCCATGCCCGGGCTGTATTCGAGCTGTTTCCCTCGTTGAGCGCTCTGCAAAAACTCAGCAAAGAGCATTCCTCCCAATGGTTAAAACGGCTGCTTGAAGCCTGCCTCCAACTAAAAACCCATGACATCACCAAAGAAGGCATCCAGATACTGTTTGAAGCGCTGCTCAAAACCCATAGCCTTCTGCCCTGGGATCAAGATATCGGCGATCATTTTCTGTCCGGAATGCATACAACCGGCAACAACAACGTTGAGATACCTGTCTCTGGTCTTATAACGTCAGGAGAACAGCTGGCCCTGAGTTATATCACTGTGCTCATGCAGAACATTAACCAGATGTCTTTTACTGTCAAAGGGCATTGGCTTGAGGTTGAAGTACTGGGTGACGGTGTTCAGATCTACCGTTTTCCAGTGCCACAGCTGAAAATAGATGATGAAAAAATAGAAATCAGCAACTGGTCAGAGGAGCAGTTCAGGATTTTTTTGAAAATCACAGGGGTATCTGAACACTATTATTTGACAGCAGATCAATGGCAAAAGCACTTAAACCCGGATGACCCGGTATACATCCAAAGACGCGAAGCCAGACTGGCCGCAAATGAAGCGCTGAAGGCTAAAGGTGCGGTTGAAGCAGCCCCTTTCAACCCTTTACCTGTTCATGTTCTCGCTACCCTGATCAAGAGAGGAATGGTCATCAAACCCGTCGCCTGGAAATCCCTTGAACATCATAAAGAGAGACTGCCTGTATCCCTGCTTGGCAAACTGAAGGAAAGAATGGAAACATCAGGTACAGAATGCCCCGATGAGGTTAAAGCATCGCTGTCCCAATATCTGGAAAACCTTCAATCCAGGGAAACTGAAGCCTCTGAGTCGGTGATTGAACCGGAACCGCAAAACGTTAACCCGCCAGACGACAAACAAGAAAAACAGGCGTTTGGCAGTTTATGGTTAAAGCTCAACCAGACAGAAGTTTTTAGCATCGAAATACTGAACTTGCTGGACGATTATGGAGATGAAATGGAGCTGATGCACACAGTAACCGTCCTTAAAAAAGCCAAAATCGATATCGATAACCACATACTGGAAGGATGGAGGCAACGGGCATGCAGCGAAATAAAGCGGTTAAAAAGGCAAGACCCCTTATTATCAGAGGTTGATCCTGATGTTTATCAGAGTTGTCAGGAATTAGAGTTATTTGATGGGTGTGGAAGTATTTTTTAATAGGCATATGTCTTTCGTCTGACTCAGCAGATTTCTTTAGACTACTGTCGTTTTATAAAAGCCTCAATTAAGCTAACCCGCTTCTTTAAGTTTGACGAAAGCTTCTGTCAGGCGAACTCTCTCACTTAAAAAAAACTTTTCGCCAACTCCGATCGTGGCGCACTGACTATCTGGCTGCTATATATTCCGGTGCCAATGAGAGGTCATTCAATGGTCATGAGCCGGATGACGTTAAAATAACGTGTTTTTCCAATAGCGAAGGAGTCCGTGATGCGGATTTTTTTTAAGCCTGAATCTACGAGACGCCAACAAAAAAACCAAACTCTCTGCTTAATGCTCCGACCGCTGCTTCTGTTGATGAGCATAATGTTTGGGGAGTCGCTGCCCGCATTGGGATTAGCCGGCTCAAGCCCACCACCAGTGCATTTCGTTTATACCAATAAGTTGACTGAACCTGTAAAAACCAATCCTCATTCGGCTGGGTTTATGCCACTCGCTCAACAATTGCCTCCCCTCCCCATTTGGCCAAGTGACGGAAACAACTGGAATACCGATCCACAGCCCCAGCCTGCCCATAACCTTGTTCTCAGCCCTGTTCAAAAATACCTGCAAAAAAAAAAGGAACTGCTTCGTAAGCTACGATTAAAACGACAATTATCTACTAATAAAAACCAAACAACACTAGCTCGGGTTTTGTCAAACCGGATCATGGTGATTGAAGCGGATCTTATGGATCTGGAAAGGTCAGACCCTGCCACGATTGATCCAGGACTGCTTCAAACATGGCTGGCAGATAATGATCAGGAACTCAGTATTTACCGTGAGATCACTTCTGGTAAAGGTTCTGGCCGTCAGGCGGGTTCCGGGAAAAAGGGTCACCCCTCCCGAACGACTGCAGCATCGTCGACTGCGACAACAGGCGGGTCAGGCCAATCCGGCCAGATTTCCCAAGCCGCCGTCCCTGGCCAGGAAACCGATTCAGAAGACGACAGTGGTAGTGGGGGCGATGACCCACTGAAACCCTCGGCTGAGCAGGACACTGGAAGTTCGGTTGCAACTTGTTCGAAGTGTAACAAGCCACTGAATCAACAAGAATTAAAGCGTATAGCTAATGAGGAATCAGCTTCAGCGTTTTTATGTGACAACTGCCCGCCGGGGACTGAGAGTAAAAAAAATGAACCATTGGAAGAAGTAAAAGAGAATATCGAATACGAATTAACCAATGAAGAATTGGAAAAAGTGCAATCCCTGATGGTGGTATTCGAGAAAGAAAACATCACGGTTAAGTACTCTTTTTACAGGCTGCTTGGTTTCGTAGAGAGAAATTCTTTTAATGGTTTCTTCGATAATGCCATTGCTTTTTTTGGGCACCTTACTGAAAGCATCAAAAATACTGACGTGCTGACCGACATGCTGAAGAATAGAAAAGAACATATCTCTGATTTTGTCGAACGTAGCCAGGATGAACTCGCATATTTAGCCAGTTTGAATGTATTAACTTCCTTTGCATCCATGAACAATGGCAAAGGTGTGCCCAAACATGAGGAAGTGAAAGCAATACTGAGCTGGCCGGAATGGAAAGACCAGAATGACAATTTCAATACACAGCTGTTCCTCGCCATCTCGTCTATGAATCATAGCAGAGGCTTTCCCAAACATGAGGAAGTGAAAGCGGTGCTGAGCTGGCCTGAATGGAAAGACAAGAATGGCGAGTTCAATACGAAGCTGTTCCTCGTCTTCTCGTGCATGGATCATGGCAAAGGCCTGCACAAACATAAGGAGAAAGTAAAAGAGGTATTGGGCTGGCCGGAATGGAGAGACCGGGATGGCAAGTTCAATGCGGAGCTGTTTCTCGCCGTCACGTCTATGAATCATGGCAGAGGCTTTCTCAAACATGAAGAAGTGACAATGCTGCTGGGCTGGCCGGAATGGAGAGACCAGGATGGCGAGTTCAATACGGAGCTGTTCCTCGCCGTCTCGTCTATGAATCATGGCAGAGGCTTTCCCAAACATGAAGAAGTGACAATGCTGCTGGGCTGGCCGGAATGGAGAGACCAGGATGGCGAGTTCAATACGGAGCTGTTTCTCGCCGTCATGTCTATGAATCATGGCAGAGGCTTTCCCAAACATGAGGAAGTGGCAGTGCTGCTGGGCTGGCCGGAATGGAGAGACCAGGATGGCGAGTTCAATACGAAGCTGTTCCTCGCCGTCACATCTGTGAATCATGGCAGAGGCTTTCCCAAACATGAGGAAGTGGCAGTGCTGCTGGGCTGGCCGGAATGGAGAGACCAGGATGGCAAGTTCAATACGAAGCTGTTCCTCGCCGTCACGTCTGTGAATCATGGCAGAGGCTTTCCCAAACATGAGGAAGTGGCAGTGCTGCTCGGCTGGCCGGAATGGAGAGACCAGGATGGCAAGTTCAATACGGAGCTGTTTCTCGCCGTCATGTCTATGAATCATGGCAGAGGCTTTCCCAAACATGAGGAAGTGACAGTGCTGCTGGGCTGGCCGGAATGGAGAGACCGGGATGGCAAGTTCAATACGAAGCTTTTCGTCGCCGTCTCGTTTATGAATCACGGCAAAGGCTTTCCCAAACATGAGGAAGTGGCAGTGCTGCTGAGCTGGCCGGAATGGAGAGACCAGGATGGCGAGTTCAATACGAAGCTGTTCCTTGCCGTCTCGTCTATGAATCATGGCAGAGGCTTTCCCAAACACGTAGAAGTAAGACTAATGCTGGACTGGCCGGAATGGAGAGACCAGGATGGCCGGTTCAATACGGAGCTGTTCCTCGCCCTCTCGTCCATGAATCATGGCAAAGGCTTCCCCAAACATGAGGAAGTGACAGTGGTGCTGGGCTGGCTTGAATGGAGACGGGATGACAAGTTCAATACGGCGCTGTTCCTCTACTACGCGTCCAGGAATCATGGCAGAGGCTTGCCCAAGCATCAGCAGGAAGTGAAAGACACGCTGAGTCGGCTGGAATCGAAAGACCAGCAGTATGAGCATGGATTCAATGAGGAGCTGTTCCGCGCTTTCTCGTCCATGTCTACGTCAAGAGGCTTGCCCCAATATGAGCAAGTGAAAGCGATTTTCAACTGGCCGAAATGGAAAGACTAGCAGCCTGTCGAACTTATGTGTCCGTAGCGAAGGTTGCGAGAAATTAAGGATAAAAATTTCTGATCCCGAGGAGAATAGCGAGCTATTTGACGAGGGAGCATGAATTTTCAGGCCAATTTATCGCAACCGCACAACTGCATGGATGCAGGAGCTGATCAGTTGCGTTTTCTGGACGCCAACAACGCCCGGCCTGTATTCGAACTGTTTACTTCTTTGACTGCCCTGCAAAAACTCAGAAAAGAGCATTCTTCTAAAAAGGCGAGACCCTTTATTATTGGAAGTTGCTCTTGATGTTTGTGAGAGTTGTCAGGAATTAGAGTTGCTTCATGGCTATTAGTTCGTTACTTTCTGCCGGTAATTGCACTACTTCACATTAAATGAACACTATTGCGGTATGACAACCTCTTTCTGGCAGACCAAATCCCTCGAACAGATGACTCCTGATGAATGGGAGAGCCTCTGTGATGGCTGCGGTCGCTGCTGCCTGCAAAAGCTGCAAGATGAGGATACAGGAGAGGTTCACTACACCTCTCTGGCCTGCAAGCTGCTGGATATTCATAGCTGCCAGTGTTCAGATTATGAACACCGCAAGGAAAAAGTCCCTGAATGCCTTAAGCTGACAGCCAGTGATATTCCTCATTTTCACTGGCTGCCAGACACCTGTGCCTATCGACTTCTGGCCGAAGGCAAACCGCTTTGCGACTGGCACCCTCTGATATCCGGAAACCCGGACAGCGTTCATTTGGCTGGCATTTCCATCGGGGCGTTTGCGCAATCAGAAAGCTCAGTGCCTGAAGAGGATTGGGAAGATTACATTATCCCCCTGCAGCCCGTCGAGCGCTGAGTCGGGCAGCCCCCGCTATCCCCGACGACATTCAGCTCCGCCGAAGGCGTCAGCTGGAATGGCCGTGTCAGGCTGCTAGGGAGAGAAGTAATCCAGTACCTCAACATAATACATGCAGCCTCGAATCATAATACCCATATGACTAGGGAAAAAGTTTGTTGGCGCGGGGAAGCCTTGCACCCAGTATGGAAAAGCCTGCTGCCGGATGGACACCCAAAGAATACCCCAGCCATTTGATTGAAGCACAAAATTAGCCACAGAATTGTAGTCATAAGGACTGCGGATAACATAGCCTGTGGCAACACTCTTACAGGAAAGACAAAAAAGAGCAGTCAGAGCTATATATTTTTTCATATCAGCCAATAACCTCCATATGCTGAAGAATATATATGGACCAAATGACTGATCTTGCAACTTGACGACCTCTGCAGGGGACAAGCCCCCATTTACTGGCAAATCATCTTGAAACCTCTCTTGGGCATCAATCCTGTATTGACCTTATTGCGCTGGTTATTTTTGGCCTCATGCAGATGGGTTCAGTCAACCTTTCCCGTATTGCCCGAACTTTGGGGCACGTACCGGGACCGGCTCCGGGTGCAATCGTCTCAAGCACTTCTTCGCCCGGAGTGGCATGGAGCATGATGATATTGCCAGAATGGTCGCTAAGTAGGAGGGCGTCATTCCCACGGAGGAAGCTGTCGCAAAAGTAGCGAGCAAAGCTGAGACGAGGCAACGGTTCTTCCGCCTGGCATCGTTATGGCTTTTCACAGGGTAAGTCATAAAATTTGGGGAACTTTTCTGCCAGTTTTTTATCTCATTATTTACTAATGAACAGAAATGGAACTTATTTTATGACAATGAGTGTTTCGGATGCATGTCAAATCTGTCTCGGGTCTTTTAATGAAAAAGATAATGAAGATCTTCGATGTAAGAATAAAAAAGTGGTTCTCCCGTGCCATGAATCTCATGTTTTTGGAAGAAAATGTCTTGCTATATGGTATGGCCATTCCAAGACTTGTCCTAGCTGTAGGGCTCCGGTGCCGTCATATGTTTTTGAGAATATGCCTCCTCCTCGATCATTGCGTGAACGGGTAACCAGAATATCTCAAATTGCTACTAATGCTTTTATTGGTGCTGCTGGCTCTGCTCTTATTGGGGCAACTCTTATTGGTACCTCTGGCATTATTAATATTTACAGTGGTTTGGCTGAGACTGGTGATGTTATGACCGCTTTGGCTGCTGGTGTACGCACAGCTACTCTATCCGGAGCTGTTTTTGGAGCGGGAAATAGCGTAATTGAAGTACTACCTTACGGGTTTATAGGTTTTTCTATTAGCCTTGCCAGCTGCCCTATAGCTTATGCATTTTATGGCTACCTTGCTGCTAGTCATTTTGCTGGTTTTGCCGCTGGTGCATTCGTTGGCGTGCTCTGCCCTCCTCATCCTTCTATTTATTTTGATGATTAATTTACGGGGTGATGTACTCCCACCACTAAGCCGCTGAAGCAGCTTTAGTGGGGGCTTCTTGCGACCCACGCTGAGAACTCTCAACACCTTTCGCTGTAGCACCTGCGCTGACAGATATTGCTACAGGGGAACTCTTTATACAAACGCTGCATCCCAGCGAATCAGCTAAACCAATATCACGGATATTACAGGCGGCGTTTATGTCCCTGTCATTGACAGATTGACAATTTGGGCACTGCCACTCCCGCACAGACAGGGGCATGGCTTCCATTTTATAGCCGCAGCAATTACACAGTTTGGAACTCGGATGGAACCTCCCTATCCGAATCAGGTTCTTGCCATTCCAACGACACTTGTATTCCAGTGTCGTCAGAAACATTCCCCAGCCTGCGTCCTGTATTGCTCTGGCAAGTTTACGGTTTTTTATCATGCCTTTGATATTGAGGTCTTCTACAGCAAAGGTGGTTGCGTGGCTTTTGTCAGCCAAATTTGCTGTTGCCTGGTGCGTGAAATCGTAGCGACGGTTGGCTATTTTTTCATGGATTATGGAGACTTTGCGTTTTTGCTTTGATCTGTTGGCTGAACCTTTTTTCTTTCTGGCGAGTATCTTTTGCTCCATTGCCAGCCGAACCAGTGAAGCCTTCAGAATACGAGGGTTTTCAGTCTTGTTACCTTTACTATCAATAAGAAATTCAGTCAGCCCAACATCAAGACCAACAGTGTTTTCTCTTTCAATCGTTGCAGGAGCTGGATCAACAACACCATCATCAACCAACACACTGGCAAAGTATTTGCCTGACGGTGAACGCTTGACAGTAACGGTTTTGACCTTGCCGGAAAACGGGCGATGAAGTTTTGCTTTTATTCCCTTCAGCTTTGGCAGGTTGATAGCCGATGCTTCAAAATCAACCGTTACATGCTGGGGGCATTGGAAAGACTGCCAGCCGGAATATTTTGATTTGAATTTTGGAAACTGGGCTCGACCCTGAAAAAAGTTGGTGAACGCAGTATCCAGGTTGGCGAGAGAGGCCAGCAGACTTTGACTGTTGACGTCCGTCAACCATTCTTTGTCGTCTTTCTTGCTGGCAACCAGACGATCCTGAAGCTGACGCTTTGACAGGCTCTTTCCGGTTTCTTTGTAATGTTTGTCTTTTTCTGACAATGCCCAGTTATAGACATGACGAGAGCAACCGAAGTGCTTTTCAATCAGCACTCGCTGTTCAGGGTTGGGGTAGGTTCTGTACTTGTATGCTCTCATACGACTATAATAACACAAAATAACTTAGTGTAATAGAATGAAATCCCACTATCATTGTGTCTATAAGCTAAAATATCATTTAGTGTTAGTAACAAAATACCGCCGTAGATGCTTCACAGCTCCCATGCTGGTCAGGTTGGAAGAAATCTGTCGTGACCTTTGCCAAAAGTGGGAGGTTGATCTTGAAGAGTTTGGTGGAGAGGCTGACCATGTTCACCTAATGCTTGATCTGCATCCGAACATCATGCCCAGCAAGTTCGTGAACAACCTGAAAACTGTCACCAGCAGGCTTATCCGAAAAGAGTTTTCAAAGCACTTGAAAATGCATTATTGGAAGCCTGTTCTATGGACAAGGGCGTACTGCTTGATAACGGCTGACGGTGCGCCTTTGGAAGTTCTGAAGGAATACATACAGAAACAGGAGAGGCCGGAGAAATGACAGCCCTATACGGGCTATTCGCTATCCATCTCCATCCAAACCTTCAAAGGTCGCTACGCTCCCAATGAGAGGCTATGGATGGAGAATTTCGCGAGTTTCGTTAAACTGTATTCACAGAGAAAAGCAAAGGCTTCCACACAACCTGCAGCCATCTCTTGAATAGCAAACTCCACTCACAGGCGGGTTGTCTCCGTTACCTGTCCGGTATTTTTCAGTACCCTGGATACCATAGCACGGGATACTTTTGCTCGCTCAGCGACGTCTTTTATTGTGGCCATTTTTGCTTCTGATCGATTTTTTTGTGAAGTGTTATCAGCTCCTGAACCATTTCCTGAGCCAGCATGGATGTCATCAAATGATCCTGGGCATGTACCATCACCAGGGTCATTGGCCTTTTCCCTTCGCCCTGATCTTCCTCGATCAGTTGAGTCTGGATTCTTTGAGCCCCTTTTGCGGCCTCCCGGGCGTGAGCTATCATCTCTTCGGCTCCTTCGTAATCCCCAGCCTTTGCCTTGGACAAAGCTTCGTAAGCACAGCTGCGAGCCTGGCCAGAGTTGATGATAATCTCAATTACAGCGGACTCAGGATCCATAGTCGTACTCCTGTCTGGTATACAGTTAGCCGGAGTGCTTTGCGGACTCTTGATCAATTGCCCGAAACACTCAAAAAATGTTTTACGGTAAAAATAGTCAGGACGCTCAGTTTACACTGTGTCTTTTTAGATGCAGTCGGTTTCATGGAGTGGTGACATTATGGCTGACATAAGTCAAAAAACCGGGTTTTGGACTGCTTGAGTGAAAGTGAAATAAAAAAAGACAAATGCCTTATATTCGTGACTGGATATTCGCATAGGTGTAAACCGAAGCTTTATTGATATAGATCAAGGTTTTTGTAGTAGGTAATACGTATTATGAAGTCACTCGGGCCAATCAAGAAAAATAATAAAAAGCGCCAGAGAATAAGGGACATAAAAAAAAGAAGCGGGAGCCAGTGACAAGCCAGCTGATCAAATACCCGGGTTTGAGGGGACCCAGGGTATTTTTTTATGGGTAAAAAATCTGCCTCAAAGTTCATTCATTCTGCAATAAAAATCATCAGTAAAAAATTGTTTCTGAAGCTCATGGCTGTTTAATATGGAATCATGGGATTTTATCCCGTGAGACTGAGGACGCTCCATTTCATTTCAAGGCTTATTCGGGACTTATGTCATGCAGATACTGATTACCGGGGGAACAGGGTTTATTGGCCGCCGACTGGTGGCCAGACTTTTATCAAAAGGGCATCGGCTGACCATTTTGAGCAGACAGGATGCCAGGGATGTACACCGCCTTCTGTCCACTGAAGTGAAGCCTGTAAAGTCCTTGTCGGCTGTGAAGCCCTCTGAAGCCTTCGATGCCATTGTCAATCTGGCCGGTGAAGGAGTGATGGATAAGCGTTGGACTCCCTCAAGAAAAAGACAGTTGCTCAATAGCCGGATCGCATTGACTTCAGAATTGGTTGACCTGACTGAGAGAATGGAAAACCGGCCAGACTGTCTGATCAGTGGCTCTGCTATTGGGTTTTATGGTGGTAGGGACGATGCTGCCCGTCTGGATGAGTCTTCCGGGGCTGGGGATGACTTTGCTGCAGGACTGTGTATACGCTGGGAGCAGGCTGCTGTGCGTGCAAAGGATTTGGGGCTGCGGGTTTGTCTGGTCAGAACCGGAGTAGTATTGCACCCTGAAGGCGGTGCGCTCCGGGAAATGATGCTTCCTTTCCGTCTGGGTATTGGTGGTCCGCTGGGTTCTGGCAAGCAGATGATGTCGTGGATTCACATGGAAGATATGGTGAATGCGCTGGAATTTTTGCTGGAGAATGACTCAGCTGAGGGCGCCTTTAATGCCACCGCTCCTGAAGCTGTCAGTAATAAAGACTTTGCCGTGACTCTGGCCGGCACTCTTAATCGTCCGGCCTTCCTGAAAATGCCAGCCATGGTTCTCAGGGGAATGTTGGGGGAGTCTTCTGAAATGGTATTGAAAGGCCAGAATATCTACCCACAGCGTCTCATGGCTGAAGGATTTTCATTCACTTATCCACAACTTAAACCAGCACTGACTCAGTTGATTGGGGCTTAGTATGAAAAAATAATTTAAAAATGCCGTTTAATTTATCGTTTTATAATAAAATCATCCTTTTTTCATTTTGGGGAAGGGTTGGGCGTCTCTCTCAGTGCTCTTTTTAGCCTCTTCCAAGGACTATGCCACAGCGTTGCAGAGAGTGAAGCTCTACAGATCAATACATCAATAAGTAGTGACAGCCATAAGCAGCAGGATATTTTTCTATTTCCTGATGACGGAAAAACGTTCAAAGTAACTGCCATGAGTAATCGCCTCTGTTTGATTTCACTGGATGGATGAGAGAAAGCAGGGTAAAAGCAAGAGTGACACTATGCAAAGGCTTTGATGGAGAAGAAGCTCTGCATAACACGGACTATAAAAACATGCCTCAGGCACTGAAAATACAGAATCTAAGAAAACAATACGACAATGGATTTCAAGCCCTGAAAGGGATTGATCTCTCGGTTGAAGAAGGCGATTTTTACGCCCTGCTGGGACCCAATGGTGCCGGCAAATCAACCTCTATCGGTATTATTTCATCACTGGTTCGAAAGACTTCTGGCAAGGTTTCAATATTCGGGCACGACATTGATACTGATCTTGTCAGGGCCAAGCGGATGCTGGGAGTCGTTCCCCAGGAATTCAACTTCAACCAGTTTGAAAAAGTTGAAGATATCATTGTGACGCAAGCCGGTTACTATGGCATACCAGCAAAAGAAGCCCGCCAGCGCTCTGAGAAGTATCTCAAGCAGTTGGGCCTGTGGGATAAACGACACAATGTCTCAAGAATGTTGTCCGGCGGTATGAAGCGCCGTTTGATGATTGTCAGAGCCCTGATTCACCAGCCCAGACTACTGATTCTTGATGAACCGACCGCCGGTGTTGATATTGAGCTTCGTCGCTCTCTCTGGGACTTCCTCAGGGACATCAATGGGCAGGGCACCACGATTATCCTGACCACTCATTATCTCGAAGAGGCTGAGCAGCTCTGCCGCAATATTGGCATTATCGATAGTGGCAAGATTGTCGAGAACACCAGTACCAAGGCTTTGTTGGGCAAGCTTCAACAAGAGAGCTTTGTGCTGGATCTGAAAAAGCCGATTGAATATCTGCCTACCTTTGCAGGTTATACCGTCAAGATGTTGGATAACCGTAGCATTGAAGTTGAGGTTGGCAAGCATCAGGGAGTGAATGACCTGTTCAGGCAGCTGAGTGAATGTCGTATTGAAGTAGCCAGTATGAGAAACAAGTCCAACCGGCTTGAAGAGCTGTTTGTCAATTTAACTTCTGATGCCTCGGCGACAGACGCTTCGGGAGCTGACTCTTCGGGACAAACTAAAGGCAGTGCAGCTGAGAAGGGGGAAGCGCACGGTGAGTGAGTGGAAGTATAACCTGGTCGCGTTTAATACGATCTTCAGTAAAGAAATTCGTCGTTTCATGCGCATTTGGCCACAGACCCTATTGCCGCCAGCGATCACCATGTCTCTGTATTTCGTTATTTTTGGTGCCGTGATTGGCTCCAGAGTGGGCGAAATGGGTGGCTTTGATTATATGACCTTTGTCGTACCGGGTCTGGTTATGATGGCGGTGATTACCAACAGCTTCAGTAATGTGGCTTCCAGCTTTTTCAGCAACAAGTTTCAGAAGAGTGTTGAAGAGTTGCTGGTGTCACCGGTACCGAACTGGGTGATTCTGGCCGGGTACACTATGGGCGGTGTTGTCAGGGGGCTCTATGTTGGTGTTCTGGTTATGCTGCTGGGAGCCTTCTTTGTGGAGCTTCAGGTTCATCATATTCTTATTACCCTGCTGGCCGTTTTTCTGACTGCAACTCTTTTTGCATTGGGTGGTTTCATCAATGCAGTGTTTGCCAGAAAATTTGACGATGTCGCCATCATCCCGACATTTGTATTAACTCCACTTACTTACCTGGGAGGGGTTTTCTACTCAGTAGACGTTCTTCCCGAGCCATTCCGCTCCATCTCACTGTTGAACCCTATCCTCTATCAGGTGAATGCCTTCCGTTATGGAATCCTCGGGCAGGACAGCGGTATCAGCACTGGCTGGGCTTTTGTTGTGATGGTTCTGGCTATCGTTATCATGGCCACATGGGCCCTTCATCTCCTGCGAGTGGGCAAAGGCCTGCGAAACTGAATGTGGAGAGTGCAGAACTGGCCGGGTTATGGGGCAGAAAGAGTTGAGTCAGAGTGTGAAATTATGAGTGAATTAGTGAATGCCTCCCCACTGGGGAAAAACAGTGAGTACCAGGCGGAGTATAATCCGGAACTTTTGTTTCCCATTCCCCGTAAGGATAAGCAGCTGGAGTTGGGGCTGGACCCGGAAAATCTCCCTTTCGTTGGCAGTGATGTCTGGCATGGCTATGAACTGTCATGGCTCAATAAAAAGGGTAAGCCGTTGGCAATGGTGGGTCGTTTTGAGTTGCCGTGCCATTCGCCCTGTCTCATTGAATCAAAGTCCTTCAAGCTTTACCTGAATTCATTCAACCAGACTCAGTTTGACTCTGTGTCTCAGGTTCAGGCGCTAATGGAAAAGGATCTCAGTCAAGCGGCAGGTGCACCGGTTAGCGTAAAGCTGATGACGATTGCCGAAATGGAAGTTTTCGGATTCAAACCGGCTCCCGGTATTGGCGTAGATCAGCTGGATGTGGCCATTGATTGCTATGACTATAAGCCTGACCTCTTGCAAAAGGCTGAAGGCACCCGGGAAGAAACCATCCACTCTCATTTGCTGAAGTCCAACTGTCCAGTTACCGGGCAACCAGATTGGGGTACCGTGGTCGTCCAATATAAAGGTGAAGCCATTAGTCATGAGTCGTTTTTGAGGTTTATCTGTTCATTCCGGGGGCATCAGGAATTTCATGAGCAGTGTGTGGAAAGAGTTTTCACAGAGATCCGGGCCCGTTTCGAAATGGAATCTCTGACCGTCTATGCTCGCTATGTACGCCGGGGAGGACTGGATATTAACCCCTGGCGCAGTAGTGACCGGGCCGGGCAGGATGACAGGCGTCTGATCAGGCAGTAAAGCAACTCGTCACAAAGGATGCCGGACAAAAAGATCTCACCTGCATCAGGATGAATGAATCGCCGTAATGAATGGCGGATCATGCGTAGCTTTTGCTTCCCGGAGGGAGCTGGAGATACTCTGGCCGTCAACACGCCCATGGAAGTAAATGTTATTTCTACGCTCACGGCCGTTTGGTCTATTCTTCCATAAGTTTACCCATCTTCAGCTTGCTCTCAGATTAGAATCTTCTCCCCCGGAGTCTCTCCAATGGTCAAATCTGCATTCGGCACACTTCAGCAGATAGGTCGGGCGTTGATGCTGCCTGTAGCCGTTCTGCCTGTTGCGGGAATACTGCTGGGCGTAGGCAGTGCCGGCTTCGATTTTATTCCAGATCTCGTCTCCAGCATCATGGCCCAGGCGGGTGGCATGGTCTTCGGAAACCTGCCCATTATCTTTGCTATTGGTACTGCCATTGGCCTTACTGATAATGACGGTGTTTCCTCAGTGGCGGCAACTGTAGGCTTCGTGGTCATGCTGGGAACCATGGGTGTCATGGCCGCAGAGCTCGGAGTAGAACCCAGTTCTATTATGGGCATAGATACGATTGATACCGGTGTTTTCGGTGGAATTATTGTCGGTATCATGGCCTCTTGGATGTTCAATCGCTATTACAAGATCAAACTTCCGGATTATCTGGGCTTCTTTGCAGGAAAGCGCTTTGTTCCCATTGTCACCGCCATCGGGGCTGTCTTTCTCGGCATCCTGCTGAGCTTTATCTGGCCCCCTATTCAGGGTGCTATTGACGCCTTTTCACAATGGTCGGTGACTGAAAACCCGGTCATGGCAGGCTTTGTTTATGGTGTGGTTGAACGTGCCCTGATTCCGTTTGGCCTGCATCATATCTGGAATGTGCCCTTCCAGATGGAGATGGGTGAATTCATTGATCCATCAGGTAATGTCTTTAGAGGCGACATTGCACGTTTTTTTGCCGGTGATCCCACTGCCGGATTCCTGGCTGGTGGCTACCTTTTCAAAATGTTTGGCTTGCCTGCTGCGGCCATTGCCATCTGGCATTGCGCCAGGCCAGAGAACAAACAAAAAGTCGGTGGCCTAATGCTGTCAGCGGCTCTCACTTCATTGCTCACAGGCATTACAGAGCCCATAGAGTTTTCATTCCTTTTTGTCGCCCCGGTACTTTATGGCATTCATGCCCTGCTGGCCGGACTGGCTTATGCCATCACCAACTATCTTGATATTAAGATGGCCATGTCATTTTCCAACGGCCTGATCGATTATCTCCTTTACTTCGGCATTGCCACCAAGCCCCTCTGGATTATTGCCCTGGGTCTGGTCTATGCAGTTCTCTATTATGTGATCTTCAGGGTCATGATTACCCTGCTGGACCTCAAAACACCCGGACGTGAAGTTGAAGCTGAACTTTCAGCCAAAGTGGTTCCATCCAGCGCCCTGGCGAGAGACCTTATTCTGGCTTTTGGCGGCAAGGGAAACATTAAGAATCTGGATGCCTGTATCACTCGTTTGAGAGTCACGGTTAACAACCCTGACGACGTTGACCAGGAAGCCATTAAACAACTGGGAGCCACGGCTGTTGTCGTGGTGGGTCAGAATATGCAGGCCATCTTTGGCACTCAATCCGACAACATCCGAACCGAGATGGAAGAAGTCATTCAATCCATGTAAACCGGGTTACTGAAAAGACTCTACTGCTGTACAGAGGGAACGCACTCTCTCAACCGATACTTCTCCCTCATCAAGAACACTGCTGTACGCATGAATGCTGGTCGAATGAATTTCTACGGGTAGTTGTTGAAGAATCTTCCCGGCGTTGTCCGGACCAACCCCACCACCGACGACCAGCTCCAACCTGTTTTCGGCTTTCAACATCAGTTGCTCGAGCATCCTCACGCCTTCAAAAGCGCCGTCAGCAGAACTCCAGGTTGTACCACTGCTCAGAATACGATCCACACCGTATTGAATCAGTATATCCAGACTCTCAAACACGTTGGGTGTAGCATCCAGTGCACGGTGAAACGTCACGGACAGATTACGGGTCTTGGCGGTGTCGACCAGTCGCCCCAGTACATCACGATTAATGGTATTGCCGGGAAGTGCAAGAGCACCTATGACGACACCATCAGCACGCGCTTTGGCGGCATCACAGATCTGCCGTTCCATAAGCAAAATTTCTTCGGTACCGAATGAAAAATCGCCACCCCGGGGGCGGATCATGCACTGTAAACCACAACGATCCTGAAAGGCTTCCCGGGCAGCTTCGAGAGCTTCTATTGTGGGAGTGGTACCTCCTAAGGACATATCACCACACAACTCTATACGTGCAGCGCCACCCTTGCAGGCCGCTGCAACAGAGCGGTAAACATAGTCTGGATTCAGACTGTTGACGCAGATCTCGACAGGGATTGGCAATGTGTGACTCCTGATGCTGCTAGCGCTAAAAAAATAGCATTAAATGTCTTTTATAGATGGCCTGCCGCTGAACGTCAGCGATGACATAGACAGGACAACTCTGACAATAATAACCAGATTGTCACAGATCGCTCAGGAAAACACAGTCTTTACAAATAAAATCTCACGAAACTGAAATGATCTTCAGGCGATAACGGGGAGATTTGAGAGAAATCTGGCAACCTTGAACCAGACCCACCTTTAAAAAAACGACACTAACTACTTATTAAACCATCAATCAGGGCAATTCACCCGTCATTCTGAGCACATCATCAATCAGCATCTTGTCCAGCTTCTGCTTTTGCTTCAGCATTTCCATTTTGCCCGGACTGACCCTGACCGTGAAGCTTTCAGGCTCATCATCGCTAATCGCTGCAGGCATGGTAACAGTGTATTCCTCATGGGTTGGGTCCATAAAGAAATAAGGTACAGAATGAGAAAAATTATCAAAACAACCCTGTGACTGATACCTGATAAGGTCATCATAATAAGATGACATATAAGATGAGTAGGCTGATCTTGCTCCCATACACCCGGTGCCTGAGCTTTTTCTAACGGTGTCATCCAGGCCCCATGCCTCTTCCCCCCGAGCGGATTCTTCCTCCGGTGGAAGAACGATATCAGGAAGGCGCGCAGCCTGCCTGATATGCTCGGCTTCCATACGCTTGAGTTCTGCCACCAATTCCTGATGGGTCATACGGTTCAAGCGAGCCTCGCGGGCCTGGGCATAAGACTCGTAACTGCTCCCGCCTAACAGAGAGTCTCCGTCCAGATATCGGGACACAGTCTCTCTTCTGACAGAGTCCAACTCGTCAATAACAACCTGCAAGTTCTCAGCCTCCCGATCTTCTTTCGGGCTCACAGGTACCTCTTGGAATGAAAAAATCAGCAGCAGGAAGCCGGTAACCACCAGCACTAAAAGCGACACAACTCCTTTCATATACACCTCCTTTAGTCTAATCGCACAGTTTTTTTGTTATGGGAATACAGTGATGACAGGAGCTCACAACACATTGCTTTAAAAGGCGCAGAATTGCATTTCTAACTCATACCTGTCTTTTAATTGAGACCACGAGTTTTCCAGAGGGTTCAATCGCGGACAGAATAGAATAAGGAAGAAAGGTCGTCACTAACGTGTCGGTCAGGTATTCTGACCGTCAGGAAACGCTGAAAGGCTTTAAGGTGAAGTTGGGGATTTTGGAAGCCGCTGGTGTGTCGGCTTCAAGGTACTGACAGACATTATCGAACAAGCGCAAAACCCCGTACTTTGCGACACCCTCCTTAGGGCGGGGAGGATGTCAAGTCCGAAAATAACAGCCTGTTTGAAACAACTACTTCATTTTGACAACCAGCAGGTTGTCATTGCCCTGGACAACAGAGCCCGAAGATTTTTCCAGAGAGGCGACATCGTCCATGTTGGAGATCACAACGGGTGTAATCACACTCTTGGCTTTCTCCTTCAGAAAGTCCAGATCCACTTCAATGACCGGATCTCCAGCCTTGACTTGCTGGCCCTCGCTGGCAATACGCTTGAAGCCCTCGCCCTTTAGCTCGACGGTATCGATACCAAAATGAACAAACAGCTCAACCCCGGTGGGCGTCTCCATGCTGAAGGCGTGATTGGTTTCAAAGATTTTGCCAATCTCACCATCACAGGGCGCTACCATCACGTTGCCAGTAGGATCAATTGCGATGCCATCACCCACCACCTTGTCGGCAAAAACAGGATCAGGTACTTCTTCAATCGGCACAATGTCACCGGTCAGCGGTGCCTTGATCACCGTTCCCTGATCGGCGCTTAGCCCAATGCTTTTCTTCAGAGAGTCAAAAAGGCCCATCGCTTTCACCTTCTACTTCGGACGCGTTTATTTTAGGAGCCCTTGATTAATCTGGCCAGTTGACCCGACTGAAGCTCCCGATTCCTTTCCAGATTAACAGCTGAAGCGACAAACAACAGCAGTTAGAGACCATCTATACGGTGACGATATCCGCTACTTTTAGCAGATGACCATCAATCGCATTGTGCTTACTGATGGCTTTTTCCAGAGGGGTATGGACAATTTTTTGGTCACGAACACCCACCATCACACCACTGACACCTTCACGCAGAGCTTCCACAGAAGCCACTCCAAGGCGACTGGCCAGAACGCGGTCATAACAGCTGGGCTTGCCACCACGCTGAATATGACCGAGCACAGTTACTTTGACTTCATAAGTCGGGAAGTTTTCTTCCACAGCCCGGGACAGTTCAAAGACACCACCGGATTTATCACCTTCTGAAACCACTACGATACTGGATGTTTTCCCGGCTCTGCCACTTTGCTCAAGAGAGCTCATCAATTGATCCACAGACTTTTGATCTTCTGGAATCAAAATCTCTTCTGCACCAGCGGCGATACCGGCATTTAATGCAATAAAGCCTGCATCCCGACCCATTACTTCGATCAGAAACAGACGATTATGAGAGGTTGCAGTATCGCGAATCTTGTCAATCGCCTCTACCACGGTATTCAAGGCAGTGTCATAACCAATGGTGAAATCGGTTCCGAAGATATCGTTGTCAATGGTGCCGGGAACACCAATACAGGAAAGACCATGTTCCTTTTCCAGCAGCATGGCCCCGGTGAAGGAACCGTCACCACCTATAACAACCAGTCCATCCAGCCCGGCAGCCCGGGCATTTTTATAAGCAGCAGCCCGCCCCTCCGGAGCACGGAATTCCTGACAGCGGGCAGACTTCAGGAAAGTCCCACCCTGATTGATAATATTGGCCACTGAGCGCGCGTTCATTACTTCCAGGTCGTTATTAATCAAACCTTTATAACCTTCATGAATAGCTACCGGCTCAACCCCGTAAAAGATACAGCTGCGCACTACGGAACGGATGGCGGCGTTCATGCCCGGGGCATCACCACCTGAGGTAAGCACACCAATTTTTTTTAGTTCTGCCATGATCTGCTCGTCTCCTAAATCCCGTCAGGGAATGCATCAGGCATGCTGCCCAGTCAACATGCCCGTATTGACTGAAATTATTTCACAGTAACAATCTGCATGGTGTTGGTGCCGCCTTCAACTTCACAGGACTCACCCTTGGTCAGAATAATACGGTCACCGGATTCCAGCAGGCCACGATCTTTCAGTTCGGCAATAGCACGCTGATTGACTTCGGGGCCGTATTGGCTGCCACTATCAAAAGCGACTGACTCAACACCCCTGTACAGTGCAACGCGACGCTCAGTAGTTTTGTAGCGGGTCAGGGCAAAAATAGGCAGGCTGGTGTTAACACGGGACATCCACAGAGGAGTCGCACCGGTTTTGGTCAGACAAACAATCGCTTTTACACCTTCCAGACGGTTTGCCGCGTGCATGGCTGCCAGCGCAATGGCTGCATCGGTTTCACCGGCATAGGCCTTGTCCAGGCTGCTTCCGGAAATCATTTCAGGATGTTTTTCAGCACCCTGACAGATACGGGCCATAGCCTTGACGACTTCATGTGGACGCTTGCCTGTAGCCGTTTCACCGGACAACATGACAGCGTCGGTGCCATCCAGAACGGCGTTAGCCACGTCAAACACTTCAGCACGGGTTGGCTGAGTGTTGTGAATCATGGACTCCATCATCTGTGTGGCTGTAATGACAGGACGGTTCAGGCGACGGGCAACGTTGATCATCTGCTTCTGAACACCAATCAACTCAGCGTCGCCGATTTCCACACCCAGGTCACCACGAGCAACCATCACCGCATCAGAGGCCCTGATCACTTCTTCCAGCAATTCAAAGCTTTGAACCACTTCTGCACGCTCAATCTTCGACAGAATGGCAGCTGTACCACCGGCTTCACCCAGCAGCTTGCGAGCTTGCTCGACATCAGCCGCACTGCGCACAAAAGACACTGCCAGGAAATCGACACCCAGAGAAGCGGCCAGCTTGATGTCTTCCTTATCTTTCACGGTCAGGGCATCGGCAGACAGACCACCACCGGCCAGGTTGATACCCTTATTGTTGGACAGCTCACCACCATCCAGAGTGGTGGTTACGATGCGTGAACCCTTAATAGTCTTAACCTGCAGGCTCAGACGGCCATCGTCCAACAGCAGTACATCACCTACCTTGCAGTCATTTGGCAGATTTTTGTAGGCAAGACCGACCTGGGTTTCATCACCGGCATCGATGGGCAGTTCGGCATCCAGAACAAATTCCGCATCGTCCGGCAGGAAGATCTTGCCATTCTGGAAACGCCCGATACGAATTTTGGGCCCCTGCAGGTCACCGAGAATCGCAACACTGCGACCCAGACGGGCAGCAATACTGCGAATGCGCTCTGCACGGACACGGTGATCATCAGCGTCACCGTGAGAGAAATTCAGTCGAACAACGTTGACACCGGCTTCAATCAACTTGGTGAGCTGTTCTTCGGACTCTGTGGCAGGTCCGAGTGTGGCAACGATTTTTGTGCGTCTGAGCATGATATCCTCTCGCGAATTCGCCACGAACCGACCCAGCACGATAAAACTGCCTGAAGGGAGAGTCGACCGGGGCATAAATGCCATACGGCAGTTTGATAACAATTTTCAAGTGAGAAACATTTGACGGGTAATCAATAAAAACACCTGCCTTTGTTCCTGCATCTGTTCAATCTTGATAAAGCAACAAAAAGGAGAGTGTGTACCTGAAATGCCAGCATGCCAATCTGAACCCATTATAGATGGCATGCCAATTTCCCGACATCCGGAAGATGGCTTGAGTGTTTAATCCTCAGCCAGCTTCATATACACCTTCTTCTTTTTGCTGTTTAGTCCCGGACATCCAACGCCCTGCTATGAGAGCATCGGCATCAATCTGAAAAGCCTCACATCACCGAGGCTTTTCAATCACCTGAACTCAGGCACTCAGCAGAGCTTTAGCTGTGTCCAGCATACGGTTGGAGAAGCCCCACTCGTTGTCGTACCAGGACATCACCTTCACCAAGTTACCTTGTACGCGAGTCTGGGTGGCATCAAAGCTGGAAGAGAATGGACTGTGGTTGAAGTCCATGGAAACCAGAGGCTCGTAATTCACGTGCAGTACCTTGCCCATCGCATCGGAAGACTTGGCTGCATTAGCAATGATTTCGTTGACTTCTTCTTTGGAAGTGTCACGACTGGCGACAAAACTCAGATCTACCAGAGATACGTTGATGGTAGGGACGCGAACCGCCATTCCATCAAACTTGCCTTTCAGCTCAGGAACCACCAGACCAACAGCGGCAGCGGCACCGGTAGCAGTCGGGATCATGTTCTGTGCAGCCGCTCGGGCACGATACAGGTCGCTGTGGTATACGTCGCTGAGACGCTGGTCATTGGTGTAGGCATGAATAGTGGTCATCAGACCTTTTTCAATACCCAAAGCATCGTTCAGTGGTTTGGCAATGGGTGCCAGACAGTTGGTAGTGCATGAAGCGTTAGAAATAACGGTCATGTCTGCAGTCAGGGTGTCATGGTTAACACCATAAACGATGGTGGCGTCCACTTCCTTGCCAGGAGCAGAGATGATGACTTTCTTCGCGCCGGCATTCAGGTGAGGTTTGCAAGCTTCCCTGGAACGGAAAACACCGGTGCATTCAAAAACAACGTCAACACCCAGAGCAGCCCAGGGCAGATTAGAGGGATCACGTTCAGAGAATGTCTTGATTTCGTCACCGTTGACAAACAGTGCACCTTCACCTTCTTCAACTTGAGCGTCGAAACGACCGTGTACGGTATCGTACCTGGTCAGGTGAGTATTGATTTTCGCATCACCCAGGTCGTTGATAGCAACAATCTGGAATTCTTCACGACGACCTGCTTCATAGAGCGCACGCAGAACGTTGCGACCGATACGACCATAGCCATTGATTGCGATTTTGATCATGACGTCTCCAATACCCTTAGTCACAGCGGGATAACCCGCTACTTCGATTAGTAGATAGGATTTCCGGTGTAAATTCAGCTTCGTGAAAATACCTAAACCCCTTGTCTTACAAGGGCTCACAGTTTTTTTCAACAATCGACAGAACTAATAACCCTGCCCAACAAACAGTCACACCAAAGGACACTTTTATTCAGGGAGTACAACAAAAGTTATCCATATTAGGCCATCAGGGGTTGACACAGGATTGGAACGACGTTACAAATACGCTCATCAAGACACACAAAGTCGCACACTTGAAAACATCGCCCCCCCAGTAAATCTTTCCTGATGGGTCGTTGTGCACACACAAGGGTGCACAAACAGCCGGATTTCTCTCTACAGACGGCAATCTGAAGGAGAAACCCAGCATATTTCAGCAGTTAACAACACCTGACAACCTACACTCACCAGTGCGCGTTACCCGCTTGTTATCCATCAAACATACCCGAAAACACGTTTCATTCATGTCTTATGGATGACATCGTCCCGATGCATTTGTTCAAACACACCCGGTACGTGATACTTCTTAGAGGATACCCGTAACCGTTTTAGTATTACAGGCATTTTTGCACCAGAAAATATTTCGTCAGTGAACGACTTAATCATCCTGATTGACAACTGATTTATTCCGAAAGACAACCCGGCCGTAGAGGCCGGGCCAGCATAAAGCTTACTTCAATGTAACGATAAACTCTGCCAGGTGTTGTACAGCCTTCTCAGCTCCGTCACCTTCGCCGATGATGGTCACTGTTGAGCCTTGAGTCAGACCCAGGGTCTGCAGTTTGAACAAACTCTTGGCACTGGCCTGCTTGCCACCAGCTTCCAGCTTAATGTCACACTCGAAGGTCTTGGCTTCTTTGACAAACTGAGCAGCCGGACGAGTATGAAGGCCATTCTCAGCAGTAATTACAACATCTTTCTTAAACATATTCGGTCTCTCTGTAACTTGAGCAGAACAAAAGCCGACAAGACATATTGATTCGTTCAGCCAGTGGTGCTAAGCCTAAGTAAACTCCACGCCATGACCCAAGAATCAGCCAGCCTCAACCAAAACGGTATCAGGATTTTCCACTAAACTGCTTCGCAGGCAAGAAAAATCAAAACCTTCTTTGAGCCAGGGCAAAACGGCTATTTTTAGCGCACCACCTACTAGGAGCCTGACCGAGAATAGCGCCCGTAGCGAGGACGGTAGAAAATTGAGGATGAAAATTCGGTTTTGTGAGGAGAATAGCGAGCTATTTGACGAACAAAAGCGGATTTTCAGACCAATTTGCTGCCGCCGCAGTAGGGCAGACTATTCTCGGTCAGGCTCCTAGCAGCCTGTCGGACTTAAGCGTCCGTAGCGAGGATTGCAAGAAATTGAGGATAAAAATTTCTGTTTCTGAGGAGAATAGCGAGCTATTTGACGAAGAAGCAGGAATTTTTAGACCAATTTATTGCAACCGCAGTAGGACAGCCTTAAGTCCGACAGGCTGCTAGCGCAGCATTTTAGCGTTTATTTCACCCGCAATGATTTCAGCCTGAGGCCCGAGAATCACCTGCAGGTTATTTTCGCCAAGCTTCACCACCCCTTTGGCACCCAAGGCTTTCAGACCGGCTTCATTGATCAGGTCACGGTTGGCCAGAGTCAGGCGCAGACGGGTGATACAGGCTTCAACAGAGGTCAGATTGTCCTCTCCACCCAGTAGTTCAATATAACGCAGAGCACGCTCTGAGCCACTGACTGCTCCAGAAGATGTTACTGCCTCCGGCTCCTCATCTTCACGGCCCGGGGTCTTAAGGTTGAAAGCCCTGATGGCGAAGTAGAACACACAGAAGTAGATAACAGAGAAGGCCAGACCAATGAACACCAGTGTCACAGGCTTGGTAGCCAGCCCCCAGTTCAGAGCCATATCCAGCGCACCTGCAGAGAAGCCAAAGCCATGCAGAACACCAAACATGTTGGTGACCACCAGAGACAGTCCGGTCAGCACTGCGTGAACAGCGTAGAGGCCTGGCGCCAGGAATACGAACATGAACTCCAGAGGCTCAGTGACACCGGTCAGAAAGGCAGTTGCACCGACAGACAGCAGAACACCACCCACACGGGCACGATTTTCTCTAGGTGCCGCCAGATACATAGCCAGCGCAGCAGCAGGCAAACCGAACATCATGACCGGATAGAAGCCCGCCATGAAAGTACCGGCAGTGGGGTCACCGGCAAAGAAACGAGGCAAATCACCCGTTACTACCTCACCGGCAGCATTGGTGAATTCACCGAAGCCAAACCAGAAAACAGAGTTCACAACATGGTGCAGACCTACCGGAATCAGGCCACGGTTCAGCACCCCGTAAGCAAACTGCCCAATAGGCCCAGACTCAGAAATTCCATTAGCAAATGCATCAATGGCAGACTGGATGACTGGCCATACATAACCTGCTACTACAGAGACAGCCAGGGCAATCAGACCGGTCATGATCGGAACCAGACGTTTGCCGCCGAAGAACGCCAGGTAAGGTGGCAGAGCTACCGCATGAAAACGATTGTAACTGTGACCGGCAATGATACCGGCGATAATGCCGCCAAAGAATGACATATCAATGTCAGCATTGATGGTCTTGGCCCCGGCAGTCAGTACAAAATAACCCACTGCACCCGCCAGCACCGCAGCACCGGCATCGTCCTTTGACAGTCCGGCAGCAATACCCATCGCAAACAGCAAAGGCAGGTTACTGAAGATCGCGTTACCCGCTTCTGCGACAAAGGCAATATCCAGCAGGTCAGGCTGCCCCAGACGCAGCAGAATTGCCGCAATAGGCAGAGTGGCGATGGGCAGCATTAATGCCTTACCCAATCTCTGCATATAGCCAAGAATGTTCAAAATAGTTACCCCTTAGATTTTAACGTCACTGCACAAACCTTAATCAAAACCCCGTGGAACTCAAAAAGACAGACTCTTGATGGGCAGCGTATGGTTTGGGACGAAATGTAACCGGTCACAATGCACCAGTTCAACTGTGTTGTGAAGGTTTCGTAAGGAGATTAACCCGTTAT
Source organism: Endozoicomonas sp. ISHI1 (assembly GCF_024606225.1). Taxonomy (GTDB): domain Bacteria; phylum Pseudomonadota; class Gammaproteobacteria; order Pseudomonadales; family Endozoicomonadaceae; genus Endozoicomonas_A. Next base: position 1,069 of record NZ_JAGRPU010000036.1, on the reverse strand, counting down.
TGACCCAGAGCAAAAAAGCAAACGGAACATTTGGTGTCAGTAGTCACATATGACACACCACTTCAGAGAGCACCTCAATGAGGTGCTTAAGCGATGGGAGCCAGGTGTCTGTTCATTGACTGGAATGAAACAGAGGTAAAGCTCAGTACTCGGACTTTGTCACTATTGGACTCCTGTTGTAGAACCTTAGGTAGGCCACGATGTTACTGAGCAGGAACAGCACTTCCATGACGACGGCCATCGGGGAAAGGACAAGAACGTTGTGGCTCAACCAAACTACCGCCCCCACCATCATGATCAGTCTCATCTCACGATCGTCTTTACTGAATGCGCCTATCGTTTGCAGGCAGGAGCCGACGAACGCCACGAGACTGATGAAAGACTCGTAGGTAACAAAGAGTGTCACAACATTGATAATCAAAAACAGGTTTCTTACCCCGGGCCGAGACGTAAAGCAACTGGTCAGATAGCGTATTGACGCAATCGTCATAACCACGGCCGCTGTGAAAGCATTGAGTAAGTAAAAGTGCGTCGCAATCAACGCTCCCGCAATAAACAGGCACAACACCACCTGTTTGCGTATTTTGAACTGAAAAGACAACAGGTCAAACACAATAGCGATGGATACCAAGATCTGTGAAAGCGTGTAATTATCCATGTTTACAACCCTTGTTCACTCTGGCTCACGCAAGGGTAATTGCCTCCAATGCGATTGATGTCCGTAAATATTCTGTATTCGCCGGATTGTTTTATGCGAGCCAATTGGCTTTCCATTATTTCATACATCAGCAATTTGCTCTTTTTTTGTTATGCCTCATGCTTATTTTATTGCGAGATGTAACAAACTAAAATAATTCAAAACATTAAATTATCCAATATAATCATTCACTGCACGTAATGACCTCCTCATCCAACCGCTAATACCGCTACTAAAAATCTAATATAATCTGTAATTATGTAGACTTATCTACGCCGTCACCGTGGATGCACGACGAATCGTGTCTAACTCCACTCTTGCGTAGGGTTTAACGTCGAGCTGTAACGTGTCTCGACCATAATTATCAAGGTT
>NZ_JAGRPU010000035.1 GCF_024606225.1 Endozoicomonas sp. ISHI1 | reverse complement strand
TCCCATTTTCGTAGTGTTACTGGGTCTGTACCAAGTAAACGAGCTGCCTCACCTATCTTCACTAATCTCTTATCCATTCTTGAGATTATATTAGATAGCTTTAGATTATAATAGATTATTGCGAACTTTTTTAACCCGAAGCACTGAAAGGTGTCCTGACGGATATGGTGAGTCAAAGCCCATACAACCCATTGGTCAATACCTTGAGTGTTATGGTTCAAGAAAAACTGGGCGTGCATCGTGTTATTGCTCCACAGGAAAGGAAGTGTGAAACACAAATACATAGGCACGAAGATGGTCGTTTGCAGTTAAAGTTTGTGTTGGCTTTTCCCTCTTATAAGCTAACGACTGAAGAAGGTCATTGTTTTCATATTAAACAGCCAGTATGGATTACCAGTTCAATGGAGATGAAACCGCCAGAATACACCATTGGGAGAAAGTTGGGTGATATCAGAATTGCCTTAGGGAAAGCGGAAGAAAGTAAACACTACAATGGTTAGGAAAGTCTCAGCCCCTTTACAACACCTTCCTTGATAAGGGGCTGAAAAATCGATGGTCAAACATCGCCCCAATAGCTGTCGCCAAAGAAGGAGCTGAGTTTTTTGGTTTCTTGCCTGTCTTCCAGGGCTCTTCGAATCTGCAGTGCACGTTTTGAACCTTTGTTAGGCAGATCGTCTCGAATAATTTCTTCTTCCTGAAGATAATCTTTCTTGAGCTGTGTATCTTTGTTAGCCATGATGGCACCCCTTTGTTTTTTATTCTTTTTTATGATGCTTTCTGACAGTTACGAAGTTATGAAAAATGCTTGAGAAGAACAAGAGAAAAACACGACAAAGTATGTGAGATATATCCTACAAAATAGATTTTTAGCAGAATGGTTGTAAACCACCGTCCAAATGAGAGTTTACGACGATTTTGCTAAAAACCTGTACAATTCCTTAACAGCTCTGGTTTCGGATTGAGCCGCCGGGCTGCATAGTGTTTATCTAGCTGGAAAGAATGCCATCTATGGATGTAACCCCTATCATTGACTCCCTGAACGATGCCCAGCGACAGGCGGTCACAAGCCCTCCGGGTTCACTGCTGGTTCTGGCAGGTGCTGGCAGTGGTAAAACCCGGGTACTCGTGCACCGTATTGCCTGGTTGATTCAGGCTGAAGGCATGTCGCCCTACTCTGTCATGGCGGTGACTTTTACCAATAAGGCGGCCGCAGAAATGCGAAGCCGAATCGAAGAGCTGCTAGGGATTCCTCCGCGAGGCATGTGGGTAGGGACTTTCCATGGACTGGCTCACCGGTTGTTGAGAGCTCACTATAAGGATGCAGGCCTGCCCGAAAACTTTCAGATACTCGACAGCGATGATCAGCTCAGGGTGATAAAACGTCTGATGAAGGCCATGAATCTGGACGAACAGAAGTGGCCCCCCCGGCAGGCCCAGTGGTACATCAATAGTAAGAAAGATGAGGGGCTGAGGCCTGACTACATCGAACCTGGCTATGATCCTTTTGACAGAACCATGCTGGATGTTTATCGGGCTTACCAAGACTACTGTAACCAGACAGGAGTTGTTGATTTTGGTGAGCTGCTCTTACGCTCACATGAACTCTGGCTGAAAAGATCGGATATTCTTCAGCACTATCAAGAGCGATTCCGTTATGTGCTGGTGGACGAGTTTCAGGATACTAACGCCATTCAGTACGCCTGGTTAAGGATATTGACTGGTGATCAGGACAAAATGATGATCGTCGGTGATGACGATCAGTCAATCTATGGCTGGCGTGGTGCCCGTATTGAAAACATACGACAATTCTCAAAAGACTTCCCAAAAGCTGAAACCATTCGTCTTGAACAGAACTACCGCTCTACCAGCAACATCCTTCGTGCTGCCAATGCGGTGATTGCCAATAACCCGGACCGGCTGGGTAAAGAACTTTGGACGAGCGGTAATGAGGGAGAGCCCATCCAGCTTTATGCCGGTTTTAACGAGATGGATGAAGCCCGATTTATTACCGATCGCATTCGTGAGGCTTCTGAACAGGGAATGGCTCGCAGTGGTATGGCGGTACTATACCGCTCCAATGCCCAGTCCCGTATTCTGGAAGAAGCCATGCTCAGGGCTTCCATTCCCTATCGAATTTATGGTGGTCAGCGGTTCTTTGAACGGGCGGAAATCAAGAATGCTATGGCCTATCTGAGACTGGTCAGCTCACCCAATGACGACACCTCCCTGGAAAGGGTCATTAATATACCTACTCGTGGCATTGGTGAAAAAACCGTTGAAAAACTCCGTGAAACAGCCCGTTCACAAGGCCTGAGTTTATGGGGTGCCATCAAAAGTGTTGTTGCGACCAGTGCCATGGGTGGCAAAGCCGGCCATTCTCTGGGTGCGTTTGTTGAGCTGATAGAAAGCCTGGGTATTTCAGGCGATGATCTGGAGCTGGGGGAATTGGCCGACCATGTAATATCCGTCTCTGGTCTGATAGATCATCATCAGAAAGAGAAAGGAGAAAAAGGTCGTGCCAGGGTAGAAAACCTGGAGGAACTGGTCACCGCGTGCAGCGAGTTTGATATTGACGACATCGATCAGGATGAAGAGACAGAGCCCATGTCGCCTTTGGATGCATTTCTGGCCCACGCTGCTCTGGAAGCAGGGGAAAATCAGGCTGACGCGTTCACAGACAGTGTTCAGATGATGACTCTTCACTCAGCCAAGGGGTTGGAGTTTCCTCTGGTTTTTCTCGCCGGTCTGGAAGAAGGTCTGTTCCCTCATAAGATGTCTCTGGAAGAAGGCAATCTGGAGGAAGAAAGACGACTCTGTTATGTCGGGATTACCCGGTCTATGGAAAAGCTCTACCTCACCTACGCAGAGAATCGCAGACTCTACGGGAATGACACCATGAACCGCCCTTCCCGCTTTATTCGGGAAATTCCCGGCGAGTTGCTGCAGGAAGTGCGTTTGGGTGGATCAATCACTCGTCCGGTTTCTGTGCAAAAGTCTGACCATGGATTGGCGTTGGGTCAGCGTGTTCATCACGATGTCTTTGGTGAAGGGGTGGTCCTGAACTATGAGGGTGAAGGCAGTCAGGCTCGGGTTCAGGTGAACTTTGATTCGGAAGGCTCAAAATGGTTAATGATGGCTTACGCTAACCTGAGTCCGCTATAAGTGTGAGAGCATAAAGAACGTGTGAATAAGTCCTTTGGTAGACCAGAATAGCAAGGACTTATTTGCAGGTTTCCGTAGCATAATTCACAATCTGTCGTAGTAATTGCCCAATTTTTGTCTGAAAAACACGTTACAATACTGTAACTCTAATTTTAATGGCGATTCGTTGATGATATTGACATAGGGGTTAAGTTCCAGTGTGACGACTACCGATTTTCCCGCCATTAACTTTTCGTACAATGCCTTTTTTTGCTCTTCAGTATCTGAAGCGGGCATTCGTATAATGATATTTTTTTTACAGTTAGGTGCAGAGATAGGAAAGAATTTTTTAGGCACTAATACTTCAAACTGACCGCCTTGATTAAAACCGTAGTTCTTGTTAACCGTGTATTCGCCAGATTTTAGCTCGTATTGCATATGATAATAGTCAAAGTACTTGCCCGGATTTACTTTGATCAATTCTGCATAGGAGACCGTTGCGAATAGCAGCACAAAAATGATCAAATTTCTGTTCATAGGAACCTTCTTACTCAAACGAATGAAATTGAATCCTGATGTTCCCGGAACAAAAGGCCACAGTCACGAACAACAATAGATGGTTAACTGAAGTTACGCACTTCGCTGTCGTTTGCTACCGTCATCAGTGTTACGTCTGATCGGACATCTATTACCTGTGGTATGAATGCGAAACTACGGTAAATAACGGGCACCCCCATTTTCTGCATAGCTGCCGTCTTCAAACTTGATGCTGGACTCCCCGGGATTATCGCAAAACTGTCGGGTGGAGTGCTGAATCTGCGCAATATCGACTGAAGACAAGCCTATTTCTTCAGAGACTTCTTGTACATAGCTTTCGAGCTTATCACTTTCAATAAGGACGTGACTGTGCCTATCGAATGGAGAGTCTTTTTTGTGGATGCGCGGCTGATGATGAACATCATGATGCCCAATAAATGAGGGCCCATAGGATTCTGTAATATTAAGCCAATCCCCCAACGTTTTCTCACCAAAATAAAAAGTCACTACGGCTTTATGATCCGTAAATTGGGTGATATTGAGGCAATCTACGTTGCACGATTCTTTTTGCTTTGGGAAATAGGAAAAATTTACTTCGTGCCGGGTTACAGAACGACCGGAAAAACTGCTGAGTGATCCTGAAGAGTCATTCTTAGCAAGCGATGTATAGTCAAACGGCTGTGTCGTTTTCGGTATCTCATTATTCGTGAACATAATTTTACCCCTTTACCCCTTTACCCCTTTACCCCTTTACCCCTCTATAGAGGAACAGATATTTTGTCAGTCATTAGTCAGATTTATCGAATGAACGTAAACCTCGTACTTTTGCGACAGCCTCTTTAGGGTGGGGAGGATGTCAATAATCACATTAGCAGTTGCTTGAGATAAGTCATTAACCAGCTGGTTAGTTAATCTTAATTGGAGGAGTGGGCCAGATTTGTGATAGCAGGTTTCAGTTTCCCCGTTCTGCTATACCGTCATGTCTTTAAAAACAACGATGGAAGAAGTACAGACATTCTCTATCCGGTTTATAGCAATCTTGACTGTGATGCCGAGAATATCATGGCGATCTACAGGAAACGGTGGGAAGTCGAGCTCTTCCTTAAAGTGCTGAAATCGAATGCGTCGGTGGTTAAGTCACCGGCGCATGCTATGAGAACTGTCAACTGCGTAACTTCAGTGATTATAACTGAGAAGACTTATGCAAGTCTTAATGATCATCTTGCGTTAAGCAGAATGTCACCATCATTAAAAGGAACAAACTCTCTATCAATAAGACCATAATGTTTCTGGTTGTTTCTTAAATGACGGACAAGTAAGAAAATACCCGCAGCCGCTACAGTGGTTATCACCACCCCTGCGGGGATTCCAATGCCGATCCCTGACCCAATCCCTTCACCGTAAGTTCGCGATGATTTTTTCTGGTCGGTGTCAGGATAAGGAGAGCCCTGTTTAAGGAGATCCTGAGTGATGAATGGTTCATTGGTAGCAGTCGGTAAGTTGAGTTTAATGGTAAGATCTGTTTTTCGGTTTTTAGTATCACCGGGGTAGGAAGTAGGCGTTTGCGTAAATGAGCTTTGGGTCGATGGCTCTGTAAAATCAGGATCGGAGAGATTTGACTCGACAATAAGGTCTGCAGTTAGCGTGTGGAAAGTCTTCAGAGTACGTGTCACTTCTATATCACAGAGATACCGACCAGTATCATTTAAATCTACTCCATGAAGAGTAATAGCGAAGGTATAGTTTCCAAGTCCGGAAAGATCCAGTGAAATATTTCTCGGATTGGAAAGGGTCATCGATGTATTTGCCGGACTGGAAAAATTCAGCGGAACCTGTTTTTCAGCATTTTTATAGGCGGTACTTTCTACCTTGTCTTTCTGCCAATACAGGTAGGTTTCAATACTTCCATTTTTTTGCTGGGGACCAAAGCGGATCGAATCCAGTGAGGGTATTTCATTATCAACAGTGGGATTAAATCTATATTGAAACCTGGCTTCATTGCCCCTGATAACATTAATATTTGGTTGCAATGGTCCATGATGAATGTGTCGTAGTTCAAGAATGCACGAGAACATAACAGGGGGCCAAGAGTCAATACGGAAGCGAGCGCCGTAAAATCCAGCCTCTTCTGGCTGTACATCCTTAAAAAAGATTTTCAGACTAATGCCTTCCGGATCATCTTTAACAGAATAAGCAAACCTTCCGTCATACCCTATTTCCGGAGTCAAACTACCATTTTTTTCTACCTTCATCATAAAAGGATCGATAAAACTATATTCATGACTCCAACCCCCAAACCAAATTTCCTTTTTTTCATCAAAAATGCGTTTTGAGCAAGGGGATTGAACAGCCCTGACAAAAAGAATAACGCTGCCTTGAAAATATTCATGCAACTGTGGCTCAAACTGACAGCTGCCGTCACAACTATTGGCGTCTACCAAGCCGGTATTATGATTACCAGGAAGGTTAATGGTAGATTGGAGAACCAACATGGTTGCCAGATAATTTAGCAAGGAACTCGAGCTTAAATGCGGATAAGCAAGGGCATAAGGTGAAGCAAATAACAGCATAAAAATGAGGGTGTAGTCTGAATATCTCAATTTTTTCTTAAGCATAACATCGCCTTTCATATGTCAATGTGTATTGAAAACGGTTGATTGATCTTTATTGGATAATGAAACCATGGCATTGAGGGTAGTCGAGAATCAGGATCACAGCAGACTTAAGAACTGGCGGGTTGAACAGTTTTCAATAACGTCCTACTATTTCTTCGGCAGGCTCTGCGATCACATAATAAAAACAACAATTAACAGGTAAGCTTAATGAGACGCCGTAACTTTCTTACATTCATCGGACTGGCTGCGACAGTGACATTTCTTTCGGGCTGTGGTGAGCCGGAATTTTCTGCAACATCGACTTCTGCATTGCCAGCCGAGTCAGTTAAACCAACCTACGAATGGAAAATGGTAACCTCCTGGCCGAAAAACTTTCCGGGTCTGGGTATGGGACCAGAACGATTTGCCAAATTAGTTGATGAGATGAGCGCTGGTCGGCTTACGCTAAAGGTATACGGCGGTGGTGAACTGGTTCCCCCTCTGGAGGTGTTCGACGCAGTCTCCAATGGCACAGCCGACATGGGTCACAGCGGTGCTTATTACTGGAAAGGAAAAGAGCCTGCCGCTCAGTTTTTCGCAACGGTTCCTTATGGGTTGAATGCTCAGGAAATCAGCAGCTGGATTCACTACGGTGGCGGTCAGCAACTCTGGGATGACCTTTACAAGCCCTTTAATCTCAAGCCTTTTGCCGGGGGTAACAGCGGGGTTCAAATGGCAGGCTGGTTCAACAGGGAGATTAACTCTCTGGAAGACCTGAAAGGTCTGAAGATGCGCATTCCTGGTATGGGTGGCGAAGTTCTCAAACGTCTGGGCGGGGTGCCTGTCAATTTAGCGGGTGGGGAAATCTTTACCGCACTTCAGACGGGAACCATTGATGCGACTGAGTGGGTAGGTCCTTACAATGATCTGGCATTTGGTCTCTATAAAGCCGCAAAATACTACTACTATCCTGGCTGGCACGAGCCGGGCACAGTGCTTGAGTTCACTGTCAATCTGGATAAATGGAATGCGTTACCGGCCGATTTGCAGGCCATTGTGACCACCGCTGCCCGGGCAGTGAATCAGGATATGATTGATGAATACACTGCCCGCAATAATGCCGCCCTGAAACAGTTGGTTGAAGAGCACGGTGTGCAGCTGAAAAAACTTCCGGATGATGTACTTAAACAGCTAAAGATCATCTCTGAAGAAGTCGTGGCTGAGACTCGTAGCAACAGCGAGCAGGCAAAAAGGATCTATGAATCCTATGATGCATTCCGCAGGCAGTCTGTGGAGTATCACAACATTTCAGAAGTGGCTTACTATCAGGCCAGAGAACTTTGATAGTCAGCCTGATCGGGGTTATTCCCGGTCAGGCACTTGTCGTCAGTTATCCAGACAGGCTATTTCTGAAAAGTTCATGGCTTTCAGAGCAGGCAGCAATGATGTGACCAATTGGTCTGAGCCCGTATAAAGGAAGCGATGTTCCACAGTCCCTTCATAATGGGGCCCTTCAGGATAGGAATAATGCGTCTTCAGCAAAGAGGCGACTCTGCGGGCGATTGCTTCGCCTGAATCAACCCAGGTAACCGGGGCTGGTACGACAGAATCGAGAAGCTCCTGAACCAGTGGGAAATGGGTGCAACCCAAAACAATACAGTCTGGCCAGTTATTACCATTAAACAGTGGTCTAATAATTTTTTTCAAATCATCAAGGTTTATTGATTCACCGCGCATATGTTGTTCAGCAAGGTGCACCAGTTCACTGCTTCCTACCCGAATCACCTCGCAGTCTCCCGCAAACTCATGGATCAGCTGATTGGTATAATCTCTCGCAACGGTTCCCGGTGTGGCCAGAAGACCGATGCAGCGCTTTTGTGAAGTCTGGCTGGCTGGCTTGATCGCTGGCACAACGCCAACAACAGGAATGTCGAGCAACTCGCGGGCTCTGGGCAGAGAAATAGTGCTGGCTGTATTACAGGCAATGATGGCGAGGGCTGGTTGAAAGTTGGCGACCAGCCGCGTCAGGCAATGAAGGGTTCGTTCGACCACATCATTTTCAGGTTTTGGGCCATAGGGAAAACCTTCACTGTCAGAGCAGTAAATCACGGAAAGAAACGGCAGATTCTCTCTGATTTTCTGGTAAATACTGAGACCTCCGACTCCGGAGTCAAAAATGACGATAGGCTTCTGTTGCATAGGATGACAGAGGTACCGGTGCAATAAACATAGACAGCATAGACTAGAGCCTTTACTCCTCTTTGAAAATAGCTGGCTGCTAAATACCTCCTCAGAGGCACCTGCTGAAGGGTGAGAGGGGAGCGAAACTTCCGGGTGGAAAGAAATCCGGATTGGGTATGGCTGTTTTTCATGCGACATGGCAGCCGATATTCGTGGTGCAAATCACTCACTCATGGTGGTAAAAGATTTTTCAGGATACACTCATTCAATAGGTGAGTAAGGAAGCGCAACCGATGAAGATCAATCCATCTTCTACTTCGACTGCCCTGGACTATGGTGAGAATCCAAACAAAAGCTCAGGCGATCAGGGTGAAGGTTCTCAGCAGGGAGGCGATGAATATCAGCCTAAAGTCCCCCAAAACGAGCAGGGGCTCGAATCTGCACGTAATCTGCGATCCCGAAAAGCCTCAAAAAAACGCCAGAAGAAGCGCGGGGCCCGAAAGCTTTCTGAGCGTCGGGCCCGGCAAAAAGACGAAGGTACGGATCATGATGAAGACGAGTCAGAAGTTTAGTTATCATTATTGTTGATCAACAAGTCCCGCTCTGTGGGTGACCTATCTTCCGGAAGCTCTCCTCTGTTTGAAGGATCTGGATCGACGACGGGCTATTCATCATCGTCTGGTATCAAGGGAGCCGTGTCAGAATCGATGACTGTTGTCTCTGTTTCAGGAGATCCCTGATCAGAAGTAACAGGCGCTTCTGGCGACGCTTTCCCAGAGCCATCAGACATGCAGCTGTGGGAATCATCTGGCTGCATCGCATTTGCATTCTCATGATCAACAACACCTTGAATCCCGCCCAGACTGGCGTAAGATTTCAGGAACATCCAGTGGCGTAAGCCTCCACCTGCACTACTTGTAGCCCCGGCGTCAGTGTCAGGAGTTGTGGCGGTTGTCTCAGTTTCAGGAGATCGCTGGGCAGAAGTGACAGGTGGTTCTGGCAAAGCTTCTCTTGAATCATCAGATTTGCCGGTAAGGTTATCCAGTAGCTGCTTAAGACGTCTTATGCCCAGAACTTTAAATGTATCGCCAATAGCAGCTTGAGCGAACATCAGAGCGTACCGCAGCCTCGCAAGTTCTTCCTGTGGCATATTTTTCTCAATCACTCCTGCTGAACGTGCATTAAATGTTGTGCGTACAGGTGCATAAATCACTGTAGACTCTTCCCTTACAGAGAAGATCCAGCCTTGTTGCTCGTAGACTGCACTAACCGTATTTAATAGCAAAGAGATATCATCCATTAAAGAGAGAAAATCATCGTCAGACAGCAAAGAGAGTTCAGTCAGTAACAAGTTAAGATCATCGTCAGACTCGTTTTTGTCTTCTGGAGGCGTTCGGGAATAATCAGTTGCTTTTTCCGGTGGATCATTGTCTTCACCGCCTGAGCCAGCCCCAATACCTCCTCCAATGCCGATATTACCTGCCCGAAAGTCAGTGGCCCCGGCAGGAAGAGTTGCATAGGCAGGCTTTTTCACTTCACCTCCCTCACCGTCTTTTCCATTATCTGCATCCATAGGCTCATCGGAGGAATAAGGATCGCTCACAATGGCCGCTTTGCCATGCCCTGAATAGACCAGCCAGGCGTATTGACTCAGGGGGACACAGTGACTGCTGCCCCTGCAGAAGCTTGTGTCAGGATAAGTGGGAAACAGAGCAGTGTCGGAAAAAATCAAATACTTATCCACATCAGCCTGTTGGAGTGTTCCCCCGGGGAAAGCTTCTTCTCCCTCTATACCGTCAGGATGTTCATTCAGGTGCCGGATCAGGTTGACAATCAGTTGGACGACTTCCGGCATTAATGAAATAGCCGGGACCAGGAATGACTGATAGGGTTCAGAAGTCCCGGAATCGCTGAATTTGGAAATAATGAACGTTTTTCCATGACAAGAAAATCTCAGGGTGTTGTCCTGAGAGTCAAACACCAGCCTTATCTTGTTCAGTCTGAGTATATCCAGATGGTTCAGATAGTCCTGCTCTAATGCAGTGGTTGTTTTGGACGTTGTTTCTGAGCTTTTAAAGTCAGTGAAGAAAACACCGTCATCGGCTTCAGAAATCTCAATAGAGGAATAACCGGCAGTAGCAACATTTAATTGAAGAAATGTTTTTGTTTTACTCAGTGAAGATGCTTCAGGTTGATAAAAGACTGGATCGATCCGTTGTGCTTTAGGAATTTCCAATGCCTGTATAGGTGGAAGATATAAGTCCATGGTTTTGAGTTGGGAGTAATAAGAAGTTGAATATCGAGCCACGTCAGGCCATTGTCCCGCTTCGGTGTAGAGTGACACAAGGAAAGGAACTATCGGAAGAAACCGATACTGCATTTGAATACTCCAATCAGTGGATTTTTGTTTATGAGCACAATGTTTTTAGCAGTAGTTGATTGATATGCAAGAAAATGGATTTTTCTTTTTGAGATGCTGCGATAGCCTTCTCGAGCCGGATAGTTGAGCATTCATTCGCCCTGTGGTCATATAAGCCGGTTATCCAAAGACTGCGGGCTAACGGGAAGTTTCAGGCTATGACGAAATCAGAACACTACGATGTAATGGTGGTTGGCGCAGGCATGGTGGGTGCCGCAATTGCGTGTGCTTTGGGCCTCAAAGGTATTCGGGTGGCGGTTTTTGACCGGGCCTTACCGTCAGCATTCAAACCCGATCAGTTACCGGATCTGAGAGTATCGGCACTGAGCTACGCATCCGGGCAGATTCTGAAAAATCTGGGTGCCTGGCCGTATATGGAAACCATGAGGATGTGCCCTTATCGACGCATGGCTGTGTGGGAGAAACTATACTCCCCGGTCGGCAAAGAGCTGGATAAACGGCCTAATCAAATTATCTTCAACGCGGCAGATATCAGGCATGAACAGTTGGGTTTTATTGTCGAGAACCGTGTCACTCAGCTGGGTCTTTTAAAAAGGCTCGAAGACATAGAATCGGTATCGGTGTTTGCCCCTGCAACCATTGAAAGCATGAATCTCAGAGGTGAAAAGCCTGAAGTCACGCTGCAGGATGGCAATGTATTTACCGCGGATTTGCTTATTGGGGCTGATGGTGCTCAGTCCAGGGTCAGGGAACAGGCCAATATTCGTCTGGACACTCGTGAATATGAGCAACAGTGCCTGGTGGCGACTGTTGAGATTGAAGGGGGCTTACAGGACATTACCTGGCAGGCGTTCACTGCCACGGGACCGGAAGCCTTTCTTCCAATGGCTGATGTTGATGGCAAAAGTTATGCGTCTATTGTCTGGTATAACCTGCCAGAGAATGTCCATAAACTCATGAAACTGCCAGACAGTGAGTTTCTGGAAGAACTTTCAACGACTTTTCCTAAAGAGTTACCACCGTTGATTAAACTGCACGAGAGAGGATCGTTCCCGCTGGCTCGTCGACATGCCATGAACTATTTCGCCAATGGTGTGGTACTTGCGGGCGATGCCGCACACACCATCAACCCTCTTGCGGGTCAGGGTGTCAACCTGGGCTTTCAGGACGTTGCCTGGCTGGCAGAGATACTGACCGATGCTTATCATGCGGGTCGGTCTCTGGGTAGTAAGAAAGTATTGTCGCGTTATGAAAAGGCTCGTCGCAGAGATAATCAACTTATGATGAGTACCATGGACGCTTTCTATCTCGCTTTCAGCAACAGTAATGTGCCTCTGAAGGTTCTGAGAAACCTTGCATTGGGTATTGCCGGGAAATCAAGGCCAGCTGTTAAGGAAGTCATGAAATACGCTATGGGCATTTCTGGTCGACAAGCTGAATTAGCAAAATCGTCGTAAACTTTTGATCGGGCGGGTAGATGTTACACAAAAGGCCTGAAAAAAGCAGGCCCTGGTGTGTTTATGTACTTTTGCCACTTCTATCACTGTTTTAGACGACCTCTTTTGGAAAGCTCTGCCACCGGACTGGAGGCCAGCGTGGCCACCAGATCTTTGGCGAAATACTCTCTGACTTCGCCATTGTCCATCAGTACTTTGATTCGACCATTTCGCAGGCATTGATATAATCGCCCCTGCTCGCAGGTGATTCGATCTTTAACTATCAGATTTCCGGCCATCTTCCTAACCTTGTTACTCAACTATCTGCACGAAGTTCCCTGTCATGAAACTTGCCGTCACAGCCCTTTGAATGTTTCTCATCTTCGTCATCTATTCCTATGAGGCTGTTGCACCCTGCGGATCAGGCAGTGGAACCTCAGGAACCCATATTATCGGGCCTTAGTCCTGACTCTTTAGTGACAGTTTTACGACAGATAAATTAATTGAAAAGTCCGAACCAACACGCCGATAAGAACGTTAATGAAGTCAGTGTTCGGAATGCTTATGAGTTTTCAATCAGGCATGTTAAGCCGGCTTTTTCTGCCCTCTATCATCGTAATGCTGATCTACGGTTTCTGGGTCAGCCCAGAGTTTCGTGAGATAGCGGCCGGTGTTGCTATTTTTTTGTTTGGCATGGTTTATCTGGAGCAGGGCTTCAAGGTTTATACCGGGGGGCTTCTTGAAGCCCTGCTGAAGAAAACTACCGACAAGGTCTGGAAAAGCCTGTCCTTTGGCGTAATTTCCACCGCTTTTCTGCAATCCAGCTCTCTGGTTTCGGTTATCGTCATTTCCTTTCTCAGTGCCGGTCTGATAGGGCTGACGGCAGGCATCGGGATTATTTTTGGTGCCAACCTCGGCAGTACAGCCGGTGCCTGGTTGGTGGCTCTCTTCGGCTTGAAGGTTAAATTGTCAGCCTATGCCATGCCTCTGTTGGTGATAGGACTGCTCCTGAAATCCAACAAACACAAGAATATTAATGGATTAGGCTACATTCTTCTTGGCATAGGCTTTCTGTTCCTGGGTATCCACTACATGAAGGTGGGCTTTGATGCCTTCAAAAGCTCCATTGATCTGGCTGAATTTGCCATGCGGGGCTTTTTTGGGGTGCTGGTGTATACCGGGTTAGGTATGCTGGCCACCATCATTATGCAGTCAACCAACGCAACAATGGTTTTGACATTCTCGGCTCTTGCTGCGGGCCAGCTCAGCTACGAGAATGCTCTGGCTCTGGCCATCGGCTCAAATATTGGCACCACCATCACAGCCATCCTTGGAGCCATCAGTGCCAATGCAGAAGGGAAAAGACTGGCTGTTGCTCACCTTGCTTTTAATGTCGTCACTGCAATCATTGCTATTGCTGCTCTCGAACCTCTGATGGGGACAGTGGACTATCTGGCTTCCGTTTATGGTATCGCAGCGAATAACTACACCCTGAAGCTGGCCATCTTTCATAGCCTGTTCAACATCATTGGTATTATGGTCCTTTTACCATTCCTCAATAAAATGGTGCATTGGCTGCAGAAGCTCTTTATTGATAACACACCACAGGTTCCGTTGAATCTTGCAGAAGATGAATCTCCGAAGGTAAATAGAGCTATTTATCTGAACCCGGTCACACTCAGTTATCCCGACACCGCATTGAGAGCGATTACCAAGGAATGTGGGCATCTCTATCGCAATACTCTGGAGTTGATCTGTTATGGCATTTATCTCAGTGGTGAAAAGCTTCGTGAGTCCGACAACCTTGAAGAGTTGGTTCAGAGCTGGCGCAGGGATGATCAGCCCTGGACGATCAAGGAGCTTTATATTCGGCACATAAAAGGTATCTACGCAGATATTGTCCAGTACTCTGGCGCCCTGGAGGGCAAACTCCCCAGGCAACAAGCCCAGGAGCTGTTCGCCCTGAAGGTGGCCTGTCGTGACTTTGTTCAGGCCATCAAGCACGTAAAGCATATCTATAAGAATATGGGCAAATACACCAAGTCGGAAAACGAGCAGATTCGGGAACAGTACAATCAACTTAGGCTTTGCCTGGCTTCTGTTCTGAAACTGGTTGACATTTTGGGCGTTCGACGCAGCTACAGCCATATCCGCGAACACGCAGACCAACTGAAGCAAGAACTCAGAGAACGAGACAGTCAAACCAACGAGACTCTGAACGAACTGATTCGCTCAGGACAGGTCGACCCATTTATCGCCAGCTCGCTATTGAATGACAGCGCTCACGTTCACGATGCCTGTACCAACCTGATTGATGGCGCCGTTATCATGCTTACAAGGGACAAGGAAGAGTATCAGGAGTTTGATATGTCTTCGGACCAGTCCCCTGGTCAATCAGTTAACACTTAATTTGAAGCCGACTTTATTCAGATACATTTTTTCTCGCTCAAAGTCGGCTGCCGTCAGGGGGTGATCTTTTAGCCAACCTGATTCAAAGCCAACACTTAAAGCACGGTTGCCTGCTTTTAAGTCATAATGGGAGAATGTGCTGCTTCGTATATGATTAAGCACAATCCCCATACGCAGGAGGACTGTCAGCTTTAACAGCAGATTGCTGTCTGAATGTTCAAGCAAGCCTTTCGGAATCGTCCTTCGATGCGCGTGTACCAAAAGAGCCAGCTTTCTCTGCTGCTCTTTATTGAAACCCATCAGATCCGAGTGCTGGATCAGATAAGCGCCATGACGGTTGTATTGTGAATGTGAAATATCCAGACCCACTTCGCAAACCAGTGAAGCCCAGTTCAGAAGCTCCCGATCAGAAGCCTCCAGCCTCCAACTCTGGCTGACTTGGTCAAAACAGGTCAGTGCGTAACGATTTATGCCCTCGGCATTGGTGAGGTCAACATGATAGCGTTTCATCAATGCTGATAGGGTTCGGCCCCTGACATCTTCATGGCGATCCCGTCCTAACATGTCATAAAGAACGCCCTCCCGAAGAGCACCCTCGGAGTATTGCATCCTTTCTATCTCAAAGGCGTCAAAACATGCCATTAAAATCGCCAGCCCGGCAGGGAAGATAGCCTGACGATCCGGTTTCAGGCTGGGGAAGCGCACTCTGCCAGTATGAGAGAATTCCAGAACCTGACTTTTGAGCATGTTCATTTTTGTCCGGGTAATGATTTCACCATGACCCATGGCTGAGAGAATCGAACTCACTGCCCGGATAGAGCCAGAGGAGCCCACAGCATCCACCCAGCCAAGGTTCTTGTAGGCTTGTTCAATGTTCAGAAGTTCCAGGCGGGCCGCATAATAAGCTGACTGAAAGCGTTCAGAGGATAGCTCTCCGCCTGGAAAAAAACGATCGGTATAAGCGACACAACCCATATGAAGACTTTCAAGCAGCCTGGGTTCGAAACGCTCGCCCACAATCAGCTCGGTACTGCCACCACCAATATCCACTACGACCCGACGATCGTTGTCGTCTGATTGAGTCTGAGCCACGCCCAGATAGATCAGGCGGGCTTCTTCCCGACCGGCAATAATTTCAATAGGATGGTTGAGGATTTTTTCAGCATTTTCGACAAATTCGCCGCTGTTCTTCGCTTTTCTAAGAGCATTGGTGCCCACCACCCGGAGTGCCTGAAAGTGCCTTCCGGACATATACTGGGCAAACTGTGCCAGGCAATTCAATCCTCTGGCCATGGCCTGTTCAGAGAGACGGTCATCCTTACTCAGACCAGCAGCCAGTTGCACTTTTTCTCCAAGCCGTTCAATCGGCCTGATTTCCCCCTGTTCCACCTTGGCGACAATCATGTGAAAGCTGTTGGAACCCAGATCAATAGCTGCCACAAGGGGCTGGCTGTTGGACTCAATACGACCCTGGTCTGTCATAATGTTCTTCTTCGACACTCCCGCACAGTCCGGCTTTTTTCACCTGGAATCCAGTGAGCTGACGGTTGGTTGAATAATCAGGCCATGACCAGACAATCAGTTTTTGTCATGCCAATCATGGCGCTGGCTACATAAATCAGCAATATAACAGAAGGCTGTGGTTACAGCACATTTACTGTTAGCCTGTCAGTACTGTAAACCAGACAGCTTCTCCTTCAAGCCTTCGATTACCTGTTTTGGCAGATATTTCGTGACAGGAAAAAAACTGTTTTCAATCTTCCGGTGATGAAGAATATACATCCCATGAGTCATAAATTTACGGGCAGCAAAATCTGATTCAGGCTGACAGCCGTATACAAACAGACATAACTCTGTAAACTACCCCTCCAAAAATTAAATCGGAGTAACGAATTTGTTTCGGGGATCATCCCTTTGCTATGATTCGTGCTCTGACATTAAGCAAAATGGCTAGGAGATCCATTCCATGAGCGAAATTGTCAATGTGACAGACGCTACCTTCGAAGAGGACGTGCTGAAGGCAGAAGGACCTGTACTGGTCGACTACTGGGCTGAATGGTGTGGGCCCTGCAAAATGATCGCACCCGTGCTGGACGAAATCGCACAGGACTACGATGGCAAGTTGAAAATCTGTAAACTGAACATTGATGACAACGAAGCCACACCTCCAAAGTATGGCGTGCGCGGCATTCCGACGCTGATGCTGTTTAAAGGCGGCAATGTCGAAGCGACCAAGGTTGGAGCCCTGTCCAAGTCTCAGCTGACAGCATTTCTTGACAGCAACCTGTAGCAGGATTGACCTTTCTGCTTCAGAAGCGTCAGAGACTTTCCGGGACTCTGGCTTAAAAGATTTCCGGAAAAGCCAGCGGGATGGTGAAAATCATCTCGCTGGTTTCATAGCACCGGGTGTTATCTCCTGCACAGATAGTCTTTTGTCCAACCATCATCCTCAGAATGAGGCTCATGGAAATCAAAAAAAATCAGGTTTGTAATAGCTTTTTTTATGCTTGCTCCAACGGGAAATATTTCTCAACAAAAAGCTTCTGAAAAGTTGACTCGGCAGGAGTTCTTGATTATTTTCCAGAAAAGGATATAGACTGTGAATTCAGGAGTTATCAGATCTGCTTGTTTCAGGTATGACTGTTGAGTGTGTTTCTGGAGGCTTGGCGGCCCTTCTGATAAGCAGTAGAGAATACTCCGGCCACGTTTGTTTCGAGCTAGCCTTCCAGATTTACAGGTTTAAGCTTGAAAGCCGTTTTTTTAATGAGCTTAGGCAGGCATCGATATTAAACGATGCTGAATATAATAATCTCAATAATATCTGATCTTCCTGCAACTACGACGGCCATTACCTTTCAATTTAACGTTCGCGAACTCTTATGCATCTTACCGAACTGAAAAAAAAATCTGTTCCTGAACTTCTGGCGATCGCTAATGAGATGGGCCTTGAGAATCTGGCCCGTTCCCGGAAGCAGGACGTAATTTTCTCAATCCTGAAGCGCCATGCCCGCAGCGGGGAAGACATCTATGGCGATGGTGTTCTTGAGATCCTTCAGGATGGCTTCGGCTTCCTGCGTTCTTCCGACAGTTCTTATCTGGCGGGTCCTGACGATATTTATGTTTCACCCAGTCAAATTCGTCGATTCAATCTGAGAACCGGCGATAGCATTGCGGGTAAAATTCGACCCCCTAAGGAAGGTGAGCGCTATTTCGCACTGCTAAAAGTCAATGAAATTAACTTTGACCAGCCCGAAAACGCTCGTAATAAGATTCTATTTGAAAACCTGACTCCGTTGTTTCCACAGGACCGTCTGGTCATGGAAATGGGGAATGGTTCTACCGAAGATTTAACGGGTCGTATCATCGACCTGGTGGCTCCCATCGGTAAAGGTCAGCGCGGTCTGATCGTTTCCCCACCCAAGGCGGGTAAAACCCTGATGCTGCAAAATATTGCAGCCAATATCACCCGTAATAACCCTGAATGCCACCTGATCGTTTTGTTGATTGATGAGCGTCCGGAGGAAGTGACCGAGATGGCCCGCTCCGTACGTGGTGAAGTAGTGGCCTCAACCTTTGACGAGCCTCCATCACGCCACGTGCAGGTGGCTGAAATGGTTCTGGAAAAGGCCAAGCGTTTGGTTGAACACAAGAAAGACGTAGTAATCCTGTTGGACTCCATTACCCGTCTGGCTCGTGCTTACAACACGGTTATTCCTTCTTCCGGTAAAGTTTTGACCGGTGGTGTTGATGCTCACGCTCTTGAGCGCCCCAAGCGTTTCTTTGGCGCTGCCCGTAACATCGAAGAAGGTGGCAGCCTGACCATCATGGCTACCGCCCTGGTGGACACAGGTTCCAAGATGGACGAAGTGATCTTTGAGGAATTCAAGGGTACCGGTAACATGGAACTGAACCTCGACCGCCGTATCGCGGAAAAGCGTGTCTTCCCTGCCATCAACTTCAACAAGTCCGGTACTCGTCGCGAAGACTACCTGACGACCGAAGAAGAACTCCAGCGCATGTGGATTCTGCGTAAGATTCTGCACCCAATGGACGAAATCGGGGCTATTGAGTTCCTGTTGGATCGCATGAAGCACACCAAGACCAATGAAGAATTCTTCCAGTCTATGAAACGGAAGTAATCCATCATTCTCCGGGGATAGGCCTGCCCTATCCCTATCCCTATCTTCTTTCAGCTGCAGCCTACACATCCAATGAAATACAGGGACCTCCGGGA
Source organism: Endozoicomonas sp. ISHI1 (assembly GCF_024606225.1). GTDB lineage: Bacteria > Pseudomonadota > Gammaproteobacteria > Pseudomonadales > Endozoicomonadaceae > Endozoicomonas_A. The sequence goes on along the minus strand of NZ_JAGRPU010000035.1, from coordinate 38,464 downwards.
CTTCATCAAGCTACTGGAAAAGCAGGGTGAACTCGTCAGGATCAAGACCGAAGTCGATCCATACCTGGAAATGACCGAAATCAGCGACCGTACCCTTCGCAAGAAAGGACCGGCACTGCTTTTCGAAAATCCGAAAGGCTACGACATGCCGGTACTGACCAATCTATTTGGCACTGAACGCCGCGTCGCTCTTGGTATGGGACAGGATAATGTCAGCGCCCTTAAGGAGGTAGGTCAGCTCCTCGCCTACTTGAAGGAACCCGACCCGCCCAAGGGTTTCCGGGATGCTCTGAAAAAGTTGCCTGTCTTCAAACAAGTGTTAAACATGGGGCCCAAAGTGGTCAGCAAAGCCGCCTGTCAGGAAGTCGTGCTGAAAGGCGATGAGATCGATCTTAACCGGATACCTGTTCAAACCTGCTGGCCCGGCGATGCAGGCCCTCTGGTCACTTGGCCTCTGGTCATCACCAAAGGTCCTGAAAAAGATCGACAGAACCTCGGAATCTACCGTCAACAGCTGATCGGTAAAAATAAACTGATCATGCGTTGGCTATCCCACCGGGGTGGTGCCCTGGACTTCAGGGATTGGCAGCAGAAGGACTCTGACAAGCCTTTCCCTGTCACAGTGGCCCTGGGCGCAGATCCTGCTACTATCCTGGGCGCTGTGACCCCTGTGCCTGACAGCCTTTCAGAGTATGCCTTTGCAGGTTTGCTCAGAGGCAGTAAAACCGAACTGGTTAAAAGCATCACCAATGACCTCCAGGTACCTGCGAGTGCCGAGATAATACTGGAAGGTCATATCTATCCGGGAGAGATGGCGGACGAAGGCCCGTTTGGTGATCATACGGGTTACTACAACGAAGTCGAACGCTTCCCGGTCTTCACTGTAGAGTGCATTACTCACAGAAGGGATCCCATCTATCACAGCACCTACACAGGCAGACCTCCTGATGAGCCCGCCATTCTGGGAGTTGCCCTGAATGAGGTGTTTGTCCCCATTCTGAGAAAACAGTTCCCGGAAATCGTGGACTTTTATCTGCCACCGGAAGGGTGTTCTTACCGAATGGCGGTAGTCACCCTGCGCAAGGAATACCCGGGTCATGCCAAACGGGTCATGCTCGGTGTATGGTCATTTCTCAGACAGTTTATGTACACCAAGTTCGTCATTGTTACTGACGATGATGTCAATGCCAGGGACTGGAACGATGTGATATGGGCCATGACAACACGTATGGACCCCAAGAGGGACAGCGTCTTTGTTGAAAACACCCCCATTGATTATCTGGATTTCGCTTCACCGGTTACAGGTCTTGGTTCTAAGGTGGGCTTTGATGCTACGAACAAGTGGCCCGGAGAAACCGACAGGGAATGGGGTCAGACCATAACCATGACACAGAAAGTCAAAGATCAGGTTGATGCAATCTGGGATGATTTAGGTATAGACTGAAGCGGTTAAAACTCCTGATTATCACCTGTTTTCCTGTGATACAGTGTTACTTTTAGTGCAATCAGCAGGGATTCCCCAGGCATTCCTGCAGGCTGTGACATTCCGGAGGGAGGCATCGTGCAGATAACAGAGTCTTCAAAGCTGCAATGCTCAGTTGCCGATACTCAGCTTCTCAGCTCCGACATTTACCGTGTCAAACTGGCCACCGGGTCGGGCTGCTTGCCCGATTATTACCCGGGCCAGTATCTTATTGTTCACCTTCAGAATAATGAGAACAATTGTTTTTCTATTGCCTCAGCGCCGCAAGAAAACCAGCAGCATCTGGAGCTACACATTCAACAGCTGAAAGGCAGTCCGAACTCTCAACAGCTCTTTCGGGAAATAAAAGAAGGTGTGTTGAACATCAGTTTGCCTGCCGGGAATTGCTACCTCCCTGACTCAATGGATAAACAACAACCTCTGCTATTCATTGCTGCCGGTACCGGCTTTTCGCAAATGAAAAGCATGATCGAGTACTGCCTGCGTCACCATCATAATGGGGAGATCCATCTCTACTGGGGAGCCAGAACTCCAGCTGACTTTTATTTGCCAAACCTTCCTGTGCAATGGTCTGGTCAGGGCCTTCATTATCATCCAGTGGTCAGTGAAGCCAATCATGAAGATGACTGGTGTGGACGTCATGGGTTGTTGTACGAAGCGATACTGGCCGATCGAGAAAAGCTGCACCATTGCCAGACCTATATCAGTGGCTCTCCACAAATGGTTTATGCGACATATGACGTAATGATTGAAAATGGGTTCCCGAAAAAAAACCTGCACTCTGACGTTTTTGATTATGCGCCCAGAAAATAACATCACCGAAAATTTAGCTACCTTCACGGGTTCTGAATAAAAGTGCTTACTTATGGGCAGGGTAAAAAAAGACTGTCTTGCTATCAAATTATTTGCAGCGAATGGTAATTGCGCAACTCTTGTCTATATTCATAGTCGATAGTCATAACACCTAATCAATATACGGAGATTTTATGCAATCTTCCGCTGCCAAGGTTCAACAGACGGCCTTGAAAAGTAGTCGTGTGCGTCAAAAGAACATCCAGATCATACTGCAAGCTGCGGAGGACGAATTCGTTCTTGGTGGCTTCAAAGGGACTTCAATAAGAGACATTGCAAACAGAGCCGGATTGCCAAAAGCCAACATTCATTATTACTTTAACAGCAAGGTCGATCTGTATGGCGCCGTTCTCAGCCATATTATGGCACTCTGGGAAGCTGTTTTTTCCGGCTTGAACAAAGAGGATGATCCGGCTTCAGCCTTTCGACAGTATATACGGGCTAAAATGCGATACTGCCTGGCTCATGCCAACGCTTCCCGTATATTCAGCAGTGAGATCATTCATGGAGGGCAACACCTCAAGGAACACTTTGAGCACTTCAGAGCATGGATCAAAGAGAAGTCACTGGTTATTGAGTCCTGGGTAGAACAAGGCAAAATGGATCCTGTGGATCCTCTTCACCTGCTGTTCACCATCTGGGCTAATACCCAGTATTATGTGGACTACAGTCCTCAGGTGGCCTGTGTCATGGGTAAGGAGGCCCTGTCCGATGAGGATTTAGAGGCTGCAACAGAACATCTTTGCAACCTCATCATCAAGGGGTGCGGAATCGGCCATTGCTGATCATTGGGCTCAACAAACCATCATGGGTTTTTAGCGGCCGCCAGCAGTCCGGCTATAAAAACCCTGCAGTGATGGAACCGAGTTGCCCATTCTTCGGGCTTAGCTCTCTTCTTTTTCGTTTGCCCGTATAACCTCAAAACTATCCACTTTCTGGAAGCCACGGGGCAGTTTGTTACCCCTGCGGCCTCTCTCTCCGTGATAATGCACAATGTCTGCCGATTTCAACGTCACATGACGCTTGCCTGAGTACAGAACCAGAGCGTCGCTCGAGTTCATTATCGCCAGATGAACCATCAACTCGATTCGGTCCGATGCCCGTGCCGAAGGAATATTAATGATCTTGTTGCCCTTACCTCTTGCCAGCTTCGGCAATTCGGAAAGCGGGAAGACCAGCATGCGTCCCTCGTTGGTGATGGCTGCCAGCACCTGATCTTCTGCCGTTACCGGTACGGGCGACATAACCTGGGAATACTTGGGCAGAGTCAGCAGAGCCTTACCGGCCTTGTTCTTGCTGACCATATCGGAATGCTGAACAACAAAACCATAACCGGCATCGCTGGCCAGCAAGTAACAATCATTACTGTCGCCTATACACAGCCCTTCAAAGGTTGCTCCGGAAGGAGGGTTGACGCGTCCTGTCAGTGGCTCACCCTGGCCCCGTGCAGAGGGAAGAGTATGAGTTTGAATAGAATAAGCGCGACCAGTGGAGTCTATAAAGATTGAAGACTGGTTACTCTTGCCCTTGGCAGACAATCGATACTTGTCTCCTGACTTATAGTTGAGACTGGCAGGATCAACCTCATGACCTTTGGCACAACGCACCCAACCCTTCTCAGACAGCACGACAGTCACTGGATCAGATGTCATCAGATCCGTTTCAGACAGTGCCTGGGCCTCCTGACGAACCTTAAGAGGTGAACGACGGTCATCACCAAATTCCTCAGCATCGGCCTTGATCTCTTTTTTGACCAGGGTTTTCAGTCGACGCTCGGAGCTGAGGGTCAGCTCAAGGTTCTTGCGCTCGTTTTCCAACTCTTCCTGTTCAGCACGGATTTTGATCTCTTCCAGTTTGGCTAACTGACGCAGTTTGATTTCCAGAATGGCATCCGCTTGAACCTCAGAGAGACCAAACCGGGTCATTATGACTTCTTTCGGCTTGTCTTCATTGCGGATAATTTCGATGACTTCATCAATGTTCAGGAAGGCTGCCAGCAACCCCTCAAGAATATGAAGCCGGGCCAGCACTTTATCGAGGCGGTGTTGCAGGCGACGTCTGACGGTATCGGTTCTCCAGACCAGCCACTCCTTCAGCAGGGTATCCAGAGCTTTGACCTGGGGCTTACCGTCGACACCGATCATATTCATGTTGACCCGGTAGGTCTTCTCAAGATCGGTCGTGGCAAACAGATGGTTCATCAAACCATCCACATCGATACGATTGGAACGGGGAACGATCACCAGTCGGGTAGGATTCTCATGGTCTGATTCGTCCCTCAGGTCTGCCACCATGGGTAACTTCTTGGCTTGCATCTGGGCGGCCACCTGCTCCAGAATTTTCGCCCCGGAAGCCTGATAGGGAAGCGCTGCGACAATGATCTCTCCACTGTCCTGCTGGTAGACGGCTCTCATTCTCAAAGAACCTCGCCCCTGCTCGTAGATCTTCAGAATCTCTTCACGGGGGGTAATTATTTCAGCTTCGGTGGGGAAGTCTGGCCCCTGAATATGCTCAACCAGCTCGGCAGTGCCTGAGCCCGGATGATCCAACAGATGAATACAGGCGTTTGCGACTTCTCTCAGGTTATGAGGAGGGATGTCCGTCGCCATACCCACGGCGATACCAGTGGTGCCGTTCAGCAGCAGATTGGGTAATCGGGCGGGCAAGATCGATGGTTCTTCCAGTGTTCCATCGAAGTTAGCTACCCAGTCCACTGTGCCCTGCCCCAGCTCACCGAGCAGGACGTCAGAATAGCGAGTCAGCCTGGACTCGGTATACCGCATCGCAGCAAACGATTTGGGATCATCCGGCGACCCCCAGTTTCCCTGGCCATCTACCAGCGGGTAGCGGTATGAGAAGGGCTGAGCCATCAATACCATGGCCTCGTAACAGGCAGAGTCGCCATGGGGATGAAATTTACCCAGAACATCACCCACCGTACGGGCTGATTTTTTAAACTTGGCGGTATTTTTCAGCCCCAGCTCGCTCATGGCATAAACAATACGGCGCTGTACTGGCTTCAGGCCATCGCCAATGTGGGGCAGGGCCCGATCCAGAATGACATACATGGAGTAATTCAGGTATGCACTTTCTGTGTAGGCTCTCAGTGACTGTCGCTCTACGCCATCATCGCCGATGAAGGTCTGTTCCATTCTTAATAAACCTTGGGAGCTTTAAAAGTGAGCTAATCGGACATGATAATACCTCGATTGCTGATAGGACAGTCGAATACGCTGATTCATCCCTATGGCTGCTCTGAAATGTATGGATTTCCCCAGCCCTGAACCGCGGCAATACGAGCATTACGCTCAACTTCCCAGGCTGTTTCTGGATAGAGTCGATCCCAGGCTTCATAGAGCTTTCTCTGACTTTTGCTGAGTCTGAAGGCGTAACGGTTTGCCATATAGAGATAGATTCGGGCAATCTGGCCTCGTTGTGTTAACGGCGGTTGTGCTTTTTGCTGCTTGAAATTGACTTTAAAGTCACACTGACCATACATGTCAGGTGTATCTTGAAGAAAGCCGAAGCGGTAGTTGGATCGATCGCCATTCACTTCTCCGACTGCAGGAACCAGGTTGTGGAGATCCGATTCCATTTTGCGAAAATCGGGATTCTTGCCACAGCTTTTACGACCTCCCTCCTGCCAGCACTGCAGCTGATGACCAAATTCCCAGGCTGGTACCACATGCTCCCACTCAATTCTTGAAGCTCGGTTTGGCTGTTTTCGTACCTCATATCCGCAGGATTCAAGATCAGGCACCAGTTTCTTGCCCTGCACGGTTATATCGCAGCCGCAATAAAAACTGGTGAGGTGATTGGAATAGATTTTTACTGCTTCCCGCTTGGCCTGAGAAAAGCTGGTGAGTGCAGACCAGACAGAAAAAGGAAAGCTGGCAGCGCAGAAGAAAACCAGTAAACGAGAAACAATGGACACGAATCAGACCCGAACATAAAAGACTCAGGCTGATTTTATTAAAATTTGGCTCTATGGTTCCATATTTGTTTTCAACACGTCGCTGACGCGTACCATACATTTACGGCATCATAAAGATCGCCTGACACGGAAGAGTGAAGACCGATGAAAATAGTCATTGCCCCCGACTCCTTCAAAGAATGCCTGACCGCCGCCCAGGTCGCCTCAGCGATCGAAACCGGCTTTAAGGAAATTCTTCCTGATGCTCAGTATGTCAAAGTACCCGTCGCCGACGGTGGCGAGGGAACACTTCAGTCACTGATTGATGCCACGGATGGTCATTTTATAAAAGTGCCTGTCACAGGCCCTTTGGGCCATCAGGTTCAGGCTGAATTTGGCGTACTGGGTGACGGCGCAACGGCGGTCATCGAGATGGCCAGGGCTTCCGGGCTGGAGCTGGTCAGTCCTGATCAGCGTGACCCGATGATTGCAACCACAGCGGGAACTGGAGAACTGATCCTTAGTGCGTTGGATAGAGGTGTTAAAAAAATAATCGTCGGGATTGGTGGCAGTGCAACCAATGATGGCGGTGCCGGTATGATGCAGGCTCTGGGGGTTCGGTTATTAAGCGACGATGGTAAAGAGTTGCCTTACGGTGGAGAACCGTTACAAAGCCTCGGCAGCATCGATACCTCCAACATGGATCAGCGCCTGCAATCGGTTGAAATCATCGCTGCCTGTGACGTTGATAACCCTCTGACCGGTAACAATGGAGCTTCTGCTGTTTTTGGCCCGCAAAAGGGTGCTACACATGAAATGGTGGAAGCTCTGGATCAGTCCCTTGGGCATTATGCCCGGATTATGGAACGCGATCTGGGTGTCTCTGTCCGTGACGTGCCCGGTGCCGGAGCGGCCGGTGGCATGGGGGCGGCATTACTGGGTTTTCTCAATGCCCGGCTTGAGCCCGGTATTGAAATTGTCATGGATGCTGTTGGTCTGGCTGAAAAGGTCAAAGGGGCCAATCTGGTCATTACGGGTGAAGGTCGTATAGATGGCCAGACTGCTCAGGGTAAAACCCCTGTGGGTGTTGCTCGTATCGCCAAATCATTGGATCTTCCGGTGGTGGCATTGGCTGGTTCAGTTGGGCAGGGTGCAGACGCCGTGTATGCTCAGGGAATCGATGCCCTGTTTCCTGTGGTGCATGGAGCTGTCAGTCTTGAAAAGGCATTGATGAAAGGAGAAGAGAATCTGATCAGGGCTGCCAGAAATCTGGCCGTAGCTTTGACGATGAAACTTTAAAAACGTTTAAGAGCCAAAGGTTTTAGGGGCGGATACCAGACAAAGTCTATTTGCAGGCTCACGGCCCCTTGACGACATCTCTTGGGAGCAATCATTTTTTAACCGGTACCAATATCTCGGATAAATGACAGCTCAACATACCTGCGACAAAAACAGTCAAAGCAACACCCGCACCTGACTGCGCTGACGCCCAGAGAGAATTCTCCTGCAAAACGTAGTAATACGCTGTGCCAATAAACAGCCAAAGCCACCAGAAACCCAGTGAAGCAATAGCGGCGACTTTCAGCAGTGCCGACAATGCAATTCTCATCTTGGTCTTTTCCTCGTTTTTGTTAAGCATTAAAACTGTCAGCTGTAAGACTAGCTCCGGGAGTCGCAATGAGGCATCAGGGTTTAACGCAGTCTTTGGCTTTTAATCCTGACCGCTTGGCGGAAAAAGGCTTAAATTTTGGCAGCGGTATTCACAAATTAAAAATCTGCTCTATTTTTTACCCATCAGCCTGAGTAAGTCATTGCTCAGGTACTTCAGGAACCCCGGCCGCTGAATCAGAATCAGGCAGGTAAAAGAATAACAAAAGTTAAAAGAAATATACCCCGCAATGAGCTGCTTATTGCTGAACACTTTTTTAAATGAAATATAAAAATATCAACAAGTTGACAGTCTGCCTGCTGCTCACCCTATTCCTCAGTCCGACACTCAGGGCGCTTACGCCTTCTGTTGTGGTCGTAGGTGGAGGTCCTGCAGCCATGACAGCCGCACAGACGATTGCAAGATTCAACCCATCAGTCACGATACGGGTGATAAAAAGTCATAAAAGCCAGGGTCAGCTTGAAGGAGCGGGTACCATTGAAAACTGGCCCGGAAGCCTGACAATCAAGGGGTCAAGCCTGCAAAAGTTGATGGAAGACAAGGCAAGCAGCAATCCTAATGTTCAAATCATTGAAGATCATATTGTTGAAACTCAACTGAAGGGAACCCTGAAGGTTTTACAAGGTGAGCGTTCTGCCTATTATGCGACCCTTGTCATATTGGCATCGGGGGCAAAGCCCAACCTGCCGACGATTCTGGAGCCCTACAAAGGTAACGGGGTATTTACCTGTACCGACTGTGACGGTCCCAGGTTTGCAGAAAAAGATGTTCTGGTGGTGGGTGGAGGAGCCTCAGCCATTGAACAAGCTATCAGCTTGCTCAGCCTCAATGCCAATAAGGTCCATCTTGCTGTACAAGGCAGTAGCTTCAAGGCAGAAAGTATCATGATTGATCTTCTCTACAATGCACTGGAGAGAAGAAAGAAGGCTCTTTTTCTCTATTTCGAACATAATCTGGAGTCCATTTACATCAATCAGAATGGCTTGCTCAATGCCAGTACATTGAGTTTTGAGGGCGGCAGGCGCAGGCTGAGTCTTCCTGTTTCAGGTGTATTCTCAGCCATTGGGCAGAAGCCTCAATCCGGTATCTACCCTGATATTTGTCTGAATAACAAGGACTATATCCAACGCTATGATTTCAACCAAACTCCATGGTCTCAGCCCTTGATGAAGAGCAACATGCTCACACTCGGTTCTGTTGATAGCCCCTTTGTTACTCTCCTGATGGCTGCGGCCAGGGGAACAACCTCTGCCCAGTGGCTGAATAAAACGGTGACAAAAAGTGTTTGGTCGAAAAGGAGGGTCGCTATCCTTGGCGCAGGGATTGGGGGGAAAACCGCTGCTTTATACGCCAGCCGATCCGGGTTTGATGTTGTTCTCATTGATACCCGAAACAGAAAGCCGTTGAAAAGCTTCTGGCCAGTCCCTGACACTGAATCCAGCCTGCTTATAAGTCTGGATAAGCAGCTCCTCAGGTTATCCGTTTCTACAATAACGGCAGATACCATTACCTTGATGCCTCTGGAAAATCTCTACCGCGTTCAGGCTGATAACCGTTCCATCATGGTGGACGGCGTCATTGCCAATACACTGGAATACTCGCCGGAGGATCTGGGAATTGGCTCAATAGCGCCCGAGAGTCTGGATAACGAATACCGTTGGAGCCACACCTGTCAGAGCGGCGTTTTGACTGCAGGGGATGTTGCTGTCCATCACGATCTACCCAGACAAGCTATAACGGCCTCTTATTCTGGCTATCTTGCCGGCCTGAGGGCACTGGAGGAAATCCTGATGATGGAAGCGCAGGAAGCACTTCTCAATAGACCCTGAGCAACAAGCATCCAGCCTGTTCATTATTTGTTGTGGAGAAAGGCAAAGAAAATGCATGGGTGGGCGGCATTTTTGTTAGTTGTGCTTAACGACATGTTATGAACTTTCATCCTTAAAGCGACTCTATGTAACCGCATTAATTTTGAATTTTCTTTCTAATCGAGAACAAATACTCACTTCGAAGATTCCGAGCATGAATAGACTAGAAAATAACGGCACCGTCGGCGGTTCACCTCCACCAGAACCCTATCAGACCCTATTGGTGCAAGCTCCAACGGGTGTCAGTGCGGGAAGAAATATCACTGTGCCAGACGAGAGCAAAGCTTCACTACTCAATTTGTGCGTCTACACACATTTGAAAATTATTGGCTTTTTAGGTCTTAGAGATATTGTCCGTTTAAAACAGGTATCCACCTACTTTCGAGAAGTGATTCAAGAAGATAATGCGCTGGCAAAGGCGTGGTATAGTCGTTTTCCTCCATCACACCAGTTACTACTTAAGACAATCGTCACTTCAAAAGATGATGATCAACTCCGTTGTTGGATGGAGCGGTTTATAAATGATAAGGATTTAATCGATTCACTCATAAAACGCCGAAACAATCCCTATATACCTGCTCTGCTTCATTTCACCAATACTGAACGGAAGTCTCAATTTAGAGCCTTTAAGTCAGCTACAAAAGTCACTGTTTCAAATAACAGCTCTGTCAGCTCCGCCAGTTGCAGCGCTGATGCTTGCCATATCTTGACCTCCAGTGGAGACGGCTCGGTGAGAATCCTGGGCCTGGAGGCCGACGGATCATGGAAACCAAAAGTTCTCATTGTTCAACGCCATTCAATACATTCAGCCAGCTTCAGCGCCGACAGCCGCTGCGTGGTGATTATCGGTTACGACGGCACGACGAGTATCTATAGTCAAGAGGCCGATGGTTCGTGGGAACGAAAAGTCAAAATTTTTGATCCGCGCGTCGCTTCAGCTACCTTCAGTCCCGATAGTTGCTATCTGGTCACCGTCAATGAAGATGGCATGGCAAAAATCTATGGTCTGGAAGCCGATGGTACCTGGGTAAAAAAAGCCATTATTCCCGATCAGAATGGCTTTATTTCAGCGACCTTTAGCGCCCAAGGTCGCTATATGGCGACCATCGGTAAAGGTCAGACAGCGCATATCTTCGGCCTGGAGGACGATGGATCATGGGAACCAAAAGCCATCATTCGCCACAATAGTAAAGCCAGGTCAGCCAGCTTCAGCGGCAATGGCCGCTTTGTGGTGACTTGCAGTCGCGATCACAATGCGAAAGTCCATGGCCTGGAGGACGATGGATCATGGCAACCAAAAGCCATTATTCGCCACAATAATTTAGTCAGGTTAGCCAGCTTCAGCCCCGATAGCCGTCACGTGGCGACTGTCGGTAACGATGATGTTGCGAAAATCTATAGTCAGAAGGACGATGGATTATGGCAAGAAAAAGGCATCATTTCCCATGATGGTGCGATTCTATCACTTAACTTCAGCGCTGATAGCTGCCATGTGGTGACTGCCAGTGCAGATGGGACGGCGAAAATCTATGGCCTGTGGGACGATGAATCATGGAAAGAAAAAGAGACCTTTTTCCACAAAGATTGGGTTAAATTTGCGACCTTCAGCCCTGATGGCTGCTATTTCGTGACTGCCAGTTCCGATGGTATGGCAAAGATCTACGGCCTGAAGAACGATGGGTCATGGGAGGAGAAAGCGACCATTCCTCATGATAAGTCGGTCTCTTCAGCAGCCTTCAGTACTGATGGCCGACATGTGGTGACCGTCAGTCTTGACGGTACAGCGAAAATCTGTGGTCAGATGCTCGATGGAACCTGGTTAGTAAAAGCGACCATTTCCCATGGTGGTTGCGTCAGATCAGCCACCTTCAGCCCCGATGGCGACTATGTAGTAACCGTCGCAGACATTGCTCGGGACGGTAGTCGTCGTCAAGCCGTGAAAATCACCGAACTTTGGGTGGAAGATGAACCTCTGAGTGAGGATATATGTCGCCTCTTTTGACCCATGACTCTAAGGTTCCTGCGCCGTGCACGTTTACCCATACCTCTGTTCAGGGTAATTGAACAAAAAATGTCTTCAGTATGTATCATCCATTCTGTTAATCATTTGTTGCAGATAAAGGCAAAGTAAATGCATGGGCTGGCGCCATTTTTGTTAGTTGTTCTTAACAACATGTTATGAACTTTCATCCTCAGACCGACTCTACATGACTGCATTAATTTTGAATTTTCTTTCTCATCGAGAACAACTACTCACTTCGAAGATTCCGAGCATGAATAGACTGGAAAATAACGGCACCGTCGGCGGTTCACCTCCACCAGAACCCTATCAGACTCTATTGGCGCAAGCTCCAACGGGTGTCAGTGAGGGTAGAAATATCACTGTGCCTGACGAGAGTAAACCTTCACTACTCAATTTGACCGTCTTAACACATTTGAAAATTATTGGCTGTTTGAGGCTTAAAGATGTTGCCCGTTTAAAACAGGTGTGTACCTACTTTCGTGAAGTGATTCAAGAAGATAATGCCCTGGCAAAGGCATGGTATCGTCGTTTTCCTTCATCACACCAGTTTCTTTTAAAGACAATCGTCACTGCAAAAGATGATGATCAACTCCGTTGTTGGATGGAGCGGTTTATCAATGATAAGGATTTAATTGAGTCGCTCATAAAGCGCCGAAACAGTCCTTATTTACCTGCTCTGCTTCATTTCACTAATACAGAACGTAAGTCTCAAATTGAAAAACTTAAATCAGTTACAAGAGGCACTATTTTGCATAATAGCCTTGTCTGCTCAGTCGATTTCAGCCCTGATGTTTGCCATATAGTGACCGCCAGTTATGACGGCACAGCGAAAATCTTTGGCCTGGAGGCTGATGGATCATGGAAACAAAAAGTCACCATTCGTCACGACCAAAAAGTAAGTTCGGCCAGCTTCAGCGCCGATGGCCGCCATGTAGTGACCGCCAGTAACGACGGCACGGCAGAAATCTATGGTCAAGAGGCCGATGGTTCATGGGTGCGAAAAGTCATTATTGATCATGAGGAAATTGTTTACTCAGCCGCCTTCAGTCCTGATGGTTGCTATGTGGTGACTGCCGGTAACGATGGCACGGCGATCATCTATGGCCTGGAGGACGATGGTTCATGGGAACGCAAAGCCACCATTTCCCATGATGGTCGTTCCGTCGATTCAGCGACCTTTAGTGCCGACAGTTGCTATGTGTTGACCGTAAGTCGTGATCACACAGCGCAAATCTACGGCCTGGAGGACTTTGGATCGTGGCAACCAGAAGCCATCATTAGTCACAACGGTACAGTCAGCTCGGCGAGCTTCAGTGCCGATTGCCGACATGTGGTCACTGTCAGTAGCGATTACAATGTAAAAGTCCATGGTCAGGAGATAGACGGATCATGGCAAGAAGAAGCTACTTTACCCCATAATCTCTCGGTCAAGTCAGCCAGCTTCAGCCCCGATAGCCATCATGTGGTGACCGCCGGTGACGATAACACGGCGAAAATCTATACCCAGGTCTGTGATGGATCATGGGCAAAAAAGGACATTATTTCCCATAATGAGTCGATTCTATCAGTTGTCTTCAGCCCTGATAGCAGCCACGTGGCGACCGCCAGTGCTGATAACACGGCGAAAATATATAGCCGGAAGGACGGTGAAACATGGGAAGAGAAAAAGACCATCTTCCATGAAAATTGGGTCAGATCAGCGACCTTCAGTCCCGATAGCTGCTATTTGGTGACCGCCAGTGACGATGGCACGGCGAAGATCTATGGATTGAAGGCCGATGATGGATTATGGGAAGAAAAAGTGGCCATTTCTCATAAGGGGAGGGTCAAAACAGCGATCTTCAGCCCCGATGGCCGACATGTGTTGACCGTCAGTAAGTACGGCACGGCGAAAATCTATGGTCAGATGCTCGATGGATCCTGGTTAGAAAAAGCGACCATTTCCCACATTCGTCGCATCGATTTAGCCACCTTCAGCCCCGATGGCGACTATGTGGTGACCGTTGCTAATGATGGGCGGAACAATGGTAACGGTCAAAGCGTGAAAATCATTGAACTCGGGTGAATAATTGGTCGTTTGCTGTGTCTCATGTTGAATCAATAAATGAAAAACCTGCGGGCTCTGCCCCACGCGATGTGTTTGTTGCGGAGAAAAAGACGGATAGTCCATGGGCTGGCGGCAATTTTGTTAGTTGCTCTTAGCAGCATGTTACTAGCTTCCATTCTAAGCCGACTATGATTCTCCAAAATTAATTCCGAATATCCTATCAAATCGAGGATAAGTAACCACTTAATAGAATCCGGGTATGAACAGAGTAGATAATAACGGCACCACTGGCGGTTCAATTCCCCCAGCACCTCATCAATTTATATCGGCGCGAGCACCAACGGGTGTCTATGCGGGCAGGAATATCACTGTATCTGACAAGGTTAAACCTTTACTGCTTTATTTACCCCTCGAAATACAGTTGAAAATTATTGGCTGTTTGAGATTCAAGGATATTGCCCGTTTAAAACAGGTATGTACCTACTTTAGAGAAATTATTCAAGAAGATTGTACTTTGGCAAAGGAATGGTATCGCCGTTTTCCTTCACCACAACAGTGTCTTCTAAAGACTACTGTCACTTCAAAAGATGATGATCAACTCCGTCGTTGGATGGAGCGGTTTATCAATGATAAGGATTTAATCGAGTCACTCATAAAACGCCGAAGCAGTCCTCATTTACCTGCTCTTCTTCATTTTATTAACACTGAACAAAAGTCTCAATCAAGAACATTCAAGTTAGCCACACAAGTCATCTCACATAATAAAAATGTCCAGTCAGCGAGTTTTAGCGCTGATGTTTGCCATGTATTGACCGCCGGTCTTGACGGTATGGCAAAAATCAGTGGCCTGGAGGTTGATGGATCATGGCAGCCAAAAGTCCTCATTCTTAACTGCCGTTTGGGATGTACAGCCAGCTTCAGCGCAGATAGTCGCCATGCGGTGATCTTCAGTTACGACGGTACAGCGCGAATCTATGGTCAAGAGGCCGGTGGTTCATGGGAACGAAAAGCCATTATTGTTCATGAGGACGCCGTCTATTCAGCCACCTTCAGTCCCGATAGTCGCTATCTGATAACCAACAGTCGAGATGGAAAGGCGAAAATCTACGGTCTGGAGGACGGTGGTTCATGGGTAAAAAAAACCATCATTTCCCATCAGGATGACTCTGCTTCAGCGATCTTCAGCGCCGATGGTCGCTATTTGGTGACCGCCGGTGACGATCACACAGCGCAAATCTTCGGCCTGAAGGACGATGGACCATGGCAACCGCAAGTCATCATTCGTCACAATAGTTGGATCAGGTCAGTCAACTTCAGTCCCGATAGCTGTCATGTGGTGACTGTCAGTGGTGATCACAATGCGAAAGTCTGTGGTCTGGCGATAGACGGATCATGGCAAGAAGAAGCCACTTTAACCAATGATCTGGCGATTCAATCAGTCAGCTTCAGCCCTGATAGCTGCCACATGGTGACCGTCTGTGACGATAAAACGGCGCACATCTATAGCTATGAGGACGATGGATCATGGGAAGAAAGAGGCATCATTTCCCATATTGGTTCGATTCTATCGGTTGCCTTCAGCCCCGATAGCCGCCATGTGGTCACCGCCAGTGCTGATGAAACGGCGAAAATCTACAGCCAGGAGGACGGTGAATCATGGGAAGAAAAAGAGACCATCTGCCACAAAGATTGGATCAGATCAGCGACCTTCAGCCCCGATGCTAGCCATTTGGTGACTGCCAGTGACGATGGTAGGGCGAAGATCTACGGCCTGAAGAACGATGGGTCATGGGAGGAAAAAGCGACCATTTCTCATAGGGGGTGGGTCCATTCAGCAACCTTCAGCACGGATGGCCGACATGTAGTGACTGCAGGTGCTGACGGCAAGGCGAAAATCTATGGTCAGATGCTCGGTGGATCCTGGTTAGAAAAAGCGACCATTTATCGTGCTGGTCCCGTCACGTCAGCCATCTTCAGCCTCGATGGCGACTATGTGGTGACCGTCGCTCACAGTGGTCAGAATGACGATGCTGATGAAACCGTGAAAATCACTGAACTTAGTGTAACTCCTGAATCCGCAAGCCAGGGTTTTTGGTGTAATATCCTCTGATTCTGCTTTTCACCCTGTGAATGCGTCTTTTGTGAAACTCAAAATCGAGCATTCAACTACCTTTATATGGCCAGCCTGGGAATCCCTCAACAAGGTCCGGTAAATTTTTCGATCATCAGCATCGTCGGTCGTGAAACAAAAGGACAAGATTTCTCGACAATGCGTGATCGTGAGATCGAGCCTGGAGTCGTATTGTAAACAGTTGACGTCTTTCCTCACTTGGCTTCTTTTGAGAATATCCTGTGACTATTGATACGGTGTTTATCAAAAACGACAATTGCCGTTGAATCCAGCAATACATGACAAACCTGTTAGCTGTCCCCTGCACTGTGTCTTGAGATAAACAATCTGACCTGTGTTGGACAATGAGGTTGAGCTAGCAACGTTTGAAGTTCCGAAAGGCATTCTGATGAAAATAGATGATGATCATTATTTCACTGAGCGACAGTTTTGATATAACTGTTGCTTTATTGACATTGTAGATAAGTTGCTTATGCTAGTCTGTTGCAAAAATTGGGCAAAAATCATCGACATCACAGAATACTCTGGCTACAGATAGGGTGCCTCCGGTTAGATGTCTACGGTTTGGTATCCGAAAGATAGCCAGGTTATCTGAAGACTCCTTGTCTTTTTTTGCCTCAAACTGACCTTAATTCATGGATATAAGGAAAAAGCATTTCTCAATTGTCCTGTTTACTATTTAACTAAAGTAACTCCTCTGGATTCGGGTATTCGTCTCATGCATACACCCTACTCTGCAGATAACTATCAAAGGCCTGTCCTGAAGTCTCCCAATGGCTCAAGGAGAATTTTATTGCATTCCTGCTGTGCTCCCTGTGCCTGTGAAATCATGAGTGCCATTAAAGCGTCTGGTTTTGAGCAGACGGTGTATTTTTATAATCCAAATATTCATCCCTTGGAAGAATATGAGTTAAGGAAAAAAGAGAACAAGCGTTACTGTGAAAAAAATGACATCAACTTTATTGATGCCGACTATGATACTGAAAACTGGTTTGATCGGGTCAAGGGGTATGAGGACGAACCGGAGCGTGGAGAAAGGTGTTCAATTTGCTTTTCGATGCGCTTTGAGAGAACAGCGTTGTATGCTTTTGAACATGGTTTTAATCTTATTTCCAGCACACTGGGTATTTCCCGCTGGAAGAACCTTGAGCAAATCAATCGCTGCGGCGTTGAAGCTGCCAATCGGTATCCGGATCTGACATACTGGACTTTTAATTGGCGCAAACAGGGTGGCGCTTCGAGAATGATTGAAATTTCCAAGGATCAGCGTTTCTATCAACAGGAGTATTGTGGCTGTGTGTATAGTCTGAGAGATACCAATCGCTGGCGGATGAGTCAGGGTCGCCCGAGAATTAAACGACTTATCAAGTTTTATGGTGAACACTGAATGGTGCCTTCGTGGGCTAACCACACTTGTTTGATACATTGAGGTCTGATGATGAATATATTTGAAGAACTTCTGCATCGTCTGGGTAGTAAAACCAGAATCCGTTCTCTCTTCAGGGATGTGGGTATGGATGAGATGGAGCGTATCATTAACCGGCTGAATGAGGTGCTGGAAGAAAAAAACCAGGAAAAAGAAGCCGCAGATATAAAACGAAAAGAAAAGCTTCAGAGTGTGGAAGAGATCAAGAAAGTCATGGAGGCCAAAGGCCTCTCGATGTCTGACCTGAATCTTTTGCAAGAGATAGGTAAGGAAGGCAAGCGCAGGAGAAACGTCTCCAAGCATAATTTCGAGTTTCAGACAAACTCCGGCGATACGGTGCGCTGGTATGGCTCAACAACAGGACGCTTGCCAAAAGAGTTTCAGGACTATCTCGATCGTACCGGCAAAAAGAGGATTCACTGCATTGCAGATTAAGGGTAACAGTGTCTTACAGTGGGTCTTGTCAGGCTTGCAAGTGAGTTACCAGGGTACGCATCCATAAAGACAGGTCACTGATGTCGTCCAGAATCAGAAACAGCAGGGCGACATCCACCGGGTCTATCGTGTTTTCCATCAGGCAGGTTTGTTCCCGAATTTCTTGACTGATCTTTCTGAGTTCATCGACATCACAGGCAAGATTTCTCCTGAAGCGACCTTGAGATTGGTTGTACTGCTTTCTGAATCCGCCCTGACTGAGTTCATTTAATTCGATGACGGCCCGCCTTAATTGATAGACAGTCTTGCCAAACTGTCGGGTCAGGTCATTCAGTGGCACGCTCATTTCGGCTGGTAATCGAAGGGGACGATAGCTTAATCGTTCTGACAGTCGAAAGGTCTGATGAGCCAGCTGGTTCTGGGACTGAAGTGCGTCCATGATCACTTCTCTGGGTTGAGCCATCAGTGATGGTTTTTGCAGGCAGAAAAGCACTTCTTGCGCCATTGCTTCCAGTTGATGGGGAAGTTCTTTGATCCAGGAGCTGCTGGCAACGGTCTCTGTGTGTTCAGAGTTGAGGACTTGAATCTGCCGGTTGAGGTGCGTAAGTGCATTCATTACGGCATTGCGATGTCGTAGCAAGGGTTTGAACGGTGAGCCTGAGAAGAGGCTGGCAAAGGTTTCCAGATCCATAAAGGCGTTATCGACCGGACAGGGAATTGCCGTAGTGTGTTGAGTAGATGTTCAGTAGAATTGAGGAAAAGCGCTACCATCAATGGCGGTGCTTTTTCGTTTACGGGCTTCTACGCAGAGAGAAGGTAAACCAGCTATGGTAACGGGACTGGAAAGGGTAGCAGCTAAAGCCCGGAGTAATCCGAAACTTCGACTCACCAGCTTGGCTCATCACATCACACCGGCGAGCCTCTGTTCGAATCTGAATAAGATTCCCAATGGGACATCGCCCGGGGTTGATGGATTGACAATGGAAGAGACGAAGAAAGGCTTCGGTCAATGGCTTGAGCAAACACTGACATCTATTCATCGACAGGGCTACAAGGCACCGCCGGTCAAAAGAGTATGGATACCAAAGCCGGGAAAGAAGGATAAACGCCCATTGGGTGTTCCCTGCATTAATGATCGAGCCTTGAGATCATTTTTCATGTCACCTATAACGGCTAATTTTCAGGATGGTGGGTAACTTGAGTTATTTAAATCAGCTCATTTTTTGTATTTTCGGAGGTATGGCTCCGGCAGTCGAGTTGTTAGTGAACGGATGATTTGATGATTGCATTGTATTCCCACTATTTGTTGGGAAAGCACCGGTTGTTGAAACAATATCGGACAGAAATTTGACAACTGTATGAGCACCTTTTTTTCTTGCATAATCTAATGGACTATCACCTTCAGTTGTTAACTGGTCAAGAGTGAAATCAGATCGTTTTAATAGTAATTGGATGAAACTTAGTGCGTCAGACTCAATAGCTGCCATCAGTACAGTCTTTCTGCAGCCTTTTTTCTGTAGAAGTGTTTTTCTATTGCTGATGGCCTCTTCAACTTTTTCACGTGCTTTATCATTATTGTGATAAGTTTTATTATACTCGCCAATTAATGCTACAATTTCATCTCCGTGGAATTGAACTCCCAGTCTTATATCTTTCAGATGATCAGCCAATGTCTCTATGTCATTAAATTTCTTCTTGTTTAGCTTCCCCTTTAAAAAGCTACGTACTGTTATATCGTGCATGATAGGCTGATCAATATTCGCACCCAGATTGATTAGTTTGTTAATAATCTCAAGGCTTGTTGAATCAATTATTTCCTGAAAGGCAATATGGCATAATGCGGTCTTACCATCAGAGTCCTTAGCATCAACGCAGAGTTTATGACAATCTAATATGGACTGAATTAACCTAATTAAATTACCACTATTAGACCCATCTTTCTTTTTCTTGTAACAGTCAATGGCTACCTGGAGCGGTGTTTTTCCTTCGAGGCCGGGAGCATTGATATCTTCTTTTTCTATTAATCTCCTGACAACCTTCAGGGCAGCATTCTGGATAGCATAAATAAGCGGTGTTTCATTATTGACTTTTAAATTATTAATACTTAGGCGATTTATCATTATTTTCATCAGATCTGATGAGTCGGCTTGGATAATCGACATTAATAATCTTTCTTTGTAGTTATCTTTCAGATCACTAGCCTTGAGTCCCAGCATCTCTTTTTTTATTTTTTCATAAGTTTTGAGTCGATAGCAGTTCTCAATTTTGTTTAGGTTGGCAATCGATTCTATCAACGTCAACCGGCCATTTCTGGAGTCTTCCAGATTATCTGCCAATGTCTCTATATCATAAAATTCCTTCTTGTTTAGCTTCCCCTTTATAAAGCTACGTACTGTTATATCGTGCATAATAGGCTGATCAATATTCGCACCCAGATTGATTAGTTTGTTAATAATCTCAAGGCTTGTTGAATCAATTATTTCCTGAAAGGCAATATGGCATAATGCGGTCTTACCATCAGTGTCCTTAGCATCAACGCAGAGTTTATGACAATCTAATATGGACTGAATTACCCTAATTAAATTACCACTATTAAACCCATCTTTCTTTTTCTTGTAACAGTCAATGGCTACCTGGAGCGGTGTTTTTCCTTCGAGGCCGTGAGCATTGATATCTTCTTTTTCTATTAATATCTCGATAACGTTCAAGGCAGTATTCTGGATAGCATAAATAAGCGGTGTTTCATTATTGACTTTTAAATTATTAATACTTAGGTGATTTATCATTATTTTCATCAGAGCTGATGAATTGGCTTGGATAATCGACATTAATAATCTTTCTTTGTAGTTATCTTTTAGATCACTAGCCTTGAGTACCAGCATCTCTTTTTTTATTTTTTCATAAGTTTTGAGTCGATAGCAGTTGTCAATTTTGTTTAGGTTGGCAATCGATTCTATCAAAGAGTCATTAGGTAATTCATGGCTAATACCCTTCTGACTTCTGGAAATCTCTGTTTTGTCGACATCCCATAAATTTTTTATGTGACCGATAATACGGAGTCCATTGCTTAAAATGCAGGAATATAAATCACTATTCTTACCAGAGCATCTATCAGGATGAAAATATTTTGTCAACGTTTTAATAATGTACTCTACATTTGAATTGTCTGTATTTTGATCAATCTTCAATATGTTGGCTAACAGAAACTTGAATATTTTTTTTTCATTATCAGTTATCGTAACTTCGTTGTCTAATTTGTTTAGAATTGATTCCATGAAGTTTCCGACACCTTTAAGTTCCCTTAAAGATTCTTGTAAATTGATCTTCTTCGATCTTTTTTGCTTATTGAGCTCTTTTAGAGCGTCTTGTATTTCTTTTGAATCAGCAATATTACTCTCTATCGCTCTGCAGAAATTTTCAGCATGCCTGTTTAATCTATCAAAAAAATCAGAGGTTTGAGCAAGAGTGGGTAATATATGAATGAATTCAATAGTTCTTTCATTGATAGGTGTGTCATTCGGAAGTTTACTGGAATATTTAAGGTTTTGCTGATCATAAACTTTCATGAGTTTAATTTTTAAATCGGGTTCCACAGATTTGCCATTGCCTGAATGCATCAGGTAGGCACCTCTGTCATGTACGTCAAACAGGACCTTTGAAATTAAACCAAGCGCTTCCATGTTCATAATTTTGAGCTTCCTTTCATTAATTTTTTGTAAATGGTTTTTAGAATTTACTATTGATTGAATTATTCATTAGACTTCTGCTTGTACTAAAAGTTCAATTAAGAGCATTTTTGGGCCAATCTGTGACTCGTTCCCTCGCTCCAGCGTGGGAACGCATACCTGACTCACCATAACCGATCCACCTCTAACAAACCTTCAACGCCGACGTAATTACTTGCGCTGGGATAACTCCGTTACTCCGCCCTATCGACATAACCTCTTTTCACCGGGTTTTGATGAATAGCCACAAGGTGAAGATAATTTTCAAGAATGACATAAGCGTGCATTTTCATCCCTCCTCGCTACGGGCACTGTTCTCGGTCAGCGCTCCCGGCGCGAGAGCTTCATCAATGCCTTTTTGCAGGCTTTCATTTTTGCAGTCGTTGTTGCGAACTCTGAGGCTGTATCAGGGTTGCTCTGTGTACACTGCCTCAGCACCATAAGCAAAAGCGTAGCGCATGTTTTTTAGGGTTCCGGCAGGCGATAGGAGTTCCGGTTTCATACTGCAGATGCTCTGTTCAGTGCACGATCGGGCATTACATCAGTGTGAAAACGACAGAAAATAAGCAGTTTGTGAAGGTGTGGTCAGGGAAAAGCGGGCCCGACAGAACATCGGGCCGGAAAGAACCCGGGATCTTACTTGATCTTGTATTCTTTGTACTCAACGTGCTTGCGTACAACCGGGTCGTACTTTTTGAACACCAGCTTGTCTGGGGTGTTACGCTTGTTTTTGGTTGTGGTGTAGTAGTGACCAGTGCCAGCCGACGAAACCAGCTTGATCTTTTCACGAATACCTTTAGCCATGACTGATTGCTCCCGCTATCTTAGATTTTTTGACCGTTACCACGCAGTTCGGCCAGAACGGTGTCGATACCTTTCTTGTCGATGATGCGCATGCCTTTAGCGGATACACGCAGGCGAACGAAACGCTTCTCGCTCTCTACCCAGAAACGCTTGTGGTGCAGGTTGGGCACGAAACGACGCTTGGTCTTGTTGTGCGCGTGGGAAACGTTGTTCCCGGTAACCGGGCGCTTGCCGGTAACCTGACAAACTTTGGACATAGTAGTGGCCTCTCAAACCAAAAAAACCCAGCCATGAGGCCGGAGGATTCCGTTGTTCGTTTTCGGGCAGGTCTGCCCAATGTCAAGAGTCAGAACTCTCAGCAGCTACCCATATACAAAGACCGCGCTTTATATCAAAGTCAAGGCTTTGGTGCAAGTTGGGCGCTATTTTCGGTCAGGCTCCTGCCGGACTGAAAAGTCAGTTTTGCAAGGAGTCGCAGGCTGAATTATCCACTGATTTGAAAGGAATCTATAGTGGTAAAAAACGATATTTGTGGCGTCAGGGTACCTGATTATCACGTACCTGTGTTGTAGGAAACCTTTTGAATCTTGCCAGCATTATACCCATCGCCATTGGAGATGCGGGAATGTTGACTGCTCCGGTCGGATTCACATAATGCCTTGCTCCGCCAGAGAAACCGATATGCCTTTACCAATGATAATATGGTCCAGTAGTCTGATATCCAGCAATGCCAGTGCTTTCTTGAGGGTTTCGGTGATTCTTATATCAGCCTGACTGGGCTGTGGGTCACCCGATGGATGATTATGGCTGGCTATAACGGCCGCTGCGTTGAGCTCCAGGGCTCTTTTTACCACCTCTCTGGGGTAGACAGGCGCCGCATCAAGTGTGCCCTGAAACAGGGTTTCCAGAGCCAGAACCCGGTGCCGTGTGTCCAGAAAAAGGCAGGCAAACTCTTCTCTTTGACAGCCCCTGAAATGCAGCTGAAGATATTGACGGGTGGCATCCGGGCAGTTGATCGTGCTTTGCTCAGACATTTTTTCAGAGAGTACTCTCTGACAGATTTCGAGAATGGCACTGAGCTCAGTCGCTTTTGCTTTTCCAAGGCCTTTTAAAGTTTGTAATTGCGCAGGTGTTGCACAAAGCAAACCACTCAGTGATTGAAAGTGCTGAATCAGCTGGGACGCGAGGGTCAGGACATGAGTGCCTTTGTAGCCAGTGCGAAGTAGAATTGCCAACAGCTCAGCATCGCTGAGTGCCTGAGGCCCGCGAGAGATCAGCTTTTCCCTGGGACGTTCCTCTTCCGGAAGTGCTTTTATGGCTGTGCCCTGAAGGTGTTGAGTCATAAGGTCTGAAGTATCGACTGTTAAGTTGGTGCCACTTCAGACACAATAAAACCCGGAAAATTCCCAAAACCCGGAAAATTCCCTGATTTGTCGAATGAGCGTACAACCCCGTACTTTTTAACGCCGCATCAGCGAAGCGCAGAACTTTTAGTAATTGAGAGTCATGAATCAAAAGAGGCGACATCTACAATGACACAGGGTGTTCTCTGTCTCCTCTGTCTCTGTTTGTGTCTGAGTTTGTGTCTGTGTCTGCTCTGTCTCTGTTTGATTCTGTGACTGTGTTTCTGTCTCTGTTTGAGTCTGTGACTGTGTTTCTGTCTCTGTTTGAGTCTGTGACTGTGTTTCTGTCTCTGTTTGAGTCTGTGACTGTGTTTCTGTCTCTGTTTGATTCTGTGACTGTGTTTCTGCCTCTGCCTCATTCATTCTATTCGAAAGCGTTTTAAGAAATGCTACTGATTTCCACTGATCGGCTTCGCTTAACTCTGACATACGCTGAAAGAACAAATTAGATAATGTTTCGTATAATCCTCTATCGGTATCGTTTATCGGTGGGTACTGGTGTTGTGACTTTACAAATGTAGCTGCTATAGCCAGTGTATCAGGATCTGCCGGCTCGCTTTGTAGTATGGCAATCATTCCTGCCTGAGCCCCTGGTCTGGAAAGTGCCTGATACATAGGTTCTTCCCAACGACATCTCTCATGATCTCCTGATTCTGCACCATGGTGTATTCGGGATCGCTGCCTACAAACCGGGCATAGTAGATCACGGTGATCTGATCGTAATGTATTTATACAATCCTCATGAAAATCATGTCCGCAGCAAAGGCTGGTACTTTGCTGATCACTGTTAATTTCATGTAGACAAATCGGACATACGTCAGCGTATCCTGTGCTGATTGTTAAAATTAAGTTGAAGACTAAAAAAATAAACAAGCGCATAAACGGCTTCACCATTTAGATTTTAATCAAGAGAACCGGCATTACAAAAAGTGCCAAAGGAAAGCATCTACTTCGCAGTCCCTGAATTTGTTATTAAGCGATGCTTTTAGATTTGTGTACTTCTTTATAGAGGCCAGTGTCATGTTCGTCCAGATCAGATTTCATCTTTTTCCGTCCGTTTCCCAACTTCATGAATTTCGCTACAAAGGCCGCATGTGTCGGGAGGAACTCGGTCTGGCCCCTACCAAGAACAATATTGACTATGCATCGGGCTTTGAGGCCACCATTCTGTAGGAAATACACGACTGATTTTCATAGGTATTTAATAACTGTTGTGTGTTGGACTGGACTTTTCAACAGCAGTGGCAGCCTTTAAGACAATGAGGCACTGACAGGGTTGTATCCTGCATCAGTGATTGATGTTTATCAGAGGGGTAAAACAAAGACTAAAAAGGTAAAATCCGGCCAATCTCTGTAGCAATGACTGATCAATGTCATCTATCTAATGCCTGTCTTATAAATTAAAATAGCTCCAAAGGTTTATAGGAATTGAGAAACACCCTTTATTTATCGAACATAGGCCGACTATGCAACGTTTAAGAAATAAACGGATTTTGCTTGGCGTCACAGGAGGCATTGCTGCCTACAAAAGCGCTGAGTTGATTCGTATGCTGCGCAAGTGGGATGCGGATGTCCGGGTGGTCATGACCAAAGCTGCCTGTGAATTCATCACGCCTCTGACGCTTCAGGCCCTTTCCCACAATCCGGTACATCTGGATCTGCTGGATGCCAAAGCTGAAGCCGGAATGGGTCATATTGAGCTGGCCCGCTGGGCTGATGTGGTGCTGGTGGCACCGGCCACAGCTGACTTCATGGCCCGGCTGACTGGTGGTCAGGCCGATGATCTTCTGACCACGCTGTGTCTGGCAACCAGTGCCCCTGTCTGTCTGGCTCCTGCTATGAATCAGGGCATGTGGCGAGACCAGAGCACGCAGCAGAATATTGAGCTGTTAAAAGAACGCAGCGTTCGTATCTTCGGGCCTGACGAGGGTAGTCAGGCCTGTGGTGATATTGGTCCGGGTCGAATGCTGGACCCTGAACTGATCGCCCGACATGCCGCTGAAATGTTTGAACATGATTTGTTGAATGGCCTGAATGTTCTGATTACCGCCGGACCTACCCAAGAAGCCCTGGACCCGGTGCGGTTCATTTCCAATCACAGCTCTGGAAAAATGGCATACTCTCTGGCGGATGCAGCTATGGAAGCCGGCGCGTCGGTGACGCTGGTCAGTGGGCCGGTTGCTCTGGAATCACCCGACCGGGTTGAACGTATTGATGTCATCAGTGCCAGAGATATGCATCAGGCTGTCCTCGATAATATCGAAGGGGTTGATATCTTTATTGGCTGTGCAGCGGTCTGTGATTATCGTCCTGTTGAAATCCAGAAAAACAAGATCAAGAAAAATCCTGATGATCCTTCTGAAACGCTGGAGATCAAGTTGGTCAAGAATCCAGATATTGTTGCATCGGTAGCAGATTTGGAGGTACGACCCTTCGTCATTGGCTTTGCGGCAGAAACCCAAAATGTTCTGGGTTATGCAGCGGATAAGCTGCATCGCAAGAAACTGGACCTGATTGTTGCCAATGACGTATCAGATGGTGATATAGGTTTCAGCAGTGACAATAATGAAGTGACCGTTCTGGGTGAAGATTTTGAAGAGCCCATGCCAAGAGCTTCCAAGACAGTTCTGTCCAGAAAGATTCTGAAAATTATTGCGCGCCGTTTTGGTAAATGGAAAGAAGCACACGAAAACACGTCAGGTGACCAATGAAAGCACTGAAAACCCGAATTCTTGATGCACGACTAGGCTCCGAATTTCCTATGCCAGCTTATGCAACCGATGGCTCTGCAGGTATTGATCTGCGAGCCATGCTGGAAAAGTCCCTGACACTTGAGCCGGGTCAGACTGAGCTGCTGCCTACCGGTATGGCCATTCATATTGAAGACGCTGCTCTGGCTGCCATGATTTTACCCCGCTCCGGGCTGGGGCATAAACACGGTATTGTTCTGGGTAACCTGGTGGGTCTGATTGACTCAGATTATCAGGGGCAGTTAATGGTTTCCTGTTGGAACCGGGGTCAATCGACGTTCACCATTGAGCCCGGTGAGCGCATCGCTCAGCTGGTGCTGGTGCCGGTGGTTCAGGCCAAACTGGATATTGTTGAGAGTTTTGAGGAAAGCGATCGCGGTGCCGGTGGCTTTGGTCACTCAGGCACTCGATGAATCAGAGCAGGCAGTGCGAGACACTGCCTGAGCCGGGAGCATCTTTTTTTAGGGTCAAACTTTTACCCTGCTTTTTTTTTCGGCTGATGGTGTTTTGTGAGGAGTATTGATGGATAAAGCGACCCAACTGCCATTGCATGATCGGGCCCGGGTAATCACCGAGGCACTGCCCTATTTGCAGCGTTTTTCAGGTAAAACCATAGTCATCAAGTACGGTGGCAACGCTATGGAGACTGAAGAACTGAAAAATGCTTTCGCCCAGGGCGTCGTCATGCTGAAAGCGGTAGGCATCAATCCTGTTGTTGTTCATGGGGGCGGCCCTCAGATCGGGTCCATGCTGAAACGTCTGAATCTGGAAACCCGCTTCGTGCAGGGAATGAGGGTGACAGACTCGAGTACTATGGATGTTGTCGAAATGGTACTGGGTGGATTAGTCAACAAGGAAATTGTCACGCTGATTAATAACAACGGTGGTCGTGCAGTGGGTGTTACAGGTAAGGATGGTTGCTTCATCCGGGCACGGCGTTTGAAAGTGACCCACAAGACACCGGAAATGTCGGCACCGGAAATTATAGATATTGGTCATGTGGGTGAAGTGGAGTTTATCGACACCAGCATTGTTGAGATGCTGCAGAACTCAGATTTTATTCCTGTGGTGGCACCTATTGGTGTTGATGATTCAGGTCTATCATACAATATCAATGCCGATCTGGTGGCGGGTCATCTTGCTGAAGCTCTGAATGCGGAAAAACTGTTACTGCTGACCAATACTCCGGGGCTGCTCAGTAAAGAAGGTGAGTTGTTGACCGGCCTGGATTCCGGGCAAGTTGAGAAGCTGATTGCTGATGGCACGATTTATGGCGGTATGCTGCCAAAAATCCAGTGCGCCCTGAATGCAGTCAGTAATGGGGTAAACCGGGCTCATATCATTGATGGAAGAGTTCCCCATGCCTTGCTACTGGAACTTCTGACCGATCAGGGCGTGGGTACTCTGATTACTGGTGGTCAGTCGTGAATCTAAGGCCATGGGAAAAGAAATAGCCTTCTTAACGTGACGTAAGGCAAAATAGCGATCTTTAAGGTCAGAGGTCAGCGGCATTTTTGGCTCAAGGCTTTTTTTGGCTCAGGGCTGTTTGTAGTCTGAAAAAATTTTCACGGACATAGTAAGAGTGTGTCGAGAAGTAATGGATAAAACCAGAAAGTTTTCCCGAAAGGATCAAATTCTGCAGGCACTGGCCCATATGCTGGAAAATGCCCCCGGAGAGAGGATTACCACCTCATCTCTGGCCAAAGAAGTGGGGGTGTCTGAAGCAGCGCTCTACCGCCACTTTCCCAGTAAGGCCAAAATGTTTGAAGGCCTGATAGAGTTTATAGAAGACACTTTGTTCTCAAGGGTTAATCTGATATTGGAAGAAGAGCAGCGGGCTTTGCAGCGATGTGGCAAGATTCTGCAACTTCTGCTCGGTTTCTGTGAGAAAAACCCTGGCTTAACCCGTATTCTTACTGGTGATGCTCTGGCCGGAGAGCCTGATCGCCTGAGACAAAGAGTTTTCAGACTGTTTGACCGGCTGGAAACCCAGATCAAGCAAGTCCTCAGAGGTGCTGAACTCAATGAGGGACTGAGACCCCAAGTCACCCCGGGTGCTATGGCTAATATGCTGCTTTCCATTGTTGAAGGACGTATTTGCCAGTATGTGCGCAGTGAGTTCAAGCGAAAGCCAACTGAGCAGTGGCTCGGGCAATGGGAAGTGCTGGAAACGATAGTCTTCAGGTGAGCGTTATGCGTAAAAGCCTGAGCCTTGGGTTCCCGAGGCTTGCAGGGCAAGCCTCTTGAGCTGATTTCAGACCCCGTAGCGTTCTCTGTATTCCCTGATGGCGGTGGCATACATTTTTATGTCTTTGTTCTCCTCAGCATACGACAGAAGGTCATTAAGTGTGACAATGCTGACCACGGGAATGGCAAAATCTCTCTCAACTTCCTGAATAGCCGACAGTTCGCCCTTGCCTTTTTCCTGACGGTCCAGGGCAATCATGACTCCGGCCGGACTGGCAGGGCTCTGGTCGATAATTTCCATGACTTCTCGCACAGCAGTTCCCGCTGTGATCACGTCATCCACAATGATGACACGACCTTCAAGCGGTGCGCCGACAATATTGCCCCCCTCTCCATGATCTTTGATTTCCTTGCGGTTGAAACACAAGGGCGTATTGAGGTTGTGATGCTCAGACAATGCTACAGCAGTCGTGGTGGCGAGAGGGATACCCTTGTAGGCCGGGCCAAAAAGAATATCGTACTCGATGCCGGAATTGACCAGGGCATGGGCGTAGAACTGACCCATTTTGCTGATGGCTTCACCGGTATTGAAAAGACCGGCATTAAAGAAGTAGGGCGATTTTCTGCCTGATTTTAGGGTAAACTCACCGAAGCGAATGACTTGTTCCTGTAAGGCGAAGTCCAGAAACTCTCTCTGATAATCGAGCATGATCTATCAAGTGCTTATTCGTAAAAAAGATAGCTGTATTTTACCGTGAAAATTTCTCACATGCAGGCTCCGAAATGATTTTTACCAGATAAAGTTGGATTTACTGGAGTAATATGCAGTAGAACGAACGATTGGCTGGTATGAAGTTTTTATAAAGCTCTGACTAATGGATCGGAACCTTTTGAAATCCGGTCTTACGTCATTAGTCGTGTAAATCTGCAGTAAGTCTATGATAAGAAGGTCAGCAAACTGTATGGGAAACTTCAATTTGTAAAATACCTTTGCCAATTATCCATCGGTGCAGCTATTCTCGAAGGTAGTGTCTTTAGAAGAGAAAAAATCAAAATAATGTTTTGATGACTAACGGCAGTACCCTGTTCTGAGCTTTTGAGAAGCCGGGGCAGCATTTATGCGGATAAACATATCGGCGACAACCCTGTATCATCCGTCAGTTAAAATTCCCTCTTTTCCTGTACTCTGTGTAGTTGAACTTTTACCGTGGAAATGCAGCTCTTGTAACTATTAAGTTATTTCCAGGGTTTAATCAGGGCGGTTTAAAGCTGGTCCCGACTCCGGGAAGTGACGCTCTGGTTGAAGAGCGGCTTGTGGCTATCCAGGTTGTGAGTCGACACCCTCATTGGCGTGAGAGAGATGCAGGATGAAGCCTGTTTTAACGACTGTTGACTTAAGTCGACAGCCCAATCAGGTGTTTTGCTTTATGCCGGGCCAGGTCTGGTCAAGGCAAGGTGTAGTCAATAATGAGAGTTATCAGCTTTAATTGCGAAGGCATAAAAAACGCGCGTGAAAAAGGCCTTTTTGACTGGTTAATGGACCAGGATGCCGATGTTATCTGTTTGCAGGACATTCGTGAGGATGAGTTTGCAATGGAAGAAGACCGGTATCAGCTCAATGAATATTTCTGTTATGCATATGGTGGCTATGACAGGAAAGATTCTGGCGGTGTAGCTATGTATACACGTCAGTCGCCCAAAGCCATTATCAGCGGCCTTGGTTTTCCCGAGGCGGATGAAACAGGGCGTTATATCCAGGCCGACTTTGATAAGATCAGTATCGCCAGCATGTATGTGCCTGAAGGTCATGATGCTAACAGCCAGAATTTCAAGTATCGCTTTCTGGACAATTACTCCCATCACCTGAATAAGCAGCGTCGCAAGCGCCGTGAATTCATTATGGCGGGTACCTGGAACATTGCTCATCGCAAGATTGATGTGGCCAACTGGCGCGATTCTGAAGAAGTTTCCGGTTTTCAGCCTGCCGAACGCGGCTGGATGGAAGGCTTGCTGGGTGATATGGGCTTCTTTGATGCCTATCGTGAAGTAGATCGTGAGTCTGGCAAATACAGCTGGTGGCAAGATGATTTTCTGCGTCAAGACAATCTGGGCATGCGTATTGATTATCAGATCATCACGGCCGGAATGCGTCACTGTGTATTGAATGGCGGCATCTACAAAAACCAGACTTTCTCCAGTCATGCTCCGGTTATCATCGACTTTGACTGGGAATTGGAGAGCTGATCTGCACTTTCTTTTAACCGATAGCTGACAGGCTCTCGGTTATCCCTATTCCTACGTTTCATCCGGCGATGCCAGACCGGCAAGCGGTCTGGATCAGGCGGTTTATTCTGCCAGAGCCTCTTTTTGCAGATTAACCAGATCATCAATGCCTGCTTTAGCCAGGGCTAACATGGCTGTCATCTCGTTTTGACTGAAGGGTGCTGTTTCAGCGGTACCCTGAATCTCAATGAAACCACCCTCTTCTGTCATGACGACGTTCATATCGGTTTCAGCGTTGGAGTCCTCTGGATAATCCAGGTCCAGAACCGGACTACCCTGATAAATACCTACAGAAACAGAAGCAATCAGTTGGAGGAATGGATCATTCTTGATGATCTTTTTCCTTTGCATATGTCGAATAGCATCAACCAGAGCTACGCAGGCACCGGTAATAGAAGCTGTGCGGGTACCACCGTCTGCCTGGATCACATCACAGTCAATGGTGATGGTGTTCTCACCCAGTTTTTTCAGATCAACAGCAGCGCGCAGGGAGCGGCCAATAAGGCGCTGGATTTCCAGAGTGCGGCCACCCTGCTTGCCTCTGGCAGCTTCGCGACCCATCCGGTCTGTGGTTGAACGGGGCAGCATACCGTATTCGGCGGTCACCCAGCCTTGTCCGGAACCTTTCAGAAATCGGGGAACTGACCTGTCGACAGACGCGGTGCAGATTACCTTGGTGTTGCCAAACTCAACCAGCACTGATCCTTCAGCGTGCATGGTGTACTCACGAGTGATTTTAATGTTGCGTAACTGATCTGCAGTTCTTCCACTGGGACGCCGCATGGTCTTACCTTCTACCGCCGAGAATGTTAAAAGCGGAATTATAACCAAGGCAGGCCGAGGGCTCTATGTTTGCCATAAAATAACCACGGACGGCCGAAAGCTCACCGAAGCTTGATACTGCTTGCTGTTGATGTATCCTGCAGCACCAGATTGCAAACTTTTTCGTACACTACTCATGCTCAGCCATTGTGGCTGGCTGTTCTTTTAATAGGGAAACTTATGACTTCCAGTATGACGGCGTTTGCCCGTACTCAGGTCCAGGAGGGCTGGGGCAGCCTGGTGTGGGAAATTCGTTCAGTCAACCATCGCTACCTGGAGCCTCATTTTCGTCTGCCAGAAGCTGTCAGGGAATTAGAACCCGCATTGCGAGAGGCATTGAGAAAGCACTTGCACAGGGGCAAGGTAGAATGTTCATTGAAGTTGCAACTGGCGGAAGGTCAGCAGCAACTGAACGTCAATGAATCGGTCCTGGAAGCTCTGCAATCTGTGGTGAACAAAGTTGAAACCTATTTCATCAATGCTTCCGGCGTGAATCCTCTGGAAGTCCTGCAATGGCCCGGCATTATGGATAATGAAGAGACCAACATGACTCCGGTTCATGGGGCAGCTGTCAAAGCGTTTGAAGGAGCCCTGTTACAGCTGTCGGACTCCCGTCGCAGAGAGGGGGCCGAGCTGGAGAAATTCATCCGGTTAAGGCTGGAAGGTGTCACCGAAGAAGTAGAAAGCGTGCGCTCTATTCTCCCTGATTTGCTGGAATCCCAAAGACAAAAAATCATGGATCGTCTCAACGAAGCCAGGGCTGAGCTGGAGCCGGATCGACTGGAACAGGAGCTGGTGATTCTGGCACAGAAAATGGACGTTGATGAAGAGCTGGATCGTTTATCTGCCCACATTTCTGAAGTTAAACACACTCTGGGCAAGAAAGGGGCTATCGGGCGCCGTCTTGATTTTTTGATGCAGGAACTCAACCGGGAAGCCAACACGCTGTCCTCAAAATCCATTAACGCAGGTCTGACACAAAGTGCTGTCAACCTTAAGGTGCTGATTGAGCAGATGCGGGAGCAGATACAGAATATTGAGTAAATGCTTGTGGTTCCGGGTTTGCGTGTTCTTTGCGTAAACGCTTTAGTTGTCTGCCAAGTCCGATGGCATTGTATTAATTTTATCCATTGATATTGATTGCCAGTATGGGCAACCAGTGTATCGCCATTTATAAACGATGCCTTTGGAGGAAGTAGTAAACGACTGGCGACAAGTGCTCATCAGGTAGGCTGAGCCCCAGTTAGAGACCCAGCTATAAACTTTCTTACCACCTTTCAGTTGCAGCGTGGAGCTGGGGGCTCCCCAGTTACCGACCACTTCTTCTATGTGGTGACTTTGCCAGGATTCCATGACCTCCCGAGTGGTGGTGCAGCCTGTCAGAAGGCAGATGAAAAGTAGAGAATACGTCAAAGAATGGTTGTTGAACACCTGACTGCCTTGCTTCGATCTTCAGGGTTTAATCAAAGGATTATAGAAGTGATTAGTCTGTAGTAAGAAGTATTCAGTTTGTAGAAATACCTTTGTGTAAAATGAAGACTTAATACTGATCTTCCAGCAGTCGAAACTTGAACTGTCTATAGCCCGGTGAGCTGGAGATGCATTCCAGCAGTTGCCCTTTTCGGATCTTGTCTCCCTGGAGCAGAGTGAATTTCAGTCCACTTTTGAAGGACATCCTGGGCGTTATCAAGGTGGGCATATCATTCACAGGCGGCATGATTGGTAAAAGGAACGCTCTCTGATAGTGAGTGGTGTCCATGTTTTTTTTCAGAGGTGTGAGCGCACAAGGTTTTGTTGAGGCAGACAGAAGCTCCAAACCCATGAGCAGATCTTTTTTATCATTCACCTGAACCCAGCGTACTGCGGCCAGTAGCCAGTTTTTCTTGCCGGTTTCTCTGATAGCCAGAAGCTCTCCGGTTCGCAGCTGTTGTTCAAGATCACCACTGCTGCTCAGGCAATAACCCCCTGCGCAGGTATTGATGATTGAGCAACTGTAAACGGGGTATAGAGGTTCCCGATTACCCGAGTGGGTAAAGTGGACGAGCGAAGTGCTCGTGAACATCTTTGCATCTTCATCGGTGTGCGCGTCATGGGCCTCCGACCAGGCATCACTGCTGTCATTGGAGGAGAACGTGCTCTTGCCAGATTTGTTTTGTGCGATATGTCCGGAAACCATTTCATCAAATGACTGCTGATCGTGCAGGAAATAATGAACCGCGCTGAAGCCAAAACAGATCTCACAAGTGTCTGAGCTTTGCTGGCGCTGGTGTTTTCGTTGTCCGGGAAGGCTCCAGGCAGCCGCCAGATGATCAATGACCCGTTTGGCCATAGCTCCGGGCTTTTCTTCCGAGACGGATTCACTCAGCCTTTTCAGGTGTGCGGTTAGTAGCCTGGAATCCAGAGCCAGAAGGTGATCATTTTTTTCTCCTTCCAACAGAGAGCTATAGAGCAGGCCTTCATCGGAATCCAGATTGACCACAAAGTGTGACCGGCTGTCTTCTACAGGCTCGAGTTTGCTGTGTGGTGCCCAGAGGCAAAGTGCCTTGAAAATCTGTCGGATTTCCTGGGGTCTCAGCTGGTTGGATCGGGAGCGACTGAGCAATAACGCCCGCTTATACAGATCCGAAAGAGACAATTTCCTGGCTTTGGTGGTGATGGGGTCCTCAAGGCTGAAAGTTTCCAGATTTTGTGTGCGGGCAGCGAAGTATAGCGTGTGCATTTCCAGCCATACCCGCTCGGGAACAGGTCGATAATACTCGCAGGTAAAGAGCAGAATAGAGGCACTCTCAGTCATTGACCGATGCAATGCTGCGGCCAGGGGGCTGGCAGTATCCTGTTGGCTCTGACTGCTTCGGACAACCATCTTGTAGACTTTCAGTAGCCTGAGTAGCAGCTTCAGACAGTTGTTGTACTCTTGTTGCTGAGCATCATTGAAAGTGACGATATTTTTCAGAGTCTGACTCTGACTCTGATGTACCAGAAAATAAACGACGGGCCTGAACTGCTCAACCAAAGACCATTGAAGAGAAGGTTGTACTTTGAGGCGGGTCAGTTCTTCCAGCGCCTGCCCTATTGATTTAAACGACACTGACCTGTCGGTTTTAGGCAGTTCACTGAGCCATTGGTGAACCGCATGCACATCCGTTTGGCTGAACGATAAACTGTTCAGGCTTTGAGACGGGAGCTGCAATGGAATCCTTTCGTTCTGCATGTCCATTGAATCATCCTGATTATCTGCCCGTTAAAAAATCTTTAGCACTATTTCTTATATTAAGATCACAGGCTTAAAGAATCCAGCATGACTGGCGGGCTAATTGATCGGTATCGGGGTTTTGCTGGCCTCTCCTGCTATCTCTCTGACCAACCTGGGGACCAGGTAACCCGGACATTTCTGCATAAGTTCATGAATGAGTATCTTCGCGCTCTCTTCCGTTACGTCAAAGTGAGCAGCACCTTGAACCCGGTCCAGAAGATGCAGGTAATAAGGCAGTACTCCGGCATTAAAGAGGGTGTGACTCAGATCAGCCAGTGACTCAGAGTCATCATTAATACCTTTAAGCAGAACCGTCTGATTAAGTAATATGGCACCCGCTTGTCTTAGCTTTTGCAGTGACTGTTCAACCGGCTCATCGATCTCATTAGCATGGTTGCAATGAATCACCATAACGGGTTTAAGTCTTCCACCACAAAACCAGTGGAGCATTTCCCGGGTGACTCTCTGGGGAATAACAATGGGCAGACGGGTATGGATTCGAAGCGTTTTTAAATGGGGAATATCGGACAGTTCCTCTACTATGCGGGCAAGGCGGCTATCAGAAGAAGCCAGTGGATCTCCGCCGCTCAATATGACCTCATGAATACTATTTTGAGAACGAATGTACTCTACCGCCCGCATCCAGCTGTCTCCGCCCAGCTGATTGTCACCATAAGGGAAATGCCGCCGAAAGCAGAAACGGCAAT
Source organism: Endozoicomonas sp. ISHI1 (assembly GCF_024606225.1). Lineage (GTDB taxonomy): Bacteria > Pseudomonadota > Gammaproteobacteria > Pseudomonadales > Endozoicomonadaceae > Endozoicomonas_A. The sequence goes on along the minus strand of NZ_JAGRPU010000035.1, from coordinate 2,683 downwards.
TTACGGCACAGGCTCCGCTGACAATCAGCAGCAGTCTTCCCTGGTATTTATGAATAATACCCTGGGTCGGGTTCCGGGACTGTTCTGCCAGAGGGTCGAAACTGAAACCACTGACTTCCACACACTCTTCTCCCAGGGGCAGAACCTGCCTGAGTAATGGATCGTACTGGTCACCCCTCTTCATCCGGTCTATATATGGACGTGGAATCCGCATACTGAAAGACTTGTCGCCTTTGATGGCTCCCGGCAGCAGAGTGTGTGGAAGATTCAGCATGTTCAGCAGTACTTCAGGGTCAGTGACTGAATCTCCCAGTACTTTTTTCCAGTTTTCAGGCTGCTCTTCGGGAAGCAGAAGACGGGTTGATAGCTTGTCAGTATGCACACCGCCCTCGTAACGGGTTATCATAGGGGTTTTCATTTTGCTGGTAGTGTCCGATGGCTAGTTATAGTACCAACGAGTTTCGTTCTGGTCTCAAGGTGATGTTGGAAGGTGACCCCTGCGTCATCATTGAGAACGAGTTTGTAAAACCGGGTAAGGGCCAGGCCTTTAACCGGGTTAAGTTCCGCAACCTGATGAGCAATCGTGTCTGGGAACGTACCTTCAAGTCTGGTGAAAGCATCGAAGCGGCAGACGTGATGGACTATGACATGGAGTACCTCTACACCGACGGTGAATTCTGGCATTTCATGATGACCGACGGTTCTTTCGAGCAACACGCTGCCAGTAAGGAAGCCGTGGGCGACACTCTCGATTGGCTCAAAGAGCAGGAAGTATACTCCGTAACCCTGTATAACGGATCCCCTCTTTCTGTGTCCGCACCTAACTTTGTAGAGCTGGAAGTCATTGAAACCGACCCGGGTCTGAAAGGTGATACCGCCCAGGGGGGCTCCAAACCAGCCAAACTAAGCACTGGTGCTACCGTGAAGGTTCCTCTTTTTATTACCGAAGGTGAAGTTCTGAAAATCGATACCCGTACTGGTGAGTACGTGGGTCGCGTGAAGTAATTGGCCGGTTCCTCCAGCTTCTGGCTGGAGGGTTTTCGTACCTCTCTGTTTTTGTGATTCCTTTCTACTGCGATCCCTCTTTGATTTTGTTACAGCTTTCATTGATTGCCTCTCTGTCGAGGCTAAGATGTGACGCATTTTCACGAATGGAGTATGACTTACATGTCATCCGATAATTGGAAACCCTCTGCCTCAATCACGACGCTTCAGGAAAGGGCTCGGTTGTTTGCCAGAATCCGACAATACTTAGATGGGCAGCAAGTAATGGAAGTGGATACACCCATGCTTTCTGCCAACGCGACTGTGGATCTTCATATCGACAGTTTTATCACTACCTTTCGACCTATCGGAGCGGGTAGTGAACAATCCTGTTACCTTCATACATCGCCCGAGTTTCCTATGAAAAGGCTTCTGGCTGCCGGCAGTGGTGATATCTATTCTCTGGGTCGAGTATTCCGTAATGGTGAAGCGGGTGGGCGGCACAATCCTGAATTCACTATGCTTGAATATTACCGGCTTGGCATGGATCAGCATCAATTAATGGATGACATGACATTACTGTTGTCGTCAGTCACAGCCTTTAAAGAGGTAAAAAGAGTCAGTTATGGGAAAGTCTTTCAGGAAAAACTGGGGCTGAATCCTCACGGCGCATCGGATGAAGTGCTTTCTGCTCTGGTTCAAAAACACGTAGATAAGGGACTGTCAGGTCTGGGAAGAAATGACTGCCTTGATCTGTTGTTTTCAAATAGGATTGAGCCTGAGCTGGGCCTCGGCAGGGCCGGTGAGCTTAATGGCGTTTACGTCTACGACTACCCAGCCAGTATGGCCGCCCTGGCCCGGCTTCATACGAATGATCAAGGTGATCAGGTGGCTGCGCGATTCGAGCTTTTTACTAACGGTGTTGAACTGGCCAATGGTTACCATGAACTGACCCATGCCGAAGAGCAGCAAACGCGTTTCCGGACAGAGCAAATTAAACGCAAAGAACAGGGTAAACCTGTTTACCCCTACGATCATCGTCTTATTGAAAGCCTGAGGTCAGGTATGCCCGATTGCGCCGGCGTTGCCATAGGACTTGATCGTCTCCTGATGTTAATGCTGAACAAAAAGAAGATTGCGGATGTCGTTGCGTTCGATTTTTTCAGGGCCTGAACAAGCAGCTCGTAAGGTAAGATTACAAACGTCATTCGACGCTGGAATCATTGTGTATTTATATGACCAGCAATGAGTATTAGGTATTAATCCCCTATTGTAATAGTAGGTTTCGGACGTATAATTCGATCCACTTCTTCGGCGCAACATTCCATTGTTAACAGGCAGCAGTGCAGTCAATAAAATATTGATTGACAGTTTGGTTTAGCGATGTAAAATGCGCCGCCGCTGAACAAGAAAAGCAACGCTGATTAAGTATGGGCGTCTGCCAGTTTAGCGAGTTGAAAAGTGGCTTTAACTCTCTGGTAGAGACAGCGCTTGACAACGACCGGCGCCAAGGTAAGATGAGCGCCTCGCTGAACGGCACTGACTGCTGCTTCAGCCGGTTAAAACCTTCTCGTTTTAATCCAGTTCTTTAACAAATTATCAGACAATTCGTGTGGGCGCTTGTGCGAATGGCATCGGTCAACAGAGCTTTGCTCTGGAATGATTTAAATGCTGATCAAGCAAGCGAACATACTCGTTA
>NZ_JAGRPU010000034.1 GCF_024606225.1 Endozoicomonas sp. ISHI1 | reverse complement strand
CGCCCCGGCTTCGATCAGGAGTTTCACGATGTTGGTATGACCCTCCAGGGCAGCAATGAACAGCGGGGTGGCGCCATTCTTGGTCTGGGCGTTGAGATCGGCCTTGGCTCCGATCAGGAGTTTCACGCAGTCGGTGTTATTTTCCCAGACAGCGATTAATAGTACGGTGGTGCCATCCGGGAAGACGACGTTGAGATCCGCATTGGCTTCAATCAGGATTTTCACGCAGTCGGTATTACCCTTTTGAGTTGCGGCCAAGATCGAGGTGTCGCCATTCTGAGTTCGGGCGTTGACATCCGCCCCGGCTTCGATCAGGAGTTTCACGATGTTGGTATGACCCTCCAGGGCAGCAATGAACAGCGGGGTGGCGCCATTCTTGGTCTGGGCGTTGAGATCGGCCTTGGCTCCGATCAGGAGTTTCACGATGTCGGTATGGCCCCTCCCGGCTGCGATGGCCAGCGGAGTGATGCCGTATTGAGTCCGGGCGTTGATATCTGCCCCGGCGTTGATCAGTAGTTCCACGCAGTCGGTGTTATGTTCCTGGGCCGCTAAGAACAGCGGGGTGGCGCCATCATCGCTCAGGGCGTTGAGGTCCGCCTCGGCTTCGATCAGGCATTTGACGACGTCCTTATGCCCCTGACTGGATGCCAACAACAAGGCAGTGAAATCATTATTCATAACAGTATTGACATTGACTCCTTCTGCCAGCGACTTCCTCACCTGATCCAAATCCCCGTCAACACAGGCATTATAAAATGCCCGATCGGGGAAAAACTTATCCGGGTGAGACTCATCGGTGTTCACATTCACCATAGGCATTGGGTCTTGGCGACACACTACACAACGGCGGGAGCCGATGGGCTGTCTTAAAAAACACTTCGAAATACAGTCCAGATCGAAGTGGTGGCCACAACATTGGCTTTTGACGACCACAAGCGCTTCATCACGACCATGGAAGTGAACCAGACAAATAGGACAGGGATCGGACTCCACTGGTGCGTCAGTGTCCATGGGGACAGCGAGGTGAGCAGTGCCATCCATGGTTAGAACATCTGTGTTGGTCACATGACCTGTGCACTCTGAGCAGTGTCCATTGTCCAAATGTGGGCATGAGCTTTGTTTGGGGCATGCTCTTGTATGGCCTGTCGAACTTTCTGCGCAATTCATCGGCCATTCAGCGGGCTCACTGCTATCGGATGACGGTCGGAATTGACAAACGCCATGACAGGGAGAGACGAAACAGTTTAAACCCAAACTATGCAGATGTTGCTGTGAGCCTCCGCTACCATCGGCAGAATCAGAATAAAGCAAGCGGTTGAAAGAGCCTGCAGGGCGGGCAGTGGTTTCCTGAGATTGCTGCCCCGATGACTCTGATGGCGAGTGTTGTTGCTGGTTATTTCCAGAGCCGGGCACCGTAATGATGGTTGCCAACGGGTAAACCTGACACAGCTCTTTTTGTTTTATCGGGTTAAACGACGGTGAGTCGATATTCCAATAACTTTTTAAAAGCCACCCGACAGCGACAAACACTTCCAGAGGTAGCCATGAATAAGAGGTGGAGCTGAGTGGGGTATTTTTGGTGGTCAGGATCAGTTCGTAACCGACTAGCAGGTGAGTGCCGTAAAGCCTTGGCCATGGAATTGATTCAATGATGGTCGTTTTTGGCTCGCAACCGTTTAGTCTGCGTTGTTTCTGATCAGACGGTAAATCTGATTCTGTATAGCCTTTTGTGTGAGCAATGTCTGACAAGGTGTTCGACAGTGTGTGATGGTCAGGTTTTATAAATACGTTCTGGCTTGGAGAACCTGCTTTCTGTTCAAGCTCGACAACAAAACGTCTGGTCAACGGTTGAGCCAGACAGACGACGGACAATGTCATGAGTAACAGTGGTGCTGCAAAGAGTGAGTGTTTAATCATTCTACCCTTTAATTCTGGTGTACAGAGAGCAAGGATAGATCAGGAAAATAACGCAAGTTACACAGTTAACCGTTTTCTCAACTGCCTCGGAGAAACATTCAGCCCTGCCCAATAAACTTTGGTGCTGAGGTGAAAGTGATCACAATTCACTTTCTCTAAGACTATAAAGTCTGCTGTGACTAAATAATCACCCATTTCAAAAACTCAAAAGATGGGAACACCAGAAAGCCGTGTTTACCGGAGAAGATGATACATTTCTTCTGTTTCATTCACCGCCTCTGCGCCCCACTTTGCCCCGGCCTTGATCAGGGCTTTCGCGCAGTCGGTATTGCCCTCCCGGACTGCCGCAGACAGGGGGGTGGTGCCACTCGACGGGGCGGCGTTGGGATCAGCCCCGGCGTTGATCAGGACTTCCACAGAGTCGATATCGCCATTCGTAGTGGCGACGAACAGCGGGGTGACGCCATTTGGCATGGCGGCGTTGACATCCGCCCCGGCGTTGATCAGGGCTTTCACGCGTTCGGTATTGCTGTTCATGACAGCCATGAACAGCGGGGTGGTGCCATTCTTACTTCGGGCGTTGACATCCGCCCCGGTGTCGATCAGGAGTTGCAGACAGTTGGTACTGCCCATCAGGGCTGCGATGTCCAGTGGAGTAGTGCCATTAGACGTAGCAGCCTCAAGATCCGCGCCGGCGTCGATCAGGGTTTTAACGCATTCGGTATTGCCCTTCATGACAGCGTTGAACAGCGGGGTGAAGCCATCCCTGGCCCGGGCGTTGACATCCGCCTTGGCTTTGATCAGGCGTTTAACAATGTCGGTGTGGCCCTCCAGGGCTGCGATATGCAGCAAGGTGTTGCCAGTCTCAGTTTGGGGGTTGGGATCAGCCCCGGCGTTGATCAGGACTTCCACAGAGTCGGTATTGCCTTTCAAAGTGGCGACGGACAGCGGGGTGACGCCATTTGGCAGGGCGGCGTTGAGATCCGCCTTGGCTTCGATCAGGATTTTTACGCAGTCGATGTTATTTTTTTGTACAGCGATGAGCAGCGGTGTGAAGCCACCCTTAGTTCGGGTGTTGAGATTAGCCTTGCCTTCGATCAGGGTTTTCACGCAGTCAGTATGGCCCATCTCGGCTGCGATGGAGAGCGGGGTGGCGCCATCCGACAAGGTGAGGTTGATATCCGCCCCGGCTTCGATCAGGCGTTTCACAATGTCGGCATGGCCCTTCCGGGCTGCGAAATGCAGCGAGGTGGAGCCAATCTCAGTTTGGGCGTTGAGATCGGCCCCGGCGTTGATCAGGCGTTCGACGACGTCCTTGTGCCCCCCGATGCATGCCATCATCAAGGCATTGAGTCCGTTATTATTCATAACAGCATTGACATTGACTCCTTCTGCCATTGACTTCTCCACCTGATCCAAATCCCCATCAACACAGGCATTATGAAACGCCTGATCGGGGAAAAATTGATCCTGGTGAAATTCACCGGTGTTCTCATTCACCATAGGCATCGGGTCTTGCCGACACATTGCACAACGGCGAGAGCCGATGGGCTGTTCAACAAAACACTTCGAAATACAGTTCAGGTCGAAGTGGTGGCCACAACATTGGCTTTTGACGACCACAAGCGCTTCACCACGGCCATGGAAGTGAACCAGACAAATAGGACAGGGATCGGACTCCAGCGATACGGCAGTGTCCGTCGGGACAGTGGGGTGAGCAATGCCATCCATGAGTAGTACATCTGTGTTATTCACACGACCTGCGCACTCTGTACAGTGTCCATTGTCCAAATGTGGGCATGAGCTTTGTTCTTTCGTTCCTCCTGTTTGGCTTGTCGAATGTTCTGCGGAATTCACCGGCCATTCAGCGGGTCCACCGCTATCGGATGATGGTCGGAATTGACAAACGCCGTGACAGGGAGAAACGAAACAATCCAGACCCAAAGTGTGTAAATGCTGCTGTGTGCCTCCGTTACCATCGGCAGAGTCAGAGTAAAGGAAGCTGTTGAAAGAGCCTGCAGGGCGGGCGGTAGTTTCCTGAACTTGCTGTCCCGATGACTCTGATGGCGGGTGTTGTGGCTGGTCATTGCCAGTGCCAGGCATCGTAATGATGGCCGACAGAGCGTGATCCTTGCACCGCTCTTTTTGTGTAATCGATTTAAACGACGATGAGTTGATATTCCAATGACTCTTTAAAAGCCAGGCGGTAGCGACAACCACTTCTACAGGTAGCCGTGAATAAGAGGTGGAACTTAGTGGGGTGTTTTTGCTGGTCAGGATCAGTTCGTAACCCACCAGCAGATGATTGGCGTAAAGCCATGGCCACGAAATTGATTCAATGATGGTCGTTTTTAGCTCGCAGCCGTCTATTCTGACTTGTTTTTCATCAGACGGTAAATCTGATTTTGCATAGCCGTTTGTGTGGGCAATGTCTGAGAAGTTACCCGACAATGTATGCCGTTCAGGTTTTGCAGAAAAGTTCAGGTTTGGAGCACCTGCTTTCTGTTCAAACTCGACCACAAAACGTCTTGTCAATGGTTGAGCCAGACAGACGACGGACAATGTCATTAGCAACACTGGTGCTGCAGCAAAGAGGGAGTGTTTAATAATTCTAACCTTGTATTCTGGTGTACAGGGAGGAAAGATAGATCAAGAAAATAACGCAAGCTCCAAAAGCTCTGACGCGCCCATTGCAGTGGTGTTGCCAAAAGACGACAACAGTTAGTTTGGGAAAAGTTCTATAAGATCATTTTTCATGCAATCAATAATCGCTGATTTTCAGGATGGTACCTCGCTTGAGTTACTTAATTTGCCCCGGCATCGGCCAGGGCTTCCACGCAGTCAATATATCCCTCCCCGACTGGGATTAACAGTGGGGTGGTGCCATCCCACAAGTCTGCATTGAGATCAGCCCCGGCTTCGATCAGGAGTTTCACGATGTCGATATTGCCTTTCTGGGCTGCAATTAACAGCGGGGTGGTGCCATCCTTAGTACAGGCGTTGAGATCCGCCCCGGATTCGATCAGGAGTGTCGCGATGTCGGTATGGCCCATCTCGGCAGCGATGTACAGCGGGGTGGCACCATTCTTAGTCCGCACGTTAAGATTCGCCCCGGCGTTGATCAGGCGTTCGACTATCTCCTTGTGCCCCTGACAGGATGCCAACACAAGCGCTTCATCACGGCCATGGAAGTGAACCAGACAAATAGGACAGGGATCGGACTCCACTGGTGCGTCAGTGTCCATGAGGACAGCGAGGTGAGCAGTGCCATCCATGGTTAGAACATCTGTGTTGGTCACATGACCTGTGCACTCAGAGCAGTGTCCATTGTCCAAATGTGAGCATGAGCTTTGTTCGGGCGTTGCTTCTTTGTGGCCTGTCGAATGTTCTGCGGCATTCATCTGCCACTCAGTGGGCTCACTGCTATCGGATGATGGTCGGAATTGACAAACGCCATGACAGGTAAAGACGAAACAATCTAAACCCAAAGTATGCAGATGTTGCTCTGAGCCCCCGTCACCATCGGCAGAGTCAGAATCAAGGACGCTGTTGAAAGAGCCTGAAGGGCCGATGGTGGCTTCCTGAGCTTGTTGCCCTGATGACTCTGATGGCAGGTGTTGTTGCTGATTATTTCCAGAGCCGGGCACCGTAATGATGGTTGCCAACTGGTGAACCTGACACAGCTCTTTTTGTTTTATCGGGTTAAACGACGGTAGGTTTATATTCCAATAGTTTTTTAAAAGCCAACCGACAGCGACAACCATTTCCGGAGGCAGCCATGAATAAGAGGTGGAGCTGAGTGGGGTATTTTTGGCGGTCTGGATCAGTTCGTAACCCACCAACAGATAATTGGCGTAAAGCCATGGCCACCAAATTGATTCAATAACGGTTGTTTTTAGCTCGCAGTCGTTTAGTCTGCCTTGTTTCTCATCAGGCGGTAAATCTGATTCTGCATAGTCTTTTGTGTGGGTAATGTCTGAGAAGGTGTACGACAGTGTGTGCTGGTCAGGTTTTATAAATACGTTCTGGCCTGGAGAACCTGTTTTCCGTTCAAGCTCGACAACAAAACGTCTGGTCAACGTTTGAGCCTGACAGACGACGGACAATGTCATGAGTAACAGTGGTGCTGCAAAGAGTGAGTGTTTAATCATTCTACCCTTTAATTCTGGTGTACAGAGAGCAAGGATAGATCAGGAAAATAACTCAAGTCAGGCAGTTAACCTTTCTCTAAACTACCCTGGTGAAGCTTTCAGTCCGGCCAGAATCTCGACTTTCCACCGTTTCTTGAAGATAGACTTAACACCTGAAAGCCGTGTTTTCTGGATAAAATAACGCCTCTCTTTTGTTTTCTTTCTTGCCTCTGTTCCCTACCTTGCCCCGGCCTCGATCAGGATTTTCACGCAGTCGATATTGCCCATCTCAGCTGCGACGGCGAGCGGGGTGGTGCCATCCGACAAGGCAGCGTTGAGATCAGCCCCGGCGTTGATCAGGAGTTTCACGCCGTCAGTATTGCCTCTTGCAGCAGCGATGAACAGCGCGGTGACGCCATTGGGCAAGGCGGCGTTGGGATCTGCTTCGGCTTCGATCAGGGCTTGCAGGCAGTCGGTGTTATCATCCCAGACAGCGATTAATACTAGGGTGGTGCCCGGCAAGACGACGTTGAGATCCGCATTGGCTTCAATCAGGATTTTCACGCAGTCGGTATTACCCATTTCAGTTGCGACCGAGAGAGAGGTGTCGCCATTCTGAGTTCGGGCGTTGAGATCGGCCTTGGCTTCGATCAGGAGTCTCACGATGTTGGAATGACCCTTTCGGGCAGCAATGAACAGCGGGGTGGCACCATTCTTGGTCTGGGCGTTGAGATCGGCCTTGGCTTCGATAAGGAGTTTCACGCTGTCGGTGTTATTTTCCTGGGCGGCGATGCACAGCGAGGTGGCGCCATCCGGTGTGGCAGCGTTGAGATCGGCCTTGGCTTCGATCAGGAGTTTCACGCAGTCGGTGTTATTTTCCTGGGCGGCGATGTACAGCGAGGTGGCGCCATTCGGCGTGGCAGCGTCGAGATCGGCCTTGGCTTCAATCAGGAGTTTCACGCAGTCGGTGTTATTTTCCTGGGCAGCCATGTAAAGTGCGGTGGCACCTTCATTAGTCCGGGCGTTGAGATCCGCCCCGTTATCGACCAGAACTTTCACGCAGCCGGTATTGCCCTCTCGGATTGCGATGAACAGCGGGGTGGCGCCATCCTGAGTCCGAGCGTTGAGATCCGCCCCGTTGTCGATCAGGACTTTCATGCAGTCGGTGTTATTTTCTTGTGCAGCGATGAACAGCGGGGTGGCTCCATCCGTAGTCCGGGCGTCAAGATCCGCCCTGGCTTTGATCAGGAGTTTCACGATGTCGGTATGGCCCCTCCCGGCTGCGATGGCCAGCGGAGTGATGCCGTACTGAGTCCGGGCGTTGATATCTGCCCCGGCGTTGATCAGGAGTTTCACACAGCCGGTGTTATGTTCCCGGGCCGCTAAGAACAGCGGGGTGGCGCCATCATCGCACCGGGCGTTGAGATCCGCCTCGGCTTCGATCAGGCATTTGACGACGTCCTTGTGCCCCATAATGCATACCAGCATCAAGGCCGTTAAATCATCAGTCATAACGGCATTGACATTGACTCCTTCTGCCAGTGACATCTCCACCTGATCCAAATCCCCCTCAAGACAAGCACGATAAAACGCCCGATCGGGGAAAAACTTATCCGGGTGAGACTCATCGGTGTTCACATTCACCATAGGCATTGGGTCTTGGCGACACACTACACAACGGCGAGAGCCGATGGGCTGTCTTAAAAAACACTTCGAAATACAGTCCAGATCGAAGTGGTGGCCACAACATTGGGTTTTTAGGACCACAGGCACTGCATCACGACCGTGGAAGTGAACCAGACAAATAGGACAGGGATCGGACTCCGGCGGTCCATCAGTGTCCATGGGAACAGCGGGGCAAGCACTACCATCCATGAGTAGTACATCCGTGTTAGTTACATGACCTGCGCATTCTGTACAGTGTCCATTGTCCAAATGTGGGCATGAGCTTTGTTCTGGCGTTCCTCCTGTTTGGCCTGTCGAATGTTCTGCGGAATTCACCGGCCATTCAGCGGGTCCACTGCTACCGGATGATGGCCGGAGTTGACACACGCCATTACAGGGAGAGACGAAACAATCTAAACCCAAAGTATGCTGATGTTGCTGTGAGCCTCCGCTACCATCGGCAGAGTCAGAATAAAGGAAGCTGTTGAAAGAGCCTGCAGGGCCGACGGTGGCTTCCTGAGCCTGCTGCCCCGATGACTCTGATGGCGGGTGTTGTTGCTGATTATTTCCAGAGCCGGGCACCGAAATGATGGCTGCCAACGGGTGATCCTGACGTAGCTCTTTTTGTTTTATCGGGCTAAACGACGGTGAGTCGATATCCCAATAACTTTTTAAAAGCCACCCGGCAGCGACAAACACTTCCAGAGGTAGCCATGAATAAGAGGTGGAGCTGAGTGGGGTATTTTTGATGGTCAGGATCAGTTCGTAACCGACTAGCAGGTGAGTGCCGTAAAGCCTTGGCCACGGAATTGATTCAATGATGGTCGTTTTTGGCTCGCAACCGTTTAGTCTGCGTTGTTTCTCATCAGAAGGTAAATCTGATCCTGCATAGCCTTTTGTGAGGGTAATGTCTGAAAAGATACCCGACAGTGTATGTTGGTCAGGTTTTATAGAAAAGTTCAGGTTTTGAGAGCCTGTTTTCTGTTCAACCGCGACAACAGAACGTCTTGTCAATGGTTGAGCCTGACAGAGGGCGGACAATGTCATTAGTAGCAGTGAGGCTGAAAAGAGAGGGTGTTTAATCATTCTACCCTTCCATTCTGAATTACAGAGAGGAAGGATAGATCAAGGAAATTACTCAAGTTACGCAGTTAACAGATCTATCAACTGTCCGAGAGAAAGCCCTGTCGTATAGGTTGTAGTGCTGAGCTGAAAGCGATCCAACTTCACTTTCTCTATGGCTATAAAGTTTGCTGTGACTAAATAATCACTCATTTCAAAAACTCAGAAGATGGGAACACCTGAAAGCCGTGTTTTCTGGATAAGATAACGCCTTTCTTTTGTTTGCTGCCTTGCCTCTGTTTCCTACTTTGCCCCGGCGTCGATCAGGACTTCCACAGAGTCGGTATCGCCATTCGCAGTGGCGACCAACAGCGGGGTGGTACCATTTGGCATGGCGGCGTTGACATCCGCCCCGGCGTTGATCAGGGCTTTCATGCGTTCGGTATTGCCCTTCATGACAGCCACGAACAGCGGGGTGCTACCATCCTTAGCCCGGGCGTTGACATCCGCCCCGGCATCGATCAGGAGTTGCATGGAGTTGATATTGCCCATCAGGGCTGCGATGTCCAGTGGAGTAGTGCCATCAGACATGGCAGCCTCGAGATCCGCCCCGGCGTCGATCAGGACTTTAACGCATTCGGTATTGCCCTTCATGACGGCCTTGAACAGCGGGGTGGTGCCATCCCTGGCCCGGGCGTTGACATTCGCCCCGGCATCGGTCAGGAGTTGCAAGCAGTTGGTATTGCCAATCAGGGCTGCTATTTCCAGTGAAGTAGTGCCATCAGACATGGCAATCTCGAGATCCGCCCCGGCGTAGATCAGGACTTCAACGCATTCGGTATTGCCCTTCATGACAGCCCTGAGCAGCGGGGTGATGCCATCCCTGTCTCGGGCGTTGACATCCGCCCCGGCTTTGATCAGGCGTTTCACAATGTCGGCATGGCCATCCCGGGCTGCGATATGCAGCGCGGTGTTGCCACTCTCAGTTTGGGCGTTGAGATCAGCCCCGGTGTTGATCAGGACTTCCACAGAGTCTGTATTGCCTTTTGCAGCGGCGACGGACAGCGGGGTGACGCCATTTGGCAAGGCGGCGTTGATATCCGCCCCGGCTTCGATCAGGATTTTCAGGCAGTCGGTGTTATTTTGTTGGGCAGCGATGAACAGTGCGGTCGCGCCATCATTACTCCGAGTGTTGAGATCCGCCTTGGCTTCGATCAGGATTTTTACGCAGTCGGTGTTATTTTCTTGTCCAGCGATGAACAGCGGTGTGTAGCCACCCTTAGTTCGGGTGTTGAGATTAGCCTTGCCTTCGATCAGGGTTTTCACGCAGTCAGTATGGCCCATCTCAGCTGCGATGGAGAGCGGGGTAGAGCCATCCGACAAGGTGAGATTGATATCCGCCCCGGCTTCGATCAGGCGTTTCACAATGTCGGAATGGCCCTTCCGGGCTGCGAAATGCAGCGAGGTGGAGCCAATCTCAGTTTGGGCGTTCAGATCCGCCCCGGCATTGATCAGGTGTTCGACGACGTCCTTGTGTCCCCAAATGCATGCCAACATCAAGGCATTGAGTCCGTCATTATTCATAACAGCATTGACATTGACTCCTTCTGCCAGTGACTTCTGTACCTGATCCAAATCCTCATCAAAACAGGCATTATAAAACGCCTGATCGGGGAAAAATTGATCCGGATGAGATTCACCGGTGTTCTCACTCAACATTGGCATTGGGTTCTGTCGGCACATTGCACATTGGCGAGAACCGATGGGCTGTTCAACAAAACACTTCGAAACACAGTCCAGGTCGAAGTGGTGGCCACAACATTGACTTTTGACAACCACAAGCGCTTCACCACGGCCATGGAAGTGAACCAGGCAAATAGGACAGACATCGGACTCCAGCGGTATGTCAGTGCCCGTGGGGACAGTGGGGTGAGCCATGCCATCCATAAGTAGTACATCCGTGCTATTCACATGACCTGTGCACTCTGAAGAGTGTCCATTGTCCAAATGTGTGCATGAGCTTTGTTCTGGCGTTCCTCCTGCTTGGCCTGTCGAATGTTCTGCGGAATTCACCGGCCATTCAGCGGGTCCACCGCTATCAGATGATGGTCGGAATTGACAAACGCCATGACAGGGAGAGACGAAACAGTTTAAACCCAAACTATGCTGATGTTGCTGTGAGCCTCCACTACCATCGGCAGAGTCAGAATCAGAATAAAGGAAGCTGTTGAAAGAGCCTGCAGGGCCGACGGTGGCCTGCTGAGCCTGCTCCCCGGATGACTCTGATGGCGGGTGTTGTTGCTGATCATTGCCAGAGCCGGGCATCGTAATGATGGCCGCCAACGGGTGAACCTGACACAGCTCTTTTTGTGTTATCGGGTTAAACGACGGTAATTTAATATTCCAATAGCTTTTTAAAAGCCAACCGACAGCGACAACTACTTCAGCAAGTAGCCACGAATAAGAGGTGGAGCTGAGTGGGGTATTTTTATAATTGGCGTAAAGCCATGGCCACAAAATGGATTCAATGACGATTGTTTTTAGCTCGCAGTCGTTTAGTCTGCCTTGTTTCTCATCAGGCGGTAAATCTGATTCTGCATAGCCTTTTGTGTGGGCAATGTCTGAGAATGTGCCCGACAGTGTATGTTGGTCAGGTTTTATAGAAAAGTTCAGGTTTTGAGAGCCTGTTTTCTGTTCAACTGCGACAACAGAACGTCTTGTCAACGGTTGAGCCTGACAGAGGACGGACAATGTTATGAGTAGCAGTGGTGCTGCATAGAGTGAGTGCTTAATCATTCTACCCTTGCATTCTGGTGTAAAGATAGAAAGGATAGATCAGGGAAATTATTCATGGAGCTGGATACTTCAGGTCTGCTTTGTCCGGAACCGGTCATGAAGCTGCATAACAAAGTGAGGGACATGAAGCCCGGAGAAATGGTGAGGGTGATAGCAACTGATCCTTCTAGCCAGCGAGATATTCCCAGGTACTGTAAGTTTCCGGATCATGAGTTGCTGTCCTATGAACAGGTGGAAAAACAATACGTCTACCTGATTTGCAAGGCTGTATCTTAAGTAACCGGGCCTGTTCGCAGCGCTCTACTTTAACGGTGAGTGTGATGTTATGTGCTATAAAGCTACTGCAAAGGCTTAATGTTTGCAATCGCTAAACTCAAAGGATTTTCAAAAAGCACCTGATAATGACTCAGTATGTCTTCAGTAGTATGGAAAAAAATATTCCTATCTTCCATTTTACCTATGCAAATATTATCTCCAATATGAATAAATACATGAATGATGATGTTGTCTTTCAAAATGGCAAGAGGAGTGAATTGGTTTTTTTTGTCTGAGTGTTCTAAGTTTGTCAGTTCAATAGTTAAAGCATCACGAAATGAATTTGAATTAAATTCCATAAAGCTCACAAATTGAAAGCAAGTTGGTCTGACTTTTCTACCTTGATAAATCTCACCCACAGTTTTATTCCTTAATACCGGAATTCTCTCTGGAGGACAATCATCGAATAAACTTTGTAATCCTACGTTTATACACCTTAAGAGTCGTTCTTGCCATAAATGTGGAGGCTTATAGTCGTGACTTCCATCTTGTGTTTTGATATTAAAAGAGAAAGAGCTTTTTGGCCAGTCGTCACTAATGTCTATCATTTTTTTGGCCAGTTCATCATCTCTTTCATTGCCATTGATACAATTAAAAGCAGTGTCGTCTATTTCAAAAGGAATATACTTTAGTACCATTCTCTTTTTCAGGCCACTCTCATGAAGCCCAGTGTAAGTAATATCTCTTTTTTGGGAACTATCCAGTTTTATAGATACTGATGG
Organism: Endozoicomonas sp. ISHI1; assembly: GCF_024606225.1. GTDB lineage: Bacteria > Pseudomonadota > Gammaproteobacteria > Pseudomonadales > Endozoicomonadaceae > Endozoicomonas_A. The sequence continues at coordinate 50,520 of NZ_JAGRPU010000034.1, read as the reverse complement.
TTCTACACATTCCACAGACCTGTTATAACACGTTGCTCCAGGTGTTTGTAAATCGCACGTGTTTTGTACTGTGGCTATATCTGTTGTTAAGGGCAATCCTGTATTTGAACTATTGTTGACCGGTGTCGACATGGTGAAACTCCTTTTTCATTTATTTAACTATTATTAAGAGCCAATACCATGGGTAAAGTTCACAACATAATAGTTAGCAAGCGTAACAGTGGGTGTTTGGATGCTCAAATAATGTTCAGCAACTGCTAAAGGTTTTGTCCCGCACATACGCTGCTACACAACTACTGTAAAGGCGTAATACTTGCAATCGCCAAAGTCAAAGGCGTTTCAAAAGATGCCTGATAATGACTTAATATGTCTTCAGCAGTATGGAAAAAAATATGGCTGCTTCCCACTTTACTTATGCAAACATTATCTCCAATATGAATAAAGATATGAACCATAACGTCTTTGTTTAAAATTGCAATAGGGGTGAATTGATTCTTTATATCTGGATTTTTTAAGATTGTAAGTTCTGTGTGGTAACGATCTTGAAATGAATTTGAATTAAATTCCATAAAGTTAACAAATTGAAGGCAAGTTGTTGGTGCTTTTTCACTGTTATAAAGATTACCAACAGTCATATTTTCTAAGTTAGGAACTACTGTGTCTGGAGGGCAGTCATCGAAAAGAGCTTGCAATCCTTTATTGACACATCTTAAAAATCGTTCTTGCCATAAATGTGAAGGCCTATATTCGTGATTGCCATCTTGTGTTGTAATGTTAAAAGAGAAAGAGGTTTTTGGCCTGTTGTCACTCATATCTGGCAATTTTTTCGCTAGCTCATTATCTCTTTCATTGCCATTGATGAGATCAAAAGTGGTGTCGTCTACTTCGAAAGGAATATACTTTAATACCACCTCTCTGTCCTCCATACGACTCTGAAACAGTCCATTAAAAATAGCGTGTCTTTTATTGGATCTATCAATTTTTATAGATGCTGATGGCTCTACACTTTCTACGGACCTGTTATAATACGTTGCTCCGGCTTTATGTGAATCGCAAGTATCCTGTTTTGTGGCTACATCTATTGTTGAGAGCAATCCTTTATTTGAAATATTGCTGACCGGCAAAGTCATGGTGAAACTCCTTTTTCTTTATTTAAACTATTCAGAGTCAATACCATGCATAAAGTTCATAACATAATAGTCAGCAATCTTGTACAGCTCTGTAGGGGACAATTTCGTAACGAATCTTGATATAAAAGGGAGAGTGGGTACTCGCCAGCAGGTATGACTGCAAGCAAGCACTTGAGACGTTTACGCCTGGAGTCGATCTCGGTACCGTGCCCCATAGTTCGGGCAATACGGGAGAGGTTGACTGAACCCATCTGGATGAGGCCAAAAATAACCAGCGCAATAAGGTCAATACGGGATTGATGCCAGCCAAGAGAGGTTTTAAGAAGCTTTGCCAGTGAATGGGTGTGTTGCACGAAAGGTGACTGCCTGAGGTAATAGGCTTGCAAAATACCTGCTATCGGCCACCTGTTCATCCTTTCATATCAAGCTTTGTCTCGAAATTGTCCCCTACTGTGCACCGGCCTCGGTCAGAGTTTGCACGCAGTCGGTATTGCCCATCTGAGCTGCAATGAGCAGCGGGGTGGCGCCATCCTCAGTCCATGGGTTGAGATCCGCCCCGGCGTTGATCAGGATTTTAAGGCATTCGGTGTTATTTTCCTGGGCAGCGATGAACAGCGGGGTGGTGCCATCCGACAAGGCAGCGTTGAGATCAGCCTTGGCTCTGATCAGGAGTTTCACGATGAAGTTATTGCCCATTTCGGCAGCAACGAACAGCGGGGTGGCGCCATTCGTCAAGGCGGCGTTAAGATGAGCCCCGGCGTTGATCAGGACTTTCACGCAGTCGGTGTTATTTTCTTGAGCAGCGATGAACAGCGGGGTGGTGCCATCCGACAAGGCGGCGTTGAGATCAGCCCCGGCGTTGATCAGGACTTTCACGCAGTTGGTATTGCCTTTTGCAGCAGCGACGAGCAGCGCGGTGGCGCCATTCGGCAAGATGGCGTTGAGATCTGCTTTGGCTTCGATCAGGGCTTGCAGGCAGTCGGTGTTATTTTCCCAGGCAGCGGTTAATAGTGGGGTGACGCCATTCGGCAAAGCGGCGTTGAGATCCGCCTTGGCTTTGATCAGGGCCTTCACGATTTCGGTATGGCCCTTCTGGACCGCGATATAGAGCGAGCTGACGCCATTCGAATTCCGGGCGTTGAGATCCGCATTGGCTTCAATCAAGACTTTCACGCAGTCGGTATTGCCCATCTCAGCTGAGATCAAGAGCGTGGTGGTGCCATTCGCCAAGGCGGCGTTTACATCTGCCCCGGCCTCAATCAGGATTTTCAAACAGTCGGTGTTATTTTCCAGGACAGCCATGAAGAGAGAAGTTCTGCCACTCTGAGTTCGGACGTTGATATCTGCCTTGGCTTCGATCAGGAGCTTCATGATGCTGATATTGCCATTCCGGGCAGCAACGAAAAGCGCGGTGGCACCATTGGGCAGAGTGGCGTTGATATCCGCCCCGGCTTCGATCAGGAGTTTCACGCAGTCGATTTTATTTTCCCGGGCGGCGATGAACAGCGGGGTGACGTCATCATTAGTCCGGGCGTTGGGATCCGCTTTGGCTTCGATCAGGGTTTTCACGCAGTCAGTATTGCCTTTCGCAGCAGCGATGAACAGCGGGGTGGCGCCATCCGACAAGGGAGTGTTTGGATCGGCCCTGGCTTCGATCAGGACTTTCACGCAGTCGGTATTGCCCATCTCGGCTGCGATGGACAGCGCGGTGGCGCCATCCGAATTTCGGGCATTGGGATCCGCCCCGGCCTCGATCAGGATTTTTACGCAGTCGGTGTTATTTTCCTGGGCAGCCATGAGCAATGCGGTGGCACCACTCGAACAGGCGGCGTTGATATTTGCTCCGGCGTTGATCAGGCGTTCGACAACGCCCTTGTGACCGTTAATGGATGCCGCCATCAAGATATTAAAACCATCATCCATAACGGCATTGACATTGACTCCTTCTGCCAGTGACTTCTCCACCTGATCCAAATCCCCCTCAAAACAGGCACGATAAAACGCATGATCGGGGAAAAATGTATCCGGGTGAGATTGACCGGTGTTCTCATTCACCATAGGCATCGGATTTTGCCGGCACATTGCACACCGCCGAGAGCCGATGGGCTGATCAACAAAACACCTCGAAATACAGTCCAGATCGAAGCGGTGGCCACAACATTGGGTTTTGAGGACCACAGGTATTGCATCACGACCATGGAAGTGAAGCAGGCAAATAGGACAGGGATCGGACTCCAATGGTACGTCAGTATCCATGGGGTTAGCGAGGCAAGCAATGTCATCCATGAGTAGTACACCCGTATCAGTCACATGACTTGCGCACCCTGGGCAATGTTCATTGTCTAAATGCGGGCATGAGCTTTGTTCTGGCGCTGTTCTTGTGTGGCCTGTCGAATGTTCTGCTGAATTTATCGACCACTCAGTGGGCCCACTGCTCTCGGATGACGGCCGGAATTGACAAAGGCCATGACAGGGAAAGACGAAACAATCTAAGCCCAAAGTATGCAGATGTTGCTGTGAGTCTCCGTTGCCATCGGCAGAGTCAGAATAAAGGAAGCTGTTGAAAGAGCCTGCAGGGCGGGCCGTGACTTCCTGAGCTCGCTGTCCCGATGACTCTGGCGGCGAGTGTTGTTGCCGGGCATTTCCGGAGCCAGGCATCGTAATGATGGCCGCCAATGGGTGAACTTGACACAGCTCTTTTTGTTTTATCGCATTAAACGACGATGAGTAGGTATTCCAATAATTTTTTAAAAGCCAACCAGCAGTGACAACGAATTCTACAGGCAACCATGAATAAGAGGCGGAGCTCATTGGGGTATTTTTGGTGGTCAGGATCAGTTCGTAACCTACCAGCAGACAAGTGGCGCAGAGCCATTGCCACGAAATTGATTCAATGGTGGTCGTTTTTAGCTTGCAACCGTTTAGTCTGTCTTGTTTCTCATTAGACGGTAAATCTGATCTTGCATCACCGTTTGTGTGGGAAATGTCTGAGAAAGTACCCGACAATGTGTGCTGTTCAGGTGTTATAGAAACGTTCTGGTTGGGAGAACCTGTTTTCTGTTCAAGCTCGACAACAAAACGTCTTGTCAACGTTTGAGCCTGACAGACGACGGACAATGTCATCAGTAACAACGGTGTTGCAAAGAGTAAGTGTTTAATCATTCTATCCTTGCATTCTGGTGAACAGAGAGGAAGGATAGATCAAGAAAATAACGCAAGTTACGCAGTTAACAGTTTTCAACTGCTCCAGAGAAGCTTTCAGCCCTGCCAGGGCCTCGACTTTTCAGCGTTTCCTGAAGATCGCCTTAACACCTGGAAGCCGTTTTTTCCGGATAAGATAACGCCTCTCTTTTGTTTCCTTCCTTGCTACCTTGCCCCGACCTCGGTCAGGGCTTTCACGCAGTCGGTATTGCCTACCTCGGTCGCTATGGACAGTGGGGTGGAGCCATCCGGCAAGGCGGCGTTGAGGTTTGCCCCGGCGTTGATCAGGATTTTCACGCAGTCGGTATTGCCCAGCTCGGCTGCGATGAACAGTGGGGTGGAGCCATCCGGCAAGGCGGCGTTAAGGTCTGCCCCGGCTTCGATCAGGGCTTTCACGCAGTCGGTATTGCCATCCCGGGCTGCAATGAACAGTGGGGTGGCACCATCCGACCGGGCGGCGTTGAGATCGGCCTTGGCTTCGATCAGGAGTTTCACGATGTCAGTATGGCCATTCTGGGCAACGATGGACAGCGGGGTGGTGCCATTCTTGGTCCGGGCGTTGAGATTCGCTTTGGCTTCGATCAGGAGTTTCACGATGTCGGTATTGCCCTTCTGGGCAGCGATTAGCAGAGGGGTTGTGCCATTAGACAAGGCGGCGTTGAGATTAGCCTTAGCTTCGAGCAGAACTTTCACGCAGTCGGTGTTATTTTCTTGGGCAGCGATGAACAGCGGGGTGGCACCTCTGTTAGTCTGGGTGTTGAGATCTGCTTTGGCCTCGACCAGGAGTTTCACGATGTCGGTATGGCCATTCTGGGCAGCGATGAACAGCGGGGTGGCGCTATTATCAGGCTGGGCGTTGAGATCCGCCCGGGCTTCGATCAGGAGTTTCACACAGTCGGTGTTATTTTCCTGAGCAGCTATGAACAGGGGGGTGGCGCCATCCTTAGTCCGGGTATTGAGATCCGCTTTGGCTTCGATCAGGAGTTTCACGATGTCGGTATTACCCATCAGGGCAGCGATGAACAGCGAGGTTACTCCATCCTCAATACGGACGTTGAGATCTGCTCCGGCGTTGATCAGGCGCTCGACGATGTCCTTGTTCCCCAGAGCGGTTGCCAATATCAAGGCAGTGAGATCATCGTCCATAACAGCATTGACATTGACTCCCTCTGCCAGTGACTTCTCCACTTGAACCAAATCCCCCTCAAAACAGGCACGATAAAACGCATGATCGGGGAAAAATGTATCCGGGTGAGATTCACCGGTGTTCTCATTCACCATAGGCATCGGATTTTGCCGACACATTGCACACCGGCGAGAGCCGATGGGCTGATCAACAAAACACCTCGAAATACAGTCCAGATCGAAGCGGTGGCCACAACATTGGGTTCTGACGACCACAGGCGCTACATCACGACCATGGAAGTGAATCAGACAAATAGGACAGGGATCGGACTCCAGTGGTGCGTCAGTGTCCATGGGGACAGCGGGGTAAGCAATGCCATCCATGGGTAGTACATCTGTGTCAGTCACATGACTTATGCACTCTGGGCAGTGTCCGTTGTCCAAATGTGGGCATGAGTTTTGTTCGGACGTTGCCTCTGTGTGGCCTGTCGAATTTTCTGTGGAATTCATCGGACATTCAGCGGGCTCACTGCTATCGGATGATGATCGGAATTGGCAAACGCCATGACAGGGAGAGACGAAACAATTTAAATCAAAAGAATGCAGAGATTGTTGAGGGCCTCCGTTACCATCAGCAGAGTCAGAATAAAGGAAGCTATCGAAAGAGCCTGCCGGGCGGGCAGTGGCTTTCTGAGCGTGCTGCCCCGATGACTCTGATGGAGGGCGTTGTTGCTGCTTATTTCCAGAGCCGGGCATTGTAATGATGGCCGCCAGCGGGTGATCCTGACACAGCTCTTTTTGTGCTATCGGGTTAAACGACGGTGAGTTAATATTCCAATAACTCTCTAAAAGCCAACCGACAGCGACAACCACTTCTACAGGTAGCCATGAGTATAAGGTGGAGCTGAGTGGGGTATTTTTGCTGGTCAGGATAAGCTCGTAACCCATCAGCAGATAATTGGCGTGAAGCCATGGCCACGAAATTGATTCAATGAGGGTCGTTTTTAGCTCGCAACCGATTAATCTGCCTTGTTTCTCATCAGGGTGTAAATCTGATCCTGCGTAGCCTTTTGTGTGGGTAATGTCTGACAGTTTGCCCGGCAGTGGATGCTGGTCAGGTGTTATAGAAAAGTTCTGGTTTTGAGAACCTGCTTTCTGTTCAAGCTCGACAACAAAACGTCTTGCCAGCGGTTGAGCCTGACAAACGACGGACAATGTCATGAGTAACAATGGTGCTGTAAAGAGTAAGTGTTTAATCATTCTATCCTTGCTTTCTGGTGAACAGAGAGGAAGGATAGATCAAGAAAATAACGCAAGTTACGCAGCTCTGTAGGGGACAATTTCGAGACAAAGCTTGATATGAAAGGGTGAATAGGTGGCGGATAGCAGGTATTCTGCAAGCCCATTACCACCAGCAGTCACCTTTCGTGCAACACACCCATTCACTGGCAAAGCCTTTTAAAACCTCTTCTGGCTGGCTCAATCCCGTATTGACCTTATTGTGCTGGTTATTTTTGGCCTCATCCAGATGGGATCAGTCAATCTGTCCCATGTTGCCCGAACTGTGGGGCACGCTTCCGTGACCAGGCGTAAACGTCTCAAGCGCTTCTTCGCCCGGAGTGGCATGGAGCTCTTGCCTTGTCTCAGCTTTGCTCGCTACTTTTGCGACATCCTCAAAGACGGGAATCATTCAGCTTGAGTTAATAAGCTTGCAGCTATACCTGCTGGCAAGTAACCACTCTCCCTTTTATATCAAGATTCGTTACGAAATTGTCTCCTGCAGAGCTACGTAACTTGAGTTATTTTCTTGATCTATCCTTCCTCTCTGTACACCAGAATGCAAGGGTAGAATGATTAAGCACTCACTCTTTATAGCATCACTCTTACTAATGACATTGTCCGTCGTCTGTCAGGCTCAACCGTTGACAAGACGTTTTGGTGTTGAGCTTGAACAGAAAGCAGATTTTCCAAATCAGAACTTTTCCATAAAACCTGACCAACACACACTATCGGGCACCTTGCCAGACATTGCCTATGCAAAAGGCCATGCAGGATCAGATTTACCGCCTGATGAGAAACAAGGCAGACTAGACGGTGGCGAGCTACAAACGACTATCATTGAATCAATTTCGTGGCCATGGCTTTACGCCAATCATCTGCTGGTGAGTTACCAACTGATCCTTACCAGCAAAAATACCCCACTCAGCTTCACCTCTTATTCATGGTTACCTTTAGAGGTGGTTTTTGCTGTCGGTTGGCTTTTAAAGAGCTATTGGGGTATGTGCTCACCGTCGTTTAGCTCGATAGCACAAAAAGAGCCGTGTCACGATCACCCGCTGGCGGCCATCATTACGATGCCCGGCTCTGGAAATAACCAGCAACAATGCCCGCCATCAGAGTCATCGGGGCAGCATGCTCAGGAATCCACCGCCCGCTCTACAGGCTCTTTCGATAGCTTCCTTTATTCTGACTCTGCCGATGGTAACGGAGGCCCTCAACAATCTCTGCATTCTTTTGATTTAAATTGTTTCGTCTCTCCCTGTCATGGCGTTTGCCAATTCCGATCATCATCCGATAGCAGTGAGCCCGCTGAATGTCCGATGAATTCCGCAGAAAATTCGACGGGCCACACAGAGGCAACGCCCGAACAAAGCTCATGTCCACATTTGGACAACGGACACGGCCCAGAGTGCACAGGTCATGTGAATAATACAGATGTATTACTCATGGATGGAATTGCTCACCCCACAGCTGCCATCGACACTGACGTACCGCCGGAGCCTGATCCCTGTCCTATTTGTCTGGTTCACTTCCATGAGCGTGATGAAGCGCTTGTGGTCGTCAAAAGCCAATGTTGTGGCAAGCGCTTCGATCTGGACTGTATTTCGGGGTGTTTTTTTGAACAGCCCATCGGCTCTCGCCGATGTGCAATGTGCCGGCAAGACCCGATGCCTATGGTGAATGAATACACCGGTGAATCTCACCCGGATACATTTTTCCCCGATCGGGCGTTTTATCGTGCCTGTTTTGAGGGGGGGGTTGGATCATGTGGAGAAGTCACTGACAGAGGGAGTCAATGTCAATGCCGTTTTGAGTGATGATTTCACTGCCCTGATGTTGGCATCTGTTAATGGGCACAAGGACATCGTCGAACGCCTCATTAACGCCGGTGCAAACCTCAACGCCCGTACAAAGAAAGGCGTCACCGCGCTGTTCATGGCTGCCCAGGAAAATAACAGCGACTGTGTGAAAATCCTGCTCGAAGCCAGGGCGGATATCAACGCCCGAACAAAGGGTGGCGCCACCCCGCTACTGATCGCCAGCGAATTAGGCAATACCGATTGCGTGAAACTCCTGATCGACGCCAAGGCAGATCTCAACGCCCCGGCTGAGGATGGTAATACCCCGTTGTTCGTCGCTGCCCAACAAAATAACCACGACTGCGTGAAACTCCTGATCGTAGCCAATGCGGATCTCAACGCCCGGACTTCGCATGGCGCCACCTCGCTGTTCATCGCTGCACAGAAGGGCCATACCGACATCGTGAAAACCCTGATCGAAGCCGGAGCGGATTTCAACGCTCGAGCTAATAATGGCGCCACCCCGCTGCATATCGCAGCCCAGAAGGGCTATACCGACATCGTGAAACTCCTGATCGAAGCCAATGCGGATCTCGATGCCGCCTTGCCTGGTGGCGCCACCCCTTTGCTAAGCGCTGCCCTGCATAATAACATCGGCATCGTAAAAGCCCTGATCGAAGCCGGGGCAGATCTCAACGCCCGGACTACGAATGGCGTCACCTCGCTCTGTCTCGCAGCCCAGAAGGGCTATACCGACATCGTGAAAGTTCTGCTCGAAGCCAAAGCAGATCTTAATGCCGTCTTGTCGGATGACACCAGCCCGTTTTTTATCGCTGCTGTGACCGGCAATATCGACTGCCTTGAAGCCCTGATCAAGGCCAGGGCAAGGTAGGTAACAGAGGCAAGGCAGGGAATAAAAGAAAGGCGTCATCTTATCCGGAAAACACGGCTTTAAGGTGTTTAAATCTTCTGAGTTTTTGAAATGGGTGATTATTCAGCCACTGCAAACTTTGCAGCCATATATCTTAACTGTCGTATTTTCTTGCGCCTGGTACGTATCACCTATTGACTAACTTTTTCATGTCACCAATAACGGCTGATTTCAGAATGGTGCGTAACTTGAGTGATTAATATGCAAAACCACTTGATAGTGATTCGACATGACAGCGTAGGTGCAGACTTCTATAGAAAAGATTGAAACCAGTTCCCTGAGCTTGTCTACGACCCACTGACGACGATGCTCGTAGTTTTTGCCTGTTAAATGATCCTCTCCACACAAATACGTTCTGCGCACACATCAAGCTATACAGTGATAATAAGGCGTAGAACCCGGATCGATCAGAGAACTTCGCGCACGGGGCACAACCTCTCCTGCCGGAACTAAAAATCAGCGACAGGAAAAAAGTAGACAAGCTGGTTTGTTTGGCAAATATAAGGGTGTCCTTTTATTCCTTGTTAAAGGCCTTATCGGATACGGCTACTCGCCGGTTGCCGAGAGTTTGCACTCAAAAATAAATAAACATATCCATTCGATCCGGATCAACAGCTGCTCCGTAAATCAGTTTGTTTTCTTCTAATAAAGCAACTGCTTTCAATAATAACGCATTACCTTGTTCAACAGCCTGTTGAATATCCATATAGGTATCTACATACTGTTGTATAATAGATGTCAGGTAATCAGGGTAATAACTATCGACGTAGCTGATACGAGCAGCATAGCCTTTAACATTCTGTTTTTCCTTAACCTGCATTTTCTCTTTCGCTGTATTGTAAATAACCTCTGCCAGATTAAGAACCACTGGATCATGGTGGTGCCTCAATGTCAGTTTGAACTCCTTGGGTGTCTGATAGAGCGTATGCGGGTGAACAGAAGCTGACATCGGATTAATGTCTTTGGCTAACAGATAGTCATGATATCCTTCGTACATTGTGTACCTTCTGACTGACTGCTGATAAGCGAAATCACGCAACCATCGGGTATTATCATCTGTCAGAAAGCAGCTTCGATGATAGGAAGCGACGTCCAGAACATCGTCCAAAGCCCAGGGAAAAGCTTCCACGACATTGCGAACAATCTCTAATGCAGGGCGGACGGGTACCATGTCAGAGTAATGATCAAGGTCAATCATACCGACCTTCTATTGAGTATTGCCATTGTTATCCACTGTTTGAAAGGGAGGAATATTATCGTAACGAATACGCTCTCCTGTTATCGTTGCATTTTCATTAATGGTAAAGTCAGGAATCCCCCTCAGGCACGCCAGCGCCGTCAGATCTCTAATAGCACCACGATAACCTTCGCGATTCAGGCTGTACTCCATATAGTGTGCAAACCTGTCTGTTGGTATATTGACCCGCTCTGTCAGCAACATCGCCTCACCACCTACGACCACTGGGAGCATTTTTGGAACAAACAGGTGTTCCAGGCCAAAAGCCTCAAATAATGACTGGGCAAGGAGTGCTTGACCTGAATCTCCCCGGTCGATTTTCAGAATATAACCAGGGTACTGATCCATGGAGTAAATGGGGCCGCGCCCGCCAACCATGCGCCTGTCTTTTTGATAGTTAACAGGCTCTGGCCTTGAGTTCAATTCCGCAAGCACAGCGTCAATACCCGGTTCAGAACTGGCAATAGCGCTTGAAACAAAACAGAACAGCGAACCGACCAGATAGTTTCTTATGCCGGATGGTTTCAATGTCTTTTTCATTTTTTTTCCTCAAAAGCTGGATAATTCAGTAGACGCAGGTTAGACATGGCAGAAAATAAAATGTTCCCGGGAAAGTGCGGCGTTTTTAAGACATATGGGCATGCTGTCAAACTGACCCCACCTCAGTTTGTTAAGCCTTATGTCAAAACTGACAAGAACGACTACAACGATGCTGAAGCGATTGCTGAAGCAGCTTCACGACCCAGTATGCGTTTTTTTCCCTCTGTCTCCTACCTTGCCCCGGCCTTGATCAGGACTTTTACGCAGTCGGTATTGCCCTTCACGGCTGCGGCGAACAGCGAGGAGAAACCATCCGTACTCCGGGCGTTGACATCCGCCCCGGCGTCGATCAGGCGTTCGACGATGTCCTTGTGCCCATTACCAGATGCGAATATCAAAGCAGTGAAATCATCATAAATAACGGCATTGACATTGACTCCCTCTGCCAGTGACTTCTCCACCTGATCCAAATTCCCCCGCAAACAGGCAAGATAAAACGTCTGGTCGGGGAAAAATGTATCCGGATGAGATTCTCCGGTGTTCTCATTCACCATAGGCATCGGGTCTTGCCGGCACATTACACACTGGCGAGAGCCGATGGACTGATCAACAAAACACCTCGAAATACACTTCAGATCGAAGCGGTGGCGACAACATTGGCTTTTGACGATCACAAGCGCTTCATCACGGCCATGAAAGTGATCCAGACAAATAGGACAGGGATCGGACTCCGGCGGTATGTCAGTGTCCATGGGGACAGTGGGGCGAGCAATGCCACCCATGAGGAGTACATCCGTGTTAGTCACATGACCTGCGCACTCTGGGCAGTGTCCATTATCCGAATCTCGGCATGAGCTTTGTTCGGGCGATGCCGCTGTGTGGCCTGTCGAATTTTCTGAGGAATTCATCGGCCACTGAGAGGGCCCACTGCTATCGGATGACGGTCGGAATTGACAAACGCCATGACAGGGAAAGACGAAACAATCCAAACCCAAAGTGTGCAGATGTTGCTGTGAGCCTCCGTCACCATCGGCAGAGTCAGAAAAAAAGGAGTTTCTGAAAGAGCCTACAGGACAGGCGGTGGCACCCTGGGCTTGCTGCCCCGATGACTCTGATGGTGTGTGTTGTTGCTGGGCATTTCCAGAGACAGGCACCGTAATGATGGCCGCAAATGGGTGATCCTGACACGGCTCTTTTTGTTTTATCGAGTTAAACGACGGTGAGTATATATTCCAATAGCTTTTTAAAAGCCAACCGACAGCGACAACCACTTCTATAGGTAGCCATGAATAAGAGGTGGGGCAGATTGGGGTATTTTTGGTGGTCAGTATCAGTTTGTGACCCACCAGCAGATGAGAGGCGTAAAGCCATTGCCAGGAAATTGATTCAATGATGGTCGTTTTTAGCTTGCAATCGTTTAGTCTGCTTTGTATCTCTCCAGACAGTAAATCCGATCCTGCATGGCCTTTTGTGTGGGCAATGTCTGACAAGGTGTCCGACAGCGTGTGCTGGTCAGGTGTTACAGAAACGTAATGGTTTGGAGAACTTGACTTCTGTTCAAGCTCGACGACAAAACGTTTTGTCGACGGTTGAGCCTGACAGACGACGGACAATGTCATGAGCAACAGTGATGCTGACAAGAGTGAGTGTTTAATCATTCTATCCTTGCATTTTGGTGTTAAGGCAGGAAGGATAGATCAGGAAAGTAACTCAAGTTATCCTGTTAACCGCTCTCTCAGCTGCCCCAGAGAAGCTCGCAGCCCTGCCAGGACCCCGATTTTCCACCGTTTCTTGTAGATCGCCCTGATAGTCTCAATGTCGAAGCCAAGATCGCTGCAAGCCAGATCCAGATAGAGAATGCCTGTACTCCCTACGGTGCCCCGGCCCCGGTCAGGGCTTGAACGACCACAGGCTCTGCGTCACGGCCATAGAAATCCATCAGACAAATAGGACTGGAACAAGAACAATAGTTGACATTTACTGTAAGCGAACGTAACTTTCAAACAACTGTTTGAAACTGTTGCTATACTTTAGCAATCCGTTTCATGAATAAATATAAGACAACCCAGAGGTACCGTTATGCCAGACTATAAGGCCCCCCTGCGCGATATCCGGTTCGTTCGTGACGAGCTCCTGGGATATCAGGCACATTATGCAAACATCCCCGGCGGTGAAGAAGCCAGCCCTGATATGGTGGACGCCATCCTTGAAGAAGGTGCCAAGTTCTGTGAACAAGTTCTGGCTCCCCTGAATCAGGTAGGCGATGAGCAAGGCTGCACCTGGTCGGAAGACGGTGTCAAAACGCCTGATGGTTTTAAAGACGCCTATCTGCAATACGTCGAAGGCGGCTGGCCTTCGCTGTCCAGTGATCCGGAATACGGTGGTCAGGGTCTGCCTTACTCTCTGGGTCTGGTTCTCAGTGAACTGATGGGGGAAGCCAACTGGTCCTGGGGCATGTATCCCGGACTCAGTCACGGTGCCATGAATACCCTGGAAGCCCATGGTACTGAAGAACAGAAGCAAGCTTATCTGACCAAGTTGGTATCCGGTGAGTGGACTGGCACCATGTGTCTGACCGAGCCTCACTGTGGTTCTGATCTGGGTATGCTGCGTACCAAAGCCGAGCCTGCCGGTGATGGTACCTACAAAATTTCAGGTACCAAGATCTTTATTTCTGCCGGTGAACACGATATGGCAGATAATATTGTTCATATTGTTCTGGCTCGTCTGCCGGATGCTCCAAAAGGTACCAAAGGTATTTCCCTGTTCATCGTTCCCAAGCACCTCCCCGGGAAACACGGTGAAAGGAATGGTGTTAGTTGTGGTTCCATCGAGCATAAGATGGGAATTCACGGTAACGCTACCTGCGTAATGAACTTTGATGAAGCGACCGGCTTCCTGATTGGTCCGGAGAATCGTGGTCTGCACTGCATGTTCACTTTCATGAATACTGCCCGTTTGGGTACCGGTATTCAGGGCCTGTCCCACGGTGAAATCGCATTCCAGGGTGCCCTGCGCTACGCCCGCGAACGTCTTCAAATGCGTTCCCTGAGTGGTGCCAAGAACCCTGACAGCCCTGCAGATCCGATCATCGTGCACCCTGATGTGCGCAGGATGCTGCTGACCATCAAATCCTTAACTGAAGGTAACCGTGCCCTGCTGTATTACACAGCCAAGAAAGCAGATCTGCTACACAGCCCTGATGAAACAGTACGTGAGCAGGCGGATAAAGAGCTGGGCTTCCTGACACCTATCGTAAAGGCTTTCCTGACCGAAACCGGTTTTGAGTCTGCGAACCACGCTCTGCAGTGCTACGGTGGTCATGGTTATATCAGTGAATGGGGGATGGAGCAGAATGTTCGTGACTGCCGTATCTCCATGCTGTACGAAGGAACTACCGGTATCCAGGCTCTGGACCTGCTGGGAAGAAAAATCTTCCAGAGCGGTGGCGAAACCATGAAGCCATTCACCAAGGAAATTCACAAGTTCTGTAAGGCTCACGCTGAGAACGAAGACCTGAAAGCCTTTGTCGAGCCCCTGGCTGCTTTGAACAAGGAGTGGGGCGATCTGACCATGCAGCTGGGTCTGAAAGCGATGGAAAATCCTGATGAGGTGGGTGCGGCTTCCGTCGACTTCCTGATGTACTCCGGTTATGTGACTCTGGCTTATATGTGGGCTGACATGGCTCGTCTGGCCAAGGAAAAACTGGCTGAAGGTACCACTGAAGAAGGCTTCTACAAAGCCAAGATCCAAACTGCACGTTTCTACTACGAACGTATCCTGCCAAGAACGCTGGCTCACAAGTCTGCGATGCTCTCGGGCACAGAGAATCTGTTGGATATGGCTGAGGAAGATTTCGGAAGTCTCTGATCTCTGAGTAAGTGTTTTCGGACAAGGGTTGCTTCGGCAGCCCTTTTTCATGCCTGATGTTTAGGGAGTCTCATCCAGAATGACAAAACTCAGGAGCGTAGCGGGTAGAGCGATTAATATCACAATGTGGACCACCGGATTAATCAGCATTAAGAGTCCGGCTGCGATCCAAATGTTTTTCACAATTTTTTTCTTGGCTCGATAAGAGCCAGTCAAGGTTCGACGATAAAAGTGACGTTCATCGGGCAACTGATCCTGCATCCAATCGGGCTGCCATGTGATTTTCAACATCGTACTGATCAGGGTTATCAGATACCGCATAGCCATTCCTTTGAAATATGCGTTTGTAGTTTGTATTCAATTAAAAAATTATAGTCCGGTGAGTTTTTACGGGCGTTGTTTTGAGTCTGATGTTTTTTGCTTAACCTCAAGCGCTGGTCTATAAGGAAAGCGGTAATATTCCTTTTGCAAAGTCCGTGGAGATATAAGAGCTACTCCAGAGCTTTATTAGGCGAGGCGATGATCAAACAGAAAACACTAATAAACCCCTTATCGGGTTTTTCTAAGCGATCCATTAATTCTTTCTTACAGATATTTCTTCTTCTTTTGGTTCCCTGCGGCTTGAAAGTTCAAGCCGCAGGGAATAATCATATGAACTACGATCTTCAGATATATCAGGGAGAATCGCAATGGTTAGATCCAGCGGGCGTTTTATTGTCTGCGAATACAGGCAGTGACAGTTTGCAGATGAGCAATGGCAACCAGCATCAGCACGCGGAAGTTGTTTCATCAACTGCAGACACTTCTTTGCTTTATAACAGTTTTACCGGGGAGACGGATTGGGTCGATCAAATTTGGGGCCGGCCTTCCCGGGATCATCTTTACCTGGGTATGTGGACGCTGCATCTTGAGGGTGGTGATGATCAGGAAAGCAACAATAAACTGATCGCTTTCTCCTACAAAGGCTATTATGCCGCTACTTTCATTAATACCCACTGTAACAGAGTCTGGTCTGGAGGCGTGCAGCGCACTCTCTATCAACAAAAATACGAAGGGTTTGATATAGAGGCAGGCTATCGTGCAGGCATTGTGTACGGATATAAGGAATATCTGAGCCGTGTTTTTCCTATAGTTCAGGCTCTTCTGGACATCGACTACAAGGGGTTTGGCATTGAGTTCTCCTATGCGGCGGTCGTTTTCTCGGCAGGTTTTTATTACCGTTTCTGATCTTCTGGACACTTGCCATCCGCATCAAAAAAACCACAGATTTACGTTGTGGCTTATTTGTAGTTAAAAATTCAAACGTTAGTTTAAAACATTCCTTTTAGCCCCTGTTCCTCTGGGGTAAAATAAATACACACTTGAATAAAACATTAAAATTTCAGGAGTGTCCCCCATGGCAGACTATCAGGCACCTCTTCGTGATATGCGCTTCGTGATGTACGAAGTTTTTAATACCGACAAACGTTGGGGTCAGTGGCCTGCTACACAGGAAGTGGTTGATCGTGAAACGGCTGATGCCTTTCTGGAGGAAGGTGCCAAGCTGGCTGCAAGAACGGTTGCTCCCCTCAATCGGGAAGGTGACGAGGAAGGTTGTCACTGGAGTGAAGAGGGTGTTACTACCCCGAAAGGCTATAAGGAAGCCTACCGGTTGTTTTCAGAAGCTGGCCTGACAGGCATTGCCGGCAATCCTGAGTATGGTGGCATAGGGATGCCAAAGGCGCTCAGTGCCCAGTTTGATGAAATGTTCAGCAGTGCCAGTCTGGCCTTTATCCTCTATCCGAGTCTGACATCTGGTGCTGCACTGGCGATTGATGCCCATGCCAGCGAAGCATTGAAATCCCTTTATCTTCCCAAACTTTATTCCGGCGAATGGACTGGGGCCATGTGTCTGACTGAGTCACACAGTGGAACAGACCTGGGCATTATCAGAACCCGGGCGGAAGACAATGGTGATGGTTCCTACAACATCACCGGCACCAAAATTTTCATTACTGCCGGTGAGCATGACCTGACAGAAAACATCATTCATCTGGTTCTGGCCAAATTGCCCGATGCACCTGCCGGACCCAAGGGGATCTCCATGTTCCTGGTACCGAAGGTGAATGTGAATCAAGATGGTTCTCTGGCGGGTAGAAACCAGGTTCAATGTGGTTCTCTGGAACACAAAATGGGTATCAAGGCTTCAGCCACCTGTGTCATGAACTTTGATGGAGCCAAAGGTTACCTGGTAGGGGAAGTCAACAAGGGTCTCAACGCTATGTTCACCATGATGAACTACGAACGACTCTTTGTCGGTATTCAGGGTCTGGGTACCAGTGAAATGTCTTATCAATCAGCCCTCGAATATGCTCTGGACAGAGTTCAGGGGCGAGCGGCTACCGGTCCACAACAGCCAGAAAAAGCTGCTGATCCGATTATTGTGCATGGTGATGTTCGGAGAATGTTGCTGAACATGAAAGCCCTGAACGAAGGCGGACGAGCCTTTTCAACCTATGTGGCGAATCTGTTGGATACCGCCAAGTTCAGTCCGGACGAAACGGAAAGAAAGCTTGCTTCAGATCAGGTGGGTTTATTGACACCTGTCGTCAAAGCATTCCTGACCGATATAGGTCTTGAAAGTTGTGTTTCCGGTCAGCAGGTGTTTGGTGGTCATGGCTACATTCGTGAGTGGGGACAGGAACAACTGGTCAGAGATGTTCGTATTGCCCAGATTTATGAAGGCACCAATGGCATTCAGGCTCTGGATTTGTTGGGTCGCAAGATAGCCATGAATGGTGGTGCTTCTTTCAGGCAGTTTGCCGCGAATGTCAGGAGCTTTATTGCTGAAGGAGAAGGCGATGAGTTCTCGGCTCCTCTGGAAACGGCTCTGGCCAAACTTGAGAACCTGACGAATGAGCTGCTGGGGCAGGCTGCAAGTGATCCGAATGTGGTTAACTCCAGCTGTAATGATTATCTGCATGCTTTCTCATACGTTTCTTATGCCTGGATGTGGGCGATGATGGCAAGAGAAGCTCAAGTCAAGTTGTCAGCAGGCACTCAAGAAGGCGATTTCTATCATGCGAAGATTATTACTGCCCGATACTTTTACAAGCGTCTGTTGCCCAGGATGGAAAGTTTACTCGTTTCTGCAGCTTCTGGAACAGAAGCACTTTATGAATTGTCGGCTGAACAATTCTGATAACAAATGATTCCCACATCTGATGAGTAAATAAAGCCTTTCTTCACTTCGGTGTTGAAGGGCTTTTTCTTATTAAATGCTCAAAGTTGTAACTCAATTGAAAGACAAATAGCGTTATTCTTTATTTCAGTTGACTTTGCATTCTTGGGTGGTTGTCTATAGTTAGAGTACTGGGCTATTAATCTACATGGAATGTAGAGGCAAGGAAGCAAAATAATGAGCAGGATGCTCACAGGGAGTCAGCCCGGTCAACATTCACCTCGCACTGCGGGGTTTTTCTTTTTCTGGAAAAGAATTAATTCAAAGTGACTTAAGTGCGTGAGTGGTTTTAGTCAAGGCATTTTCCAGTTTGGGGATTAATTCAATGGCATCAGATAGCTGATTATCTTTACCCATTTTTTCGACTTCCAGTGCAATACCTGCCAACAGTGATGCACCAAAGTTATTACTGCTGGACTTTAAAGTATGGGCAGCTCGAATCATAATCTGTAAATCTGCTTCTTTTGAAGCGTTCTGAATATCTTTCAACAGTGATGGGGCATCTTCAAGATAACTTTCAACAAGAGTGTCGAACTCTTCTTCCATGATATCTTTCAGGGTATTCAGGGTGGCCATGTTCAAAATCAGTTCTTGATCTTCTGACTCAAGGCTGTCTTTTAGCTCAAGGCTGTCTTTTAGCTCAAGGCTGTTTTTTAGCTCAAGGCTGTCTCCTGTTTCTATCGTTTCGGAAAGAAGTTCAATATCTGATTCAAGGTCGTTGACAAGCCACTGGTCCAGTTTTTCTTTGAGGGTGTTGACCTTGATGGGCTTGCTCAGATAGTCGTCCATGCCGGATGCCAGGCATTTCTCTCTGTCTCCCTCCATGGCATTGGCGGTCATGGCAATAATCGGAATGTGTGGCAGGTGGAGAGTACTTTCTCGTTTTCTTATCAGACTCGTGGCTTCATAGCCGCTCATTTCCGGCATCTGGCAGTCCATGAGTATCAGGTCGTATTCCTGATGCTGGCTCATCTTAAGTGCTTCTTTGCCATCCGCTGCAATGTCAGGTTGCGTCAATCCGATTTTTTTCAGCATACTGACAGCGACTTTCTGATTAACCATGTTGTCCTCAACCAGAAGAATGCGAATGTGATGACTAAAAGAGTTATTGTTCACATTCAATGTTTCTATGCCTTCCAGAGCATGACTGACATGGACAGGTTTAATTGCCCGGGATTCGGATACATCCAGATCCAGAACAAATGAGAACGTGGAGCCCAGATCCAAGGCACTGGACACCTGGAGATCACTGCCCATCAATTCAACAAACTGTCTCGATATTGTGAGACCAAGGCCTGTACCACCAAACTTACGTGTGGTGCTGCCGTCAGCTTGGGTAAAAGCTGAGAACAGATTTGGCAGCACATCGGACGCAATACCAATGCCGGTATCTTCAACTAAAAATTCGATTTTGACACGGTTCTCTCTGCCTTCCAGCATATTCAGGCGGACAATCACTTCACCCTCTTCAGTAAACTTGACAGCATTACCTACAAGGTTGGTAAGAACCTGTCTTAGCCGTACCGGATCTCCTTTCAAAATACTGGGCAGGTCAACATCGGTATAGCAGCTTAACTCCAGGCCTTTTTCTCTGGCTTCTCCTGCCAAAAGGGCACAAACATCCTCAGCGATTTCGGAAGGGTTCATATCAATGGATTCAATGTCCATCTTTCCGGCTTCAATTTTGGAGAAGTCGAGGATGTTATTGATAATCTGCAGTAACGCATCTGCCGAGTTATAAGCGGTCTCTACAATGTCATGCAGTACTCGATCAAGGTGCGTATCTTTCAACAACTCCAACATACCCAGCACGCCATTCATAGGGGTGCGGATTTCGTGACTCATATTGGCGAGAAAAGCACTTTTGGCCTTGGCTGCTTCAAGGGCTGCTTCTTTGGCTTCATTCAATTCAGAAATATTATCTTTAAGGTCACGGTTGGCACTGTGTAACTCTCTGGTTCTTTCAGCAACGGAGGCTTCGAGATTTTCACGGTGTTGTTGCAGCCTCCGGTCCCGTTCTTTTATCTGCATCAGCATTTCGTTGAAGCAATCGTACAGTTGACCAATCTCATCGTTATCAAACTTTTGAACCTGATGATCATACTGCTCGTTTTTGGTCATCTGGGAGATAGTATTGGCTAACTCAGTAATGGGCTTACCCAGCAATCTTTGAAGTCTTGAAGCAAGAATAGAGGCCAGAATGACGGAGACCAGGGCGGCTAATAATGCTAATAACAGATTTTCAGTCAGCTCTATATACAGCGGTGACAAATCACATTGAATGTAGATAGCACCAATCAATTGTTGATCAAGAACAATCGGGCGGTATAAGTGGAGACGGGTGCTGCTGAAAAGCGTAACCGGATCTGCAGGTTCCTGCAGTGAGAAAGCCCAGGGACTTTGGTTCGAATGATGATAGGCAGCAATCTCTTCACCGTCAGCATTTAAAAGAAAAGCGGATTGAATATGGGGAGCGCTGCCAAAACCGGTTAACAGTTTTTTAGCAGAGCTTTCATCTTCAAAAATCAAGGCGGCATGAGCATTGGAACCTACAACTTCAGCCAGAGTTTCCATATGGTTAACCAAAGAGGCTCGGGACTTGATCAGATCGCTGATACTTTGAATGGACAAGGTGACCAGAAGTACCGCATATGCCGTGATGAGCATGCCGTAACGCAGTTTTCGCTTGATAGGAAGATTTCTGAACGTCACCATGATTTATTGCATGACTAAAAAAGGTTTTCACCCCAAATGGGATGAAAACGAGTGATTAACGTTATTCTTGTGTTTACTCAATGACTTTGGCCAGGCTTTTCAGTTGGGAGCTGATCTTCAAACCTGATGCATCAACAGAGGATTTGTTGATGGTGAAGCTTATCTTCTTCCCTTTCCGGGCCAGACCAATTAATCCACCCTGCTCAGCAAAAGAACGACTGTCACTGATGGTTAGAATAGGTTTGCCTTTAAGACTGCGGGTCATTTTTGAAGAGGAAGCCTGGTCGATGCTGTGGATATAAAGAATATCACACAGCTTATCCACAGGAGCATTCAGATCTTTGTGGGTAACAGAAAGGCGTCTGCCCATACTGCTTTTACGGTTGATTTTGGTCAACTCACTGTTAATTGATCCTTCGCCCATTATGCAGAGCGTGAGGCTTTGCTTTTTCTTGGGCCAGGTCACGAACTTGGTTATTTTATAGACGATGGCTGTTTTGACCATGTCTTCCGGTGTGCCCGCTTTTGCTGTACTGGTAAAGAACATTCCTGACAAACTGGCCGTGATTAACAGCAGGCTGATTTTTGATTTTATCATGTTGATTGGCATCGGCATGAAGTTATCCTCCTCCATCCGATTAAAATTGCCAGCGAATCTGGGCGTACCATGATTCCTGAATTTCAGTTGGAGCGATGCCACTCAGTGTTTCAGAGAACTCCCGGTGGTGATTCCTAAAGAGATTCTGTCCCACAATTGAGAACTCAAGACCGTCTCCAAATTTTTTCGCAACTCGTATATCCAGTGATGTGCTGGCTCCGACTTTGGCATCCTTCAAGTTATCCATGTAGCGGATCCAAGAGTCAAAATACCATTGATTAGGCAAGTTCATCGTGGATCGAATGTTTGCCGTGTGGGAGGCACTCAAATCTTCAACAATTTTTTCATTGGCATCCAGAAAACTGGTTCTATTCCTGTTTGGCAAGGCATCCACCTGAAGCCAGCTGTAATTAAACTGAAGTTTCCACCAGTCTCTTGCCTGCCAGTCCGCTACGATTTCCAGTCCATAAGTTTTTACGTCAAGCCCATTGATGAGCGTTGTCGGTATTTCAAAGAAGCGGGAGTTAATATCAGTATTGGAGCAAAAGTTTTGTGGTGGAGAGATAGGCCTGCCGGGGCACTGACTGATATCAACATAGGCAATGATATCTTCATACTGGTTGTAAAACGCGGTGGCATCCAGACGGAAACTGTTGCCAAACTGTTCCCTGTAACCGAATTCCAGGGCAGTGAGTTTTTCTGACTTTAACTCCGGGTTCCCTCTAATGGGCAGCAGATAAGTCTCTAAACCTATTTGAGCGATGGTGATTCCATCAGTTTGCAAAGCTGTTTCACTGATCGAAGGCGTTTTTACAGCTCTTGAGAGAGCCGTCCAGAAAGTCCTGTTTTCAGTAGGCTTCCAGGTTAACCGGGCGTTAGGCTGAACCTCATAGCCTGAGAAACTGTTGTGCTCGAAACGCGAACTCAGGGTGAAAGTCCACTGCTCGTTGAGCGTGATGTCATCCTGGATGAAGGCGCTGAATAACTCTGTTTTTTTCGAGTCCTTGCCTTCAAGCAAGTACATATAGGAGGTATTTTTTACCTCGTACCAGGTGGTTCTGTAGCCGAGCCCCCAGACCAGGTCATGCTTGCCCCAAAACTGATAGTAGTGCTGAAACTCAAAATCAACGGTGTCACGTTTTTCAGCAATCCGGTAATCAAAATTCTGATAGTTGTCGTAGATCGCTCTGAAGGAGTAATCGTGGGTTTCGCTCAAGGTTCTTTTCCAATAAGCGCCCAGGTTACCACCACGTTGATCACGGCTGAGGCCATCAACAACAAAGTTGTTGTCCTTTTGTGGGTCCAGTGGTTGAGTTTCATCAAACAGGCGTAAAGGAGGTCGTGTGGTTCCCTCGTAAAGGTCGCCCTGAACCGTCATCTCTGAGTCAGAAGTTGTTTTCCACTCTGATTTGAAACCGGTTCTGCGCATGTTCCAGTCATCAGAAGTATCTTTACCTTTAGCATCCACCTGGCCATCCCGTTCGAAGGCCTTCACATAAACACGGTAGAAACCGGTTTCCCCAAATTCTCCTCCATGACGGTAGGCTCCAAAGGCCTTTTCTTCGGTACCCGCGCCCGCTGAAAGCAGATTGCCCTGGGTATCCGATGCTTTCTTGGTAATGACGTTGATGACACCGTTAACCGCATTGGCTCCCCAGAGTGCTGCTCCCGGTCCCCGGATGACCTCGATCCGGTCGATGTCTTCCATCATGGTGTCCTGAACGTCCCAGTTCACACCGGAAAAGAGTGGGGAGTAAACGGTTCTGCCATCAATCAGAACCAGCAGTTTGTTAGCGAAGATGTAGTTAAATCCACGGGTACTGATTGACCAGGTATTGGCGTTCAGTTTTGCCACCTGCATACCCGGGACCATTCTCAGGGCTTCTGGAATGGAAGTGACCCCGCTACGGCGAAGATCTTCATTGGTGATGACATAGATAGCGGCGGCAGAATCCATCAAACGTTGCTTTTTGCGGGATACAGACGTGACGTCAGGAATCTCCATGGAAATCAGTTCTTCAAGGCTGAGTTCAAAAAGATCGTCATCTTCCTGTGATTCGGCGATAGCCTGACTGCTTGCGAAAATACATGTGGCCAGCAGTGTGGGTAGAAATTTAGTGTTCAAGGTTCCGCTCCGTGAATCTTGATTAAATCCCAACACTGCTGAAGTTGAAGATTCAAATAAATAAGGTCTTCCTTAAAACCTAGCTGACTTAGAAAGACTTGAACTGGAAAAGGAGGATTCTGCCCATCGGGCAGACAAAGGTTCTTTCCGAGAGATAAAGGGTGCAGGCCCGTTAGTACCTGAGACTGGCCATTTATTCATCTCTGGCATCCAGTACAGCAGCACCCGCATCCAAAATACCGGCACCACAGAGACTGGTATTACAGCTGCTACCAGAAAAGGGACGGGCATTCAGTTTGATGATCTCTTCCACTCTGGCCGGTGTTATATCAGGACTGATTGAATACATGAGCGCCGCTACACCAGCAACATGGGGGGTGGCCATGCTGGTACCCTGATAATACTCGTAATTATCCTGAGTGGCAGAAGTGGTGCCAGCATTGGCAGTAGAAAGAATGCCATTTCCGTAATAGCGAGTTTCCCCACCGGGTGCTGAAATATCCACATGACGACCAAAATTTGAATACCAGCTGCGGTTGCCGCTCCGATTAATTGCACCCACCGTAATCACATTCTCACAGTTGGCTGGCGCGGCATAAGCGACGTTGCTGTTTTCATTACCCGCTGCAACAACCACAGTCACCCCGGCATTGACCACTTCATTGATGGCATTTTGATAACTTTGGGGGCAACCATAGGCATAACCACCCAGACTCATATTAATGACTCTGACCGGGTTGTTATTTCGGGTCATGCCATATACATCCAGTCCGGCTGCCCAGCGCATGGCATCAATAATATCCGAGGTATAACCGCCGCAACGGCCTAAAGCACGCAGAGGCATGATTTTAGCATTCCAGGCGACACCGGCCACGCCATTGCTATTGTTTGACTCTGCGGCGATGGTGCCGGAGACATGGGTGCCATGCCAACTGCTCTCAGTGGGAGACGATGGCACGGGTTGGCCGTCGGCATAACCACAGGCTCCAGCTGAAGTCACCGCATCGCCAGAATCAGTCGCATTACTGTCGCGGCCACCACCGTCGTTGGCCATCCACGAATGTGATATGAAATCATGGCCTGACACAACATTGCCATCCAGATCTTTGTGATAGATGATGCCAGTATCTATCACACCCACAACAACATTACCGCCTGTTGTAATATTCCAGGCGGCGGGCAGATTACTGCCTGCAGTCGATTCAAAATAATGCCATTGCTCGTTGTAGCGGGAATCATTGGGCACGCGCATGATTTGCATAATGTAGTCAGGTTCAGCAAAGGCAATCTGAGGGTCGTCTTCCAGACTAGCTGCCAGTGTCTGAACGTCATTAATGTTCAGGCTGCTACCAATCTCGAGAACGTCTTTATCCTTTCCCGCAGCAACACCAAAGGAGCCATAACTGATCCCCTGCTTGATGAATGCCATGGCATTACCCTCGGTGGGCTTGGGGTGGTATTTGACAATGATTCGGTCGGTTACCTGACGGGGAACTGTTTCAATTTCCATTTCCTGAGTCGTGGCCACCATGGGAATGAATCCAAAAAAAGTCAGTAATAAAGCAATCCTTGCTTTCATAGCGAGATATCCTTACCTCTGTTTCTTGTGGGGGATTCAAATCAGTATGGTTGAAGATAAACAGAACGACATCGCAACTTCGTGTCAGTGTCATACCAGGCCCGTAATTTCTGTGATCGCTGACTACAGAGCTTCAAAAAGCCTTTGATAAATTGGCTAAAGGCTTGTTTTGCTATTTTTATGGCCCTGCATATATTCGATTTAGAGATATAAATTATCTAATGAATGGCAAAAATTACTATATACTTGAAGTGAATGGTGCCGATAGCACAGAAGCCCACATCTGGGATTGAAAAAGTTCTTTTCATTCAGTATTGAACACTCTTTCGAGTGGGACGGTTCAATCGGCGCCGGGGATTTCGCCCACCTTCCATCTTGGCGTATTATCAACGATAGAAGCTGGAGCGGGAGCTTGTCAGACACTATCCGGATATGGAGTAATTGTCCGCAGGGAGGCTAGTACATTGAAGCCATCTACCAGGATGATCCGCACTGCTTATTATGAAAATGCCGCTTTTTCCAATCCGATAGCTATTTTTATGGTTCGATGTGAACGGCATTTTTGGCTCATGGCTGTATTTGTCCTGATGTTATTGAACAGTAGCAATGCCTATGCTGCCAAGAACCTTTATACCGGCTGGTTCAGTAATAAGGCCGTCAGTGGTTACGATACGGTTGCTTACTTTACGGAAGGGAAAGCCGTTAAAGGTAATGCCCGATTCAAGTACAAGTACCTGGGGGTAGAATGGTACTTTTCCTCAGAAAAACACTTGCAGATGTTCAGGAAAGCGCCTGATCAATATCGGCCTCAATACGGTGGGTATTGTGCGTGGGCGATCGCCGAGAAAAAGCAAAGAGCTCCGGGTGATCCGAATTACTGGAAAATTGTAGATAATAAGTTGTATCTGAATTACGACGCAGACATTCAAGGAAAGTGGCTAAAGGATATACCGGGCTTTATCAATCTGGGTGACACAAACTGGCCAAAAATGATGGCTGATTAGTACCAGCAACACATTATTTTCAAGGAAGACTTGAAATCGATAACGGTGTCAAACGTATTTGTCTCTCATTACCTCATTCTTTAGCGGGGTCTCGGTACCTCGCTCATCTCTCAAATGAATATCGTCACAGTGTTTTCATATCCTGTTAACGGAATTGTCATTTACCTTTCCTAGTCTTGTTCATGAAGACCAGCTTGTTTATTACGAAAGATTTGAAGTGAGTCAATCTCCTGAGCTGAAGTAAAGCATTGTGGCTATTTAAAGAGGTGTAGCCGACAGGATTTTCAAATAGGTCCATAGCCAGAAGAAAGCAAGAAAGGGAAAGTAGGATGACTCCTGAAAGCTCTCCGTTCAGACTTCCAAAGAAAACACGTTCTGGTATACCAGAGGCTGCTGCCGAATGGCTTCTGGGTCTGAAAACCATCGACCAGATTTATAAAAAAGAAGTTAATGAAGAATACCCCTCAGATGATTTTCTCAAACTGGTACTCAAGATATTTAATATTCAGCACCAGGTAGCTTCGGGGCGCCTGGACTCAATTCCTGCCACAGGGTCTTCCGTTATAGTAGCCAATCATCCTTTTGGTGGAATTGAAGGCGTAGCTCTTGCTGATTTATTGTTGCAGATTCGTCCTGATGTAAAAGTGCTGACGAATGAATTGCTTTGTCGAATTCATGAATTGAAAGGGCTGTTCATAGGCGTGGACATCATCAGCACCAATGTCCGAAAGAAAAATGTAAACGCCATTGAAGAAGCCCGAAAATGGGTGGCAGAGGGTCATCAACTGTTGATTTTTCCTGCCGGTGAAGTGTCCAGTCTGGATCTATCTCTAAAGCAGGTTACCGATCCCAAGTGGAGAAATACCGCTGCCCGAATTATCCGACAAACACAGGCGAAAGTGACACCGGTATTCATCGATGGCCAGAATGGTTGGTTATTTCAGGCTATGGGGTTGATTCATCCCCGTTTAAGAACGGTCAGATTGATCAGGGAACTTTTGAACAAAAGAGGTTCAACCCTGAGCTTTCGCATAGGCCGTAAACTGGATGATTCAGACTATCAATCAATGAGTTCTGACTCTGCACTGACCAATTATCTTCGTTTGCATACATACCTCTTATCCACACATAAACCGTCTCAGACAAAACGGGTTTCCATGCCCCCTAAAGAACGGAAAATGCAGCCCATTGTCGATCCTGTTTCCCCTGAAAGGTTGCAAGCCAACATTAAACAGTTGCCAGAGGACTGTCTGCTGCTGGAGAAGGGGGAAATGATTGTTTACTGCGCCCGTTCAGGGCAGTTGCCTGAAGTGTTGCCAGAAATTGGCCGTCTCAGGGAGGTGACCTTCAGGGGCGTGGGAGAAGGAACCGGTAAACCCAGAGATCTGGATCAGTATGATGAGGACTATCTGCACCTGTTTCTCTGGAATCAGAAAGAAGAAAAAATTATGGGAGCCTATCGGATCGGGCAGGTTGATCAGATCCTCCGCTCCAGAGGTGTCCATGGCATTTATTCCCGCAGTTTATTCCGCTATCACGCTGAGTTTATCCACAAGCTCGGCAGTTGTTTGGAGATGGGGCGGTCGTTTGTGGTGCCTGAATATCAGAGGAGTCTGAGTGCCTTGATGATGCTCTGGAAAGGGATAGGTGCCTATGTGGCTGCCAATCCGTGGTACAAGGTACTGTTTGGGCCCGTCAGCATCAGCAGTGATTACAGCGAGGCTTCCCGTCAATTAATGGCGGGCTGCTTGTCTGTAAATAACTCGGATGCTGTGTTTCGTGATCTGGTTCAGCCGACAACCCCACTGAAGGCGGGTAAAGGGCGCTTTTGGAATCAGGCTGACTTGCTGGGATTGACGGATTTTGAAACACTCTCTTCTCTGGTTCAGCAAATTGAGGAAGACAACAAAGGTATACCGATCCTGTTAAAGCAGTATCTGAAACTGCATGGGGAGCTGGTTGCCTTTAATGTTGATCCAAACTTTAATAATGCTTTGGATGGATTGATTATTGTCGATCTTCTGAAAGTGGATGAAAGAACGCTTAATAAATATATGGGAGTGGCAGGTGCCAGAGCCTTCCTGACATATAACCGGCCTGCGGTGTAGGACTGGTCTTCTCGCTCATGGCTGTTGAGAATCAGTTAACGCTTCGGAAGGATCTTCAGTGGAGGCTCGATGCAGTCTGGTAGCAGTGGCTACACCAAAATTAACGGGCAGCTTGACGCCCTCCTGTGTCAGCATCAGGGCGATCAGGGCGAGATGATGGGTGGTGTGATTCTGCAGAAAAAGCAGTTCTCTGATGATACTGCTGCTGGTTTGAATGAGACTTCCCGAATCTATGACAGCCACCACTGAGACGGTTTCAGGATAATGGGACATATCCTGCCCAGTGAGCAGGATGAGGATATTTTTCAGATATTCCATAGCCTGCTCTAAAGACTCTTCTAGCAGCTGATTCCGGGGACGATTGTCATAATCAATCGCACCGTAATCGAGCCCTCTGAAAAAGCAGTGATAGAACTCAATAATGTGCCTGACATGGGTGCCTACTGAACTCGATAAAAGAGATGAGCTCTTTTTATATTGTTTCACGGAGAGGTGGCGGAGCACTGACTCCAGCTCAAAGAGCGTGCTGATATTAAACTGGCGGGCATCGGTCAGTGTCATGATGATTCCAGATTGTTGTTATCCCTGATTTGTTCAGTCTGTCACAGTGGCAGGCTCTTTGTAAGTATCTGGCCAGTTGGTTTTGCATATTGTGGTGTCAACACAATACATTCGTCTTGAATGAAATATTGGCGAAGTCATGGATTCTGGTTAAAATGCCAATCTTGATAAAAAGTACAACTTTTTCGACTACCTTCAAGATGATTGTGCGTTGCGGTCAGTGGCCGGGATTGTGACTGATAGCAGCTGAAAAGAATGAAATTGTTAAGTGACCAGAGGAATTTTCGATGAGCAGCATTCCATCCGAACTGCGTTATGTGCGTTCCCATGAGTGGATCCGAATCGAAGAAGACGGCACAGCCACCATCGGTATTACTGATCACGCTCAGGAAGCTCTGGGTGATGTAGTTTTTGTTGAGCTGCCTGAAGTGGGTTCCATTCTGGCTGCTGAAGATGAAGCAGGTGTAGTTGAGTCCGTAAAAGCCGCTTCTGACCTTTATGCACCTATCTCTGGTGAAGTCGTTGCCATTAACGAAGCACTGGAAGAAGCGCCTGAAACAGTGAACGGTGCACCTTACGATGAAGGTTGGTTCTTCAAGGTCAAGATCACCGATGAAGGTCAGCTGAGCGAGCTGATGGACGCTGAATCCTACGCAGAATTCGTAGAGTCTGAGGCCTGATACGGGGCCAAGACTGACAGTTCATGAAAAGCCCTGCACAGTCAGGGCTTTTCTGTACTCTTTTGCTGATCTTGTTGCTGCACCTTCTGACGGTATACTGCACTCCCCCTTTTCCTGTGAATATGATGCTCACTATGAATGACGATCAGCTGCTGCGCTACAGCCGACAAATACTTTTGCCTCAGATCGATATTGAGGGGCAGGAGCGCCTGCTTAACGCCCACATTGTGGTGGTTGGAATGGGGGGGTTGGGTTGTCCGGCAGCGATGTATCTCGCGGCAGCTGGAGTCGGAAGGCTGACCCTTATTGACCCGGATGTGGTGGATACTACTAATCTGCAAAGACAGATTGCCTTCTCTACCGATGATATCGGACAATTTAAAGTCCATGCCGCGGCAGCAAGAATCAGTGCCATGAATCCTGGCATTGAGGTAGACCCCATTCCAGGAAAGCTCAAAGAGCAGGAGCTACTGAGTCTGCTGGAGAACAGTGATCTGGTTCTGGACGCTACTGACAACTTTGACAGCCGTTTCATGGTGAATCGTTGCAGTGTCCGTGCGGGAGTGCCTCTGGTTACGGGTGCTGCAATCCGTCTAAATGGTCAGTTAACGGTATTTGATCGCTGGCAGGAAAATGCCCCCTGCTATCGTTGTCTCTACTCAGAAAAAGTGGCTGAAGAGCTCAGCTGTTCGGAATCAGGTATTCTGGGACCTGTCGTGGGAACAATCGGTACCATGCAGGCATTGGAAGCAATCAAGTTATTGACAGGAGCAGGCAAGACATTGAATGGCAGGCTGTT
The DNA here is from genome assembly GCF_024606225.1 of Endozoicomonas sp. ISHI1. Classification (GTDB taxonomy): domain Bacteria; phylum Pseudomonadota; class Gammaproteobacteria; order Pseudomonadales; family Endozoicomonadaceae; genus Endozoicomonas_A. The sequence goes on along the minus strand of NZ_JAGRPU010000034.1, from coordinate 20,017 downwards.
GATGTTCGATGCTGCTACTATGGAATGGCAGAGCCTTCAGCTGGCTGCTGATCCGGATTGTCCGGTGTGTGGTCAGGAAGAGAAGAAAGGCTGAGCGTTTCAGCCCTGATAGTTTTTCACTTCACTGAGCAGACGTTGTTTGTGCTCACAGTCCAGTTCATTCCAATGAGCCCCGATTAAAGCGCCTTCAATAGCATAGAGCAGTACTTTGGATACTTTAAAGCCTCTATCTCTGACTTTGCAGTAGGCTACTACGGCGCCTGCCTCATGAAGCTGTTCGAGTGTGCGAATACCCACAGCGTTAAGCCACTGCACTGAAGTTTTACCAAGATTTTTTAATTCGATCAGGTCAGTTGCCATACCGGTTTTCCAAATCGTCCCAAGCGTCCTTGGAGGGTGTGCTTGATATTTCTGAAAGTCAGAATGAAATTTCTTTTAATGAGTTTAATGATAGACGAGTCTTTGCGGCTGCCTAGCAATGAGCATCCGAAGAGGGAGAAGTAGATCAATTCAATTGAGCTGTTAGATCTTTTAACAGTTTTTCAAGCCAGCGCTCATCGGCTGTATTTAGCACTATAGTGTGCTTTTTTTCCTGATCCGAGAGCGATTCCTCCCACTGATGTTGTTGTCTGATCAGATCTACAGTCGCCTCAGAAGCGTCAGTGTTGCTGAGTTGACGTTCAGTAATTCGGCTTTTAAGAACGGCATCGGGTGCCATACATTTGACAATAAAAAAGGGAAGTTGAAGTTCAATGGCAGGCTGGCAGCAAAGCGCTCTTTCCTGAAGTTTCAGAGAAGCGCCATCAATGACTACAGAAACACTCTGGCTTAACAGAAAGCGAGCTGTTTTCTGAATAGTCAAATACGTTTTTTGGGTGGCATCCTGTGTGTAAATATCCAGCCCGGCTTCATGGCTTGATGCGTCCGGCTTGAGACCAAATAATCTTTTGCGCTCGATATCCGTTCTGAGCATGGTGCAGTTGAAGTGCTTGACCAGCTCCCGACCTGCTGTTGTTTTTCCTGAACCCGACAGTCCCTGCATAATCACAAGAAATGGTTTTTCACTCTGGCAATTCCGATTAAAGTCAGTCGATTGCACAGGCAAATCCAGTAAAGGTTCCAGAGCTGATTTGCCCGGTGGGCTGATGGCGTCCAGCCAATTTTCTTTTAGGAACGGATGCATAGCTGTGTCACTCAATAAGTTCAGAATTGTCATCGAGTATAGGCAGAAGCTTTCAATTGAAGGTGATTTAAACGCAGGGATTGCGGAAAACATCATAAGCGGGGGTAATGCTTTTTGTTGGTTGCGCTGTTAGAAAATAATCTGATGTAAAAACACGGCAAACCATAGGGCCATTGCGGAAAACTATAGCGTATAATCTCGCACCATGGTAACAAAGAAAAAAACACCGTCCCGGGGCAAACGGTCGCCGGGACACAAGAAAAAAGCCCGAAATGCAGGTGGGGGCAGGCGTTGGTTCCCGACTCTGGTAAAACTGGGAATAGTCGGTCTGATTTTACTTGCTGCTTACTCCGTTTATCTGGACGCTGTTGTCACTCAAAAATTTGAAGGCAAGAAATGGGCGATTCCTGCCCAGGTTTATGCTCGTCCGCTGGAACTCTACGAAGGACAGCTTCTTAACCCTAATGAGCTTCAGGCCCAACTTCGCCGTCAGGGCTATCAGGCCGTTAGAAGCGTCAAACGACCTGGTACCTTTGCCCGCACGGGGAATCACTTCACTATTTATAGCCGGGGTTTTCATTTTCCGGATGGCGCTGAATCATCCCGCCATGCCAGTGTCGTATTTTCTGGCAATGAAGTTATCAGTCTGAAAGGTAAGGCCGCAGAAAATATTCCATTGCTTAGATTGGACCCTCAACTGATAGGAGGTATCTATCCTTCAACCTTTGAGGATCGAATTCTTATCCGTGAATCTCAGGCACCAAGGTATTTGACCACAGCCTTGTTAGCGATAGAAGACAAGAACTTTTATGATCACTGGGGGGTTTCACCGAGCTCGATAGCCAGAGCATTTCTGGTCAATCTGAGAGCCGGAGGGGTCGTACAGGGCGGGAGTACCCTGACTCAACAACTGGTTAAAAACTTTTATCTGAGCAATGACCGAACCCTGACCCGCAAATTTAATGAAGCGATTATGTCGGTACTGCTGGACTTTCATTATTCCAAAGAAGAAATTCTGGAAACCTATCTGAATGAAGTGTATCTGGGGCAGCATGGCCGAAGGGCCATCCATGGTTTTGGTCTGGCCAGTCATTTCTATTTTGCCCAACCTATCCAAGAGTTGAGCCTTGCTCGTGTCGCTCTGCTGGTGGGGTTGGTGAAAGGTCCGTCGTATTACGACCCAAGACGTTTTCCTGAGAGAGCAAAGGCACGTAGAAACCTGGTGCTTGATGTGATGGCAGATGAAGGCGTTGTGCCTCGTTCTGAAGCAGAGCGATCCAAAAAACTGCCTCTGGGCGTCGTGACCCGGGAGCAGCTCAATACCAGTGCTTATCCTGCTTACATTGACACGGTAAAGAAGCAGCTCAGAGAAGATTATGATGAAGGTGATCTTACCTCGGAAGGTCTGAGAATTTTCACCAATATGGACCCCGTCATCCAGCGGTTTGCCCAGAAAAGTATGACTGATACTGTAGATCAGCTAGATAAAAATAACCCTGATTTGCAGGGAGCCATGGTGGTGACCTCTGCCCAGACAGGCGATCTTCTGGCGGTAGTCGGCGACAAGAATCCGGGCTATATCGGTTTTAACCGGGCTCTGGATGCACGACGTCCTGTGGGATCATTGCTTAAGCCAGCGATCTATCTGACAGCGCTGGAGCAACCTGCGCGGTATACTTTAACGACACCTGTCAAGGATTATCCTATTCGGGTAAGCGACGGTCAGGGAGGACTTTGGGAGCCTGCCAATTATGATGGCAAATCCAGAGGTATGGTGCCTTTGCAAGAGGCGCTGGCCAAGTCTTACAATCAGGCGGCGATCCAGACCGGGATGGCTCTGGGTCTTAATAATGTCCTGAATACCATTGAGCGTCTGGGGATTGAGAAAAAACTGCCTCCCTATCCCTCTGTCATGTTGGGAGCAGCGTCCCTTTCCCTTATGGATGTTGCGTCTATGTACCAAACCATCGCCAGCGGAGGCTTCAGGATGCCATTGCGGGCAATTGATGCGGTAGTAGATGCCCGTGGTCATCCATTGAAGCGCTACAGCCTCTCGATTGAGAGAGCGTTCGACTCTGCTCCAATAGAGCTTTTGCGACATGCTATGGGTCAGGTAATGAGAGAAGGTACCGGGCGTCGTGCATACTGGAGTATCAGTCAGGATATTCAGTTAGCAGGAAAGAGTGGCACCACCAATGACCTGAGAGACAGCTGGTTTGCTGGTTTTACCGGAAATCTGATGACAGTGACCTGGTTGGGGAATGATGATAACAGCCCAACTAACCTGACTGGCAGTAGCGGAGCCCTGAGAGTCTGGACGCGTTTTATGCAACAGGTGCCAATTAAGTCGGTTCAGCCTTTGAACAGTAGAGAGATTGAGTATGTCTGGATTAAGCCGGTAAGCAATGTGAGAACAGGCAAGAGCTGCGAGGGAGCGGTAAAAGTGCCTTATATCACGGGTTCAGAGCCTGAGGAGTATCAGGGGTGTGGTCGAACCATGATTGAGCCCGCTAAAACTCTGTTTGATTCCATAAAATCATGGTTTGAATGAATGCCCATAGTGAGACAAAAGTGAAAAGATTAATACCACTGCTCTTTGCAGTCCTCTTAACAGGTTGTGCCAGTATTGGTCAGGTGGCGTATATGCCACCCTCCATCTCAGATGCCGATTCATCTCATGCGGATCGAACCGATGCTGTTGGTACTCTGCTGGATCAGGCATGGAATGCCATGGCAGACAACGATCTGAATAGTGCTGGAAGTGCCCTGTCCAGAGCAATGAGAATCAGTCCAACCGATCCATCGGTTTATTACCTGATGGCGCAACTCAGGAAGAAACAGGGGCATTACGGCCAGGCCCGTGAGCTGGCAGATAGAGCTCTGAGTCTGGGGCCAGCCTCAGGCCTCATGCGACAGATCAAGAGTTTTCTGACTTCACTTGGTTAAACAGGGTCGGGCGCATTTTGCTTTTTTTATACAATTTTCACAGTAAAATGCGGTAAGGATTTTCATTTTACAAGACAAACGACGTGCATAAAGTACAGAGAGTTATTGATAGCTCTGGAAGCAGGGTTGAAAAGGCTGAGGTGCTGGCTGGGGAATATCGTTTGAAGTTTACACAGGATGTTTGCTTGCACTTATTGCTTGAATCCAGCGCGACTTACCTGAAACAAATCAAATTTTTACGCAACCCATGAGTCTGAACCCGATGCACATGCTCACTAATGATAATAAGCGGTAGAGGATTTCCATAAAAGCTGCCAGAAATATTTGATTTCATAAGGCTAGCCACTTGCTAATAAAAGTACACAATAACTTTTTGGGGCAGCTACTTTATAATTGATACTCTTCGAGGTAAATATCAATGCTTACCCTGAAAACGGCGTTAATTATTTTGGCTACGATACTTTACTGTTGTATGGCCCATCCAGAAATAAAAAAAATAACACCTAGTGATTTTTTAGTTAAGAGTAGTGATGAAAAGGAAGTAAGATTAAAAATAACGGGAATAGGAGTCATTGAATATATGGCTGAAGTTCAGCATACAAGCGAATTGTGCCAAGGCTGCCGCATGTTTATCATAAGAAATGATCGTGACCAATACTTTATACAGCATCAGAATTTTTTAGAAAAAGGGTCTGGTATTGGAAATGACCCGGCGAGATATGTACACATACCAATAAGATCTGGCAGAGTCAATCGTGAATCAATACAAAGCATTATTCTTTATCATCATTTACATCAACAATCTGAGTCTGAAATGATGACTACACCAATATCAGGACTAATGAGAGTATCTAATAACTCTTACCACTTACCCATGGAAGCAACCAATGCTGTGATGTCTATCGCTTTATCAGGTGAATTTAGTATTCTGCAGGAAGAAACGTTTTAGTATCTGCCTTAACTTCAACAGACTTATCGAATCAGCACAAAAATTCGTGTCTTTAGAAGGCCTTTGCGACACCTCTTCAGAGTGAGGAGGATATCAGGCTATTTTCATAGTAAAATACGTTTTGGGTTTTCAGGGTAAAAGACAGTCAATGAGCACAGAAGTTAGAGAGTTATTGATAGCTCTGGAAGCAGAGTTAAAAAGACTGGAGTGCTGGCAGGCTATGCCACCTTCGGCTCAGGCGCTGGCCAGTACAACACCTTTCTGCATGGATGCCATGGAATTTACTCAGTGGCTGCAATGGCTTTTTATTCCCCGGGTCCATGCCATTCTTGATCAGGGGGCTGACCTGCCAAAAGGTGCAAACATCAAGCCTTATGCTGAAGAAGCCCTGATGGTTGAGAAAATAGAAGCTACTCAACTGCTTTCGCTGGTGGAGCGTTTTGATCAGTTGATGAACTGATTATGATCGCAGAACAGATGGATACAGGCAGAATGTCTGGCTGTATTCATCCGCGCCGTTTTAAACGGTCATCAATTGCCTGACTTCTTCTTCATTCATCTCACTGCCTGCCCCAGACAGTACCAGTTCACCACGATCCAGTACGGCATATCGATCGGCCAGATCCCGAGCAAATTCAAAGTATTGTTCTACCAGCAGAATGGCCATTTCTCCCCTGTCCCTGAGCATACCAACGACGGATTGAATATCTTTGATGATGGAAGGTTGAATGCCTTCGGTTGGCTCATCGAGAATTAACAACTCAGGTTGGGTAACCAGTGCCCGGGCAATAGCCAGTTGCTGTTGTTGTCCGCCAGAGAGGTCACCTCCACGACGATGTTTCATATCCAGCAATACAGGAAAAAGATCATAAATTTCCCGATCCACTTTACGCTGCGAACGCGGCAGACAGGCAAATCCTGTTTCCAGATTTTCCTGAACCGTGAGCAGCGGGAAAATCTGTCGACCCTGGGGTACATAAGCAATTCCCTGTCGGGCTCGTTGATGTGAAGTCAGATTATTGATGGACTGACCCTTCCAGAGTATCTGTCCCGACATTACTGAAACACGCCCGGCGACAGTATTCATCAATGTCGTTTTACCCACACCGTTACGACCCATAATACTGGTGACCTGACCTTTGTCCACTTTCAGGGAGACAGACTTCAGTGCCTGACTGGCACCGTAAAAAACATCTATGTTCTGTACTTCAAGCATATTATTCTCCAGCTCAGGGCTGCTATCTGGCCTGAGGCTATCTTCCCAGATAGACGTCGATGACTTTTTGATTCTGCTGAACATGGTCCAGCGACCCTTCTGCCAGTACACTGCCTTCATGAAGCACCATCACTTTACAGTCAAGTGCTTTGATAAAGGCCATGTCATGTTCGACTACCACAACGCTTCGCTCTTCTGACAGTTCCCGCAGCAGATCAGCGGTTCTGAAGGTTTCTTCATCGGTCATACCGGCTGCGGGCTCATCGATCAGCAAAAGCTCGGGGTCCTGAAGCAATAACATGCCTATCTCAAGCCACTGCTTCTGACCGTGAGAGAGAGATGCCCCCGCGAAGTCACGGCGATCCTGAAGGCGGATTCTGCTGAGGGTTTTCTCAATCTTTTTGAAGCCCTCTTTAGAAAGAGCTTTAAAGATGGATTCAAAAGGTGAACGACGACCTTTAAGAGCCAGTTCCAGGTTTTCCCAGACTGTCAGACTTTCGATGACAGAAGGCTTCTGAAACTTTCGGCCAATTCCCAGGTTGGCTACTTCGGCTTCGTCTTGCCGGGTGAGATCGATAGAGCCCCCGGACAGCCTTGTGCTTCCTTGATTAAAAAGCACCTCTCCGGTATCTGGTCGAGTTTTACCAGTGATGACGTCCATCATGGTGCTTTTACCGGCACCGTTGGGACCAATAATGGCCCTGAGTTCGCACTGGTTGATTAAAAAAGACAGGTTGTTCAAGGCTTTGAAGCCATCAAAGCTGACTGTCACATTGTCGAGGTACAGCAGCGTGTTATCAGGTATATGTTTATCAACCATGATCGACTACCTCTTGCTCCTGAGTCCGGGCAGATGGTTTCAAAAACTTCTCACGAACCTGGCCGTATAAGCCAACAACGCCCTTGGGTAGCCAGAGTGTCGTAACAACAAACAGGGCACCCAGGGCAAACAACCAAGCATCGGGCATAGCTCCGGTAAACCATGTTTTGGCATAATTAACGAGCAGTGCACCGATGATTGCCCCGTAGAGTGTTCCCCTGCCACCAACGGCCACCCAAATCACCAGTTCAATGGAGTTGATGGGAGAAAACTCACCCGGATTAATGATGCCTACTTGTGGCACATAAAGTGCACCGGCGATGCCGGCCAACACAGCAGAAACTACAAAAGCCACCAGCTTGAAGTGTTCAACCCGATAACCCATAAAGCGGGTTCTGCTTTCGGCATCCCTGACAGCTATCAATACTCTTCCGTATCGGGAATCCACCAGCCATCGGCAAATCATATAGCCCAGCCCCAGGGCTAGTGCTGAGCACATCAACAGAGCGACGCGGGTTGTATCACTTTTCAGGCTGAAGCCGAGAATATCTTTAAAGTCGGTCAGGCCATTGTTGCCACCGAAACCGAAATCGTTCTGAAAGAACAACAGCATCAGGGCATACGTCAGTGCCTGAGTAATGATGGATAGATAAACGCCGGTGACCCGGGAACGGAATGCCAGCCAACCAAACAGGAAAGCCAGAATGCCGGGAACCAGAGCGACCATCAGCATAGCAAACAAGAAAGAATCAAAACCCTGCCAGTACCATGGCAGTTCCTGCCAACTCAGAAACACCATGAAGTCCGGCAGCTCAGGGTTGCCATAGGCTCCACGGTCGCCAATCTGGCGCATCAGGTACATCCCCATGGCGTAGCCGCCGAGGGCAAAGAAAGCCCCGTGACCCAGACTGAGGATGCCGCAGTAACCCCAGACCAGATCCAGAGCCAGTGCCAGAAGGCCCAGACAGAGGTATTTTCCAAGCAGTGTGACAGTATAACTGCTGACGTGCAGGGCAGAGCCTTCAGGTGCCAGCAGATTGAGTCCAGAGACAATAATGCTGATGGCAAAAACGGCAATCAAAAGCCATTTGCCCGCTGGATCGTCCAGAAGAAAACGACTGAGAGGACCTTTACCCCTTGTTGTTGAGGATAATTTTACAGAACTCATGGATCAATCCTCCACCGCACGACCTTTCAGGGCGAACAGGCCTTTGGGTCTTTTCTGAATAAACAGAATAATGAAAATCAGTACCAGAATTTTGGCAATGACTGCGCCTGCCCAGGGCTCCAGCAACTTATTGACTACGCCCAGGCTCATTGCTGCCACTAGTGTGCCCCAGAGGTTGCCAACGCCACCAAAGACCACCACCATGAAAGAGTCGATGATGTAGTTCTGGCCAAGATTTGGACCCACATTGGTCAGCTGAGACAGAGCAACACCAGCAACGCCGGCAATACCGGAGCCAAGGCCAAAGGTCATTGCATCAACACGGTGGGTGGGAATACCCATAGAGTTGGCCATGGCACGATTTTGGGTAACTGCCCGCATATTCAAACCAAATCGGGTGTAGTGCATGATAAATAAGAGAGTCAGAAAGACGGTCAGACTGAAGCCAATGATGTAGACCCGGTTCCAGGTTAAAGATAAAGCATCATTGATGATCCAGGAGCCGCTCAACCATTCCGGTGTTGATACTGCCTGATTCAGGGGAGAAAAAATGGTTCTAACGGCCTGTTGAAGTATCAGACTGATACCAAAAGTAGCCAGAAGCGTTTCCAGTGGGCGACCATAAAGGTGACGTATGACGAGTCGCTCAATCAAAATGCCAACCGTACCAGCGACAACAAAGGCGGCAGGAATGGCAATAAACAAAGATTGCTCCATTAATGATGGAAAGGCAGATTGAATGATGAAAGTCGTATAAGCGCCAAGCATCATCATTTCGCCATGAGCCATGTTGATAACGCCCATAACGCCAAAAGTGATCGCCAGCCCAATGGCAGCCAGAAGTAATACTGAACCCAGACTCAAGCCAAAAAAAACACTTTCTATTGCGGAATAGTAGTCTTGTCTTCGATCCATGTCGGCCAGAGCAGAGTCTATGCCCAGAAGAATTTCCTTGTTTTTAGTCTCTGTTTTAATTGACTCCAGTGCTGAACGAACAATCGGATCATCAGACTCAGACAGAATTTCAAGGCTTTGAAGCTTCAGTTCATCATTGCCGTGTTGGATATGATACAAGGCAACCGCTGTTGTCAGAGCCGAATGAACATCCTCATCGGATTCTGTCTTCAGCATCGCCTTCAGAATGGCTAACGTCTCAGCCTGAATGTTCCTGGAGGTTTCTTTCACTGCCTGGAGGCGCTTGTCCGGGTCTTCAGACTTGAGATCCCAGATTGCCAATGCGGTTCTGATGGCGTTTCTCAGCCGGTTATTGATTTTGATTTTTTTCAGGCTGCGTTTTTTGACTTCACCCAATGCTTCATCTGTGATCGGGTCTGCAATGAGATACATACGGCCTGATCTGTTGCCTATGACCAGGCGATCTGTGCTCTTTTCAATAAACAGTTGGCCAGACAACCACAGGGTTAAAAGCTTCTGGCTTTCATCATCACCCTTGGCAGAGAGTTCGGTGATGGTGGCCTCCAGTTTGTCCCATGACTTTTCACTCAATTGTCTGGCCAGCTCTTCACGACTGTTGGTGTGACTGTCGGTCAGAGCCTGTGCTGATGAGACAAAGACAAAAAGAAGACAGAGGCATACTAACGGCAATATTTGCCAGAGTCTCCAGATCATAGAATTTCCAGTTAATAAGTATTTGGTTGTCTGCCTTGCTTCAGGCAGGCTTTGGGAACGGCATGAAAGAGTTAACTTCTCATGCCATGTGGCTTCAAAAAAAACGACTAATCAATCAGTAGTTCTGACCGGAGCAGACGCCTGATTCCAGGTTGTAGTTGCCGCATTTGATTGGGGCTGACCAGTCAGCAACGATCTTTGAGCTTTCGGGCAGATATTGAGTCCAGGCATCACCAATGACACCACCCTTGGTTTCCCAGACGATTTCGAACTGGCCATCGTCCTGAATTTCGCCAATCAATACCGGTTTGGTCAGGTGATGGTTGGTGTTCATTACAGCGATACCACCGGTCAGGTTGGGAACAGTGATGCCATACATGGCTGAACGAACGCCATTGACATCAGTGGTTCCGGCTTTCTCAACGGCTTTTGCCCACATGTTGAAGCCAATATAAGTGGCTTCCATTGGATCATTGGCTACGCGCTCTTCATTCTTGGTAAAGGTCTGCCAGGTTTCGATAAACTCATCGTTGATATCACTCTCGGCACTCATGAAGTAGTTCCAGGCTGCCAGGTGGCCTACCAGAGGTGCGGTATCTATTCCTGACAGTTCTTCTTCACCGACAGAGAAGGCAATCACCGGAATGTCTTCAGCAGCTATACCCTGGTTAGCCAGTTCTTTGTAGAAAGGTACGTTGGCGTCACCATTGATCGTGGATATAACCGCCGTCTTTTTACCGGCATTACCAAACTTCTTGATATCAGAAACAATGGTCTGCCAGTCAGAGTGACCGAAAGGCGTGTAATTGATCATGATATCTGACTCTTTGACACCCTTGCTCTTCAGATAGGAGTCCAGAATCTTGTTGGTGGTTCTTGGGTAGACATAGTCAGTACCGGCCAGTACAAAACGTTTGACGTTGCCACCTTCAGAACTCATCAGATAATCAACTGCAGGAATAGCCTGCTGGTTTGGCGCTGCACCGGTGTAGAAAACGTTTTTGGATGACTCTTGTCCCTCATACTGAACCGGGTAGAACATCAGGCCGTTCAACTCTTCAACCACAGGCAGAACTGACTTTCTGGAGACTGAAGTCCAGCCACCAAAAATGACGTCTACTTTTTCTTTTGCCAACAGTTCGCGGGCTTTTTCTGCAAACAGTGGCCAGTCAGAGGCAGGATCAACAACGACTGCTTCGAGCTTCTTGCCCAGCAACCCACCTTTCTTATTCTGCTCGTCCACCATCATTAAAACAGTGTCTTTCAATGTGGTTTCACTGATTGCCATAGTGCCAGAAAGAGAATGTAAAACACCCACCTTGATGGTATCTGCAGCCTGGGATATGACCGAAAATGACAGGGCGGCAGTTGCGGCAGACGCTACAATCAGGCCTCTCGAAAGTTTTTTGAGGGAGCTTTTCATAGTTCTTATTCATCCTTTTTTTATCCTTATGTGCGACAGTGAGACAGCAATGTGTATGCCAATATTGACAGTCGTTGTCGTTCATGTAGAAAGGCTTTTACTATTAGCACCTGAGATAAGGTGAATCTCTTTATATCGTCTTGACAGCACGTGCCTTATTTCAGAATATCTCTGCTCACCAATGCGGTGCTTATGCGTTCTTTTGGTGCGAATAAAGCTGACTTTATGGTCAAGAATGTCAGCAGCTGCATAAAAATAAAATGGAACATCTTTTGCACGCCAGAGATGACCTTTAACACGAAGGGATGAAGTATGGGGCTGGCACTTAATCTACTTTCTAACCCGCGATCTAACCCGCGATCTAACCTGGAGATTGATTCTGACCAGGATAACGTTGCGCCCGGTGACAGGGGCTGGCGTGCTGGTATTGCTGTTGAACTGAAATATCAGGATGGCTATACCCGCATGGGCCGTACGCGTCATTATGGACCTTTGCGAATTCAGCGTCCCTTTTGGCCAGAGGGTAAAGACCTGCTCCATCTTTATATTCTTCATCCCCCCGGGGGACTGGTTGCCGGTGATGAGCTGATTCAGAGTTTTAAAGCTCACTCTGGTGCGTCTGGATTGGTTACCACACCTGCTGCCGGGAAAGTCTACTACAATGGTAATGGCCGCCTTCAGAAACAGCTGACGTCCATGGTCGTTCAGGAGGATGCCTGTCTGGAATGGTTGCCTCAGGAAACCATTGTTTTTAATGGTGCAGAAGCGGAGTTGAATACTTCTGTTGAGCTGACCGGCAATGGTTGCTACGCAGGCTGGGACATTCTTTGTCTGGGTCGGAAAGCCAGTGGCGAAGCGTTCAGGCAAGGTAAGGTAATCCAGAACCTTCAGCTCGCTCGCAATGACCAGCCGCTTTATCGAGAAAGACTGGAACTGGTTGCGGGATCACCTCTTACTCAGTCGCTTCTTGGTCTGAATGGCCAGCACGTTTTCGGCACACTTCTTATGACCCTTCAGCAAGACCCCGGATGTGATCATCTGCATGAAAGGCTGGAAGCCCTTGGGGCTTCGAAGTGTGTGGCCGTTACCTGGCGAAACGGGGTTTTTATTGCCCGTTATCTGGGCAGCTCACCAGAACAGGCCAGGACTTTGTTTGCCTGGCTTTGGAATGATCTCCGTTGCTTATTGAATGGCCGGCAAGGTTGTAAGCCCAGAATCTGGAATACCTGATCGTTGATGCCTGTAGCATATTAGTTGCCTATGGCTTGTTAAAAGACAACAAGAATAAATTGGAGGGCTCTCATGGAGCTGACCCCCAGAGAAAAAGACAAATTGCTGTTATACACCGCAGCATTGGTTGCTGAACGTCGCCTTGGCAGGGGAGTGAAGCTGAATTACCCGGAATCCATTGCCCTGATTTCCATGCACATAATGGAGGGGGCCAGAGACGGCAAGACCGTCGCTCAGTTAATGAATGAAGGGCGTGAAATCCTGACCCGGGACAACGTCATGGAAGGCATTCCGGAGATGATTCATGAAGTTCAGGTAGAGGCCACTTTCCCAGATGGCACCAAGCTGGTGACCGTTCACAATCCCATTGCCTGATGCAGGAGCTTTTATGATTCCAGGAGAGGTCATTGCCTCCGAAGAGGCGATCGAAATCAATGAAGGGCGGAAAACTTGTGTTGTGACCGTCGCCAATACGGGTGACAGGCCGGTTCAGGTTGGCTCTCATTACCATTTCTACGAGGTAAACCCGGCACTGGCTTTTGATCGGCAGCCGACATTGGGTTTCCGGCTGAATATCCCGGCAGGCACCGCTGTTCGTTTTGAGCCTGGTCAGGATCGACAGGTTGAGCTGGTTCGTTTCGCCGGGGAAGGCAAGATCTATGGTTTCCGTGGTGATGTCATGGGTGAGCTGGAGCAGGGAGAAAAATAATGGCCAGAATGGAACGTCAAACCTATGTGGACATGTTTGGTCCGACAATAGGAGACAGAGTACGTCTTGGTGATACTGATCTGTTCATCAGTCCGGAGAAAGATTTCACCGTCTATGGCGACGAAGTGAAGTTTGGTGGTGGCAAGGTGATTCGTGACGGTATGGGCCAGAGTCAGAGAACAGGAGTTGATGTGGTGGATACGGTCATCACTAACGCACTGATTCTGGATCACTGGGGCATCGTCAAAGCGGATATTGGCATTAAAAATGGCCGGATAGAAAAGATAGGCAAGGCTGGCAACCCCGACGTGCAAGCCGGAGTCGACATTATCATCGGTCCTGGCACCGAAGTGATTGCCGGCGAAGGTCAGATTGTCACTGCGGGGGGGGTTGATGCCCACATCCACTTCATCTGTCCCCAGCAAATAGAAGAAGCTCTGGCTTCCGGAGTGACCACCATGCTGGGTGGTGGCACCGGGCCTGCCACAGGAACCAATGCAACGACCTGTACACCCGGTGAGTGGCATATGACTTCCATGTTACAGGCTGTGGATAGTCTGCCCATGAATATTGGTTTTCTTGGCAAAGGCAACGCCAGCATCCCCGCAGCACTGGAAGAACAGGTTCTGGCGGGAGCCATGGGGCTCAAGCTTCACGAAGACTGGGGAACCACTCCCGCTTCTATCGATTGTTGCCTGGGCGTTGCAGAGAAGTACGACATTCAAGTCGCTATTCACACCGATACCTTGAATGAATCGGGCTTTGTTGAAGATACTATTGCCGCATTCAAGGGAAGAGTTATCCACACCTACCATACCGAAGGTGCCGGTGGTGGACATGCTCCCGATATTATCAAGGCCTGTGGTGAAGACTTTGTTCTACCGTCGTCTACAAACCCTACTCGTCCATACACCATCAACACGGTTGATGAACATCTGGATATGCTGATGGTTTGTCACCATCTCGATCCGAACATTCCTGAAGATGTGGCCTTTGCCGATTCCCGTATTCGCCGCGAAACCATTGCAGCAGAAGATATTCTGCATGATCTCGGCGCTTTTTCGATGATCGCTTCAGACTCTCAGGCTATGGGCCGGGTTGGTGAGGTGGTTTGTCGTACCTGGCAGACGGCTCACAAAATGAAAGTACAACGGGGATTGTTACCTGAAGACTCTTCGGCGGGTGTGGATAACTTCAGGGCACGTCGTTATGTGGCGAAATACACAATGAATCCGGCCATAACCCACGGTATCTCCCATGAAGTGGGTTCTATCGAGCCGGGTAAGTTGGCTGACCTGGTGCTGTGGAAACCGGCATTTTTTGGTACCAAGCCATCTCTGGTATTGAAGGGGGGCGCAATTGCTATGGCACCCATGGGCGATCCCAATGCATCCATCCCGACACCGCAGCCGGTCCACTATCGCCCCATGTTTGGAGCGCTGGGTAAAACCGTTTCTGCTACCTCACTTTCTTTCGTTTCACAGGCCGCCTTTGAAAACGACATTGGTAGTAAACTTGGGTTGAATAAAATCCTGTCTGCGGTAAAAAATACCCGAACTATTCGCAAGAAAGATATGCTGTTGAACACTTGGCAGCCCCATATGGAGGTTAATCCGGAGACGTACGAAGTGCGTGCCGATGGCGAGCTGCTGGTATGTGAACCAGCCAAAGTCGTTCCTCTGGCTCAGCGCTACTTTCTTTTTTAGGAATATCTTTAAGAGCTTTTTTTGTGAGCCTTTTTCGAGCGCAAAGACTTTTACTGTCAATGGCTCAAAACAAATCAAGACAAAGGAAAATAAGAAATGCTGAAGTTAACCAGGCGCTTGCAGGAAACTGATGTTCAGCACAATGACGAGCTATTGCTGCCATTTGATGAGCGCAAGAGAGGTCGTTTGAAAGCGACCACCCTGAGCGGGAGAGAAGCAGGAATATTCATTGAGCGGGGCGATGTTTTAAGAGGCGGCACTCTGCTTCAGGCAGACACTGGTGAAGTCGTGTTGGTGCGCGCCAGTGATGAAGAAGTCACAACAGCCTACTGTGAGGATGCCGTGACGTTTGCCAGAGCATGCTATCACCTCGGTAATCGTCATGTCCCCTTGCAGGTGGGCAATAACTGGCTTCGATTCCAGAAAGATCACGTTCTGGATGAAATGGTGATGTTACTCGGGCTGACTGTAGACCACACAGAGGCTCCTTTTGAGCCCGAAAACGGTGCTTATGCCAAAGGTCATGGTCATCATCACCATGGTGAGCACAGCCATGAGCGGGTGGAAAGCTATGAGCGGATGGAAAGCCATGAACACTGAGGCATTACTTGGGCTTTTGCATCTGTCCAGTCCAGCCCTGCCTGTTGGAGCCTTCGCTTATTCTCAGGGTTTGGAAACAGCGATTGAGCGACAATGGTGTTTTGATCGTGAGTCCACCTGCCATTGGATCTCCCAGCTACTAACGGAGGGAATGGGCCGTCTGGATGTTCCGGTGTTCTTCCGACTATACGACGCTTTTCAGTCTGATGACAGGCCTTCAGTTGAGCACTGGAATCGTCAATTGCTCGCCTTTCGGGAAACTCGCGAACTTTATGATGAAGACTGTCAGGTAGGCAAGGCATTCAAAATCTGGCTGACGTCTTTATTCCCTGAAGAGTCCAGGGCGGACTGGCTGGAGATGCCCACTCAAGCAGCTATGTTTGCATTATCCAGTTTATGCCACGGCATGAAGAAAGATACTGCCGCTATCGGACTGTTGTGGTCATGGTGCGAAAACCAGGTGACAGCGGCTACCAAGGCGGTGCCTTTGGGGCAGACCGATGCCCAGAAAATTTTGCAACATCTGGCCAGTGAAATTGGCACTGTGATCGAGAGCGCTAAAACGATTCATGATCACAAATTGGGTAATAATCTGGTGCATTACGCCATGGCCAGCAGCTGGCACGAGCACCAGTATTCAAGATTGTTCAGATCTTAGGAAGAAGCAATATGACAAGCAAGCAGCCTCAGACCCTTCGGGTGGGTGTCGGTGGTCCGGTAGGGTCCGGTAAAACAGCACTGCTCACCAAACTTTGTGCTTCCATGCGGCAGCACTACAACCTGGCAGTGGTGACCAATGATATTTATACGAAAGAAGACGCACAGTTTCTGATTCGCAATGAAGCGCTGGATGAAGATCGTATCATTGGTGTTGAAACCGGTGGCTGTCCCCATACGGCGATTCGTGAAGATGCGTCTATGAATCTGGCAGCAGTTGATGAGCTTTGCCAGAGACATCCAGGCCTGGAAATGGTTCTGGTGGAGTCTGGTGGTGATAACCTTAGTGCAACCTTCAGCCCTGAGCTGTCAGATCTGACACTTTATGTCATCGATGTTTCCGCCGGAGACAAGATTCCTCGCAAGGGTGGACCGGGTATCACCCGCTCTGATTTGTTGATCATCAATAAAACCGATCTTGCACCTATCGTTGGAGCCTCTCTGGAAGTGATGGACAGAGATGCGAAAAAGATGCGCGGGGATCGCCCTTTCCTGTTCACCAACCTGAAAGCGGAGCAGGGTGTTCGTGAAGTGATCGACTTTATTGTTGACAAAGGCATGCTGGAAGCGAAAATGCCTGAAAGACAGGATCATGAACCTGCTGCCGTGAGCGTATAATCTCTCACAGTTCACCGTTTTCGGTTATAAAAATAGACAGGAGTAGTACGATAATGAAAAATCTGAGCGCCGTTTCTGCAACCTTTGCCACTGTCCTGGCCTCTTCTCAGGTGTCTGCCCACCCCGGAGACCATTCTGAGGGTAGCGTTTTCTCCATGCTGATGCACTTTATGACGGAGCCTGATCATATGGTGTTTATTGGCGTTACCGGCGCACTGGCGTGTTTTTCCTACCGTATGTATAAAAAGATTAATGCCGGTAAAAAACGTTAGAGTTAATGAATGAAGCCGGGCAGTAAAGCCTGTCCGGTGGTCATCTGGCAACGGTTCAGAAGCAGTGTTGCTTCATTTGCTGACGAATTCTCTCCTTCTCCCTTTCCCGGCCTTTTTCGTTCAGTATTTCAAAGCTGCCGTCGGCTTTGTTCACACGTACCTGGTCATCGCTGTTGAGTGTCTCAAGATTGGCCGAAAGTGTCTTACAGTACGCCAGAACTTCCGGGGGGTGAACGGATTGGGGTGGATTCTCAGCGATGGACTCAGGCTCAGAGTCAACGGGAGGGTGCGGTTCTTCAGGCTCTTTTTCTTGCTCGTCCAGCGTTGAAATGACTTCTGTATCAACGTTGACGAGTGGTGGTCTGGAAGAGTAATGAACGGTGCCGCTTTCATCCACCCACTTGAAAATCTTTTCTGCCTGAACGGGAAGATTGAGGCAAGCCGTTAGCAGTAGCAAAATCAGGGCTTGTATTGCTTTCATGCCGGTTATCCTTAAGCGTTTATTTATTATTGGAAACACCACGGAGCCGGGCTTTTAGCCTGATGATAGTGAGCTAAAGCTGTTTTTCTGGCTCATGATTGTTTGCAGTCATTACTCTAAATGTAAGCAATTTCTGGCAGAATATTGAAAAAGCTTTAACTCATTGATTTATTTGAATTATTTTTATCAAATAAAACTGTGTTTCAATAAATACCCCATCTGATATACCCTAAAAAACCTCACAATAGCCCCAAAATAGCCCCAAGCCATTAGACAGAGGACTCATAAACAGGCAAATCAGGCACCTCTGATTTAATGGCCCCGGCTTCAACCAGGACCTTGCTTCCCACTTGACGCCAGAGAATCAGAGCGGGTTAGTGCGGCCATGGTTGCGTTTAACAAACAGGTAAACGCTTCCATAGTCGACCCGGGCTTTATTGCGAATGTCCGTAAAAAGCTGACTCTTGACCAGAAAGAGGCCGGAGAGATGTTTGGTGGAGGGGTTAACGCATTTTCCCGATACGAAAATGGCAAAACCAAACCACCACTTTCACTGGTAAAACTGTTCAGACTGCTGGACAATCATCCAGAGCTTTTGTCTGAAATTCGCAGCTGAAATACTTACTAGTCACTGTGAGACAGTCAGACGTATTTGCTGGAAACAGGATTTTAACTGGTCGTCACGCAGGATCTCTTCGTAGAGCTTTAGGTCACGGCCTCGCTGCTGTATGACACTGTCAGGGTGGGCTAGCAATGTCGTATAAGCTTTGGCCATGCGTATGCTATGGTCGGCCTTTGCGATTTCTCCGAGAGTTGCTTCCCTGCCATGATAGTATGCTTCGTGGTACGGTTGTTGATGATATTATACCGAGTGTGCAGTATATCCCTCAGCTTCAGACGCCGACCGAAGGGCGGTCGGGTGGCGAAGCCACGAATTGGAAGCGTTTGTTATGTTGCGTTTGCACTGTACCCCAAATGATCTACAATGACACTGTACAGAACAATATGACGCATAGGGGTACTTAAAAATGAGCAAAAGCGCAATGATCCGAGCCAGAATAGAGCCTGATGTGAAGGAACATGCAGAAGCGATATTCAAGAAACTGGGGCTGAACGCAACAGATGCAATCACCTTGTTTTATAAGCAAGTAGGTTTGTGCAATGGATTACCTTTTGATGTTCGTATACCTAATGAAGAAACCCTTAAAGCCTTTGACGACACAGAGAAAGGGGTTGGTTTAACGCACTACGAAAACGCTCAGGAAATGTACGATGACTTGGATATTTAATGATGCTAAAGCCAGTCAGTACGAATCAATTCAAAAGGGACGTTAAAAAAGCAAAGAAGCAGGGTAAAGATTGCTCAAAATTAAAAAAAGTCACAGACCGGCTCATAGAAGATAGACCACTTGCAGCGAGATACAAAGACCATTCCCTGACTGGTAACTATCGCGGCTATCGAGAATGTCACATAGAGCCAGACTGGTTATTAATCTATGCAGTGGTAGAAGATAAAATATTCTTTGAGCGTCTGGGGTCACATTCTGAATTGTTTAGGTAGCAACATAACCCTATGTTAGGTGTCTCTGTGCAATCTCTCAGTATCTGCTACGCTGACTGCTTGCACAATAATTGATAACGGAACGCAGTATGTCACTGCAGCATCGTGCAGAGAGACTTGAATCCCATTTTGAATCGCTGGATAACGCCGTACACCGGCTCATCGAGATTAGCGGGGAAACACAGAAGATTGTACTGGAAAACCAGCGGGAAAATCGGTTGCGCATTGCACAGCATGACCGTGAACTTTCAGAAATTAAAGCTGCCATTGGTGCTCTTACTGAAGCCACCCTTGCAGGCTTTAAACGTAGCGACGAAAAAATAGAACAGCTAGAATTACTCATCCGTCAACGCCTCCCCAACAACTAACACGCCACCTGACAATAAAATCCAGTGGATTGTCTGTCGGCAACCACTGATTTAAGGGTTTATGCGGCTATACTGAGCCCGGCAAGTCAAACCTGTTTATTTTTCATGGCTTGTTTGAAGTTGATCAGGGCATTTATTATGAAAACTTCTTGTCTCTATGTTTTATTACAAATTGTAATTATTAGCTCACAGGCAGTTACCTCATTGCTTGCTGATGAGTCTTACCAATCTGTTAATACTACCAAAGATGGAGTTATAAAATGTCCATCTAACATTTCATTTAGTTTTCAAGATACCGGTAACTTTCAAGGTAGATGTCGCCTCAACTTATGCAGCTAAATCACAATGCTGCTGATTCTCTGATCGCTCAGGGTTAAGCCATACCTCTGCCGGTAATTGCCAGTTTCTGGTTTCACGGCTT
>NZ_JAGRPU010000033.1 GCF_024606225.1 Endozoicomonas sp. ISHI1 | reverse complement strand
AAAGCCTCAGTGACCGGGTAAGGCAGCAAATTCTGAACGACCCCGGCTCACTTTACCAGTTTGTTCAACAGCGGCCAGAGTTACTGAACAACGTGCTGACCTATTTGAACCGGGAGTTTCCGGGGCATCCAGTCCACTCATACTTTTTTGGTCGTGTACCACCCTATTTTACCCATCAAACAAACGGAAACCCACTGGCTTTGCTGCCAGAAGCGGGAAATGCGTTCCAGCCAGATACACAACTCCCGTCAACAACATTTACAACGGGCATGATTACTTTTTCTGGCGGTCAGGGCAATAGCGGGCCGACCCGGTCCCAGTCCGATCCGGCTTCCCCTTCTGAAAAAAAAGCCGAACAAAACGGCAAGAAAAGTGAACGAAGCAGTCACTCTGACGGCAGGAAAAGTGTTGACGATAACGAGCCACCACCGGACAGAAATCATCCAGTCACACCAGCAGACAGCGTCTCCTCGGCATCTTTGCTTGAACATCTATCTTATTTCTACAAAAAGTCCTGGCTTCGGCCTGAAAGAATGAGCCATATATCGGAATTTCTTTCAGAACAGCTGGATATCAAATCCAGGGAGCAATTTGAAACGTTTTACGGTCAATGCCAACTGCCCGATGATGAAGGTGAAACACTATACAACCAGATGCTTCGGGGTTTTGATCCGAAAAACTCTCAACACATGGTGCTGGCATCAAAAGCTCTGGAAAATTCTATAGAAGTCATTGTTCCTGATGCTCAAGGAGATCACTGCCATAGCTACCATGTTCGTACGCCTCAACAGCCTCTGAACAGTCTCGAAGATGCCTATGTCTTCCTGTTTTACGGGCATCACGCTGTAAAACTGTCTCATCACAGTGACAACTTCCTTTGGTCCACTCACTTCCTGACCAGCTCCCACTTAAATAAACAGGAAAGTGACTGGCTGAGAGACAGTCGATCTGAAAATGCTTTATGGGAACTGTTTCCACAGTGGCAAAAAGACATTTTGTTATACCGGGAAAATCTTCAATACAACGCCATAAATTCTGCCAGCGAAGAGCTACTGAAAAAGGCGTCCATAAAATCTGCCAGCGAAGGACTAAAACAGGCGTTTACTGCACCCGATAAATTCATGCAGGGGGAACAAGGACAAAACCTATTCAGTTTTTACAATACATTACGTCTTGCTTGTCACCCATTCGACGATAAAGAGAATCCTGATGGCACATTTTACATTAGTAAAAACGTTCTTGGAGCAGTGATTTTTTTCTGGCAAGACTCTGCCAGTAAATATATCCCCTTTATAGCTCCGGATCTCTCCATATCTTCAATAAACGACAAGATACAATCTATGGATGATCATTTAAAAAATTATTCCGAGGGCTCATTTTTAGTAAAAAAACAGGACATCCGCTATGTGATTCCTGCACTTGTGGTGCTTGCACCTGTTTTTAGAAAAACCTATACAGAAGCAGAGAGAGTTATATCTGGTACTGAAGATGCTCTTGTCTATGGTGGATTAGCCAGATGGCAACATCTTTCGTCTTCAGTTAAACCCACTGAACTTGGCAAGGTTCCTGTTACCAATGATATTGACCTGGCAGTTGAGGATATTACAAGTCTGGAAACCATATCAGCCTCGTTAGAGGAAAAGCTGAGAGACGCCCTGCCCGGCACCACCGTCAGACGCAACAACATTCACACCATAGTTTTAGCCAACCCAAAAGAATTACAGCGCAGAGGGCTACTGCACACCTTAAAGATCAATTGCTTTCCCGATACAAACAAAGGAAAAACAATGGGGTTCGCCCGTTGTAAGACAAAAAAATGGCGAATTTTGTCTATCGATATTTCTGCCGGTCCTGAAGGGTATTTCGATTTCATGCGTGTAGAACCTTTTGCCATAGGTTCCAAACTGCTTATGACAAACTTGCCTGCTCTGGTTGAAAAACTGCTGCAGGACATGCAACTTGATCAAACCAACCCAAGGATTGATTCAACACGACGGGTGCAAAATGCTCAAAATGTGTTAAAAATCTTGCTGGCGAGTGACACTGAGCAACAGGTTCAGGCCATTATTCAGCAGTCAGTCCTCAGCAGTTTTTCAGAATCATCCAGATTACCGGAATTTCTGCATCCATATATCAAGCCCCTGCCTGACAGTGAACAGGAAAGCAGTGTTAAGGCGAAAAATCCTGTGGGTGAGCAAAAAGGTATCGACCAACATGATAGAGCAGTTTCTACCGCTACTTACATTGAAGGTAAAGAGGCGATAACAGATGACTCAGATTTAGATTCCCATAAGAATAAACAGAAACGGATAAAAACGGTCAAGCCAGAAATAAGCGACATTGCAACTGCGCCAGTAAAGGTTGATATCAAATTAGAAGCAATCCCTGATGATCAAAGCTCTGCGGTAGCTCATCACAATAAGATCACAGCACCTGATTCGGCTGAATGCTCAAAAAAAGGAAACAAGAAAACCACCACCCAAAAGTCAGTCTTGAGTATAATCGATTTCGAAACGGCATTGACTCAATCCATAGAAATATCAAACTGGATTAGAGAAATGGATCATAACTTTCCGGGTGAGCTGAACAGGGCAATAAAGACACCACACTGCCAGAGCTCTGAAGAAAGCCCTGCGCCCGATGCAAAACTCGACACATTGCAAAATCAATTGGAGGATGGAAAAACAAAAACCCTGCAGATACTGGCTTGTTCCGGAGCTTCTGCAGATACATCCAGTGACCAACCAGTCATAACCATCAATCTGGCTAGCACCCTCGACAGTCGGCAGCGCACAGGGTTAGAACAGGCCGCTTATGAGAACCACTTCCCCTATGCCCAACTGGTTCAGGCGTTGTTCATTCTGAACCAAAAACTCCCGTCCGAAAAGGCGGAAGCACTTAAGATCTATGAAAAAGCATTCGAGCTACTTTTACCGGCAGCCATTGCTGGTATACCGCTTGCCTACCAATTATTAATTGGAATGCAATTGCACAACCACCATCCGGCGGGCTGGCCCCAGGTGGAACCGGTAAACCGACTGTTACGCAGCATGGCTTCCAGGGAGACAAGCTTAAGCCAGATAAAGATTGAAGGGGCATTGAATGAAGGGTTTCTCGAGCAGATCTACCAGGATGTGGATATCACCACCCTGACAAAGATTGAACAGGAGTTGGCCAAAGAGTCAGACCTCTCGGGCAGAGGCAAAGAGGTGAAGGCCATTCTCAATGCCCTGAGAGAACCCGATACCCGCTCTAAAGTAACAGCCCTTAAAGCAATCCGCTCCAGAAATCAGGAGCTGCAACAAACCATCGGGTCACTGATACTGATACTTGAGAGAAAAAAAGAACCAGCGGCCGGTCAGATTTACAGTGAACTTTGGTCGTACAGCCTCAACACTTTGCAAATTAAGGGCGCCTTGAAAAAAAAATCTCCGCTCATTGATATATCTTATTTCCCACACGTACTAGCCATGACTGACCTGAAAGCATTCATGGATACCGAGCGTACCGGACAATTGCTCGAAAATAATCAACCCAGATTCATAGCCTTTTGGAAAATGGGCTTTTGGGAAAGCTATCTCAAAGCTTCGTTGAGCAAAGACAGCAAAAATGAAAAGAAACTATTTGATGAGCATCATGACAAAATAAGCAATAAAGCCATTGAAAAGTCCAGACCCGACTTAATAAAAGACTGGATTCTTGCCAGGTCTTTGCTGCTTTCAAGGAATTTTATTCAAGTCAAAAAGTTTCCGGTTCCGGCTTCCCCCACTTCGGCGCAACTGACATCTGGAACCGATACCAATACTGAAAAAGAAAAAAGAACCATAAACACAACCAGACGACCAACAGAGCTAAGGCCACGCATCCGACCATCAACAGAACCATTCAATGAACGGGTACACAACCAGTATTTATTTCAACTGGATAACAATATTATTCAGGAAGTGGTCTTGATTCAGGAAAACCCGAATTTTTTTTTGCAACAGGTAGAAAAACACATCACTGCATTCAGAAAGACTTTACTGATCAATGGTGACCATGCAACAAACATACTGGGAATGGGTTATTACTATTTTCTGAAAGCACTGGCCATGATGGGAGCCAAAATGGCCGATGATAATAAAACGATTGAGTTGTCCCTAAGCCCGATAGTCAAACTCGTCGCCAAAAAGATAAAAGAGACTATTTTATTGTCTAAAAAACATTACTTCCCTTATGCCCCGATGCTCTTGCTGTTTTTTGAACAGGGTGTGGAAGAAAATTCTGCCAGCACATTAACAAATGCCAATTTCTCTGCATTCTCCGGGGTGTCACAGTCTATTGAGATTTTATTGGAATGGGACTCGAATCTATCGGTTCTGGCCGGAGTATTCCTCAAGTGGCTGGTGCTGCTTCCAAAGCCTTTCGAACTTAAACTGGCCTTTGATGCAGACACTTACGCGAAAAACCCGAAAAGCAAGATTCCGGGTAAGGTAACCCCTTCCATACGTCTACTTAGAAAGTTTCTGGAGCAGCTTCCGGTAGAAGGCTCTGATGGCGCCGTTGATGCTGTTTTGAATCAAATCGGCAAGACATTTACAAATGCCCGGCATCTGTCAAACGAACAACTTGAACAAGCGACAGCAACAGAGTATGCGCGAGCAGCTGGGTTAGGTAGCATAGCGGAGGCTGACGCTGTGACTGCGTGGAAGAAGCCGAAGGACGCGATTTTGGGACTGGAAGCCTTAATATTGGAAGGGACAGCGAAAGCAGATGCAGCAAAAACAGCATTAGCGAAAGCGGTACAGATATTGGAAAAGCATGAGACAGAGAACACGAAAGAAAAATTAAGATTGATACTGTATCTCGCTACTGGTCGAACAGAATTGATGAATTTTAGTGGTATGGATATATCCGTATATATCATTAGCTTTTCTATATTTGCCTTTGAATCAAAGTCAGAGATTTCCATATTGCTGAAACAGGCTCAGAAGGAGTACATTAATAAAGGTATTAATCCTGAACTACGGGCAACAGCAGATCTTATAAAACTTGCTTTTTATCTGGTTTGTGTACCAACAGAAGTGAAGCCGGACCTCCCACATCTTAAAGCCCTTTCCCTGAATGCCCAAGCCCGCTTAACAGCTCATCATTTTGGTCATGACTTACAACTTCTGACAAAATTAATTGATTTGTTTCCTGAACTGCTTAACGATGATAAAACATCGTATTGGATCAACACTCTTTTGCTGGCTCATCAGCATATCATCACGTTCATCGGTGGAAATGCAGAAAAGGCAAGAAAACTTCAGAGTGACTCAGATGATTGGAAAGAGATAAACCATTGGCTTCAGAGCTTTGTATGGCACAAGCCAGTCAAGTTCCATACAATTGCACGCAATCTTCACTCACAGCTCGTAGACTATGCAGTCTTTCACAATGACAACTTGAAAAAGTTCAAAGATGGAGACGAAAGTACTTTTATTCTTGCCATTGAACAGGCCAGAAAAGTTGGCTATCAGAAATTAAAACAGACGTTAAAACAATATGAAGATAAAACGGATATTCTATCAGTAAAGATGTCAGGCTGGCTTCACTGCCTGGCTGGATTGACGCTTCTGGAGGCAGAAATAAGTTCTGATCACAAGCAGATAGTATTGACCGGTCGCAAAAGAGTCCTGCTCAGCGCACATGATCATTTCGGCAAAGCTCGTGAACTTGGCTTCCCTTATGGTGGCTATCTGGAATCACTGGTGTTAATGCGGCTAGCCAACCACTATCAGTACTATCAGGGTGAGAACCCCGAAGCCTCGCAAACAGACCCGATTTATAAGCCTGTTATTCAATACGCATCGACCAAAAAACCAGAGAAAAAGATCTTTATTGAAGCAGGTAAGATTGTTACGGAAATTTTGCCCGGTTTGATAGCAAGCTCTCTACTGGGTGTGCGCTTTGCGGCTGAAGCGGCCATCAGAGTCTTTACTGATGAACGGTTTAATCTTCTGCATATCCCTCAGGCTGGGTGGCCAGCACTGATCGCAAAGCATTTTTTTATGAACCCCGTACACCATAACCTCCAATTTTTGTTCAGTCATGATGGCCCTGAAGTTGAAGAAGCGTTATTTCCCAGGATAATTGATCCAGACAGTATTGAAAGCATACTGTTGAAACCGCTGGAGAACACAAGGCGTTTTCCCATTAAAAAAAGACCAAAACAATATTGTATTTTTCTGGACAATGAAATCAAAAGTAATGACAGACCAGAGAACATTAAAAAGTACTTTAGCCTTGTAAAGGCTTTTGTATTAGGTAAATCAGAGATGCTGGATGCTTCATCCGAGGCAACCGTTTCTGAAATTGATCAGCTATCAGAGAGTGTTGCAAGCTATGGGCTAAGCCGGAATGAATATACAGCATCGTTCGAAGTGCTACAGGAAACACCACAACCTGATACCGCTTTTGATGCATTCGTTTATAACCTGCCCCGACTGGAATCTCACTCAAATTATGAGGCTATAAGAAGTGCTCTTTTGAAAAAACATCGCACAAAGTCAGTCTTGGTTCACTATTATTTATGGGCTTATGAGACGCTCAATAATAGCTATGACAACGAACAGGATCTGTTCTGGAATGAGATAATGACGAAGAAGATTGAGGAAAATACACAAATGAAAGCCGTTTTTTTGGCACTTCTGGCAACCGCCGATCTAACGCTTATGTATGATGAAAACCGGAAGGCTATGAGCACCGCATTCGAACGATATGATGCAAATCTTGCTCCCTGGCTGGATTTTTTTCACTGGATATCAATCACTCCCGCCTTTCTTCTGGGAGAGAAAGAAAGGGCAGACTTCCACCTGAGACGTTATGGAAACCAAAATATTATTAAGTCATTAAGCAATTATCCAGTATCTACTCAACAAGAGTAACAGGAAGGCCTTGACGGGCACGCCCGATGCGGACATTAATGAATGTATAGTTTGATCGGGGATAATCAAGTATATTGTTATTCAGCCTTATCTCTCTCAAACACCATGGCATCAACATTCTCATGCAAGGCCATAATTTATTTCATGCTGAGCAGGGTACTCCCGCTCAATCGGACAATCAGCGCCCTCTGACGGTAACAGAGCTGAACAGCCAAACCCGGCGAATGCTGGAAACGCGGTTCGCAAATGTCAGAGTTGAAGGCGAACTTTCCGGTCTTGCCCGACCCGGCTCAGGACACTGGTACTTCACCCTTAAAGACGCCAATGCCCAGATTCGCTGTGCAATGTTCAAAAACCGAAACCGCAGCCTGCGTTTTGTTCCGGCTGAAGGCATGCAACTGATTGTCAGAGGTCGGGTCAGTCTCTATGAAGGTCGGGGCGACTACCAACTGATTGTCGATCATATGGAAGAAGGCGGCGCCGGTGCTCTTCAGCGTGCTTTTGAGGCGCTTAAGCTCAAATTAGCCACTGAAGGTCTGTTCAATTCAGAGCATAAAAAGCCTCTGCCGGCCTTGCCCTCTCATATCGGTGTCGTGACCTCGCCAACAGGTGCCGCTATCCGCGACATCCTGGCAGTACTAAGAAGACGTTTCCCCTCCATACCCATTACCGTCATTCCCAGTGCAGTCCAGGGTAAAGAAGCTGCCAACGAGTTGGTCAGAGGCGTTGAAATGGCCAATCGCAGCGGGCTGTTTGACGTTCTTATTGTCGGTCGCGGGGGTGGCTCACTGGAAGACCTCTGGCCTTTCAATGAAGAAAGGGTCGCCAGAGCCATAGCAGCTTCCGATGTTCCCGTGGTCAGTGCTGTGGGCCATGAAATTGATTTTACCATTGCTGATTTTGTCGCCGATTACCGGGCCCCTACGCCATCGGCAGCAGCTGAGGTGCTCAGTCCTGACCAACAGGATATTCTCAATAAGCTCGCCTTACTGAACCGCAAGCTTCAGGCTTTAATGAAGCATCGTCTGCAAGTCCTGTCCCAGACGCTCGATAACACCAGTCTGCGCCTGCGTCATCCGGGCGAACGCCTGAGAGAGCATCACCAGCGGCTGGAAGATCTGCACATTCGGCTTCAGCAATCCATGACCATCGCCCTGCAGTTCCATTCTGCAAGGCACCAGAGACTCAACGACAGACTCCTGCAGTCTTCACCTTCAAGAAGCATTGAGCGGCTGCAAGGCCAGTTGAATCTGCTGAAAAATCAACTGGATTCATCCATACAAGTACTTTTAAAGCAGAAAGAAAGTCGCTTAAAACAACTGACCGGCATGCTGGATGCCGTCAGCCCCCTGGCAACACTGTCGCGAGGCTACAGCATTGTGGCCAGGGGCGATGAATTTATTCGAGAGGCCGGGCAACTGACGGAAGGTGAACGGGTGACGGCACGATTCAGCCAGGGTTCAGCAGACTGTCAGGTGATTGAGATTCACAAATCGTGACGACTATACTTCAATACTCAACCGTTCTGACTCCGCATAACACCGCTGCCAATCCGGATAATGTCTCAACCTGGTTAAGAAAACTCAGAGTAAAGGCAGGTGATCAATCAGGGCGATGCCGTATATCAGGCATTAAGCTGTTTTTTTGCCGGAAGGCTTCTGTTCGCTCAATGTCGTATTTTTCGGTCTGCTGAACTTTGTATAAATCCCAGTGCAATTGCAAATTAAGCCGGGAATCCGTTGACATGCAAAAGAATCGGGCAAGATTTAAAGCGCTGCCTGGAGTAATTCCCTGCTTGCCATTAACAAGTTCATTGACCGGCTGTTAAGGAGGGTGTCGCATAACTCTGCCTCCCATGCTCCAGATTGGGAACCCGTACCTTATCTAAGCTTTAGAGCCGGGTTTTCAGTGGAGGTATGTATTTCCACGCTGGGGCGTGGGAACCAGTTGTTGGAGTTTTGCAACACCTTCTTGATGAAGAAGATAAAAAACACGCTTGTTTTCTTGATCTATCCTTCTCCTCTGTAAACCAGAGGACAAGGATAGAATTATTAAACACTCACTTTTTGCGGCACTGCTCTTACTGTCGTTTTCTGTCGTCTGCCAGGCGGAACCTTTGGCAAGACATTTTGTTATCGAGTTTGAACAGAATGCAGATTTTCCTGGCAAAAACTTTTCTGTAAAGCTCAACCGACCAACATTGTCAGATAGCCCATCAGGCATTGTCGACACTAACGGCAATGTAGAACCAGACTCATCACCTGATGAAAAACGACAAAAACCTCACAGTCTGGAAGTGAAAACAACTCTCTTAGAGTCGATTTCGTGGCGATGGCTTTTCGCGACGAATCTGCTGGTTGCTTATGAGCTTATTCTGACCGCCAGAGATGCCCATCTAAACCCAAACCCTTATTCATGCTTAACTGTAGAAGCATTTACTGTCGGTTGGCTTTTAAAAAACTATCGAAACGCCAATTCACCACTGTCTAACCCGATCGAGCAACAAGAAGCAAGTCAACATCACCGGCTTGCTATCACCGCTATGATGCCAGGCTCTGAACAAGACCCACCTCATTATCAGCCATCAGAATCATCAGACCAGCATGCCCCGCACGGCAGCAGCAGTCACATCAGAGGCTATTTCACCAGTCTCCTGTTTTCTGACTCTGCCGACGGTGACGAAGATCCTGAACAACACCTGCATACTATGGGTTTAAATTGTTATATCCATCCCTGTAATGGTGTTTGTCGATTTCGACCATCTTCCGACTCATCCAATAGCGTAGTGCCAGATTATGAAGAAAGTTCGACATACGACACTGAAGAAACATCCGGAGAACGTTCATGCTCCCACGCGGCCAACAGACTCTGCTATCGTTGCAGCCCTGTAGATGGGGTCGCCTCAGACGGGACCGCGGACTCAATGGGTGCAGGGGCAGCCGGTACCATTGACTCTAACGGGCAAAAAACCTGTAACGTGATCTTAGTCGGTGAAGATGGCCAACTGCGGCAATGCCAGAAAGTCTACAAGAATCAAAAATCACTTACGTCTCACAAAGCCAGATACCATACCGGGCAAAAAACCTGTGACGGAACGGTTGTCGGGGAGGATGGCCAGCCACGGTCATGCGGAATGGTCTGCCAGAATGCTAATGCCCTCGCTTATCACAAAAGAAGCGTCCACACCGTAAAACAAAAACAAACCTGTACCATGACCGTGGTTGGGAAAGATGGCCAGCAGCGACCATGCGGAAAGACCTACGATAATGTTCAAACCCTGTCGAATCACAAAAGGATATACCATAGCGGGCAAAAAACCTGTCATGTAACAGTAGTCGGCGAGGATGGCCAGCCACGGCCATGCGGAATGGTCTTCCGGCATGTTGGAGCGCTGGCGGGTCACAAAACAAGATGCCATACCGGGCAAAAAACCTGTGTCGTGATGGTGATCGGGAAGAATGGCCAGCCGCAGCCATGCGGGACACTCTGCAATAATGCTAAAGCCCTGTCAGCTCACAAAAACAATCACCATAGCGGGCAACGAACCTGTGACATAACCGTGATTGGGGAGGATGGCCAGCCTCGTCGATGCGGGGAGGAATGCACAAGTTCTCATGCTCTGACGTTTCACAAAAGAACCTCCCACACTGGACAACAAACCTGTGACGTAACCGTCGTTGGAAAAGATGGCCAAAAGCGACTATGCGGGGCAGTCTGCAAGAACGCTCAAAACCTGTCGGGTCACAAAAGCAGAATGCACAGCGGGGAACGAACCTGTGACGTGATCATGACCGGGGAGGATGGCCAGCAGCAGCCATGCAGGAAAGTCTACAAGAGTTATCAGGAACTGAGGGATCACATAAGAAAAGATCACAGCGGGGAACAAACCTGTGAGGAAACTGTAATTGGGAAGAACAGGCAGCAGCGGCCTTGCGGGGCGGTGTGTAAGAGTGCTTTTGCCCTTTCGGTTCACAAAAGCGCATACCATACCGGGTCAAAAACCTGCTATGTAACACTAACCGGAGAGGATGGCCGACCATGGCCATGCGGAAAGCTCTTCGATAATGCCAAAGCCCTGTCGATCCACAAAAGAAAAGACCACAGCGAGCCACAAACCTGCGATATGACGGTGGTCGGAGAGGATGGTCTGCAGAGGCCGTGCGGGACTGTCTGCAAGAATGCTTTTGAACTGACGCGACATAAAGGAATACATCGCAAACGCAAGCTTGTTGATGTAGAACGAAACAATGACCTCACGCCTTGAAATGGCACCCGCCCTTCATGAAGAAGACACAAAAACACTCTTTATTCTGACCAGCAGAGACGTCTTTCTATGCTCAAACCCTTATTCATCCTTACCTGTAAGATAGAAATTGTTATATCTATTCTGGACAAGCAACCTACAACGTAATTTCAGTCGGCAAGGATGGCCAGACAAAAAGATCTCACCGGCATCAGGATGAATGAATTACCGTGATGAATGACGGGTTATGCGTAGCTTTTGCTTCTCGGAAGGAGCAGGAGAAAAGATATTTTGCAACACCTTCTTGATGAAGAGATAAAAAACACGCTTGTTTTCCTGATCTATCCTTCTTCTCTGTAAACCAGAGGACAAGGATAGAATTATTAAACACTCACTTTTTGCGGCACTGCTGTTATTACTGTCGTTTTCTGTCGTCTGCCAGTCTGAACCGCTGGCAAGACATTTTGTTGTCGAGGTTGAAAAGAATGCAGATTTTCCTGACCAGAACTTTTCTATAAAGCTTAACCGACAAACATTGTCAGGCAACCCATTAGACATTGTCGACACAAACGGCAATGTAGAACCAGACTCATCATCTGATGACAAACGACAAAGACCTCACAGTCAGGAAATGAAAACAACTTTCATAGAGCTGATTTCGTCGCGATGGCTTTACGCGACGAATCTGCTGGTTGCTTATGAGCTTATTCTGACCACCAGAGATGCTTCTCTATACCCAAACCCTAATTCATACTTAACTGTAGAAGCAGTTACCACTGTCGTTTGGCTTTTAAAAAACTATTGGAACGCCTATTCACCACTGTTTAAGCCGATCAAGCAACAAGAAGCAAGTCAAAATCACCGGTTTGCTATCACCGCTATGATGCCAGGCTCTGAACAAGACCCACCTCATTATCAGCCATCAGAATCATCAGACCAGCATGCCCCACAAGCCAGTACTCACATCAGAGGCTATTTCACCAGTCTCCTGTTTTCTGACTCTGCTGACGGTAATGAAGATCCTGACTGGCAACTGCATACCGTGGGCTTAAATTGTTATATCTATCCCTGTAATGGTGTTTGTCGATTCCGACCATCTTCCGACTCATCCGACAGCATAGTGCCAGATTGTGAAAAAAGTTCGACATACGACACTGAAGAAACATCCGGAGAAAGTTCATGCTCCCACGTGGCTAATAGATACTGCTATCGTTGCAGCCCTGGAGACGGGATCGCCTCAGACAGGATCGCAGACTCAATGGGTGCAGGGGCAGCGGGTACCATTGACTCTGGCAGGCAAACAACCTGCAACGTGATCTTAGTCGGCGAGGATGGCCAACTGCGGCAATGCCAGAAAGTCTACAAGAATCAAAAATCACTTTCGTCTCACAAAATCAAATACCATACCGGGCAAAAAACCTGTGACGTAACAGTAGTCGGGGAAGATGGCCAACCACGGCCATGCGAAATGGTCTTCCAGAATGTTAACGCCCTCACTTATCACAAAAGAAATGTCCACACCGGGCAACAAACCTGTAACGTGACTATGGTTGAGAAGAATGGCCAGCGTCGACAATGCGGTAAGGTCTGCAATGGTGTTCAAGCCCTGTCGAATCACAAAAACTCATACCATAGCGGGCAACAAACCTGTCACCTGACAGTAGTTGGAAAGGATGGGCAGCCACGGCCATGCGGAATGGTCTTCCAGAGTACTAAAACCCTGTCGGGTCACAAAAGAAGATATCATACCGGGCAAAAAACCTGTGTCGTGATGGTGATCGGGAAGAATGGCCAACCGCAGACATGTGGCTCAATCTGCAAGAATGCTAAAGCCCTTTCAGCTCACAAAAACAGTTACCATAGCGGGCAACGGACCTGTGACGTAACCGTGATCGGGGAGGATGGCCAGCGTCGCCGATGCGGGGCGGACTGCAAAAGCTCTAAAGCCCTGACGGATCACAAAAGAACCTTCCACACTGGACAACAAACCTGTGACGTAACTGTAGTTGGGAAAGATGGCCAGAAGCGACTATGCGGATCAGTCTTCAGTAACGCTCAAACTCTTTCGGGTCACAAAAGCAGAGTGCACAGTGGGAAACGAACCTGTAAAGTGACCATGGCCGGAGAGATTGGCCAGCAGCAGCCATGCGGGAAGGTCTACAAGAGTTATCAGGCAATGATGGTACATATAAGAAAAGATCACACCGGGCAACAAACCTGTAAGGAAACTGTAATGGGGAAGGATGGGCAGCAGCGGCCGTGCGGGGCGGTGTGTAAGAGTGCTTCAAGCCTGTCGAGTCACAAAAGCTTATACCATAGCGGGCCAAAAACCTGCGAAGTAACACTAATCGGAGGGGATGGTCGGCCGTGGCCATGCGGAAAGCTATTCGATAATAGCAACGCCCTGTTGGTCCACAAAAGAAGAGACCATAGCGGACCACAAACCTGCGATACGACAGTGGTCGGAGAGGACGGTCTGCAGAGACCATGCGGGAATATTTGCAAGAATGCTTTTGACCTGACGAATCATAAAAGAATACATCGAAAACGCAAGCTTTTTGATGTACACCGGAACAGTGACCTCACTCAGTGAAATGACATCCTCTGGAGCGCGGGAACGAGTAAACGAGTTGTTTTGGAGCTATTGAGCAAACAGGCAGGACTTAATATCCAGCAAGAGAGATAGAAAAAGTTGGTCCAGCAGCCTGTCGGACTTAAGGCTGCCAGCCAAAAGATCAGAGCAAAATACCCAGCATTCGACGCAGAGGCTCGGCAGCCCCCCACAACAGCTGGTCTCCTACCGTAAAGGCAGACAGATATTCAGGCCCCATATTCAATTTGCGAACACGACCCACTGGAATATCCAGACTACCGGTCACTGCTGCGGGTGTCAGCTTCTCCATGGTCATCTCACGGTCATTGGGGATCAGCGAAACCCAGTCGTTGGCACTGGCAACAAGGCTTTCCACATCAGCCATTGGAACATTTTTGTTCAGTTTGATCGTCAACGCCTGACTATGACAACGCATGGCTCCAATGCGAACACAGACACCATCCACCGGCACCAGAGCCTGACCGTCCAGACCGAGAATCTTGTTGGTTTCTGCCTGAGCTTTCCACTCTTCCCGGCTCTGCCCGTTTTCCAGTTGACGATCAATGTAAGGAATCAGACTGCCTGCCAGAGGTACACCGAATTCATTCTGTGGCAAATCCGAGCTGCGCAGCAGATCAGAGGTCTTGCGGTCTATATCAAGAATGGCACTGACAGGATCAGCCAGTTCTTCAGCAACATTGTCACGAATCACACCCATCTGTGTGATCAGTTCACGCATATTACGGGCACCGGCGCCACTGGCAGCCTGGTAAGTCATGGCACTGACCCAGTCCACCAGACCTTCGCGAAACAGTCCGCCAATCGCCATCAGCATCAGACTGACGGTACAGTTACCACCGATAAAGTTCTTAACACCGGCGTCAATGGCCCGGTCGATAACCGGACGGTTGACTGGATCCAGAACAATAACACTGTCGTCCTTCATTCTCAGAGAAGAAGCAGCGTCAATCCAGTAACCCCGCCAACCACTGTCACGCAGGGGCTGAATGACTTGATTGGTGTAATCGCCACCCTGACAGGAAATAATGATATCCATCGCGGCCAGCGCATCAATCGAATGAGCGTCCTGAAGCGCTGCAACAGGCTTGCTGTGATCTTTACCCATAAGTGGACCGGGCTGACCGTGCTGGGATGTGGTAAAGAAGACCGGATCGATAATCGCAAAGTCGTTTTCTTCACGCATACGATCCATCAACACTGAGCCGACCATTCCCCGCCAGCCAACAAAACCGACTTTTTTCATAACTACCCCCTAAATGCTCAAGCCTTCAAACAAGCCACAACGGCGTCACCCATTTCATAGGTGCTTACCAGTGTGCAACCTTCTGAGGCAATATCTCCGGTACGCAGTCCTTGATCCAGAACATCGCTGACTGCTTTTTCAATCGCATCAGCCGCTGCCATTTCCCCCAGAGAATAACGGAGCAGCATCGCCAAAGAAAGAATCTGGGCCAGTGGGTTCGCTTTACCCTGACCGGCAATGTCCGGGGCAGAACCGTGCACAGGCTCATACATACCCTGGTTGGCTTCGTTCAAAGAAGCCGACGGCAGCATGCCAATGGAACCGGTGAGCATGGCGGCACAGTCACTCAGAATGTCACCAAACATGTTGCCGGTGACCATCACATCAAACTGTTTGGGTTCACGCACCAGCTGCATTGCCGCATTATCAACATACATATGGCTCAGTTCCACGTCAGGGTAATCAGAAGCCATATCAGTCACTGTTTCACGCCAGAGGGCGGTCACTTCAAGCACGTTGGATTTATCCACCGATGTCAGTCGACCACCTCGCTTTTGTGCCGCTTCAAAAGCTACTTTGGCAATGCGCCTGATTTCAGATTCACGATATACGTAGGTGTTGTAACCTTCACGCTCACCGCTCTCGAGTGTTCGTACACCTCTTGGCTCACCAAAGTAGATACCGCCGGTCAGCTCACGGACGATCAAAATGTCCAGACCCGCCACCAATTCATGCTTGAGGCTGGATGCTTCAGCCAGCTGCGAGAACAACATTGCTGGCCGCAGATTAGCGAACAGTCCCAGTTCGGCACGCAACTTCAGCAGTCCACGCTCAGGGCGGTTCATCATAGGCTGGTCATCCCACCTGGGACCGCCCACAGAGCCAAACAGGATGGCATCAGACTTTTTCGCTTCGGCCAGAATCTCATCGGTCAGGGGAACACCATGAACATCCAGAGAAGCACCACCCACCAGACCTTTACTGATTTCAATAGTCAACCCAAAGCGGGCTTTAACGACATCCAGAACCTTCAGCGCTTCAGCGACAATCTCAGGACCAATACCGTCACCCGCCAGGCATAAAATCTGCTTGCTCACTTACCTTTACCTCTGATTAAAAATACTGTCTTGTAAACTGACCGGATTTAACGGATAGCATCAAACAACCAGGGCTGATTATTGCGATGACGTTCTTCAAAGGCTTTGATCTCATCAGCGTCCTGTAATGTCAAACCTATGTCGTCCAGACCATTGAGCAGGCAGTGACGTCTGAACTCATCGATCGAAAAGCCAAGCTCACTGCCATCTGGCTTGATCACTTTTTCACGTTCAAGGTCGACTTTCAGCTGATAGCCTTCCTGTGCTTCAATTTCACTGAACAACGCATCAACAGCGTCTTCCGAAAGAGTGATCGGCAAAATGCCGTTCTTGAAACAGTTATTGTAAAAAATATCGGCAAAGCTGGGCGCAATGACGCAGCGGAAACCAAAATCATCCAGAGCCCATGGCGCGTGTTCCCGACTGGAGCCACAACCAAAGTTTTGCCGGGCAATCAGTACGGATGCACCCTGATAACGATCCTGATTCAGAACAAAGTCTGGATTCACCGGACGTTTTGAACAGTCCTGACCTGGCTGCCCTTCATCCAGGTAACGCAATTCATCAAACAGATTCGGACCAAAGCCACTGCGCTTGATGGATTTCAGAAACTGCTTGGGAATGATCATGTCGGTATCAACATTGGCACGATCAAGCGGCGCCACTAAACCGGTATGAATAGTAAATGCCTTCATAGTGTCTGAGCCCCCTGTCCCATCACTTCTTTATTAATGAAAAGTCGCACATCAACAAAATGGCCGGTTACTGCAGCCGCTGCCGCCATAGCCGGGCTGACCAGATGTGTTCGACCACCAAAACCCTGACGACCTTCAAAGTTACGATTAGAAGTGGAAGCACAATGTTCACCGGCTCCCAGCTTGTCAGCATTCATGGCCAGACACATGGAACAGCCTGGTTCACGCCATTGCAGACCAGCGGCTTCAAAGACTTTATCCAACCCTTCCTTCTCTGCCTGCTCTTTTACCAGACCCGAGCCCGGAACCACCAGTGCTTCCTTAACGGTGTCGGCTACCTTTCGGCCTTTTACGACAGCAGCCGCCTCTCTGAGGTCTTCAATACGTGAGTTGGTGCAGGAACCAATAAAGACACGATCAACAGGAATATCCGTGATCGGCATGCCTGCTGTCAGCCCCATATATTCCAGGGCTCTTTCATAACCTTCAGCATCCGTCGGGGAGGGTACGTTGGCATCTACAGGCAGAACCATTTCAGGAGAGGTGCCCCAGGTCACCTGAGGCTTGATGTCTTCACCTTGCAGAACGACCACTTCATCAAAAACAGCATCGGCATCAGAGTACAGGTCGGACCAGGCGTCTACTGCCTTGTTCCAGAAATCACCTTTGGGTGCAAAGGGACGACCTTTCACATAATCAACCGTGGTCTGATCAACCGCGACCATGCCCGCCCGGGCACCTGCTTCAATGGCCATATTGCAGACGGTCATTCGACCTTCCATGCTCATGGCACGCAGAACATCACCGCCAAATTCTATGGCAAAGCCCGTGCCACCGGCAGTTCCGATCTTACCGATAATGGCCAGAACCACGTCTTTAGGCGTAACCCCCAGACCCAGCTCGCCATCAACACGCACAAGCATGTTCTTCATTTTCTTGGCAACCAGACACTGGGTCGCCATGACGTGCTCGACTTCGGAGGTACCAATACCGTGGGCCAGAGCACCAAAAGCGCCATGGGTCGACGTATGGGAATCACCACAAACTACAGTCATACCCGGCAGGGTTGCGCCTTGCTCCGGGCCCACAACATGAACAATACCCTGACGGGTATCCATCATATCGAACTGAACAATATCGAAATCATTACAATTATCATCCAGTGTTTTGACCTGAATTTTGGAGACAGGATCTTCGATACCATCAATGCCGGTTTTGCGTTCATCAACGGTAGTCGGCACATTATGGTCAGGCGTTGCCAGATTGGCATCAATACGCCAGGGTTGGCGGCCAGCAAGGCGAAGACCTTCGAACGCCTGTGGAGAGGTGACTTCATGAAGTAGCTGACGATCAATGTAAATCAGAGACGAACCATCGTCCCGTTGACGAACAAGGTGGTTGTCCCACAGCTTGTCATAGAGCGTCTTACCTGCCATTAGCTGAATCCTCATTACCGCATTTTCGTTATACGGGTATCCTAGAACGAGAGAACAGATTACTCAAATTCATCTTTTTTATGCTATTAATAACTATAAGTTATCAATTGTTAGCTCTTCACAAAAAACTGAACCATGGATATACCAAGCCTTACCGCATTTCTGACCGTTGCTGAGTGCAACTCGTTCTCTCTGGCGGCAGAAAAGCTGCATTTGACCCAGCCAGCTGTCAGCAAACGTATTGCTTCCCTGGAAAGCCAACTGGATACCCAGTTGTTTGATCGCATCGGTCGACAGATCAATTTGAACGAAGCTGGGCGCATCCTTTTGCCCAAAGCCCGGCAAATGCTGGCGTTGATGAAGGATTCCCGTCAGGAAATCAGCAACCTGAAGACTCAGGTAAAAGGCACTCTGGCTATGGCCACCAGCCACCACATAGGCCTGCGCAGGCTTCCAGGTATATTGAGGGAATACTCTCGTCGCTATCCGGAGGTCAGACTCGACATTCGTTTTGTGGATTCTGAAGTGGCTTACGAAATGCTGATTCGGGGTGACATTGAATTCGGTATCGTAACACTCTCTCCTGACAATCCGGATCGTTTTGAATCCCGACTGATCTGGAATGATCCGTTGATGTTCATGGCGGCCAAAGACCACCCCCTGTCGGGTCTAAAAAAAGTCAGCACTCAGCAATTAAGTGAACACCAGGCGATTCTGCCAAGCTCAAACACATTTACTCACCGGCTGGTTCGTAAATTGTTCGAACAAGAAAGCTTGTCTCTGCAAACTGCCATGACGTCCAATTACCTTGAAACGATCCGGATGCTGGCCTCTATCGGACTGGCCTGGACCATTTTGCCCGCTTCAATGCTGGACGACGATCTTGTTGCACTGAAAACACAATGCCGTACGCCTTCACGAGAGCTGGGTTACATCACCCACAGAGAGCGGACCTTATCCAATGCGACCAATGCGTTTCTGAATCTTCTGAATCAGGAATCTGACTGACCATTGTTATTCGCAGAGTTACCCCTATAATTTCACCATCTTTCATTGAACCGATGGAGCGCCGTATGTTCAAGGCACTGTTGCTAGAGCAGGCAGGCAATGCCACTGTATCTTCTGTCCAGGAACTGGACGACAGTCGTCTACCCGAAGGGGAAGTGACGGTAGCGGTGGAATATTCCTCTCTCAACTACAAGGACGGCCTGGCCATCACCGGCAAGGGCAAGGTTATCCGCAATTTCCCCATGGTTCCGGGCATCGATTTTGCCGGCACAGTCATCGATTCCTCCGGTCCTGAATTTTCCGAAGGTGACAAGGTCATTCTCACCGGCTGGGGCGTGGGTGAAAACCACTGGGGCGGTATGGCTGAAAAAGCCAGGGTTAAAGCCTGTCAGCTAGTGAAAATGCCAGACGGACTCAACAGCCAAAAAGCCATGATAGTCGGCACAGCAGGTCTCACAGCTATGTTGTGCGTGATGGCTCTGGAGCAGTCCGGTGTCACACCTGAAAAAGGCGAGATTCTGGTCACTGGCGCCAGTGGTGGCGTGGGCACTACTTCTGTCGCCCTACTGGCAAGACTGGGTTACGACGTTGTCGCTGTATCAGGCCGTCCTGAAAACTCCGACATGCTGATCAACCTGGGGGCCAAACTAATCCTGCCAAGAAGCCGCTTTGAAGAGCCCGCCCGCCCACTGGATAAACAAATGTGGGCTGGTGCCGTCGATACGGTTGGCAGCAAACTGCTCGCCAAGGTTCTCTCGGAAATGAACTACGGTGGTGCTGTTGCAGCCTGTGGCCTGGCGGGGGGCTTTGACCTTCCAACCACAGTGATGCCATTCATCTTGAGAGGCGTGAATCTTCAGGGGGTTGACTCAGTAATGTGTCCAACAGAAAAACGTATTCAGGCTTGGGAACGACTGATGGAGCTGTTGCCCGAAGATTTCTACAACCTGGCCTGTCAGGAAGTCTCTCTGGAAGAAGTTGCTGAATACGCTGAAGCCATCACTGTGGGTCAGGTAACCGGTCGTATGATCGTAAAAATCTAACCTGATCGTTTAATTAAGTAGAATCTATAAAATTCGAGCCTTTCGCTCTGCTATTTTTCGGCCAACTCATCTTTTCATGTTGCCGTCTTATTCAAGGTTACTCCATGGATCTGACGGTAATATGCTTTCATGTCAGAAGATTGAGGACCAAACATTCAGTTAGCGCGACCTGCCGCTAAGTACTAACCCTTAATTACTTCGAATCCTTCAAGTGTAATAGTTCGATGTTTAACTAATTAAACAAAAACAACCATGAATTTCCGCCCCGTTCTCCTCGTCATAGGCCTGTTTCTGGTGATGTTATCAGTACTGATGCTACTGCCAGCCCTGCATGATTTCGTTATTGGCGCGGAAGGGGTTTATTCATTCACTTTGTCGGCCCTGATCACCCTGCTGGCAGGTGCACCGCTTTACTACTTTTGTCGTGTACCAGAATTCAATCTCAACCCAAGACAAATCTTCCTGCTGACCAATACCTCCTGGCTCACAATGAGTGCCTTCGCAGCCCTGCCTCTGTATATACAACTGGATATCAGT
This sequence comes from Endozoicomonas sp. ISHI1, assembly GCF_024606225.1. Taxonomy (GTDB): domain Bacteria; phylum Pseudomonadota; class Gammaproteobacteria; order Pseudomonadales; family Endozoicomonadaceae; genus Endozoicomonas_A. Next base: position 44,286 of record NZ_JAGRPU010000033.1, on the reverse strand, counting down.
TATACCGACGCATTTTTTGAAACCATGTCCGGGATTACAACAACCGGTTCTACCGTGCTCAGTGGACTTGACCAGATGAATACCGGGGTGCTCCTGTGGCGCTCACTGCTTCAATGGCTGGGTGGCATTGGCTTTATTGTTCTGGCTGTTGCGGTACTGCCTTTCCTGAAAGTGGGTGGTATGCGCCTGTTCCAAAGCGAGTCTTCCGACTGGTCAGACAAGGCCATGCCTCGCTCAGGCAGCATCGCCAAGCGTATTGTTTGTATCTACCTGGGTATGACCGTTTTTTGTGCGTATCTTTATTTTCTGGGAGGCATGACTGGCTTTGAAGCCATCAATCACGCTATGACCACTCTTTCCACCGGGGGCTACTCAACTTCCGACAACTCTATGGCTCAGTTCCAAAACCCTTTCATTCACTGGGTTGCTATAGTGTTCATGATTTGTGGTTCTCTCCCCTTCGTTCTGTTTGTCAAATTCCTCAGGGGGGATCCTCACTCGATGCTGAGAGATAATCAGGTACAGGCTTATTTCAAGTTCCTGATAATACTCTGGGGGCTTTTCACTCTCTGGTTGTTTATCAACAGTGACTATTCTCTGTTCAAGTCTTTGACCCTGGTTGCCTTTAATACCGTTTCTGTTATCACCACGACAGGTTATGCATTGACGGACTACACCCTTTGGGGAGGATTTGCAGCCACCCTGTTTCTTTGCCTGACGGGTATTGGCGGTTGTTCAGGCTCCACATCAGGCGGAATAAAAGTTTTCCGTTTTCAGATTGGTGCACGCCTGTTGGGGATTCAACTGAAACAATTGGCTCATCCCAGGGCCTGTTTTGTACAAAGTTATAACGGCCATCAAATCAGCAGCGACATATTGAGATCCCTGATCGCTTTCTGTTTCTTTTTCGTACTTCTGACCACCATTCTCACCCTGCTTTTGAGCCTGCTGGGGCTGGATCTTGTCACCAGCCTAAGCGGTGCAATGACGGCCGTCACCAACGTTGGACCCGGACTTGGAGATATCATCGGACCAGCAGGCAATTTTTCATCGCTGCCTGATACAGCCAAGTGGTTACTGAGCGCGGGAATGCTGCTGGGCAGATTGGAAGTTATTACCGTTCTGGTACTCTTTACTCCAGCATTCTGGAAACATTGACAAGTTTACATCCTGTCTGTCTGGATATCCTTTCACCCCCAACGGGTCTTCCTGACCTCTGAAAGGATAACCAGACCGTTCAATAAAGATCGTGTCAGGAGATCAGCACTTAACTGCACTGTCAGCGTTTCGAAAAACTGATGCAAATCAAATAGTATTTATTGATACTCCTGTAGTATTCTTCGCCGCAAACGAAACCATTGAAGACTGGCTTCCATCTGTTTAATGCTTGATATTATCAGCCATAAGCAGAAGGTGTCGTTTTTTTGAATTGCGAAAAACAGTCACTTCCATAATATTTATATTGCTTGCCAATGAATGACCATCCTCCGTCGCACCTTATCAGCCTGATTCGTCAGCGCTCACGTAACCATTCCAGTCAAACGGCTATTCGTTTCTCTGAAAACCATCAATGGCAATCCATGAATTGGCAACAGCTGGGAGAAAAGATCGACTGTGTTTCCCGCTGTTTGCTTAAAGATAACCTGCCCATTCAAAGTAATATCGGAATCTGGTCGCAGAACCTTCCTGAATGGACTATTGCTGATCTGGGCATTCTGCAAACACGCTGCGTCACCGTGCCCATATACCCAACCAATACCGCTGAGCAGGCTCGTTACATTATTGAAGATGCCGGGATTTCCGTGTTGTTCGTCGGCGAACAGGAGCAGTTCGATGGCGCACTGAAACTATTGGACACGTGCGAATGCCTGAAAAAAGTCATTGTATTTGACTCCCGGACTGATCTGAAAAACTGCAGTCAGGCTCTGTATTTCAGTGACTTTATGGCCAGTGCTCCTGCCGAATCCAACATACTGACGGAACGTCTGGAAAATCAGTCTCTGGACGACCTCTACACTTTGATCTACACCTCAGGTACAACCGGTCAACCAAAAGGCGTTATGCTGGATTACAACAGCATCGGCGCATCTTTTGAGTCACACGATCTTCTGATTCATATTGATCACACCGATGTATCCATTGCATTTTTGCCTCTGAGCCATATTTTTGAAAGGGCCTGGAGTTATTATGTACTGACCCGGGGAGCTGTTAACTGTTACCTCAAAGATCCGACCAGAATTGCAGAGGTACTGCCAGCGCTAAAGCCAACAGTCGTCTGTGCCGTACCACGCTTCTATGAAAAGATTTATACCGGAGTGAACACTATGATCCAAAAGAGTTCTCCGGTTAAACGCTTTATTTTCAAAACGGCCATGAAGGTCGGTCGCACCACTATGGAGTTGAAGCGCCAGGGCAAAACAGTACCTGCCTATCTGGAAAGCCTGAACCAGCTCGCCGATAAAAGGGTGTTCAGCAAAATCAAGGAGAAGCTGGGTGGGCGCATTCGTTTCATGCCCTGTGGCGGTGCCCGACTGGATGACGACATCAACCGTTTCTTCCACGCCCTGGGCATCAATGTCAAAGTAGGTTATGGCATGACTGAAACCACGGCGACGGTAACCTGCTTCCGCGATACCGGTTACCGGTTTGGCAGCTGCGGCACACCACTTCCCGGCACTGAAGTTAAAATCGGACAGGAAGGCGAAATTCTGGTGAAAGGACCGACATTGATGCGCGGCTACTACAAAAAACCGGATGAAACAGCCAAAACCTTTGACGCTGACGGCTGGTTAAAAACCGGCGATGCAGGTCTGATCGATGAAACAGGTCAGCTGCGTATTACCGAACGCATCAAGGAGCTAATGAAAACGTCCAACGGCAAGTATATTGCCCCCCAATACATAGAAGGCACACTGGGCAAGGATCGTTTTATTGAACAGGTCGCCATCATTGCTGATGCCAAAAACTATGTTTCTGCTTTGATTGTTCCTGCCTTTGAAGCACTGGAAGAATACGCAAAAAGCATTAACCTGAATTATGAAAACAAAATGGACCTGATCCACAATGCCGATATCCAGGCCATGTTTCAGGGTCGGCTGGATCACATTCAGGAAGAGCTGGCTCGATTCGAGCAAGTTAAGAAGTTCACCCTGCTACCCCGTGAATTCTCCATCGAAATGGGAGAGATCACGCCAACGCTGAAATTACGCAGAAAGATCATTATGGAACGTTTCCGCAAAGAAATTGAAGCCATGTACACACCGGCCACGTCATCCTGATCTCCCGGAGAGGCCATTCTCAAACAGGATGGCCTCTCACTGCTACAGTGGAAAGCCCTACTTGGCTTATCGGCAGTAAATCGCCTATCCTTCCCGGCTCCAGTTTTATTGGTCTGTCAACAGACCCTTCCTTCATCTAAAGGTTTAAGTGCTCATGGAGCAATATAATTTCACCTATAACGATATCCATAACACCATTTGCGCCTCAGCGAAAAAGATCAAAGCCTCTGGATTTGAGCCTGATTACCTTTTGGCCATTGGTGGCGGTGGTCTGATTCCGGCACGCATCATGCGCACTTACATCAACAAACCGATTCTGATTGTATCCCTCTCCCGCTATAGCGACGAGACAGGTACTGCACCTTCAGAGACACCGGTCAAACTTCAGTGGCTGGAAACAGGCACCCACCTCGACGGGAAAAAAGTTCTGGTCATTGACGAAGTCGATGATGAAAGAACCACACTTCAGTTCACGCTAAACCACCTTTATGAAACACACCCTGAAACTGAGTTTGCCGCATTCGTCGTTCATAACAAACTGAAAGAAAAGAAAGGCACCCTGCCAGAGAAGTTGAGCCACTTCTTCACCGGAGAGGACATTCACGATTACTGGATTAACTACGCCTGGGATGCCGAAGACATCAACCAGTTTGGGAAATAGTAAGCCACTGACAGGTGTTAACCGTGTATAAGGAAGCCCCCGAGCCCGGGTACCAGATTATTCAGGTCTAACCTTGAATAACCGGAGCTGGACTGACAACATCAGCATTCTGAGCTCGATGACGCATCAGGTGATCCATCAGGGTGATCGCCATCATGGCTTCAGCAATGGGTACGGCACGAATACCGACACAAGGATCGTGACGCCCCTTTGTGACCACATCAACCGGTTCACCTTGCATATTGATGCTCTTGCCAGGTGCAGTCATGCTGGAAGTGGGTTTCAGGGCAATATGAGCAACAATATCCTGACCCGAGCTGATACCTCCCAGAACACCACCAGCAGAATTGGACAGAAAACCTTCAGGCGTCAGTTCATCGCGATGTTCTGTACCTTTCTGTGCCACAGACTCAAAGCCATCGCCTATCTCAATACCTTTAACGGCGTTAATGCTCATTAGAGAATGAGCCAAATCGGCATCCAGTCGGTCAAAGACAGGCTCACCCAGTCCCGGCATCACGCCGGTAGCCATCACGGTCACTTTGGCACCGGTGGAATTACCCTCACGACGCAAGTCGTCGATCAATTGCTCCATGGCGGGCACTTTATCCGCATCCGGGCAGAAGAAAGGATTATTACGAACTTCATCCCAGTCAATCTTGTCAATACTGATCGTGCCCAACCGGGACAGATAACCTTTAATTTCGACGCCCTGACTCTGCAGATATTTACGGGCAATCGCACCGGCTGCGACACGCATGGCGGTTTCTCGAGCAGAAGAACGCCCTCCACCCCGGTAGTCACGAAAACCGTATTTATGGGTATAGGTATAGTCAGCATGGCCTGGACGGAAAAGATCCATGATATTGGAATAATCCTTGGAGCGCTGATCCACATTTTCGATGAGCAAACCAATGGGTGTGCCGGTAGTTTTGCCTTGAAAAACACCAGACAGGATCTTAACCTGATCCGGCTCACGACGCTGTGTCGTATATTTGGAGGTACCGGGCTTACGCAGATCAAGATCTTTCTGCAGATCCGCTTCACTCAGAGCTATGCCCGGAGGACAGCCGTCCACTATACAGCCCAGGGCAATACCGTGGGACTCACCAAAGGTTGTAACCTTGAACAGTTGGCCAATGCTATTGCCTGCCATTTTGACTTCCCCCTCCTCTGACGGTTGTCTGTCGTTGCTGCCGTCAGGGGTTTAATGCTTTACTTTGAAACCTTTTTCCAGAATAAGGTTTCAGTCACTCATGGCTGTTTAAGCCTGCTTTCTTCGCTCACGGCTGCTAAACAGAGGCTGATACTTACGACAGTTCCCGGCATCCAGTATCAGGATGCCATGCCCGCCTGTTTCAAACTCTGGCCAGATGAAGGGCACAGCAGGGTACTCATCTCTCAAAGCCCAATGACTGTTACCCACTTCCAGAACCAACAGCCCTTTCTCATCCAGAAAGTCAGCGGCACGAGCCAAAATTACGCGGGCCATATCCAGACCATCTTCTCCCGCCGCCAGACCAAGCTCCGGTTCGTGGCCGAACTCATCCGGAAAATCTGCCATATCTTCAGCATCCACATAGGGCGGGTTGCTGACAATCAACTGATACTTCGGCTTTTCCGGAGCATGGTCTATCGCTTCAAAAAGATCAGAACGAATGGCCTGAACCCTGCCCCAGAGCTCATGACTATCGATATTGATGCCAGCCACTTCCAGGGCATCTTCCGAAATATCCAGCAAATCGACCGTGGCTTCTGGAAACTCATGAGCCGCTGCAATACCAATACAACCGGAACCCGTACACAGATCCAGCACCTTTTCGACCCGGATATCCCCCAGCCAGGGTTGCAATTGCTGCTGAATCAGTTCGGCTATCGGTGAACGAGGCACCAATACCCGTTCATCAACGTAATAGGGTCGACCGCAGAACCAGGCCCGGTTGACCAGGTAAGCCAAGGGCTTGCGTTCTGAAACTCTGCGCTCGATCAGTTCTGCCACTCTCTTCTGCTCAGTCAGGGAAAGTCGGCAATCCATGTAAGGTTCCGGTAATTCCCAAGGTAACTGCAATACCTGAAAAACCAGATGGAAAGCTTCATCCAGAGCGTTATCACTGCCATGCCCGAAAAACAGCTCGGCCTCATTAAATCGTGATGCAGCCCAGCGAATGAAGTCCCGAATACTGACCAGGCCACCATAAGCCTCGTTGGCACAGTATGGCTCGCCAGTATGCATCTCACTGATTTCAGTCACACTCTCTCCTCAGGAAGCACAATCAGGATCTCCCCTGCAAAACCGTCATAAGGTAGCATATTCGGGCACAGGCAAAGAACCACTTTTTCGCCGCAAACGGGTATGATCAGCCTGCCATAGTATTGTCAGGCTGTAATACAGGATAGAATACCCTGTATTTCAAACTCCCCGGAGCTGAAAAACCTGTTTAAAGATGAGCTCAGAGCAATGACCGAAGACGATAATGAAGATCAGGAAGGCCTGTTTAAAGAGGCCATGGTGGACGTGCGGCCATTAAAGAAAGCCAACCGCTCCGTAGAGCTCAGGAAACCGACCACCGTCCCGGACTGCACACTCAGGGCCCGTCGACGGGCAGCCCAGATGGAAAACAAACCTGAAGGTGCCGCCCTGTCGGAAGCCTGGATCGAACCCATTGAACCAGAGCAAAAACTGGATTTCAGCAGATCAGGCATTCAACATACCCGCATGCGTCAATTACGTCAGGGATCACTACCCATCCAGTATCAACTGGATCTTCACGGCTACAAGATTGAGGAGGCCAGGGAACTGGTATCAGATTTCCTGCTGTTCTGTCGTAATGAAGGCATGCAGTGCGTTCGAATTATCCACGGCAAATCACACCGTAGTGCAAATCGTCAAAACACACTGAAAAGCCATGTCAATCACTGGCTACGGCAGCTTCCGGAAGTTCTGGCATTCTGCTCAGCACCGCCTTCAGAAGGCGGGACAGGATCGCTTCTTGTGCTACTAAAGAGGAGAGTTTGATGAGCCTTACTGAGATTCGGCGCCGATCCTTCATAGCCTGCAACCGGGAGCGACGATGATCCATCAGACCAGTTGCCATGCACGTACAACGTCGTGTTCAGCGTCGAGCTGCCTCAGTGGTTGACTTCCAAATTCAACAGGCTGATCGACCCACTTTGCACTGAGTGTCTGCATCTCAACAGACTTTACTGCTGCTCCTGTCGTCATCGGCTCTCAATCCATTTAACCTGTTCCGTCCTTCAGCTTGAGGTAACAAAGCTACTACGACTTCTTCTGAATTCTGCCGCCCCATCGCAATGCCTCACGACACTGGTAGCCTGTGGCAGGATGGCAGACCTCCCGAGGTAACCCTTGCCAGACTGACAATGAACTTTCACCACCCAGTCATCGAGCCGCCACAGTGCGTAACGGAACAGCGCCATTTGGCGCTACGCGCGATACTCAGCGCACAAAACAAAACGGCCCACCTCCTGAGAGATGAGCCGTTTAATCATTTAAAGCTGACCGGGTCAGACTCTTACCAGCCTGTTTTCTCTTTCAGTGCCTGACCAATTTCTGCAAGTGAGCGAACGGTTTTAACACCGGCTTCTTCCAGAGCAGCAAACTTCTCATCAGCAGTACCCTTGCCACCAGAGATAATCGCACCTGCGTGCCCCATACGCTTTCCCGGGGGTGCAGTAACACCGGCAATGTAGGAAACAACGGGCTTGGTTACGTTCTCTTTGATGTAAGCAGCCGCTTCTTCCTCAGCAGTACCACCTATTTCACCGATCATAACGATCGCTTCTGTCTGCGGATCTTCCTCAAACAGCTTCAGAATGTCGATAAAATTGGACCCGGGAATCGGATCACCACCAATACCAACACAGGTAGACTGCCCGAAACCAAAGTCAGTGGTTTGCTTAACTGCTTCATAAGTCAGGGTACCGGAACGGGAAACAATACCGACTTTACCAGGCTGGTGAATGTGACCTGGCATGATACCGATCTTACACTCACCCGGTGTGATGACACCCGGGCAGTTAGGACCAATCAGGGTAACACCCAGCTCGTCACAACGAACCTTGCATTCCAGCATGTCCAGAGTAGGAATACCTTCAGTGATACAAACAATCAGCTTGATGCCGGCGTTGGCAGCCTCAAGTATGGAATCCTTACAGAAAGCAGCAGGTACGTAGATGACGGAAGCTTCAGCGCCAGTTTTAGCCACTGCCTCAGCGACAGTGTTAAATACAGGCAGACCCAAATGCTCCTGACCACCTTTACCCGGAGTGACACCACCGACCATCCGAGTACCATAAGCAATAGCCTGTTCAGAGTGAAAAGTCCCCTGAGAACCAGTAAAGCCCTGGCAGATTACTTTAGTCTCTTTGTTAATCAGGACGCTCATTCTTATTTACCCTCCGCTGCTTTTACTACCTGGCCTGCAGCGTCGGAGAGACTGCTTGCAGCGATGATGTCCAGTCCACTTTCAGCCAGCTTCTGAGCACCCAGTTCAGCGTTGTTGCCCTCCAGACGAACAACCACAGGCACTTCAACACCGACCTCTTTCACCGCACCGATGATGCCATCAGCAATCAGGTCACAACGAACGATACCGCCAAAGATGTTAACCAGTACCGCTTTAACACTGTCGTCAGACAGGATGATCTTGAATGCTTCACTGACACGTTCTTTAGTGGCACCGCCACCCACGTCCAGGAAGTTAGCAGGAGCGCCACCGGATAGCTTAACGATGTCCATGGTACCCATAGCCAGACCAGCGCCGTTTACCATACAACCGATGTTGCCATCCAGAGCTACATAGTTCAGTTCCCACTGAGCAGCGTGAGCTTCACGAGCGTCTTCCTGAGAAGGATCATGCATGGTCTTCAGGCGGGGCTGACGGTACAGGGCGTTGCTATCGATGTTCAGCTTGGCATCCAGGCAGTGTAGATCGCCAGCTTCAGTGATAACCAGTGGATTAATTTCCAACAGAGCCAGATCCAGATCCTGGAACAGTTTGGCCAGACCCAGGAAGATCTTGGTGAACTGCTTAACCTGGGTAGCGTTTAAACCCAGGTTGAAAGCCAGTTCACGCCCCTGATAGGGCTGAGCGCCTACCAAAGGATCGACTGTAGCCTTCAGAATCTTCTCTGGTGTTTCTTCTGCCACCTTTTCGATTTCTACGCCACCTTCAGTGGAAGCCATGAAAACGATGCGACGGGTAGAACGGTCCACAACAGCCCCCAGGTAAAGCTCCTGAGCGATGTCGGTGCAGTTTTCTACCAGAATCTTGCTAACCGGTTGACCATTTTCATCTGTCTGGTAAGTGACCAGGTTCTTGCCTAGCCACTTTTCAGCAAATTCACGGATTTCTTCCTTGGAGCTGACCAGCTTTACACCGCCAGCCTTACCGCGACCACCTGCATGAACCTGTGCTTTAACAACCCACTGATTTCCGCCAATTTGGTCTGCGGCCGCAGCTGCTTCTTCCGGTGTATCACAGGCAATACCTTTGGATACCGGCAGGCCATATTCAGCAAACAGCTGCTTGCCCTGATATTCATGGAGATTCATACTGAAGCTACCATTGTTGTTTTAATCAAGTTCCTACCCACATCCGTGGATAAAAGGTTTTTTTATTTCGACCCCTCAGGTGTCGAAATTAACTTCCTGGTCTGGCGCCTGTCCGACTGACTCATCAAAATCGGACCAGCCCTCAGACTTTCAGTTAGCGACGCTTGCGATTAGGAATATGAATCGCATGACCGTCTACAGCCAGAACCGCCTCGTGCAGAGCTTCACTCAGTGTTGGATGAGAGAAGATGGTCAGAGCCAGATCTTCAGTACTGGCAGCAAATTCCATGGCAATAACACCCTGCTGAACCAGTTCAGCAGCGCTCGGGCCTACTGCATGTACACCCAGAATACGATCGCTTGCCTTGTCTGCAATCACTTTAACCATGCCTTCAGTCTCGTTAGCCGCCAGAGCACGACCACTGGCGACGAACGGGAAGGTACCTGATTTGTAATCAACACCTTCGGCTTTCAGTTCCTGCTCGGTCTTGCCTACCCATGCAATCTCAGGGTGGGTATAGATCACAGAAGGAACCAGATCATAGTTCATATGGCCTTTCTGGCCAGCAATGATTTCGGCAACCATGATGCCTTCCTCACTGCCCTTGTGCGCCAGCATTGGGCCACGAACGACGTCACCAACCGCATATACACCCGGTACGTCAGTTGCACAATGATCATCTACAAAGATAAAGCCGCGCTCATCCATGTTCACACCACAATCTGCAGCGAGCAGGCTTTCGGTATATGGACGACGACCTACAGCAACAATCAATTTATCGAATACAACAACTTGTTCATTGCCGTTTGAATCCGCATAGGTAACGTGTACTTCCTTACCCTTGATCTCAGAACCCGTGACGCGGGCACCCAGACGGATGTCCAGCCCCTGCTTCTTGAAGATCTTCATGGATTCTTTAGAGATCTGCTCGTCGGCAGCCGCCAGAAAACGATCCATGGCTTCCAGAACTACCACTTCAGAGCCCAGACGCCCCCATACGCTACCCAGTTCCAGACCAATAACACCGGCACCGATGACACCCAGACGCTTGGGGGTTTCCTGAAACTCCAGGGCACCGGTGGAATCAACAATCAGATCACCATCAGTCGGAGTTGGAGGAATTTCTACCGGACGGGAGCCAGTTGCAATAACAACATTGCCCGCTTCATAAACTTCAACAGAACCATCAGCCTTGGTCAGCTCAACTTGCTTGTTCGCCAGTACCTTACCAGCTCCTTCCAGCAGAGTTACGCCATTTGCCTTGAACAGACCACCAACCCCGGTAGTCAGAGTCTTAACAATCTTGTCCTTGCGAGCGATCATTTGCGGCACGTCCATTTCAACACCGGAGTGATTGATACCGTGCAGCTTAAAGTCTTTCTGTGCTTCAACAAACTTGTGAGAGCTATCCAGCAGCGCCTTTGAGGGAATACAACCTACGTTCAGACAGGTTCCACCCAAGGCTGTCTTGCCTTTGTCATCAGTCCACTTTTCGATACACGCAGTCTTGAGACCCAGCTGCGCAGCACGAATTGCACAAACGTAACCTGCAGGACCTGCGCCGATGACAACGACGTCAAACTGATTTGCCATATCTTCTATTCCAAGAAAATGAGAATGGCGGCCTTTTGAGCCGCCGCAAAACCCATGAACACTTACAATTCCAACAGGATTCTGGCTGGATCTTCCAACAGTTCCTTAATGGTAACGAGGAAAGTGACTGCTTCCTTGCCATCCAGCAACCTGTGATCATAGGACAGAGCCAGATTCATCATGGGCAGAATCTCCACCTGACCGTTGACGGCCATGGGGCGCTCCTGAATTTTATGCATACCCAGAATTGCGGACTGAGGTGGATTCAGAATCGGTGTAGACAAGAGCGAACCAAACACACCGCCGTTGGAAATAGTAAAGGTTCCTCCGGTCATGTCCTCAATATCCAGCTTGCCACCCTGAGCTTTTTTACCGTATTCACGGATTTTCGCCTCAATGTCAGCCAGACTCATGTTTTCAGCATTACGCAGAATAGGTACAACCAGACCACGATCGCTGGAGACTGCCACGCCAATATCCTGATAGCCGTGGTAAACGATGTCATTACCATCAATAGAGGCATTCACTGCAGGATATCGACGCAGGGCTTCAGCACAGGCTTTGACAAAGAAGGACATAAACCCTAAACGGATACCGTGACGCTTCTCGAACTGTTCCTTATAACGAGATCTCAGTTCCATTACCGGCTTCATGTTGACCTCGTTGAACGTGGTCAGCATGGCGGCTGTCTGCTGCGCTTCTATCAGACGCTGAGCAACTCTAGCACGCAGACGTGTCATTGGTACACGTTTTTCCGTGCGTTCGCCAGCAAAAACCGGAGTAGTAGCTTCTACCCTGGGCGCTGAAGAAACCTGAGCTGCAGGTGTTGGAGCTGGCCGCTGCTCTGCATGACGAACGACGTCTTCCTTGGTGACGCGACCACCTTTACCTGTACCGGAAATGGCCGCCGGGTCAATGCCTTTTTCATTAGCGATCTTACGGGCGGCCGGGCTCAGGATTGGCTCTTCTGCGCTTACATTTGTATCAGAAACTACCGGCGCTGATTCAGCCTCCGGAGCGGTAGCCGCAGCCGCCGCACCGGCTTCAAAAATGGCAATAACTTCTTCGCTCAAAACGGTATCATCTTCGTTTTTGAGAATCTCTTTCAGCATACCATCGGCTGGAGCGACGACTTCCAATACTACCTTATCGGTCTCAATATCAACCAACAGCTCATCACGAGAGCAAGCTTCTCCGATCTTCTTGTGCCATGTGGCAACCACACCGTCAGCGACAGATTCCGGAAATGTTGGTGCTTTTATTTCAGTGGCCATTATGGATCCTTTCGGGGTTGCGACCTATCGCCCCGGGAGCTACCGGGGCATCATCAATTATACGTTAAAAGCGTCTTCTACCAGCTTTTGCTGTTCTTCAACATGCTTGGACATATAACCACAAGCGGGTGCCGCTGATGCTTCACGACCTGAGTAAACCAGACGCAGATTATTAGTGTGATTATCCAGAGCACGTCGCATATGATGCTGACTGCAATACCAAGCGCCCTGGTTCATGGGCTCTTCCTGACACCAGACAACATCCTTGAGGTTTGGATAGCGGGAAATCACCTCATCCAAGTCATCCTGAGGGAAAGGATACAGCTGTTCGATACGAATAATCGCTGTATTCTTCAGTTCATTTGCACGTCTGTACTCAAGCAGATCGTAGAAAACCTTGCCGCTACACATGATCAGGCGGGTGATATCGCCGGTTTCATGCTCGTCAACCTCTGGAATGACGGTCTGAAAACTCCCTTCAGCCAGCTCTTCCAGAGTGGAAACCGCCAGCTTGTGCCTTAGCAGACTTTTCGGTGTAAAAGCGATTAATGGCTTGCGAAGCGGGCGCAGCACCTGACGACGCAACATGTGAAACACCTGAGCCGGAGTGGTAGGCACACAAACCTGAATATTGTGTTCAGCACACAGTTGCAGGTAACGCTCAAGACGGGCTGATGAATGCTCTGGACCCTGACCTTCATAACCGTGAGGCAACAGCATGGTCAGACCACAGAGACGGCCCCATTTGTGCTCGCCGCTGGTGATAAACTGGTCGATAACAACCTGACAGCCGTTAGCAAAGTCACCGAACTGGGCTTCCCAGATGACCAATGCGCCTGGTGTTGTGGTCGCATAACCATATTCAAAAGCCAGTACTGCTTCTTCAGACAGCAGGGAGTCCCAGATCTGGAAGGCAGGCTGATTTTCGGAAATATTGGCCAGGGGTACATAGGTAGAGCCGTCTTTCTGATTGTGCAATACAGCATGACGGTGGGAAAAAGTGCCTCGACCAACATCCTGACCGGTAATACGAACCGGATGACCTTCCATAATCAGGGTACCGTAAGCCAGTGTCTCTGCCGCACCCCAGTTAATGGATTGCGCACCTGCAGCCATTTTCAGACGGTCATCAATAATCTTGCTGACCTGTCGCTGAACGACAAAACCTTCAGGTACCTTGCACAGCTTCTGACCCAGCCCCTGCAGAGTAGCCAAAGCTACGCGAGTATCGTGACGCGCGGTCCACTCGTGACCCAGATAAGGTGCCCAATCAACAAAGAGCTCTTTATTGGGTTCTTTTACCAGTGATTTAACAACATGACCACCATTGTCCAAAGCATTACGGTAGCTGTCTACCAGCACCTTGTCCTGCTCTGCATCCATGACGCCAGCTTCCACCAGTCTCTGAGCATACAGATCTCGGGTTGTCTTGTGAGTCTTGATAATCTGATACATCAGTGGCTGAGTACCAGAAGGCTCATCCGCTTCGTTATGACCACGACGACGGTAGCAGACCATGTCAATAACAACATCGCGCTTGAATTCCATTCGGTAATCCAGCGCTAGTTTGGTTGCAAAGTGAACGGCTTCAGGATCGTCACCGTTCACGTGGAGAATAGGAGCCCCCACTATCTTGGCTACATCCGTACAGTACTCAGTAGAACGGGCATCTTCTTGTTTACTGGTAGTGAAACCCACCTGATTGTTGACGATAATATGCAGAGTACCACCGGTCTTGTAGGCTCGGGTCTGAGACATCTGCAGGGTTTCCATGACAACCCCCTGGCCGGCAAAAGCCGCATCACCATGAATGGCAATCGGGATAACCTGACCACGGGCTGAATCGTTACGACGATCCTGACGGGCACGAACAGAGCCTTCTACCACAGGGGAAACAATTTCCAGATGAGATGGATTGAATGCCAGTGCCAAATGAACTTCTCCACCCGGTGTCATGACGTTGGATGAGAAGCCTTGGTGGTACTTCACGTCACCGGAGCCGGTGTCGGCCATCTTCTTGCCTTCGAACTCGTCGAACAGTTCGGAGGGGTTCTTTCCGAGAATATTAACCAATACATTCAGGCGCCCACGATGAGCCATGCCGATGACGATTTCCTTGGCACCATAAGAACCAGAACGCTGGATAATTTCGTCCAGCATAGGAATCAGGGATTCCCCTCCTTCAAGACCAAACCGCTTGGTGCCCGGGTATTTGGTACCCAGGTATTTTTCCAGACCCTCTGCGGCTGTCAGACGCTCCAGCAGATGCTGTCGACCTTCAAAGCCCACTTCAGGTCGACCCCGTACACTTTCCATGCGGCTTTGAAACCAGCGACGCTCTTCAGTGTTGACGATATGCATGTATTCAACACCAATCGAACCGCAGTAGGTCGCCACGAGGGAATCGATAATCTCACGCAGTACCGCACGCTCTTTACCGATGAAAATGGTACTGGTCTGGAATTCAGTGTCCAGGTCTGCTTCACTAAGCCCGTGATACTCTAAACTCAGATCGGGAAACTGTTCGCGCTGCATGCAACCCAAAGGGTCGATTCGGGCCTGTTGGTGCCCCCGGATTCTAAAAGCACTGATCAGACGCAGTACCTGAATCTGCTTACGCTCATGGTCACTGGAAATGGTTCCGGCTTCGATTGGGCGGGTGCTCTGGCGCTGACGCGCCATCAAGACAAAATTCTCCTGAATGGTCGAGTGAGGCACGTCCGGACCACCACCGTTGACCTGAGGAAGTTTTTCAAAATAATCACGCCATTCCTCAGAGACCGAATTCGGGTCACGAAGGAATTGTTCGTATAGTTCTTCGACGTATGCAGCATTCCCCCCGGAAATATGTGAGGTATCCCACATTTGCTGCATCACACCTTCTTGCATCATCACTACCCCGTGAATGAAGGGCTGTCTAATCATGAGAGTCGCACTGTGGCCTGCTGTCCATTTTCCTGACAGGCAAAACGCTGAAAACCGGGACTTTCGCCTCCCCCGCTTATTCAAACCCCACAGATAGACCGGTGATCGACCGGCCGCCCCGCTATTAAAACCTGCCTGCCCTGCCCGTCATTAGGTTATGGGGTCAGTAGTCAGCCAGACTCTAGAGTAAACTACAGTTCCACCTAATTCGTGCGACAGTGCAACTATAGCAAGAAATTCCACTTCGGATCATTCGCTTCTCCAAAACTCTGGTATCAGCCTCCGAATCTTTAATTTGAGAATCAGTGTAGATGCTGCTGATAGAAAAAAACGTACGCACACACAGTACGCGCACATTTCATGCCAAGGGACCAGCCTCAACTTATATCTGAAAGCTCGCCCCCAACAGCCATTCCTTCCAGTGGGCCTCTTATGCAGCAATATAAGAGACCTCTGTTGCCTGTTTATTGGCATCAGTCTGCTAAGGTACCAGATCAGGTGGCACTATCAAATAGCATCTGTTTAATATGACCAATAGCTTTGGTTGGATTCAGACCTTTTGGACATACAGCAACACAGTTCATGATGCCTCGACAGCGGAACACGCTAAATGGATCATCCAGATCTGCAAGGCGCTCTTCAGTCGCAGTATCACGGCTGTCAGCCAGAAAGCGATACGCCTGCAGCAGACCGGACGGGCCGACAAACTTGTCAGGGTTCCACCAGAAAGATGGGCAGGCGGTAGAACAGCATGCACAGAGAATACACTCGTACAGGCCATCCAGTTTCTCACGGTCTTCAGGACTCTGCAGACGTTCGATAGCCGGTGCTGGCTCTTCATTGATCAGAAACGGTTTGATCTTTTCGTACTGTTTGTAGAAAAGACTCATATCCACGATCAGGTCACGGATGACTGGCAGACCCGGCAGCGGGCGTAGTATCAACTTTTTCTTGCTGCCCATGGCTTCCGACAGGGAGGTTACGCAAGCCAGACCATTGGTACCATTGATACTCATACCATCCGAGCCACAAACACCTTCGCGACAGGAACGGCGATACACCAGTGTTTCGTCCTTCTCCTTGATCAGGTTCAATACATCAAGCACCATCAGGTCTTTGCCCTCAGGAATATCTACCTCAATGTCTTTCATATAAGGTTTGGAGTCAGCCTCCGGGTTGTAGCGATAGACGCTAACACTTAACGAACTACCCAACATATTCCTGCCTCCTCCTCAATAGGTTCTGGCTTTCGGTGGGAAAGCGTCCATGGTCTTTGGTGCAAAGTTAACCTGACGTTTGCCGACCCGTTTTTCAGTCGGAAAGTATAGGGAATGCGCCAACCAGTTTTCATCATCACGCTCGGTAAAATCGTTACGAGCGTGTGCACCACGGGATTCCTTACGTTCTTCGGCGGAAACCGCAGTAGCATAAGCTACTTCATAGAGGTTCTCGAGCTCAAGTGCTTCAATACGCGCTGTATTGAACGCCTGGCTCTTGTCTTCCAGATGAGCATTCTCCAGACGCTCACCCAGCTCATTCAGCTTTTTCAGACCTTCCTGCATGCTATCGCCTTCACGGAATACACCAAAGTAAAGCTGCATGGTGTTTTGCAGATCCTTACGAACGTCAGCAACTTTTTCACCACTACTGGACTGATTCAGACGATCCAGGCGAGACATGGCGGCCTCAATATCACTACCAGAAGCATCAACACCATCAAAACCTTCTCTCAGGTTTTTCTCTATCTGGATACCTGCTGCACGACCGAACACCACCAGATCCAGCAAAGAGTTACCACCCAGACGATTAGCACCGTGAACGGATACACAGGCAGCCTCACCACAGGCGTAAAGGCCTTCAACCACCTGATCATTGCCTTCAGCATCAGGAAACAAAGCCTGGCCACCCACGTTAGTCGGGATACCGCCCATCATGTAGTGACAGGTTGGTACTACAGGAACAGGCACCTTAACCGGGTCTGCATGTGCAAATGTCTTGGATAGTTCACAAATACCAGGCAGACGCAGATTGAGAGTTTCTTCACCCAGATGATCCAGCTTCAGCAGAACGTGATCCTTATCAGGTCCACAGCCACGACCTTCCAAAATCTCCAGAATCATGGAACGGGCTACTACGTCACGACCAGCCAGATCTTTTGCGTTGGGCGCATAACGCTCCATGAAGCGCTCACCCTCACTGTTGATCAGGTAACCACCTTCACCACGGCAACCCTCAGTCACCAAAACCCCCGCACCATGAATACCGGTCGGGTGGAACTGCCACATTTCCATATCCTGCATTGGGAAACCGGCCCGCAGAGCCATACCAATTCCGTCACCGGTATTGATCAACGCATTGGTGGTGGAAGCATAGATACGCCCGGCACCACCGGTAGCCATAACAGTCGCTTTGGATTTGATATAAACGGACTCACCCGTTTCCATGCAAATCGCGATAACACCGGCCACCTGACCATTCTGATTCTTCACCAGATCAACAGCGTACCATTCATTCAGAAAAGTAGTACCGCCTTTCAGATTGGCCTGATAGAGGGTGTGCAGCAGAGCGTGACCTGTGCGGTCAGCTGCGGCACAAGTTCGGGCAGCCTGACCGCCCTTACCGAACTCTTTGGACTGACCACCGAATGGACGCTGATAGATACGACCCTCCTCTGTACGCGAGAAAGGCAGCCCCATGTGCTCCAGCTCAAAAACAGCCTGGGGACCTACCGAGCACATGTATTCGATAGCATCCTGATCACCGATATAATCAGAGCCTTTTACAGTATCGAACATGTGCCAACGCCAGTCATCCTGTGGATCTGCGCTGGCAATAGCACAAGTAATACCACCCTGTGCAGACACAGTGTGAGAGCGGGTTGGAAATACCTTGGTTACACAGGCCGTCTTGATACCCGCCTGAGTCAGTTGCAGTGCAGCGCGCATGCCAGCGCCACCACCGCCGATTACGATGGCGTCGTAAGTCAGTGTACGTAGAGCCGACATAGATTAATTCCCCCAGAGAATTTGAATGCCCCAGACGATGTAACTGAATACTGCAACAAAACAGATCAGCTGGAAGGGGAAACGAATCAGAACAGACTTACTTCCGAATGCACGGGCATTCAGATAGTCAGTGGCTATAGTCCACATCCCTACCCAGGCGTGGGCAGCAATGGACAGAATGGCAAGCAAGGTAAACACCTTAACCCAGGCCTGTTCGAACAGACCATTCCACTGCTGAAAATCCAGACCGGGATTTACAAGAACATAGCCGCCTATAAACAGCGTATAGGCAGCCAGAATAATGGCAGACAGTCTCTGCAGCATCCAGTCGTAAAGTCCACTTCGAGACAAGTTGGTAATATTGGTTACCATACCCACACCCCCGCGAGCACAATCAATACAGCCGACAGAATAATGGTGATGATCGCACCAGCCTTGCCTGACTCTTTACCTTCACCTACACCCACATCCATTAACAGATGCTTGACACCTGCAACAAAGTGGTAAATCAGACCGGAAAGCAGCACCCAGACAATAAATTTGACCGGGCCACCCGACATGAGTGTTTTCAGTTTCGCAAAGGACTGTTCCGAAGACAGCGACAGGTCCAGTGCATACAGCAGGAAACCAACTCCGACAAATAGCAATATGCCCGAAATCCTGTGCAGGATCGAGGTATAAGCTGGCAGAGGTAGTTTGATTGTGGTTATGTCTAGATTGACAGGTCTTTTGCTATTCACGTTTTTTGTCCCAACGCCCGAGGCGTGCACAGCTGAATCAGCAACATTATCCAGAGGTTATGACCTACTCGGGATCATGCCCTCTATCATCAGGTTTACCTGAACAGGCCACCCTGACTGCAGGCTAAGAAACCGCGTTAATTGTTGTTAACGTTCTCTTCTCACCCCCCCTCATGAAGCCCTCCACGACTTCGGCTGTGAAGTATAAACAGTTCGGTTTTCAATTACAATTGATTAACCCACTAAGCAAATTTACTATAGACCTCTGAGTTTATTGCGCAGACTTTTTCAACGACACACATGTTTGACAAACAGATTTCTGGCCCTATAGTGGTCGAACCGTGAAAGGGGCCCAACCATAAAAAAACTTATTCTGTGAGCACAATAATTTGGGTCCGAGACTAAGATAACGGCAGAATAAACGGCAAGACAGGAGCCTATGATGGCTGAAAAGAAAGCAACCCTCTCGATTGACGGCAAACAACTGGAACTTCCTGTACATACGGGCTCTCTCGGCCCAGATGTTGTTGATGTTCGCGGCCTGACTGCCAACGGTTTGTTTACATACGACCCCGGTTTCGTATCTACAGCTTCCTGCGAGTCAAAGATCACTTACATAGATGGTGAAAAGGGTGTGCTTCTGCACCGTGGTTACCCTATCGAGCAGCTTGCTGAGCACTCTGACTATCTGGAAACCTGCTACCTGCTGGTTTATGGTGAACTTCCCAACAGGAAGGAGAAAAAGCATTTTGAAGACACCATCATGCGTCATACCATGATTCATGAACAGATGGTAGACCTGTTCTCCGGCTTCCGTCGCGACGCTCACCCTATGGCCGTGATGTGCGGCGTAGTAGGCGCTCTCTCTGCCTTCTATCACGATTCACTGGATATCACTAACGAACGTCACCGTGAAATTTGCGCCTATCGCCTGATTTCCAAGATGCCAACCCTGGCAGCTATGACCTACAAATACTCCATCGGACAGCCGTTCGTCTACCCGCGCAACGATCTGGGCTACGGTGGCAATTTCCTGCATATGATGTTTGCTACGCCCTGTGAAGAGTACGAAGTTAATCCAGTTCTGGCTCGTGCCATGGATCGTATCTTCCTGCTGCATGCAGACCATGAACAGAATGCTTCAACATCGACTGTGCGCCTGGCAGGCTCCAGTGGTGCCAACCCATTCGCCTGTATTGCTGCTGGCATTGCAGCTCTGTGGGGGCCGGCTCACGGTGGTGCCAACGAAGCGGTACTGGTTATGCTGAATGAAATCGGTGATGAGAAACACATCGATGAGTTCATTGACCGCGCCAAGGACAAAAACGATCCCTTCCGTCTGATGGGCTTTGGTCACCGCGTCTACAAGAACTTTGACCCACGTGCCAAGGTTATGAAGCAGACCTGTGACGAAGTACTGAGCGAACTGGGCCTGGAAGACGATCCTCTGTTCAAGATCGCCAAGCGTCTGGAAAAGATCGCCCTGGAAGACGAATACTTCGTTGAGAAGAAGCTGTATCCGAACGTGGACTTCTACTCCGGTATCATTCTGAAAGCTCTGGGCATTCCAACAGAGATGTTCACTGTAATCTTTGCAACCGGTCGTACACCGGGCTGGATTGCTCACTGGCATGAAATGATCAGCGGTGAATACCGCATTGGTCGTCCGCGCCAACTTTACACCGGCGAAACTTCCAGAGATTTTATTCCGGTATCTGACCGCTAAGCAGCCTCCTGAAAGCCGGTGCTATTATCGGCTTTCAGACCTCCTCTGTTTCACCTGCCTCAGACTTTTTGTGTCATTTCAACGCCTTTGAAACATGACTGCCACTATTTCCCGGGGGACCAAAAACATCGTTCCGGACTGATTAATCGTAATGCTGGCTGAACCTGTCAAACGGACAAGGGCCAAAACATTCTTTAGATGCTTTCAGTCTCGTCTACTTTTAACCGATATTACCTATGAGTAGCTTAGGGAGTAGTGTCCCGGCATGAACGGCTAGTACGATAGAGCTAATACGATAAAACAATGACTGAACTTTTCCTGAACCCAGAGCCCTGGATTGCTCTGGCAACTCTTACCGTCCTGGAGATTATTCTGGGCATCGACAACATCATTTTTATTACAATCGTTGTCGACAAACTGCCTGCACATCAACGCAACAATGCCCGCAGACTGGGACTATTACTGGCAATGTTCACAAGGATCCTCCTGCTACTCTCCATTACCTGGATCATGACACTCACTGCCCCGCTATTCCATCTGTTCAACCATGCCCTATCCGGTCGGGACCTGATTCTTCTCGGTGGCGGGCTCTTTCTGCTCACCAAAGCCACTCATGAGATCCATGACGCTCTTGAACCCGGCGAAGATGAAGGACCTCACCTTAAACCAAGAGGGTATGCTATAACTCTTATCCAGATTGCCCTCATCGATATTGTTTTCTCCCTGGATTCAGTCATCACCGCAGTAGGGCTGGCAGAACACCTTTGGGTTATGATTACCGCCATTGTTATTTCGGTAGGCATTATGATGCTTGCAGCGGCGCCTGTTGGAGAATTTGTCAACAACCACCCTTCCTTCAAAGTGCTAGCGCTTTCCTTTCTGGTTCTGGTGGGTGTCTCTTTGATAGGAGAAGCTCTGGACTTTCATATCCCGAAAGGCTACATCTACTTTGCCATGGCGTTTTCACTGGCCGTCGAGATGCTCAATGGCCGTTTGCGATCGGAGCAAAACAAGTAACAGGAAAGTATTCTCCATTTATTGAGCAACACCCTCTGACTACTGGAGCTTTTATGTCCTGCCCGATTCTTTTTGATATGGATGGCGTGATTGCCGACTCCTGGCGACCCTTTTTCAATTACTGGTCAGAGATCCTGATCAAAATGGGCGCAGATAACCTCGCGACTGAAGCGCAAATTCTCGCCCTCTTTGAAGGCAATTTCTTCAAAAAGCTAGGCCAGCAAATCCCCGGTGACTGGATGCAGCCCGCTTTTTTGAATAGCGCGCGGCTCGCCCACTTAAAGTTTATGAAAGAGTGCCCTTCTGTTCCTGACGTCAGTGAAAGTCTTCAGCACCTTGCTCAACACTACCCCCTTTACCTGATCACCTCCAACTTTACCGAAGCGGCAGAACATTTCCTGACAAAACAGAATATCGGGTGTTTCAGGGAAGTTATGGGAATGGAGCAAGGCGTCATCAAGACGGACAAAATCCGGACAGTGATGAAACAGCACCCAGACCAGCCCTGTTATTTCGTCAGCGACACCTCAGGAGACCTTAATGAGGCCCGTGAAGCCGGAGCTATTCCCGTTGCAGTCAGCTGGGGCTGGCACGACCGCTCAACCCTTGAAGCAGCAAAACCCGCTTTCATACTTGACAATCCGTCTGAGCTGCTAGAATTCAGCTTTCACATTTAAACCTCGGACAGGTACCCATGAGACCCAATCCTTTCAGAAATGGTTTCTCTGGCCATTTCTGTCTGAATGATGATAAACACCGAAATTCAATGATCCGGAATCACACAAAGCCACCCGCTCCCGGGCCTGTTGACCAAACCCGAAGATCCTGGCAGTCAGGCACACCAGAAGGCATTATTGACTAAAATGGGTAAGATTGATGAATAGCGTAAAAGCAGAGCTCATTACGCTCAGGTCCCACCTGCTGACAGGTACTAGCCATATGATTCCCTTCGTGGTGGCTGGAGGCGTCCTTCTTTCATTGTCTGTCATGCTGCATGGTAGAGGAGAACCCCCGGAGTCCGGTTTACTCAAAGATGTGTGGGACATGGGGGTTGCTGGCTTTACCCTCTTTATCCCCGTACTCGGAGGCTATATAGCCTGGTCCATTGCCAGCCGTCCCGCTCTGGCACCCGGGATGATTGGAGCCTGGCTGGCAGGTCAGTTCGGTTGTGGCTTTCTGGGAGCAATGATTGTAGGACTCATTGCAGGCTATATTGTTAATGCCCTCAAGAAAATCCCCTTTCCACCGACCATGCGACCTATTGCTATCATCTTTATCTACCCTCTGGCAGGCACGTTTCTGACCTCAGCATTGGTAATTTGGGTAATTGGACAACCCATCGCCAATATGATGAATCACCTGAACGAGTGGCTCTATAGTCTTCAGGGATTATCCAAGGTTTCACTTGGCGCCATTCTTGGCGGCATGACCGCTTTTGACATGGGCGGTCCTATCAATAAAGTCGCCACCCTGTTCGCTCAAACTCAGATACAAGATCACCCCTATCTAATGGGTGGTGTCGGGGTGGCCATTTGCACCCCACCTTTGGGTATGTGGCTGGCCACCCTGCTCTCCCCCGGGAAATACTCTGCTGAAGAGCGAGAGGCTGGCAAGGCTGCTCTGGCTATGGGTATGATAGGCATATCAGAAGGAGCAATCCCCTTTGCTGTTGCTGACCCAATACGAGTCATACCCGCCATAGTTCTGGGAGGAATTACCGGCAATGTAATAGGATTCATGGCCGAAGTCATCAATCATGCTCCCTGGGGTGGCTGGATCGTTCTGCCGGTTGTCGATGGTCGCCCCTGGTATATTCTGGCCACCATCGCCGGTGCACTGGTAACAGCTCTGGCTGTCAACCTTTTGAAACCTGTAAAGCCCGAATCTTAAGAGCTTTCCAGACAATTATCCTTACCCTGCGTTAAAAATATCTGAAGGCCAGATTAATTTATGAAGAACTCGCACTCACTGGTTGAAGTCACACCACAAAGTCACGATCTTTTGCTCGAGATAGTTTACGCTACCACGAGGAACTTCACTGGTAAGCAGGTTTATAAAAAACCTCTGTGCCTGATGCACGAAGAAGCCGCCAACAGATTGCAAAACGCCATTGAAGTTCTTCAACCCATGGGGCTCAAATTAAAAATATGGGATGCCTATCGCCCACTGGAAGCCCAGCAGGAACTCTTTCAATGTGTACCGGACCCTCAATATGTGTCCCACCCGAAAACCGGGTTACGTACCCACTGCAGAGGGATAGCTGTTGATCTCACGCTGGTTGATCAGTTCGGACATACATTGGAAATGGGCACAGAGCTGGATGACTTCCGCCCATTAGCTCACCATGGCAATGACCAGATTACCGAGCTCGCACAGAAAAACAGGTTAATCCTGGCAGGCGCCATGAATGTGGCTGGATTCGACGCTCTTGAAAATGAATGGTGGCATTATCAATTACCTGATGCTGATCTATATCCGATATTAGAGGAAAATGAAGTCTGTTCAGGTATTATCTAGTGCCGCCGAATCTTATGCTTGATTCCGCTCGCACAGAGCTTGTCCAAGTGCAGTGCCACTGACCTTCAACAAGCCCGGGACGAACAGAGTGCGTGTCTATACCAACTCTGCTGTATGGGTAATCAGCTTGCGAATCTCAGGAATACAGGATCCACAGTTTGTTCCTGCCTTCAAAGACTGACCCACCTCGACAGGGTCAGTAAAGCCTTCCTCTTCAATCACACGACAGATGGTTTTCTCGCCCACACCAAAACAGGCACAAACCACTTTGCCAGTATCTTCTCCCTTCGGTGGAATGCCTGCCAGTAATCGCCAGCGCTCTGAAAAAGGAATATCTTCTTTTTCAAAAGCAGCCTGTAGCCATACACGATCACTGTCGGGCAATGACTCTCCAACAATAAGAAGAGCCTGCAGCTGGCCAGATGCAAACCAGGCACTACGGGCACTGCCTGTCTTCAGATCAGTGTAATCAATTCTTTCCTTGCCTGAGCCGACACACTCCAGCATTGTAGAATCAATGGATTGGCCTGCCACCTCATATCGGAACCCCTGCTGGAATTTCACCTCTGTGGCATAATCAAACGGCTCAAAGTCCTGCTTTTTGCGACTTAGTAAAACCGCCTGTTGCTTCAGAGAAACTGCTTCAATGCAGGCAGGAGTGTGCTTGCAACCCGGCTGCTTTGACCAGGGGTCTACCTCTGGCTTCACCAAAACACCACAGTGACCGCTTTTGCTGTTCTGCCGTGTCCAGTGCATGGGCATGAAAACATTACCCCTACCCACTGAAGGTGTGACAGCAACCCTGACCAAAATGGCATCAAAGGCTGTAGTCAATCGACACAATCCCTGGTCAGCCAGCCCGTACTTCTGAGCATCTTCAGGATGAACTTCCAGGAAAGGCTCATCAATGTGCTGACTTAACCTGGGCGACAGTGCTGTACGCGTCATGGTATGCCAATGATCACGAACCCTGCCAGTATTCAGCAACAGCGGATAGTCGGCGTTGGGCTGATGGTAGGAAACCCTAAACTCCGTTGAAACAATATTCGCCCGACCTGTTTCTGTGAAAAAGCCGCCATCAGCAAACAATCTTGTATGTGGCTGAGTAGACGTTTGTCCTGTCACCAGTGGCCACTGGAATGGATCAAGTGCTTCGTATTCCGCATCCGAAATGGAAGCCACAGCACCAATATTAAAATCTCTTGTACGCCCCTTAGAATTATTCTCAAAAGCAGAGAGAGCGGCATGTTCGCGGAAAATATCAGCAGATCTCTGATAATTAAAGGCGTCACCAAACCCCATCTTTTCTGCCACCTTCGAAATAATCCACCAATCAGGTCTGGCGGCTCCGGAAAGTTCAAACAGAGCTCTCTGCCTCGAAATTCTTCTCTCCGAGTTGGTGACCGTGCCGTCCTTTTCACTCCAGCCAGCGGCGGGCAAACGGATATGGGCAAACTCAGAAGTATCTGTTTTTTCAATGCAATCAGACACGACGACCGTCGGACACTTTTTCAGGGCACTGATCACCGTATTGCTATCAGGCATACTGACCACAGGGTTAGTACCCATAATCCAGACAAATTTTATGTCGCCGTTATTCATGGCATTAAACAAATCTACGGCTGTTTTACCCGGTGATGTAGCAATATTCGGTGCCTTCCAGAATCGCCTGACCCGATCCACATCGTCCGTGTGAAAATCCATATGAGCAGCCAGCTGATTGGCCAAGCCTCCAACCTCCCGACCTCCCATCGCATTTGGCTGACCAGTAAGTGACAATGGCCCAGATCCCGGCTTGCCAATACGTCCCGTAATCAGGTGACAGTTGATGATGGCATTGACTTTATCGGTACCGGCAACGGACTGATTCACACCCTGAGACCAGGCAGTAACGACTTTTCCGGTCTCTGCAAACCACTCACAAAACTGCTTGAGAGCAGCTTTATCAATCCCGCAAAGTTCGGCAACCGCTGAAAAACTCCCTACTTTTCTGGCGGCGTTCAGAGCCTCATTAAAACCCTGGGTGTGCTGATCAATGTATGCCTGATCCAACTTATTGTGCTTATCAAGGTAGCTAAATAACTTATTGAAGAGAGCGGTGTCCGTTCCTGATTTCAGAGCAAGATGCAGGTCGGCGATGTCACAGGTGTCAGTGGCACGAGGATCGATGACAACCACCTTCATGTCTGGACGCTGCTCTTTTGCAGCCCTTATTCTCTGGAATAATACCGGGTGACACCAGGCTGTATTGGCACCGACCAGCACGATCATATCGGCTAATTCAAGGTCCTCATAGTTACCAGGCACAGTATCAGAACCGAATGACCTCTTTTGACCTGCTACCGTAGAAGCCATACAAAGGCGTGAGTTGGTGTCTATGTTGCCGGAACCAATAAAACCCTTCATCAGTTTGTTAGCCACATAGTAATCTTCTGTCAGTAATTGACCAGAGCCGTATAAAGCCACCGCTTCAGGACCGTACTCTTCTATTGTGGTTTTCAGTCGATAAACAACCTCATCCAGGGCAACATCCCAATTGACTCTCTGCTCACCTATATAAGGGGTCAGGAGACGATTCTCCAGAGAAACCGTTTCTCCGAGTGCACTGCCTTTTGAACAAAGACGTCCAAAATTAGCAGGGTGGTTCTTCCGGCCTTCTATATCCACCAGATGGAGCTCTTTATCGGTGACCGTCGCCTTGATACCGCAGCCAACACCACAATAGGCACACGTCGTATTGATGACTTGCTGAGGGTGATTGCATATATCGATGCTGTCAGCCATAGACATACTTCCTTCATTGGAAATTTCTTAGTGTTTCAGTGCATCTGCATTCAGATAACGTTTGCCGAAAATAAGTTGGTCGCGGATATCTGAAATATCTCGCCCTGTTTCCATCAATTCCTGATACCAGAGACCATCTGAAGCATCGCCAAAGAGCAGAGCCCCCTTCAACTCGTTATCACGGATCACCAGTTTTCGATAGATGCCAACTCCTGCAGCATCAATGATGATTTCTTCATCACTCTCTTCTGCAACAAACTGTCCACTGGAAAACAGATCAATACCGTCTACTTTCAGGCTGGTTGGTATCGGAACTGGCTCAAACCGCTCTCCCGACGAGCCCAACAGTCGATGCACAGCCACCTGAGCGTGCCCATAAACCGGCGCCACAAGACCAAACAGATCGTTGTTCAGCTGCACACACTCGCCAATCGCCGTTACTGAAGGGTCTGAGGTTTGCATTCTGTCGTTCACCAGAATACCTCTATCACACGCCAGACCAGTACCTCTGATCAGTTCTATGTTGGGCCGAACCCCCGCTGTCACTACCACCAGCGAAGCCTGTAACCACTCGCCATCTTTCAGTTGCACGCCGGTCACTTTTCCATCATCACCCGTATAGGAATCCAGCATGGCACTGCAACGGAACTCAATACCTTTTTCTTCCAGTGCTTTCTGCAAAAGCTTTCCGGCCTTTTCATCCAGCTGTCGGGCCATAGGAATGGACATGGTATCCACCACGGTGACCTTCATACCCCGACTGGCGAGGCCACTGGCACATTCAAGACCCAAGAGTCCGCCGCCAATTACCACGGCCTTTGCCCGGGGTCTGGATGAAGCTGTAAGCATCTGCTCAACATCATCAAGATTCCTGAAAGCCATAACTCCTTTCAGATCAGCTCCGGGTACAGGAATACGATTGGGTAGAGAACCCATTGCCAGAACCAGATGATCGTAATCAAAACTTTGACCACCCACTGTCTCGACTCGCTTCAACTCAAGATCAAGACCATCAACCCGATAGTCGCTGCCCGAAAACAGGCTGATATCCTGGTTCCGATACCAGGATTCAGGTTGCAGTTGAATACCCTGAAGATCGACACTGCCTGCCAATAACTTGGATAGCTGAATCCGGTTGTACCCGGGGCAGGATTCCTCAGAAAGAACGGTGACCTGATACTCACGGCTATTCTGCTCAGTAAGCTTTTCCAGAAAGCGAACTGAGCCCATGCCATTTCCCACCACCAGCAGCTTTCGCTTCAATGACGGATGACGACTGACGCTCGCCGCCTGTAACGCCGCTGTCATATCAGGCTGCCTCGATAGTGACCGACACCAGTGAGACCTGGACCCTCTGGTCCACGACTTCTACGGGATAAGTATTTAACGCCACGGTTTCATCTTCCAGACACTGACCGGTGCTTAAATCAAAGTGCTGTTTATAAATGGGCGACGCTACCACCAGACGCCCTTCCAGATCTCCTACCAGACCACGGGAGATAACATTGGCCTGACTGAATGGATCGTGGTTATCCACTGCATAAACTTGGTCGTCTACTTTAAACAGGGCAACTTGAACGCCTTCCACCAGAGCACAGACACCCAAGTTCTGAATAAGATCACTTTCACTGCAAACGGTTGTCCAAACTTTATTAGCTATGGGCACTTGATTGGCTGCGGGCACTTGAGTCATGGTTAATGTCTCCTTATTATTCGCTTCGTTTACAGCTGTTTCAGGGCGATTTTTTCGTCATGGGTAGCAGGACGAATCTGATCACGCTCGTTCACAAACACTACGTTACTGTCGCTTTCATCACTGTTGATAAAATGATTGAAACGTTTGAGCTTTTCAGGATCTGAGAGGGTGGTTTTCCATTCACACTGATAGGTACCCACCAGATAGGTCATCTCATTTTCCAGCTCCTGACAGATCCCCAGACTGTCCTCGATAATCACTTCACGCAGGTAATCAAGACCGCCTTCCAGATTATCCATCCAGACTGAAGTACGTTGCAGACGATCAGCGGTGCGGATATAGAACATCAGGAAACGATCAATGTATTTAACCAGAGTTTCATCATCCAGCTCGGTAGCAAACAGGTCGGCATGACGCGGCTTCATACCGCCATTACCAGAAAGGTAAAGGTTCCAGCCTTTTTCCGTGGCGATAACACCCACATCTTTACTCTGGGCTTCAGCGCATTCACGGGTACAACCGGAGACAGCCATTTTGATCTTGTGCGGAGAGCGTACACCCCGGTAACGATTTTCAATGGCGATGGCCATACTGGTACTGTCCAGTACCCCATAACGACACCAGGTACTGCCAACACAGGATTTCACGGTACGCAGTGACTTGCCGTAGGCATGACCGGTTTCAAAACCTGCATCGACAAGCCGTTTCCAAATTTCCGGCAACTGTTCCACACGGGCACCAAAAAGGTCGATCCGCTGACCACCGGTGATTTTCGTGTAGAGGTTAAAATCGCGACCTACTTCACCAATGGTAATCAGTTTATCGGGAGTAATTTCTCCCCCCGGAACCCTGGGCACAATGGAGTAAGTACCGTCTTTCTGCATGTTGCCGAGGAAATAATCGTTGGTGTCTTGCACTTGAGCATGCTGATCTTTAAGCACATATTCGTTCCAGCAGGAAGCCAGAACGGAGCCAATGGTGGGCTTACAGATATCGCAGCCTCGCCCC
This sequence comes from Endozoicomonas sp. ISHI1, assembly GCF_024606225.1. GTDB lineage: Bacteria > Pseudomonadota > Gammaproteobacteria > Pseudomonadales > Endozoicomonadaceae > Endozoicomonas_A. Next base: position 14,486 of record NZ_JAGRPU010000033.1, on the reverse strand, counting down.
TTACCGTGCTTTGCCAGAACTTCGTCGAAAGACTTTAATTCACCGACACGGACCAGATGATAGAGTTCTTGTCTGGAGTGAGGGAAATGCTCACAGATATCTTTTTTAACCTCAACACCCAGCTCAGTCAGTTCATGATCAAGAACCTGCTTGACCAGAGCCGTACAGCCACCACAGCCGGTTCCGGCACTGGTTTCAGCCTTTAGTGCGCCCATGTCCATGCAGCCACCGGCCACCGCGTTAACCAGATCACCTTTGCTGACGTCATAGCAGGAACAGATTTGAGCCGTTTCTGGCAGAGCCGCGACACCCAGACCCGTTGCAGCGGAGCCATCGGTCTGAGGCAGGATCAGTTCGGCTGGATTTTCCGGAGGCCGCATATCATTCAACATCATTTGCAGCAGGCTGCCATATTCTTCGGCATCACCGACCAGAACAGCACCCAAAACCTTTTTCTTATTCTTGGAAACCACCAGTTTTTTGTAAACTTCTTTTTCTTCATCAATCAGCTGGTAGCTCAGACAACCTTCGGTATTGCCATGGGCATCACCAATACTGGCAACATCGACGCCCATCAGTTTCAGTTTGGTGCTCATGTCAGCACCGGAAAACTGATTACCGTCCCTGCCTGTCAGTTGATCCACAACCACCTGCCCCATCTGGTAGCCCGGTGCCACCAGACCAAAGATACGACCACTCCAGAGGGCGCACTCACCAATAGCAAAAATGCGTTTATCCGATGTACGACAGTCGTTATCAATAACGATACCGCCACGCTCACCCAGTTCCAGACCGGAACTTTTCGCCAGCTCGTCTCTGGGGCGAATACCTGCTGAAAACAGCACGATATCGGTATTCAGCTGTTCGCCGTCAGCGAACTGCATCTGATGAACAGCGCCTTCACCATCAACAATCTGACGGGTATTTCTGGAAGTATGAATGGTGACCCCCAGACCTTCGATCTTGCGTCTGAGCATGGCACCACCGCCGTCATCCACCTGAACAGCCATCAGACGAGGAGCAAATTCAACCACGTGAGTCTCCAGCCCCAGATCTTTAAGCGCTTTTGCTGCTTCCAGCCCCAGCAGACCTCCGCCAACAACGGCACCGACTCTGCCATTACGGGCAGCTTCCTTAATAGCTTCGAGATCTTCGATGGTGCGATAGACAAAACAGTTTTCACGGTCGTGCCCGGGCACAGGAGGAACAAACGGATAGGAGCCTGTAGCCAGTACCAACTGATCGTACTTTTGAGTAATGCCACTGGCCGTGTTTACTTCACAGGACTTACGATCTATCGATATGATGGCTTCATTAAGAACAAGATTGATGCCTTCCTGCTCATAAAAGCCTTCAGAAACCATAGACAGGTCCTCCGCAGAGCGCCCCGTGAAAAACTCACTGAGATGAACCCTGTCATAGGCAGGACGGACTTCCTCGCCAAACACTACCACTTCGAAACGATTCAGGCCTCCGGCGTCGACCAGCTTCTCAAGAAAGCGGTGACCGACCATACCATTACCGACTACCACCAGGGTTTCTTTTCCGATCATCTCGGACATCCTCTTCAATGTGACGCATTGGGCCGGAACAACTACATCCATTAGAGCCAGCCTCTTTTCTGATGGTTGTGTTTAAGCAACTGTCGTGCCCACTTTCAAAACACGCTAAAAAACAGGAGTATATCTCGGGGCAATCCAGGTGCCTGCACAAAAATAATGCACCCGGAAATAACCAAACCGCTGACAAGCACCATTTTGGTGAGAAGAAAAATAATAGTTAGAGACTTTGCATACTTAAATAAAGGACTCCCCTATACATAAGAGAAAATTCATTAAAAACGAATAAAAATGCAACTTAAATTCAAGCATTTACCATATTGGCCTGATGTTTGCTTTTGATTGGGAAATCTCTTAAACAAGGAGGATGTATGAGCAACCCCGATTCGTTTAACCTGTTTTCATTTAGCGGGAAAACCAAGATTCTGCACCTTAGCTGGATTGCCTTCTTTATTAGCTTTGTGGTCTGGTTTAACCATGCGCCACTGGCCCTGGCTATTTCTGAGTCTCTGGGCCTCACTCGTGAAGAACTTAAAACCCTGCTGATTCTGAACGTGGCCCTCACCATTCCGGCTCGAGTCATCATTGGTATGCTCACCGATGTTTACGGTCCCAGAAAAGTCTATTCCGGACTTCTGGCCATCTGCAGTATTCCTTGTTTTATGTATGCCCTGGCGGATGACTTCACCCAGGCCGCCATAGCCCGCTTTATGCTGGGAACTATTGGTGCAGGCTTTGTAGTCGGTATTCGTCTGGTGTCTGAGTGGTTCCCGGCCCGCCAACTGGGTACCGCTGAAGGGATTTACGGTGGCTGGGGCAACTTTGGTTCTGCCGCTGCCGCTATGTCTCTGCCCACCATTGCCCTGCTCTTTGGTGGAGAAGATGGCTGGCGCTACGCAATCGGCCTGACCGGATTAATCTCCCTGCTGTTCAGTGTCGTCTTCTACATGAACGTCACTGACACCCCTAAAGGCTCCACCTACTTCCGGCCCAAGAACATTGGTGCCATGGAAGTCACCAGCAAGGGCGATTTTGTCCTGCTGCTGATCATGAAGATACCCATGTATGCCGCACTGGCTCTGCTGACCTGGAAGCTTTCACCAAAAGGTGTTGCCATGCTGAGTGCCGGGATTTCAACGGCTATATATGCAGGCCTGACGGCCATCTATCTGTTTGACGCCTGGAAAGTCTGGCAGGTTAACAAGCAGATTTTCTCCGAGCCTGTCCCAGCCATTCACCAGTATCAGTTCAAGCAGGTGGCTGTTCTGAACGTGCTCTACTTCGCCACCTTCGGCTCAGAGTTGGCAGTAGTTTCTATGCTGCCCCTGTTCTTCGCAGATACCTTTGAATTAGATCCGGTCATGGCAGGTCTGGTAGCTTCCGCTTATGCCTTTATGAACCTGATGTCTCGTCCGGGTGGAGGATTACTGAGCGACAAGTTTGGTCGTAAGATCACCTTGCTTGTTCTGACTGCAGGGCTGGCCGGTGGTTACTACATGATGAGCATCATAGACTCCGGCTGGCCTCTGGTTCTGGCTGTGGTTGCTGCTATGGCCTGCTCCTTCTTTGTGCAGGCCGGTGAAGGTGCCGTATTTGCAGCCGTCCCCCTGATCAAACGTCGACTGACAGGTCAGATTGCCGGTATGACCGGAGCCTATGGTAACGTAGGGGCTGTCTTCTACCTGACGGTATTGTCTCTGGTAGACTACTCCACTTTCTTTATGGTTATCGCAGGCACCGCAGTACTGGGCTTCTTAACCCTGTTCCTGATGGAAGAACCCAAGGGTCAGATGGCCGAAGTGATGCCGGATGGCAGTGTTACCATGATTGATGTGACCTGATCATTTTGTTCCAGTGGTCCACTACGGACCACTGAAACAAAACACTGCCACTGAATACCTTTCAAACATGATCCTCTATTTCACAATCATCACTCTTGCAACGCCTGCCAAAACGTAGAGTCCCCACCGTAAAGAGGCTGTCACGATTCTGAATCCCCGGCAGGCCAGTGTGCCTCAGCGAAAATCCGTGGACGTCCTCTTCACTCTGGCTCGCACAGTGGAGACAAAAACAACACCTGACGTAAATAAAACCATAAGCTTTCAGCCTGCCACTTTTCAACGTCATCTGTATGGACACATTCGCCCTGTTGACCTCCATTTTCGATCACGAAAGGCGTGCAAATTCGCAGAGGAGCGTAACTGAATCCTGTACTAAACTGCGTGTTGCAATTTTTATACATTTAAGCTCCTCTGAATCACGCCGCTGAGAAGCCAGGTATTGCGCCCCTTCCGAAATTCATGCAGTTCAATCTATCAGGTATTATCATGCCACTTCCAATCAACAAAATACCCAAGAATATTCATGTTACTATCGTCGGCCCTGTTGCAGGCTGGGAGTTTAGTTTTCTGATAATATGGGCCAAGGTGAACACAGACCATACAATCCATGTATGGGCCCCCAAACGTTTGATATACCAAAAAATTCTATATTCGCTGCTTTTTTCTGAGAGAAACAAAATAACTATTGAAAAAGATTACCCTGCTGATCTTGCGCAGTTGAGAGATAGCATCTGGGCAAAAGTCGATCATTTTATGGGTGAAGACGCTGACATAGAAAGTCTGGATATAGAGAAATCTGATTTTTCAGATAACGTAAAGGAGGCGTTTACCAGCCAACTGACCAAAATCAATACAGCCTTAAATCAAATTGAAACATCCATCAGCAATGCTCACGTTCATAGAGAGACCAGTCATTTTGAAAAAATCAATAGTCAATATATCAGGTACAGTTTAGGCTTTAGTAACACGTTAACAATCGAAAGATTTATAGGACTGTATCATGAATATGATCTTGGAGGAGTATATATTGATAAAGGACTAATGCCAAAGCTTAAGAGTAAGCCCTTTCTAAAAAGAAGCGATTCGCTCAACCCTATATCGGGGATGGCAGCAAGTAATGAGGATAGAAAGGAGCTCGACAGAGCCAAGATACGTGCTCTTTTAGAAAAAATGTTTTCAGATGGAATGATTACAGACCCTGCTCCTTATTTTGATAGATACGACACAATCCTTCCGAAGGAAGAGTTTAATCGGATCAAAGATATCATAGAGAACACCAGCATGGGTGATCTATTCCATGAACTGGAAGAATATAATTTAAAAAGAAGCAACCGTCATAGATTATTCTTAAATAAAAAAGTAAATTTTGAGGATAATATTTTTCCTCGATCTCTTGATGCTTCAATCCAACCAATAATGGTGACATCCAGATCAAGAAATTCAGTATTAAAAATGATACTTGATGAAACCCGTTTCCTTCATGAAACTGCAGAAAATTTAAGAAAGTCAGCAATAAGTAAACAAGAACTCATATCAAAAACAAGGGAGAAGATCGAAAATTTTTATCGAGAAAGCAATGTCATTGTCTCCAGCGATAACATTGATAAAGTTACAACGATGTTAACTGCCCTGGCAGATGATACCAAAGGGACTGACGACCACATTATCGATCAATTGGGTTACGAAGCTTTTGAAAGATTAATAAACATAAATTTAAAAGAAAGACCTTCAATTCAGCTAACTGATAACTTCTTGGCAAACACCCCCTTCTATAACAGGAAGTCTTACGACCCTGATATTGACGACTTACAAATAGTGCCCGAACAACCCTACGACAAACTAATAATACTTAACTTTTCTGATAACTCGAACGATAAAGGCCAATCTTTAACAAAGTCTTCTAATCTTTATAAACTGTATCTCACTGAAAAAAATAGCGTTTTGTACGACGTTGTTAAAACTGCTCCAGAGGGAAGTAAAGAACTTAAAACAATAAAAGGCGTACCACTCAATAAAATTGGCAGAGACACTAAAGTCATAATCACTGGAACTCTTTATTTCCCCGATATATCGAATGAACGTTCTTCTTCCTACTCACGGGAAATAGTGGCAGAGCTAACATCGCATTTAAGTACGGCAATCCCCCAGAATACCGTCGTTCAAAGCATAGTATTCTTTTTTGATAACTCTGCACAAGACATTCCGGGTTTTGAGGGTACATTGGATGCCAGCCAAAAAGATTATGTTATACCTGAAGTTCTGAGGGAGTTGGCCAAAGAAGGTGTCTTTGCAAATTCAGCTGTTGCGGTTAGGGGATCGCTGTCAGCAAGCATTCCTCAACAAACGGCCGTTGATCCTGATAGGCCGTCAACCTCTGCAGATGCACCCCATTCTGAACTCAACCGTATTGTTTTTACCCTGAACGAAGAGAGCATCGTTGCATACCAGGCCAGATTCGGGTTGGCCTCCCTCGATCCCCGAATTAAGTTTACCGGCACCCGAATCGAGGTTGAGCACACCAATACCAGACCCGAAGTTAAGAATACCGATACCGGAGCCAAAAAGTTTTTGATCAAAGTCATACTCGAGCATGAGTCTATCGAAGCCAGACTCAAAGAGGATTTGATCGGAGTCATCGTCAGAAATAAGCCTATCGATGCCAGTATCAAGGAGAATTTGGTCGCAACCATATTGCAACATGAGTCTATCGATTCAGGACTCAAAGAAATTTTGGTCAAAGCCATACTCGAACTTGAGTTCAACGATGACGGACTCGAAGCAAATAGAGTGGATAGTTCGACCGAAGGTGAATCTGCCTCTGACCTATCGGAAGATGAGGTGCGCAAGTCCACAAACGACTATGATCCCCAAGATCCCAGAAAAGATGCTCGACACTACTCATTACACGATGATTTTCAAAGCGCGATCTTACATGGATTAGTTGCGCAACCGGCGACTGAAAAAGTGGCTTTCGTCAATCCGGACAAGAAAGAAACTGATCGTTTGGAAGACACACTCCGCACGGCGCTGCTGTCTTCATCTTACAGGGAATGGCTTGCTCGCTACGAGAGGCGTTTCACCGAATCTAACGAAGTCAACCTGCTTGAGCGGGAAATGAACACCTTCCAAAGTGAAGAAGCAAAGAACAGGGCCTTCGAAAACCTCAAAAGACGGATAAAGGCAACGTCATACGATATCTTCCCCCTCGATCTTACAAAGATAAAGGATGTCGCCGCGCTTAACGCGATATACAAAAATGATTTCAACAACATCAGCGTTTTCACAAACCTGCCATCGGGCTCCTGTAGCAGGCGTCGAAGATCAGCCGATACCGGCGGTTGTGAAGCCCGACTTAGAGAGCTGGCCAGTGCCCTCCGGTTACTGTCCGACGCTAACACCCAACTCTATATCCGGGACCGCACCACCGATATCGCCCTGCTTGATACTGCCAACGATTCGACGCTCTCGCGGCTTCAGATATTTTACACAGACCTCCGTCGCAAGGAAGGCAAGGCAGACCTGGCACGCACCCGGGGCAAGCACTACGTCATTGCCCTGGACAACGCCTCGTTTACCCGGGCCCAACAACAAATAAAAGCCGGGACTCTGAGTGGCCAGCCCCTGTTGCTGAAAGCCACTCCCTCTTACGGTTATGTGCTGCTCACTCCCGAGGGCCGGGTGCAGTCGGCCATTGCCGGGGGAGACGGCAACCAGGTCACTGTGATAGGCCAGCCAGCCAGACTGATCACCCGGGCATTGACGACACTGGTCAAAGATTTCACCGCTGACAGCCACATCAGCAGCCTGACCGTCAGTGATCTTCCCGGTAGCAACCATTCCAGTGGAATCAACGTCCTGAATGCCCTGAAAACCTTCATCGCCCGCGCGCCTGCTAACGGCAAGCCCCTGGTGGGCAAGCTGGTGATCGAGCCCCAGAGCCACAGCAATTCTGTTTTCAAAAGACTGGTGAGGGATACCAAGCGCCTGATGCCAAAGGACCGCCCGGCAATAGGAGCCCTGGTGCTGCGCTCCCCGGCCACCGGACGACCTGAGTACTGGCTGTTTCCCGGCGAAACCAAAGTGCTGATACCACCCCGGCCAACGGGTTCAAAAGCCCTCCGGAATTTGCCGTCCAGCCGCCTTTCAGTGCCCGCGGAGCCCCAGACAGATACGGTGAACAGTCTATCCGCTGTCGCCAGGGAACGAAGCGAATTCAGGCAGCGACTGCTGGATTTTGACACCACCCTCAAAGGCCTTAAAACCCGGCACTCACTCCCCGATAACATCCTTCCCATGCTGGATACCCTCCGTCGGGATGGCCAGGGCTGGCGCATGGACTTTATGGAGCCCGATACCCTGGCCCGAAAGAACATCCACTTTACGTCCGCAGCCTTTAAGCGCTTTCAGGGCTTTCTCCAGAATGCCGGTCGTCCATCACCATCGCAGGTCAAAGGGAAAAAAACAGCCACCGGCGGTCTGGAAAGACTCAGGTCTTTTATAGGTCTTCACGACCTGATCGCCGGGATTGCCCCCGTGGGACATCATTACAAAAACACTCCGACCCAGAATATGACGGACACCGAACGGCAGATTCATATCGGGCGCCAGACACTTTTTTATGCCGCAGTGACATTGGAAGGGGCTGACCTGACCTCTCTTGGGGTAAAGGGGCTCAAGCTGTTCACCCCAACCTTCAAGCAGCCATTTTCTTCCAGCCAGACCGCGCCAAAGCTACCCGGTACCCATTCGGGCAAGTTGTCCGGGGGGCTGAAAAGGGCCAAGGTGCTGGGTAAAAAAGCTGGACATTTTTTACCCGTTCTGGGTCTCGGCGTGTCAGCAGGCAGTCTCACCCTGACCGTGATGGAATATGAGAAAGAAAAAGACCCTGAAGTCAAGAAACTCATGGAATCCAGGGTGATCTTCGAGTCGGTGGATACCGCTGTCTCCATCCTTTCAGATTTGGCCGGACCTGCCGGGTTCATCATTGACGGTATCATGCACTTCGTCAGGGGTATTTTTAATCGACATTATCAAAGGAAGTTAAACAAGCTGATCTATAAAAAATTACGGGACGCCTCGGGTAAGGCGGTCCACATCTTTAACCCGATTCACGCCCAACTGGACCCCACAAGCTTCCTGGCCAAAAACCAGACCCTCAATGCTCTGATGAGCGGGGATGGCAAAAATCTCCTGACCCTGAACATCAAGTCCATCGACCTGGTGAACCGGACCCTGACCTTCGGGGGCGGCTTCTCATTCTCGCAAACCTTCATCGCCGGGAAAAAAAACGACTGGGCCAAGTGTAAGGATACGACCTATGTAAAGAACGGCCCCGTCCATGAATGCGCCAGCGACATCAACCGGTTGGAGTACTCCAAGGTTCCCTTTAACCTGATCGAGGATGCCCTGAAGACATTGTGCCGGACAGAGTCGCGTTTAATCGGGTACCAATGCAGAAACGGGGTGTTCCACAACCTGGATCAGATGGCCGACAAAAAGATGATTTTAATGCCTTCTGTGCCCGAGTGGCAGGTCAAGCTCTTATACGACCAATTTGACCAGACCTCTCGAGGGAGTGCGCCAGACAGCCGTTCTCCCGGAGCGAAATTTCTGGATGCCGTCGGCAATGACAAGCTGCAACGGTTATACCAGAAAAAGGTGAAAAACATCAGGCTCACCCAATATCGCGGGGAACACTTTAGTTCTAAACGTACAATCGTCCACACAGATAAATACATTGGCCAGATGTTCACCCGTGCGGGCGACTTCAAGTACCTTTCCTCACGCAGCCGCCTGGATTTAGATAAAAGAAATTACATCATCGTCTTTAGCAAGATCTCTGCCGAATTCACCCGGCTGCTGAGTTACGACCTGTACAGCCCTGAAGGGGCTGGCAACACCTACCTCCTGATGTCCAACGGTGGTCACTTCATCCGCATTCACCCCCGTGGCAAGACGGCCTCTACCTGGGTATTGAACTACAATGGGCCGCTCCCCTATAGCTGCCTTGCCGGGGGCGGCTGGAAGCAACGCTGTTCATCCAGGCTGGACCAGAACAAAAAAACCTGGACACTCACACTGGGTGAGACCCGTTTCCAGTTTCCTGCCCCGACACCGGACGCCCCCTACAGAGTAATAGTCCAGAATGCTAACGCACGATTTGAGTGGCTGCCACCAGATCGCGAAGTGGATCGCGAAGTGGATCGCAAAGTGATTCACCGCTTATACGACAATAGCGAACTGAATAACAGCGGGCCAAGGGCACAGAAACTGCTCAGAATGACGGCCCATAACACCGCTGCCAGCCGGTTTCTGCCGTTGGAACTGAAGCAATGCAACACTTCGTTCCTTGCACGCTGCATGGACGGGGCGCCAGTGCAGTGGATCAGACCTCACGGGCGGGTGGTGATCGGTTTCCGTGATGTAACACCCGGAAGCGTGTCTAAGCTGAACCCGCAATGGTTGGAATACCAGAAGTACTGTCAAAAAAAGGCCGAAGAATATCTTGAAACACCCTATTCCTGTTTCCCCAACAAGCTGGGACTGGCCAAAACTGATTGGGATAAGCTAGACCGGGTGAAGCTCTGGTACGATACCCGTCACCATAAGGAAATCCAGCTCATCGTCCCCAATGACCGGTTACAACCGGTACAGGGGAACCCGACCATCGGCTACTATTTTTTTGACTCCGTCAACAGTCAGGTGTTATTCAGGAACGCCAGTGCCCTGAACCAGGGCATCCGGCATTTTCGTGAGTTTGACGCCAGCGAGCAGGGCGCCGTGTTTGGTCGCAAGGTATCAAGGACAGTGCCGGGCAAAGATGACTCCCAATTGCTGGTGTTTGAGGCCCCCTATTATTACCTGTTGACGGCCACCCGATCCGGTCAGCTGGCTCACCGTGTGATTGCGGCAGAGGCTCTGGATAGCCAGCTCAGCGCTACCCCCATAGCGGCAACAGACAAAGGGCTGATTCCCTTTCAGGTCGTCGACAGTTACGACAGTCGACGTATCCTGCGGGCCGGTTTTTATGACGGGTCCACCCAAACCTATATTGCCTTCCTGAGCAGCCTGCTGGACGGCGGTCGGCTGATCTATGGGGACGACGGCAGCAGTCTTCTGCAGATCAGTGAGCCTGTCCAGAAGCAACTGCACAAGAACCACCTGCCAGTGCACAAGGTAGTGGGCCAGCAGATCTACTACCTTTTATTCAGTCAGCATTCCGGCAACCTGTATTACCTGAGCACCGACGTAAATCGCCCTGCGGGCATCCAGCGGCTGAGCTCCGGTTTGCAGGTGATCCGCCCGGCGGGCGAGCAGCGGACGGTGGCAGAGATGGCCAGCCACCGGGTCTTTTCCCGTGTGCAGGCGCACTCCGGCAGTCTCCTGGCCGATACCCACAGTGGCTTCCAGCTATGGATACCGGACAAGACCTGGGACAACACCCGGTTGGTCAGCAAAATCCTGCCGGTGGAATCAAAATCCTTTGCGCACTGGCAAGTCAAGGCCACCGGGCAGACCGTCGCCAAGTCTAACGATACCCTGAGTGTGCGCCAGTTCACCCCACGATCCGGCGTGGCGATGACGAGCCTGGATCTGAGCAAACTGGTCAATCTGGTCTTCGCCAAAGTAACCCTGGACCACCCCGACACGGCCTGGACCAACGCCAGTGCCCAGGTGTTCATCAGTGACCTCAAGGGACAGTTGCGCACTAAGGTGGCACAGGCCCGGCAGGAGTTCTCAGCAACGGTGGGTCTGTTGCCACTGCCCCTGACAACACCGGTCACCAACCACACCCTGTTAAGCCCCTTAAGGGAACTGGATTTCTGGTACTTACCGGACGATGACACCCTGCTGGCGGCTAAAACCCGCGACCGATTCCAGATTATGGTCAATGTCAATGAAGACGGTCAGCTGCTCGCCCTCTCAGATACCCGCAAAAAGCAGGCCTTCCAGTTTTTTACCCGGCCTGATCAGGGTACCAAAGGTCATCCCTTTTGCGGGAAGGCTGGTGCCGTTCTGACCGGGATACCCAGCGAGTTTAATGCCCTGCTCTCCATTCCCTGCCGTTACACCTTGCCGGACGGCATCGAATTGCGAGGACACTACCAGTGGAAACCCGGTGCCAAGGCATGGCAAATTCGGACCCCGCAGGCTGAATACCTGGCCAATCGGAAACATCTGGCCCTGGTGGCGCTGGACCTCAGCCTGATGGGGCCCAGAAAAGCCTCCGGTGACCCAAGCTACCGGACCTGGCTGGATTTCAACCGGGCTTTGAGATCCGTGCCAATGGGCGTTCGACGGCGGGCCGACACCAGACTGATCGCTCTCAAACTTCGCCCCGGCTATACCTCAACCCAGGTGGCCTGGGTGGAGTACTGGGGCAGGCATTCTGGTCAACAGAGACTGTTGTTCGGCCTGCCTGACAAGGAGCATGGTCTTCAGCAACTGATTGGACAAACCACCGGCGTCTGGAAAAAAAACATCTCCCGAAATTTCTGGTTCCTTCAGCCTACGGCTACGGTTGTTTATAGCCCAAACCACCAAATGCTTTACCAGATCAACCCCATGGGCTATCAGTCCCTGGGCACCTTTGACAGGGTGGCCGTGATGGCTGAGGGCCTGCTGCTGTCAGGGACATCCGGAGCCGACCGGATCAGCCTGAAAGCGTTGCAGCTGGACACTTACTACCGCGAGCACCAGGTAGCCTTTGTCAAGGAGGGCAATCGCCAACGGTTTGGGGTCGTGGTGGAGGGCCAGGGTGGTTCGGATGTGATTCAACTGGATGAGACCGACCTGTCGTTTTTTGCCCGAATCATCCTCCATCCCGGACTTGCTGGAGAAAAAACCGCTGTTCATGACCAGGCACAAACCCGCATAGAACTGAATTTACCGGCCTTCCTCTTCCGTGCCACTCGCCGAGACGAGAGACTGGTCCTGTCTACCCGGTTTACGACAGGCGACGCTGAGATCGAGATCCAGGAAGTCTGGGCCAAAATGAACAACCACTTCCTGCAACCGACGACGCTGGCGTTCATTGACCTTGAGCTGCCATTATTCGACCTGGCGGCACGAGTGATGCTCTCTGATCAGGGAGTGGTGATGCCATTAACGGTGGGCAACCGGACGGATCGCCTTCGATTCATCCACGCCACAGCCAGCAATCCCCTGTACATCCAGCAAGAGCAAGACCGGCCAGTAAAAATCGTCACACACCGGGCTATGGACGGCATTAGACTGACGCTGGAGCCATTAAACCCTATACATATAATGCGACGAGTGTTTATTACTGGCACAGGGCAGTGTGGCTGGGAACCCGGCAGTGTTCAGGTGAGAGGGCCGAAACCCGACAGCCGTTACCGTCCATTGCCATTTATACCCGCCGTGATCAGCTCGTCTGCCACAGGCAACAGAGCAAGGGGCAATGACCGTAATAACGTCCTGTATGTGAGTGCCAATGCACGGCAGTGGTCTTTCCCGGGGCGGGGCGGTAATGACCTGCTGCTGCTGGGGACGTCCGGAAACACAGCCGCAAGGCCAAACGTGCTGGCAAACTGGACACGGAGCGATCGATGTGACAACCGAAGGCTGGAAGCACCCGGCAACAGCAGCCTGTGGCAAGCCATCGTGGACTGGACCCGCCCCCTGGCCGGTGGGGTTGGCCATGACGTCTATGACCTGCGGGCATGCAGACCGGCCCGAACAATAGACGGCCATGGCAAGCATTATGTCCTCCTGTCGTCCGGGTCAAAGGCGGATTTACGCCTGCTGTCTGGCCATAACAGCACTGCACTGTTCTTTACCGACCTGACCGCGGAGCAGGTGGATTTCAGTCAGTGTGACGAGCAGCAGAGCAACAACAGCAGCCACCTCGCCCACAGCAACAGCTCCCTGCCCCTCGGGAGCCAGACCGTCAGGATCATCAACACCCACACTAACCAGACGCTGGCGCTGGTGAAAACGGACGTACTGTCCAGCCTGCACTTTAAAGGAGGACAAGTCAGCCTGAGCCCCATGGCGGTGATCAACAGCAACCAGAGCGCACTGGCCGTAGACGACAGTCGCGGTGGAGATCACGGAGCCCTCAGCTTTCTGAACAGGATCATCCGCAGGGGACAACGGCTGGTGAATTACCTGAGCAGCCTGGCCGGAGGCGGGAAAAACGACAATGACGCGGATATGGTAAAGAGTGAGCAGAAAGGGGTGGCAAGCCTGAACGACACAGAGCTGAACCGGCACTTCCAGCGTCTGGTGCAAGACCTCAGTGCCCTGTCAGGCAATCGCAGTGACGGGAGCCCATCGTTTATGTCGTCAGCCAGCCAGGGAATGATACAAAACCTGACGACTCCTCAACCTTTGACTACGATAAGCGCTAGCTGATAACAACGACACAAGCGGCGCACGGTGCGTTGTATGTCCCACTCCTGAGCGCCGACGCCGCAACGTAATGGAATCAGCCCAGTCCTGAATTACCTGTTAGTTCCGGAGAGCTTCACGTATGCCTGCCAATCAAACTGATACGAATCCTACCAATCGTCCTCCCGAAAGACAGTGGCTTGAGACCAGCGATGGCTGGTTTTACTCGGCCACTGTTGATACCGATTCGTTTAAAATCACTCTGTCGATAGATCGGCCAGGGTCGGCTTTTGCCACGCCTGCGCACATCAGTGCTGTCAAGACAGCCATTGGCAGAGCCTTCTGGTTAATAGAACAGTCAGATTTATTTCCGCACCATATACACCGGAATATTCGCATTATCTTTGCTGACTCAGACTTGCCGGGTCAGAACATCTTTTATGACGATGACGGTGTCATCCTGTTAATCAGGCAATCGATAATCAATTCGTCACCATTACCCCGGACTTCTGGCAAACCTGCCACTTTAGCCGATGCTCCCGGAGCTGACCCGCTCGTTGCCACTTTGCTGAATCACATGTCAATGGTCGTTTATGAGGCCTGTGATCCCAATGCCTTCTGGTCAGAATTTCAGACACGGCATGATGGTGTCGAAGGGAACACCATCGCCACTCAAACACAGCTCAGCTTTATCGCTGAAACGCTGGCCGCCAAGTGGTTGAATCAGAAATTA
>NZ_JAGRPU010000032.1 GCF_024606225.1 Endozoicomonas sp. ISHI1 | reverse complement strand
TAGCCTGTGGAGCGACTGGAACGGGGATGGCTGCGTAAGCAACCATCTAGGGAAGGCGTGTTGAAACAGGAAGCCTGTTAGGTGACTAACGGGAATCTCGCTCCTTCAGGGGCGAGAGGATGTCAAAGACTCTCCCACATAGCTGCGGCTGGCCATCCCCCCCGACTACGGACACGTCAGAGGTTTGTGGCCTGATGTGGTCTCTTCTTTTATGATCCGGAAGAGCTTGTTGGCTATGGGTAGTGCCTCGGGAAGGAAGACAACCCGAAGGTGAAGCGCCCGCTGGACGTGCCAAATGGGCAAGCATACAGGAAATCCTGATCTCTTCGGGGTGACTGTCACCACGTAGATTGAGTAGCCCATCGATTATAATCCAGTCATCAGGGGTGGCAGGCAAATTCCGGTGCACTGTCAAATCATAACTGGGTGCTCCGGCTGGGTCGGTTGCATAGATTGCCCCTGCACTTACTGAGTTTGTGAGGTTGTCTGGTGAACTTTCCCCGGTGTTCAACTGCCATTCAGCGGACCCTCCTCTATCGGGTGATGGTCGGAAACTGCAAACGCCGTGACAGGGAAAGACAAAACAATTTAAACCCAAAGTGTGCAGAGGTTGTTGAGAGCCTCTGTCACCGCCGCCAAACCGGGAATGCCGGGTACTTGTGAAGAAAGTGCTTGTATGTTGGGTTGTTGCTCCTGAAACTTGGTCGCTGAATGATTCTGACAGTGGGTGTGGTTGTTTGTTAAGTCCAGAGTCAGGCACAACAATGATGGTGGCAAACGCTTGCTCCCCCCGTGTCAGCATAGATCGTGCTTTTTGTTGTGCGTTCGGGTTAAACGACGATAAACTGATGTTCCAATAGTTTTTCAAAAGCCAGCCAACTGCAATAACTACTTCTACAGGTGGCCATGAATAAGGGATGGAGCTTAGCGGGGTGTCCTTTGTGTTCAGAATAAGTTCGTAGCCCATTAGCAGATCAGTGGCGTAAAGCCATTGCCAGTAAACCGATTCAATAATGGTCGTTTTTACCCGGTAACCGCCGGGTCTCTGTCGTTTTTTATCAGGCGATGAATATGATTCTGAATAGCCGTTTGTATTGGCAATACCTGACGGGGGATGGCAGTGTACGCTGGTCCTTTTTTATAGAAAAACTCTGGTTTGAAAATCCTGTATTATTTTCAAGCTCGACAATAAAACGCTCTGCGAACAGTTCGGCCTTACAGACGACAGACAACAATATTATTAGCAGTGCTGTATGGAGTGAGTGTCTAATAATTCTATCCTTGTATTCCAGTGGGTAGAGAGGAAGGATAGATCAAGCAAATAAGTCTGTTTTCTAGCAGCCTGTCGGACTTAAGGCTGTCCTACTGCGGTTGCAATAAATTGAGGATAAAAATTCCTGCTTCTTCGTCAAATAGCTCGCTATTCTCCTCAGAAGCAGAAATTTTTATCCTCAATTTCTTGCAATCCTCGCTACGGACGCTTGATTCCGACAGGCTGCTAGCAAAGACCTTTTCTTAAAAGCAAAAGTGTCACCGGTAAAAAACATCGTTGAAGCCATGTACCGGATCCGCCCGTTACTTAGTTACTTTGCTTTCTTTAGGGCTGGGGCCATAATCCTGGTACGTACTATCAGGCCTGCGTTTTCGATCTCTTTGTTTATGATCTGACAGGGTTTGAGTGCTCTTGCAGACTGTCCCGCGTGGCTGTAGCTGGGCATTCTCTCTGATCACTGTCACTTCACAGGTTTTTCGCCTGCTGTGAGCTTTGCTTTTGTGCAACGACAGGGCCTGAGAACTCTTGCAGAGAGCCCCGCACGGCCGCGGCTGGTCATCATCCCCGACTATTTCTGCGTCACAGGTTTTTTGCCCGCTGTGGCAGTTTCTTTTGTGATCCAGCAGGGCTTTAGCACTCTTGCAGACCTTCCCGCAGGTTAGCAGCTGATGATCCTTTGTGGTCGTGATTATGTCACAGGTTTTTTGTCCGCTGTGGACTTTGTGTTTGTGATGTGAAAGGGCCAGAGAACTTTTGCAAACTTTCCCGCACGGCTGCTGTAGGCCATTTTTCCCGAAGACTGTTCTGTCACAGGTTTGTTGCCCGCTGTGTACGCCTCTTTTGTGGGTCGACAGAGATTGAACATTCTTGCAGATCATCCCGCATGGCTGTGGCTGGCCATTCTTTCCGATCACCGTCACTTCACAGGTTTTTTGCTCTGAGTGGTATCTGTATTTGTGATTGCACAGAGCTTGAACATTCTTACAGACTGTCCCGCATGATCGCGGCTGGCCATCCTTCCCAATCACGATTTTTTCACAGGTTTTTTGCTCTGTTTGGTGTTTCTTTTTGTGATTCCACAGAGCTTGAGCATTCTTACAGACTGTCCCGCATAACCGCGACTGACCTTCCCCTTCGACCAGGGTGACGCCACAGACTTTTTGCCCGGTGTGATAGCTGCTTTTATGGACCGACAGGCTCTGAGCATTCTTGTAGACCTTTCCGCACGGCCGCTGCTGACCATCCCTCCCGACCAGGGTCACATCACAGGTTTGTGGTCCAATGTGGGCTTTGCTTTTCTGATCCGACGGGGCTTGTAGGTCATAGGCAGCCCCTCCGGAAGAAAGGCGGCCTGAAGGAGAAGTTCCGATTGGGTGTCTGGGATGTGCAAGTGTACAGGAAGTCCCGTTTTCTTCTGGAAGAATATGATTGCTCAGACTGAGTAACCCGACGATTATAATTGAGTCATCAGCGGTAATGTGAGAATTCCCTTGCATTGTCACATCATCATTCAGTGATCCCACAGGGCCAGTTGGACAGGCAGCTTCTGCACTTATTAAGTGAGTAGGCTTGTCTGTCGAATTTGCTACGGGATTCAGCGGCCATGCACTGGCTCCTCTGTTCCCGGATGATGGCCGGAAACTGCAAACTCCATGACAGGGGAAGATGAAACAATTGAAACCTAAAGTATGTTGAGTTTGCTGAGGGCCTCCGTTACCGCCAACAGAGCCAGAATAGCGGAGGCTGGTGAAAGAGCCCGCAAGGTGGCTGGTAGCTCCCGGAGCTTGCTTTCCAGATGATTCTGATAGCTGTTGTGGTTGCTGGTTATGGCTATAGTCAGGCACCATAGTGATGATGGCAAACGGATCAGCTCCCCGTGTCAGCATAGATGTTGGTTCTTGTGGTTCGATTGGGTTAAACGACGGTAAATCGAGGTTCCAATCACTGTTCAAAAGCCAGCCGATAGCAACAACTACTTCTATGGCCAGCCATGAATAAGGGGTGGCGCTCATAAAGGTGTTTTTGGTGGTCAGGATCAGTTCGTAACCCGTCAGCAGATGAGTGGCGTAAAGCCATTGCCATGGAATCGATGCAGTTAGAGTCATTTTTACCTCGTAACTGTTAAACCTTTGTTGTTTATCATCAGTCGCTAAATACAGTCCGGCGTAGTCGTTTGTTTCGATAGTGTCTGGCGGATTGACCGGCAATGTAATCAGGCTACGATTTATAGAAAAGTTCTGGTTTGGAAACACTGCATTGTGTTCAAACTCGATAATAAACCATTTTGTTGAGGAGTCAGCCTGACAGACGACAGACAACAATAATATCAGCAACAGCGGTGCCGCAAAGAGTGAGTGTCTAATAATTATAACCTTGCATACGGGTGGAGAGAGAGGAAGGATAGATCAAGAAAATAAGTATTTTTTCTGTCAAAGACACTTTGTTAAAAACCAAAGGTTGTACCGGGTGAAAACTCATCGAAGCCATGTACCGGATTAGCCCGTTACTCATGCAATTTGCATTTTTTAGAGCAGGGGCCCTGGTCCCTATTATCAGGCTTCCATTTTTGATGTCTTGTTTTATGACCCGACAGGGCTTGAGCACTCCTGCAGGCTGTCTCACATAGCTGTGGCCGAGCATCCTCACTGACCACTTTAACTTCACAGGTTTTTCGCCTTCTATGGGCTTTGCTTCTGTGCGATGACAGGGCCTGAGAATTCCTGCAGAGAGCCCCGCACGGCTGCGGCTGGCCATCATCCCCGACTATTGTTGCGTCACAGGTTTTTTGGCCGCTGTGGTGGGTTCTTTTGTGATCCGACAGGGCTTTAGCATTCTTGCAGACCTTCCCGCATTGCCGCTGTAGGCCATCCTTCCCGACGACTGGTGTTTCACAGGTTTTTTTCCCGCTGTGTACGCTTCTTCTGTGAGTCGACATGAATTGAGCATTCTTGCAGATCATCCCGCATGGCCGCGGTTTGCCATCCTTTCCGACTAATGTCAGGTTGCAGGTTTGTTGCCCGCTGTGGTCTCTTCTCTTGTGATAGAATAGGTTTTGATTATTCTTGCAGACCTTGCCGCATGGCCGCGGCTGGCCATCCTCTCCAACCACTGTCATTTCACAGGTTTTTTGCTTGCTGTGTACGCTGCTTCTGTGACTCCGCAGAGATCCGGCATTCTTGCAGACCACCTCGCATGGCCGTGGCTGACCATCCTTCCCAATCACAGTCACTTCACAGGTTTGTTGCCCTGTGTGTTGTCTGTTTTTGTGATTCCACAGAGTTATAGTATTTTTGCAGACTTTCCTGCATGGCCGCAGCTGACCATCCTCTCCGACCACGATCACATCGCAGGTTTTTTGCTCTGTGTTGTGTTTCTTTTTGTGATATAACAGAGCTTGAGCATTCTTGCAGACGGTCCCGCATGGCCGCGGTTGGCCATCCCTTCCGACCACAGTGAAACTACAGGTTTTTTGCCCGGTGTGGTAGTTGCTTTTGTGAACCGACAGGGCTTTGGCATTCTTGGAGACCGTCTTGCATGGCTGCGGCTGGCCATCTCTTCCGACCATTATCATGTCACAGGCTTGCGGCTCGATGTGGCCTCTTTCTTTTTGACCCGACAGGGTTTGATGGCAATGGGTAGCGCCTCCGGAAGAAAGACGACACGAAGGTGAAGTCCCCATTGGACCTGTGGAAAGAGTAGGCGTAAAGGAAGGCCCGTTTTCTTCTGGACGACTATGATTGCCCAGACTGATTAACCTGGCGACTGTCATTGAGTCATTATCGGTGACAGGCAAATTCCCGTGCATTGTCACATCATCACTGAGTGACCCGGCAGGGGCAGTTGAACAGGCGCCTTCTGTAGTTATTAATTGTGAAGGGTTGCCTGTCGAATTTGCTTCGCAATTCAGCGGCCACTGAGTGGGTTCATCCGATAATGGCCGGAACATGCAAACGCCAAAACAGGGGAAGACGAAACAATTTAAACCGAAAGTATGCAGAAGTTGTTGAGAGCCTCCGTTTCCGCCGCCAGAGCCCGAAAACAGGAAGCTGATGAAAGAGTCTATAAGATGGCTGTTGGCTCCCGGGGCTTGCTGGCCCAATGATTCTGCCAGCTGCTGTGGTTGTTGGTTCTGACCAGAGCCAAACATCATAGTGATGGTGGCAAACGGGTGGTCCTCCCGTGTCCGCATAGCTGTTACTTCTTGTTGTTCAATCGGGTTAAACGAAGTTGAATCGGGGTTCAAAGAGCTTTTCAAGAGCCAGCCGACGATAACAACGAAGACTTCTACAGGTAAACATGAGTAAGGGTGGGAGCTCAGAAGGGAGTTGGTGGTCTGGATCAGTTCGTAACCGACCAACAGATGAGTGGCGTAAATCCATTGCCATGAAATTGATTCAATAAGAGTCGTTTTTACCCGGTAACTGTTAAATCTGTGTCGTCTGTCATCAGGCGTTAAATCCAGTCTTGTATAGTCCTTTGTGTCAGTGATGTCTGACGGGTTGCCGAATAATGTACTCAGGCCATGCTTTATAGAAAAGCTGTGGTTTGGAAATGCTGCATTGTGTTCAAACGTGGCAATAAACCGTTCTGCCAAGGGTTCGGCCTGACAGGCGACAGACAACAACAATACCAGAAACAGCAGTGCCGTTAAGAATGAGTGTCTAATAATTCTATCCATTTGTTCCAGTGGCCAGAGGGATAGGATAGATCAAGAAAATAAACGTGTTTTCCTTTCTAAGAGCCTTTGCTGGAAACTAAAGGTTGTACTGGGCAAAAACTTGTGAAAGGTCAGTTGCCAGACCAGATCTTCACATCTTCACTTTACCCTCCTGAGAACTCGGTGCATTGTCCTGGCTTACATCAAAAGGCTTGCGTTTTCGGTGCATTCTTTTGTGCTCAGACAGAACTTTAGCACTCTTGCAGACTTTACCGCACGGGTATTGAACCCCATCAGGCCCGACCAATGTTACGTCGCAGGTTTTTTGCCCGGAGTGAAGTCTCCTTTTGTGATCCGACAGGGCTTGAATACTCCTGCAGTCCACCCCACATGACTGCTGCTGGCCAAGCTTCCCGACCACAGTTTCATCGCAGGTTTTTTGCCCGGAGTGATGTCTCCTTCTATGATCCGACAGGGCTTGAGCACTCTTGCAGACTGCACCGCATGAACGCTGCTGGCCATCCGCTCCAAACACAGTTTTGTCACAGGTTTTTTGCCCTGAGTGGAGTTTTCTTTTGTGATCCAACAAAGTTCTCAGATTATTGCAGACGTTCCCGCATGATCGCTGATGGCCATCTTTTGTGATCACGGTTGCGTCACAGATCTGTTGCCCGCTGTGCTCTCTTCTTTTGTGATCCGCCAGATCGCGAGCAGTTCTGTAGGTCCTCCCGCATAGCCGTCGCTGACCATCCTCCCCGACTAAAGCCACTTCGCAGGTTTTGTGCCTGCAGTGGGCTTTCATTTTGTGATACGAAAGAGATTGGGCATTCCTGCAGACCTTTCCACATAGCCGCTGTTGGCCATCCGCTCCGACTAAAGTCACGCCACAGGTTTTTCGTCCGCTGTGGATGTTGCTTTTGTGAGAAGAGAGGACCCGAGCATTCTTGCAGACGGTCCCACATGGTCGCTGCCGACCATCCTTCCCAACCACGGTCACGTGACAGATTTGTTGCCCGGAGTAGTCTCTGCTTCTGTGATTCAACAGGACTTTAGCATTCTTGCGGACTGTCCCACATGGGCGCTGCTGGCCACCCTCCTCAACCACTGTTACTTCCCAGTTTGTTTGCCCATTGTGGTCTGAGGTCTGGACTGCGCCTGTCTGGAAAAGGTGGGGTTGGCCCCGACTAAATTGGGTTGATTCAGTATTTATTTGTTGTGTTTTTGGATGGATAAGCGTAAAGAAAAACTGGTCATTTTCGAGAAGACTCTGTAGGCCGGTTGACTCATCATTGACTACAAAATCATTAGTATTGAAAGACAAATTGCCGAGTATGGTCAAATTATTATTGAATGGCCCGCTATCTAAGGTTTTATGGACGATGCCTGCACTCATCGAGTCTGAGGCGACCTCGCTTATGGAGTTTTCATCAATGTCATGAGCCTGTGGCTCACATTGTTCATCAGAATTCGATGCTCTGCTATCGGATGATGGTCGGAAATTACAAACGCCACGACAGCTATGGACGAAACAATTTAAGCCTAAAGTGTGTGAGTGTTGTTGGGGATCTTTTCTGTTACCGTCGTCAGATTCAGAATACAAGAGGTGAGTGAAAGGGCCTGTAAAGTGGACAGTTGCTATTGGGGTATGCTGCGCTGATGATTCTGATGGCTGACTTTGTTGTTGGTCTTGTTCAGAGCCATACATCATAGTGGTGATCGCAAACGGGTGATTCTGGTTCGTCTCTTGTTCAATTGGGTTAAACAGTGGTGAATCGTGGTTCCAATAGCTTTGAAAAAGCCAGACGACAACGACAAGCAATTCTTCAGGTAGCGATGAATAAGAGGTGAAGCTCTGAGGGGCGTCTTTGTTGGTCAGGATCACTTCGTAGGCAATCAGCAGATAACTGGCGTAAAGCCATTGCCAGGAAATCGAATCAATAAGGGATCTTCTTATCCTGTAACTGAAAGTTCGGTGCCGGTTGTTATCAAGCGTCGAACCTGATCCTGAATAGTCGTTTTTGTTGGCAATATCTGACTGGCTGTCTGGCAGTGTGTTCTGGGCATGTTTTACAAAAAATCCCTGATTTGAAAAAACTGCCTTCTGTTCTACGTCGACAATAAAATATTCTGTCAATACTTTGGCTTGACAGAAGGCAGACGATAACAGTGTCAGCAGTAATGCCGAAAAGAGAGAGTGCTTAATAACTCTATCCACCCTGGTCCACATCATAAGACTTGCGTTTTGGATACATTCTTTTGTGGTCCGAAAAGGTTTTAGCATTGTTGCAGATCTTTCAGCATAGTCGCGGTCAATATTCAGCTCCTAATCAACAGTTTTGCGTTTTAGATGTACTCTTTTGTGATTCATGAGGGCTTTAGCACTGCTGCAGACCTTTCCACATAGCCGCTGCTGGTCATCCGCTCCGACCACTGTTTCATTACAGGTTTGCTGCCCGGTGTGGCATCTGCTTTTGTGGTCGTAAAGGGCTCGATTATTCTTGCAGACCTTGCAGCATAGCCACCGCTGACCATCCTCCCCGACTACCGTTTCGTGACAGGTTCTTTGCCCGCTGTGGTATCTGCTTTTGTGAGTTGTCAGTGCTTTGGCATTTTTGCTTATCTTCCCACATGGCCTCTGCTGACCATCCTCCCCTGTCACTGCCACGTGACAGGTTTTGTGTCCGGTGTGGTAACCGCTTTTGTGGTTGGACAGGGTTATGTGCTTTCCCCAGACCCTTCCGCATGGCCGCGGTTGGCCATCTTCTCCAACCACTGTTACGTCACAGTTTTTTTGCTCACTATGCCCATTTCCTCTGTGAAGCCGCAGGGCTTGAACATTTTTGCAGATCTTTCCGCATAGCCGTTGCTGACCATCCTCCCGTTGCACCATCACGTCACAGACTCTTTGCCCGCTGTGATATCTGTTTTTGTGAGTAGAGAGAGCTTGCAGATTTTTGCTGAGTGTCCCACATGGTCTCTGGTGGCCATCCTCCCAGACCACCATCACATCACAGATCTTTTGCCCTGTATGGGCAATTCTTTTGTGATCCGACAGGGCTTTGGCATGCTTGCAGACCTTTCCGCATGGCTGTTGCTGACCATCCTCCCGCTCCACCATCAGGTAACAGGTTTGTTGCCCGGTGTGGTATTTGCTTTTGTGAACTGACAGAGCTTTGGCACTATTGCAGATCCTCCCGCATGGGCACAGCTGGCTGTCCTCTCCGGATACTGTCGCGTCACAGGCTGATTGCCCGGCAGCGTCAGTTGTAAAGCTTGTCTCTGCTCTCAATGAATCTAAGGTGAGTTCATCTCCAGGATCACTGTTATTGGCTGGGGGGGCATCAATGCTATGCGGCTGTTGCTGCTGCGGTTGAGATTGAAATAGTTGACCAAAATCGTATTGACGTTCAATGGCAGGGATATCTTGCCATATGTCTAAAGGCGCGGTTTGCTGCTGACGTGTACCGATTACAGAACCAAAATGACTCATGCAGCTAAAGCAGTATCCATTGGCCAAATGGGCGCATGGGCTTTGTCCGGCGTTCGGCGGACGATCGGCGGGCTCTCCGCTATCGGATGATGGTCGAAAAATACAAACGTCATGACAGGGATGGACGAAACAATTTAAACCCAAAGTATGTGAGTGTTGTTGAGAACCTCCGTTACCACCGTCATAATCAGTAGTATTCAGGGGGCTGATGAAAGAGCCTGTAAGGCGGGTGGTTGCCCCTGAGGTTTCCTGACTGGATGATCCCGGTGGTTGGTTTTGTGGTTTGCTATGTCCTGAGGCCAACATCATTGTGATGGTGGCAAACAAGTGATTTCCCTGTTTCAGTAAAGATGTTGCCTCTTGTTGTTTGATCAGGTTAAACGACGGCAAATCGGAGTTCCAATAGTTTTTTAAAAGCCAGCCGAGGACAACAACCACTTCTGCAGGTAACCATGAATAAGGGGTGGAATTTGAAGGAAGGTTTTCGGTGGTCAGGATCGGTCCGTAACCCACCAACAGATGAGTGGCATAAAGCCATAGCCAGAAATTCGATTCAATAAGGGTTGTTTTTGCCCCGTAAACTGATTTGTCATCAGGCGATGAATCTGATTCTTCATAACCGTCCTTGTTGGTAATATCTGCTGGGCTGTCTGGCAGCGTTTGCCGGTCACGCTTTACAGAAAAGATCTGGTCTGGAGAACCTGCTTTCTGCTCAAACTCGACAACAAAGCGTCTCGTCAGCGGTTGAGCCTGACAGGTTGAAAACGACAATTGTAGTAAAAATAGCAGTACCACAAAGAATGAGTGTTTAATAATTCTATCGCTGCATTCTGGTTAACAGAGAGGAAGGATAGATCAAGAAAAGGAGTCTGTTTTTCTATCAAAAACCTTTTGTTAAAAACCAAAGTCAGCACTGCGAAAAACCTTATTAAAGGGAGGGTGTCAAATCAAGGGTTGGGGGCAAGATCAACAGGTTTGCATTTTCGATGTCTTCTTTTGTGATCCAGAAGGGCTCTGGCATTTTTGCAGACCTTTGTGCATTGCCGCTGCTGGCCGTCTTCCCCGACCACTGTTTCGCCACAGGCTTTTGCCCGGTGTGGTGTTTTTTTTGTGATTTGCCATTAGTACAGCATTCTTAAAGACCATTCCACATTTTTGCTGACCATCCTTCCCTACCGCGAGCAGGTTACAGATTTTTTGCCCGGTGTGGTATCTGCTTTTGTGATCCGTCAGGGCCAGGGCACTTCTGCAGACATTGCCGCATGGCCGCTGCTGGCCATCCTTCCCGACCACTGTTGCGTCGCAGATTTTTTGTCCGGTGTGGCATCTTCTTTTGTGATCCGAGAGGGCTTTAATACTGTTGAAGAGCCTTCCACATGGCCGTTGCTGACCGTTCTTCATGTCCGCCGTCTCGCCACAGGTTTGTTGCCCGGTGCTGTCTGTTCTTTTGCGGTTCGGTAGGGCTTGTTGGCAATCAGGTGAAGTCCCCATTGGATATGTGGAATCGGTCAGCGAACAGGAAACCCTGTTTTTTTCAGGAAGTGTATTATTACTCAGACTGAGTAACCCGTGGATTATAATCGAGTCATTAGCGGCGACAAGCAAACTCCATTGCCTTGGCTTACTGAGTGGCTCGACAGGGTCAGTTATACAGACTGCTTTTGCACTCATTAACTGTGAAGATTTGTCTGTCGAACTTTCTTCAGCATTTAGCGGCCAATTATTGGACCTTCTGTCATCGGATGATGGTCGGTAACTGCAAATGCCATGACAGGGATGGAGGAAACAATTTAATCCCAAAGTATGAGAGTGTTCTTGAGGATTTCCGTTACCGCCATCATAGTCAGTAGTATTCAGTGGGTGGGTAAAAGAGCCAGTCAGTTGAGTGGTTGCTCCTGAAGTTATCTGACAGGATGATTCTATTTGCTGACCTTGTGGTGGGTTATGTCCAGAACCCGGCATCATAGTCATGGTGGCAGAGGGTTGATCCTGACTGGTCTCTTTTTGTTTGATCGGGTTAAAAAACGGTGATGCCGGGTTCCAATAGTTTTTTAAAAGCCAGCCGACAGCGACAAACACTTCTTCAGGTAGCCATGAATAAGGAGCTGAGTTTGGAGAGATGTTTTTGGTAGTCAGTATCAGTTCGTAACCCACTAACAGGTGTGTGGCATGAAGCCATCGCCATGAAATCGACTCAATAAGTGTCGTTTTTATCCAGCAGTCATTTTTGTTATAAGGTGTTGAATCCAGTACTGCATGGTCGTTTATGTCGGTCGTGTCTGACGGGCTGTCTGGCAATATATGTTGGCCACGCTTTATAGAAAAGCTCTGGTTGGGAGAACCTTTTTTCTGTTCAAACTCAACAACAAAATGTCTTGTCAACGTTTGAGCCTGACAGATGACAAACGACATCTGTAGCAGTATCAACATTACCATAAAGAGTGAGTGTTTAATGATTCTATCCTTGCGTTCACGTTTACAGAAAAGAAGGATAGATCAAGAAAAAAAATGTGTTTCCTACCAAAAAGCTCTTTGTAGGGGACAATTTCGTAACGAATCTTGATATAAAAGACACCATCCATTTAACGACCATTCTGGCAATATCATCAAGCTCCATGCCACTCCGGTCGAAGAAGCGCTTGAGACGTTAACGCGCGGAGTCGGTCTCGGTGCCCCATAGTTGGGGCAGTACGGGACAGGTTGACTGAACCCATCTGGATGAGACCAAAAATAACCAGCGTAATTAAGGTCAATACGGGATTGATGCCAGCCAAGAGGGGTTTTAAGGTGCTTTGTCTCGAAATTGTCCCCTACAGAGCAAGAAACTTTTGTTAAAAATCAAAGTCAGCGCCGGGAAACACCTCATGAAAGGGCTGGAGTCAGATCAAAGACCAGGGGCATCATTACGGTCCAGAGCAACAGGCTTGGGTTTTTGATGCACTTTTTTGTGATTCGACAGTGCTTGAACATTCTTGCAGACCTTCCCGCATGGCTGCTGCTGGCCATCTTCCCTGACCACTGTCACGTCACAAGCTTTCTGACTGCTGTGGAATTTGCTTTTGTGATCTGACAGACTTTTGGCATCCTTGCAAACCTTTACGCATGGTCGCAGCTTGCCATCCTCCCCAACCACTTTCCTGTCGCAGGCTTTTGGCCCGGTGTGGGTTTTTGATCTGTGATCTGCCAAGGCACGAGCATTCTGGCAGACTTTCCCGCATGCCCGTTGATGACCATCCTCTCCGACTACTGTCTTGTTGCAGGTTTTGCGCCCTGTGTGATACCTGCTTTTGTGAGACGCCAGAGCTTTTCTATTCTTACAGACCTTGCCGCATGGCCGCGGCTGGTCATCCTTACCGACCACGCTCATGACACAGGTTTGTTTTCCGCAGTGTTCTTTTCTTTTGTGATCACCGAGGGCTATAGTGCCCAGGCAGGCTTTCCCGCATGGCCGTTGCTGACCATCCTCCCCGAGCACGCTCACGGTACAGGTTGTTTGCCGGATGTGCGCTCTTCTCGTGTGATCCTTCAGGGCGCGAGCGTTTTTGCTGAACGTCCCGCATGGTCGCATCTGGCCATCCTTCCCGAGCATAATCACACCGCAGGTTTGTGGCCCGGTATGGTCTCTTTTTTTATGATCCCGCAAGGCGTAAACATTCCTGAGAACCTTCCCGCATGGTCGCAGCTGGCCATCCTCTCCGAACACTGTTTCGTCACAGGTTAGTGGTTTGCTATGGGCGTTTCTTTTGTGATCCCCCAGGGCTTGAGTATTTTTGCAGGTCTTCCGGCATGGCCACAACTGACCATCCTTCCCGGCAATGATCACATTGCAGGTTCTTGACCTGCCGCCGACATTTCGTTTGTGATGCGACAGTGTTCGTCGGCAAGGTGTCTTTGTTAATTCAGCAGTCTCGTGTGTTATCAGGGCTTGTGCTGTGTCTGCCCGGGAAAGATGAGATTGGGTCTGACCCAATTGGGATGATTCGGTGGTTGTTTGTCCTGTTTCTGAAGTCACCACTGGGGGAGTGGACTGGGGAAATGTAAAAGAAATCCCGATTTCTTCGAGAAGTTCAGGTAAATAGAACGACTCGGAAGTCTCCGTTGTACAGCCGTACACCGTGCTCGATGAGTGCTGGGAATATGTGGTGTTTACAGGATCAACATAGCCTAAGCAACGAAGACAGCGTCCATTGGCCGAATGGGGGCATGAGCTTCGTCCGGGTGTTGTTTCTGTATGAACCGTCGAACTGTCTGCGGAATTAAGCGACCATTCAGTGAGCTGTCTACAGTCGGGTGAGAGTCGGAATCGACAAATACCATAACAGGGAAAGACGAAACAATTTAAGTCCAGGGTATGTAGAGGTTTTTGAGGGCCTCCGTTGCCGCCGCCTGAGTCAGAATAGAAGAGGCTAATGAAATAGCCTGCAGGTTCGGCGGCTCCCGGGGCTCGCTGCCCCGATGGTTCTAATGCCCGGGCTTGTGGTTGGTCTTGTCTATAGCCCGACATAGTAATGATTGTCACAAACGAATGATCCCCCGGTGTCAGCACAGGTCTTGCCTCTTGTTGTTCCATCGGTTTAAACAGCGGTGAATCTGGGCTCCAATAGCTTCTTAAAAGCCAACCGACAGCAACAAACACTTCAACAGGAGTCCGTGAATAAAGGCTGGAGCTCAGAGCGGCGTTTTTGATCAGGATCGGTTCGCAACCGGCCAGTAGATGGGTTGTGTAGAACCATGGCCATGCAATCGACTTAATAATGGTTGTTTTTACTCCGCAGCCGCTCAGTCTGTGCGGTTGGTCGTCAGGCGGCGAATCTGATCCCGGATCGACGTTGGTGCCGTCAATGTCTGACTGATTGTCCGGCAACGTATACCGGTCACGCTTTATAGAAAAGCTCTGGTTTGGAGAATCTGTTTTCTGTTCAAACTCGACAACAAAATGTCTTGTCAACGATTGAGCCTTGTTGGTGACAGGCAACAGGATGAGCAGCAAAAGCAGTGTTGCAGAGAGTAAATGTTTAATCATTCTATCCTTGCGTTCTGGTTTACTGAGCAAGGATAGATCAAGAGAATAAGCGTGTTTTTCTGTTAAAGGCCTTATTATATAAAACCATTGAAGTGTTAATGCATTCGTTGGCGAACCCGGACAGCGTGATCACGAGTCATCTCGCGGATAGATGGATCTCTTTGGGCGCTCTTTTAGACGAGCAGTGCCTTTTTGTATTTCTATTCATGGGGTATTAGATCAATTGTTACTCACACTTTCTTTTTGGGGGCTGTGGTCACTGTCCTTATTCACACCACAAAGCTTGCGTTTTCGATGTATTTTTCTGTGATCCGTCAGGGCTCTGGAATTTTTGCAAACCTTTCCGCATGGCCACTGCTTGCCATCGACTCCGACCACTTTTACGTCACAGGTTTGTTGGCTGGTGTGGTTACTTCTTTTGTGATCCGACAGGGCTTGAGCATTCCTGTAGACTTTTCCGCATCGTCTCAACAGACCATCTTCCCCGAACACCGCCACTTTACAGACTTGTCGCTCGGTGTGGTCTTTTCTTTTGTGATCCGACAAGGCTCTGCTACTACTGCAGACCGTATCGCACGGGTGCATCACGCCATCCGCTCCGATTACTGTTTTGACGCAGATTTGTTGTCCGCTGTGCTCTCTTCTTTTGTGATCCGTCAGAGTGCCAGCATTCTTGCAGACCATTCCGCAAGGTCGCGGCTTACCATCCTTCCCGACCACGTTATCGACACAGGTTCGTTGTCCACTATGGATTCTACTTTTGTGAGATGACAAAGATAGAGCGTTCTTGAAGGTTATTCCACATAGCTGCCGCTGGCCATCCTTACCGACCATAGTAAACTGACAGATTAGTCGTCCGCTGTGGTCTTTCCTTCTGTGATCCGCCAGGGCTCCACTATTCTTGCAAGTCTTTCCGCATAGCCGGGTCTGACCTTTTTCCCCGACTACGATCAAGGTACAGGTTTTTTGCTTGCTGTTGCAGTTGCTTTTACAATCCAACAGGGTTTGTTGGCGATCTGTCGATCCGAACATAACATTCTTAGTGGCACCAGAGGCCTGTACCGGGGCTGTCTGGGAAAGATGAGGTTGGCTCTGACCGAATTGGGATGGCTCAGTGGTTGTTTGTGTTTCTGAAGTCCAAAATGGGTGTATAAGCGTGTCAGAATTAGAAGAGATCCCGTCCCCTTCCTGAAGATCAGGTAAATAGAGTGGCCCGGAAGTATCCATTGTAAAGGCGCCCACCGTGCTCAATGGGTCTTGGGAATATCTGGGGTATAAAGGATAAGCATGGCTTGAGTAAAGAAAACAGTCTCCATCGAACGGATGTGGGCGTGAGCCTTGTCCGGGTGTGACTCCTGTCGAACTTTCTGCGGAATTCAGCGACCATTTAGCGAGCTTTCTGCTACCGGATGACGGTCGGAATTGGCAGACGCCACGACAGGGGTGGACGAAACAATTTAAATCCAAAGTATGTGAGTGTTCCTGAGGGCCTCCGATGCCGCCGCCAGAGCCAGAATAAAGGAGGGCAGTGAAAGAGCCCGTAGGGTGAATGTTGGTTGCAGGGGCTTGCAGGCCGGATAATTCTGATGTTTGGTCTTTTTGTTGGTCATGCCCAGAGCCATGCACCATAGTGATGATGGCAAACGGTTTATCCTGACTCGTTTCTTGTTGTTCAATCGTGTTAAGAAATGATGAAATGGGCTTCCAATGGTTTTTTAAAAGCCACCCAACAGCGACAACCGCCTCTAAAGGAAACCATGAATAAGGGATGAGGCACAGGGGAGACTCTTTGGTGGTCAGGCTCAGTTCGTAACCAACCAGTAGATGAGTGGCATAAATTAATTGCCGCAAAATTGACTCAGTCAAGGTCGTTCTTACCCCATAACCGCCGGGTCTCTGTGATTTGACATCAGGGGGAGAGTCCGTTCCTGCATTGCCGCTTGTGTTGGTAATATCTGGTGGTGTGCCCGGAAAAGTAAGCCGACCACGTTTTATAGAAATGCTCTGGGATGAAGAATTTGCTTTCTGTTCAAACTCGACAATAAAATGTTCTGTCATTGGTTGGGCCTGACAGACGACAGCCAGGGTCAATAGCAGTGACAGTGCCGTTAAGAGTATATGTCTAATGATTCTGTCCTTGCATTCTGGTTTACAGAGAGGAAGGATAGACCATCTCATTAAAGAGCAGTTGTCAGATCAAGGGCTGAGGTCACTGTTATTGTTTTGATCAACAGGCTTGCGTTTTCGATGTATTCTTTTGTGATTCATCAGAGATAGAATGTTATTGCAGACCGCCCCGCACGGCCGTGACTGGCCATCTTGCCCGGTTACAATCTCGTCACAGGTTTGTTGATAGGTGTGGGCTTTTCTTTTGTGGTGATACAAGGCCTGGGCATGCTTGAATACTATCCCGCATAGCCGGTGCTGGCCATCTTTCCAAAGCACCTCCAGATTACAGGTTTGTTGTCCGGTGTGGTATCTGCTTTTGTGGGATGACAGCGCCTGGGCATGCTTTAAGACCTTCCCGCATGACCGCTGCTGACCGTCTTCATCGACCATGATCACGTTACAGGTTCGTTGGCCGCTGTGGGCGTTTCTTTTGTGACTCGCCAGGGTTTTAGCACTTCTGAGGACCATTCCGCATGGTCGCTGCTGGCCATCTTCACCGATCACGGGCGCGTAACAGGTTTGTTGCTCACTGTGGTTGGCTCGTTTGTGATCCGACAGAGCGCAGGTATTCAAACAGACCTTGCCGCATGGTCGTGGCTGGCCGTCTTCGCCGATCAATATCACCTGACAGATTTTTTTTCTGCTGTGGGCTCTGCTTTTGTGAGACGAGAGGGTTTTAGAATTCTTGCAGACCCTGCCGCATGGTCGCGGCTGCCCATCCTCCCCCATCTCTGTCACCATACAGGTTTGTGGCCCACTGTGATCTCTGCTTTTGTGATCCCACATAGTTTGAGCATTCTTGAAGACCCTCCCGCATGGGCGCTGCTGGCCGTCCTCCCAGACCACTGCCACGCAGGTCTTTTGCCCGCTGTGGAATCTGCTTTTATGGCATGACAGGGCTGGAGCATTCTTGAAGACTCTTCCGCATATTCGCTGCCGACCATCGTTGGTGACCACGGCCACGTCACAGGTTCGTTTCCTGGTGTCGCGGGCTGTTCTTCTTACACGAGCCGATAAGGTTACAGAACTCTTGCAGATCATGTCGGATGGCCGCAGCTGGCCATCTTCTGCGATCACTATCTGGTCACAGATGGTTTGCTCGACAGCTTCTGTGTTACGGTCCACCCTAAAGCCCACTGAGTCTGAGGCGACCCCGTCTGAGGCGACCCCGTCTGAGGCGACCCCGTCTGAGGAGACCCCGTCTGAGGAGACCCTGTCTGAGGCGACCCTGTCTGAGGCGACCCCTTCTAAGGTGTTCCCACCCATAGAGTTGCCGCCAGTGGTTGGGTTGCTACCTATGTCATAAGCTTGCGGCGGAAATAGTGGGTCTGAATCGTATTGGAGTTGAATAGCAGGGAGATCAACCAATACATCGAAAGGCGAGGTTTGTCGGGAATGTTCAATGTCCCAGTGACCTATGTCACTAAAGCAATGATCATCAGGCAAATTGGGGTATGAGCTTACATAAGAGTTCAGCAACCATTCACTGAGTTCGCTGCTCATGGACGATTGCGGGAATTGACAAATGCCATGACAGGGAAATACGAAACAATTCAAACCCAGGGTATGGTGGTGGTGTTGAGGGTCACCGTTACCGCCGCCGTAGTCAGTATTCAAGGTGCTGCTGAAAGAGCCTGCCGGGTGCAGTGGTGCTATTGCAGTGTCCTGAACGGATGATTTTGATGACTGCCCTTGTGACTGTTGTCCAGAACCCAACATCATAGTGATGCTCTCAAATGGTTGATTTCCCTGTGTCAGCATAGATGTTGCCTCTTGTCGTTCAGCCGGGCTAAGTAACGGGAAGTCGGGGTTCCAATGGCTTTTCAAAAGCCAACCAACAGCGACAACTAGTTCTATAAGTACCCATGAATAAGGAGAGCTTAGAGGGGTTTCCTTCGTTGTCAGGTTCAGTTCGTAGGCAATTAGCAGATGAGTAGTGTAAGACCATTGCCAGGGAAGCGACTCAATAGTGGTCGTTTTTACCTCGTAACCGTCTGGTCTGTGTCGTTTGTCATCAGGAAGAGAGGCTGACTTTTCAGAGCCGTTTGTATCGGTAATGTCTGACGAGTTGACTGGCAACGCGCGGCGCTCAAGCTTTATAGAAAAGCCTTGGTTTTGGGAAGTTGCATTCTGTTCAAGATCGACTACAAAACGTTCTGTTAACGCTTGGGCCTGACAGGCGACAGATAACGTCAGTAAATGCAATAGCATTATTGCAAAGAGAGATTGTTTAATAATTCTATCCTTACTTTTTGACTTACAGAAGGCAAGGATAGATCAATAAAATGAGTGTGTTTTCTGTCAAGGACCTAATCTTCTGTAGGGGAGGATTTCGTAAGGAATTGCCAGTGGAAGATTGATTTGAGTGAACTTCGGGTGCCATCCAGTAAACGACCATTCTGGCAATATCATCAAGCTCCATGCCACTCCGGGCGAAGAAGCGCCTGAGACGTTTACGCCCGGAGTCGATCACTGGACCAGATCGTTACTTAATCGCTGTCGCTTTTTTAGGGACAAAGGGCATCGTTCTGGTTTACATCAACAGGCTTGCGCTTTCGATGTTCTCTTTTGTGAGTCGACAGCGTTTGAGCATTCTTGCAGACCTTTCCACATGGCCGCTGTATGCCATCCTCTCCGACCACTGCTGCATAACAGGTCTGTTGTCCTCTGTGGTATCTGCTTTTGTGCTCCGACAGGGCTTTAATATTCTTGAAGACCTTTCTGCATGGCCGTTCTATGCCATCCTTACTGATCTCTGCCC
Source organism: Endozoicomonas sp. ISHI1 (assembly GCF_024606225.1). GTDB lineage: Bacteria > Pseudomonadota > Gammaproteobacteria > Pseudomonadales > Endozoicomonadaceae > Endozoicomonas_A. The sequence continues at coordinate 50,859 of NZ_JAGRPU010000032.1, read as the reverse complement.
CTTCACAGGTTTGTTGTTCGCTATGGTCTCTCCTTTTGTGATCTGACAGGTCTTGAGCACTCTTGCAGATTTTTCCGCAGGGTCGCGGCTGGCCATCCTCCCCGGCCAAGGTTACGTTACAGGTTTTTTTTCCGCTGTGCCTCTTTCTTTTGTGAGCCGACAGGGCTTTAATATTCTTGCAGACTTTTCCGCATGTCAGGTGTTGGTCCTCTCCCCCGTCCACTATCACATCACAGGTTTTTTGCCCGCTGTGAAATAATCTTTTGTGCTCCGACAGGGCTCTGGCATTTTTGAAGACCTTTCCACATGGCCGCTGCAAGCCGTCCTTCCTGACATCTGTCTCTTCACAGGTTTGTTGTTTGGTGTGGTCTCTTCTTTTGTGCTCCGACAGATCCAGCCTGCTATTGCAGACCTTCCCGCATAGTTGTGGCTGACCATATTTCAGGTTCACTATCACGTCACAGATTTTTTCCCCAATATGATATCTACTTTTGTGATTCAACAGAGCTTGAGCATTCCGGAAGATCCTTCCGCAAAGCCGCTGCTGGCCATTCTCCCAAGTTACTGTTGCGTCACAGCTTTTTTGCACGGTGTGCTTGCTGCTTTTGTGACTCGACAGGACTTTAGTATTCTTGAAGACCCTTCCGCATTGTCGCAGCTGAACATTCTTCCCGATCATGACCACGTTACAGGTTTGTTGTGCGGTGTGGTATCTGCCTTTGTGATCCGACAGAGCTCTGGCATCCCTGCAGACCATCCCGCATGGACGCTGTTGGCCATCCTCCCCAATCACTGTCACGACACAGGTGGGTTGCGTGGCAGCGTCAGTTGTAAAAGCAACCCCTGCACTCATTGATTCCATTGAGTTGCAGCGACCGCTTGAGGTGCCATCCACGGCACGCACATGTAGCTTAAATTGTGGGTGAGAATCGCGTTGGAGTTGAATAATAGTGAGTTGATCCAATGTTTCGAAGAGTGAGAAATCTGTAAGGTCTTCAGAATCAAAACGACCTGTGCAACTAAAGCAATATCCGTCGGCCAAATGAAGGCATGAACTTTGTCCGAAGTGCTGCCGCCATTCAGCGGGGTCACTGCTATCGGGTATTGTTCGAAACTGACAAATGCCATGACAGGGGTGGATGAAACAATTTAAGCCCAAAGTATGTTGGTGTTGTTCAGGGTCACCGTCACCGCCGTCATAGTCTGAATTCGGCGAGCGAGTGAAAGAGTCAGTATGCTGGGTGGTGGGTTCCCGGGCTTGCCGGGTGGACGGCTCTGATGGCTGATGCGGTTGTTGGTTTTCTCCGGAACCCAGCATTATAGCGATAGCCTTAAACGGTTGATTCTGGCGTGTCAGCACGGCTGTAACCTCTTGTTGTTCAACCGGGTTAAACAGTGGTGAATAGGTGTTCCAATAACTTTTTAAGAGCCAACCGGCAGCGACAAACACTTCCAGAGGTAGCCATGAATAAGAGTTGGAATTCAGAGGAGCATTTCTGGTGGTCAGGATTAGTTTATAACCGACCTGCAGGTGAGTGGAGCAATGCATCTGCCACGAAATTGATTCAATAATGGCTGATTGTATCCCGTAAACGTGGGGTCCAAATGGTTTGTCATCAGGTAGTGAAGCTGATCCTGCATAGCTGTCTGTGTTGACAATGCCTGAAATTGGATGCAGGTCACGCTGTGTTATAGAAAAGCTCTGGTTTGATGGAAATTTTGCCTTCTGTTCAAACTTGACAGTGAAAAGCTCTGTCGACGGTTTAGCCTGACATCCCACAGATAACAAATTCAGCAGCAACACTGTTGCCGCAAAGATTGAGTGCTTAATAATTCTATCCTTGCATTCTGGTTTACAGAGAGAAAGGATAGATCAAGAAAATAAGCGAGCTTTTCTGTTAACTACCATCTGTTTAACATCAGAGCTGGCAATGAAAAAACATGACGGGTATCAGATAAGATCGTTATTGATTCACTTTACCTTTTTTGGGCTGAGGTGATCGTTCAGGTTCAGATCATCAGGTTTGTTTTTTTGATGTTTTCTTTTGTGTCCCGACAGGACTGCAGCACTCTTATAGACCGTCCTGCATGGTCGCGGTTGGCTATCATCGCTGAACAGGGTCATATCACAGGTTTGTTGCCGGCGGTGTTGTCTGAATTTGTGATACGACAGGGCTTGAGCATTCTTGCAGATTCTGCTGCAGGGTCGCAGCTGGCCATCTTCCCCAACCAGAGTCTCGTCACAGGTTTTTTGCCCGCTGTGAACGCTTCTTTTGTGATCCACCAGAAAGCGAGCATTTTTGCAGACCTTTCCGCATGGCCGTTGTTGACCATCCTCCTCGTCCACCATAACGTCACAGTTTTTTTGCCCGCTGTGATAGCTGCTTTTGTGAGATGACAGAGATTGAGCATTCTTGCAGACCTTCCCGCATGGCCGCTGCTGGCCATCCTCACCGATGACTGTTACGTCACAAGTTTTTTGCCCGCTGTGTTCCCCGCTTTTGTGAGTCGACAGGGCTTTAATGTTCTTGCAGATTTTTCCGCATGGCTGCTGTTGGCCATCCTTCCCGACCACGATTACGTCACAGGTTTGTTGTCCGGAGTGGTATCTGCTTTTGTGATCCGCCAGAGCTTTGCTATTCTTGCAGACCTCCCCGCACAAATGCTGTTGGCCATCCTCCCCGACCACGATCACGTTACAGATTTGTTGTCTCCTGTGGTATCTGTCTTTGTGATCCGTCAGGGCATTAATATTCTTGTAAACCTTCCCGTGCGGCTGTGGCGTAAATTGTGGGGCAGAATCGCATTGGAGTTGAATGTCTGGGAGTCGATCCAATGTTTCGAAAAGTGAGGAATCTATAGCGCCTTCAGGCTCAGAACGACTTATGCAACTAAAGCAATATCCATCAGTCAAATGGGGACATGAACTTTGTGCGGTAATCGGCGGCCATTCAATGGACTCACCACTATCGAATGATGGCCGAAATTGACAAACGCCACTACATGGATGGACGAAACAATTTAAATCTAAAGTGTGTAAGTATTGTTGAGGGTTTTCGTTACCATCGTCAGAGTCAGAATAGAGGAGATGAGCGAAATAACATGCAGAGTAGTTGTTGGCTGCCGGGAGTTGCTGGCCGGATGATTCTGATGGCGGGTATTGTGGCAAGTTATCTCCAGAGCCGAGCATTATAGTGGTGATCGCAAACGGGTGATACCCTCGTGTTAGCTGAGATCTTGCCTCTTCTTGTTCAATCGGGTTAAACCTTGATGAGCCCTGGTTCCAAGCATTTTTTAAAAGCCAACAGACGGCGACAACCGCTTTTAAACGTACACATGAATAAGGCTTGGAATACAAAGGGGCGCCTTTGATGGTCAGGATCAGTTCGAAACCAACCAGCAGTTGAGTGGCGTAAAGCCATTGCCATAAAATGGATCCAATAAGGATCGTTTTTATCCCATAACCGCCGGGTCTGAGTGGTTTCTGATCAGGTGATGAAGGTTGTCCTGCGAAGCCGATTGTGTTGACAGCATCTGAAAATCTATGCGGGCCACGCTGCTTTATAGAAATGCTCTGGTTTGTCGGACAGTTTGCCTTCTGTTCAAGCTCGATAGTAAAGCGTTTCGTACACGGTTTGGCCTGACAGACGACAGACAACAACGGTAGTAGCAACAATAACATCAGTGCCGCAAAGAGTGAGTGTTTAATAATTCCATCCTTGCATTCTGATTCACAGAGAGGAAGGATAGATCAAGAAAATAAGCATGTTTTTCTGATAAAGGCTTTCTGTTAAAAAACTATTGAAGTCATGCACCAGACCAGATCGTTACTTATTCACTTTAACTTTTTGAGTCCTGAAGTCCTCGTCCAGATCAGGATGCCTGCGTTTTCGATGTATTCTTTTGTGGTCCAACAGGACTTTGGCATTCTTGCAGGCTATCCCGCATGTCTGCTGATCGCCATCCTTCCTGACCACGGTCTCGTTACAGGCTTTTTCCTGGGTGTGGGTGACTTTTTTGTGATCCCCCAGGGCTCGGGCATTCTTCCAAATCGTCCCGCATGGTCGTTGCTGACCATCCTTCCCGACTACTGTCATGGCACAGGTTTTTTGCCCCGTGTGGTATCCACTTTTGTGATTGGTCAGAGCTGAGGCATTCTTGCAGATCGTTCCGCATGGCCGCGACCGGCCACCCCGCCCGACCACGGTCTCGTTACAGACTTGTTGACCGGAGTGGTCTTTTCTTTTGTGATCCGACAGGCTTCTGGAGCTCATGCAAACTTTCCCGCACGGTCGCTGTTGACCATCTTCCCCAAGCACGTTCTCGTCGCAGGTTTTTTGTCCGCTGTGGAATGTGAATTTGTGAGCCGTCAGGGTTTTAGCATTCTCCAAGACCTTTCCACATGGCCATCGCTGGCCATCCTTACCGGTCACCGTCACCTTACAGGTTTGTTGACCGCTGTGGATCATTCTTTTGTGATCCGAGAAGGTTCGGGCATTCTGGCAGACAATCCCGCATAGTTGCTTGTGACCATCCTCTGCAATGACTGTTATGTCACAGATTTTTTGTCCGGTGTGTTCTCCGCTTTTATGAGTTGACAGAGCTTTGGTATTCTTGCAGACCTTTCCGCATGGCCGCTGCTGGCCATCTTTCCCATCCACGATCACGTTACAGGTTTGTTGCCCGCTGTGGGATCTTTTGTGATCCGAAAGGGCTTTAGAGCTCTGAAAGACCTTTCCGCATGGTCGCTGCTGGCCATCTTTCTGAATCACAATCTCTTCACAGATTGATTGCCTGATGTGGATGCTTCTTTTGTGTTTCAACAGGGCTTTATAATTACTGCAGACTATCCCGCATGGCTGCTGTTCACCATTCTCCCCGACCACTATGAAGTAACAAATTTTTTGCCCGATGTGATCTCTGCTTTTGTGATACGACAAAGCTTCAGCATTCCGGAAGATCCTTCCGCAAAGCCGCTGCTGACCGCTCTCCCAAGCGACTGCAATGTCACAGCTTTTTTGTCCGCTATGCTTTCTGCTTTTGTGACTCGACAGGGCTTTAGCATTCTTGTAGATCCTTCCGCATTGTTGCAGCTGACCATTCTTCCCGATCATGACCACGTTACAGGTTTGTTGTACGGTGTGGTATCTGCCTCTGTGGTCCGACAGAGCTCCGGCATCCTTGCAGGCCATTCCGCATGGACGCTGCTGGCCATCCTCCCCAATCACTGTCACGACACAGGCGGGATGCGTGGCAGCGCTGGCGACCCCTTCACTCATTGACTCCATAGAGTTGCAGCGATCGGTGGAGGTGCCATCCACGGCATGCGCTTGTAGCTTAGATTGTGGGTGAGAATCGCATTGGAGTTGAATGATAGTGAGTTGATCCCGTGCTTCGAAAAGCAAGGAATCTGTAAAGTCTTCAGAATCAAAACGACCTATGCAACTGAAGCAATATCCATCGGCCAAATGAGGGCATGAACTTTGTCCGAAGTTCTGCTGCCATTCAGCGAGGTCACTGCTTTCGGATATTGTTCGAAACTGACAAATGCCATGACAGGGGTGGGTGAAACAATTTAAGCCCAAAGTATGTTGGTGTTGTTCAGGGTCAGCGTTACCGCCGCCGGAGTCTGAATCCGGGGGGGGAGTGAAAGGGTCTGTAAGCTGGGTGGTGGTTTCCTGAGCTTGCTGGCTGGATGGTTCTGATGGCTGGTGCGGCTGTTGGTTTTCTCCAGAGCCCAGCATTATAGTGACTGCCTTAGACGGTTGACTCTGGCGAGCCAGTGCAGCTGAAACCTCTTGTTGTTCAACCGGGTTAAGCAGCGGTGAACAGGTGTTCCAATAACTTTTTAAGAGCCAACCGACAGCGACAAACACTTCTATAGGTAGCCATGAACCAGAGGTGGACTTCAGAGGAGCGGTTCTGGTGGTCAGGATCAGTTCGTAACCAACCAGCAGATGAGTGGTGTAAAGCAACTGCCACGAAATTGATTCAATAAAGATCGTTTTTACCCCGTAACCGAAGGGGCTGAGTGGTTTGCCATCAGGCGTAAAATGTGATCCTGCATAACGGTTTGTGTCGACAATGCCTGAAAATGTGCGCTGGTCACGCTTTATAAAAAGGCACTGGCTTGATGAAAAGTCTGCTTTCTGATCAAGCTCGACAGTACCACGCCCTGTCCAGGGTCTGGCCTGACAGACGACAGACAACAACAGTAGTAGCAAGTAGAGTGGTGCCGCAGAGAATGAGTGTTTAATCATTCTATCCTTGCATTATGGTGTACAGAGAGGAAGGATAGATCAAGAAAATAAGCGTGTTTTACTATTAAAGACCTCCTGATAAAAAATTTTCGAAGTCATTTACCGGATCAGATCGTTACTGATTCACTGTACGTTTTTGAGGGCTCAGGTCATCGTCCTGGTCAAGATCAACAAGCTTGCGTTTTCGATGTGTTCTTTTGTGGGCCGAACCGTCCATCCCGGCCACTGCCTTGTCAGAGATTTGTTGCCCGTTGTGCACTCTTCTTTTGTGATCCCACAGGGCTCGGGCATCTTGCCATATCGTTCCACATGGCCGTTGATGGCCAGTCTCCCCGACCACTGGCTTGTTACCGATTTGCTGCCAGCTGTGGTCTCTTCTTTTGTGACACGACAGGGCTAGAGCATTTGTCCAAATTGTTCCACATTGACGCTGATGGCCATTCTCCCCGACCACAGTCAGTTCACAGGTTTTTTGCCCAGTGTGGTACTGGCTTTTGTGAGTCGATAGAGATTGGATATTCTTGCAAATCTTCCCGCATGGCCTCAGCTGACCATCCTCCCCAGTGATTATTTCAACACAGGTTTTTTGGTCTGAATGGTCATTTCTTTTGTGACTCCACAGGGCTCTGGCATTCTTACAAACCTTTCCGCATGGGCGTTGCTGGCTATCCTGCCCGACCACGGACACGTCACAGGTTTGTTGACTGCCGTGAGCACTTCTTTTGTGATCCGTCAGGGCTCGATTATTTATCGAAATTGTCCCGCATGGCCGCTGATGGCCATCCACTACCACGGTCTTATTACAGGCTCTTGGCCCGCTGTGGGTCATTCTTTTGTGATCCGAAAGGGCTTGAGCATTCTTGCAGACTATCCCACATGGACGTCGTTGTGCGTGCTCTCCCTCAACTATCACATCACAGGTTTTTTGGTTGCTGTGGACTCTGCTTTTGTGAGCTGACAGAAAGTAAGCAGTCATGCAGACCTCTCCGCATAGCTGTTGTTGACCATCTTCCCTGTCCACTATCACGTCACAGGTTTTTTTTTCAGTGTGATATTTGTTCTTGTGAGACGACAGAGCCTGAGCATTCTTGGAGACCACCCCGCATGACTGCGGCTGGCCATTATCCCCGACTACTACCTCGTTACAGGTTTGTTGCCCGGAGTGGTCTTTTCTTTTATGAGCTGAAAGAGTTTTAGAGCTCTCGCAGACTTTCCCGCATCGCTGTCGCTGACCATCCTCCCCGAGCACTGTCTCGTTACAGGTCTTTTGCCCGCTATGGACTTTTCTTTTGTGACCCGACAGGGCTTTGGAAATTGTGTAGACTTTCCCGCATTGTTGCGGCTGATCATTTATGTCGACTACTGTCTTATAAATAATATATTGTCTTTCTGAATCTGCTGCGGAGGGTAACTGGGTAAACGTAAAGGAAATTCCTTTTTTTTGTAGGTCGGATGACTTTGTTTTTAAAAGTACATTGTATTGGGCATGTGCATCGTGATCTGCTGATTGTCGGAATTGACAGACGCCTGCGCAGGTATCTACGAAACAATTTAAGCTCAAAGTATGTCGGTGTTGTCCAGGGTTTCTGTTACCGCCGCCAGAGTCAGAATACAGTGAGCCAGTGAATGAGTCTATATACCGGGTGTTGGCTTGAGGGCCTTGCTGATCGGATGATTCTAAAAGCTGGCCTTGCTGTTGGGCGTGCCCAGAGCCATGCATCATGGTGATGGTGGCAAACGGGTGATCAACCTGTGTCAGCATATATGATGCTTCGTGCTGTTCGATTTGTTGCTCAATCAGATTAAACAACGGTGAGTTTGGGTTCCAATAGTTTTTTAAAAGCCAGCCGACAGTGATCAACATCTCTAGTGGTAGCCATGGATATGGATTGGAGCTTAGAAGAGGAGTGTTGATGGTGTGGATCAGTTCGTGACCAAACAGCAGATAAGTGGCGTATAGCCATTGCCACGAAATCAATTCGATAAGGGGCGTTTTTACCCTGAAACCGGCGGCTCTGGGTGGTTTGTTATCAGGCGGCGAATCTGATCCTCTATAACCGTTTGTGTCCGCAATACCTGAATATGTATGCTGGTCACGCTTTATAGAAAAGCTCTGTTTTGCTGAAGAATCTGTCTTCTGTTGAAGCTCGACAATAAAACACCTTGTCAAAGCCTCGGCCTGACAGGAAACAGACAACGATAGTAGCAGCAACAACATCGGTGCTAAAGAGAGTGAGTGTTTAATCATTATATCCTTACGTTCCGGTTTACCGCATGAAAGGATAGATCAAGAAAATAACTGTGTTTTATGTGAGCGACCTTCCGTTAAGGAAACATTGAAGCAGACGTATCCGTTGGTGAGCCCCCGGACGGCGTGATCAAGAGCTATCCCGGGATAGATGGATGGCTTCGAGTATTTTTTAACGACTTTTGTCTTCAGATAGATCTCCTGATGAGAAGGCCTTATCAGATCATGGACTGAGGTCGTTGTTCTGGTACAGTTCCTCATGTTTGCGTTTTCGGTGTCTTTTTTTGTGATCCGATATGGCATTAGCATTCTTGCAGAACTTTCCGCATGGTCGCGACTGGCCATCCTCCCCGACCACGGTCACTTTACAGGTTTGTTGCTCGCTGTGGACACTTCTTTTGTGTTTCGTCAGGGCTCGGGCATTTATCCAAATCGTCCCGCATGGCTGTTGCTGGCCATCTTCTCTGTCCACTATCACTTCACAGGTTTTTTGTCCGGTGTGGTAAGCACTTTTGTGCGTCGACAGAGCATGAGCATTCTTGCAGACCACTCGGCATGGCCGGGGCTGGCCACCCTCTCCAACCAGGGGTACGTCACAGGTTTGTGGTCCGCTGTGTCCTTCTCTTCTGTGACTCGACAGGGTGATGGCATTCTCGAAGACCTTTCCACATGGCCGGGACTGGCCATCCTCCCCAACCACTGGCAGGTCACAGGATTGTTGTCCGGTATGTTTTTTTCTTTTGTGATAGTAAAGGGCTTGAGTATTTTTACAGACTTTTTTGCACGTTCGCGGCTGGCCATCCTCCGCAGCCATTGGCAGGTCACAGGATTGTTGCCCGGTATGTTTATTTCTTCTGTGATCGTAAAGGGCTTGATTATTTTTGCAGACTTTTTCGCATGTTCGCGGCTGACCATCCTCCCCGACCACTGTTTCGTCACAGATTTTTTTCCCGCTGTGGATTGTTCTTTTGTGAGTCGACAGGACTTTGGAATTTTTGCAAACTTTTCCGCATGGCTTAGGCTTGCCATCTTTATCGAACAATGTCAAATAACAGACATGTTGTGTTTCCGGAGTCTCTGTCGTGGGTGACAGTCGGGTAAACGAAAAGGATATCCACTTTTCTTTAAGATAGGGTGACTCAGTTTCTAAAAGCGCATTGTTCTGATCATACACACAGTTATCAGGATCTACTGATTGTCGGAATTGACAAACGCCACGACAGGTATCTATGAAACAATTTAAATCCAAAGTATGTGGGTGTTGCCCAGGATTTCCGTTCCCGCCGCCGGAGTCAGAAAAGGAAGCAGTGAAAAAGCCTTTGGAGCAAGTGGTGGCATCCGGGCCTTTGTGACCGGATGATTCTGATGACTCGAGTTGTGGTTGTTCATGTCCAGAGCCAAGCATCATGGTGATGGCTGCAAAGGAATGATCCCCCTGTTTCAGTATACCGCTTAGTCTGAGTGGTTTGATATAAGGTGGCGAATCTGATTCTGTAAAGCCGTTTGTGTTGGCAATATCTGAAAATGTATGCTGATCATGCTGCGTTCTAAAAAAAAACCGGTGTGTTGGAGTATCTGCTTTCTGTTTAAGATCGAGAATAAAATGTCTGGTCAAAGGTTCAGCCTGACAGGCGACAGACAACAACATTTTCAGCAACACTAGCAGCAAAAATAGCAGCAACAGTGGTGCCTTAGAGAGTGAGTGTTTAATCATTCTATCCTTATATTCTGGTTTACTGGGAAGAAGAATAGATCAGGAAATTAGGTGTGCTTTTTGTTAAACAACCATTTAGGCGCAGCTGTATCCGTTGCTAAGCCAGGACAGCTCGATCAGGTGCCATTCGGGGAAAGATGGATGGCTTGGGGTATTCATTTAAACGACTTTTATCTCCTGATAGTTCTCCTCATGAAAGGACGAGAGGCAGATCAAGGACTGGGGACATTGTTCTGGTCCAGATCATTAAACTTGCGTTTTAGATGTGTTCTTCTGTGGTCTGTCAGGATTCTTTTACTCTTGCAGACCATTCCACATGGTCGTTGTTGACCATCCTCCCCGACCACTGTCACGTCACAGATCACCCGTCCGGTGTGATATTTGCATTTGTGAGATGACATAGAATGAGCATTCTTTAAGACCACCCCGCATGGACTAGGCTGGCTACCCTCCCTAACCATTATCATGTGACAGGTTTGTTGCCTGCTGTGCTCTTTTCTTTTGTGAATCAACAGAGTTTGAGCATTCATGCAGTTCTTTCCGCATGGCCGCTGCAGGCCATCCTCCCCAACCACGGTCACTTTACAGGTTTTTTGTCCGGAGTGATTTTTTCTTTTGTCATTCCACATGGTTTTTCTGGTATCAAGGATCTTTCCGCACGGCTTCGGCTGATCATCTTCTCCGGCCACGCTTGTTTTGCAGGTTTTTTGCCCGTTGTGATTTCTGCTTTTGTGAGACGACAAAGATTGAGCATTCTTGCAGACAGTCCCGCATGGCCGAGACAGACCATCCTTCCCGATCACTGTCGCCTGACAGGTTTGTTTCCCGCTGTGGTCTTTTCTTTTGTGATCCGACAGCGCTTTAGTACTCATGCAGACTTTACCGCATGGCCGCTGCTGGCTATCCACCCCGACCACTGTCAGGTGACAGGTTTGTTGTCCAGTGTGATATCTTCTTTTGTGATCCGTCAGGGATTGAGCATTCTTGCAGACTGTCCCGCATGGCCGAGACAGACCATCCTTCCCGATCACTGTCAGGTTACAGGTTTGTATCCCGCTGTGGTCTTTTCTTTTGTGATCCGACAGGGCTTTAGAACTCTTGCAGACTCTCCCGCATGTCTGCTGCTGAGCATCCTCACCGACCACTGCCAGAAGACAGGTTTGTAGCCCGCTGTGGTCTCTTCTCCTGTGATCCCGCAGGGATTGAGCGCTCTTGCAGATTCTCCCGCATGGCCACCGCCGACCATCCTCTCTGATCATTGTCGCGGGACAGGTTCGTTGTGTGTTTGAAGTCCCTGCTTGAGAATGGAAGTGGGGAAAAGTAAGGGAGATTGTTTTTTCTTGTAGGCCGGTTGACTCCGTTTCGAGGGATGCATTGTTTTGGTCATATGCATGGCGATCAGAATCTAAAGAGTGCCGGAATATACAAACGCCATTGCAACTATTTACGAAACAATTTAAACCCAGAGTATGTGGGTGTTGTTCAGAGTCTCCGTTACCGCCGCCCGAGCCAGAATGCCGGGGGCTGGTGAAAATGCCTGTAAGTTGGATGGTTGCCCCCGAGGCTTGCTGGTCAGATGATTCTGAAAGCTGGCCTTGTTGTTTCTGTCCAGAGCCAAGTCCCATAGTAATGATGGCAAATGGTTGACCCTTCTGTGTCAGCTTGGGTGCTGCCTCTTGTTGTTCAATTTGTTTTTCAACCGGGTTCAACGACGGTAAATCTTGGTTCCAGTAGCTTTTTAAAAGCCAACCAACAACGATAATCGCTTCTACAGGTGGTGACGGGTGAGGGATGGCTCTTTTAGGGGTATCTTTGATGCTAAGGATCAGTTTGTAATCAACCAGCAGATGAGTGACGTAAAGCAACTGCCATGAAATCGATTCAATAAGGGTTGTTTTTACCCCATAACCGTAGGATCTGCGTAGTTTGCCGTCGGGCAGTGAAGCTGATCCTGCATAGCTGTTTGTGTCGGCAATGCCTGAAAATGTTCGCAGGTCACACTGCCTTACAGAAAAACTCTGGTTTGCTGGAGAATCTGTCGTTTGTTGAAGCTCGACAATGAAGCGTCTTGTCAACGGTTCCGCTTGGCAGATGACAGACAAAAACAGTATCAGCAACAGCGTTGTCGCAAAGATTGAGTGTTTAATCATTCTACCCTTGCGTTTTAAGTTACAGATAGGAAGGATAGATCAAGAAGGTAAGCGAGTTTTTTCTCAAAGACCTTCTGTCAAATGACTTCTGTTAAAAGCTCAAAGTTGCAACGGATAAAACCTCATGAAAGGGCGGGTGTCAGATCATGGATTGGGGTCATCGTCCTTGTTTACATCAACAGGTTTACGTTTGCGATGTATTCTTTTGTGATCCGAGAAGGCTTTAGTATTCCTGCAGATCTTTCCGCATTGCCGCAGCTGGCCATCCTTCCCGATCAAAATGATGCTACAGGTTTGTTGCCCGGTGTGTTCTTTTCTTTTGTGACACAACAGAACTTCGATATTCTTGCAGACCGTGCCGCATGGTCGTTGCTGGCCATCCTGCCCGATCACTGCCAGGTCGCAAGTTTGTAGTCCACTGTGGTCTTTTCTTTTGTGATCTGCAAGTGCTTTAGTACTCTTGTAGATCTTTTTGCATGGCTGCGGTAAACCATTCTCTCCGTCCACGCTTACGTAACAGGTTTGTTTCCCGGTGTGATATTTGCTTTTGTGGGTCGACAGAGCACTAGCATTCCTGCATGACGTCCTGCATGGCTTCGGCTGACCATCCTCCCCGACCACTGTCTCGTCACAGGTTTGTTGCCCGCTATGGTCTTTTCTTTTGTGACCCGACAGGACATGAGGACTCTTGCAGACCTTTTTGCATGGCCGATGCTGGCCATCCTCCCCAACCACGGTCATATCACAGGTTATCTGCCACTTATGGAATCTGCTTTTGTGAGACGACAGAGATTGAGCATGCTTGAAGACCGCGCCGCATGGCCGCGGCTGGCCGTCCACGACTATGGTTATGTCACAGGATTTTTGCCCGGTGTGGTATTTGCTTTTGTGAGATGACAGCGATAGGGTATCCTTGTAGACTTTCCCGCATGACTGCAGCTGGCCATCCTTCCCCAATACTTTCACGTCACAAGTTTTTTGTTCGATGTTTTCTTTTATTTTCTGAGCTAACAGGGCTTGTACTGAGCTTGTTCGGAAAAGATGGGGTTGGTCCTGACCCGGTTGGAATACTTCAGTGTTTGTTTGCCGGGCTGCTGAATGGCTGAGCGTAAGGGAAAATCCGGCTTCTTCGAGAATACTACTTGGATCGAATGGCTCATTAATGAATCCAAAATCATTATTGATGGCAGGCAAATGCCCGAGCGTAAAGGCGACCCCGTCTGAGGTGACCCCGTCTGAGGCGACCCCGTCTGTATGGTTGCAGCTATTGGGCAGATTACCATTAATAACATACGGCTCTGGCTCAACTAGTTGGTCGAAATAGAGTGAGAATTGACTGTCAGAAAGTTCCTGCAATTCTTGAAAAAGCGAATTATCCAAGGAGTGTGTAGCTTTTTCAGGATCAGAAGAGCTTATGCAACTTAGATAGTGTTTATTCGTCAAGTCAGGGTATGAGCTTTGTCCGGTATTTGCCGTTGCTCCTAATTGAGCGATTTCTATTTTTGTCGTCTGTATCGGTGCGTCGGACTGCTCACAGCGGGACTCAGCGGGCTTTTCGCCATCGGATGATTGCCGGAAACTGCAAGCACCATTACAGGGATGGACGAAACAATTTAAACCCAGAGTATGCTGGTGTTGTTGTGGGCCTCCGTTATTGTCGTCATAGTCAGAAAACAGAAGGCTAATGAAAGAGCCTGTAAAGTGACTGGTGGCTTGAGAGGCTTGCTGACCCGATGATTCTGATGGTTGGCTTTCTTGTTGGTCTTGTCCGGAGCTGAACATCATAGCGATGGTCGCAAATGGGTGATCCCTCTGTGTCAGCATAGACGTTGCCTCTTGTTGTTCAATCGGGCAAAACAGTGGTGAATCGGGGGGCCAATAGTTTCTTAAAAGCCAACCGATAGCGACAACCGCTTCTAAAATTAGCCATGTATAAGGGGTGGAGTTAAGAGAGACGTCTTTGTTTCTCAGGATCAGTTCGTTACTAACCAACAGATGAGTAGTATAAAGCCATTGCCACGAAATAGATTCAAAAATGGGGTGTTTTACTACGTTATTGTGTCTTTGTCGTTTTTCATCAGTCAGCGAAACTCTTAATTTATGGCCATTGTTATCGTAAATGTCTGGCGCATTACCCGGCAATGTATGCCAGTCAGGGTTTATAGAAAAGCTCAGCGTTGGAGAAACTGCTTTTTGTTCAAACTCGACAACAAAACCCCTTGTCAACGGTTGAGCCTGACAAATGACAAAAAACATTAGTAGTAGCGACAACAGCGCCACAAAGAGTGAATGCTTAATCGTTCTATCCTTGCGTTTCGGGTTCCAGAAAAGAAGGATAGATCAAGAAAACAAGCGTAATTTCTTTCAAAGACCTTGTTTTAAAAGACCAAGGTTGCACCGGGCAAATATCATGAAAGGTAGGCTGTCAGATCAAGGGGTGAGGTTTTCGTCCACACCAACAGGTTTACGTTTTCGATGAACTCTTTTGTGGTCCGACAGGGCTCGAGCACTCCTGCATATCTTTCCGCATAGCCGCTGCTGGCAATCCCTCCCAACCAAAACCACGGCGCAGGTTTGTTGCCCGCTGTGGTCTCTTCTTCTATGATACGACAGGACTTGAATATTTTTGCAGACCGTCCCACACGGCCGCGGCTGTCCGTCCTCCCCGACCACTATCGCACTACAGGTTTTTTGCCCACTGTGGATTTTGCTTTTATGATCTTTCAGGGCTTGAAGATTCTTGCAGACAACCCCACACAGTCGTGGCTGGCCATCCTCTCCGACCAATGCTACATCACAGGCTTTCTGACCGGTATGCGCTCTGGTTTTGTGAACCGACAAGGCTTGTCTGTTCTTGCAGATCTTTCCACATGATCGCTCCTGGCCTTCCTCCCCGATGACTGTTGCGTCACAGGTTTGTTGTCCGCTGTGGTATTTGCTTTTGTGAGATGACATTCCGATTTCTTCGAGAGGGTCAGGAGGATAAAGAGGCTCATTAATGGCCACAAAATCATGAGTGGTGGAAGTCCGGTTTATGGGCATTGGCAACCCATGATTTATTGACCCGGCAGGGTCAGTTGCATAGGCAGCCTGTGCACTCATTGAGTGTTGGAAATGTGTGGCGAATACAGGATCAAAGTGGCCTATGCAACTAAGGCAGTATCCATTGGCTAAATGAGGGCATGAGCTTTGTCCGGCTGATACTCCTATTTGGGCTGTCGAACTTTCTACGAAATTTTCAGGCCATTCAGAGGTCTCTCTGATATCGGATGATTGCCGAAAACTACAAACGCCATGACAGGGATGGGCAAAACAATTTAAACCGAAAGTATGCTGCTGTTTTTGAGGGTATCCTTTGTCGTCTCCAGAGTCAGAATAAAGGAGACGAATGCAAGCGTCTGTAAAGTGACTGGTGGCTTCCGGGACTTCACGATCGGATGATTCTGATGGTTGGCATTGTTGCTGATTTTGTCCAGAGCCCAACATCATAGTGATGGCTGCACACAGTTGATCTCCCTGTGTCTGCATAGACGTTGCCTCTTGTTGTTCAATTGGGTTAAAGAGCGGTGGATAGGAGTTCCAATAGCTTTTTAAAAGCCAACCCAAAGCGACAACTCCTTCTGCAAGTAACCATGAATAATGGATGAAGCCAGAAGGGGCATCTTTGGTGGTCAGGATCTGTTCATAAGCAACCAGCAGGTGAGTGGTGTAAAGCCATTGCCATGAAATCGATTCAGCAAGGGACGTGTTTGCGCAGTAATCTTGAGATCGCTGTCGTGTGCTATCAGGCATCGAATCTGATTCTGCACAGTCGTTTGTGCTGACAACTCCTGACTGATTGCCCGATAATTGCCGGTCAGGCTTTGCAGAATAGCTCTGATTTGGAGAATTTGTTTTCTGTTCAAACTCGATAACAAAATGTCCTGTTAACGGTTGACTCTGACAGACGACAGACAGCGTCAGTAGCAGCAAAAACAGTGCCGAAAAGAGTGGGGATTTAATAATTCTATCCTTGCGTTCTGGGTTACAGAGAGAAAGGATAGATCATGAAAGTAAGCGCGTTTTTCTGTCAAAGGCCTTCTGTTAAAAGCCCAGGGCTTCACCGGGCAAAATCTTATGAAAGGGCGGTTATCAGATCAAGGACTGAGGTCATCGTCTTCGTCTGCACCCACAGGTATACGTTTCCGATGCATTCTTTTGTGTTCCGACAGGACTTGAGCACTCCTGCAGATCTTTCCGCATAGCCGTTGCTGGCTATCCTCTCCGACGATTGTTTCGTCACAGGTTCTTTGCCTGATGTGAGTGACGCTTTTGTGAGTCGACAGGGCTCGAGCATGCTTGCAGACTGCTGCGCATGGTCGTTGCTGACCATCGTCCCCGACTACGGTCACGTCACATGTTTTTTTTCCTGTATGGTATCCGCTTTTATGATCCGAAAGGGCTTTAGCGCTCTTGCAAACCTTTCCGCATGGTTGCAGCTGGCCATGCTCACCGATCACTGTCACGTCACAGGTTCGTTGCCCGCTGTGGACTTTGCTTTTGTGAACCGACAGGGCTTTAGAACTCTTGCAGACTGCCCTGCATAGTTGCAACCGGCCATTTTCACCAGTCACTTTTACGTTACAAATTCTTTGCCCGCCGTGGGTGCTTCTTTTGTGATTCCAAAGAGCTCTGATATTGCTGTACAACTTTCCACATGACCGCAGCAGGCCATCCTGGCCGACCACGGTCGCATCACAGGTTTGCTGAATAGTGTGGACGCTTCTTTTGTGATTCCACAGGGTAGCAGCATTTATGCAGATCTTTCTGCACGGCTGTTGCTGACCATCTGCCCCGTCGACTAGCACGTCACAGACTTTTTGCCCGGTGTGATATTTACTTTTGTGAACTGACAGTGCCTGAACATTCCTGCTGACCTTCCCGCAAGGTCGCAGCTGGCCATCCTCCCAGACCACTATTACATTACAGGTCGATTGCCCGGTAGCGTCACTTCTCGAGATTGCCTCTGCGCTCACTGAGTCTGAGACGACCCCATCTGAGGCAACCCGTTCTACTGAGCTGATGCTATTGGTTGGGTTGACATCAATGCTGTGCGGCTGTTGCCGAAATAGTTGACCAGAATCGTATTGACTCATAATGGCAGGGATATCATCCCATATTTTTAGAGGCGGGATTTGTTGGCAATGTGTACTGTTTAAAGGAACAAAATGACCCATGCAACTGAAACAGAGCCCGTTGGCCAGATGAGAGCATGAACTTTGTCCGCAATTCATAGACCATTCAGCTGGCTCTTTGCTCTCAGATGATTCTCGTAAATCACAAACGCCATGACAGGGGTGGACGAAACAATTTAAACCCAAAGTATGAGAATGTTGTTGAGGGCCTGCGTCCCCTCCGTCAGAGTCAGAATACCGAAGATGATTGAATGATTCTCCAGGGTAGGGGGATACTGTTGTGGTTTCCTGAACGGATGATTTTGATGGCTGGTTTTGTTGTGAGTCTTCTCCAAAGCCATACATCATAGTAATGGTCGCAAACGTGTGACTCTGGCTCACCTCTTGTTGTTCAATTGGTTTTTCAACAGAACTAAACGACGGTGAATCGGGGTTCCAACGGCTTTTTAAAAGCCAACCGATAGTGGTAACCTCTCCTGGAGGTATCCATAAAAAGGGGTTGAGACATAGAGGGGCGTCTCTGGTGGTCAGGATCATTACGCAACCAGCGAGCAGATGTGTGGTGTAAAGCAAGTCCCACGAAATCGATTCAATAATGGTCGATTTTGCCCGATTGCCGCCAGCTTTCCGGGGCTTGTCATCAGGCTGCGAGTCCGGTCCTGCACAGTCGTCTGTGTTGGCAATGTTTGATGGGTCGCGCAGCAATGTACATTGGTCACTCTTCATAGAAAAGCTCTGGTTATGAAAAACTGCATTTTTTTCAAGCTCGACAATAAAGCGTTCTGTCAAGGGTTCGGCATGACAGACGACAGACAACAACATCAGCAATAGTGTTGCAGCAAAGAGAGAGTGTTCAATAATTCTATCCATGCATTCTTGTATACAGAGAGGAAGGATAGAACAAGAAAATAAATGTATTTTTCTGCCAATAACTTTTTGTTAAAAACCAAAAGTTGCTCTGGGCAAAAAGTATCTGCAAAGTGGTTTGCCTTGCGGCAAACTGCTGACGCTCATGATCGGAGTGATGTCTAATCAGATCATTACTTATATTCTGACTTCTTGAGATTGGAGTCATACTCCGGGTGCTCATCTGCGGACGTGCGTTTTCGATGTATTCTTTTATGATCCGTAAAGGCTATAGCGTTGTTGCAGACCTTCCCGCATCGTCGCTGCTGACCATCCTTCCCGATCACGGTTATGTTACAGATTTGTTGCTTGCTGTGGTGTCTTCTTTTGTGATCCTTCAAGGCTTGAAGGTTCTTGCAGAATGTCCCGCATGGCTGCGGCTGGTCATCCTGCCCGAATACGGTCACGTCACAGCTTTTTGGCCCTGTGTGGTATCTTCTTTTATGAACCGACAGAGCCTGGACATTGCTGCAGACCTTTCCGCAAGGCCGTTGTTGGCCATCTTTTGTGATTAAAGTTGCGACACAAGTTTTTTGCTCGCTATGTTTCCTGTTTTTGTGTCCCGAAAGGGTTTTAGCATTGCTGCAGACTTTCCCGCATTGCTGCGGCTGGCCATCCTTCCCGACCGTTATAACGTTGCAGATTTGTTGCCCGGTGTGGCATTTGTTTTTGTGAGCCGCCATAGCCACAGCATTCTTGCAGATCGTCCCGCATGGCCGCGGCTGGCCATCCTCCCCGACCACTGTCAGCCTGCAGGTTTGTTGCCCAGAATGCTCTCTTCTTTTGTGAAGCGTCAGGGCTTGAGCATTCTTGCAGACCCTCCCACATCGCCACTGACGACCATCCTGCCCGATCAGTGCCATGTGACAGGTTTTTCGCCCAGTGTGGTATTTGCTTTTATGACTTGACAGGGCATTAGTATTCTTGCTGACCTTCCCGCATGGCCGCGGCTGGCCATCCTCTCCGATCACGGTTATGTCACAGATTTGTTGTTTGTTGTCGTATTTTATTCTGCGATCCGACTGAGTTCCCTGGCAATGTGTCGTTCCGGTTATGAAATTATCAGGTGCTGTTGGAGTTTGTAATGTGTCTGTCTGAGTATGCGTAATGGAAATTCCGATTTCTTCAAGAAGACTCTGAAGAGTGTTTGACCCATTAATGCCCTCAAATACATCAGTCCGGAAAGGCAAAGTCCAGGGCTCTGGCACATCATCATGGACCGGCCCGGTAGGGTCAGTTGTATAGTCTGTCCCTGAACTCATTGGGTGCGCAGCACTTTCAGAATCAGAATGACTGATGCAGCTAAAGCAAAGTCCGTCAGACAAATGAGGAGATGAGCTTTGTTCAAAATTCAGTGGCAATTCAGCTGACCCTCCGCTGTCAGATAATGGTCGGAATTGACAAACGCCATAACAAGGATGGACATAACAATTTAAACCGAAAGTATGTTGATGTTGTTCAGGGCCTCCGTCACCGTCGCCATGGTCATGATCATAATACGTGAGATGAGTGAAAAAGCCTGTATGGTCGGCAGTGGCTTGAGATTCCCATGATTCAAATGGCAGGTCTTGTTGTTGGTCTTGTCCGCTACCCAACATCATAGTGATGGTGGTAAACGAGTGATCCTGACTTGTCTCTGGTTGTACGATCGATTGTTTAACCGTGTTAAACAGTGGTGAATCAAGGAGAGGATAGCTTGTTTTAAGCCAACCGACAGCTACAACCACTTCTGCAGGTAGCCATGAATAAGGGGTGGAACTGAGAGGGGCATTTCTGGTGGTAAGCATCCGTTCGTAACCCACCAGCACAAAAGTAGCGTAAAATAATTGCCACGAAGCCGACTCAATGAGGGGCGTTTTGACCCCGTAACCGCCAGATCTGTTGTGTTTTTTGTCAGATGGCGAGTCTGATCCTGCATAGTCGCTGGTGTCGGAAATATCGGAAGTGCTTCCCGGCAATGTACGACGGTCACACTTTATAGAAAAGCGTGGGTTGGGAACAGATGTTTTCCGTTCAAGCTCGACAGTATAACGTTCTGTTAATGGTTGGGCGTGGCAGATCACGGACAACAACATTAGCAGAAGTAATGATGGTGCTACAAAGAGTGAACGTTTAATAATTCTATCCCTGCGTTCTGCTATACAGAGAGGAAGAATAGACCACTTGATGATTGAAGTGGTCTCTGATCAAGTCGTTACTTATTTACTTAACTTTCCGGAAGGCTGAGTTAATCGTACTGTTGAACATCGACAGGCTTGCGTTTTCGGTGTCTTTTTTTATGTTCATACAGGGTTTTAGTGTTCTTGCAGATCTTTCCGCATGGTCGCTGCTGGCCATTCTCCCCGACCATGGTTACGTCACAGGTTTGTTGCCCGGAATGGTGTATTCTTTTGTGATCCGAAAGAGATTGAGGGTTCTTGCAGACCTTCCCGCATAATCTCTGCTGGCTATCCTCTCCGACCACAATCTTGTTACAGGTTCGCTGCCCGGAGTGTTTTCTTCTTTTATGATCTAACAGGCTTTTAGCACTTTTGCTGACCGTTCCACATGGCCGCGGCTGGCCATCCTTGCCGACCACGGTTACGTCACAGGTCCGTTGGTCGGTGTGATGTCTTCTTTTGTGATCCGACAAGGCTTGTGTATTGTTGCAGATCTTCCCGCATGGCCTCTTTTGACCATCCTCCCCGGCCACGATCACGTTACACGTTTTTCGTGCAGTATGCTGTCTTCTTTTGTGATCTGGCAGGGCTTTGAGACTCCTGCAGATTGTTCTGCATAGCCGCCGCTGGCCATCCCCATCGACCACGGCCACGTCACAGGTTTTTGGCTCGTTTTGCTCTCTTCTTTCGATAAGCGACAGGGGTTGAGCATTCTTGCTGACCATTCCATATGGCTGACGCCGACCCTCCTTCCCAACTACGGTCATGTTACAGGCTAGTAGTCTGATGTCGTATTTTATTTTGTGATCCGATAGGGATTGTTGACAATGTATCGTTCCAAATACAGCATTCTCAGGTGCTGTCGGGTCCTGTGGTGTGTCTGTCTGGGTGGGCCTGCTAGAAATTCCGGTTTCTTCGAAAAAACTCTGAAAAGTGGGTGACCTGGTAGTGACCGCAGATTCATTCGTGCTGAGAGGCTCATTATCGGGCGTAGGCGCATTATAATTGAACGACCCGGCGAGGTAAGCTGTAAAGTCTGCACCTGTATACATTGGGTGTTCAGTGTGTTCAGAGTCCAATTGACTTAAGCAGCTGAAGCAGCGTCCATTAGCCAAATGAGGGCATGAGCTTTGTTCGGAATTCAATGGCCACTCAGTTGGCTCACCGCTCTCGAATGATGGTCGAAATTGACAAGCGCCATGACAGGGATAGAAAAAACAATTTAAACCTAAAGTATGTTGGTCTTGTTCAGGGCCTCCGCTACCGCCGCTATACCCAGTATTATGGAAGCGAGTGAGAGAGCCTGAAGGGCGGGCGGTGGCTTTCGTGGCGAACTGGCCCGATGATTCCGATGGCTGGCATTGTTGCTGGTTTTGTGCAGAGTCCGACATCAAAATGATGGTGGCAAGTGGGTAATTCTGGTTCGCGTCTCGTTGTTCAATTGGGTTAGGTTGTCCAACCGGGCTAAGCAGAAGCGAACCTGAGTTTCGATAGCTTTTGAAAAGCCAGACGGCAGCGACAACGAAAACCACTTCTACAGGTTGCCATGAATAAGTGGCGGAATATAGTGAGGCATCTTTGATGATCAGGATCAGTTCGAAGCTAACCAGCAGATGGTCGGCGTAAAGCCAATGCCACGTAATCGAATTAACAAGGGCGGTTTTTACCCCATAAGCGTCAGGTTCCTTTGGCTTGTCGTCAGGCGGTAAATCTGATGCTCTATGGCCGGTTTTATTGGCAATGACTGATGGATGGTCTGGCAATCTATGCCGGGCGCGCTTTATAGAAAAGCACTGGTCTGGAGAACTTGTTTTATGTTCAGGTTCATTAACAAAATGTCTTGTCACCGATTGAGCCTGACAGACGACAGACAGTAGCAGCAACAGCGGTGCCGCATAGAGTGGGTGTTTAATAATTCTATCCCAGCCTTCGGTTCACAAAGAGAAAGGATAGATCAATTCATAATTAATGGTGTCTGATCAGATCGTTAGTTATTTATTTACTTTAAATTCCGGAGGGCTGAGTTCATCGTCCTGATCTGCATTGACAGGCTTGCGTTTTCGGTGTTTTTTTTTATGTTCATAAAGTGTTTTAGTGTTCTTGCAGACCTTTCCGCATAGTCTCTGCTGGCGATCCTCCCCGACCATGGTCTCGTCACATGTTCGCTGCCCGGAGTGTTTTTTTCTTCTGTGATCGGACAGGCTTTTAGCACTCTTACAGACCGTTCCACATGTCCACAGCTGGCCATCCTTCCCGACCATGGTTAGGTTACAGGTTTGTTGCCCGGTGTGTTGTCTTCTTTTGTGATCCGACAGGGCTTGAACACCGTTGCAGACCTTCTTGCATGGCCTCTGCTGACCATCCTCCCCGACCCTGAACAGGTTACAGGTTTGTTGCACGATGTGCTTTTGTCTTTTGTGATCCCTCAGGGCCTGGCCATTCTTGCAGACTATCCCGCATGGCTGCTGCTGGCCATCCTGACCGACCACGGCCATAACACAGGTCTGTGGCCCGTTATGGTATCTGGTTTTGTGAGTCGATAGGGCTTTAGCATTCTTGCAGACCGTTTCGCATGGCCGTTGCTGACCATCCTCCATGATCACCGTCCTGTCACAGATTTGTTGCCCAGTGTGCGCTTTTCTTTTGTGATCTCTCAGGGCTTGATTATTCCTGCAGACTATCATGCATGGCTGCTGGCCATCCTGATTGATCACGGTCGTGTAACAGGTCTTCGGTCCGGAGTGGTATCTTGTTTTGTGAATCGACAGGGCGTGAGAACTAATGCAGACCGTTCCACATGGCTGCTGCAGACCATTCTCTCTGATAACGGTTATGTCACAGGTTTTTGAACCAGTGTGTTTTAGTCTTTTGTGCTCAATCAAGGTTTGTGCACTCTTGCAGATTGTCCCGCATGGCCGCTTCTGGCCATCCTCACCGACCAAGGTCATGTGACAGGACTGTGGCCCGGAGTGGTCTCTTCTTTTGTGGTACGACAAGATTTTAGGATTCTTGAAGGTCATCCCACATGTGCGTTGTCGGCCTTCCTCCATGATCACTGTCCTGTCACAGGTTTGTTCCTCAGAGTGCTCTGTTCTTTTATGATCTCTCAGGGCTTGACTATTCTTGCAAACTCTCCTGCAAGGCTGCTGCTGGCCATCCTCCCCGATCACTACCACGTCACAGATCCTTTGCCCCCTGTGGTATGAACTTTTGTGAGACGATAGCGCATTGGCATTCTTGCAGAGCTTCCCACATATTCGCTGCTGGCCATCCTCCTCGAATAGGGTCACGATACAGATTTTTTGTTCGTGGTCGTATTTTTTTTTGTGATCCGACAAGGCTTGTAATGTGCCTGTCCTGATAAGCGAAGTGGAAGTACCGACTTCTTCGAAAAGATTCTTAAGAACGGATGACCCATTCATGCCCGCAGATTCTTCAGCGCCGGAAGGCTCATTTCCAGACATTGGCGAAACATACCTGAGTGGCTCAGGGTCAGTTGCATAGTTTGCCCCTGCACTTGTTGAGTGTGCAGTGTTTTCAGAATCAAATTGTATTATGCGACTAAAGCAGTGTTCATTAGCCAAATGCGGATATAAGCTTTGTCCGAAATTCAGAAGCCATTCTGCTGGTTCTCTGGTGTCGGGTGATGGTCGGAATTGACAAACGCCATGACAGGGATGGATGAAACAGTTTAAGCCCAAAGTATGTTGGTGTTGTTGAGGGGCTCTGTTATCGTCATCAAAGAGGGAATACAAGAGGCTATTGAAATAGCTTGTGGCTACCTGGGCCTGCCGGTCGGATGATTCTGATGGCTGGTCTTGTTGTTGATAGGGATGTTGGTGATTCCCAGAGCCATACATCATTGTGATGGTGACAAATGTATGATCTCCCTGTGTTAGCATAGATGTTGTCGCTTGTTGTTCAACCGGGTTAAACTGCGACGAATCGAGGTTCCAATAGCCACTTAAAAGCCAGCCGACAGCGACAAGGCCTTCTACAGGTAGCGATGAATAAGGGGTGGTGCTCAGAGAGGCGTCTTTGGCTTTAAGGATAAGTTCGTAACCAACCAGAAGCTCAGTAGTGTAAAGCCATTGCCATGAAATCAATTTACTGAGGATGGTTTTTGCCCGGTAACCGCCAGATATTTTCAGTTCGTTATCAGGTGCTGAATTTGATCCTGTATAGACGTTTGTATTGGCAATAACTGATGGGTTTTCTGGCAATATCCGCCTGTCACACTTTATAGAAAAGCACTGGTTTAGAGAACCTGTTTTTTGTTCAGGCTCGACAACAAAGTGTCTTGTCAACGTTTCAGACTGACAGACGACAGACAATGCCAGTATAAGCAACAGTAGTGGCGCAAAGAATGTGATTTTAATAATTCTATCCTTTCCTCTGGTGTACAGAGAGGAAGGATAGGTCAAGAAATGAAATCTACTCTTTTCTCAAAGGCCTTTTGTTAAAAGGCAGAGTCTGCACCGGGTCAACCTCATTCGTTTTGCTTTACATCAACAGGCTTGCGTTTTCGGTGTCTTCTTTTGTGCTCCGAAAGGGCATGAGCATTCTTGCAGGTCTTCCCGCACGGCCGCAGCTGGCCATCCTCCCCGACCACTGTTAAGTCGCAGATTTGTTGCCCGGTGTGTTCTTTTCTTTTGTGATCCTGCAAAGCACAAGCATTCTTGCACACTCTTCCGCATGGCTGCGGCTGGCCTTCCTCTGCGATCACGGTCTTGTAGCAGATCTGTTGCCCGCTGTGGTATCGGCTTTTGTGAAGCGTCAAAGCCTCAGCACTCTTGTAGACCTTCCCGCACGTCCGAAGCTGGCCATCCTTCGCGATCATAGTCACGTCACAGGTTTGTTCTCCGCTGTGGTCTCTTCTTTTGTGCGTCGACAGAGCTTGAGCACTTTTGCAGGCCTTCCCGCATGGCTGAGACGTACCATCGATACCGGTCAGGATCACGTCACAGGTTTCTTGCTTGCTATGGTCTCTTCTTCTGTGAGTTGACAGGGCCAGAGTATTCTTGCAAACCTTTCTGCAGAGACGCGGCTGGCCATCCTCCCCGATCACGGTCACGTGACAGGTTTTCTGTCCAGAGTGGTATCTGCTTTTGTGAGTTGCCAGGGCATGATCATTCTTGCAGAGCTTCCAGCATAGCCGCGGCTGGCAACCTTTCTCGAGCACAGGCATGGTACAGATTTTGCGTTCGTTGCTGCATTTTATTTTATGATCCGACAGGACTTGCAATGTGTCTGTCCAGGTAAGCGAGGTGGAAGTCCCGACTTCTTCGAAAAGATCCTTTAGAGCAGGTGACTGATCAATGCTCGCAGATTCCATAGCGCTGGAAGGCGTATTTCCGGACATTGGCGCATCGTGCCTGAGCGGCTCGGCAGCAGTTGTATAGTCAGTCCCTGCATTTATTGAGAGTGCAGTATTTTCAGAATCAAATGGTCTTATACAACTCGAGCAGCATTCATTCGCCATGTGTGGGTGTGAGCTTTGTCTGGAATTCAGTGGCCATTCTGCTGACCCTCTGGTGTCGGATGACAGTAGGAATTCACAAACGCCATGACAGGGATGGACGAAGCAGTTTAAACCCAGAGTATGTTGGTGTTGTTGAGGGTCTTCGTCGCCGTCATCAGAGCTAGAATACAAGAGGTTAGTGAAATAACCTCTGACTAACGGGGCCCGCTGGCCGGATGATTCTGATGGCTGGCCTTGTTGCTGGTAGGCATGCTGGTTATTTCCAGAGCCAAACATCATTGTGATTGCTGCAAATGCTTGATCCCCCTCTGTCAGCATGAATGTTGCCTCTTGTTGCTCAATCGGGTTCACCAGTGGGGGGGCGGAGTTCCAGTAGCGACCCGGAAGCCACCTGACAGCGACAAGCCCCTTTACAGGTGGTAACCACGAATAAGGAATAGAGCTAAGAGAGGCTTCCTTGGTTGTCAGGATAAGTTCGCAACTAACCAGAGGCTCAGTAGCGTAAAGCCATTGCCATGAAATCGATTCGATAAAGATGGTTTCAGCCCCGTAACCGCGAGATTCCCTCGCTTTGTCATCAGTTAGTGAATTTGATCCTGTATAGACGTTTGTATTGACGATAACTGACGGGTTGTCTGGCAATGCACAACGATCACGCTGTGTAGAGAAACGCAGGTTTGGAAAACCTGTTTTCCGTTCAAGCCCGGAAAAAAAATGTCTTGCTAAGGGTTTAGAATGACAGACGACAGACAACGTCAGTAGGAACAACATCGGTGCCGCAAAGAGTGAGTTTTTAATAATTCCGTCCTTTACTCTGTTTTAGTGAGAGGAAGGATAGATCAAGAAACTAAATAGACTCTTTTCTCAAAGGCCTCCTGTCAAATGACAGAGTTTGCTCCGGGTAACACTTTATTGGTTTTGCTCTACATCAGCAGACTTGCGTTTTCGGTGACTTCTTTTGTGTTGCTTCAGGGCAAGAGCATTCTTGCAGCCTGTTCCACATGGTCGTGGCTGGCCATCCACCCCAACCATTTTAGGGCCACAGACTTTTTGCCTGCTGTGTTCCCTTATTTTGTGGTACGAAAGATGTTGGGAATGCTTGCAGACCTTTCCGCATGGACGTTGCTGGCCATCCTCACCAATCACGGCCACCTCACAGATTCTTTGCCCTCTGTGGTATTTGCTTTTGTGAGCCATGAGAGACTGAATATTCTTGGAGACTGTCCCGCATGCTCGCGGTCGGCCATCCTTCCCGACCACTGTTAAGCCACAGGTTTGTCGCCCGCCATGTTCCCTTAGTTTGTGATTCGTAAGAGATTGATTATTTTCGCAAAGCTTTCCGCATAGTCGCAGCTGGCCATCTTTCCCGATCACTGTCAGGTTGCAGGTTTTTTGCCCGGTATGGTATTTGGTCTTGTGAGATGACAGGCATCGGGCATTCTTACAGACCGACCCGCACGGTCGCGGCTGACCATCCGCACCGCTCACTGTCACGTCACAGGTTTGTTGCTCTACATGGGCTTGTTTTTTGTGATCCGACAGCATTTGGGCATTCTTGCAGACTGTCCCGCATGGCTGCTGTTGGTTGTGCTTTCCGGTCACTGTCACTTCACAGGTTTTTTGCCCGGTATGGTATCTGGCTTTGTGAACCGTCAGAGATCGAGCGTTCTTGCATACTGCTCCGCATGGCTGCAACTGTCCATCCTTATCGACCACAGTGGCTTTACAGGCTTGTTGCTCGCTGTGGGCTCTTTTTTTGTGATCCCATAGGGATTTGGCACTCACGAAGACCTTTCCGCACGTCTGCGACTGGCCACTCTCACAGACTATGGTAATGCAACAGTTTTTTTGCTTGCTGTGGTCGTTGCTTTTGTGAACCGAGAGGTCTTGCTCGCGATGTGTCGTTCCAGGTACAGCATCCCCGTGGGTTACCGGGGCTTGAGTGATGGCTGGCTGGTTGAGCGTAGAAGCCATGTCAGTTTCTTCGAGAAGACGATTCAGTTCGATTGACCCCTTCATGACCTCAAAAACATTTGTGGTGGAAGGCTCATTCCAGTCTGTAGGCATATCATAATCGAGTGGTATAAAGTTATTTAATGTTTTGCAAGGTGATTTATTTTGGACATGTTCATTGTTTTCAGGATCAAAATAACACATGCAACTAAAGCAGTGTCCATTGGTCAAATGGGGGCATGAGCTTTGTCCGGGAAATGCTCCTGATGGTTGGAATTGACAAACACCATGACAGGGATGGACGAAACAATTTAAACCCAAAGTATGTGAGTGTTGTTGGGGGTCTCCGCTACCGCCGTCAGAGTCAGAGTACAGAAGACTGGTGAAATAGCCTGTGACGTAGCTGGTGGCTTTTGGGGCTTGCTGACTGGATGATTCTGATGGCGGGTATTGTTGCCGGTCACATCCGGGGTTGGAGCCAAAAACCATAGTGATGGTCGGAAACGACTGATCCTGATTCACCTCTTGTTGTTCAATGTGTTGTTCAATTGGGTTAAATGACAGTAAATCGGGGTTCCAATAACTTTTTAAAAGCCAGCCGAGAGCGACAACCATTTCTTCAGATGACCATGAATAATGGCTCGAGTCTGGAGGGGAATCTCCGGTGGTCAGGAACGGTGCGTAACCCACCAGCAGGTGAGTAGCGTAACGCAACTGCCATGAAATCGATTCAATGAGGGGGGGGATTACCCCGTAACCGCCGTGATCTTTGACATCAGGCGGTGGATCTGATCCTCCAAAGCCGTGCATGTCGGCAATGTCTGAGAGGGCGACCGGCAGTGAATGCAGGCCATGTCTTATAGAAATGATTTGGTTTGGATAACCAGCATTTTGTTGAATCGCGACAACGAAGCGTTCTTTCAACGGTTTGGCCTGACAGACGACATGTAACAACTGTAGTTGAAACAGCAGTACCGCAAAGAGTGAATGTCTAATAATTCTATCCTTGCATTCTGATTTACAGATAGGAAGGATAGATCAAGAGAATAAGTATGCTTTTCTGTCAAAGCCTTTCTGTTTCACATCAACAGGTTTGCGTTTTCGATAGCGGTGTCACAAAGAGTGAGTGTTTAATAATTCTATCTCTCGAGAAAGGTTGGCTCAGCTAAAGGATTGAGGTCATCGTTCTGGTTCACATCAAGGCGCTTGCGTTTTCCATGAGTTCTTATGTGTTCCGACAGGGCATGATCATTCTTGCAGAGCTTTCCGCATGGCCCCCGATCGCCGTCTTCCCCGACCATGGTCAGCTCACAGGCTTTTTGCACACAATGGTGTCTTCTTTTGTGAACCAACAGGTCGCGGGCATTGTTGCAGAGTTTTCCGCACGGCCGCTGATGGCCATCCTCTGTGACCACGGACACCCAACAGGTTTTTTGCCCGGTGTGGCATTTTCTTTTGTGATCCGAGAGTTTTTTTGCATTGTCGAAAATCAGCCAGCATGGCCGATGCCGACCATCTTCTGTGCCCACGATCACGTCACAGACTTTTTGCCCGGTGTGGTACTTGCTTTTGTGATCCGTCAGGGCCTTGGCATTCTTACAGACCTTTTCGCATGGACGCTGCTGACCGTTCTCTGCGATCACAATGACGTCACAGATTTGTTGCCCGCTGTGGTCCCTTCTTTTGTGATAGGACAGAGCCAGATAATGTATGCAGGCTTTTCCGCATGGCCGCGGCTGACCATCTTCCCCGATCACGATCACGTCACAGGTTTTCTTACTCTTGTTGATTTTGCGTTTGTGAGTCGGCAGAGACCGGGCATTCTTGTGGTCCTTTCCGCATGTTTTCTGCGGGCCATCTTCTCCGGTCACGGGCACATCACAGGCTTGTCGCCCGAAAGGGGCGTCATTTATAAGAACTGAACCGGTAATCATTGAGTGAACAGGGGTGTCATTAATGTATTGGAGTTGAATCGGGGCGAAATAATCGAATGCTTCGAAAAGTTCGTCTTGTTGGTAAGAGTAGCCAGAGTTTTCAGGATCAAAATGACTTATGCAACTAAAGCAGCGCCCGTTAGCAAGATGTGGGCATGAGCTTTGTTCGAGGCTGGCTACCTTGTGGTCTGGGAAATTTTCTTCGGAGTTCTGCAGCCATTCATCAGGTCCTCCGTTATTGGATGATGGTCGGAATTGACAAACGCCATGACAGGGGTGAATGAAACAATTTAAACCCAAGGTATGTGAGTGATGTTGAGGGCCTGCGTTACCGCCGCCAGAGTCAGAATATAGGGGATGATTGAAAGAACTTCCAGTGAAGGAAGCTGCTGCTGTGTTTTCCTGGACGAACGGTCCTGATGTCTGGCCTTGCTGCAGGGGTTGTCCAGAACCAAACATCATAGTGGTGATCACAAACGGATTATCCTGACTCACCTCTTTTTGTTCAGTGTGTTGCTCAATCGGGTTCAACAGCGGTGAATCGGTGTCCCAATAACTTCCTAAAAGCCGACCGATAGCGACAAACGCTTCTAAAGGCAGCCATGAACAAGGGGCTGCGCCTGGAAGAGCGTTTTTGGTTGTCAGGATCAGCAGTTCGTAACCAACCAGTAGATGAGACGCGTAATGTAACTGCCACGAAATCGGCTCAATAAGGGGTGTCATGACCCCGTAACGGCCAGATGTGTCTGGCCTGTCTTCAGGCGGTGAGTCCGATCTTGCATGGATGTTTATGTCGGCAAAGGCTATCTGGCTGCCCGGCAGTCTATGCAGGCCACACTTTATAGATAAGCTCTGTCCTGGAAAAACTGCATTCTCTTTAAACTCAACAATAAGAAGCTCTGCCTGACAAACGACAGAGGATACCAGTATCAGCAACAGCGGTATCGGAAAGAATGAATGTTTAATAATTTTATCCCCGCATTCCAGACGGTAGAGAGGAAGGATAGATCAAGATAATAAGTGTGTTTTTGTTTCGAAGGCCTTCTTAAAAGACAAAGTTGGTATCGGTCAAAGCCTCATGAAAGGGCTGGCATTACTTATTTGCTTTGCCTGTTTTAAGCCTGAGTTCACCATTCTGGTCTACATTATTGTGCTTGCGTTTTTGATGTGTTTTTTTTTTGTGATTCATCAGGGCTAGCGCATTCTGGCAGACCGTCCGGCAGGATTGCTGACGGCCATTCTCTCCGACGACGATAAGGTCACAGGTTTTTGCTCCACTGTGGACTTTTGATTTGTGAGCCGACAGAGATTTATTACTTATGAAGGCCCTCCCGCATGGTCGCTGATGGCCGTCCTCTCCGATCATTGTCGCGTCACAGGTATGTCGCCCGATGTGGGTATTTTTTTTATGATTCGACAAAGCTTTAGCATTCTTGCATACCTTCCCGCATCGTCGCTGCTGCCCATTTTCCCCGACCTCTATTACTTCACAGGTTTTTTGAACGCTGTGGATTCTGATTTTGTGATCCGACAGCTCTCCAGCATTCTTGCAGACCGTCCCGCATGGCTGCTGCTGGCCATTTTTCCCGAACACTTTCACGTTGCAGATTTTTTGTCCAGAATGGGCTTTGCTTTTGTGACACGACAGGGCCTTAACATTCTCGCAGATCCTCCCGCACGGCCGCTGCTGGCCATTTTCCTCAATCACTGTCGTGTCACAGGTTTGTTGCCCGGTGTGTACTCTTATTTTGTGATCCCACAGAGTATTAGCATTCTTGCAGACCATCCCGCACGGCACTGGCTGGCCATATTCCCAACCCACAGTTACGTCACAGGTTTTTTGCCGTGTGTGGGCTCTGGTTTTGTGAGATGAAAGGGCTTTAGGATTATTGCAGACTGCCCCACATGGCTTTAGCTGGTCATCCTCCCCGACCACTATCACGTCACAGGTTAGTTGCCAGTCAGGGGCCGTTACAGAGGCTACCGCGGCTCTCATTAAGCCTGAAGGGTTGCGGCTGTCAGCTGGGTTGCCACCCATACCCATACCATGGGCCTCTGACTCAGAGAACGGGTCAAAATTGCGCTTGATTTCAATGGGAATGAGAAAACTCAATGTTTTGACAAGATCAGCTTGCTTGGGCTGTGCAGACTTTTGAGGACCTGAATGACTCAGGTAATGGTAGCCGCGTTCATTAGCCAAATAAGGGCATGAGCTTTGTTCGGGTGTTGTTCTTGTCTGGTCTGACCTGTTTTCTAAGAAATTGAACAGCGATTCATCAGACTCTCTGATATCGAATGATGATCGGAATTGACAAACACCGTAACAGGGATGGACGAAACAATTTAAACCGAAGGTATGCAGGTGTTTGGGGGGGGGGCCGTTGCCGTCGTCAAAGTCATAATAGGGGAAGCTGGCGAAATAGTCTGTGGGGTGGGGCGTGGTTTGCCGGACTGGTTGTCCCGATGATTCTGGTGGCCGACCCTGCTGTCGGGCTTGTCCGGAGCCAAACATCATAGTGGTGATCGCAAAGGGGTTCTCCTGACTTGCCTCTTGTTGTTCAATTTGTTCTTCAATCGGGGCAAACATCGATGAATCGAGGTACCAATAACGTCTTAAAAGCGAACCGATAGCGACAACCGCTTCGGGTAGGGATGAATGAGGGGTAGAGCTCCGGGAGGCCTCTTTGCAGGTCAGGATCAGTTTGTAACCAACCAGCAGGTCGGTTGCGTAAAGCAACTGCCAGGAAATCGACTCAATCATGGGCTTTTTGACACTGTAACCGCGAGATCTATGTGGTTTGTCACCAGGAGGTGAGTCTGATCCTGCACAGCTGTTTGTGTCAGCAACAACTGACGGTCTGCCCGACAAGCTATGTGGGGCAGGTTCTATAGAAAAGCCCGGGTTTGAAAAAACTGTATTCTGTTTAAAGTCGACAATAAAATATTCCGTCAACGGTTCGGCCTGATAGGCGACAGACGACAAAAATATCGGCAACAGTGGTGCCGCATAGAGTAAGTGTTTAATCATTTTGTCCCTCATAATCAGGGTGGGTGTCAGATCAAGGATTGAGGTCATCGTTCTCGCCCATATCAACAAACTTGCGTTTGTGACGCCTTCTTTTGTGTTCCTCCAGGACTCGAGCACTCTTGCAGAGCCTTAGGCATGGTCGCGGTTGTCCATCTTTCCCGACCACTGTCATGTCACAGATTGCTTGTTTGGTGTGGGCTCTTCTTTTGTGTTCTGTCAGGGCTTGAGCACTCTTGCAGAGCTTACGGCATGGCTGCGGTTGTCCATCTTTGTCGACAACTGTTATGTCACAGATTGTTTGTCCTGTGTGGGTTCTTCTTATATGATCCGACAGGGCCTGAGGATTATTGCAGATCTTCCCGCACAGAAACTCCTGACCATCTTCCCCGACGACTGTTTTAATACAGGTTTTTAGCCCTCCGTGGATTCTTCTTTTGTGATCCGAGAGGGTTCTGGCACTTTTGCAGACCTTCCCGCATGGTTGCTGCTGGCCATCTTTCCGGAACAGGGTCAAGTCACAGATTTGTTGTCCGGTGTGGTATCTTCTTTTGTGTTCCGTCAGAGCCTGCATATTTTTGCAGAGTATCTTGCATGGCTGCTGCTGGCCATCCTTCCCAACCACGGTTTCGTCACAGGTTTGCTCACTACTGTGGAAAGCCCTTTTGTGAGCCCACAGGGCATAAGTACTCCTGCAGACCAGCCCGCATGGCTGCTGCTGGCCATCTTCCCGGACAATGGTCTCGTCACAGATTTTTTGTTCGGTGTGGTATCTTCTTTTGTGATCCGTCAGAGACTTAATATGTTTGCAGAGCTTTCCACACGGCCGCGGCTGGCCATCCTTCCCCACCACAGTTACGTCACAGGTTTGTTGACCGCTGTGGAAGGCCCTCTTGTGAAGCCACAGGACAGCAGCGTTCTCGCAAGCTTGCCCGCATGGCCGCTGCTGGCCGTCCTGCCCGATCACGGTGGCGTTACAGGTTTGTTGCAAAGTGTGGTATGTGCTTTTGTGAGATGATAGAGACTCAGTATTCTTGCAGACTGCTCCACATGGCGACCTCTGGCCATCTTCCCCGACCACTGTTTCTTCACAGATTTGCTGCTCGTTGTGTTTTTTTCTTTTGTGACTGATCAGGGCTTTAGTATTCTTGCAGAGCTTCCCGCATAACCGCTGCTGGCCATCCTCGCCAACCACTGTCTGCTCGCAGATTGGTGGCCTGTTGTGGTGTCTTGTTTTGTGATATGTCAAGGCTCGAGCATTTTTGCAGACCCTTCCGCATGTCTGCTGCTGGCCATCTTCCCGGACCACGGGCGTGTCACACATTTTTTGTCCGCAGTGGACTTCGCTTTTGTGAAGTGATAGGGATCGGGCATCATGAAAGAGCTTCCCGCATGGCTGCAGCTGGCCACATTTCTTAACGACTATCACGTCGCAGGTTTGTTGCCCGATAGGGGGAGTTGTAGAGACTATCCCGTCACTCATTGAGTTTGAGGCGACCCCATCTGAGGCGACCCCATCTATAGAGTTTTCGCTAATGTCTGGGTTGCGGTCAATGTCATGGGCCTGTGGCTCAAATAGCAACTCAAATAGTTGATCAGGGTTGCATTCGGAATGCATAGGATCCGGATTATCGAGTGCTTTCAAAAGCTCGTCTTGCCTGAGGGTTGCATCGCTGTTCGGATCAACGTGAATTATGCGACCAGAGCAGCATCCATAGGCCAAATGAGAACATGGGTTTTGCTCGGGTGTTGCTCCTGTGAGGTCCAACCCATTTTCTTCGAAATTCAGCAGCCATTCATCAGGCTCTCTGTGATCCCGGAATAGTCGTAATTGACAAATGCCATGACAGGGATAGATAAAACAATTTAAACCCAAAGTATGTAAGTTTTGTTGAGGATCTTCGCTACCCTCGCCAGAGCCTGAATACCAGAGGGTAGTGAAAAAACTCTCAGGGTGAATGGCTGTCGGAGCTTCTTGAGTGGATGATTCTGATGGTTTGCCATGTGATTGGTTATGTCCGGAATCCATCATCATAGTGATCGTGGCAAATAGGGGGGGGTGACTTACGTCTTGTTGTTCGACCCGGTGAGGGAACGGTGAATTGTGGTACCCATGGCTTTTCAAAAGCCAGCCGACGATGATAGCCACTTCCATAGGCAGCCATGAAAAAGGGATGGAGCTAAGAGAGGTGTCTTTGGTTGTAAGGATCAGTTGGTAACCTACCAGCAGGCTGGTGGCGTAAAGCCATTGCCATGAAATCGGTTCATTCAGAGGCGTTTTGACCCCGTAACCGCCGGATTTATGTGGTTTGTCATCAGGCAGCGAATCTGGTTCTGTATAACCGTTTGTGTGGGCAATAACTGACAAATTGCCCGATAAGGTATACCGCCCACGCTTTATAGAATAGCTATGGTTTGGATAAGCTGTATTCTGTTCAAGCTCGACAATATGACGTTCAGTCAACGGTTGGGCCTGACAGATGACAGACAACAAAAGAAGCAGTAACTGCGGTGCTGCAAGGAGTGAGTGTTCAATCATTCTATCCTTGAGTTCTGGTTTACAGAGAGGAAGGATAGATCAAGAAAGTAAGTGTGCTTTACCGTTAAAAAACCATTTAAGCCCGGCTGTAATTATTTATACGAATATTGTCTTTTGATTGTCACTCTTATCTAAGCGCCGAGGGGCAGAGGTCAGCTCAAGGGTTGAGATCATCGTTCCGGTTCACATCTTCGGGCTTGCGTTTTCGATGCTTTCTTTTGTGTTCTGTAAGGTCATGAGCATTGTTGCAGACATACCCGCATGGCCGCAGCTGGCAATCCTCCCCGACTACTGTTACGTCACAGGTTTTTGGTTCGCTATGGTGTCTTCTTTTATGCTCTGTCAGGGCTACGGCATTTTTGCAAGCCTTCCCGCATAGTCGCTGTAGTCCATCATTTTCGAACACTCTCACATCACAGATTTTTTGTCCGGTGTGGTATCTGCTTTTGTGAGACGCCAGAGATGGAGTATTCTTAAAGATCACCCCGCATGAACGCTGCTGACCATCCTCCCCAACCTTTGTGAGACCACAGATTTTTTGCTCGCAGTGGACTCTGCTTTTGTGCTGCGACAGGATACCTGCATTTTTGCAGATCGTTCCGCATGGCTGTGGTTGGCCATCTTCCCCGACAGTGATCAAGTTACAGGTTTTTTGTCCGCTGTGGCATTTGCTTTTGTGACTCGACAGGATTTGAACATTCTTGCAGACCTTTCCGCATGGCTGCTGCTGGCCGTCCTCGCCGATCGATGTTACTTCGCAGGCTTTTTGACCGGTGTGGTATCTGTTTTTGTGAGCTCTCAGAGATCGAACGTTCTTGAAGACCATCGCGCATTGCCGCTGTTGATCGTCTTCGCCAACCACTGTTATGTCACAGATTTTTTGTCCGGAGTGGCAGCCATGTTTATGAGACAAAAGGGCTTTGGCATTCTTGCAGACTTTTGCGCATGGTCGCCGCTGGCCGTCCTCTCCGACCACTATCACGTCACAGGTTTGCTGTCCGGTGTGGTATCTGCCTTTGTGATCCGAGAGGATTTTAGCATTCCTGCAGACAGTCCCGCATGGTCGATGCTGGCCATCTTCCCCGACCACGATCAGGGGACAGGTTTTTTTTCCGGAGTGGTATTTGCTTTTGTGAACCGCCAGAGCTCGGGCATTTTTGCAGAACTTCTCACATTGTCTCAGGAGGCCATCCTCACCGATCTCTACTACGTCGCAGGTTTTTTGCCCGACAGGCTGAGTTGTTTCGGCTATCCCGGTACCTGATGAGTCTGAGACGAACCCGTCTTTATCGGATGATGGACGGAATTGACAAACGCCATGACAGGGATGGACAAAACAGTTTAAACCCAGAGTATGTGAGTGTTGTTGAGGACCTTCGTTATTGCCACCAGAGACTGAATACAGGGTGCTGGAGAAAGAGCTTATAAGTTGACCGGTGACTTGTGGGCTTCGCTGGCCAGATGATTCTGATACTTGGCCTTGTTGTTGGTCATTTCGAGAGCCGGGCATCATAGTGGTGATCACAAACGGCTGATTCTGACTCGTTTCTTGCTGTTGAATCGGATTAAACAGCGGTGAGTCGGGGTTCCAATAGCTTCTTAAAAGACAGCTGACCGCTATAACCACTTCTACAGCTACCCATGAAAAAGGGTTGTAACTCAGAGGGGCGTTTTTGGTGGTCAGGATTACTTCGTAAGCAACCAGCAAATTTGTCGCGTAGAGCCATTGCCAGGAAATCGACTCAATGATGGTCGTTTTTACCTCGTAACTGTATGGTTTGTGTCGTTTTTTATCCGATGGCAAATTTGGTTCTGTATAGTCATCTGCGATAGTGATGACTGACGGGTTTCCGGGCAATGTACGCCCAGGCTTTATAGAAAAACTTTGGTTTGGAAAAACGGCCTTCTGTTCAAGCTCGACAATAAAGCGTTCTGTCAGCGGTTTGGTCTGGCAGACGACAGGCAAAAATAGTATGAGCAACAATGGTGCAGAAAAAGAAGAGTGTTTAATCATCCTACAGTTGCATTCTAATTTGTAGAAAGGAAGAATAGATCACCTGATGAAAGTGCGGATGTCAGATCAAGGATTGAAGTCGTCGTTCTGGTCGACAACAACGGGCTTGCGTTTACGATGTATTCTTTTGTGTTTCGAAAGGCTGTCAGAATTTTTATAGATCCTTCCACACGGCTGCTGCTGGCCATCCTCTCCGATCGTCACGTCACAGATTTTTTCCTTGCCATGGATTCTGCTTTTGTGATTCGACAGGGTTCTGGCATTGTTGCAGACCTTTCCGCATGGTCGCTGCTGACCATCCTTCCCAACCACGATCACGTTGCAGTTTACTTGACTGCTGTGGACGCTTCTTTTGTGTTCCGACAGAGCTTTAGCGTGTTTGCAGACCTTTCCGCACAACCGCTGCTGGCCATCCTTCCCGACTAATGTTAAACAACAGGTTTTTTGCCCGCTGTGGTATTCGCTTTTGTGAACCATCAGAGACTGAGCATTCTTGCAGATTTTTCCGCACGGCTGCTGTTGACCATCTTCACCGACCACTGAGAAGTCACAGGTTTTTTGATTGGTGTGGAATCCGCTTTTATGAACCCAGAGGCTTCCGGCATTCTTGCAGACCACTCCGCAAGGTCGCAGCTCGCCATCTTTACCGATTACTGTGACGTCACAGGTTTTTTGCCCGGTGTGGTATCCGCTTTTGTGAGCTGAGAGAATACCAGCATTCTTGCAGAGCCATCCGCATGGTCGCGGCTGACCATCTGTCCCGACCACCATCACGTCACATACTTTTTGCCCGGTGTGGATTTTGCTTTTGTGTTCCGACAGGGCCCGGGCATGCATTGAGACCTTTCCACATGGTCGCAGCTGGCCATCTTCCCCAACCACTATCACGTCACAGGTTTTTTGCCCGGTGTGGTATTTTCTTTTCTGATCCGAGAGAGTTTTTTGGCAATGTGTAGGCACTCCGGGAGTTGCTCCTCCGGGAGGAAGACAATTATTCCCAGGCCCTGGCACATCATCATTGATTAGTCTGGTAACTTCAGTTATGTAAGCTGCTCCTGCGCTCGTTGAGTCTGGGACGACCCAGTCTGGGGCGACTCTGTCTATAGCATTGCTGCTAATGGCCGGGTTGCCATATCCATGAGCCATTAGCTTAATGAGTTGTTCAGAAACCGATTGGGGTTGATAGGCAGGAAGAGGATTCAATGTTTCGAAATGTGAGTGCTGAGGTCTAGCTTCTTCAGGATCAGCATGACTTATGTAAAGAGGATAGTGTCCATGCGTTAAATGGCAGCATGAGCTTCCTGAGGCATTCTGCAGCCATTCAGCGGGCACTCTGTCATTGGATGAGAGTCGCAATTGACAAACACCATTACACGGAAAGACGAAACAATTGAAGCCCAAAGTATGTTGGTGTTGTTGTTGATAGCCTTCGTTACCGTCACCGAAGCGGGAATACCAGAAGCCGGAAAGATAGCTTGTGTGATCCCGGGCGAGCTGGCCGGACGATTTTGATGACTGCTCTTGTTGCTGATAGGTTTGTTGGTTATCTCCAGAGCCAAACATCATTGTGATGGGGGCAAACGGGTGATTCCCCTGTGTTAACGTAGATGTTGCCTCTTGTTGTTCAATCATCTTAAACAGCGGTGAATCGGGGTTCCAATAGCTTCTTAACAGCCAATCAACAGTGACAACCACTTCTAAAGGTATCCATGAATAAGGGGTGGCGTTCAGAGAGGGGCTTTTAGTGGTCATAATCGGTTCGTAATTTACCAGCAGATGAGTAGCGTGAAGCAACTGCCATGAAATCGACTCAATAAGGATCGCTTTGAACCCGTAAACACCGGGTCTATATGGTTTGTCGTCAGGCGGTGAGTCAGATCCTGCATAGCTCTCTGTGCCGACAATGACCGACGGGTTGCCCGGCAATGTATACGGGCCAGGTTTTATGGAAAAGCTCTGGTTTGGAAAAACTGCATTTTGCTCAAGCTCGACAATATAACATTCTGTATAAGATTCGGCCTCACAGACGACAGACAACAACCATAACAGCAACAGTGTTGCCGAAAAGAGTGACTGTTTAATAATTTTATCCTTTCATTCCAGTGGGTAGAGAGGAAGGATAGATCAAGATAATAAGTTTGTTTTTCCGTCCAAGACCTTCTCCTAAAAACGAAAGATGGCGCCGGGCAAAACCTTATGAAAGGGCGGGTGTGAGATCAAGGATTGAGGTTATTATCCCGCTGCAAAGCATCAAACTTGCGCCTTCGATGTCTTCTTTTGTGTTGCGAAAAACTATGAGCGTTAATGAAGATCTTCCCACATGGCTGCGGCTTGCCATCCTTTTCGACCACTATAATGTCACAGGTTTTATCCCCGCTATGGTAGGCGCTTTTGTGGCTCGACAGAGATTGAACATTTTTGCAGACTTTTCCGCACAGCCGCGGCTGGCCATCCTTGTCGATGACTAATATATCACAGGTTTTTTGCGCAGTGTGGTATCCAGTTTTGTGAGACGACAGAGATCCTGTATTCTTGAAGACTACCCCGCATGGCCGGTGCTGGCCATCTTCCCCAACCACTATCACGTCACAGGTTTTTTGCCCGGTATGGATTTTGCCTTTGTGATTCGACAGAGATTTAGCATTCTCAAAGACTTTCCCGCATGGTCGGGGTTGGCCATCTTTCCCTACCACGGTCTCAAAACAGGTTTGTTGTCCGCTGTGACTGCTTCTTTTGTGATCAGATAGGCCTTGAGTGCCCAAGCAGGATTTCCCGCATGGCCGCGACTGACCATCCTCCCCGAACACTGTCATGTCACAAATTTTTTGTCCCCTATGGAATCTGCTTTTGTGATTCGACAGGGATCTGGCATTCTTGAAGATCTTCGCGCATGACTGCGTTTTGCCATCTTTCCCAACCAGGGTTAAGACACAGGTTCTTTGCAAGATGTGGTTGTTGCTTTTGTGATTCCCAGAGGGTTGCTGGCAATCAGTAATTACTTCGGGAGGATTTACTCCGGAAGGCACTCCTTCGGTAGGCGCGCCACCGGTGGCAAGACAGTTATTCTCTGGCATTGGCATATCATCATTGAGTGTCCCAATAGCATCAATTCTGAGGGCTGCCCCTGCTCTTATTGAGTCTGAGGTGACCCCTTCTATGGAATTGCCGCTATTGTATGGGTTGTCATCAATGTCACAAGTCAGAAGCTCAAATGGTAGGTCAGAGATCGACTGAGGTTGGATGGCTGGAAGAGGATTCAACCTTTCAAAATGTGAGTTTTGAGATGTAGCATCGACAGGATCAACATAACCAATGCAGCTTAAGCAGTGTCCGTACGCTAAATGGTGGCATGAGCTTTCGAAGGAACTCAGCTGTGATTCAGCTGGCCCTCTGCCATCGGATGAGTGTCGGAATCGACAAAGCCCATGACAAGGAAAGACGAAACAATTGAAACCCAAAGTATGTTGCTGCTGTTGAGGGTCTTCGTTACCGCCACCAGAGTGAGCGTAAGGGAGGCTGGTTAAGCAGCGTGTGGCAACCGGGGCGTGCTGGCCGGATGAGTCTGATGGCAGATCTTGTTGCTGATAAGGTTGTTGGTTATTTCCAGAGCCAAACATCATAGTGATGGAGGTAAACGCTTGATTCTCCTGTGTCGACATAAATGTTGCCTTTTGCTGTTTCATCGGGTTAAACGACGGTGAATCGGAGTTCCAATAGCTGTTTAAAAACCACCCGGCAGCGATAACCATTTCCAGGGATGGCCATGAAGAAGGGGTGGCGTTCAGGGGGGCACTTCTGGTGTTAAGAATCTTTTCGTAACCCACCAGCAGATAAATGGCGTAAAGAAACTGCCTGGAAATCGAATCAATAAGGATTGCTTTGAGCCTATAACCACCAGGTCTGTGTGGTTTGTCTTCAGGCGGTGAGTCAGATCCTTCATAGCCGTTTATGTCAGCGATGACTGACGGGTTGCCTGGCGATGTATGAGGGGCAGAGTTTATAGAAGAGCTACGGTTTGGAAAAACAGCATTCTTTTCAGGATCGACAAGAAAACGTTCTGCAAACGATTCGGCCTCATAGGCGACAGATAACAATATTATCAGCAACAGTGCTGCCGCAAAGAGTGACTGTTTAATAATTCTATCCTTGCATTTTAGTGGCTAGAAGGAAGGATAGATCAAGATAATCAGAGTGTTTTTCTGTCATAGACCTACAATCAAAAGCTAAGTGTGGAATCACGCAAAACCTCTTGAAAGAGTCGGTGTCAGATTAAGGGTTGAGGTTATCATTCTGGTTTTCATTATCACGCTTGTGTTTTCGATGCCTTCTTTTGTGTTCCCAGAGGCAATGAGCATTGTTGGAGATCTTCCCGCATAGCTGCCGCTTGCCATTCTTCCCGATCACTATCATGTCACAGGCTTTTTTCCCGGTGTGGTATCCGGTTTTGTGAGACGACAGAGATCCAGTATTCTTGCAGACCGCCCCGCATAGCCGCGGCTGGCCATCTTTCCCTACCGCTATCACGTCACAGATTTTTTGCCCAGTATGGTATCTGCTTTTGTGAACCGTCAAGCTTCGAGCACTCCTGCAGATTTTACCGCATGGCCCGGGTTGGCCATCTTCCCCAACCACTATCACGTCACAGATTTTTTGCTCGCTGTGGACACTTCTTTTATGTTCCGTCAGACCTTGAGAGCCCTTGCAGGCCATTCCACATGGCCGCGGCTGGCCATCCTCCCCGACCACTGTCAGGTCACAGATTGTTTGCCGAATGCAGCGTTTGCTTTTGCGATCTGACAGAGCTTGTTGGTAATGTGTAGTTTTTCCGGGAGGCGATCCTCCGGGAGGCGATCCTCCGGGGAGCGGTGCTCTGGCAGCAAGACGGTTTTTCCCAGCCATTGGCATATCATCTCTGAGTGGCACGGTAGCGTCAGTTGCATGGTCTGCCTCAGAGCTTATTGCGTCTGAGACGATCCCGTCTGAGGCAATCCAGCAGTCTAAGAGGATCCCGTCTATAGAGTTGCCGCTGTTGGCTGGGTCGCCATCAATGCCGTGGGTCAGTAGCTCAAATAGCAGGTCAGAAGCCGATTGGGGTTGAATGGTAGCAGGAAGATTCAATCTTTCGAACTGTGAACTTTGAGGTGTAACTTCTACAGGATCAACATAACCTATGCAACGAAGACAATGCCCATGCGTCAAATGGCGGCATGAGCTTTCTGAGGAAATCGGCTGCCATTCATTGAGCCCTCTGCCATCCGGTGAGTAGTGGAATTGACAAACGCCATGACAGGGAGAGACGAAACAATTGAAATCCAGGGTATGTTGGTTTTGTTGAGGGCCTTCGTTACCGCCACCAGAGCGGGAATACAGGAAGCTATCGAAACAGGTTGTAGCAACCGGGACATGTTGGCCGAATGAATCTGATGGCGGGTCTTGTTGCTGATGTGGTCGTTGGTTATTTCCAGAGTCAAACATCACAGTGATAATGGCAAACGTTTGATTCTCCTGTGTCAACATGGATGTTGCCTCCTGCTGTGTCATCGGGTTAATCAGCGGTGAATCGCAGTTCCAATAGCATTTTAAAAGCCAAGCGACAGCGATAGCCCATTCTACAGGTATCGATGAATAAGGTTTGGCTTTCAGAGGAAGGGCTTTAGTGGTCAGGATCAGTTCGTAACTCACTCGCAGATGAGTCGCGTAAAACAACTGCCGCGAAATCCGCTCAATAAGGAACGCATTGATCCCCTGAACGTCCGATTTGCGTGGTTTGTCTTCAGGTGGTGAGTCAGATGTTGCGTAGCCGTCAGTGTTGGCAATGACTGACGGGTTGCCCGGCAATATATGCGGATCAAACTTTACAGAATAGCTCTGGTTCGGGTAAATAGCATTCTGTCCACACTCTGCAATAAAACATTCTGGAAACGATTCGCCCTGACAGAGGGCAGACAACAATAATATCAGCAACAGTGCTGTTGCAAAGAGTGACTGTTTAATAGTTCTATCCTTGCATTCTGGTGGTTAGAGAGGAAGGATAGATCAAGATAATCATTGTGTTTTTCTGTCTGAGACCTTCCGTCAAAAATCCATGGAAGCGCTTGTGCACACTTTGATGAGCCCGAGCATTGCGATCACGGGCCATCCTGTTGTCAGATGGATGGCCTCGGGGATCTACTTAAGCGACCAGTGTCATTTAGTAGAAGGCGGGTGTTGTCTCCTACAGAGGTGTAGTTTTTTGCCC
Source organism: Endozoicomonas sp. ISHI1 (assembly GCF_024606225.1). GTDB lineage: Bacteria > Pseudomonadota > Gammaproteobacteria > Pseudomonadales > Endozoicomonadaceae > Endozoicomonas_A. The sequence continues at coordinate 7,063 of NZ_JAGRPU010000032.1, read as the reverse complement.
CATTCTTTCCACCTTCTCTTATTTAGGGCTGGGTTAGTCTTCTTGAGAGCTGGGGTCATTGTTCTGATCGACATCAACGTGTTTGCGCTTTAGATGCTTGCTTCTGTGCATCGACAGGGCCTCAGCACTTTTGCAGACCACCCCGCCTATCTGCTGCAGACCATGATCTCCGGCCACTTTTACGTAGCAGGTTTTTCGTCCGGAGTGGTGCTTGCTTTTGTGAACTGACAGAGACGGAGTATTCTTAGTGACTTTCCCGCATGGCCGCGGCTGCCCATCCTTCCCGATTACGGTCGCATTACAGATCTGTCGCCCGCTGTGGCTTCTGTTTTTGTGATCCCACAGAACTTTGGCATTCTTGCAGATCTTCCCGCATCGCCGCAGCTGGCCGTCTTCTCCGACTTCGATCAAGTCACAGGTTCGTTGACCTGCGTGTTCTTTTTTTTTGTGATCCGACAGCGTCCTTGTATTTGTGCTGATAGCCCTGCATGGTAGCAGTTGGCGATCCTCTCCGATCACGGAAACGTTGCAGATTTTTGGACCGGAGTGCTCTCTACCTTTGTGAGACGACAGAGACTGGATATTCTTGTAGACTCTGCCACATGGTCGTTGCAGGCCATCTTCCCCGATCACGGTCTTATCACAGATTTTTTGCCTTCTGTGGATTTTTCTTTTGTGAGCCGACAAGGCTTGAACACTCATCCAGGTCTTCTTGCCTGGCCGCGGCTGACCATCCTCCTTGACCACCGTCGCATCATTGGTTAATTGCCCGGTGTTGTGTTCACACGGAGCTTCTGAGCTGTCTGTCTGAGAAAGAGTTTGGCTCTGCGCGAATTGGGATGGTTCAGGGGTTGTTTCTTGTGGTTCTGAAGTCCCAATTTTGGGTGTGGATTGGATATTCGTAGCGAGAATTTCGATCTCCTTGAAATTGCCAGGTGTATTTCGTGGCCCGTTAATGGCCGCAAGATCATCCGCTATGGAAGACCAACAGCTCGGCGTTGGCACACCATCGTTGAGAGAAGCTTCAGGGGCAGGCGTTGAGCATCTGACGTTTACAAGATCAAAATAATCTATGCAACCAAGACAATGTCCACGGGTAAGATGGGGGCATGAGCTTTCGAACGAACTCAGCGGCCATTCATCTAGCCCTGTGCTATGGAGTGATGGTCGGAGTTGGCAAACGCCATGACAGGGATGGACGAAACAATATAAATCCAAAGTATGCGAGTATTGCTGAGGGTTCTTGTTGCCGTCGTCAAAATCAGAATACGATGGACCAGTGAAAAAGCCTGTAGGTTGAGCGTTGGCATCCGCGGCGTGCTGCCCGGATGATACTGATGACTGGTATGGTTGTTGGTTATTTCCAGAGCCAGCAGGCACCATAATGATGGCCGCAAACGTGTGATCCCACTGTGTCAGCATAGATGTTGCTTCTCGTTGCTCCATCGAGTTAAACATCAGTGAGTCGGGGTTCCAATAGCTTTTCAGAAGCCAACCGACAATGAAAACCACTTCTCCAGGTAGCCATGAATAAAGGGTAGAGCTTAAAGCGTTATCTTTGGCGGTGAGGATCAGTTCGTAATCAAAGAGCAGATGGGTGGTGTAAAGCCATTGCCACGAAATCGACTTGATAACGGTCGTTTTTACCCCGTAACTGCCAGATCTGTGTGGTTTGTCATCAGGCGGAAAACCTGATAGTCCATAGCTGTTTGTGTCAGTAATGACTGACGGGCTGCCCGCTAATGGATGCAGGTCACTCTTTATAGAAAAGCTCTGGTTTGGAAATACCGCATTTTGCTCAAGCTTGACAATATAACGTTCCGTCAAGGGTTGGGCCTGAGTGACGACAGACAGCCACAGTAGTAGCAATAGCGGTGCCGCAAAGAGTGAGTGTTTAATCGTTTTATCACTGCGTTCTGGTTGATAGAGAGGAATGATAGATCAAGAGAATAAGCGTGTTTTCTGTCAAAGATCCGACAGGGCCTGGGCATTCATGACAACCTTCCCGCATGACCGCAGCTGGCCACCCTCTCCGACTACTGTTACAACACAGGTTTTTTGCCCGCTGTGAACTTTGCATTTGTGATCAGACAGGGCTTTAAGATTGTTGTAAAAACAAAAGTTGCGAAAGGCAAAAAACCATTGAAGTATGGGTGTCAGATCAAGGGCCGAGGTCATCGTTCTGGTCCAGATCAGCATTTTTGCTTTTTCGATGTCTACCTTTGTGATCTGACAGGGCTTTAAGATTCTTGCAGATCTTTCCACATGGCCGCTGCTGGCCATCCTCACCGACCACTGTTATGTAGCAGGTTTTTTGGCTGCTGTGGACAGTTCTTTTGTGATCCGAAAGGGCATTAACATTCCTGCAGACTGTCCCGCATGACTGATACCGACCATCCTCCCCGACTATCTTAAAGTCACAGGTTCGTTGCCCGCTGTGGTTTTTTCCTTTGTGATCCGAAAGGGCTTTCGCACTCTTGCAGACCGTTCCGCATCGCCGCTGTTGGCAATTCTGTCCAACAACGGTTATTTCACAGGTTCGTTGCCCGCTGTGGACACTTCTTTTATGGTGCGACAGGGCTTGAGAATTCTTGCAGATCTTCCCGCATCGCCGTTGCCGACCATCCTCAATGAACATGGGGACGTCACAGATTCGTTGCGCGGTGTGGTATTTTGTTTTGTGAGACGACAGGGCTTTAGCACTCTTACACAATCTCCCGCATGGCCGCTGCTGGCCATTCCATCCAATCACTAATACGTCACAGGTTTTTGGCCCGGTGTGGTATGCGCTTTTGTGAGTTGACAAGGCTTGAACATTCCTGCAGACCTTTCTGCAGGGTCGCTGCCAACCATCTGCTCCAACTATTGTCACATCGCAGGTTGGTTGCTCCGTGTGGTACTCTCTTTTGTGGTCCGACACGACTTGTATTGTGCCTTTCAGGGAAAGATCAATTGGACTCTTACCTAATTGGGATGATGCAGTGCTTGTTTGGTATGTTTCTGAACATGCAACCTTAGAGGAAATTCCGGATTCTTCGAGAAAATTATTCAGATTAAATGGCTCCCCGGCGGCAGTTGCATAGGCAGCCTGTTTGATTTTTAAAGGATTAAAAGGACTTATGCAACTAAAGCAGTATCCATTAGCCAAATGAGAGCATGAGCTCTCTACGGAATTTAGAGACCATTCATCAGGCTCGCTGATACAGGATGATGATCGTAATTGACAAACGCCACGACAGGGATGGACAAAACAATTTAAACCCAAAGTATGTGAGTGTTGTCGAGGGTTTCCGTTACCGCGGCCAAAGCTGGAATAAAGGGGGGCAGTTAACGAGCCTGCAGGGTGGGTGATTGTTCTTGAAGTTCTCTGGCCTAATGATTCTGATGGCTGGTCTTGTTGTTCTTGTCCAGAACCTACCATCATAGTGATGGTGGCAAACGAGTGACCCCCCTGTAAGCGCATGGGTGTTGTCTCTTTTTGTTCAATCGGATTAAACGACAGTAAATCAGGGTTCCAATGGCTTTTTAAAAGCCAGCAGACGGCGATAACCACCTCTACAGGTAGCCATGAATATGAGCTGGAGCGTGGAGGGGTGTCTCTGGTGGCAGAGATTAGTTCGCAAGGCACCAGCAGATGAGTGACGTAAAGCCATCGCCATGAAATCGACTCAATAATCGTCGCAGATCTATGTGGTTTGTCGTTAAAGAGTGAATCTGACTCTTGATAGTCGTTTGCGCCGGCAATGTCTGGTAACTCTTCAAGCGTGGTAACAAAAGGTCTTGTCAACGGTTGAGCCTGAGTGATGACAGACAACGTCAATATCAGCAACAGCATTGCCGTAGAGAGTGAGTGTTTAATCTTACTAACCTTGCATTCTGGTCTACCAAGAGGAAGGGTAGAGCAAGAAAATAAATGTATTTTCGGCCACAGACCTTCTGTTAAATACCAAAGTTTGCACAAGGCAAAACCCCATGAAAGGGCGCGTGTCAGACCAACGACTGAGCTCACCGCTTTAGTCCAGATCAACAGGTTTGCGTTTTCGATGCACTCTTTTGTGATCTGACAGGGCTTTAAGGTTCTTGCTGATCTTCCCACATGGCCGTTGCTGGCCATCCTTCCCGACGACTGTCAGGTAGCAGATTTGTCGCTTGCCGTGGGCGCTTCTTTTGTGATTCGACAGGACTTGTATATTCCTGCAGAGCATCCCGCATGGCCGCGGCTGACCATCCTTGTCGACCACGTTCATGTCACAGGTTTGTTGTCCGCTGTGGTCTCTTTTTTTGTGATTGAACAGGGCATTAGTATTCTTGCAGACTGCACCACATGGCCGCTGCCGACCATCCCCCGCGATTATTGTTATGTCACAGATTTTTTGCCCGGTGTGATATAAGCTTTTGTGAACCGAAAGGGCTTTGACATTTTTGCAGATTTTGCCGCATGACTGCTGCTCACCATTCTTCCCGATCATGGGCATGTCACAGGTTTTTTGCCCGGTATGTTTTCTTTTTTTGTGATTCGAAAGAGCATTTGTATTCTTGCAGACAGTCCCACATGGGTACTGCTGGCCATCTTCCCCGATCACTGTTACGTCACAGGTTTTTTGCCCGGTATGATATGCGCTTTTGTGAACTGACATGGCTTTGGCATTCTTACTGGTTTTACCGCACGACTGTTGCTGACCGTTCTTCCCGACCACTATAGCGTCACAGGTTTTTTGTCCGGTGTGCTTTATTTTTTTGTGATCCCTTAGGGCAGCAGCATTCTTGCAGACTATCCCACACGGATGCTGTCGGCCATCATCCCCAACTATTTTCACGCCGCAGGTTGATTGCTCAGTGTGGTATTCGCTTTTGCGATCAGACAGGGCTTGTGTTGTGCCTTTCCGGACGGGATGAGCTTGGCTTTGACCCAATTGGGATGATGCAGTGGGTGTTTGCTGTGTTTCTGAATGGGTAAGCATAGAGGATGTACCAGATTCTCCTGGAAAGCTATGTAGATTGAGTGGTTCGTAATGGGTATTTTTATAGACGACTTGTGTAATGTTTAAAGAATCAAAATGACCTATGCAACTAAAGCAGTGCCCATCAGACAAATGGGGGCATGAGCTTTCTGAAGAATTTAGCGACCATTCAACAGATCCTCTGTTATCGGATGATAGTCGTAATTGACAAAAGCCATGACAGGGATGGACGAAACAATTTAAATCCAATGTATGTGATTGTTGTTGAGGCTCTCCTTTGCCGCCACCATAGTCAGTCATACCAAGAGGGCGGAAGGAAGAGCCTTTGAGTTGGATGGTTGCTCCTGAGGCTTCCCAACCGGATGATTCTGATGGCTGGCCCTGATGTTGGTCTCGTCCAGAACCCGTTATCATTGTGATCATAGCAAACGAGAGGTCCACCTGTGTCAGCATAGGGGTTATCTCTTTTTGTTCCATCGATTTAAGCGACAGTGAATCAAGATTCCAATAGTTTTTTAAAAGCCAAACGACAGCGACAACCACTGCTAAAGGTAACCATGAATAAGAATTGGAGCACAGAGGGACAATTTTGGTGTTCAGGGTCAGTTCGTAACCCGTCAGCAGATGAGTGATGTAAAGCCATTGCCAGAAAGTCGATTCAATGATGGTTGTTTTTACCCCATAATCTTGATTGTCATGAAGCAGCGACTCTGAAACAACATAGCCATTTGTTTCAGTGATGTCTGGAAGTGTATGCCGATCGCACTTTATAGAAAAGCTCTGGTTGGAAAAAACTGCATTCTCTTCAAACTTGACAATAAAACGCTCTGTCCATGGTTCAGCCTGACAGACGACAGATAACAGCAACGACAGCATTGCCGCAGAGAGTGAGTGTTTAATCTTTCTATCCTTGCCTTCCGGTCTACAGAGAGGAAGGATAGAACAAGAAAAGTAGTGTGGTATTCGCTTCTGTGGTCCAACAGGGCCTTTATTGTGCCTTTCCGGGAAAGATAAATCTGGCTCTGGATCCGTAGGGATGATGCAGTGGTTGTCTGCTGTTTTTCCGAGTGGGTAAGCGTACGGGAAATAACGGATTCTCCGTGAAAACTATCCAGATTGAGTGGCCCGTAAGGGGCAGTTGTATAGTCGGCCTGTGTAATGTTTAGAGGCTCAAAATGACCAATGCAACTAAAGCAGTGCCCATCAGCCAAATGAGGGCATGAGCTTTCTGCGGAATTCAGCGGCCATTCATCGGGCCATCTGCTATTCGATGATGGTCGGAATTGACAAATACCATGACAGGGATTGGCGAAACAATTTAAGCCCAGAGTATGTGAGTGTTGTGGAGGGTCTCCACTACCGCTGCCAAAGCCAGAACACACGAGGTCATTGAGAGAGCCTGTGGATTGGGTGATTACCTCTGAGGCTCTCCGGCCGGATGGTTCTGATGGCTGGCCTTTCTGTTGGTCTTGCCCGGAACCCAATGTCACCAACAATCGAGTTTGAGTGACGACAAACAGTGACAATAACAGCAACAGTGGTGCTGTAAAGAGTGAGTGTTTAGTAATTCTATCCCTGTGCTGGCTTACAGAGAGGAAGGATAGAATAGGACAATCAGTGTGTTTTTGTCTTTTGGACGTTCTGGGCTATTCTCGCAAAATCGCTAATCCTAATGACGGGTAGAGGGTTAAATAAGATCCCTCTGTAGGGGACAATTTAGAGACAAAGCGTGATATGAAAGGGTAAATAGGTGGCCAATACCAAGTATTCTGCAAGCATCCCGTATTGCCCGAACTATGGGGCATGGTACCGAGATCAACTCCAGGCGTAAACGTCTCAAGCGCTTCTTCGTCCGGAGTGGCGTTAATAAGCTCGCAGTTATACCTGCTGGCGAGTACCCGCTCTCCCTTTTATATCAGGATTCGTTACGAAATTGTCCCCTACCTATAGCCGAAAGAGCGCTCCCTGCGACTTAGCAGGGAGGTGAATTTCGTCAGCCCGTCAGGGCTGATCCTGGTTCTCAATATACTCTTTGATAACTTCCAGTGGCGCACCACCACAGCTCCCTGCAAAGTAGGATCGTGACCACAAAACCGGCTTTT
>NZ_JAGRPU010000031.1 GCF_024606225.1 Endozoicomonas sp. ISHI1 | reverse complement strand
TTCTGGCAGGAAGCAGCTCACCTGTACTTTCCCATTTTCGTAGTGTTACTGGGTCTGTACCAAGTAAACGAGCTGCCTCACCTATCTTCACTAATCTCTTATCCATTCTTGAGATTATATTAGATAGTTTTAGATTATAATAGATTATTGCGAACTGTTTTTAACCCAATCAATATGCGAGCACGCCATAAACATCGGAGCCTCTCTGGCCAATCTTGCCGGATAACGTTCTTCGCTTTCGCCCCTTTGATTTCTTGTATTTGCCAATAGTCCATTGAACCAGTGTGACTCCAGATAGTTCAGAGCCGCCTTCAATGCTGATGTGTGGAACGCCCCACGGTAAAAACAAGATCACTCACCGTAATAAGCTTTCTTCAACAAATCTTCCAGCTCAGAGACCAGTGGCATTCTTGGGTTGGCCGTTGTGCACTGATCTTCAAAAGCATGATCCGCCAGCATTTTGACCTTTTCCATAAACCCTTTCTCGGAAATACCCAATTCTCTCAGAGACGAAGGCATCTCTACCCGTTTCATCAACTGACGAACCGCATTAGCCAGAGATTTAACTCCTTCTTCAGCAGTTTTGCAGGGCAGGCCGAGAGCCTTGGCCACTTCAGCATATTTCTCATGGGCAATGTAATGATCGTATTTCGGGAAAGAAGCTACCTTGGATGGATTGGGACAACCGTTGTACTCAATCACATGAGGCAACAACAGCGCATTGGCAAGACCATGGGGAACATGGAACTCGTGCCCCAGTTTATGAGCCATCGAGTGATTGATACCCAGAAAGGCGTTGGCAAAGGCCATACCAGCAATGCAGGAAGCATTATGCATCTTTTCTCTGGCCACCTTATCAGCTTCTTCGTAGGATTTGGGCAGATACTCAAAAACCATCTGAGTCGCCTTCATAGCCAGCGCATCCGTATAATCAGAGGCCATCACAGAGACATAAGCTTCCAGTGCGTGAGTCAGGACATCCAGACCTGTGTCTGCGGTCACCTTTTTAGGCACCGTCAGCACCAGATTCGGGTCCAGAATGGCTACATCAGGCGTTAACTCGTAGTCGGCCAGAGGATACTTGATGCCTTTTTCTTTATCGGTAATGACGGCAAAGGAAGTCACTTCAGAGCCGGTTCCGGAAGTGGTGGGAATAGCCACCAGTCTGGCTTTCTTGCCCAGTTTCGGGAACTTGTATACCCGCTTGCGGATATCGAAGAACTTCTGGGCCATACCCGCAAAGTCAGCTTCTGGCTGTTCGTAGAACAACCACATACCCTTGGCTGCATCAATGGGTGAGCCGCCACCCAGAGCAATCACAACGTCGGGATTGAAAAGCGCCATATCCTCGGCACCCTCACGAATAGTCGCCAGACTTGGATCGGCCTCAACCTGATTAAACACCCTCACCTGCACTGGCACCGGGCGTTTCCTCAGGTGGTAACGAATCTTCTCAACATAGCCCAGATCCTGAATCACTTCGTCAGTTACGATAAACACACGAGAGATGTCGGGCATTTTTTCGAGGTACTGTAGAGAGTTGGCTTCGAAATAGATTTTTCTGGGCACCTTGAACCACTGCATGTTAACCCTGCGCTTGGCAACACGCTTGACGTTGATCAGGTTAACCGCAGAAACGTTGGACGTCGTACTGTTCCCGCCATAAGTGCCACAGCCCAGAGTCAGGGAAGGCATGTTGGTGTTATAAATATCACCAATGGCACCGTGGGTGCTTGGCGAGTTAATGATGATACGACCGGCCTTCATCGCCAGCGAGAACTCATCAATCACATCATCATTCTGGGCGTGCAGAACAGCCGAATGCCCCAGACCGCCAAAATTCAGCATCTGATCGGCCAGCTCAATCCCATGCTGGGTATCTCTGGCCTTGAGAAAACCGAGTACCGGTGAGAGCTTCTCGCGGGACAGAGGAAACTCAGGTCCGACCCCTTCAATCTCAGCCGCAATCACCCTTGTCTCCTGCGGTATTTTGATCCCTGCCAGCGCCGCAATATCGGATGGTTTCATACCCACAATCTTACTGTTGACATGGCCATCAATAATGACCACCTCAGACAGACGATCGGTCTCTTTGGGAGAGGTGAAATAGACATTAAGCCTCTTCATTTCTTCCTTGAAAGAAGCGTAAACTTCGTCGTGTACTATGGCAGCCTGTTCGGACGCACAGATCATGCCGTTGTCAAAACTCTTGGACAGCACCAGATCATTGGCGGCCTGCTTGATATTGGCAGTGCGATCAATAACACAGGGCACATTACCCGGCCCCACCCCCAGGGCCGGTTTGCCAGAGGAATAAGCGGCTCTGACCATACCTGAACCACCGGTGGCGAGAATAACTGAGATCTCGGGATGGGTCATCAACTTCTGAGTCGCCTCCAGCGATGGATACTCTACCCAGAGTATGCAATCTTCAGGCGCTCCTGCCTCAGTAGCTGCATCGCGAACAATTCTTGCCGCTTCTGTTGAACACTGTTGAGCCGAAGGGTGAAAAGCAAAAACAATAGGGTTACGTGTCTTGGCAGAAATAATGGACTTGAACATGGTGGTAGAGGTGGGGTTTGTCACGGGTGTAATACCACAGACAACACCGACGGGTTCAGCCACCAGCATGAAATCCTCCTCCTCATTGTCCTCAATCACACCGACGGTTTTATCGTATTTGATTGAGTGGTAGATGGACTCAGTCGCAAAGATATTTTTGGTGACCTTATCTTCGAGGATTCCCCTTCCGGTTTCCTCAACGGCCATTCTTGCCAGCTCCATGTGAGCAGACTGGCCTGCCAGAGCCATAGCCCGAGTCACCCGGTCCACGTCTTCCTGATTGAGCTTAAGGTACTTTTCTCTTGCTATCCCGGCTCGCTTGAGCAGACTATCGAGCTGTTCATCCACACTGGACGTAGTGTCGTGTTTTTTCTCCTTAGCCTTGACTGCTGGTTTTTTACTCGCCATGAGAATCACCTCGCACTGTCGTTTATTAAGACATCATCGTTCGTTAAGACTCAGTTCGTTAAGACATAGTTCGATCGAAATACTTTTACCCTTCGGCACTGCGTCCGGGTGTTCGCGCTCTGACCGGAAAATGTTTATTGGCTGACTTTCTGTAATGAGCCTCAGGAAAAGAGGGGCTCACGCCCCCTGGCTGTTAACCGACAAACGCATCAAGGGCTGTCTGAACATCCCCGGTAGTAGGTTGATTCATCACCTCATCGGCCAGTTTGTGCAACGCTTCGAAACGCTGCTCTCTGAGCACTTTCTTAACCCTGGGAATCGACGTGGCACTCATACTGAACTCATCCAGCCCCAGACCCGCAAGTATCAGGGCTGCACGTTCATCGCCGGCCATTTCTCCACACATACCGGTCCACTTGCCTGCTTTATGAGAACAATCAATCACTCGCTTTATGGAGCGCAGCACGGCGGGTGCCATAGGGTTATAGAGATCAGCAATCATTTCATTGCCACGATCGACAGCCAGCACATACTGAGTCAGATCATTGGTGCCGATACTGAAAAAGTCCACTTCTTCAATCAGCAGGTCAGCGACCATAACAGCAGCAGGAGTTTCCACCATGATGCCTATTTCAACATGATCGTCAAAACTCACACCTTCATGACCAAGCCCGGCCTTGACGTCTGCCACTATGGCCCTCAGACGTCGGGCTTCTTCCACAGAAATGACCATGGGAAACATGATCTTCAGCCTGCCAAAAGCACTGGCCCTGAAAATGGCTCGTAACTGGGTGTTAAGAATGTCAGGCTTGTCAAAGCACATTCGAATGGCTCGCCAGCCGAGAAATGGGTTCAGTTCCTTAGGCAGATCCAGATAGGGCAGCTCTTTGTCACCACCGATATCCAGAGTGCGGATAATCACCGAACGACCGCCCATAGCTTCTGCAACGCTCTTATAAGCCTCGAACTGCTCTTCTTCCGAAGGCATTTGAGTGCGGTCCATAAACAGGAACTCGGTTCTGTAGAGACCCACACCCTGAGCACCATGGCGTTCAGCCCCTTCAACATCCTTGACCGTGCCAATGTTGGCACAGACTTCGAAGGTTTTCCCGTCAAGCGTTTCACAAGGGAGATCTTTAAGCTTGGCCAACTCAATGCGTTCTTCATCCAGCTGTTCCCGGAGAGTTCGGTAGTAATCCAGAGCAGAGGCATCAGGATTCACCAACACTTTATTGTTGATAGCATCCAACACTATCATGTCACCACTCTGGATTCTGTCAGTCGCCACCCTGGCCCCGACAATGGCAGGCAGTTCAAGGGAACGAGCCATGATGGCAGAGTGAGAAGTACGACCACCGACGTTGGTCACAAAACCCCAGACCTTTTCGAGATCGATCTGGGAAGTATCAGAAGGCGTCAGATCATCTGCTATAAGAATGGAACCTTCTTCCACTTCCTCCAGGGAAGTCACAGGAATACCCAGCAAATTCTTCAGCATCCTGCGTCCCACATCCCTGATATCCGCCACACGCTCACGCAGATAAGGGTCGTCCAGCTCTTCCAGCATACTGACATTGACCGCAATGGCTTCATTCAGTGCCGCGTCTGCTGGCTTCAGAGAGCGAATTGCAGAAACAACTTCTTCTTCCAGTTCTTCGTCTGTTGCCACCAGAATGTGACCTTCAAAGACCTCTGCCTCTTCTTCTCCCAGCTTGTCCGCAGTTTTGTCACGAATGGCTTCAAGCTGCTCAACAGTGCTATCCCTGGCCTGCCTGAAGCGAGCAATATCCGCCTCCACCTCAGCTTTGTCGAGAACGCCATCGCTGATCTGTATTTCGACCTCTTTCAGCACAAAGGCGTTACCAATGGCCACGCCGGAAGACGCAATAATGCCTGAAAACATGATCCTACCCACTCAAAAAATTATCTACTGAGAAAAACAGCTCGCCCTGCCTCATTTGATAGTGAAAGATGACGCAAACTATTTTTTCCAAGCTCTTGGCCGCACAGCTACCGGATTATCCGTTTTATAACTTACAGGATACAACTGGCAATCAATCACACAAACTCTGACAAAAATCGACAAATTATTTCAAGATATACATCCTGATATGGCACTCATTCCAAGCGTCACTACTCTTAACGAAACCCACTGCAGGCCCACTCCAAGATAGTGCATCATCAAATCAATCGCCTGCCGTTTAATGAATGAGTCTCAACGAAGTAAACACTTTCAACAAGTGTTTTTAAAAGCTTTTAAGCCATACAAAACCCTTTGCTATATAATGTTTTTTCATTAATAGACGAACTCAATCAATTAATATCAAAACTTGTTTCCAGATGGCGGTGTTAGTTAGTACTTAAATCCCCAAAAAAAAGTGTGACACTTCGTTTCGGAAAATACCAAAAACCATCCACACTTCTCACGAAAAATTGCTTCACACCCTAATAGGATTGATTTCCAGTCAATATACGCATTATTACCTAACACCCGACAAACGGGGCGCTGAAAGGCGAATTTCAGGGCATACATCAATAAAACGTCGAGAATGTTCAGCCCCCCCTGCCCGAAACCTCTTTTCACTAGGCGACAAACTTATTTTAATCACGGCGCAAGACAACGGCATCGCCAGCGGCCCCGGTGCGACCCAATAGCCGGTTCAGGATTTCCCGAAAGTAGCGATCTACACTGGTTGATAGTGAAGGGAATGACATAACGATCCTTGTTCTATACTCTGCTGTGATTCAAGAGGTGCCACATCATGGATAATGATCAAAAAACACTGTACCAGTCCGACTTTTACCGCTGGAAAAAACTGCAAAAACAACACTTGCAAAACCGTGAGTTCGACCGGCTCGACCTTGATAACCTGATTGAAGAAGTAGACGAAATGAGCAAAAGCGAGCGCCATACACTGGAATCCCATCTGGTTATTCTGGTGCTGCACCTGCTCAAATACCAATACCAAACCTTCGTGATTAACCCTAACCTGTATGAACCTAAAGAGTTCAGAAGCTGGTATGACAGTATTTCCCAGTCACGTCTGGCCATCAGCCGGTTAATCCGAAAAAACCCGTCCCTGAAGCACGAACAGGATGACGCCTTGATAGAGTGCTACCCCGATGCCAAATACGCTGCCATCCGTGAAATGAATAAATACCTGCGGGAGAATCACCAACTGGATCACACCAGCTTCCCTGATAGCTGCCAGTGGACCTTCGATAACATTATGGTGGATGATATTCTGCCGGATACCGCACCCTGATAAACTGAATAGACTGGCTGAGATTAACGGGAATCACACCATGAATAATGATCAAAAAACACTTTATGAGTCCGACTTCTATAGCTGGACTAAACAACATGCTCAACTCATTAAAGAACGTCGGTTTGACAAACTTGATCTCGATAACCTTGCTGAAGAAGTGGAAGATATGGGGTTGAAGACATTCTTAAACTCCCTCTCTTTATAACTGGAGACAGATAAAGTTTTTTTGTTAGACTTCAGGCAAGCCAAGTTTCAAACCTCTGATTTAATTTGCATCGCGGTATAAACCATTCAGTTTGTATGACTCGGAAAATAAAGTGTTATCCAACTCCATGACTGGATAACACTCCAACTGATTCAGGGTCAGTTCCCCATACCACTGATGGAGGAAACCTTTATGGCACTGGTATCCATGACTGAAATGCTGAAGAAAGCCCTGGAAGGCAAGTACGCGGTTGGCCAGTTCAATATCAACAATCTGGAGTGGACTCAGGCTATCCTGACCGCTGCCCAAAAAACCCGGTCTCCTGTTATTCTCGGCGTATCGGAAGGCGCGGCTCGTTACATGGGTGGCTTTAAGGTGATTACCGCCATGGTAAACGCCTTGATGGAAAGCATGGAAATTACTGTACCGGTTGCCATCCATCTGGATCACGGCTCCAGCATTGAAAAATGTAAAGAAGCCATCGAAGCCGGCTTCTCGTCTGTAATGATCGACGGCTCTCATGGCCCATTCGAAGAGAATGTTGCCATGACCAAAACCGTGGTTGACTATGCCCACGCTCGCGGTATATCGGTCGAAGCGGAGCTGGGTGTTGTTGGTGGTCAGGAAGACGACGTTGTTGCAGATAACTGCATCTACGCTGATCCACAGGAATGTAAAGAGCTGGTTGAACGCACCGGTGTAGATTGTCTGGCTCCAGCCCTGGGCTCTGTTCATGGCCCCTACAAAGGTTTGCCAAACCTGGGCTTCGATGAGATGTTGCAGGTTAAAGAAATGACCGGTGTTCCCCTGGTTCTGCACGGCGGCACAGGCATCCCGACGGCCGATATCCGGAATGCCATCAGCCGTGGCACTGCCAAGATCAATGTCAACACAGAAAATCAGATCGCCTGGACTAACATGGTTCGCAAGGTACTGGCTAATGACGCCGACGTTTACGATCCACGTAAAGTCATCGGCCCGGGTAAAGAAGCCATCGTTGAAACCGTCATGGGTAAAATCCGTGAGTTCGGCTCCGAAGGCAAAGCCTGATTTATCAGCCCGGTAGCCAGGGCTACCGGGACTTGCTGTTCGCCCGCCACTTTCTTGTCTAAACTGCTTTGCAAATACTCAAAGCCGTTGATGTTTTGCACCGCCCCCAAGAAACAGGGATAATAGCCGTCGAATTCAACCACCCCTTGATTAGCAGGAGCAGGCAATGGCCCTGATCAGCTTGCGTGAAATGCTCGACCATGCCGCAGAAAACAACTACGGCGTTCCCGCATTCAATGTCAATAACCTTGAACAGATGCGCGCCATCATGGAAGCTGCCGACGAGACGGACTCCCCCGTCATCGTTCAGGCTTCTGCCGGTGCCCGTAAATACGCAGGTGCCCCCTTCCTGAGACACCTGATTCTGGCAGCCACGGAAGAGTTCCCCCACATACCGGTGGTTATGCACCAGGATCACGGCACCAGCCCCGCTGTCTGTCAACGCTCCATCCAGCTTGGCTTCACTTCCGTGATGATGGATGGCTCACTGAAAGACGATGGCAAAACCCCGTCTTCCTACGAATACAATGTTGACGTAACTCGTCGCACGGTAGAAATGGCACACGCCTGTGGTGTTTCTGTGGAAGGCGAACTGGGTTGCCTGGGCTCTCTGGAAACCGGACAGGCCGGTGAAGAAGACGGCGTCGGCGCCGAAGGCACCCTGTCACACGACCAGTTGCTGACAGATCCGGATGAAGCGGCAGATTTTGTAAAGGCCACTCACGTGGATGCTCTGGCCATTGCCTGCGGTACCAGCCACGGCGCCTACAAGTTCACTCGCCCACCGACAGGCGATATTCTGGCGATCGACCGCATTCGTGAAATCCACCAGCGCATCCCGAACACCCATCTGGTGATGCATGGTTCGTCTTCTGTTCCCCAGGAATGGCTGAAAGTCATCAACGAAAACGGTGGGCAAATCCCTGAAACTTACGGTGTACCGGTTGAACAGATTCAGGAAGGCATTCGTCACGGCGTTCGCAAGGTCAATATTGATACCGATCTTCGTCTGGCTTCTACAGGTGCCATCCGCCGCTTCATGACTGAAAATCCTTCTGAATTTGACCCACGCAAATATTTCGCAGTGGCCACCAAAGCCATGAAAGATATCTGTATCCAGCGTTATGAAGCGTTCGGCGCTGCAGGTCAGGGTTCAAAGATCAGCAACACCAGCCTGGAAAGCATGTTCGTTCGTTACGGTAAAGGTGAGCTGGATCCAAAAATCCAGTAAAGCAACCGTTGCTTGATGTTGCTTGATCAAGAAAGCCAACTTCGTCCGGGGTTGGCTTTTTTCATGCTCAAACTGTTTTAGATCATTCAACTCTACTGGTAAAGAATGTTATAAAACACTGCACAATTCTTTACTGCCCTATTTTTATCTGAAACAGACCAATGTCTAAAAAGAACCGGTACGTTAAACGAACCGGATTCTGCTCATGCAATAGAGGCGGTTCAGATTTAGTTTCAACGCAGTCACTAAGACAGATTCAGGAGTGAGCCATGCTGTTTGGGTTGGATATCGGTGGAACCAAAATGGAGCTGGCTGTTTTTGATCATGAGCACAACAAACACGTCAACAAACGTGTACCCACACCGACAGACTCCTACGATGCGTTTAAAAATGCCATCCGGGAGCTGGTTCTCGAAACCGATCGTGAATTAGACACACGGGGTAGCTTAGGTATTGGTATTCCGGGATTTATTAATCCGGATACCGGCAAGGCTCAGTGCGCCAATGTTCCCTGTGCCAACGGCCAGAACCTGAAGGTTGATCTTGAATTGCTTCTGGATCGTCCCATCAAAATTGAAAATGATGCCAACTGTTTTGCTCTGTCAGAAGCCATTGGCGGAGCAGGCGATAACATCCCTACGGTTTTTGGTGTGATTCTCGGAACCGGTTGCGGTGGCGGTCTGTACATCAACGGCAAGCTTCATGATGGCAGCAACAACCTGGCAGGTGAATGGGGACACACGCCATTGCCTTATCATGTTTTCAAACTGGCTGGCGAAGACTTTCCCATTGTTAGGTGTGGCTGCGGCATGCACGGCTGTCTGGACAACTACCTGTCGGGCAGGGGTCTGGAACTGACGTATAAGCATGTTGCCGGTAAGCCCCTGCCAGGCAAAGACATAGTACAGCTGTTCCGCCATCATGATAATCAGGCGGAACGGGCTGTTGAGATTTATTGTGAACTGCTTGCTTCCGGATTGGGCGCCATGATCAACATTCTGGACCCTGGTGTCATTGTTCTGGGTGGCGGTCTGTCAAACATTGACGAACTCTACGAGCTGGTGCCTCCCTTACTGCCGAAGTACACCCTGAACATCGGACAACTGCCCGAGATTCGCAAGGCAAAATTCGGCGATGCCGGGGGTGTTCGTGGAGCTGCTATGCTGAACGCCTGAGTTTTAAGCAAGACCTATTCTTTATTACAATTTCTAAAAAAGGGTCTATGCTTTCCCGCATAACTTATTCCTCTTAAAAAGGACTAACTATGATACCTTCCCGGGGGCATGCAGGACGCTTGGGCTGCAATAAACTGTCTTCAAAAGCCAGATGCCTGAAGATCAAACTCATCGGCGCCATTCAGCTCATTACACTACTCAGCTTCTACTTTCACACTTCGGTACAGGCGAACGAAGGTATGCGGATGAGTGAAACCCATGAAAACTGCCATAAAGCCATGCGGGATCGCCATCACTACAACCCATTTCATTTTCCCAAACATCTGACATGCGAAACCATCCATATCACCTGGGAGGGTGCGTATTTCGAGAAGACCGTTTTCGTGCCTCCTAACAAATTGATACACACCTGCACCTGGCACCCACCTGCCTGGGACCACCCTTCCGAAAATACCTCTGTGAAAGCCCTGCCCCCTGATTGTCAGGCACTGTCATCCGGCAGCCGGTACCGTAAAATACCCGAATACCCGATCATACCCATCAATGATGATATCTATCTTCATCCCGAGCAGACCCTTTCAGAACTCATTACCTATGGCCTATACAACGGTGGCAACCTGGTTCAGATGTTCTTGCACGGCATGATCTATAAGAAAATATGGGAAAACTATCAGCTGTCCGGCGGTGGCTTCGCCTCCATACCGATAATGCTCAGCACGGCCTGGAACTCTCTTGCAGTATATAAACACGGCCTGCATACCACTAATATCCATCGTGATCGTGAATTCAGCGCGGGAGAAACGGCTTTTGAAGTGATCAGTACGTTCATTGAGTTAAATTTTAAACTACCCTATGTCCTTCAGGTGTTGATCCACTGGCCTTCGGTGACTTTCCGGGACGGGAACCATGCAATGAAAGAGCTGGCGTTCTTTGGGCTGATCTGTTTAAACACTTATGTCACTATCAATTCCTGGGCTCCTTACTTCTCTGGCGATCATGACCATGTGCACTGCCCTGCCCTGGCTTCTGCCCCCGAAAACGCCCGCTGCACCAAGCAGACTGAAGAAATGCACATTCTTCTGGATCAATAGACAGGCATTAAATTTTGGGTATTCGAAATGGAGTGCAGGTTTGAATTTTATGTATCACTTGCTTGACGACTGACTACTATATTTATCAACCAACGGCACAAGTGCCTGTGCCTGCTCAGCAATGGCCGGATCATTGATACGTTTTGCAATCCTCAGCCTTACATAGATATGGTCGTCATCTTCAGGCCAGGTTCCTCTCCCTGCCTGCACTTGTGACACCAGATGCTGCACGGAGTACCAATTAACCAATGGCCAAAGTGCCTGTGCCTGCTCAGCAATGGCCGGATCATTGGTACGTTTTGCATTCCTCAGCCTTGCATAGATATGGTCGTCATCTTCAGGCCAGGTTCGTCTCCCTGCCTGCACTTGTGACACCAGATGCTGCACAGAGCACAAATTAACCAATGGCCAAAGTGCCTGTGCCTGCCCAGCGATGGCCGGATCATTGCTGCGTTTTGCACTACTCAACCTTGCATAGATATATTTGTCATCTTCAGGCCAGGTTCGTCTCCCTGCCTGCACTTGTGATACCAGATGCTGAACCGAGTACAAATTTACCAATAGCCTAAGTGCCTTTGCCTGGTCAGCGATGGCCGGATCATTGCTGCGTTTTGCACTACTCAACCTTGCATAGATATAGTCGTTATCTTCAGGCCAGGCTCCTCTCCCTGCCTGCACTTGTGACACCAGATGCTGCACAGAGTACAAATTAACCAATGGCCAAAGTGCCTGTGCCCGCTCAGCGATGGCCGGATTATTGCTGCGTTTTGCACTAGACAACCTTGCATAGATATGGTCGTCATCTTCGGGCCAGGTTCCTCTCCCTGCCTGCGCTTCCGTTACAATTTGAGCAAGCTCTTGCAGTGCGATACGATCAGAGTTATCACGTCTCTCTTGGTTGATAGTGATTTCTTTATGGATTAGAAAGCCACGTAAAGCGCTCTGATCATGCCGACATTCCGGGCAGGAATTAACTATTCGCCCATCAAGTTCTGTCGTTAACCACACTTTCAGGCAGTCTATATGAAACAAATGAGAACATGACGTTTTCAGCACGTCGTCAGATTCCTCAAAATCAGTCAGACATATGCTGCAAGCTCCTCCAACATATTCAACCTCCTGCGCTTCTTCAAGGCTGTTCGAAGCAGACTTTGGTAGCATAAATACGGGATAGAACATAACAGTTTCTGATTGATGTGCCTGCGAATAGCCCGACAAACCTTTCCCCGTAAGTTGAGCAAGCAGTTCTGAGGCATCTAACGGCATTTGGCTGAATAACGATCTATTGTGTGTCTTCTTCTTTGTAATCCCTTCCAAAGCCGCAGATAAATCTATGGCGCTGACGAATTGTCGGGATTCAGTGGAAGTAGTGGGATACCCATTATGAAGCCATTGTTTCAGCCACTGGCTGATCGGGGCCAGAGCTGACAGGTAGTCAAATTGCCAGTCGGGCATATCAAAAAATCCTTTGGCAGGAATGCCCGGCATAAAAGGAGGTGGTGGCGGTGGGTCAAATGGAAAGCCTCTTCCCGATAATCGCAAGTTGGGTTCAGGTATTAATGCGGGCCATTCTGGCAATGCAAAGCTCGTGCTATTTTTCTCCGCTTTCTCAGAAACATTATCTGTAGCCAGATCGCCCTCGCCAACGTCAGTTCTATCTACTTGCCATTCAGGGCTGATACACAAGAAGTTTCCTTGTTCCGTTGAGGGAGTGTCAATATCATCGTGTTTCAGTAGATAGCAGCTGAATGAACCTTCGCCTATTGGCACCCTGCCAATATAGGTAGCATTGGCAGCGACCAGTATGTCTTCAAACAAGTCCAGAGAGTCTTCAGGCACAAAGAAGACAAAAC
This sequence comes from Endozoicomonas sp. ISHI1, assembly GCF_024606225.1. Classification (GTDB taxonomy): domain Bacteria; phylum Pseudomonadota; class Gammaproteobacteria; order Pseudomonadales; family Endozoicomonadaceae; genus Endozoicomonas_A. Next base: position 59,078 of record NZ_JAGRPU010000031.1, on the reverse strand, counting down.
CTGGTATCAGATAAGCCTCTTGGTCAGGTGTCCCATTTGTGACGATGAGCAGACGTCCTTGAGAATGGTCATCACCAAATCCACTGGCTGCCAAAGAGATCAAGAGTGTACCGATTATATAAAAGAAAACTGTTTTAAGTTGCACTCAAATTTCCATTTTTCTTCAGTCAGGGCTGAGTGTAGCCCGAAGTATGGCGGACTCGCCTAATAGTTTGCAGCGGGTAAAAGCTTCTTCACCTGATAGGGCCAGGGACTCGTCTCTGGTGAAAAACTTTATCTCGGATGTGTAGCTGAAACATGATTAACTGCTGTGGGTCTGATTTTTACTAACAGTTCTTTGGCAACAGAAACAGAAATGGCTTTTTTCATTGAGATTAACTGACCAAGCTCAGACACAAGCCTTGGAATTTCCATTTCATTGGCACCTGCCGCAATGGCCAGGTTTTTCGCATGAAGGGACATGTGACCTTTCACGATGCCTACGGTGGCAAGGGCTTTTAAAGCCCCCAGGTTCTGAACAAGTCCTACAGCACCACAAATACGTCCGAGCTCTTCTGCGGAAGACACCTTTAAAATCTTTAAGGCCACCTTTGCTGAAGGATGAACCTTGGTAACACCTCCAACGGTCCCAACAGCCATGGGTACTCTTAAGATCCCAATGAGCTGACGCTTGAGAGGGGAATATCTCCAGGTGGCAACAGGTTGGTAGCTGCCGGTGCGTGCGGCGTAAGCATGGATACCTGCTTCGGTTGCACGCCAATCATTGCCCGTTGCAATTAAAATGGGGTCAATCCCATTTAAAATACCTTTATTATGTGTGCATGCCCGATGAGGATCAGATTCAGCAAAAATCGAAGCCTCTTCTATGCCTGTTCCTTGCTCTTCATCAACATCAGAAAGAGTGACACGAGCGCATGCCAGCCTGGAGTCCACAAGGTTGGAGAGAATGCATAAGCCTACCTTCTCACCAGTCTGTTCTTCAACAGGAGGCTTTAAGGCTTCACACGCCTGGTTGATTAAATTTGCTCCCATGGCGTCACAAGGGTCACATAGAAGATGAAGGACAACCATTGAACCTTGCTTGTCGGATCGTTCGAGCGTTCTAAATTCAATGTCTTTAATGCCACCACCTCTTCTTACCAAACCTGAAAGACGCTGATTGGCAAGGTCAATCATATCGTTACGATTTTCTGTGAGCTTTCGAAGGGTAAGTTCTGTATCAGATACATTTGGAAGTTGCACCTGACCAATGATCAACCTACCCTCTGTCCAGGTATTAATACATCCTCTGTTACGCACCCATTTGGCGTTAGCAGAAGCGGCCGCAATAATAGAGGTTTCTTCCACACACATTGGGATAAAGCGATCAACACCATCAATATTAAAATAATTTGCAACGCCTAACGGCATTGGAAAAATACCGATGGTATTTTCAATTAAATGATCCGCCTGTTCTTTTTTTAAAGAGGATTTTCCTGAAATGATATCCACTTCCTCTTTTGAGAGCTCCGAAAACCGGGCGACCCGTTCGAGGCGTTCTGCCAATGACAGTTTATAAAACCCTCCAGACAGGGTTTCAAAATCTACCTTGTGCATAATAGCTTCTCTCTTAATTCCGTCAGTGCTTTCAATACAGTACAAAAATATAAAAAATATTTACTCCCAAAAAATATGCCAGGAATAACTGCCGGAACCACCAAAAATTTCCTGAAATTCACACCATACTCTTCAAAGGGTATGCAGACCTTCGGTGCAGACCAACCTTTAAAAAATCCTGAAAAGGCGGTGTTAACCGGTAAAATGCAAAACCATATATGAAATTAAATAACCACAAGACTGATAACACAAAATCAATTATGTATGCTTATTTCAATGATTTTCGCCGTGTGATCCTCACTGGCGGTGACCACATAGCGACCATCGAAACTGAAGGCGGCAGAGTTAACTGCATCCTGATGCGAAATGGAAGCTTTCACTACCCATGATCCATCGATCTGCTGGCCGATGATTTTCGCTGTTTTATCTTTACAGGCGGTTACCACATGACGACCATCAATACTGAAAACAGCTGAATTGACCTCGCCATCATGAGCAATGGAGACTTTTTCTTTCCAGACTCCTTTGGCGTTCTGACCATAGATTTTCACCGTTTTATCGTGACTTGCAGTTACCACATGGCGGCCATCGGGGCTAAAAGTGGCTGATCTCACCGATTTCTGATGGCGAATGTTGGCTTTTCGTTCCCATGATCCATCTGCCTTCTTACTATAGATTTGCGCCGAACCATCATCGCTGGCAGTCACCACATGATTGCCGTCGGGGCTGAAGGTGGCTGAGCAAATCCGCTCATTATGGCGAATGTCAGCCTTTACTTCCCAGGATCCATCGTCCTTCTGGCCGTAGATTTTCACCGTGTCATCGCAGACAGAGGGGAAATGGTAAACTTCGCCGACCACAGTCATCTGGCCTACGGTCAGCACATGGGCACCATCGGGACTGAGGGAGGCTAATTCGACATGACAGTCATGGGGAAGGGCAATAGTGCTTTTCTCCAGCCATGATCCATCGTCCTCCAGACCATAGATTTTCGACTTATCATCATTACCCCTGGTTATCAAATAGCGCCCATTAGCGCTGAAGGAGGCTGAAAAGACCGAATCTTCATGGGAAATACTGGCTTTTGGTAGCCATAATCCATTGGCCTCCTGACCATAAATTCTCGCTGAGCTATCAGCACTGGCGGTCACCAAAAAAGTGCCATCGGGACTGAATTCGGCTGAATTGACCCTGGAACCATGAGTAATGGTCACTTTTACTTCCCACGTTCCATCAGCCTCATGAGCGTAGATTTTCGCCGTGCGATCATCACTGGCGGTGACCAGATGATGGCCATCGAGGCTGAAGGTGGCTGAGTTGATAACATCAGAGTGCAAAATGTTAGTTTTTACATCCCATGACCCACCGATGTCCTGACCAGAAATTTTCGCTGTATTACGACCCTCGGTAGCAGTCTTGGTCACCACATGACGGCCATCGACACTGAAGGAGGCTGATTTAATCCCGCTGCCATGAGAAATTTCGCCTTCTTCAACTAATTTAAATGCTTTACATTCAGACATCAGTTGACTGATGGTGAAAAAGAAAAAAGCAGGAAATCCATCACTCTCCCGGCGTCCTACTACTGACTTGATGAGTGCCTCGTCATTCGTAAACTGCCCTAACCAGTCGCTGAGTTGGTTGTTGTCTTTTGTACTGATGACTGCCTTTATTTGAGCCCGGTGTGCTGAAGAAAACCGGCCATACCATGCCTTCGCCAGAACATCACCTTCTTCAATAACATCGCACAACTCGGAGCATGTTCGCTTTAAAACGGCTACATTTGGAAGATCTAAATGGGCAATGACTTCATACTTCAATTCTTTGGGCAGTGTCTTCAATAATAACGATTCACACGGGTAAGATGCAGTGATCTCCCTACCCATATCGATAACGGTTGGCGGCTCTGATTGAGATCGCCCGGGTGATGTCGGGGCTGAATCGACAATATTGGAGTTGTCGTTTATTTGCTGAGTGCATGGTGTCATTTCTGTTTCCTGTAACGTGAGTATTTCTCCTCATTTTGAAACGACATTCAAAATGGATGTGCCGAGTTAGACCCGGTTTTGGAATAAAAGTTCATAACATGTTGCTAAGCGCAACGAACACTGTTTCTGCCTTTCGACTCACGCAGAATGGCGTCACTCAGCGGCGGCCCTCTGAGTACCCCGCATCAGGTTCCGGGCTTCGTCAATCACCACCAGACTGTGCCGGTTCAGGTGATACCAGAGAACCCCTTATTTCAGTAATTTTCGCCGTGCCATCCTCACTGGCGGTGACCACATGGCAACAATCGGCACTGAAGCTGGCTGAGTTGACTTCACCCTGATGTGAAATGGAAGCTTTCACTACCCATGATCCATCGATCTGCTGGCCAATGATTTTCGCTGTTTTATCTCTACTGGCAGTCACCACATGGCGACCATCAGCGCTGAAGAAGGCTGAATCGACCTCTGCGTCATGAGCAATGGTGACTTGTTCTTCCCAGTTTCCACCGGCCTTCAGACCATAGACCTTCACCGTCTTATCATGGCTGGCGGTCACCAGGTGGCAGCCATCGGCGCTGAAAGTGGCTGATGTCACCAAACCTTTATGGAAAAAAATGGCTTTTGGTTCCCATGATTCATCGGCCTTCTGACCACAGATTTTCACTGTACCACCTATACTGGCAGTCACAATATGGCTGCTATCGGGGCTGAAGGAGGCTGAAATGACCCAGCTAGAATGGCGAATATCAGCCTGTGCTTCCCACGACCCATCAGCCTTCTGGCCACAGATTTTCACCATGTAGGGGAAATCGAGGCTGGAAGGGGGGAACATCATCGGATCGTTCTCAGGCATTTTACCGATGGTCAACACATGAGCGCCGTCGTGACTGAAGGTGGCAAACGTGACATGACTAATATCTGGAATGGAGCCTGTCTCCAGCCATGATCCATCGTCCTCCTGACTATGGATTTTCGCACTGTCAGCACCACCGGCGGTGGTTATCAGATAGCGCCCGTCAGCGCTGAAGGTAGCTGAGAGGATCGAATCATCATGGGAAATTCCAGCTTTTGGTACCCACGATCCATTAGCTTCCAGACCATAGATTTTCGCCGTGTTATCATAACTGGCGGTCACCACAAGAGTGCCACCGGGACTGAAGATGGCTGAGCTGACCATAGAGTCATGTGTAATAGTCACTTTTGCTTTCCATGATCCATCAGCACTATGACCATAGATTTTCGCCGTGCCATCATCACTGGCGGTGACCAAATGATTGCAATCGGGGCTAAAGGTAGCTGAGTTGATAAGATCAGTATGAAAAAAGCTGGTTTTTACACCCCATGACCCACTGATGTCCCGACCAGAGATTTTCACTGTGTGATCGTCAACTTTAGTACTCATGGTCACCACATGGCGGCCATCGCCACTAAAGGTGGCTGATCTAATTTCGCTATCATGAGAAATCTCACCTTTTTCAACTAATTTAAATGCTTTGCATTCAGACATCAGTTCACTGATGGTGAAATAGAAAATAGCTGGAAATTCATCACTTTCCCGGCGTTCTACAAGTGACTTGATGAGCGCCTTATCATTCGTAAAACGCCCCAACCAGTCGCTGATTTGGTCCTTATCTTTTGTACTGATGACTGCCTTTAGTTGAGCCTGATGTGCTGAAGAAAACCAGCGATACCAAGCCTTCGCCATTACATCACCTTCTTCGATAACATCGTACAACCCGGAGCATGTGCGTTTTAAAAGGGCTACTGTTGGAAGATCCAGATAGTCAATAATTTTATACTTGATTTCTATGGGCAGTTTCTTCAAAAATAGAGATTCACACGGGTAAGATGCGTTGACCTCCCTACCCATACCGATAACGGTTGGCGGCTCTGATTGAGATCGCCCGGGTGATGTCGGGGGTGAATCGACAATCTTGGAGTTGTCGTTTATTTGCTTAATGCCTGGTGTCATTTCTGTTCACTCTAAAGTTGTTATTCGTCCTGATTTTGAAACGACATTCAAAATGGATGTGACGAGTTGGACCCGGTTTTGGAATAAAAGTTCATAAGATGTTGGTAAGCGCAACGAACACTGTTTCTGTCTTTCGGCACAAGCAGAGTGGCGTCACTCAGCGGCGGTCCTCTGCGTGACCCGCATCAGGTTCCGGGCTTCGTCAATCACCACCAGTCTGTGCCGATTCAGGTGAAGCCAGAGAACCCCTTACTTCAGTGATTTTCGCCGTGCCATCGTCACTGGCGGTGACCACATGGCAACAATCGGCACTGAAGCTGGCTGAGTTGACTTCACCCTGATGTGAAATGGAAGCTTTCACTACCCATGATCCATCGAGCTGCTGGCCAATGATTTTCGCTGTTTTATCTTTACTGGCGGTTACCACATGACGACTATCAGTGCTAAAGACGGCTGAATTGACCTCGCCGTCATGAGTAATGGAGGCCTTTTCATTCCAGACTCCGTCCTTAAGGCCGTAGATTTTCACCGTTTTATTTTGACTGGCGATCAGCAGATGGCGGCTATCAGCGCTGAAAGTAACTGATGGTACCGAACTGCCATGACGAATGGTGGTTTTTGATTCCCATGATCCATCGGCCTTCAGACCGTAGATTTTCGCCGTACCATCGACACTGGCAGTCACAATATGGCTGCCATCGGTGCTGAAGTCGGCTGAAGTGACCCAAGAAGAATGGCGAATGTCAGCCTTTAGTTCCCAGGATCCATCGGTCTTATGGCCATAAATTTTCACCATGTGGGTGCCATCGCGGTTGGAGGGGGTATCGTTGAACCTACCGTACTCAGGCATTACACCAACGGTCAGCACATGGGTGCCATCGTAGCTGAAGGTGGCTGAAGTAGCATGATTGTCATAGGGAACAGTAGCATTCTCCAGCCATGATCCATCTTCCTCCTGGCTAAGGATTTTCACCCCATTAGCGCTACCGGTGCAGGTTATCACATAGCACCCATCAACGCTGAAGGTGGCTGAGCAGACTGAACCTCGATGGGAAATGCTGGCTTTTGGTACCCAGGATCCATTGGCCTCCAAACCGTAGATTTTCGCCGTGCGACCATAACTGGCGGTCAGCAAAAGAGTGCTATCGGGACTGAACGTGGCTGAGCTGACCGGACGATCATAGGTAATGGTCTCCTTTTCTTGCCAGGATCCATCGGCCTCCAAACTGTAGATTCTCGCCGTGCAATCATAACTGGCAGTGACCAGATGATTGCCATCAGGGCTAAAGGTGGCTGAGTTGATAAGATCGGTATGAAAACAGCTGGTTTTTACATACCATGACCCATTGATGTCCTGACCAGAGATTTTCGCTGTATCTTCACCAAAAGCAGAACTCACGGTCACCACGTGGCGGCCATCGCCACTAAAGGTGGCTGATCTAATCTCGCCACCATGAGAAATCTCGCCTTTTCCAACCCATTCAAATGTTTCACATTTAGACATCAGTTCAGTGATGGTGAAATAGAAAATAGCGGGAAATTGATCACTCTTTCGGCGTTGTATAAGTGACTTTATTAGCACCTCATCATTCGTAAACTGCCCTAACCAGTCGCTGAGTTGGTTGTTATCTTTTGTACTGATGACTCTCTTGAGTTGAGCCTGGAGTGCTGAAGGAAACCGCTGATACCAAGCCTTCGCCAGAGCATCACCTTCTTTGATAGCATTGTAGAACTTAGAGCATGTCCGTTTTAAAAGGGCTACCGCTGGAAGATTCAGAGAGTCAATGACTTTATACTTTATCTCTAAGGGCAGTTGCTCCAATAAAGATTCACACTGGTAAGATGCAGTGATCTCCCTACCCATACCGATACCGGTTGGTGAATCTGATCGAGAACACATAGGCGACGCCGGGGGTGAATCAACAATCTCGAAATTGTCATTTATCTGCTTAATGCCTGGTGTCATTTCTGGTTCCTGTGACGTGAGTATTTCTCCTCATTTTGAAACGACGATCAAAATGGGTGCGCCAGGTTAGACAAGGCTTTGGAATAAAAGTTCATAACATGGGTAAGTACGACAAACACTGCTTTTGTCTTTCAGCAAGGCAGGATGTCGTCGTTTAGCGACCAACTCCCTACTAACGGCAGGTTCCTCCAGATTTCGTCAATCTCTGACAAACTGGATCGTTTCACATCCGTCCAAATCGCCCTGATTTCGTAGATTTTTGCCATACCATCCTCACCGGCGGTGACCACATGGCAACAATCGGCACTGAAGGTGGCTGAGTTGACTGCCCCCTCATGGGAAATAGAAGCTTTCACTACCCATGATCCATTGATCTTCTGCCCGATGATTTTCGCTGTTTTATCCTTACTGGCGGTTACCACATGACGACCATCAGCACTGAAAACAGCTGAATTGACCTCGCCGTCATGGGCAATGCGGGCCTTTTCTTTCCAGACTCCGCCCTTAAGACCATAGATTTTCACCGTTTTATCATGACTGGCGGTCACCAGATGGCGGCCATCGGCGCTGAAAGTGGCTGATCTCACAGAACCCCCATGGCGAATGATGGCTTTTGGTTCCCATGATCCACCGGCCTTCTGACCGTAAATTTTCACCGTATTATCGCCACTGGCAGTCACCACATGACTCCCATCGGGGCTGAAAGTGGCTGAAGAGATCCAATGAGAATGAGGAATGTTAGCCTCTGGCTCCCAGGATCCATCGGGTTTCTGGCCAAAGATTTCCACCTTGTAAGCGTCATTGGCGATCACCACATGGGTGCCATCGGAACTAAAGGTGGCTAATCTGACAATTCTATCATGGGGAATGGAGCCTTTCTCCAGCCATGATCCATCGTCCTCCTGAGCATGGATTCTCGCCTTGCCATCAGCACCGGCGGTTATCACATAGCGCCCATCAGCGCTGAAGGTGGCTGAGAAGCCCAAATTTGCATGGAAAATGCTGGCTTTTGGTACCCACGATCCATTTTTTTCCTGACCGTAAACTTTCGCCGTGTGATCAGAACTGGCGGTCACCACAAGAGTGCTATCGGGACTGAAGGTGGCTGAGTTGACCGCATAATCATGAGTAATAGTGACTTTTACTTCCCATGACCCATCGGCCCTGAGACCACAGATTTTCGCCGTGTGATCATCACTGGCGGTGACCAAATGATTGCTATCGGGGCTAAAGGTGGCTGAGTTGATAGAACCAGTGTGAACAATCTCAGCTTTTACATGCCATGATTGACTGATGTTATGACCAGAGATTTTCGCTGTATCTTTAAAGAGATCAGTAGCTTTAGCCCTGGTCACCACATGGCGACCATCGCCACTGAAGGTGGCTGCTCGAACCCTGATACGATGATGAGAAATTACGCCATCTTCAACTGGTCTAAATAATATGCATTCAGACATCAGTCTACTGATGGTGAAATAGAAAATAGCAGGAAATTCATGACTCTCCCGGCGTTCCACAAGTGATTTGATTAGCGCCTCATCACTCGTAAACCGCCCCAGCCAGTCACTGAGTTGGTCCTTGTCTTTTGTACTGATGAATGCCTTTAGTTGAGCCTGATGTGCTGAAGGAAACCGGCCATACCAGGCCTTCGCCATGACATCACCTTGTTCGATAACATCGTACAACTCTGTGCATGTCCGTTTTAAAAGAGCTACCGTTGGAAGATCCAAAGAATCAATGATTTTATACTTAATTTCTATGGGCAGTTTCCCCAATAATAGAGATTCACACTGGTAAGATGCAGTGATCTCCCTTCCCATACCGATACCGGTTGGCGACTCTGATTGGGATCGCCCGGATGATGTCGGGAGTGAGTCGACAATACGTGAGTTGCCGTTTATTTGCCCAATGCCTGGTGTCATTTCTGGTTCCTGTAAGAGTTGGTATTTGTCCTGGTTCCGGGCTTCGTCAATCACTACCAGCCTGCGCCGGTTCAGGTGACACCAAAGCCCCCCTGATTTCGGTGATTTTCGCGACACCATCCTGACTGGCGGTGACCACATGGCAACAATCGGCACTGAATGTGGCTGAGTTGACTTCATCCTGATGTGAAATGGAAGCTTTCACTACCCATGATCCATCAATCTGCTGGCCAATGATTTTCGCTGTTTTATCAACACTGGCAGTCACCACATGACGGCCATCAGCACTGAAGACGGCTGAATTGACCTCGCCGTCATGAGCAATGGTGGCCTTTTCTTTCCAGACTCCGTCCTTAAGACCATAGATTTTAACCGTTTTATCAAAGCTGGCGGTCACCAGGTGGCGGCCACTGGCGCTGAACGTGGCTGATGTCACCAAATCTTCATGGCAAATGATGGCTTTTGGTTCCCATGACCCATCGCCCTTCTGACTAAAGACTTTCACTGTATCACGTATAGTGGCAGTCACAATATGGCTGCTATCGGGGCTGAAGGAGGCTGAAATGACCGAGCTAAAATGGCGAATATCAGCCTCTGGTTCCCAGAATCCATCAGCCTTCTGGCCGTAGATTTTCACCGTGTAGGGGGGGTCGAGGCTGGGAGGGGGAAACATCAACGGATCGTTCTCAGGCATTTTACCGATGATCAACACATGGGCGCCGTCGGGACTTAAGGCGGCAAATGTGACACGACTATCATTTGGAATGGAGCCTGTCTCCAGCCATGATCCGTCGTCCTGCTGACCATGGATTTTCACCCTGTCAGATCTACCGGGGGTGGTTATCACATAGCGCCCGTCAGCGCTGAAGGTAGCTGAGAGTATCCAAATTTCATGGGAAATTCTAGCTTTTGGTACCCACGATCCATTAGCCTCCAGACCATAGATTTTCGCCGTGTGGTCATAACTGGCGGTCACCACAAGAGTGCCATCGGGACTAAAGGCGGCTGAACTGACCACATGGTCATGAGTAATAGTCACTTTTTCTTTCCATGATCCGTCGGCACTGTGACCATAGATTTTCGCCTTGTGATCATCACTGGCGGTGACCAAATGATTGCAATCGGGGCTAAAGGTAGCTGAGTTGATAAGACCAGTGTGAACAATGTTAGCTTTTACATCCCATGATCCACTGATGTCCTGACCAGAGATTTTCGCTATATCATGACCGATAGCATTAGTCTTGGTCACCACATGGCGACCATCGCCACTGAAGGTGGCTGATTCGATTCCGATACCACCATGAGAAATTTCGCTTTCTTCAACTAATTCAAATGCTTTGCATTCAGACATCAGTCTAGTGATGGTGAAATAGAAAATAGCAGGAAATTCATCACTTTCCCGGCGTTCTACCAGTGACTTGATTAGCGCCTTATCATTCGTAAACCGCCCCAACCAGTCGCTGAGTTGGTTGTTGTCTTTTTTACTGATGACTGTCTTTAGTTGAGCCTGGTGTACTGAAGGAAACCGGTGATACCAAGCCTTCGCCAGAACATCACCTTCTTCGATAACATCGGACAACTCAGAGCATGTCCGTTTTAAAAGGGTCACAGTTGGAAGATCCAAATAGTCAATGACTTTATACTTCACTTCTTTGGGCAGTTCCTTCAATAATGATTCGCACTGGTAAGATGCAGTGATCTCCCTACCCATACCGGTAGCGGTTGTCTGCTCTGATTGAGGTTGCCCGGGCGAATCGACAATATTGGAGTTGTCGTTTATTTGCTTAATGCCTGGTGTCATTTCTGTTCACTCTAAAGTTGTTATTCGTCCTGATTTTGAAACGACATTCAAAATGGATGTGGCAAGTTGGACTCTGTTTTAGAGTAAAAGTTCATAATAGGTTGGTCAGTGCAACCGGCAATGTTTCTGTCTTTCAGCACACGCAGAATGGGGTTGCTTAACGGCAGCTCCCTGCTCACCCCGCAACAGGTTCCGGGCTTCGTCAATCACTACCAGCCTGCGCCGGTTCAGGTGACACCAAAGCCCCCCTGATTTCAGTGATTTTCGCCGTGCCATCCTCACTGGCGGTGAGCACATGGCAACAATCGGCACTAAAGGTGGCTGAGCTGACTTCATCCTGATGTGAAAAGGATGCTTTCACTACCCATGATCCATCGATCTGCTGGCCGATGATTTTCGCTGTTTTATCAACACTGGCAGTCATCACATGACGACCATCAGCACTGAAGACGGCTGAATTGACCTCGCCGTCATGAGCAATGGAGGCCTTTTCTTTCCAGACTCCGTCCTTAAGACCATAGATTTTCACCGTTTTATCAAAGCTGGCGGTCACCAGGTGGCGGCCACTGGCGCTGAACGTGGCTGATGTCACCAAACCTTCATGGCAAATGATGGCTTTTGGTTCCCATGACCCATCGCCCTTCTGACCAAAGATTTTCACTGTATAACGTATAGTGGCAGTCAAAATATGGCTGCTATCGGGGCTGAAGGAGGCAGAAATGACCTCGCTAAAATGGTGAATACCAAGCTTTGGTTCCCAGAATCCATCAGCCTTCTGGCCGTAGATTTTCACCGTGTAGGGGGGATCGAGGCTGGGAGGGGGAAACATCAACGGATCGTTCTCAGGCATTTTACCGATGGTCAACACATGGGCGCCGTCGGGGCTGAAGGCGGCAAATGTGACATGACTATCATTTGGAATGGAGCCTGTCTCCAGCCATGATCCATCGTCCTCCTGACCATGGATTTTCAACTTGTCAGCTCTACCTCTGGTTATCAAATAGCGCCCGTCAGCGCTGAAGGTAGCTGAGAGAATCGAACCTTCATGGAAAATTCTAGATTTTGGTACCCACGATCCATTCGCCTCCAGACCATAGATTTTCGCCGTGCGATCATAACTGGCGGTCACCACAAGCGTGCTATCGGGACTAAAGGTGGCTGAGCTGACCATATGGTCATGAGTAATAGTCACTTTTTCTTTCCATGATCCGTCGGCACTGTAACCATAGATTCTCGCCGTGTGATCATCACTGGCTGTGACCAGATGATTGCAATCGGGGCTAAAGGTGGCTGAGTTGATAAGACCAGTGTGAACAATGTTAGCTTTTACATCCCATGATCCACTGATGTCCTGACCAGAGATTTTCGCTATATTATGACCGACAGTAATAGTCTTGGTCACCACATGGCGACCATCGGCACTGAAGGTGGCTGATTCAATTCCGATGCCACCATGAGAAATCTCGCCTTGTTCAACTAATTCAAATGCTTTGCATTCAGACATCAGTCTACTGATGGTGAAATAGAAAATAGCTGGAAATTGATCACTCTCCCGGCGTTCTAACAGTGATTTGATTAGCGCCTTATCATTCGTAAACCGCCCCATCCACTCCCTCAGTTGGTTCTTGTCTTTTGTACTGATGACTGCCTCTAGTTGAGCCTGGTGTGCCGAAGAAAACCGTTTATACCAAGCCTTCGCCAGAACATCACCTTCTTCGATAACATCACACAACTCAGAGCATGTCCGTTTTAAAAGGGTCACAGTTGGAAGATCCAAATAGTCAATGACTTTATACTTCACTTCTTTGGGCAGTTCCTTCAATAATGATTCGCACTGGTAAGATGCAGTGATCTCCCTACCCATACTGGTACCGGTTATCAGCTCTGATTGAGGTTGCCCGGGCAAATCGACAATATTGGAGTTGTCGTTTATTTGCTTAATGCCTGGTGTCATTTCTGTTTACTCTAAAGTTGCTATTCGTCCTGATTTTGAAACGACATTCAAAATGGATGTGGCAAGTTGGACTCTGTTTTAGAGTAAAAGTTCATAATAGGTTGGTCAGTGCAACCGGCAATGTTTCTGTTTTTCAGCACACGCTGAATGGGGTTGCTTAACGGCAGCTCCCTGCTCACCCCGCAACAGGTTCCGGGCTTCGTCAATCACTACCAGCCTGCGCCGGTTCAGGTGACACCAAAGACCCCCTTATTTCAATGATTTTCGCCGTGCCATCCTCACTGGCGGTGAGCACATGGCAACAATCGGCACTAAAGGTGGCTGAGTTGACTTCATCCTGATGTGAAATGGAAGCTTTCACTACCCATGACCCATCGATCTGCTGACCAATGATTTTCGCTGTTTTATCTTTACTGGCGGTTACCACATGACGACCATCAGCACTGAAGACAGCTGAATTGACCTCTCCGTCATGAGCAATGGAGGCTTCTTCTATCCAGATTCCACCGGCCTTGAGACCATAGATTTTCACCGTTTTATCTTGACTGGCGGTCACCAGATAACGGCCATCGGCGCTGAAAGTGGCTGATGTCAGCAAACCCTTATGGCGAATGATGGCTTTTAGTTCCCATGAACCATCGGCCTTCTGACCACAGATTTTCACTGTACCACCTATACTGGCAGTCACAGTATGGCTGCTATCGGGGCTTAAGGAGGCTGAAATGACCCAGCTAAAATGGTGAATACCAAGCTTTGGTTCCCAGGATCCATCAGCCTTCTGGTTGTAGATTTTCACCGTACAGTCGAAATCGAGGCTGGAAAAGGGAAGCATCAACGGATCGTTATCAAGCATTTTACCGATGGTCAAAACATGTGTGCCGTCGATGCTGAAGGCGGCAAATGTGACATGACTATCATTTGGAATGGAGCCTGTCTCCAGCCATGATCCATCGTCCTCTTGACCATGGATTTTCACCTTGTCAGCGCTACCGGTTATCACATAGCGTCCGTCAGCGCTGAAGGTAGCTGAGAGGATAGAACCTTCATGGGAAATTCTAGCTTTTGGTACCCAAGATCCATTAGCCTCCAGACCATAGATTTTCGCCGTGCGATCATAACTGGCGGTCACCACAAGCGTGCTATCGGGACTAAAGGTGGCTGAGCTGACCATATGGTCATGAGTAATAGTCACTTTTTCTTTCCATGATCCGTCGGCACTGTAACCATAGATTCTCGCCGTGTGATCATCACTGGCTGTGACCAGATGATTGCAATCGGGGCTAAAGGTGGCTGAGTTGATAAGACCAGTGTGAACAATGTTAGCTTTTACATCCCATGATCCACTGATGTCCTGACCAGAGATTTTCGCTATATTATGACCGACAGTAATAGTCTTGGTCACCACATGGCGACCATCGGCACTGAAGGTGGCTGATTCAATTCCGATACCACCATGAGAAATCTCGCCTTGTTCAACTAATTCAAATGCTTTGCATTCAGACATCAGTCTACTGATGGTGAAATAGAAAATAGCTGGAAATTGATCACTCTCCCGGCGTTCTAACAGTGATTTGATTAGCGCCTTATCATTCGTAAACCGCCCCATCCACTCCCTCAGTTGGTTCTTGTCTTTTGTACTGATGACTGCCTCTAGTTGAGCCTGGTGTGCCGAAGAAAACCGTTTATACCAAGCCTTCGCCAGAACATCACCTTCTTCGATAACATCACACAACTCAGAGCATGTCCGTTTTAAAAGGGTCACAGTTGGAAGATCCAAATAGTCAATGACTTTATACTTCACTTCTTTGGGCAGTTCCTTCAATAATGATTCGCACTGGTAAGATGCAGTGATTTCCCTACCCATACCGGTAGCGGTTGTCTGCTCTGATTGAGGTTGCCCGGGCGAATCGACAATATTGGAGTTGTCGTTTATTTGCTTAATGCCTGGTGTCATTTCTGTTTACTCTAAAGTTGCTATTCGTCCTGATTTTGAAACGACATTCAAAATGGATGTGGCAAGTTGGACTCTGTTTTAGAGTAAAAGTTCATAATAGGTTGGTCAGTGCAACCGGCAATGTTTCTGTCTTTCAGCACACGCTGAATGGGGTTGCTTAACGGCAGCTCCCTGCTCACCCCGCAACAGGTTCCGGGCTTCGTCAATCACTACCAGCCTGCGCCGGTTCAGGTGACACCAAAGACCCCCTTATTTCAATGATTTTCGCCGTGCCATCCTCACTGGCGGTGAGCACATGGCAACAATCGGCACTAAAGGTGGCTGAGTTGACTTCATCCTGATGTGAAATGGAAGCTTTCACTACCCATGACCCATCGATCTGCTGACCAATGATTTTCGCTGTTTTATCTTTACTGGCGGTTACCACATGACGACCATCAGCACTGAAGACAGCTGAATTGACCCAGCCGTCATGAGCAATGGAGGCCTTTTCTATCCAGACTCCGTCCTTGAGACCATAGATTTTCACCGTTTTATCTTGACTGGCGGTCACCACATGGCGGCCATCGGCGCTGAAATTGGCTGATCTCACACAACACTCATGACAAATGATGGCTTCTGGTTCCCATGATCCACCGGCCTTATGACCATAAATTTTCACCGTACTATCGTCACTGGCAGTCATCACACGGCTGCCATCGGGACTGAAGGTGGCTGAGGAGACCCAGGCAGAATGAGGAATGACAGCCTTTGCTTCCCACGATCCATCGGCCTTCTGAACATAGATTTTCATCTTGGAGTCGTCACTGGCGGTCAGCACATGGGTGCTATCGGGACTAAAGGTGGCTAATCTGACAAAACTGTCATGGGGAATGGAGCCTTTCTCCAGCCATGATCCATCGTCCTCCTGACGATGGATTATCGCCTTGTCATCAGCACCGGCGCTTATCACATAGCGGCGATCAGCGCTGAAGCTGGCTGACATGACCGCAGCTTCATGGAAAATGGTGGCTTTTGGTGCCCAGGATCCATTGGCTGCCTGACCATAGATTCTCGCCGAGTGATCATCACTGGAGGTCACCACAAGAGCGCCACCGGGACTGAAGGTGGCTGAGTTGACCTTTTCACCATGAGTAATAGTCAATTTTGCTTCCCATGATCCATCGGCCCTGAGACCATAGATTCTCGCCCTGCCATCATCACTGGCGGTGACCAGATGACTGCCATCGGGACTGAAGGTGGCTGAGTTGATAAAGTCAGTGTGAACAATGTTAGTTTTTACCTCCCATGATCCACTGATGCCCTGACCAGAGATTTTCGCTATGTTATGACCGAAAACCGCAGTGTTGGTCACCACATGCCGACCATCGCCGCTGAATGAGGCTGATACAATCTGGCTACCATGAGAAATCTCGCCTTTTTCAACTAATTTAAATGTTTTACATTTAGACATCAGTTCACTCATGGTGAAACAGAAAATAGCTGGAAATGCATCACTCTCCCGGCGACCTGCAATTGACTCGATTAGCGTCTCATCATTCGTAAACTGCCCCAACCAGCCGCTGAGTTGGTTGTTGTCTTTGGTACTGATGACTGTCTTTAGTTGAGCCTGATGTGCTGAAGGAAACCGGTGATACCAAGCCTTCGCCAGAGCATCACCTTCTTGAATAGCATTGTAGAACTTGAAGCATGTCCGTTTTAAAAGGGCCACAGTTGGAAGATTCAAAGAGTCAATGACTTTATATTTGATTTCTAAGGGCAGTTCCTCCAGTAAAGATTCACACTGGTGAGATTCACTGATCTCCCTACCCATACCGATACCGGTTGGTGAATCTGATCGGGAAGACTTAGGTAACGTCGGGGGTGAATCAACACTCTTGGAGTTGTCGTTTATTTGCTTAATATCCGGTGTCATTTCTGTTTACTCCAAAGCGGGTATTTGTCCTGATTTTGAAATGCGATTCAAAAGATGAGGCAAATTGGACTCGGTTTTAGAGTAAAAGTTCATAACATGTCGAACAGTGGTTCAGACCATTTCAGCCATATTGTGAAACGGTCCTTAATCCGGGAGCTGAACAATGGCCGGTAGTATATGAAACACCACCAGGGAACCACAACAAAGCCTTTTGAAGTAGAAGCTGCCTGAAAGTCGGGCAGGTGCTAATATCAGCCGCAGCACTTCTTGTATTTTTTGCCACTGCCACAAACACAGGGATCATTACGGCCCGGTGTTTTTTCTACCACCTTGGTGGTGGGCAGGTTCTTCAGCAGTTCCAGGTCGGAGACATCTTCCTGCTTCTCTTCATCGACCTCAATGATGTAAAACCAGCCATTCTCTTCAAAGATGGCCGATAACTCCTGCTCACGCTCTTCATTCTGAACAACCACACTGGCAGGGTTTTTCTCAGTACCCAGTCTGGCTGTTTTCTTGCGCTCAAAACCCCGGTTGTGTTTATCCGCAAGGTTCATCAGACGGTTGCCTTCGGCATAAAGCATAGGTAGCCCACCATTCTTGATCGTAAATTCTGTATCCGCACCCGATAACCTCCAAGCACGAACAGCCAGTAAAACCGGCGTAATCTAATGGATTTGAGAGGATTTAGCCAGAAGTCTGATGATTTTTTAGTCAAATAACTCATTATCCGGCTTCCAGATTCCCGGGACTCACACCAGCGAGTCCTGATCGCTGACTCAAGAATGCTAAGGGCTAAGTAGAATTACTGAAATCAACTTTGAATACTTGACGCCCTCTTCTTTATATTTGATTATCCGCATATACAAATATTCAAACTTTTTCTTCAAATCATCAGCCAACCTTGTTGTTGTGAGGTCACCATGGCGGTAAAAGTAGGTATTAATGGTTTTGGTCGAATCGGTCGCCTGGTGTTGCGTGCTGCTTTTGACTGGCCAGAACTGGAGTTTGTCAGAATCAATGACGTAGCAGGCAGTGCCCCAACCCTGGCGCACCTTCTGGAGTTTGATTCTGTTCAGGGTCGCTGGTCGCGCACTGTCTCAGCCACTGACAACAGCATTACCGTTGATGGCAAGACGATCATCTGCAGTCAGATAAAAGAGATAGACGACCTGGACTGGTCCGATTGCGATGTGGTTATTGACGGCACCGGCGTACACAAGAAAACACCAATCCTGCAAAAATACCTCAACCAGGGCGTCAAACGGGTAGTTGTCACTGCTCCTGTAAAAGAAGAAGGTGTTCTTAATGCCGTTATAGGTGTCAACGACCACCTGTTCGATCCGGAAACACACCGGATTGTAACGGCTGCATCCTGTACCACCAACTGCCTGGCACCTGTCGTAAAGGTCATTCACGAAAATCTGGGTATTGTCCGTGGCAGCATGACGACGATTCACGACATCACCAACACCCAGACGATTCTGGATGCACCACACAAGGATCTTCGTCGTGCCAGAGCCTGCGGAATGTCCCTGATCCCAACCACTACCGGTTCCGCAACAGCCATTACTCATATTTTCCCGGAATTGAAGGGCAAGCTGAATGGCCATGCAGTTCGGGTGCCACTGGCCAACGCATCTCTGACCGATGTGGTGTTTGAAGTGGAAAGAGACACCAGCATTGAAGAAGTGAACCAGCTGCTGAAGTCCGCTGCAGAAAATGAGCTCGAAGGCATTCTCGGTTATGAGAACAAACCTCTGGTTTCCATCGATTATCTGGGCGATACCCGCTCCAGCATTGTGGATGCGCTCTCAACCATGGTGGTCAATAATCGAATGGTGAAGATCTATGCCTGGTATGACAATGAGATGGGTTATTCAGTAAGAACGGCTGAACTGGCCAGAAAAGTCGGGTTAGCCTGATTTGATGATGACACCACTGCTTTCTATCCTGTTTCTCTGCACGGGAAACTCGGCCCGTTCCCAGCTGGCAGAAGCCATCTTTCGCAATATGGCCGGTAATGACTTCAGAGTGTTCAGTGCTGGTACTCAGCCCCAGGGCATTGATGACAGGGTCTTTCAGACACTGAAAAAGCGGGGCATTGCTACTGATGGCCTGAAAAGCGAGAGTCTGGAGGATCTTGATGAACAGCAATTTGATTACGTCATCACCCTGTGTGATAACGCCAAGAATGAATGTGCTCACTATCCTCAATCAGATGCCCTGTTACACTGGGACCTGGCAGACCCCAGACAACAGGATGGGCTGACCCCGTTTGACAACACTGCTGACATTCTGGAGGGACAAATCAAACTGTTTCTACAGTTGAATACTCCCGGTGTTATCAAAAGCGACTCCAACCCGGATGAGTTTTTCAAGCTGCTTTCAGACAATACACGATTGCGTATTCTCATGCTGATTGAAGATGAGCATGAACTCTGCGTCAATGATCTGGTGGTCGCCCTTCAGGAAAGTCAGTCCAAGATTTCCCGCCATCTGGCACAGATGCGAACGTTAAAGATATTGAGCTCCCATCGTCGTGCCCAGAACATTTTCTATCGCCTCAATCCGGAGCTTCCGCCCTGGATGGAGCTGGTTCTGGCGGTAACAAGAACCGGCCAGCCGGACTTCATTAATCAGGAAAAGATCCGCCTGAAAGCACATGCTTCAAACAACAGTCTAAACAACATTTCAAACAACACTGCATCAGCAAATGCCGGGAAAATATGATACTGAAGAACCTGTCGTATGACCTCAGACAATATTTGCTGGTCACGTTCAATTACTGGAATTTTACCCTGACCGATGGCGCCCTCCGGATGCTGGTCGTACTGCATTTTTACAGTCTCGGCTATGAGTCTCTGGAAATTGCCATGCTGTTTCTGTTCTATGAGTTCTTTGGTGTCGTCACCAATCTGGTCGGTGGCTGGCTGGCTTCCAGACTGGGATTGAACCGAACCATGAACTTCGGTCTTGGCCTGCAGATTATTGCCTTATTGTTACTTACGGTACCTACCCAATGGCTGACCGTGCCACTGGTTATGTTTGCCCAGGCCCTGTCAGGTATTGCTAAAGACCTGAATAAAATGAGCGCCAAAACATCGATCAAAAAACTGGTCAGCAATGAACACCAGGGCAGGCTTTATCAGTGGATTGCCATCCTGACAGGATCAAAAAATGCTCTCAAAGGGGCTGGTTTCTTTTTAGGTGGTACGCTTTTGTCAATGATCGGCTTCAAAAATACGCTGTTTGCCATGGCGGCCGTTCTGGCCCTGGTTCTGATTATGAGTCTGATCTGGCTGAACCGGGATATGGGCAAGTCCAAAGCCAAAGCGAAATTTAGCCATATATTTTCTGACAACCGCGCCATTAATATCCTTTCAGCAGCCAGAATGTTTCTGTTTGGCTCCCGGGATGTCTGGTTTGTTATTGCCCTGCCCGTCTACCTATCCAGTGTCTTCGGATGGAGTCACTCTGAAACCGGTGGTTTTATGGCCCTCTGGGTGATGGGGTATGGTTTCGTGCAAGGGCTGGCACCACGGATTACCGGTCATGAAAGCGATTCCCCCCCCGGACGTACATCTGCCACTGTCTGGGCAGCAACACTGTTATTATCTGCACTGGCTGTTGCCTTTGGCATCCAATTGGAATGGTATCCTGAGCTGACCATTATCGCCGGACTGCTGGTGTTCGGAGCCATCTTTGCCATCAACTCCTCACTGCATTCTTACCTCATTGTCAGCTACGCCCGTGAGGATGGTGCGTCCATGGATGTGGGATTCTATTATATGGCCAATGCCATGGGTCGACTCATGGGTACCCTGTTATCAGGCTGGCTGTTTCAGGTGGGTGGACTGGCTGTCTGTCTTTGGGTATCTTGCCTGTTCATTGCCCTGACAACACTAATATCCCGGGGCCTGCCGAGGCTCCATCCCCACGCAACTTCCTCCCGATAACAATCATTAAGACACAGACTTAATCCATAAAAAAAGGTACAAATGTACCAATAAAAACCGCTGTTTTCGTCAGCATCCAGTTTGAAAAGGTCAAGAAAGTGTCAGAACCCATAAAAAAGGCTATTAAAAGTTCAATTACCACAATCCCTGTGCCATTATTTATTGTTTAATCATCATGACAGGGACTCTCCCCGTCTTTTCCGGGTCTAAGCCCTTTACTGGCAGGACTTTGACCAACCCATTGGAGAAAAATAGTGAAAAAAGTTCTCAAAGTGACCGCGTTGGCCGCTGTAGTTGCTCTTGCCGCAGGTTGTAAAGATGACACCCAACCCATTACCGAAGAAGTCAAGCTGGAATCCCCTGAACAGAAAGCCGCCTACGCTATGGGGGCTTCCCTGGGCAATTACGCTGATCAAACCCTCAAGCAGCAGGAAGAAATGGGTATCACCATTGACCGTGATCTGCTCAAAAAAGGATTCATGGAAGCCTTGAATGGCGAGAGCAAGCTGAACGATGACGAGATTCGCTCCGCCCTGCAGGGTCACGAAGAGCGTATCCGCCCGATCATCGAGAAGAAGGTTCAGGAACGCCTGGACGAAGACCGCAAGAAGGGTGAAGACTTCCTGAAAGAAAACGCTAAAAAAGAAGGTGTGAAAACCACTGATTCAGGCCTGCAGTACGAGGTGATTGAAGCCGGTGAAGAAGGCGCTGCAAAACCGGGCCTTGAAGACCAGGTCACTGTTCACTACACGGGTACCCTGATTGATGGCACCGTTTTCGACAGCAGTGTTGAGCGCGGGCAGCCAGCCACCTTCCCTCTGAACGGTGTGATCAAAGGCTGGCAGGAAGGTCTGCAACTGATGCCAGTTGGCTCCAAGTACAAACTGTATGTCCCTGCTGAACTGGGTTACGGTGATCAGGCTGCCGGGTCTATCCCACCCGCTTCTACCCTTATCTTCGAAGTTGAACTGCTGGATATCGCTGACGATGACGACAAAAACAGCAAGGGCAAAAACAGCAGCGATAAAAACAACAGTGACAAGAAATAAGTTCTGATTATTGTTTTCAGTGAGTCAAAAAGGCCGGAAATCTTCCGGCCTTTTTTTATGGTCGACCCACGGCCCTTCGACATCTTCAGTTCATGCAAAGATTGAGTACAGGTCGATATCAGACCAGAAACTCAAATGGCTCAGACTCCCGATCATCTATACTGGACCCCTGCTGAGAAAATTATCAATGCATTTTTGTTGAGGAACCGGAATGCGCTTTTCAGACGTGACTCTTGTGTTGACCCTTCTTCTGTTGGTAACCGGTAGTTATGGCTATGACTTATCCGACCCCACTCTTGTTGAGATTGACCGCCGTACCGGGCAAAAGCCTTATATCACCAGAGAATATTCTCCTGACTGGCTTCGTTCTTCACAAAGCCTTTCCGGACAATGGCTGTCCCTTGCCCGAAATTGTGTCATTTTTTTTAGGAGTCGGGATCAACAGATTGAGTTCATGAAAAGTCAGCTACCAGCTAGCGGCATGAACCCTGAAGATCCTGTGCTTTTCTCTGAAGCAGAATTATCAGCACTCAATGCAGGTATTCCGGACATGCCTGAACCGCCACCATTTGAAGAGACTTCTTCTGAAGAGGCTCCTTCTCTGGATAGTGACTCTCGTGGCAGCCCAGCTATCAGTATATCCGAACTGTTTGATCGAGCCGGTGGCATTGATGACATTCAGCAATTGTTTGCAGAACAAAAACTAACCCCTTCCAGGCTGGTTGAAAATATTTATGACTGGTACGACAAAAAGCTACCAGACAGCTTGAAGGATGTACTGATTGAGCGAAACAAAGATCTGGCAATGCAAATGGCTAAAGCCTCGGATGAGCGATGGCTAAAGTGTATTTCAGAATACCGGGGTGTTATTGAAGCGTGTAAAAAACAACGGATTATCCGTCAGCTGGAAGGTATTCCAATTGCCGTAAAATCAGAAATCAACGTTGCAAGCTATCACCCGACCGCTGGCATTGATCGTAAAAAAATGCCCTATCATTCGCCATTTTACACGGTGAATAAAGAGACTGAATCTGAAGTGGTTCGATTGTTAAAGAGTGAGGGTGTTATTATCCTGGGGATAACCAATCAACATATTTTCGGGCTTGGGGCAACGGGAGAAAATCCTCACTTTCCCAGGATCGCTAATCGTTTCAGTCCCTTTCATATCCCGGGTGGATCATCAAGTGGTAGTGCCCTTATGGTTGCGCTTGGCCTGTCACCATTAACGGTAGGTACTGATGGTGGCGGGTCCATCTCCATTCCTGCCTCATTAAATGGCTTGCCCGGTCTTAAACCCACCACAGACAAGATTTCCACCAAAAATTATGAAAATGCAGCGCCAGGTTTGACGGCCATTGGACTCATTGGTAGTCGTTTTAAAGACATCGCCCTCGGTTATCAGGTTTCAAGCGGACGCCTTCCCACCATCCAAGTGGCTGAAACTTTGAAGACGCTCAAAATAGGTCTTGATCCCGAGTGGCTTGAACATGCAGACAAAGAAGTTTCAGAGAAGACATTTGAGTGTCTTGACCGACTGGGTACCCAACTTAAAAAACTCCAAACTCGCAAAAACAGCCTCTTCGTCAGAATGCAATTTATGCCTGAAAACTTCAGAAAACGGCTCTGGGCAACCCATATGGTCCTGTTTGGGCACCGGGAAGCGGAGGGGAAATTCAAATTTATGGGCATCGTTGACATGCCGAGTGAAACCGAAATGGCTTTGTTGATGGGCAAGGCTGTGTCATATGAACAGCTCCAGCGAGCCAAACATAACCAGGAAGTGTTGGCAGATCACTTTGAAAAAAATATATTCTCAAAGGTTGATGTTGTTGTCATGCCAACGACGCTGACACCAGCAACAGCCAAGTTGAATTACTGGCTACAAAATACTGCTGGCGAGTTGAATTTATCCAATGCGTATCTTCTGGCATTTAATACTTCCCTGGCTAACCTGACAGGAGGCCCCAGAGTGACCATTCCCTGCGGCTTTAATCATGAAGGTCTGCCTTTTGGCCTTCAGGTAATGGGTGCTAAAGACAGCGAATATATCTTACTTGCACTTGGCAGTTTGCTTGAGCAGGAAATGGGTAGAGAACTGATGGAAAAGGCGGACAGCAACACCTTTGTGAAACGTTTTAGACCCCACGAAAAACCATCCCCTGATGCTGGTCTTCGCAGCGAGCTTTAAAGTCAGGATAAAAAATTTATCGCCATTGTGAACTGGCTGCCGCATTAAAAAATGAACGCTTCGGCTCCTCAACTGTCAAAACTTATATATACAATGCACTAAAGGAGTTCAAGGATGTTGAAGTGTTTTTTCTTGTCAAGGCAATGGGCTATATGGGCCTGGGGAGGACTTGCCGTGATGCTGACCTCAATCTTTATTGAAGTCAGCATGATGGTCAAGCTGAATGAATGGTATGGCGAGATGTGGGATATGATGCAGCTGGCCAAACCGGAATCCATTGACCGCTTCTGGGAGCTGATACTGGTATTCTGCACCATTGCTTTTCCTTTTGTGTTACTGAGAAGCCTCTCCAACTTCCTTTCACAGCACTTTTGCTTTCGCTGGCGGCAAGCCATGACCCTGACTTACCTGCCCTTCTGGCAGAAAATAGATCGTGATATTGAAGGTGCCTCCCAACGCTTACAGGAAGACCCTCAGCGTTTTGCCAGAGTCACCGAACTACTTGCCCTGGGGCTGTTTCGCTCCATTCTGACCTTGATCGCTTTTATTCCTATTCTCTGGACACTCAGTGAAGAGATATGCGACAAGCTGGCGAACTGGCTCAGCAGCCCGGCATTTATGGAGAACTATGATAAAATTCCGCTATCACTGAAAGGCATGGAAATCATGAGTCAGATGCCGGGCTCCCTGCTCTGGTTTTCCTGTCTGTTGTCTTTCAGTGCCATCATCATCTCCTATTATGTGGGTATCCGCTTGCCTGGACTTGAATACAACAACCAGAAAGTCGAAGCCAGATTCAGAAAACAGCTGGTTTATGCCGAAGACGATAAAACCTACGCCGACACACCCACGCTGCTGGAGCTCTTTACCGGACTGCGTTTTAACTACTTTCGACTGTTCCTCAACCACTCCTATTTCGCCCTCTGGCAGAACTTCTTCTTTCAGTTTGTAGTGATTGCCGACCTGATGGTCATTGGTCCGGGTGTTATTTACGGCATCATCTTAATGGGGACTTTAAACAGAGTGTCCCATGCATTCAGCAGTGTTTCAGACAGCCTTTCCTACTTCACTGAAAACTGGGCAACCGTCACTGAGTTGTTATCCATTATTAAACGACTCAGAGAGTTTGAAGTGAATATCGGTTATCGTTCTGAATCAGGGTCGTCCTAGCTGTCGAAAATTCAATACAAATCTTAACTCTGTGCTCGCGTTGCTCTGGCTTCTGCATCCATGCGCAGCGAATTGGTCGGCCTCCTGGACCTTTCCGGATCGTTTAGTATCCTTAACAACTAAAGCATCAGCCACCCTTCAGAAAGCAAATCTATTACGGACTTAATAATATGAAAATTAATATAATCAGACATTTATTAATTCTTCTAATTATTTTTTTTATTTCAAATGAGGTATCTGCTCAATCAGTTTGCCCTATTTGTCTTGAAATATTGCACTATGAGGATAAAAGTATTTCTTTATGCTGTCAGCATGCATTTCATGAGCATTGTATTTTACGTTGGAATAAAAGAGAAAAAAAAAACACATGCCCAATATGCAGAAAGGAACTAATCTACCATCACGATTTGCATATTTTAAAAGCTCATGACTTATGCGGAAAAGTTCCTTACATTAAAATTGAAATCACACCCCACCTTTGCTCTTTTTCTGAACTTTACTCTGTCAGATCGAGAGTAGATGAGGTTTTATCTGTAATCTTAAAACAAGAAATTGATATGAGATTGGAAAAAGAAATTGAACGCTTAAGATTGAAGATCATTAATTTACATCTTGTTGACGATGATGACGATGACGATGACTTGTGAAAGCATTACAGTCGTTCTGTGCTATCAAGCTGATTGAAACCGGAATGCTGACCTGCCGTGTTGACGTGTCTGATCCGTCCGTGGACGTATGAAGAAGTCATGCACGATGACTTTCTTCCAAAGGATCCGCCGCACTAAGAGGCTGACCGAGAATAGCGCCCGTCCAGGCGACCAACAACTCTTCACTGCTGAGCAACAACGCCCTTTTCTATTCGCTGACTCAGATCAGCCAGCAAATAGCTGAAGCTTTCAACCCATTGCTCAGGACTGCTTCCTTTTGGGAGATTTCTGGTTAACCTGACGGTGCGAGATTCAACACTTGCCTGTTTTTTAAGAAAGGTAAAACTGGCATCCAGCTCCAGATTGTTGCCAGACCAGGCCAGATTACTGATATCGACAGCCACTGTGATCTCAGGTGCCTGACTCCTCAACCAGGGGCCGGATTGAACATCAGAACGGGGGAACAATGCTTTCAGATTCTGAGTCAAAGTACGAGTTATTGCATCCTGTAGAGGTTCACCCCAGCGTTGATTATCGTAGCGGATAAGCTTATACCCACCGTCGTTTACAATCAGACTGGATCGATCCATCCAGCCTGGAATCCTGACCGGAGCCACACCAATTGATGGCACTGAACTGTGATCGGGTTTATCTTCGACCGCAGGTTTCAGGGTGAAGTACTGAAAAGGCGTGACACGACTCGCACAGGCCGACAAAAGAAGAACGGCAAGCAGAGGCAAGAACCATTTAACGTTATTCTTCATGACATTACTCACCTGTATCTCTGCCCAACAGCACTGAACCCGGCTGTTCTTCCAACAACTCTGCCAACTCCCTGACAGCATCCGCCGAGCGACTGATGTCTTTACTGCTGCGATCCAGCTGATACATCAGTGGCGAGTCAGGCGCCATGGTATCACTCAGTTCCACCGTCGTTTGCTCCACCGTTTTTAGCGTAGCTTCTACTGTCGACAATACCTCGTTCACCTTGCCAAGCGTTTTTGGCAGTTCTTTTTCAATAGCCTGAGACATCTGGTTCATGCTCTCAGCCATAGGGACAAATTCATCCCTGATGTCTGACATACTTTTGGCCATACCCTCTGACATGGCCCCAAACTGAACAAAAGCCTTATTGAGGTTCGCTGGCATCTGCTGAAATGCCTGACTGCCACTGATGGTATTCAGGTTGTGAGCAATGCTTTTCAGATCAGTGATCAGCGCAGGTAGATTCATTTTGTCCAGATCCTGGGTAATGGTTTCAAAATCTGTGGGCACCGTCGGGAGCTGTGGATATTGGGTAGAGACAGGAATCGTTCGAGAGCTGGCTTTATAGAAGTCCACTTCAATGTACAACAACCCTGTCAGAAGACTCTGGGTTTTCAGCTTGGCGGCCAGCCCCCGGGCCACCAGCTGTTTCACGATATCTTCAGGAATTTTTCCTCCCTTACCGATCACCATGTCCGGATAAATATCGATAAACACCGTGTTTAATAACTCTTCCTTGTCAACATACAGCTGGGTGCGAATCTCTGTGACTTCTCCAATTTTGACCCCCCGCAGCGTAACAGGAGCACCAATATTCAGACCCATAACACTACTGTCGTAGATCAGCTCATAACGCTCTTTGCTGTGACTGGAATAACTGCCTTGACCAACAAACATGGCAAGACCCAATGCCATTAAGATCATGGCGATCACGAACAGGCCAGCAAAAATGGAGTACCTTTTTTTATTCATCGTCCTCTTTCCCCGTAAGTCGGTTGAAGACTCTCTCCGGAAGCCCGTTGAAGACTCCGCCCACGGGACAAAAATTCCCTGACCAGGGGCTGAGAGCTGTGTTTCAGCATATGGGACGGAGCCCCGGTATCCAGCTGTGTTTTAGTTTGCGCATCGAGAAATACGCCATTGGAGCCTATGGCAAAAATACTTTCCAGCTCATGGGTGACAATCACAATCGTCACCCCCAGTGACTGACTGAGCCGAAGAATCAGATCGTCCAGGCGTCTGGCGCTCAATGGATCAAGGCCGGCTGATGGCTCATCAAAAAACAGCACATCAGGGTCCAGAGCCATAGCCCTGGCCAGACCGGCACGCTTGGCCATACCGCCACTGATTTGCGATGGAAAATAGTTTTCGTAGCCCGCCAACCCGACCAGAGCCAATTTGTAACCCACCAGATCGACTATCTCTGCCGGTTTCATCCGGGTATATTGTGTGAGAGGAAAACCAACGTTTTCTGCCAGAGTCATGGCACTGAACAGGGCACCACTCTGATAAGTGACTCCCCATCGTTTTCGCATTTCCAACTGTTGCTGCTCTGTAGCAGAAAAGTAGTCAAGCCCCTCATAGGCAATAGTTCCAGCGGCTGGCTGATACAGTCCGATCATATGCTTGAGCAAAGTGCTTTTACCACAACCGCTGCCACCCATAATCACAAATACATCGCCTTTGTGAACTTTGAAGGTCAGGTCCTGCTGGATAAGGTTGCTGCCGTATTTCATAGTCAGCTGGCAGACTTCGATCGCAGCTCCTGTTTCAGAGCTGGTTTTGGCCATTGCTTCGGGATCTGGCGTGTCCATTATCAAATACCCAGCCGGAAATAGAGAATATTCAAACCTGCATCCGCTACCACCAGATAGACAATGGCAGTGACCACAGCCGTAGTGGTTGCCTTACCCACTGCTGCAGAAGAACGGCCACAGGCCAGCCCGGCCTGACACCCGGCAAAACTGATCAAAATAGCGAACACCAGACTTTTAAATAAGCCGGTCATCACATCGGCCATGACAAAAGCACCGGAAAGCTGGTGAAAATACTGAGTGAAGGTAATGTCCATGCCCAAAGCCACTACTGAGCCTCCCAGCATGCCCAATACATCGCTATAAAGCGTCAACAATGGCATGGCCACAATAAGAGCCAGCATTCTGGGAAGCACCAGATATTCTACGGTCTTAATGCCCAGCGTGGTAAGCGCATCGACTTCTTCATTGACCTGCATGGTACCCAGCTGCGCGGCATAGGCAGCTCCTGTCCGCCCCGCCATGATAATAGCCGTCATCAAAGCTCCCATTTCACGAACCATACCTAAACCAACAAGATCAGCAACGTAGACTTCAGCTCCAAACTGACGTAACTGAACTGTCCCCAGGTAAGCCAGAATCATGCCCACCAGAAAGCTCAGCAACGTCACGATGGGAAGTGCCACTGGCCCGGCCTGATGCAAAAACTGAAAAAAGTCACCACGCCGGACATCACTGCGCATCCTGAACATTCTTAGCATTCCGAGCGAGATATCTCCCAGAAAAAGCACAAAATCTTCCAGCCACTGAAACACCCCTTTCGCCAGAGACTCCAGCGACTTCAATGAAAAGAAGGCTTTTTTAGTCGAAAAGTTTTGCAAAGGAACTGCGATGGCCAACTGATGTAGGTTCAGGGCATCTTCCGGCAACCCGGAGAGCAACAGCTTTATATTATTACTGTCACAGTGTCGTTGAAGCTTGAGCAACCAGGCGGAAAACCCGGAATCCCACCGAAAGGAAGCGTCGGTCTGTAGATCGAGCGTCTTAAGGTCGCCCGGAACCATCTCAGGGATTATCTGCGCAGCATCAGGTAATCCCTGATATCGGTCCCAACTACCGGAGAGGCTGGCACTCATGTGTTCTGGATTAACTTTATACGCTATCTTGAAACTGGGTGATGCCATCGAGCCTGAAAGCACTGAAGAAATAAGCCACAAGCATATAGACAAAAATGCAGCGGGTAAATGTTCCCGTGGCAGACTTTACTCTGCTTCCAAAGCTACCCATGAATAAGGATTTGTGCCGGGAGGTGTGTCTGCGGTGGTCAGGATCATTCCATAAGCAACCAACAGATTCGTTGCATAAAGCCATTGCCACGCAACTGACCCAATGAAGGTTGTTTTCACCTCGCAACTGAAAGGTCTTTGTCGTTTATAATAAGTTGGTAAATCAAGTTCTGCATAAAATCCCGCTTTTACGACACCCTCTCTTCGTCGGGAAGTCGGGAAGATGGTCAAGCAGGCCATCAAGCTGCTACATAAACAGCTTGACGATGCTCTCCTGAAGCCTGTCAATTTCAGCGGAGGAAATCGGAGCTACAAAAATAGTGTCGTCGCCCGCTACACAGCCCAGGATACCATCGGAGCGGCCGACGGAATCCAACAGCCGTGCAATCATCTGGGCTGCCCCCGGACTGGTTTTGATCACAATCAACATACCGTTGTTGGCTACGTCTTCCACCAGATCCCTGACCGCGATATTGGAATCCATTCTCCCCAGTTCAGGGGGTAGACAATACACTTGTTCATTACGGGCATTGCGAACACGAACAGCACCGTGACGACATAGTAGCCTGGAAACTTTTGATTGACTGATGTTTTCAAAACCCTGACTCTGAAGCTGCTCGACAATTTGGCTTTGGGATCCGCAACGCTCTTCTTTTAGCAACTGCCTGAAAGCCTTAATGAGTTCTTCCTGTTTTTGACTGGCCATAATCTTTGTTGATTACTCCTGAAATCCCAGACAGTAGTGACCAGAACCCTGGCCTCCTCTAGGAGCCTGACCGAGAATGGCGCCCGTAGCGAGGACGGCAGAAAATTGAGGATGAAAATTCGTTTTTGTGAGGAGAATAGCGAGCTATTTGACGAACAAAAGCGGATTTTCAGACCAATTTGCTGCCGCCGCAGTAGGGCAGCTATTCTCGGTCAGGCTCCTAGCAGCCTGTCGGACTTAAGGCTGTCCTACTGCGGTTGCAATAAATTGGTCTAAAAATTCCTGCTTCTTCGTCAAATAGCTCGCTATTCTCCTCAGAAGCAGAAATTTTTATCCTCAATTTCTTGCAATCCTCGCTACGGACGCTTAAGTCCGACAGGCTGCTAGGTAAAAAAACGTTAATCATGAATAGATATTCATAATTACTTGATTTTATCCACGATCATATAAGAGAATCCACTTTCTTGTGAACCAGTCGTCTGTTCGGCCTATGCTTTCCCGGTAAGAAAGGGTTAAGCTCAACGGACCCCGTCAGCCCTGAAGCCTGCCCATACTGCAAATCGGGACAGGCTTTTTTGTGCAAGCGCCTTAAACACCTTGCATGGGGCAGGACTCTGACAGGCAGTCATGAGCAAAAAAATTTCCGCTGCATCTCATACTCACCGAGGCGGGAATTCTCACAAAATGGCAGATGAAAGGCAATGGGCATAATCGTAGAGGGCCTCAGCAAAGCATTCGGCTCCACAAAGGTTCTTAAAAATATCAGTTTTACTATCCCCCGTGGTGAAACCACTGTTCTTCTTGGAGCCAGCGGCGCAGGCAAAAGCACCTTGCTGCGCATGCTGAACTTGCTGGAAACACCCGACAAGGGCACCATGAGCATTGCTGATATGGCGTTTAATTTCAACGACAGTCATAACAGCAGACAGCTGAACAAACAGGCTTGCGCCCTGAGGCGCAAGGTAGGCATGGTATTTCAGCAATATAATCTCTGGCCACATATGACGGTGCTTGGCAATCTGATTGAGGCTCCGGTTGTGCAGGGTATGCCCAAGGAACAAGCCACGACTAAAGCCAGAGAACTGTTGGAGCGTGTCGGCCTGTCTGAAAAAGCAGATGCATGGCCTTCTTCTCTGTCGGGAGGTCAGCAGCAGCGGGTGGCTATTGCCCGCTCCCTGATGCTGTCACCTGATGTTCTTTTGTTCGATGAACCCACTGCTGCTCTGGATCCGGCTATCACCAATCAGGTGGTAGAAGTGATCAGGGAACTGAGCCATTCCGGTATCACCCAGGTAGTGGTCACTCACGAAGTCGAATTCGCGCGAAAAATTGCCAGCAAAGTGATTTATCTCGAAGATGGCCATATTGTTGAAGATGGATCATCCGACCACTTTGCTCACCCCCGGACAGAGGCTTTCCGCCGCTATCTGGAACATTGATCCACCGGATACTTTTGGGATTTCTGGAGTACCAAACAATGAAAAAAATGTTCGCTTCAATACTGGCGACCAGTGCTTTGACAATAGCCACTGCACTCATTAGCGTTCAATCTGTTCAGGCTCAGGCTGCCGAAACTATTCGCTTTGCTACAGAAGCTACTTACCCTCCTTTTGAGTATGTGGGTAAGGACAATCAACTGGAAGGATTTGATATTGATCTGGCCAAAGCCATCTGTGACGAACTGAAAGCAGAATGTACATTTAGCAACCAGTCCTTTGACAGTCTGATCCCGAGCCTGAAGTTCCGCCGCTTTGACGCGGTAATTTCAGGGATGGATATTACTCCGGACCGCCTCAGGCAAGTCGACTTCAGTGGTCCTTACTATGAGAATTCAGCTGCCTTTGTAACCCATAAAAACAAAGGACTAACCTCTATTGAAGCACTCAGGAACCATTCTGTAGGTGTCCAGAACGGCTCTACCCATCAGCAGTATCTGATCGATAAACTGGAGAGTCAGGGTGTTAAGGTTCGTCCTTACGACTCGTTCCAGAATGCCTTTCTGGATATGACCAGTGGACGGGTTGATGCTGTCTTCGCCGATACTGCGGTTGCCAACGAATGGTTAGCAAAAAGAGGCGAAGGTCAGTATGCTCAACTAGGCCCAGAGGTGAAGGATGCGGACTACTTTGGCATCGGCTACGGAATTGCGGTCAGAAAACAGGACAATCTGAAGGAAAAAATGGATTCAGCCCTGAAAAAACTGAAAGAAAACGGCACATATCAAAAGATCTACGACAAATACTTTAACTAGAGCCCCAACGACTTCCTGGCTGCGGCCCATCCAGCTGCAGCCCCCTAACATCTGACAGACCTTTGTATCCATGCTTGATCTCTTCCTCAATGCAACTCTGATGACTCTGGGACTGGCGCTTTCTTCCCTGGTTCTGGGTATGATACTGGCTGGCCTACTCGCTTTGGGTGAACTGAGCCGTTTCCGGTTGCTGAGATACCTGACCATTTCGTGGGTCACTCTGGTCAGGGGACTGCCCGAGATCCTGGTGGTCTTCTTTATCTACTTCGGTGTGACCCACCTGCTCTTTCTGCTCACTGATGAGTTTATCGAAATCAGCCCTTTCACGGCCGGTACTGTTGCTCTGTCGCTGATCTTTTCCGCCTATGCCAGCCAGACTCTGCGGGGCGCTTTCATGGCCGTTCCGAGGGGGCAGTCAGAAGCGGCCAAAGCTTTAGGCATCAGCTCTGTCCGGTGTTTTTATCGGGTGGTACTGCCCCAGGCCTGGCGTCATGCATTACCCGGGCTGGGTAATCAGTGGCTGGTGCTGCTGAAAGATACGGCATTGGTTGCTCTCATCGGTGTGACTGACCTGTTACGTCAAGCCCAACTGCTTTCATCCAAGACTTATGAACCGTTTACCTGGTATGCAACAGCCGGTGCCATCTATCTGGTGATCACCCTAATCAGCCAACACTGTCTGGACAAGATGAAGCAGAAAACCAGTCAACACATCAGGACTGTGGACGTATGATATTAGAATCCTTGCCCGAATATCTGCCTCAACTATTGAAAGGTCTTCAGACTACTCTGGAGCTGACCCTTGCCAGCCTGCTGACCGGCCTGGTGATAGCTTTGCTGTTCACCCTGATCCTATCTTTGCGCTTTAAACCTCTGGTCTGGCTGGTTCGGTTGCAAATCCTGCTCTTCACCGGCACGCCCCTTCTGGTCCAGATTTTTCTGATTTATTATGGCCCTGCCCAGTTTCCGATCCTACAGGAAACCGCATTATGGTCATTGCTCAGCGAACCCTGGTTCTGTGCCATGCTGGCTCTGGCCCTGAATAGCGCAGCTTATTCCACGCAACTGTTCAAGGGGTCTATTGATGCAGTCTCTGCCGGCGAATGGGAAGCAGCTATGGCGCTGGGTATGACCCGTCAGCAGGCTCTGACCCGCATCATATTGCCCCATGCGATTCGCAGGGCACTGCCAGCCTACGGCAATGAAATAATTCTGGTAATGAAAGGAACCTCACTGGCCAGCACCATTACGTTAATGGATCTCATGGGCTATGCCGCTCGCCTGAACGCCCAGACGTACGATACTCTCACAGTGTTCTCTCTGGCGGGTCTGATCTATCTGACACTGACTGGAATACTGACACTGATAGTAAGATGGATAGAGCGTAGAGCGCTGGCATTTTCCCGCTAAATGCCGACTCTGTCCCGGAAGGCGGCAGCCAACCTGATCAGGAAATTACATTGCAGAGTACACTCTGGCTTATCAACGCCACATCAGTCACCATGGCAATAATACTGTTATCGTCAGCCGTTCAGGCTGAAAGTACTGCCCAACCCTGCCGACAGTTCTCCCTGAATGGATACGGACTCAATAACAGCAAAGCCATGGAAAACTGCCTGAACTTCATAAAAGCAAAAGCCAGCGTTTTCTATCAACAGCAGGACCCTTACCACAATCTGAGACATGGAGAACGAGTGGTAAGACATGCCCTGACCATTAACCAATCCGAATCGGGCAACGCCTTTCTTGTTGAAGCCGGTGCCTGGCTCCATCAATACCATGACCATCTGGACCAACTCGAGAAACTTCTGAAACAGACCGGATTAAATCCCGCCACTCAATCTCAGCTGCATGAGATTGTCAGGCTTTGCCGCCCCCACCTGATTTCCGGGAGTTCCCCCATAGAGGCGAAAATTGTCTTTGATGCCGATGCCATGGATCTCATGGGAGCCTACGGCATAACCAGAGAACTGGCCTGTAACCTTGAAGTCAGAAAGCTCCCCTACGATCAGGCACTGATGCAAACCCGAAAAGTACAACATCTTTTTGAAGAGAAACTAATGACCGGAACGGCTCGCGCCATGGCTCGAAATGATATCAGTGTCGCCCATCGGTTCTGGCGCAACTTTGATGAGTCAGAACCGTGATGATGAACTCATATTCTGTACTAACAGCCTTGCCGCTACATCGCACATGCTGTTGATAGAAGCCTTATCGAGATAAACTCCATCAATTAATAAACGACTTAAACCGTGCAAACTCCCCCAGGTGACCTGGGCTACCCGCAGGGCATCCTGATCTTGACTGAAATCATCACCCGTCAGGCATTTTTTGACAAAGTCGGCGTAAAGTTGGAAAGCTTCAAATGAGATTTTACTCAGTTCATCAGTGGGCTGCCCATTCTTCCAGATAGGTCGGCCAAACATCAGGTCATATTGCTCGGCATGATTCTGGGCAAAATCGATGTAAGCATGGGAAAACTCACGAAACCAACGTTCAAGATCGTCCGGAGCCTCTTTCAGCCTGCTCCCCAATGCCTGGTACCATTGATTGAAACCTTGCTCAGCAATGGCACACAACAGTTCATTCTTGTCTTTGAAATGGTGATAGGCAGCGGTTCTCGAGACCCCAACACCTTCAGCCAACCCACGCATAGAGAGCTTCTCAACGCCGGACCCGGCGATCATCCGGGTTGCCTCATTAATGAGGCTTTGTCGCAAGTCTCCATGATGGTAATTCTTTTTGGCTGACATATTTTTACTCAATGGCAGTGCTCTGTTTCAGAAAATGAATACTCAATCTTGACAGTGTCAACATACAGTCTTATCTTGACGCTGTCCAGATAACATAATTACAAATGCCCCTTAAAGAACATGATGAGGATCTCTCGATGATCACCTCCACAAACAGCCCTGAGCCGCATAAGCTGTACCCTCACTTGCTGGAACCACTGGATCTGGGCTTCACACAGTTGAAAAACCGGGTATTGATGGGTTCCATGCACACCAACCTGGAAGAGCATCCCGGTGGCTACGAGCGACTGGCTGCTTATTTTGGTGAGCGAGCAAAAGGTGGCGTCGGCCTGATGGTGACGGGCGGTATTGCGCCCAACTGGGAATCCGGCGGCTTGCCCAATGCGGCCCAGATTACAACAGAGGAAGAGATTGCCGGTCACAGCCTGGTCACACAGGCCGTGCACAAGGAAGACGGCAAGATCTGTATGCAGATCCTGCACACGGGTCGCTATGCCTACCATCCCAAGGCCATTGCTCCAAGTGCCCTGCAAGCACCGATTGCGCCCTTTCCACCCAAAGAGCTGACACCGGAAGAGATTGACGGCCAGATTGAAGATTTTGTGCAATGCAGCCTGAACGCTCAGAAAGCCGGCTACGACGGTGTTGAAATCATGGGTTCGGAAGGTTATTTCATCAACCAGTTTATCGTCGCCAAAACCAATCACCGGGATGATGACTGGGGTGGCCGATACGAAAACCGCATCCGACTTCCGATTGAAGTCATTCGTCGCGTAAGAGAAAAGACCGGCACGGACTTTATTATTATTTATCGTCTTTCCATGCTGGATCTGGTTGAAGGTGGCAGCAGCTGGGATGAGATTGTCGAGTTAGGCAAAGAGATTGAAAAGGCGGGAGCGACCATTATCAATACAGGTATCGGCTGGCACGAAGCGCGCATTCCCACCATTGCAACCATGGTCCCCCGTGCTGCATTCACTTGGGTCACCGCAAAGATCAGAAAAGAGTTAAGCATTCCTGTTATCACCTCCAACCGTATCAATATGCCAGATGTGGCTGAAACGGTTCTGGCCAGAGGCGATGCCGACATGGTTTCCATGGCTCGCCCTCTGCTGGCTGACCCTGAGTGGGTTAACAAAGCTGAAGAGGGCCGTGCTGATGAAATCAACACCTGTATCGCCTGTAATCAAGCCTGTCTGGACCATGCTTTTGAACTGAAACTGGTCAGCTGTCTTGTTAATCCGAGAGCCTGTCATGAGACCGAATTAAACTATCTGCCTACTGACGAGCCGAAAAAACTTGCAGTGGTCGGTGCCGGTCCCGCCGGCCTGTCTTTTGCGACCACTGCCGCTTACAGAGGTCATGATGTCACTCTGTTTGAAGCCGCTGACAAAATCGGTGGTCAGTTCAACATTGCCAAACAGGTGCCGGGCAAGGAAGAGTTCTATGAAACACTTCGTTACTTCCAGCGCCAGATAGAGCTGACCGGTGTCAACCTGAAACTAAACACCCGGGTTTCCGCCAGTGAACTGGAAAACAGCGATTTTGATGAAGTCATCGTAGCGACCGGTGTCACACCGCGTACACCCGATATTGAGGGACTGGATCACCCCAAAGTCCTGACCTACCTGGATGTCTTCAGGGGCGCAGAAGTCGGCAAAACCGTAGCAGTGATCGGTGCCGGCGGAATTGGTTTCGATCTGAGTGAATTCATTACCCAGAAAGGTCCTTCACACAGTCTGGATGTTGAAGCATTTATGAAAGATTGGGGGGTCGATATGAGCCTCAGTAACCGGGGTGGTCTCGCTCTTTCCGGTTCCCGTGGAGAAGAAAGTTCACGGGAGGTTTACCTGCTTCAGCGCAAGAAGACGAAGCCGGGAGCCACCCTGGGTAAAACCACCGGGTGGATTCACCGAACCGAAATGCTCAAGCGTGGCGTAAAAATGGTGCCCTCCTGCGAATATCACAAGGTAGACGATAGTGGTCTTCATGTGTCCATTGATGGCGAGCCAAAGGTTCTGGATGTGGATAACGTAGTCATCTGTGCGGGTCAATTACCACTCAGAGAGCTGGCCGACACCATCACCGGAAAGCCTGTTCACCTTATCGGTGGTGCCGACGTGGCTGCAGAACTGGATGCCAAGCGAGCTATCAATCAGGGGGCTCGCCTCGCCGCTGAAATCTAATCCGCTTATGTGACGATAGACTTACACACACCCTAGCAGCCTGTCGGACTTAAGCGTCCGTAGCGAGGATTGCAAGAAATTGAGGATAAAAATTTCTGCTTCTGAGGAGAATAGCGAGCTATTTGACGAAGAAGCAGGAATTTTTAGACCAATTTATTGCAACCGCAGTAGGACAGCCTTAAGTGCGACAGGCTGCTAGCCCTGAGCTTGTCAAAAGCTTCGACTAGCCCAGGGCAAACGGTATGGGGTATTAAGGAATTTCATCAGGCGCTGGGTAGTTTGAGCTTAATTTCCCCGTGGATTTTGATCAGTGACTGGTGATTGTTGCTCCAGAATGTTTATAGATAATTTGCACAACCCTTTTATAAGGGCTTGTAAAGGAAAACTACAATTGTGTGCTAATCCAAGATTATGATTGCCATCAATAACATTAGAGTTGTCACACAGCAAGCGTCTTTCTATTTCCCCTGAAGTTTCCATTATTTCAGGATCAGGTCTCTTAATACGCATCACATGTGCGAAGTAGTTATGTTTTTTGTGAGCATGCTTTGAATGATAAAAAGCACCATTCATTTCATAAGGTTGCATAGCTAACCAATAGACTATTTCTAATGCAACTCTATTCAGCCATTGTTCAAAACCGGTATCATCCAATCCAAGATTTTTCTGCAAGCTTATCGTTTTTGTTGAATAATACCCACACAAAAAATGTTCCAGAACTTCTCTGACAAATGTCTTTACATCTTCAACAGCTAACGGGTTTTTGTAATGAAACTCAGGATTTAAACGTTTTCCACGAGCATAAACAATAACAATGGCAATAATGTTATCCATAAGGGCATTAAAATAAGCTAATAAGTTTCCAACCTCTGGAAAGAACTTTGTATTTAGAGTGTTCCTGGAACTCAGGCTCGGCAATATGTTTCCAAATATTTGGCTGTCGCCAAGGTCTCTAAGTCCGGACCAGGATAAATCTGAGCACTCAGTGTCTCTTACCCAATTACAAATTGATCCGGGAAAGCTATCTGCATTTTTACAAAAAACATTGGATAGCGCTCCCATAGTCGTCCATACAGGGTAGCCTTTTCTGGGTCTGTATTTATCATGCTGTACTTTAATAAGACTGTCGAATGTCAGACCGTATCTTGCATAGGTTCCTATATCAATCGCTGCCTTTTTTAACCCTTCTTCGGACCTTCCGTGTGGATTTTTGGTATCTGATGAATCTAATTGGCTTGCATAATTAACATAATCTTGTGATGCCGTGAAAAGATAACCGTGTAGTCGACCTTCAGAAATTTCGAGCTTGTAATTATTTTCAGACACAGGAACAGAAAATAAACCTTTACTGAAAGGTATTTCACTGGCGAAATCCTGATCAGAAAATAAGTTGTGCAAGGCATTGTGTATTTTAAGCTCACGAGTGAACTCATCCCATGGTTCACCTTTTCGTTGATATTTAAAGTACAAGGTTCGATTATCAGGAAGAGTGAACTGGAAGGATCTTTCACCACATTTTTTTTCAACTGTGGCTTCATCTGATAACATTAATTCTATTTCTAGATCTTCCTCATTTGTGCTTATTTTTGGATTTTGTTTTTTTATTTCATCTTCTATTTTGTGGCCGATTTCAATATCCGGGGGTAAAAAATGACTATTTTTGTAACAGGCAATAATAAGTTCAGAAAAATAAGGATTATGTCCTTCGTAATTTAAACTTGCTTTAGCGAATAAAAGTTCTGGTGGAGCGCAGGATTGCAGGGGATGACTGTTTTTTGCTGATTCAATAATGTCTTCCAGACTTTCAGTTGAGAATAGATACTTGCTTGTTTTTGCTGCATCATACAATTTTTCACGGCTAACTCTGTGTGAATGATGAAGTCTATCTTCAATTTTGTATCTCAATGCTTGTAATCTTGCTATTTTATTGAACAGAATCTCTTTATCTGCTGTGCTGAATTCTTGTTTGAGTTTTTCCAGTTTTTTTTCACTAATAACCCTCTTACCCATTTTTATTATCAGATAGAGCCAGTCTTCGTCACTGAAATGTTGGGTGTTGCCATGCAGGTAATCGCTCATCAATGATATTTTGTATTGTTCACCAACAGTGAAATAACCTTCTGGCTTTGCCAACGTTAAGATTTTGCTGATTTTTCTCTGATGAAGGGGCTTTTGCTCATGTTGAAGAGTTTCATCGATAGTCAAACGCCTTTTATTTTCTGCATTCAGATCTTTCTGGAAGACTGTATCTGCCCTGATGGGCTGGGGTTGTGAGGGGATTGGTGACAAAAACATGGAAGTACTCCTTTACAATTCCATTTCATACCTTTTATTGGTCCATATTTTTCCGAAAAAGTTCAAAATTTTGATGCTTCGCCCTGAGCTTGTCGAAGCCTCTGACAACCTCAGGCACTCAGCTTCACGGGTTAAAGTGATTCTATTTGCTCCTGAAGATTCTCCTGAACAACTTCAGGCCACTGACCTACATAAGTCCTGATAAAGCCACTCTTTGATATCCCGTGTCTGTTCATATCTTCAAACAGCCGCTTCAGATCAAGGCGCACTTCAGACGGTTCCAGAACTGAAACAGAAAGCCCCAAGGTATCAATCAGCGAAAAGCCCGACTTTTCATCATAAAAGACATTATTGAAGTGCAGGTCACGATGAACCGCTCTGGAAAGAGTAGAAAGCCCATCCAGTTCCGAGTCTCTGTGACGCAGGTGAAAGTGCGCCAGAATTTGCCCAAACCCTGAAAACATGGCATCAATGTCAACCTTGCTTGTGGGTTTACGGGACTGTGCAACCCAATCTTCCAGAGAATGTCCCTTCACGGCTTTAAACAGGGAATGAATTCGCCCATTAACCAATCCACTCCATTCATCAAAACCAAAAGCCACTGGCTCCTCTTCAGGCACAAAGTAGCATTCAGCCACTTTCAACATGGGAGCAATCATAAAGCCACTGTTGGCATAGCCTTTCAAAATATACTGCTGACCGTTGATCTGTATCGTGCTCAGCGAAGACACCGAAGGAAAATGAATCAATAAATCCATGACCTTGCCCTCGTACATTTTGTCAGACAACCCCTGTAAGGCCGAATAACGCAGGGGAATTTCCTGCCACTGACTGGCATTGTTCCCCGGCCAACGCCAGTTGAAATAGTCTGCCAAGTCGGTTTGCCAATTATTACAGGCCATTGTTGCAGGCTCCATGGCTCCCGTTTCTCTCAACAGCCTCACTGCTTCTGTGCGGTTTTTACTGGAAATCAGGGACTGACAGAACTCACTGCCCAGCTTGGGCTTCCAGAGTTCAAAGGGCTGGACATTACATTTGGATACGGAAATGTTCAGTGTCTCAGGCCATGAAAAGGAAACCGCAGACACAGCCACAGCGACCAATAAAAGAACGTAATCATCCCGATAGGCCCTGGCCAAAGAAATGAATAGTGCGGCCGAGGGGATCTGGTAGCCGACAGAACGACTGCATTCCTCAGTCTGGCAACTTTCTGAAGAAAACGAGTGTGGTGCCTGTGTCAAGAGCAGCAGGGTCAGTAGAATAGGAGGTGTCTGTCCATAGAC
The DNA here is from genome assembly GCF_024606225.1 of Endozoicomonas sp. ISHI1. Classification (GTDB taxonomy): domain Bacteria; phylum Pseudomonadota; class Gammaproteobacteria; order Pseudomonadales; family Endozoicomonadaceae; genus Endozoicomonas_A. The sequence continues at coordinate 17,721 of NZ_JAGRPU010000031.1, read as the reverse complement.
AAAGCGGGTTGGCGGCATGATGCACTCCTCAATCAGTCCTTTAACATTTTTAGACCCTGATCGTTCCAGAGAGTTCAATGGCTATCGAACATCATGCAATGATCCCGATTCATGCCGCCAGCCTGGATACAGTTAACAAGCCTCTACTTTTCAATAACCACGAGGTGTCTCGTGCTGTCTCCATTTGAAAAACTTTCCGTAACACAAACCCAGAACATCTCCAATAGTGACCCAATGGAACCATCCGGTGCATCTGCCGACCTGTGCTACAGCAAAATAGGATGCCACCGTACCTAGCAGAGCAGCCGCGCCGTAACCAACCCATAATCCGGCTTCAGCAGCGGTGCTTTTCCAGTTCTGGCAGCTGCCAGTCAACTCGTCAAGATAAGATCGGGTTGTGTCACAGGCAGGCCGTGTAAGTGTCGAAATATAATACTTGGGATAGATATATTGCCATTCCGAGCCAGTGACTGTGCAGGGTAATGTCTCTGAGCCGGTATCCTGAATGCTTTCCTGACTCTTTAGTAAAGCAGTGCGGATTGCTTCACGGCCAAGACATTTTTTCATGGCCTGAATATCAAGCCGTGAAGCCTTGTCGAATTTAGTTGTAAAAATGGTACGTTCCCACTGAAACACAGTTTCTCCTGTTGACGCATTAAGCGCACAACCACCGATGCAGTCAAACGGATGGTTTTTACAGACCTCTTCACCGTTCGGACAGGAAGCATCGAACATAATGCCATTGATGTTTCTTTCTGCAACCGGGTTTGCTGCAACCAAAGCAGAAGAGAGGCCCACAGAAATTAAAATAAAGCTGTTGCTCAGGAGATTGACCATCACTATTTTTTACTCCAATTGAAAAAAAGCGCAGAGATGCACTGGCATCTCTCATTAAGGCTGCTTAAAAATGGCATAAAATCAGCGACATTCAATTTTGAAGTGATTCCATCTGCTCCTTAAGACGCTCCTGAACATCTTCTGGCCACTGATCGACATAGGCCCTGATAAAGCTAGTCTTTGATATTCCTCTTCCCTTCATCTCTGCGAACAGTTGACATCAGATTCCTGTTTTCCTGTTAGTTATGCTTACGTCAATGTTCTGAACTTTCAATCCAAGAACCACTCTGATTTATTTGAGGTCATCGCTGTTGAATGCCCTTCAACCCGATATTCTTGTAATCAAGGATAATACCCACTTAATAGAAGAAGCTTAATATGATTAACTCGGATCACACTATCGGCGCAGTTGGAGGTTCAAACCCAACCACGTCACAACCTGTTCAACCTCAATCGCAAGAGACTGGAGAAGGTGCTCGTTTCGGTAGGACTGTCAGTACTGGTGATAGCAACAATATAGTTTCAGTAAGAACACCCAACTTATCTCATTCTCAAACGGTCAGATCAGCCACTTTAAGCCCTGATGGCAGATTTGTGAAAGTTGATAATGTCGATGAAAAAGCGATACTTTCCAATATCACGTCACCCAATTCAGTGTCCCCTCATGACGTTAGCAGCAAAGGTACGCAGTGGGCCGCCGACGAAGCGGACCTGAAAGTCTGGCAAGAAGGCCGTTCAACAAAGCCACGAAAAATGAAAAAAAAGAAGAAGTGCTCAGGTTCTGCTGACAAGCCTTTTTCAGGCGTTTCTCTCGTTGCATCCCGATACCATGGCAACCCGAACTACCATACCGTTCAGGGTCAGCAGGTCATGGATAAGAACCCGGAGTCCCGATATTGCCAGCGCTCAACCGGGGCCTCTGCATCACCTGATGTGCCTGCCACAGATGATGATTCCTGGAGTTTCCAGTTAGCTGCCGGGCCAGAGTCGGGCAAGGTATATCTGACTCGCCCGAAGTTCAGGCCTCTATACATGACGCCACTGGTTGATATTGGAGCCAATCTCGTTAAAGACAGCTTTAACTTGCCCCGGGTTATTGCAGAAGCTTCCCGGGCAGGGGTTGGTAGCATCATGGTAACGGGCACTTCCATTTCTGCGTCGAAAAAGGCTCAGAAACTGGTGGATCAATGGTCGGAGCCATCGGCGAAAGCCACTGAAGCTTGTGGATTTTCAGATTCCCCCCCATGCTCTTTGTACTATACAGTGGGATGCCACCCACACCACGCCAAGAATTTCCACCGGGATGGTGGCATACGGGAAATGAGAGAAATACTTGAACAAGGGGATCGTCACTGCATTGCGGTGGGTGAGTGTGGATTGGATTACGATCGCAAATGGTCGTCTCCTGAAGTGCAACGGACCGTGTTCAGGAAACAGTTGGCGCTGGCTGCAGAGCTGAAAAAACCACTGTTTTTGCATGAGCGGCTTGCCCATGATGACTTCATGGGTATTCTGGCAGACTACATAAATCAGTTGCCTTCACCAGCCATGGCTTGCGTTCACTGCTTCACCGGTAACAGTGAGCAACTGCAGGCCTATCTTGATCTGGGCTGTTCCATCGGAATTACCGGTTGGATCGGCGACAAGCGTAACAAAGATCTGGTTAAGGCACTGCGCTCTGTCAGTTGGGAGACTCTGCGTGAGCGCCTGATGGTTGAGACCGATGCACCGTTTTTAGAGCCTTATCTGGTCATGCCACCGCGGTTAGAGCATCGTCGGGGTGGCAAAAGAGAAAATGATAATGAACCGGCTAATCTGCCCTATGTGATCCATGCGCTGAGCCAGGTGCTTAGAGTGGATGGCGAAGAGATTGCCGCTGCAACCACCGACAATGCCAGACGTATATTCTCGCTCGGTGACTGAGGCAGTATTGGTATCCCGCCTGCAATGAGTCGGATTATTGACAACCTCCCCGCCGTAAAGATTGTCTGGGCGACCCCGTCTGGGCGACCCCGTCTGGGCGACCCCGATAAAAACACGGGCAGAAAGCGGGAGGTATTTTACTTTTCCTGTCAGGTAGCGTAATCGCTATAAACACCTGACGGAGTCGTTAACCCGCCGCAGGTGATAGACCGATGGACGTGAACATTGCACTTCAGATCATGCCCAAACGTTTGCTGTGCCTTTCCCTCTTTAGCCTGTGACAAGCAGAAATCAATCACTTGACTTAGCATCATCAAGCTTTCGTTTTCGATGTTGCCTTTTGTGAGTCGACAGCGCTTGATTGTTTGGCAGGGTCTTCTGGCACTCAGGGCAAGTTTGCTCTCCGGTGTGATATTGACTTTTGTGAGCCGACAGGGCTCGAGCATTTGGCAGGGTCTTCTGACACTTAGGGCAGGTTTGCTCTGGGGTGTGATCTTTTCTTTTGTGATTCGTCAGGGCTTTCGCGTTTGGCAGGGTCTTCTGGCACTTAGGGCAGGTTTGCTCTCCGGTGTGATATAGACTTTTGTGAACCGACAGAGCTTGAGCGTTTGGCAGAGTCTTCTGGCACTCAGGGCAGGTTTGCTCTGGGGTGTGATCTTTTCTTTTGTGAACCGTCAGGGCTTGAGCGTTTGGCAGGGTCTTTTGGCACTCAGGGCAGGTTTGCTCTGAAGTGTGATCTTTTCTTTTGTGATTCGACAGGGCTTGAGTGTTTGGCAGGGTCTTCTGGCACTCAGGACAGGTTTGCTCTGGACTGTGAGCTTGTCTTTTGTGATTCATCAGGGTTCGAGCGTTTGGCAGGACCTTCTGGCACCAGGGGCAGGTTTGCTCTGAGGTGTGATATTGACTTTTGTGAGCCGACAGGGCTCTGGCGTTTGGCAGGGTCTTCTGGCACTTAGGGCAGCTTTGCTCTGGGGTGTGATCTTTTCTTTTGTGATACGTCAGTGCTTGAGCGTTTGGCAGGGTCTTCTGGCACTCAGGGCAGGTTTGTTCCCCCGTGTGATCTTTTCTTTTGTGAACCGACAGGGCTTGAGCGTTTGGCAGGGTCCTCTGGCACTCAGGGCAGGTTTGCTCTCCGGTGTGATATAGACTTTTGTGAACCGACAGGGCTTGAGCGTTTGCCAAGGTCTTCTGGCACTCAGGGCAGGTTTGCTCTGGGGTGTGATCTTTTCTTCTGTGAACCAACAGGGCCCTGGTGTTTGGCAGGATCTTCTGGCACTCAGGGCAGGTTTGCTCTCCTGTGTGATATTGACTTTTGTGAACCGACAGGGCTTGAGCGTTTGGCAGGGTCTTCCGGCACTCAGGGCAGGTTTGCTCTCCGGTGTGATATTGACTTTTGTGAGTGCTCAATGAGGCTTTAGTACCAAGTAATTTTTCACAGCCAGGGTGATAACATCGGTATTTTTTGGAGCCTGCCTTCCTTTGTTTTTTCGCAGGAGGTGGATGTAATGTTAATGCTGGACCGGTTGTGCTGTCAGCTCCCAAGTCAACTCTCGGAACTATAGCAGGATGGCTTAACGGGCCTGATTCCTGATCGCCTGCTTGCAAATAGACATCTGTTCTGCCAGCGAAAGAGTCGTCTGAGGTTGAACGACACCAGGTACTTGTGGAGGGAGCGAAGATACAGCGTCCTTGTCGATGACAACAGGGCTGTTGATGGCAATTTTCGTCAAGGCTATGTCGGGAGTCGGTAGGTCGGCCCGAATTTTCATCTTTATGTTCGTTGTCGTATAGATAATGAGATTTTTCTGAATACTTATTGAATGACTGACCATGATCCTCTGGCCCCTTTGTCCGGGAATAGTTGCCGCCGCCCGTTCCGTACATCAAAATGATAATCTGAAATTTGTTTCGCCGACAGGGTTTGTCATCGCAAGGCGTGCGTGGCCCTGAATATCCGTTTGCGCGGGTAATGTGTAATGGTTCGTTTTGCACCGGCCTCTCATCGTTCATTAGCATCGCAGATAACGTGCCCGACTCAGTTTTTATAGAAAAACTCTGGCTGTTCGAAGCCCTATTCTGGTTAACCTCAAAGATAAAACGGTATGTCTGTGGCTCGACCGGGCAAACGAATGGCACAAAGACCAATACGTGCAAGAGTAGACTTTTAATGGTTCTATCCTCTGTTTTCTGTGGATAGGAGCAGTGAGGATAGACGAGGGGATAAGAGTTTTGTCATCGATTAACCCGCCGCAGGTGAGAGACCGATGGACGTGAACATTGCACTTCAGCTCATGCCCAAACGTATGCAGCGCCTTTCCCTCTTTAGCCTGTAACAAGCAGACATCAATCACTTGACTTTGCATCATCAAGCTTTCGTTTTCGGTGATGCCTTCTGTGATCCGACAGGGCTTTCGCGTTTGGCAGTGTCTTCTGGCACTCAGGACAGGTTTCCTCTGGGGTGTGATCTTTTCTTTTGTGATCCGTCAGGGCTTGGGCGTTTGGCAGGGTCTTCTGGCACTCGGGGCAGGTTTGCTCTCCGGTGTGATATTGACTTTTGTGAGCCGACAGGGCTTGGGCGTTTGGCAGGGTCTTCTGGCACTCAGGGCAGCTTTGTTCCGGGGTGTGATCTTTTCTTTTGTGAACCATCAGGGCTTGAGCGTTTGGCAGGGTCTTCTGGCACTCAGGGCAGATTTGTTCTGGGGTGTGATTTTTTCTTTTGTGATCCGACAGGGCTTGAGCGTGTGGCAGGGTCTTCTGGCATTCAGGGCAGGTTTGCTCTCCGGTGTGATAGTGTCTTTTGTGATCCGACAGGGCCCTCGCGTTTGGCAGGATCTTCTGGCACTCAGGACAGGTTTGCTCTGGGGTATGATATTTTTTTTTGTGATCCCAAAGGGCTTGAGCGTTTGGCAGTGTCTTCTGGCACTCAGGGCAGGTTTGCTCTCCGCTGTGATATCGCCTTTTGTGATCCGACAGGGCTTTCGCGTTTGGCAGGGTCTTCTGGCACTCAGGGCAGGTTTGCTCCGGGGTGTGATTTTTTCTTTTGTGAGCTGACAGGGCTTGTGCATTTGGCAGGTTTTTTTGGCACTCAGGGCAGGTTTGCTCCGGGGTGTGGTCTTTTCTTTTGTGATTCGACAGGGCTTGAGCGCTTGGGAGGGTCTTCTGGCACTCAGGGCAGGTTTGCTCTCCGGTGTGATATTGACTTTTGTGAACCGACAGGGCTCGAGCGCTTGGGAGGGTCTTCTGGCACTCTGGGCAGGTTTGCTCCGGGGTGTGGTCTTTTCTTTTGTGATTCGACAGGGCTTGAGCGTTTGGCAGGGTCTTCTGGCACTCAGGGCAGGTTTGTTCTCCAGTGTGATATTGTCTTTTGTGATTCGACAGGGCTTGAGCGTTTGGTAGGGTCTTCTGGCACTCCGGGCAGGTTTGCTCTCCGGTGTGATATTGCCTTTTGTGATTGTTCAATGAGACTTGAGAGCTAAATGATTTTTCACAGCCGAGGTGATCACATCGGTATTTTTTGAAGCCTGCCTTCCTTTGTTTTTTCGCAGGAGGTGGGTTTGATGTTAATGATGGACCGGTTGTGCTGTCAGCGCCTGAGACCACTGTCGGACCTGCAGCAAGATGGCTTACCGGGCCAGATTCCTGATCGCCTGTTTGCAAACAGACATCTGTTCTGTAAGCGAAAGAGTCGCCTGAGGTTGCACGACACTGGGTACTTGTGGAGGGGGCGAAGATACAGCGTCCTTGTCGATGACAACAGGGCTGTTCATGGCAATTTTCTTCAAGGCTATGTCGGGAGTTGGCAGGCCGACCCGAATTTTCATCATTATGGTTGTTGTCGTATGGATAATGCGATTTTTCTGAATGTCTATTGAATGACTGACCATGATCCTCTTGCCCCGTTGTCCGGGAATAGGTACCGCCGCCCGTTCCGTACATCAAAGTGATGATCTGAAATTTGTTTCGCCTGCCGGGTTTGTCATTGTGTGGCGAGCCTGATCCTGAATATCCGTTTGTGCGGGTCATATGTGATGGTTCGTTTTGCACCGACCTCCCATCGGTCATTGGCAGTGCAGATAATGTGCCCGGCTCAGTTTTTATAGAAAAAATCTGGCTGGTCGAAGCCCCAATCTGGTTAACCTCAACGATAAAACGGTAAGTCTGCGGCTCAACCGGGCAGGCGAAAGGCACACAGACCAATACGTGCAAGAGTAGACTTTTAATGATTCTATCCTTTGTTTTCTATGGACAAGAGCAGTGAGGATAGACGAGGGGATAAGAGTTTTGTCATCGGTTAACCCGCCGCAGGTGAGAGACCGATGGACGTGAACATTGCACTTCAGCTCATGCCCAAACGTATATAGCGCCTTTCCCTCTTTAGCCTGTGACAAGCAGACATCAATCACTTGACTTTGCATCATCAGGCTTTCGTTTTCGGTGTTGCCTTTTGTGAGCCGACAGTGCATGGGCGTTTGGCAGGGTCTTCTGGCACTCAGGACAGGTTTGCTCTGGGGTGTGATCTTTTCTTTTGTGTTCCGACAGGGCTTGAGCGTGTGGCAGGGTCTTCTGGCATTCAGGGCAGGTTTGCTCACCGGTGTGATAGTGACTTTTGTGAGCCGACAGGGCTTGGGCGTTTGGCAGGGTCTTCTGGCACTCAGGGCAGGTTTGCTCTGGGGTGTGATCTTTTCTTTTGTGAGTCGACAGAGCTTGAGCGTTTGGCAGGGTCTTCTGGCACTCAGGGCAGATTTGCTCTGAAGTGTGATCTTTTCTTTTGTGATTCAACAAGGCTCTCGCGTTTGGCAGGATCTTCCGGCACTGAGGGCAGGTTTGCTCTCCGGTATGATATTGACTTTTGTGAGCCGACAGGGCTTGGGCGTTTGGCAGGATCTTCTGGCACTCCGGGCAGGTTTGCTCTGGGGTATGATCTTTTCTTTTGTGAATCGATAGGGCTTGAGCGTTTGGCAGGGTCTTCTGGCATTCAGGGCAGGTTTGTTCTCCGGTGTGATATAGACTTCTGTGAACCGACAGGACTTGAGCGTTTGGCAGGGTCTTCTGGCACTCAGGGCAGGTTTGCTCTGGGGTGTGATCTTTTCTTTTGTGAGTCGACAGAGCTTGAGCGTGTGGCAGGGTCTTCTGGCACTCCGGGCAGATTTGCTCTGGGGTGTGATCTTTTCTTTTGTGATCCGTCAGGGCTTGAGCGTGTGGCAGGGTCTTCTGGCATTCAGGGCAGGTTTGCTCTCCGGTGTGATAGTGTCTTTTGTGATCCGACAGGGCTTGAGCGTTTGGCAGGGTCTTCTGGCACTCCGGGCAGGTTTGCTCTCCGGTGTGATATTGCCTTTTGTGATTGTTCAATGAGGCTTGAGAGCTAAATGTTTTTTCACAGCCGAGGTGATCACATCGGTATTTTTTGAAGCCTGCCTTCCTTTGTTTTTTCGCAGGAGGTGGTTTTAATGTTAATGATGGACCGGTTGTGCTGTCAGATCCCGAGTCAACTGTCGGACCTTCAGCAGGATGACTTACCGGGCCAGATTCCTGATCGCCTGTTTGCACACAGACATCCGTTCTGCAAGCGAAAGAGTCGCCTGAGGTTGCACGACACTGGGTACTTGTCGAGGGAGCGAAGATACAGCGTCCTTGTCGATGACAACAGGGCTGTTCATGGCAATTTTCTTCAAGGCTATGCCGGGAGTTGGCAGGCCGACCCGAATTTTCATCATTATGGTTGTTGTCGTATGGATAATGCGATTTTTCTGAATGTCTATTGAATGACTGACCATGATCCTCTTGCCCCGTTGTCCGGGAATAGGTACCGCCGCCCGTTCCGTACGTTAAAGTGATGATCTGAAGTTTGTTTCGCCTGCCGGGTTTGTCATTGGGTGGCGAGCCTGATCCTGAATATCCGTTTGTGCAGGTCACATGTGATGGTTCGTTTTGCACCGACCTCCCATCGGTCATTGGCAGCGCAAATAATGTGCCCGGCTCAGTTTTTATAGAAAAAATCTGGCTGGTCGAAGCCCCAATCTGGTTAACCTCAACGATAAAACGGTAAGTCTGCGGCTCAACCGGGCAGGCGAAAGGCACACAGACCAATACGTGCAAGAGTAGACTTTTAATGATTCTATCCTTTGTTTTCTATGGACAAGAGCAGTGAGGATAGACGAGGGGATAAGAGTTTTGTCATCGGTTAACCCGCCGCAGGTGAGAGACCGATGGACGTGAACATGGCACTTCAGCTCATGCCCAAACGTATATAGCGCCTTTCCCTCTTTAGCCTGTGACAAGCAGACATCAATCACTTGACTTTCCATCATCAGGCTTTCGTTTTCGGTGTTGCCTTTTGTGATCCGACAAGGCTCGAGCGTTTGGCAGGGACTTCTGGCACTCACGGCAGGTTTGCTCTCCGGTGTGATATTGAATTTTGTGATCCGACAGGGCTTTCGCGTTTGGCAGGATTTTCTGGCACTCAGTGCAGTTTTTTTCTCCACTGTGATATTGACTTTTGTGAGCCGAAAGGGCATGAGCATTTGGCAGGGTCTTCTGGCACTCAGTACAGGTTTGCTCTGGGGTGTGATCTTTTCTTTTGTGATCCGACAGAGCTTGGACGTTTGGCAGGGTCTTCTGGCACTCAGGGCAGGTTTGCTCTCCGGTGTGATATTGACTTTTGTGAGCCGACAGGGCTCGAGCGTTTGGCAGGGTCTTCTGGCACTCAGGGCAGGTTTGCTCCGGGGTGTGAACTTTTCTTTTGTGATATGTCAGAGCTTGTGCGCTTGGCAGAGTCTTCTGGCACTCAGGACAGGTTTGCTCCGGGGTGTGATCTTTTCTTTTGTGATTCGACAGGGCTTGAGCGTTTGGCAGGGTCTTCTGGCACTCGGGGCAGGTTTGCTCCGGGGTGTGATCTTTTCTTTTGTGAACCGACAGGGCTTGAGCGTTAGGCAGGGTCTTCTGGCACTCAGGGCAGGTTTGCTCTGGGGTATGATCTTTTCTTTTGTGAACCGACAGGGCTTGTGCGTTTGGCAGGGTTTTCTGGCACTCAGGGCAGTTTCGCTCTCCAGTGTGATATTGCCTTTTGTGAGTGCTCAATGAGTCTCGAGAGCTAAATGATTTTTCACAGCCGGGGTGAGCACATCGGTATTTTTTGGAGCCTGCCTTCCTTTGTTTTTTCGCAGGAGGTGGGTTTAATGCTAATGATGGACCGTTTGTGCTGTCAGATCCCGAGTCAACTGTCGGACCTTCAGCAGGGTGGCTTACCGGGCCTGATTCCTGATCGCCTGTTTGCAAATAGACATCTGTTCTGCCAGCGAAAGAGTCGTCTGAGGTTGAACGACACCAGGTACTTGTGGAGGGAGCGAAGATACAGCGTCCTTGTCGATGACAACAGGGCTGCTCATGGCAATTTTCGTCAAGGCTATGTCGGGAGTCGGTGGGCCGACCCGAATTTTCACCATTATGGTCGTTGTCGTATGGATAATGCGATTTTTCTGAATGTCCATTGAATGACTGACCATGATCCTCTTGCCCCGTTGTCCGGGAATAGTTACTGCCGCCCGTTCCGTACGTTAAAGTGATGATCTGAAGTTTGTTTCGCCTGCCGGGTTTGTCATCGGGTGGCGAGCCTGATCCTGAATATCCGTTTGTGCGGGTCACATGTGATGGTTCGTTTTGCACCGACCTCCCATCGCTCATTGGCATTGCAGATAATCTGCCCGGCTCAGTTTTTATAGAAAAAATCTGGCTTGTCGAAGCCCCATTCTGGTTAACCTCAACGATAAAACGGTAAGTCTGCGGCTCAACCGGGCAGGCGAAAGGCACACAGACCAATACGTGCAAGAGGAGGCTTTTAATGGTTCTGTCCTTTGTTTCTACAGGAGCAGTGAGGATAGACGAGAGGATAAGAGTTTTGTCATCGGTTAACCCGCCGCGGGTGATAGACCGATGCACGTGAACATTGCAGTTGAGATCATTCCCGAACGTGCGCGGTGCCCCCTTCAGAGCCTGTAACAAGGAGACATTACTCACTTGACTTTTCATCATCAAGCTTTCGTTTTCGGTGTTGTCTTTTGTGAGTCGACAGGGCTTGAGTATTTGGCAGGGTCTTCTGGCACTCAGGGCAGATTTGCTCTCCGGTGTGGTATAGACTTTTGTGAACCGACAGGGTTTTCGCATTTGGCAGGGTCTTCTGGCACTCAGGGCAGGTTTGCTCTGGTGTGTGATCTCTTCTTTTGTGATCCGTCAGAGCTTGAGCGTTTACCAGAGTCTTCTGGCACTCAGGGCAGGTTTGCTCGCCGGTGTGATATTTTCTTTTGTGATCCGACAGGGCTTGAGCGTTTGGCAGGATCTTCTGGCACTCGAGGCAGGTTTGCTCCGGGGTGTGATCTTTTCTTTTGTGATCCGACAGGGCTTTCGCGTTTGGCAGGGTCTTCTGGCACTCAGGGCAAGTTTGCTCTCCGGTGTGATAGTGACTTTTGTGGGCCGTCAGGGCTTTCGAGTTTGGCAGGATCTTTTGGCACTCAGGGCAGGTTTGCTCTGGAGTGTGATCTTTTCTTTTGTGAACTGACAGGGCTTTCGCGTTTGGCAGGTTCTTCTGGCACTCAGGGCAGGATTGCTCCGGGGTGTGATCTTTTCTTTTGTGAGCTGACAGGGCTTGTGCGTTTGGCAGTTTTTTTTGGCACTCAGGGCAGGTTTGCTCCCCGGTATGATCCTTTCTTTTGTGAGCCGACAGGGCTTGAGCGCTTGGGAGGGTCTTCTGGCACTCAGGGCAGGCTTGCTCTCCGGTGTGATATTGACTTTTGTGAGCCGACAGGGCTCGAGCGTTTGGCAGAACCTTCTGGCACTCAGGGCAGGTTTGCTCCGGGGTGTGGTCTTTTCTTTTGTGATTCGACAGGGCTTGAGCGTTTGGCAGGGTCTTCTGGCACTTAGGGCAGGTTTTCTCTCCGGTGTGATAGTGTCTTTTGTGAGCGTTCAATGAGGCTTGAGAGCCAAGTAATTTTTCACAGCCGGGGTGAGCACATCGGTAATTTTTGGAACCTGCCTTCCTTTGTTTTTTCGCAGGAGGTGGGTTTAATGTTAATGATGGACCGTTTGTGCTGTCAGATCCCGAGTCAACTGTCGGACCTTCAGCAGGGCGGCTTACCGGGCCTGATTCCTGATCGCCTGTTTGCAAATAGACATCTGTTCTGACAGCGAAAGAGTCGTCTGAGGTTGAACGACACCAGGTACTTGTTGAGGGAGCGAAGAGACAGCGTCCTTGTCGATGACAACAGGGCTGTTCATGGCAATTTTCGTCAAAGCTATGTCGGGAGTCTGTGGGCCGACCCGAATTTTCATCATTATGGTCGTTGTCGTATGGATAATGCGATTTTTCTGAATGTCCATTGAATGACTGACCATGATCCTCTTGCCCCGTTGTCCGGGAATAGTTACCGCCGCCCGTTCCGTACGTTAAAGTGATGATCTGAAGTTTGTTTCGCCTGCCGGGTTTGTCATCGGGTGGCGAGCCTGATCCTGAATATCCGTTTGTGCGGGTAACATGTGATGGTTCGTTTTGCACCGACCTCCCATCGTTCATTGGCATTGCAGATAATCTGCCCGGCTCAGTTTTTATAGAAAAACTCTGGTTTGTCGAAGCCCTATTCTGGTTAACCTCAACGGTAAAACGGTAAGTCTGCGACTCAACCGGGCAAACGAAAGGCACAAAGACCAATACCTGCAAGAGTAGACTTTTAATGGTTCTATCCTTTGTTTTCTATGGGTAGGAGCAGTGAGGATAGACGAGGGGATAAGAGTTTTGTCGTCGGTTAACCCGCCGCAGGTGATAGACCGATGGACGTGAACATTGCACTTCAGAACATGCCCAAACGTTTGCAGCGCCTTTTCCTCTCTAGCAGCCTGTCGGACTTAAGCGTCCGTAGCGAGGATTGCAAGAAATTGAGGATAAAAATTTCTGCTTCTGAGGAGAATAGCGAGCTATTTGACGAAGAAGCAGGAATTTTTAGACCAATTTATTGCAACCGCAGTAGGACAGCCTTAAGTCCGACAGGCTGCTAGCCTGTGACAAGCAGACATCAATCACTTGACTTTGCATCATCAAGCTTTCGTTTTCGGTGTTGCCTTCTGTGATTCGACAAGGCTCGAGCGTTTGGCAGGGTCTTCTGGCACTCAGGGCAGGTTTGCTCTGGGGTATGATCTTTTCTTTTGTGATCCAACAGGGCTCGAGTGTTTGGCAGGGTCTTCTGGCACTCAGGGCAGGTTTGCTCTCCGGTGTGATATTGACTTTTGTGAACTGACAGGACTTTTGCGTTTGACAGGGTCTTCTCGCACTCAGGGCAGGTTTGTTCCGGGGTGTGATCTTTTCTTTTGTGATCCGACAGGGCTTTCACGTTTGGCAGGGTCTTCTGGCAATCGGGGCAGGTTTTCTCTCCGGTGTGATATTGTCTTTTGTGAGCGTTCAATGAGGCTTGAGAGCCAAGTGATTTTTCACAGCCGGGCTGATCACATCGGTAATTTTTGGAGCCTGCCTTCCTTTGTTTTTTCGCAGGAGGTGGATGTGATGTTAATGCTGGACCGATTGTGCTGTCAGCTCCCGAGTCAACTCTCGGAACTTTAGCAGGATGGCTTACCGGGCCTGATTCCTGATCGCGTGTTTGCAAATAGACATCTGTTCTACCAACGAAAGAGTCGTCTGAGGTTGAACGACACCAGGTACTTGTGGAGGGAGCGAAGATACAGCGTCCTTGTCGATGACAACAGGGCTGTTCGTGGCAATTTTCGTCAAAGCTATGTCGGGAGTCTGTGGGCCGACCCGAATTTTCATCATTATGGTCGTTGTCGTATAGAGAATGCGATTTTTCTGAATGCCTACTGAATGGCTGACAGTGATTTTCTGGCCCCGTTGTCCCGGAATAGTTACCGCCGCCCGTTCCGTACATCAAAGTGATGATCTGAAATTTGTTTCGCCGACAGGGTTTGTCATAGGGTGGTAAGCCTGACTCTGAATATCCGTTTGTGCGGGTAATGTGTGATGGTTCGTTTTGCATCGATCTCCCATCGTTCACAGGCATTGCAGATAATGTGACCGGCTCAGTTTTTATAGAAAAACGCTGGCTTGTCGAAGCCCCATTCTGGTTAATCTCAACGATAAAACGGTAAGTCTCTGGCTCAACCGGGCAGACGAAAGGCACAAAGACCAATACGTGCAAGAGTAGACTTTTAATGGTTCTATCCTTCGTTTTCTATGGATAGGAGCCGTGAGGATAGACGAGGGGATAAGAGTTTTGTCATCGGTTAACCCGCCGCAGGTGATAGACAGATGGGCGTGAACATTCCACTTCAGAACATGCCCAAACGTTTGCAGTGCCTTTTCCTCTTCAGCCTCTGACAAGCAGACTTCAATCACTTGACTTTGCATCATCAAGCTTTCGTTTTCGGTGTTGCCTTCTGTGATCCGACAAGGCTCGAGCGTTTGGCAGGGTCTTCTGGCACTCAGGGCAGGTTTGCTCTCCGGTATGATCTTTTCTTTTGTGATCCAACAGGGCTCGAGCGTTTGGCAGGGTCTTCTGGCACTCAGGGCAGGTTTTTTCTCCGGTGTGATATAGACTTTTGTGAACCGACAGGGCTTGAGCATTTAGCAGGGCCTTCTGGCACTCAGGGCAGATTTGTTCCGGGGTGTGATCTTTTCTTTTGTGATTCGATAGCGCTTTAGCGTTTGGCAGAGTCTTCTGGCACTCGGGGCAGGTTTGCTCTCCAGTGTGATGCTGACTTTTGTGATTCGACAGGGCTTGATTATTTGGCAGGGTCTTCTGGCAATCAGGGCAGATTTGCTCTCCGTTGTGATATTGGCTTTTATGAACCGACATGGCTTGAGTGTTTGGCAGGGTCTTCTGGCACTCTGGGCAGGTTTGCTTTGGGGTGTGACCCATTCTTTTGTGAGCCGACAGGGCTTTCGTGTTTGGCAGAGTCTTCTGGCACTCAGGGCAGGTTTGCTCTCCGGTGTGATATAGACTTTTGTGAACCGACAGAGCTTGAGCGCTTGGGAGGGTCTTCTGGCACTCAGGGCAGGTTTGCTCTCCGGTGTGATATTGACTTTTGTGAACCGACAGGGCTCTCGCGTTTGACAGGGTCTTCTGGCACTCCGGGCAGGTTTGCTCTGGGGTGTGGTCTTTTCTTTTGTGAACCGACAGGGCTTGAGCGTTTGGCAGAGTCTTCTGGCACTCAGGGCAGGTTTGCTCCGGGGTGTGATATTTTCTTCTGTGATCCGACAGGGCTATCGCGTTTGGCAGGATCTTCTGGCACTCAGAGCAGGTTTGCTCTCCGGTATGATCTCTTCTTTTGTGAACCGACAGGGCTTGAGCGTTTGGCAGGGTCTTCTGGCACTCAGGGCAGGTTGGCTCTCCGGTGTGATATTGACTTTTGTGAGTGTTCAATGAGGCTTGAGAGCCAAGTGATTTTTCACAGCCGGGGTGATCACATCGGTATTTTTTGGAGCCTGTCTTCCTTTGTATTTTCGCAGAAGGTGCATTTAATGTTAATGATGGACCGGTTGTGCTGTCAGCGCCTGAGACCACTGTCGGACCTTCAGCAGGATGGCTTACCGGGCCAGATTCCTGATCGCCTGTTTGCAAACAGACATCTGTTCTGTAAGCGAAAGAGTCACCTGAGGTTGCACGACACTGGGTACTTGTCGAGGGAGCGAAGATACAGCGTCCTTGTCGATGACAACAGGGCTGTTCATGGCAATTTTCTTCAAGGCTATGTCGGGAGTTGCCAGGTCGGCCCGAATTTTCATCATTATGGTTGTTGTCGTATGGATAATGCGATTTTTCTGAATGTCTATTGAATGACTGACCATGATCCTTTGGCCCCGTTGTCCGGGAATAGTCACCGCCGCCCGCTCCGTACATCATAGTGATGATCTGAAGTTTGTTTCGTCTGCAGGGTTTGTCATAGGGTGGTGAGCCTGACTCTGGATATCCGTTTGTGCAGGTAATGTATGATGGTTCGTTCTGCATCGGCCCCCAATCGGTCATTGGCATCGCAGATAATGTGCCCGGCTCAGTTTTTATAAAAAAATTCTGGCTTGTCGAAGCCCCATTCTGGTTAACCTCAACGATAAAACGGTAAGTCTGCGACTCAACCGGGCAGGCGAAAGGCACACAGACCAATACGTGCAGGAGTAGACTTTTAATGGTTCTATCCTTTGTTTTCTATGAATAGGAGCAGTGAGGATAGACGAGAGGATAAGAGTTTTGTCATCGGTTAACCCGCCGCAGGTGATAGACAGATGGACGTGAACATTGCACTTCAGATCATGCCCAAACGTTTGCAGTGCCTTTTCTTCTTTAGCCTGTGGCAAGCAGATATCAATCACTTGACTTTGCATCATCAAGCTTTCGTTTTCGGTGTAGCCTTTTGTGATCCGACAGGGCTTTCGCATTTGGCAGGGTCTTATGGCACTCAGGGCAGGTTTGCTCTGGGGTGTGATATTTACTTTTGTGAACTGACAGGGCTTTCGCGTTTGGCAGGGTCTTCTGGCACTCAGGGCAGGTTCGCTCTGGGGTGTGATATTTACTTTTGTGCACCGACAGGGCTTGAGCGTTTGGCAGGGTCTTCTGGCACTCAGGGCAGGTTTGCTCTCCGGTATGATATAGACTTTGGTGAACCGACAGGGCTTGAGCGTTTGGCAGAGTCTTCTGGCACTCAGGACAGGTTTGCTCTGGGGTGTGATCTTTTCTTTTGTGATATGTCAGAGCTTGTGCGCTTGGCAGGGTCTTCTGGCACTCAGAGCAGGTTTGCTCCGGGGTGTGATCTTTTCTTTTGTGATATGTCAGAGCTTGTGCGCTTGGCAGGGTCTTCTGGCACTCAGAGCAGACTTGCTCCGGGGTGTGATCTTTTCTTTTGTGATATGTCAGAGCTTGTGCGCTTGGCAGGGTCTTCTGGCACTTAGGGCAGGTTTGTTCCGGGGTGTGATCTTTTCTTCTGTGATATGTCAGAGCATGTGCGCTTGGCAGGATCTTCTGACACCCGGGGCAGGTTTGTTCTCCGGTGTGATATTGACTTTTGTGAGCCGACAGTGCTCTGGCGTTTGGCAGGATCTTCTGGCACTCAGAGCAGGTTTGTTCCCCTGTGTGATCTTTTCTTTTGTGAACCGACAGGGCTTGAGCGCTTGGCAGGGTCTTCTGGCACTCAGGGCAGGTTTGTTCCCCGGTGTGATCTTTTCTTTTGTGATTCGACAGGGCTTGAGCGTTTGGCAGGGTCTTCTGGCACTTAGGGCAGGTTTGCTCTCCGGTATGATATAGACTTTTGTGAACCGCCAGGGCTTGAGCGTTTGGCTTGGTCTTCTGGCACTCAGGACAGGTTTGCTCTGGGGTGTGATCTTTTCTTTTGTGAACCGACAGGGCTCTCGCGTTTGGCAGGATCTTCTGGCACTTAAGGCAGGTTTTCTCTCCGGTATGATCTTTTCTTTTGTGAGCCCACAGGGCTTGAGCGTTTGGCAGAGTCTTCTGGCACTCAGGGCAGGTTCGCTCTCCGGTGTGATATTGCCTTTTGTGATCCCACAGGGCTTTCGCTTTTGGCAGGATCTTCTGGCACTCAGGACAGGTTTGCTCTCCGGTGTGATATTGCCTTTTGTGAGTATTCAATGAGCCTTGAGAACCAAGTAATTTTTCACAGCCGGGGTGATCACATCGGTATTTTTTCGAGCCTGCCTTCCTTTGTTTTTTCGCAGAAGGTGGATTTAATGTTAATGATGGACTGGTTGTGCTGTCAGCGCCTGAGGCAATTGTCGGATCTTCAGCAGGGCGGCTTACCGACCCTGATTCCTGATCGCCTGTTTGCAAATAGACATCTGTTCTGCAGGCGAAAGAGTCATCTGAGGTTGAACGACACTGGATACTTGTGGAGGGAGCGAAGATACAGCGTCCTTGTCGATGACAACAGGGCTGTTCATGGCAATTTTCGTCAAGGCTATGT
>NZ_JAGRPU010000030.1 GCF_024606225.1 Endozoicomonas sp. ISHI1 | reverse complement strand
AGCGGGTTCGTTGGAACCTGTGACGAAGCAGGAACCACTGCGAAATCGTGAGAAAGTAGCAGCCTGGGCTAGGCGCCCCCATGGGAATCCCCCACTGATTTCTTGAATCAGTGGGGGAGGATGTCAAAGAGATCAGATCCTTACTTGTACGCTTTACTTTTTTGAGGACCAAGGCCATCCTCCTGCTGCGATTCAACGGGCTTGCGCTTTCGATGTCTTATTTTATGTTCCGTCAGGGCCTTGGCATTCTTGCACACCTTGCCGCATGGTCGCTGCTGGCCATCCTCTCCGACCACCCTCGCGTCACAGTTTTGTTGTCCGGTGTGGTATCTTCTTTTGTGATCTGAGAGGGCCTGAGGATTTTTGAAGACCCTCCCGCATGAGCGCTGCTGGCCATCTTCCCCGACCATTATTGCGAAGCAGCTTTGTTGCCCCCTGTGGACTTTTCTTATGTGGCCTGTCAGGGCATTGACATTCTTGCAGACCTTCCCGCACGATTGATGCAGACCATTCTCCCCGACCACAGTCACGTTACAGGTTCGTTGTCCGCTGTGATTTTTTCTTTTGTGATCCGAAAGGGCTTTGGCGCTGCTGCAAATCATCCCACATGTCTGCCGTTGGCCATCCTCTCCGGGCACGGTCACCACGTCACAGGTCCGTTGCCCAGTGTGGAGTTTTCTTTTGTGATAGATCAGAGCTTGAGCATTCTTGCAAACCATACCGCATAGCTGCTGCTGGCCATCCTCCCCGATCATTGTCGTGTCACAGGTTTGTTGCCCGGTGTGGTCTTTTCTTATGTGATATCGCAGGGATTGACCATTCTTCCAGACCATACCGCATCGCCGCAGCTGGCCATCCTCATCGATTACGGTCAGGTCACAGGTTTGTTGCACCATGTGGTTTCTTCTCTTGTGTTCCAACAAGGTTTTAGCATTGATGCAGATCATCCCGCATGGCCGCTGCCGGCCATCCTCCCCAATCACTTTTACTTGACAGGTTTTCGGCCCGCTGTGGTATATGCTCTTGTGAGCTGAAAGTACTCCGGCATTCTTGTAAACTTTCCCGCATGGCCGTGGCTGACCATCCTCCCCAATTTCTGCCACGTCGCAGGTTTGTTGCCCGCTGTGTTTTTTTCTTTTGTGACCCCTCAGGGCATCAGCATTCTTGCAGACCTCAGCGCATGGTCGCTGCCGGCCATCTTCCCCTACTACTGTCATGTCACAAATGTGTTGTTTAGTGTGGTATTCGCTTTTGTGATCGGACAGGGCTGCTATTGAACCTTCCCGGAAAAGATGAGCTTGACTCTGACCCGATTGGGATGGTTTATAGGTTTGTTGTTGTATTTCTGAATGGGGAAGCGAAAAGAAAAGCCCGCCTTCTTTGGAAAAATGATGCAGGTTGAGAGGCTCGGCAGGGGGCGCTGAATAGTGGGCTCCCGCACTCATTGGTTGTATCGTGTTTACAGGATAAAAATGACCTTCGCTATTGAAGTATTCTCCATCAGACAAATGGGGCCACAGGCTTTCTGTGTAATTCTGCGGCCATTCAGCGGGCCCTCTGTTATCGGATATTAGCCGTAATTGACAAAAGCCATGACAGGGATGGACGAAACAATTTAAACCCAAAGTATGAAGGAGTTGTTGAGGGCTCTCGCTACCGTCGTCAGAGTCAAAATGCAAGAGGCTGATGAAATTGCCTGTGTGGTGGCTGATGGCACCCGGGAGTTGCTGCCCCGATGATTCTGATGGCTGGCCTGATTGTTGGTCTTGTCCAGAACTAAACGTTACGATGAGGGTGGCAAACGGGTGATCCTGATTCGGTTCTTTTTGTTCGATTGGGCTAAACGACGTTGAATCAGGATTCCAGTAGCTTTCTGAAAACCGACCGAGAGCAACAAACATTTCCAGAGGGAACCATGAATATGAGGTGGCGCGCAGAGAGACGTCTCCGGTAGTCAGGATTGGTTCGTAACCCAGCAGGAGGGGGGTGGCGTGGAGCCATTGCCACGAAAACGACTTAAGAATGGTCGTTTTTGCCCGGTAACCGCCAGTTCCTGATGGTTTGTCATCAGGCAGCGAATCTGATTCTGCATAGTCGTTTGTATCGGCAATGTCTGATGGGTTGTCTGGCAATCTTTGCTGATCAGGCTTTGTAGATAAGCTTTGGTTTGGATAGCCTGTTTTCCCTTCAAATTCGACAGTAAAACGTCCTGTCCACGGTTCGGCCCGACAGACGACAAAAAACAACAATGGCAGCAACAATGTTACCGCAAAGAGTGAGTGTTTAATCATTCTATCCTTGCGTCCTGATATACAGAGAGGAAGGATAGATCAAGAAAATAAGTGTGTTTTTTGAAATCCCCGGGCCACTCAGGTAAAGCCGTTAAGCCTTAATGAAGGGGAGGGCAGATCAGATCGTTCTTATTTACTTTATTGAGGTTCTTTGTCATCGTACTGCTCCCTGTCAACGAGCTTGCGCTTTCGATGTCTTCTTTTGTGATCTTCCAGAGCTTGAATATTCTTGCAGACCTTCTGGCACGGCCGCTGCTGGCCATCCTTTCCGACCAATGTTATGGCACAGGTTTGTTGTCCGCTGTGGACTTTGCTTTTGTGATTCGAGAGGGCTTGAGCATCCTTGCAGAACTTGCCACATTGCTGCTGAAGGCCATCCTTCCCGACTAAAGTCACGTCACAGGCTTGTTGCCAGGTGTGGGCTTTTCTTTTGTGATCCGTCAGGGTTCTGGCGCTTTTGCAGATCTTCCCACATGGCCGCGGCTGGTTATCCTTGCCGACCACGGTTATGGCACAGGTTCTTTGTCCGCTGTGAGCTCTTCTTTTATGATCCGTCAGAGCTCTGGCACACTTCCAGATCGTTCCGCATGGCCGTGGCTGGCCATTCTCCCAGACTAAGGTTATGTCACAGGTTTGTTGCCCGGTGTGCTCTTTTCTTTTGTGTTCCCATAGGGCGTTAACATTCTTGCAGACCATTCCACATGGTCGCCCCTGGCCATCCTCTCCGGTCACTGTTACGTCACAGGTTCTTTGCCCGCTGTGGCATGAGCTTTTGTGAACCGAAAGAACCTCAATATTCTTGTAGACCCTACCGCATGACTGTTGCTGGCCATCCTTCCCGATCACAGTCACGTTACAGGTTTGTTGCCCGCTGTGGTATCTTCTTTTGTGGTCCGTCAAGCCTTTAAGGTTCTTGCAGACAGTCCCGCATGGCCTCTGCTGGCCATCCTCCCCGATTACTGTCCTGTTACATTTTTGTTGCCTGCGATGGAAGCTTCTTTTGTGATTCCCCAGAGCGCAAGCATTCCTAAAGACAATTCCGCATGGTCGCTGCTGGTCATCCTTCCCAACCACGGTCACGTTACAGGTTTTTTTCCCGGTGTGGTATTTGCTTTTGTGACATGACAGGGATTGAGCATTGCTGAAGGCCCTCCCGCATGGTTGCTGCTGACCATCTTTCCCGACCAATGTTATGTTGCATATTATATGTTTTTTGTCGTATATGTTTTTGTTATTCGGCTGCGCTTGTGTTGTGACTGTCCGGGAAAGATAAGGTTCGCTCTGAGCCAATCGGGATGACTCCGTGGCGTTTTGCTGCGTTTTTGAATGGGTAACGGGAATCCCGACTTCTTTGAGACTACCACCCAGATCGAGTGGCCTGCCAGTGGTCATCAAGTCATCAGCGTTGAAAGGCAAATTCCAGAGCATTAAAGCATCATCATTGAGTGGCTCGGCAAGATTGGTTGTATAGGTTGTTCCGGCACTCATCATGAGCGTAGCGTTAACGGTATCAGCATGAACTATGCAACTAAAGCACTGTCCATTGGCTAAATGGGGGCATGAGCTTTGATCATGTAGTGCTCCTGTGTGGCCTGTCGAACTTTCTACGAAGTTCAGCGACCATTCAGAGGGTGCTGTGTTATCGGATGATTTTCTGAGTTTACAAACGCCACGACAGGGATAGACAAAACAATTTAAACCCAAAGTATGCAGGTGTCGTTGAGGACCGCTGTTATCGTCGCCATAGTTAGTACTCAGGGAGCCAGTGAATGAGCCTATACAGTGGGTGGATGTTCCCGGGGCTTTTTGGCTGGATGATTCAGATGGCTGGTGTGGTTGTTTATGGCCTGAGCCAAGCATTGTAGTGATGGCCGCAGACGGGTGATCCTGTCCCACCTCTTGTTGTTCAGTGAGGGTAAAAAGCGGTGAATCAGAGTTCCAATAGTTTTTTAAAAGCCAACTGACAGCGACAAACACTTCTACAGGCAACCCGGGATAAGGAGTGGAGCTTACGGGGGTATGTTTGGTGTTCAGGATCAGTTCGTAATCAACCAGCAGGGTGGAGGCATAAAGCAATTGCCACGAAATCGACTCAATAAGGGCGGGAGGGACACTGTAACAGCCATGTATCTTTTGTTTGTTATCAGCTAGAAAATCTGAACTTGCATAACTGTTTGTTTCGGCAATGTTCGACGGATTATCCGAACGTCTGAGATGGTCAAGCTTTATACGAAAGCTCTGGTTTGGAAAAACTGCATTTCGTCCAAATTCGACAATACAGCATTCTGTCAAAGGTTGAGCTTGACAGGCGACAGGCAGTGTCAGTACCAGCATTGCAGACAAGAGTGAGCGTTTAATAATTCTACACATGCATTCTAGTTGGTAGAGAGGAAGGATAGACCAAACAATAAGAGAGTTTTTCTGTCAGAAACCTTCTGTTAAAAACCAAAGCTTTGCACAGGGCAAAAAAATACCAAAGGCTGTGCCCATCTGCTTTTTTTTCTGGCATTAACCACCGTCAGTTAATGACTGAAGTTTTGCCAAGTCCATTTAAACGAGCAATGTCTTTTGGTAGTCCTGAGTCGTTCTGGAAAAACCGCCTAACCTTCATAAAAGGGTGGGCGTCAGATGAATCGCTACTTATTCACTTGGCCTTTCTGAGGTTGGATTACCCGGGGTCTCATCCACGGGCTTGCGCTTTCGATGACTTCTTTTGTGTGCCGAAAGGTTTTTAGAGCTCTTGAAGAGTTTTCCGCATGGTCGCAGCTGGCCATCCTCTCCGACCACGGCTGAGTCACAGGTTTTTTGCTCGCTGTGATGCACTCTCTTGTGGTCCGACAGAGATTGGCCATTCATGAAGACTTTCCCACATGGCTGCGGCCGGCCATCCTCCGCGATCAGGGTCATGTCGCAGGTTTTTTGTCCACTATGATATAGGTTTTTGTGACTCGCCAGAGTTTGAGCATTCTTGCAGATTCTTCCGCATGGCCGCGGTTGACCATCCCACCCGATCATGGTCACGAAACAGGTTTTTTGCCTGGTGTGTTTTCCGCTTTTGTGACTCGACAGGGCTGCAGCATTCTTGTAAATCTTCCCGCATGGCCGAGGCTGACCATCCTCCCCGGTCACTATCACCTCACAGGATCGTTCTCCGGTGTGTGCTCTGACTTTGTGAGACGAAAGTGCCTGACTATTCTGGCAGACCTTCCCGCATGGCCGCTGCTGGCCACCTTCCCCAACCACTGTTGTTTCACAGGTTCTTTGCCCGGAGTGATAGTTGTATTTGTGAGCTGACAGTATTTTGTGATTCTTGCAGACTTTTCCACATGGCCGCGACTGGCCGTCATCACCGACCACGGTTTCGTAGCAGGTAAGGTACCCGGAGTGATCCCTGATTCTGTGATCCGGGAGGGGCTTTGCTGTGCCCGCTTGTGAAGGGTGAAGTTGTCGCTGGCCCAATTGAGGTGATTCGGAAGTTGTTTGTTGTGTTTCTGAGGTTCCCATTAAGGAAAAGGGGGGGAGAGGCATTAAGGAGAGCTCGATTTCTTCGGGATACCTGCATGGATCGGCTGGCTCATTAATGAACCCAAAATCATCAGTGTTGTTGAAAGGCAAGTTCCGGAACGCTGGCGGGCAATGATTGAGTGGCCCGGAAGGGGCAATTGTATGCGCGGCCCCTGCACTTATCGAGCCTGTACAGTTTAAGTTATTGGACGGGTCACGATTAATATCATGAGGATGTGGTCCAGACAGTTGGTCGTGATGGTATGGGGGAGCACTTTCAAAAAAATCATCCAATATTTTGGAAATCCAATATTCTTCGGGCTGTTCAGCTTTTAAAGGGCCAGCATGGCCTATGCAATCATAGCTTGGTCCATTCGTGAAATGAGTGTACGAGTGTTCTATGCTATCCGGAGACCATTCAGCCGACCCTGATCCGTCGTATGGTGGTCCAAATTGACAAGCGCCATGACAGGGATGGACAAAACAATTTAAACCTAAAGTATGTGAGTGCTGTAGAGGGCTGCCGCCGCCGGAGCCAGAATAGCCGCCGAAGCCAGAATAAAAGAGGTTGGTGAAAGAGCGCCTGTGGCAAGTGGTGGTTTGCGTGGTTCTCTGGCCGGATGATTCTGATGGCTCGTGTTGTTGGTTATCTCCTGAACCCGTCATCATTGTGATAGTTGTTAATGGGAAATCCCTCTGTTTCAGCATAGATGTTGCCTCTTGATGTTCAATCAGGTTAAACAGCGGTGAATCGGAGTTCCGGTAACTTCTTAAAAACCAGCCGACAGCAACAACCGCTTCTACAGGTACCCATGAGTAGGGAGCCGGGAATAGAGGGACATCTTTGGTTTTCAGGATCAGTTCGTAACCAGCCAGCAGCTGAGTGACGTAAAGCCATTGCCACGAAATCGACACAATAATAGTCGTTCTTGCCTTGTTTCCACCCGTACTATGGCGTTTGTCATCGGGCGTTGAATCTAATTCTGCGTAGTCTTCTGTGTGGGTAATGTCTGACGGGTTATCTGGTAGTACACGCAGGTCACGTTTTATAGAAAAGCTCTGGTTTGTTTGTTCAAGCTCGATAATAAAAGGTTCTGTCAATGATTCGGCCATACAGGCGACAGACAACAACTGCAGAGACAACAATAGCAATAACACTAGCAACAACAGTAGTGTCGCAAAGAGAAGGCGTTTAATGATTTTATCCCTGTATTCTTGTTGACAGAGAGGAAGGATAGACCAAGAAAATAAGAGCGTTTTTTTCTGGAAACCCATCGAAGCGCTGATAAATCCCTGGTTGGGCCCGGACATATTCACTTTACATTCTCAAGGTTAAAGGTCATCGTCCTGATCTGTATGATCAGGCTTGCGTTCCCGATGTGTTTTTTTGTGCTCCGACGAGGTTTTGGCACCCCAACAGACCATCCCGCATCGACGCGGCTGGCCATTCTTCCAGAACACGATCGTTTTACAGGTTCGTTGCCCTGGGTGGTATTTGGTTTTGTGAGAGGATAGAGATTGAGCATTCTTGAAGATTTTCCCGCATGACCGCGTCTGGCCATTCTTCGCGATCACGACCCGGTCACAGGTTTGTTTCCCGCTGTGCTCTTTTCTTTTGTGATCCGTCAGAATTCTGGCATTCTCGCAAAGCAGCCCGCATCGCTGCTGCTTGCCATACTTCCCGATCACGGTTAAGTCACAGATTTTTTGCCCGGTGTGATATCTACTCTTGTGAGATGAAAGTGATTGAGGGTTCCTGCAGCGCACCCCGCATGGCTGCCGGCCTTCCCTCCCGACTACGGTTACATCACAGACGCTTTCTCTGGTGTTGTTTTTGTGCTCCGACAGAGTTTCTGATGCACTTGTCTGGAAAAGAGAAGGTTGGCACTGATCTGATTGATGTGACTCAGTGGTTATTGATTGTGTTTCTGAAGTTTTCACTGAGGTGAGTGTGTTTATTGGCGTAGGGGAAAAACCCGCTTCTTCGAGAAGACTACATGAATCGAGTGGCCCATGAATGAACTCAAAACCATTGGCGGTGGAAAACGTATTCTCCGGCGTACTGGCGACCCCGCCTGCGGCGAACTCGTCTATATAATTGCAGCTATTGGCCGGATTTCCAGTACTGTCATCCGGCTCTGACTCAAATAGTTGGTCGTAATGGTACGGGAATTGTTCGTCAGTGAGTTCACTCAATAATGCAAACAGTGATTTTTCCCGGGACTGTGAAGCTTTTGCAGGATCAAAATGGCTTACGCAATTAAAGCAATGTTCATCGGCTAAATGGGGGCATGAGCTTTGTCCGGGAGTTCCTGACTGAGCGGTTTCTATTTCTGGCATCGACTCTGGAGTTTTTATCGAAGCATCAGACCGCTCACAGTGCAGTTCAGCAGACTCTCCGCTACCGGATGGTGGTCGGAAACTACAAACACCATGACAGGGATGGACAAAACAATCTAAACCCAAAGTATGCAGGTTTGGTTGAGGGCCTTCGTTGCCGTCATCAGGGTCAGAATACAAGAGACGAGTGAAATAGCCTATAGGGCGGTAGGTGGCTTCCGGGGCCTGCTGCCCCGATGATTCTGGTAACTGGTATTGTGGTTGGCCTTGTTCAGGGGCTGGCATAGTAGCGATGACCTCCAACGGGTGATTCTGGCTCGCCCCCTGTTGTTGAATCAGGTTGAGTCGTTCAATCGAGTCAAATAGCGGTGAATCGGGTTTCCAATCGCTTTTCAAAAGCCAACCGATAGCGACAACCACTCCTATGGGAAGCCATGGATATGGGGTTGTGCCCAGAGGGGCGTCTCTGGTAGTCAGGATCAGTTGGTAACCAATCAGCAGGTGAGTGACTTGAAGCCATTGCCACGAAACCGATTCAATAAGGGGTGTTTTTGTGTTGCAACCACAAGATCTTTTTCGTTTGTTGTCTGGTGGCGAATCTAATCCTGCATAACCGTTTGTGTCGGCAATATATGATGGACTGTCTGACAGTGTATGCCGGTCTCGCTTTATAGAAAAGCTTTGGTTTGGAGACCCCGTTTTCTGTTCGAACTCGTCAAGAAAGCGTTCTGTAAATAGTTCGGCCTGACAGACAACAGATGACGCAAGTAGTGACAACAGTAGCAACAACATCGAAGTCGAAAAGAGGGAAAGTTTAATAATTCTATCCTTGCCTTCTGGTTGACAGGGAGTAAGGATAGACCAAGAAAATAAGGGCGTTTTCTTTCAAAAACCAATGAAGTGTTGCTGCACTATTTAAACGATCGTTGTCTTTTGGGAGGGAGATCTCATGAAAGGGCCGGTGTCAGATCAGTCGTTTCTTATTCACTCTTCCTTCTTGAGGACTGGAGTTATCGTTCCGGTCCAAATCACTGGACTTGCGTTTTCGATGTGCTCTTTTGCGATCCCATAGGACTTGTGCATCAATGCACTGCTTTCTGCATGGCCGCGGCTGATCATCTTTCCCGACCAAGGTCACGTCACAGGTTTGTTGCCCGCGGTGGTCGCTGCTTTTGTGATCTGTCAGGGCCCTGGCATTCTTACAGATCTTCCCGTATGGTCGCTGCTGAGCCTTTTCCCCAGCTAAGGTTATGTTACAGGTTTTTTGCTTACTGTGGTCTCTTGTTTTGTGATTGTAGAGGGCTTGAACACCCTTGCAGACCTTTCCGCATGATCGCTGCCGACCATCCTCCCCGACCACGGTTACTTGGCAGGTCCGTTGCCCGCTGTGGACGTTTCTTTTGTGGTTCGACAGGGACTTAGCACTTTTACAGACCGTTCCGCATGGCCGCAGCTGGCCGTATTCCCCGACCACGGCTACGTCACAGGTTCGTTGCCCGCTGTGGACATTCCTTTTGTGATTAATCAGGTCTCCATTATTTTGGCATAGTTTCCCGCATGGTTGCTGCTGACCATCCTCTCCGACCACGTTCACGTCACAGGCTTTTTGCCTGCTGTGGATTCTGGTTTTGTGATTTGATAAAGCTTTAGCATTTTTGCAGGTTGTCCTGCATGGTCGCTGTTGGCCATCCTTCCCGATCACGGTTACGCCACAGGTTTGTTGCCCGCTGTGTTCATTTCTTTTGTGATCCGTCAAGACTTGACCATTCCTGCAGATCTTTCCGCATGGTCGCGGCTTGCCATCCTCGCCGATCACTGACACTTCACAGGTTTTTTGTCCGGTATGGTATCTGCTTTTGTGAACCGAAAGGATTTGAGCACTCCTGCAGATCTTTCCGCATGGTCGCGGCTGTCCATCCTCCCAAATCACTATCACTTTACAGGTTTTTTGCCCGTTAGCATCAGTTGTAAAGGGGTCTCCTGTTCTCATTGATTCTGAGGGAACCCTGTCTACAGAGTGGCAGCTATTGTCTCTGTTCACGTTAATGCCGTATGGTTGTGGCTCAGATACTTCTCTGGAATTGCATTGAAATTGAATATCAGGGAGATCCAGCGATGGGTATGGTTGGGAGCGTGCATTGAGTAAAGGAGCATAATGACCCATGCAACTAAAACAGTATCCACTGGCCAAATGCGGGCATGAACTCTGCCCGTAATTCAGTGGCCATTCAGCGGGTTCATTGCTATCGAATGATAGTCGGAAACTACAAACGCCATGACAGGGATGCACGAAACAATTAATATCCAAAGTATGTTGGTGTGGTAGAGGGCCGCTATTATCGCCGCCAGAGCCAAAATCCGGGGGACTGGTGAAAGAGACGGTAAGGTGACTGTTGGCTTTTGGAGCTTCCCGATCGGATGATTCTGATGGTTGGCCTGATGCTCGGGCTTGTCCAGAGCCAGGCATTAGAATAATGCCCGCAAATGGTTGATTCTGACTCATCTCTTGTCGATCAGTCAGGCTAAGTTGTTCAGTGGGGTTAAACAGTGGTGAATCGGAGTTCCAATAGTTTTTCAGAAGCCAACTGACAGTGACAACCGCCTGGAGAGGTACCCATGAATAAGGAGTGGCGCATAGTGGGCCATCTCTGGGGGGCAGAATCAGTTCGTAAGCAAACAGCAGGTCAGTGGCGCAAAGCCACTGCCACGAAATTGATTCAATAGGGGGCGTTTTTGTCCTGTAATCGCAAGCTCTCTGTCGTTTGTCATCAGTTGGCGAACCTGATTCTGAATAGCCGTTTGTGTCGGTAATATCTGATGCTCTGTCTGACAGTGTATAGCGGCCATACTTTATAGAAAAACTCTGGTTTGGAGAAGTTGTTTTCTGTTCAGGCATGACAATATAACGTTCTGTCAACACTTCGGCCTGGCAGATGACGGACAACAGGAGCAGCAGAGGTGTCACAAAGGGTGAATGTTTAATAATTCTATCCTTGCATTCTGGTGACTAGAGAGGAGGGATAGATCAGGATAATAAGTCTATTTTTCGTGTAAAACCCACTGAATAGCCGTAGCATCTCTTTAGGTTAACATTGTCTTTTGATTACCCCTTATCGCTCCGCAAAAAATTGCTAACCCCTCCTGAAATAACGGGTGTCTGATCAGATCGTTACTTATTCACTTTACTTTTTTGAGGACTCAAATCATCGTCTCGATTTTTATCAACAGGCTTACGCTTTCGGTGTCTTCTTTTGTGCTGAGAAAGGTCTTTAGCATTCTTGCAGAGTTTTCCGCATGGTTGCTGCTGGCCATCCTCCCCGATCACTCTGAGATCACAGTTTTTTTGCCCGCTGTGGAATGCCCTTTTGTGAACCGACAGGGCCCCGGCATCCTTGCAGATTGAACCGCATGGCCTCGACTGACCATCCTCTCCAATCACTGCTGCGTCACAGGTTTTTTGCCCAGTGTGGTATATGCTTTTGTGACTCGACAGGGATCCGGCATTCTTGAAGACCTTGCCGCATGGCCTCGGTTGGCCATCCCCCCCGATCACTGTTAAATCACAGCTTTTTTTCCCAGTGTGGTATGAGCTTTTGTGACCCGACAAGGCTCCGGGATTCCTGCAGATTGTCCCACATGGTCGCTGTTGGCCATCCTCTCCGAATACGATTACATCACAGGTTTTTGGCCCGCAGTGTGCCCTGCTTTTGTGATCCGACAGAGCTTTGGCATTTTTGCAGACCTTTCGGCATGGCTGAGGCTGGCCATTATCACCGATCATTACCTCGCCACAGATTTTTGGCTCGCAGTGGTATCGGTTTTTGTGAACCGTGAATAAACGAGTATTCCTGAAGATCTTACCGCATGGTCGCTGGTGACCATCCTCCCCGACCACTGTCATGTCACAGGTTTTTTGCCAGGTAGCTTCAGCTGTAGAGGCTGCCCCTGCAGTCACTGAGTATGAGGTGACCCCGGATAAGGCGACCCCGTCTAGGGCGACCGCGACCCCGTCCAAGAATAGTTGGCCAGACCATTGGCGCTGATTGACAGGCGGGCCATCCATTGTTTTGGAGAGCGAAGTGTTTACAAAATCAAAGTTATCTATGCAGCTAATGCAGTGGCCATATGCCAAGTGGGGGCATGAGCTTTCTAAGGAATTCAGAGGCCATTCAGCAAACTCTCTGCTACCAGATGATAGTCGTAAACTGCAAACGCCATTACAGGGATGGACGAAACAATCCAAACCCAAAGTATGCTGGTGTTGTTGAGAGCCTCTATTACCGCCGACAGAGCCACAATACAGGGAGCTAGTGAAAGAGCTTGTAGGTTGGGGCGGCGCTTGTGGGACTTGCTGCCCCGATGATTCAGATGGCTGGCCTTGTTTTTGGACATGTCCGGGGCTGTGCATCATAGCGGTGATCGCAAACGGGTGATCCTGACTCGCCATCTGCCGTTTCATCGGGTCAAACAACAGTGAATCGGGATTCCAATAGCTCTTTAAAAGCCAACGTAAAACGACAACAACTTTTACAGGTACCCATGAACAGGGGCTGTAGCATAGAGTGGCGTCGCTGGTGGTCAGGATCAGTTTGTAATCAACCAGCAGACGAGAGGCATAAAGCCATTGCCACGCAATCGATTCAATCAGGGTCGATTTTATCCCATAACAGCTGGGTCTCTGTGGTTTGTCATCAGGCAGTGAATCTGATCCTTCATAGCCGTTTGTATTGATAATATCTGGCGGTTTGTCCGGCGGTGCATGCTGGTCAGTCTCTATAGAAAAGCTGCGGTTTGTCAGGCCTCTCTTCAGTCCAGGCTCAACAATATAATGTCTTCTCAACTGATGAGCTTCGCAGGTGGCAGACAACAACGTTAGCACTAACAGCAGTGTCGCAAAGGGTGGTTGTTTAATAATAGTGTTCTTGCATTCTGGTGGGTAGAGAGGAAGAATAGATCAAGATAATAAGTGTGTTTTATTATAAAAAAACCAATGAAACGCTGCTGCATACTTTAGAAAAACATTGTCTTTTGATGGTCACTTATCGATCCGGCAAAATCGCAAACCTTCATTAAAAAGCGAGTGTCTGATCAGATCGTTACTTATTTACTTTACCTTTTTTAGGGCTGAAGTTATCGTCTTTATTCAAATCATCAGGCTTGCGTTTTCGATGTCTTATTTTGTGCTTCATCAGGGCATGTATACTGTTGAACACCTTCCCGCATGATTGCTGCTGGCCATCCTTCCCAACTACTTTCAGGTCACAGGTTTGTTTTCCGGTGTGGTATATTCTTCTGTGATTTGCCAGGATTTTAGCATTAATGCAGACCATGCCGCATGGTCTCTGCAGGCCATCCTCTCCGATCAGTATTCTGTCACAGGTTTGCTCTCCGGTGTGATCTTTTCTTTTGTGACCCGACAGGGCTTTAGCATTAATGCAGACTTTGCCGCATAGTCGCTGCAGTCCATCGGCTCCGGTCAGTGTTCTGTCACAGGTTCTTTGC
Organism: Endozoicomonas sp. ISHI1; assembly: GCF_024606225.1. GTDB lineage: Bacteria > Pseudomonadota > Gammaproteobacteria > Pseudomonadales > Endozoicomonadaceae > Endozoicomonas_A. Next base: position 59,985 of record NZ_JAGRPU010000030.1, on the reverse strand, counting down.
CCAGTGTGATATGCGCTTTTGTGGACCGACAGGGCTCCAGCATTCTTACAAACCGACTCGCATGGCCTTGGCTGGCCATCGTCACCGATCACGGTTACCTTGCAGGTTCGTTGCTCGCTGTGGACTTTGTTTTTGTGGGATGCCAGGGATCGAGCATTCTTACAGAACTTCCCACATGGCCGTGACTGGCCATCTTCGCCGTTCACTGTCACGTCACAGGTCGTTTGCTCGGTGTTGTTTTTGTTTTTGTTTTTGTGATCCGGCAGAGTCGGTAATGTGCCTGTCTGGGAAAGATGAGAATAGCTCTGACCTGATTGAGGTGACTCAGTGGTTGTTTGTTGTGTTTCTGAGGTTTCCACCAGGGGAAGAGTGTCTGTGGATACAAGCGAGAACCCGGCTTCTTCGAGAAGACCGCATGGATCGAGTGTCTCATAAATGAACTCAAAATTATCAGCGGTGGAAGACAATTTCTCGAGCGTGTCAGTGGCCACTGCAGCCACTGAGATTGAGGCGTCCCCCCCTGTAAGGTTGCCGCTATTGGTCAGGTTCCCACTGTGGTCATCCGGCTGTGGCTTCAATGGTTGATCGTAATAGAATGATAATTGTTTGTCATTGAGTTCACTCAATAGTGCGAAAAGCGATTTTTCCTGAGACTGTGTAGCGTTTTCAGGCTCAAAATGGAATATGCAGCTAAGGCATTGCTCATCGTTCGAATGGGGGCATGAGCTTGGTTCGGGTGTTGCCTCTATTGGTCGGAATTGACAAACGCCATGACAGGGATGAACGAAACAATTTAAACCCAAAGTATGTGATTGTTGTTGAGGGCCTCCGTTATCGCCGCCAAAGCCAGAATACGGGAGGCTCGTGAAAAAACTTGTAGAGTGGGTGGTGGCTTGTGGGGCTTGTCGCCCCGGTAATTCTGATGACTGGTGTGGTTGTTGGTTATTTCCAGAGCCCAACATCAGAGTAATGGCTGCAAACGCTTCCACAGATAGCTGCGAATAAAACTCAGAGCTTAAATAGTGGTCTCTGTTTTTCAGGATCGGTTCGTAACCCAACAGCAGTGAAGAGGCGCACAGCAAGTGCCACGAAATCGACTCAATAATGGTCGTTTTTACTCTGTAAACGCCGGGGCTTTGTGGTTTGTCATCAGTGGGGGAGTCTGAGCCTGCGTAACCGTTGTCATTGGCAATGACTGAAGGGTTGCCCGGCAATCCGGGCAGGTAATGCTTTAAAGAAAAGCTTTTGTCTGGAGAATCTGCACTCTCTTGAAGCTCGACAATAAAATGTTCTGTCAACAGCTGAGCCTGACTGGAGGCAGATAACGATAGCAGTAACGCAAAGAGTAAGTGTTTAATCATTGTATCCTTGCATTTTCTGATTTGAAGGGTGCAAGAATAGACCAAGAAAATAAGCGAATCTTTATGTTGAAGACCTTCTGCGAAAAATCTATTGAAACACTGTGCACTCGTCGGTGAGCAATGACAGCGTGATCTCTGGTCATCCGAGCAACAGATGAATGATTTCAGCCATCGCTTTAGACGAGCAGTGCCTTTGGATGAAAGGGTGGGTATTGATCGCTATTTATCCTTCTTATCTTCACTTTGTGATTGATGCGCTTTCTGTTTGTGAGATCTCAAGTCTTCAGCACGACTAAAGATCCTTAAGCATGGTTGCTGCTTGCCATCCTTTGAGACAACTATCTCCATACATCTTCTTCCAATGCAGTGGAAGTCTCTTTTGTGACGTTCCAGCACGAGAGCATTACTGAAAACTCTATGGCACGGTGGGCCAGAGACCCCGTACCCGAGTGGTTCGTCACAGATTTTTTGCCCGCTGTGGTCTCTTTTTTTGTGAAGCTCCAGTTCTCTTTCACTCATGCAGGCCTTTTTGCATGGCCGACGCTGGCCATACTTCTCCCTCACTGTCTCGTCACAGGTTATTTTCTGGTTGGGCTTTCTTCTTTTTTGCATCGACATGGCTCGATAATACTCCCTGCAGGCTATCCCGTATGACTGCATCTGGCTGTCCTTCCCGACCACTGTTGCGAAACAAGTTGCCTGTCCAGTTTGGTATTTGTTTTCATTATACGACTGTGTTTTCTCTGTGCCTGAATGCATCTGATCGTCCTTCCTGACTATTTTTGCGAAACAAGTTGCCTGCCCAGTTTGGTATTTTTTTTCACTATACGACGGTGCTTTCTCAGCGCCTGACGAGGAAAGGTGAACAGTGCTGTGTTTTTGTTGGTCTGCTCTGCTGTGCTGGTCATTTGCATGGTGATCAGGAGCATGGCTTATGAAAGTGAACTGGTCTCCACTGTCCAAATTGGGCATAGAACTTTGCTCGGGTGTTGCCTGTGATTGTCGTAATTTACAAGCACCATGACAGTTATCTACGAAACAATTTAAACCCAAAGTATGTTGCTGTTGTTCAGGGTGTCCGTTACCGTCGTCAGAGTCAGAATGCTGGAGGCTAGTGATAGTGCCTGTATGTTGGGTGGTTGTCCCTGAGCCTTGCTGGCCGGATGATTTTCGTGGCTGGCCTTGTTGTGAGCCATGTCCGGGGCTAAGCATCATGGTAGTGATCGCAAACGGGTGTTGTCCGCTCGGGTTAAACATCGGTGAATCGGGGTTCCAGTAGCTTTTCAAAAGCAAACCGACAGCGGCAAATGCTTCCATAGGTAACCACGAACAAGGGTTAGCACTTGGGTGGCCGTCTCTGGTTTTCAGGATCAGTTCATAACCCACCAGCAGACCAGTGGCGTAGAGCAATTGCCACGAAAGCGATTCAATAGTGGATATCCTTACTCCGAAAACGCCGGATCGGTGTGGGTTGTCATCAGTGAGGGAATCGGATCCTCCATAGCCGTCGGTGTCGACAATGACTGAAGGCTCGCCCGACAATCTGCTCCGGTCATGCTTTATGGAGAAGCCTTTGTCCGGAGATCCTGTACTCTGCTGAAACTCGACAACATAATGTTCTGTCAACAGTTGAGCCCGACAGGTGACAAACAACGACAGCAACAGCAGCGCCGCAAAGAGTGAATGTTTAATCATTGTATCCTTGCACTTTCTAGTGTAAAGAGTGCAAGAATAGACCAAGAAATTAAGCGTATTTTTCTGCCAAAGATCTTTCTTTAGGCGAGTGGTGTCTTTTGATAGTCCGGGACCGCTTCGCTAAAACCGCACACTTCATCAAAGAAATTGTTGCAAAAGCGGTGGGCAAAGCTGAGCTACCCTTCCAAAAGGTTTTGAAAGAGTGGGTGTCAGATAAATCGCTGTTTATCCTCTTGCACTTCGATTACTCCGATTCACATGAACAGGTCTGGGTCTGTGGTACTCTCTAATATGCTCCGCCAAGTCTTGAACATACCAAAAGAGTCGCCCGCATGGTTGCTGCTGGCCATTCGCCCCTACCACGGTCTCTTCACAGATATGTTGTCTGGTGTGTTTTGAGCTTCTGTGAACCGACAGGGCTTTGGCATTTCTGAAGAGCCAACCGCAGGGTCGCTGCCGGCCATTCTCATCGATCTCTGGTATGTCACAGATTTGTGGCCTGCCGTGGTATTGACTTTTATGAGCCAGCAGAGCATTAGCGTTGTTGAAGACTGACCCGCATGAATGCGGCCGACCAGATAAATCGCGAAATTGTACGTCACAGGCTAATTGCCTGTTGTGGCTTCTTTTTCGGTAAGCCGGCAGGGCTCTTACCTTGCCTGCCTGAGAACAATGAGGTTTTCTGTGCGCCAATTGAGGCATTTCCGTTGTTTGTGTGGTTATTTGTTGTGTTTGTGAAGTCCCTGCTACCGAGGCTGACGCTAACTGGGTGAGCGAAAAGGAGAATCTGACTTCCGGGGAAGGGTAGCTCCGTTGATCGAAGTCTTCATCGGGTCTTGAGCTTTGTTCTGGTGTCGGTTGCGACTGTCGGAATTGACAAACGCCATTACAGTTATCTGCGTAACAGTTTAAACCGAAAGTATGTTGGCGTTGTTCAGGGTCTCGGTTACTGCCGCCAGAGTCAGAATGCCGATGGCTGATGATAGTGCCTGTCAGTTGGGTGGTTGAACCTGAAGCTTGCTGGCCGGATGAGTCTGATCGCTGAACTTGTTTTGAGTTATGTTCGGGGCTAAGCATCATAGTGTTGATCGCAAACGGGTAATCCTGATTCGCCTCTGGTTGTCCAATCGGGTTGAAAATAGGCGAGTCAGGGTTCCAATAGCTTGTTAAAAGCCAGCCGATGCTGATAAACACACCTGCAAACAGCCACGAATCAGTTTTGGCGCCCGGAGAGTGGTCACTGAAGGTCAGGGTCAGTTTGTAACCAACCAGCAGAGTGGCTGAATAGAGCAAATGCCATGAAATCGACTCAATAATGTCCGTTTTTACCCCATAACCGCCGAGTCCCAATGGTGGGTCATCTGCCAGAAAGCCTGACCGCGCATAGCCGTTTTTGTTGTTAATGCCTGAAGCATTGCCCGGTAATGTATGTCGGTCAGGCTTGATAGAAAAGATTTTGTCTGGAGAACCTCCATTCTGTTGAAGCTCGACAATATAGCGTTCAGTCAACAGTTGTGCCTGACAGGTGAAAGACAAAGGCAGAAGCAACAGCAGTACTGCAAAGAATGGTTGTTTTATCATTTACACGTTCTGGTTTGTGGAGCAGAAAGTGTAGACCAGGAAAGCACGAATGCTTTTTAAAGACCTTCTGTTGAAAACCAAAGGTAGAACATGGCAAGAAATCGTTGCAGAGCGGCCTGCCTTGTGCAGGGTGTATTTTGGTATGGGAGCCTGTGGTGTGCCCGGAACAGCCCCATAAATTGTGACTGCTTATCCGGGCGTCGTTTATTCAGCCATCAAAAGTATTGTTGAGCTTCTTCTCAACCATGACTTTCCTGAGCTTGGCGAAGCGTGGCAGACCATTGAGGTAAGGTGGGTATTCTTCACCTTCAATCAGAGGTTCAAGGTATTCCCGGCAGACCGGGGTAATGCCGAAGCCTTCAGCATCAATGAACTCCATGGGCATTTTCTTTTCGTAGTTAGCTACTTCTTCGAGCTGAACTTCACCGATAGACCATCGATAGGGCGCATTGGATTCACGGGTGATACAGGGCATTACGGCGTTCTTGCCAGTGACCGCCAGTTCAACGGCCGCTTTACCCACCGCATAAGCCTGCTCAACATCTACTCTTGAGGCAATATGTCTGGCTGAACGCTGCAGATAGTCTGCCACCGCATAGTGGTATTTGAATCCGTGTTCCCGCTTGATCATGGTGCACAGTGCAGGTGCCACCCCCCCGAGCTGGTGGTGGCCAAAAGAGTCAATGACCGTGGTCGAGGCCGAGACAAAGCTGCCATCTGCGTACTTGGCGCCTTCCGAGGCAACAATCACACAGTAACCTTCTTCATCCACGGTTTTCTTGACCTTGGCCAGAAACTTTTCTTTATCCAGTGGTGTTTCAGGGAACACAATAATGTGAGGAGGATCACCATTCTGACGGGCTGCCAGTCCGGCAGCCGCCGCCAGCCAGCCGGCATGGCGACCCATCACTTCCATGACAAAGACTTTCGTCGAGGTATCGCACATGGAGGCAATATCGTGGCTGGCTTCTTTGGTGGAAACCGCAAGGTATTTGGCGGCTGATCCAAATCCGGGGCAGTTGTCGGTTACCGCCAGGTCATTATCGATGGTTTTGGGAATGCCAATGCAAGTAATGGGGTAACCCATTTTTTCACTGAGCTGGGACACCTTCAGAGCAGTATCCATGGAGTCGTTACCACCGTTGTAAAAGAAGTAGCCGATATTGTGTGCCTGAAACACTTCAATCAGTCGGCGATATTCTGCTTCACTCTCTTCAAATGATTTGAGTTTGTAACGGCACGATCCAAATGCTCCACCGGGGGTCCGGTGAAGCGCTCCGATGGTTTCGTGGGATTCATAGCTGGTGTCGATCAGCTCTTCCCTCAGCGCTCCCAGAATACCGTTATAGCCCGCATAGACCTTACCAATTTGGTCCGGATAGCGACGTGCAGTCTCGATAACGGCGCAGGCACTGGCGTTGATAACCGCTGTTACGCCCCCTGACTGCGCATAAAATGCATGTTTGATTGACATCCTGAGTGGCTCTCGCTGAATAGTAATCTTGACTTTGTATGTTTCTGTTGTTCTAAGGTAAAGCGGGTTTCGCTCCGAATAATACTTAAAACAAGCCTGTTTGTCCGTTTATTTAGCGGAATTTTTTCTGTAAAAAGGTAAGGAAAGAGTCTTAAAAGAACGGCCAAAACGACTTTACAGTGGCCATACCGTTTTCAGAACCGCTTGCGGCCACCAGAGCCGCCAGCGACCGATGATGAGTAAGGATGATATGCGCATACATATTCTGGGAATCTGCGGCACATTTATGGGAAGCCTTGCACTTCTGGCCAGGGATATTGGCTTCAGGGTCAGTGGTTCCGATGAACATGTCTATCCCCCCATGAGCACACAGCTGGAGGCACAGGGCATTCAGTTGATGCAGGGCTATCATATCGAACATCTGGACGATAAGCCGGATCTGGTCGTGATAGGGAATGCCATGAGCCGGGGGAACCCCATTGTGGAATATGTTCTGAACGAGGGGCTTGCTTACACCTCGGGTCCTCAGTTTTTTGCCGAGCACATTCTCAAAGACAAATGGGTGATGGCAGCCGCTGGCACTCACGGCAAAACCACAACCGGCAGCATGCTGGCCTGGATTCTGGAACATGCCGGCATGGCGCCGGGCTTTCTGATCGGTGGCATCCCGGCTAACTTTGGTATTTCGGCAAGAATGGGAGAGACTCCGTTTTTTGTGGTCGAAGCTGATGAGTATGATACGGCCTTCTTCGACAAACGCTCCAAGTTTGTACACTATCATCCCCGAACAGCCATTCTGAATAACCTTGAATTTGACCACGCTGATATCTTCGACAATCTGGATGCCATCCAGAAGCAGTTCCATCACCTGGTCAGAACGATACCAGGCGATGGCCTGATTATTTCTCCGGCGGACTGCGAAGCCCTGAACAAAGTTCTGACAATGGGGTGCTGGTCGGAACGGGAGCACTTGGGAGTCGAGTGGACGACCCGCCTGATTGAGCCTGACGGCAGTGTTTTTGATGTCTTGTACCAGGGGAAGGTGGTCGGCCGGGTAGACTGGTCGCTGACGGGTGATCATAATGTTGCCAACGGTCTGGCTGCAATGGCCGCTGCCCGGCACGTTGGGGTATTGCCTGCTCTGGCTTGTGAAGCACTTGGCCTGTTCAAGGGGGTCAAACGCAGAATGGAATTGCTGGCAGATATAGAAGGCATCAAAGTGTATGATGACTTTGCCCATCACCCGACGGCTATTGAAACCACTTTGAATGGCTTACGTGCCCGACATCAGAATAACCGCATCCGGGCTATTATCGAGCCGCGTTCCAATACCATGAAAATGGGCATTCATGGCAATGCTTTGTCGGATTGTGTTAAGAATGCGTCCGAAGTTGTCTGGTTTCAGCCCAAAGATATTGCGTGGCTGAAGGGTGATTTCATTGATAAAAGCCCTGTACCTGCCCGTGTAATGTCGTCCACTGAGGAGATTATCGACTATCTGATCGAAACCTCTGAGAGTGGTGATCATCTGGTCATCATGAGTAATGGTGGCTTTGAGGGAATTCATCAGCGTCTGCTGGTGGCGCTTAACGAAGCAGCAATAGAAAAAGGTTAATACATTGGCTGAGAGAATAACTCTTGCTATCACCGGGGCTTCCGGAGCCCAGTACGGACTCAGGTTGATGCAGTGTCTTGTCGCTTCCGGGGCAGAGATTTTTTGTATGATTTCAAGAGCCGCAAAGGTGGTGATTGAAACCGAAACGTCTCTTCATCTGCCTGACGGTGATCGTGAAGCTGAGGCTGTTCTTATTGATTACTGCCAAGCCAGAGCCGGACAGATCAGATTATTGGGTCATGAAGACTGGATGTCGCCAGTAGCCTCAGGCAGTGGCGCGCCCAGCAAGATGATTGTCTGTCCCTGCAGTTCAGGTACTTTGTCGTCTATAGCTTATGGAGCGAGCAATAATCTGATCGAAAGAGCGGCAGATGTCGCTTTGAAAGAGCGCAGAAAACTGGTTCTGGTGCCCAGAGAAGCACCGTATTCAGAAATTCATCTTGAGAATATGCTTAAGTTGACCCAAATGGGGGCAGTGATTTTGCCAGCATCACCCGGATTTTATAACAAGCCTGAAAGCGTGGAAGATCTGGTCGATTTTGTGGTGGCCAGAATACTAAGCCAGTTGGACATCGAACAGTCACTGATGCCAAGGTGGGGAGAGTCGTATATCAGTTAACTCGCAGCCGCAGGTTGTGAAGCCAGAGAGCCAGTGCATCAAGATAAAGTATTATCCGGGTCTGTTCATCCGCTGTCTGAGCGGTCACTTCAGGTTGGAAGGCTTCAGGAAGTTCCTGTTTCACCACTTCCAGTTGATAGTGAGCATGGGGCTGGTCAGAAATGACCAGTGTTTTGCCGGGAGCCGGTGAGGCTTTCAGCCATTGAATCAGGGTGTCCCGCGTGTTGGCTCTGTGCCAGTGACGCTGTTTCCAGACCCTGGGGGAGTCAATAAATTCTACCGGTAGCTTTTTCATCTCCTCCGGAAGTTTCATGGTTGCAAACAGTTGAACCGCGCCTTCAGTCTCTGTGATGGGACGGGCTGCATCGGCACTTTTTCCCTGAGCCTGCCTGCCAATGCCACTGGTCACCAGATTGTCAATGTTATCAATGTCCTCTTTCAATGGACGTTGTCCTACCAGGAAAATGATTTTGTTAAACCTGACACCTTCCTGCCAGAGTCTGGAGAGGTGGTTGAGTCTTCGTTCCATTCCGGGAACGGTGGCACCCAGAATTAAGCTGTACTCATAATTTGTGGAAGAAGGGAGCAATTCCTGAACGAGATCAAGCGTTTTAAGGTGATCCATGATCGTTTCATGCTGATCCGCTGATAAAGGCAGGTCTTGCATTTCCCAGCGCTCCTGACCGGGTTGTCGGCGCCATTGTTGAGAAGCAGAGATCAGTGACTCAAGGGAATAGGAGTGAGGGATACCGACTTCGTCCATTAAAGTGGCCAAGTCTGACAGTTTTACGGGGTTAATGACCGTGGCATGATCCAGAAGCGAACTGTCAGAGGTACGGTTATGTCGGTGCATAGAGTCCTTCCATGGATTCAGTCAGAAGTGCGAAAAGGCAGGTGCTAAAGCATTACTAAAAGCTGCACAAGAATTTTTCGGCCGGGAAGTAAAGTGGTTTAGTTAGTCTGTTCTCCGGGTTGTTCTGATCTTCAGGTTTTGGAGCCAGAGGGCTAAAGCATCCAGATACATGACGATCTGGCCACCAGGATCTGCCTCTTGGGCCGTTCCCTGGGTAGTAAAGCCTTCAGGTAATTCCTGTCGGATGACCTCCTGCTGATAAAGAAGATGAGGCTGGTTCGATACGATCAGGGCAGAGCCGGGTCTGGGGTTACTGTTCGCCCAGTTTTTGAAACTGTCTCTGGTGTTGCCGCGCTGCCATCGATCCACCAGCCAGGTTCGGCTTGTTGAGAAGAATTCGACAGGGATTGCTCTCATGTCATCAGGCATCTCAGTGGCCATATAGACCATCCTGGCGGCCTCTTTTTCCGTCGCAGGACGGGCCTTTTGTTTTTTATCTTTGGAAGCCTCTTGGCCAATCACTTCAGACACCAGTATTTCTGTCAGGTCGATGTTGTCCTGAATGGGGCGCTCTCCTGATAAAAAAATGATTTTGTCGAATCGGACGCCTTCCTTCCAGAGCGAGACAAGATGCTGAAAACGACTTTTCATTCGTGGTGCTGTTGCACCCAGCAACAGAGCGTAATCAAAATGCTTTTTATCGGGTTTCTGCTTATAGATTAAGCCCAGGGCTTTCAGGTGCATCATCACCTTTTTTTTCTGTTCATCAGAAAGCTTCAGGTCTCCCACCTCCCAGCGCTCCTGCCCGGGTTTTCTCCGCCACTGCTGTGTGGCTTCGACCATAGAGTTAAATTCTTTTCTGTGGGGAGTGCCTGTTGCTAAGAGCAGAGCCGACAGTGATTCCAGCTGTTGCTGGCTTAATGCCGGGTCAGCAGCCAGAGCTCTGGCAGTCAGGAGGAGACTTAGTACAAGCCCCGACAGCGAGGGCTTATAACATTGATAAGAGCTGAGGTTCATGGCCATTTCTGTATCTATTTAAAACATTTCAAGATAGATCAGTTTGTGGCTCAATGGGGTAAAGACGGAAGAGAGGACTGCGCTACCGCATTGATCAGGCTCTTATCCAGATCGGGCAGGGCCCAGGCTTCGGGATAGTTTTTTGAGAGTTCTTTAATCATGACCGAATACTCTTCGGCCGGTTTATTCAGAAGATACGTCAGGAAAGTATAGATACGGTTGGACATTTGATGGTTAAACTGTGTCATCTGCTCTTCTGAGATAGCTTTGGCTTTTTCAGCCTCTTCCAGGACCGAATTACGGGTGCAGTTAGCGGCAATCATCAGGGCCAGTTTCTTGACGGTATCATCATTCATGGGACTTCCTCAGCTCGTGTGTTTTCTTATCTTCAGTGTAGATCGGTTAAATTCGGTCAAAGTAAAGCAGGATCTTTTATAACGGTTAATTGAGACAGGGGTATGCAAGAAAGGGAGCACAGAGACTCCCTGATTTCAAAGGTTGAAAGTTCATGGTTGTTCAGTGAAACCGCGCAATATCTGAAGGATTGCCGATTCATTGTTTTGCGAAAAACTCACTTCCCAGTTTTTTTGTCTGACGCTGGGGGCAAGGACTAGTGCTTTTTCGAACCACGCCTCACACTCTTGCTCACTTTTGCCGATCATTCTGAGACAATTTGCCATTTGCAAAAGGGCTTCCGAGCTCGGGGGAGCATTTTCCATAAGTGATTTCAGACGCTGAAAGGCCTTCGTTAGGTCATCTTTCCTTGAATCCGGACAATCTTTTATGATCTGCTCACAAACCCTATTGAAATCATTGATTGAGCCAGTTGGCGGAGTATTCGCACTTCCCGTGTTTTCTGTCGGGTGCTGAAACGCTTGAGCAAAAGACACCTTGGCAGAAGTTGCTCTCCGGTCTCTAATATTTGGGCCTGATTGCGCATGTGCATGAGAATATTCAGCGGATGAAACATACCTTGTGACCTCCTGTTTCAAGGCAGATTGATTCGTTGTCGTTTCTGAATTGAGCTCAGCCACAGAATACAGCTGCGGTTGAGGTGTCGTACTGTTTTTAGCAGCGCTTGTTGGTGTTAATCCGAAACTCATAATAACTCACTCGTTGACAGGTTGATCATTTGGACAATCAACGGGAAAAAAAGTTCACGGGTTCAGTGTGAAATGTCACTCTTGAAGGGGTAAGCGTGGCATTGGCAAAATGCCACGCATTATCCTTTTAATTGTGAACATGCTCTGGTATCAGTTGGTAAGGCTCATCAGGATTAATATCTCCATAAAGATCCATGTATCTTTGCAGTTTGGCGGCGTCCTGGTCGGCCTGCTCCTGTTGTTTGGTAACGTCTAACCAGGTACTGGTGGCGTTATAAAGTCCGACCGCACCGCCCGCACCCATGCCAAACGCAGCTCCCAACGTCGATCCAAAGAGCAAGCTCCCGATCAGTGCTCCACCCATGCCCCAGCGGGCAACGGTGCCCCAGGATTCATTAATGCGTACACAGTACTGCGTGAGGCTCTTCCAGGCTTTGGAGGTTCCGATGGATTGAATCTTGTCCTTTATGAAGGTCGGGACTTTGATACTGTCCACAGACAGCCCCATAAAGGTTTTTTTGGCTCTTGCCCCCACTTGTTCAAGCGCTTTGCCTCCAGCCGAAATCAGAGCATTAGCGGTTTTTTCCGCCAGCTGATCAGTGAGCTTTTCATTTATCACGCGAGCCTGAAGCGCTGGTGGCGGTGAACACTTTGCCTCTATTCCGTGAGTCATGGCATACCTCCTTGATAATCCATGAGTAGGTTGGTTTTTCACGACGAAAAGTATGGCATAGGGTGAAAAGACAGGTCACTGACCGATAAGTCAGTATGGCTAACTTCTTCCCTGAAGAGAGAGGGAGCCTTTTATCAGGCTCCTACAAGGAGTCGTTGGGGCATCTTTGCAGCGAATACCACTCACTAATGGCGTCTACCTCTTCCTCGGTCAGCATCCTGGCAATATTGATCATGGGGATATGATTGCCACGCTGACCCTTCCGATAATCATTCAGCTGCTTCACCATGTAGACTTTCTTCTGGCAGGCCAGATTAGGATTGATGTCAGCCGTGCCTATGCCGCTGGGGCCGTGGCATCCGGAGCATAGAGCCAGGGCCTTATTTTTCGCAGCTTCCAGTCTCGGAGTCATTTCAACCGGACGAAATTCAGAGCTTTTGTTTCCTGACAGGTCGCACCCGGCCAGCAGAACAGCAGAGAACAGACTGATTGGCAGCCAGGGCTTAATGTTCATAATGTTTCCCAAGAGACCTCTCTAAATCACCCAATGGAGATAAGAGCCAGGTAGTACGCCCGGCATGGGCATGAACTTATGGGGTGAAAGTCCCCTGCGGGTAAACCAGCATCGGATCCTGCGATTGATAATAACCACTAGCATAAAGCAAGTACAATCTCCTGAGGGGTTGTGCTGAGGCAGTCTGACTGCAAAGTGCGGACCCACATGTCGTGGTGATGCGGGTAGCAGGTCAGGAACCTCCAGCTACCCGATTTAGCTGGTTTGTCCAACAGCTTGTTGAATTCAGGGACTACTAAAATGAGTAAAAGCTTGTTCTAAAAACAATTTAAAGTTCATTGGGAAAGACTTAGTGAGAGTAATTAATTCATCCAGGAGTTTATTTATTTCTTCCAGATGACACCAAATCTTTGATACGTCATCGATGCCATGTTGATCAATATGTTCTTTTAGACTTTCGTTTAAAGTTTTGTATGATAAAACTTTCTGTATAAATTCAAAATGATCTTTATCTGTCTTCTTGGCTAATTCGGTTAGGCCATCGTCCTGTTCTTGAAAAACGGCTAAAATACCTGTGTCTACCGGGAAGCCAGCAATGTCACCCAATTTACCTACTGCTATTGATTGCCCTGGTGTTCCAGTGGGTAATGCTATCGCCTTAAGAGCCTTTTTAAATTTCCATTCAGGATCACTCTCGACTGTTGTTCTAAGCGAAGTTAAATAAGCTTGGCTGATTGATAACGATGATACAACTTTTTCTATAGATTCATTCATAGATACTAAGTGAGGAATGATGATAAAAATGGACTGAGGCCCATGACTTTTTATGATAGTCTGGACTCTTTCAGCCAGTTCCAGAAATTGAGTTCCTCTACTGTTTATGTCGCCTATAAGCTGTCGTCCTTGATCTATAGTTTCTTTGCTTATTTTGATTGCAAAGACATTGGGGGATGGAAAAATTAATATGAACGAAATGAAAATTGTAGAGAAAATCCGCATGACTTTTAAACTCTTGGGTTTAGATTTTACTTTTGAAGAATATAATAATCTTACCAGTCTTCCACAGATATAATGATTTATTTTTTCGTTTTGCTTGCTTGCTTGCTTGCTTTTTGGTTGCAGAGATTTCTCTCCTATTCTGCCAGTTAACGAGTTTGTAGAAAAACCACCTCAAAGGCTACTGTCTCCATGAGACTCACTTTAATATTTATTTAATTCTGTTCCAATTATATCAAAGCGTTTGAGTCGGACTGAGCTTTTGAAATACTGACGTCCCGATCCATTAACTTCTGAAGATTCACCTGCTTTGGAAACCGCTCTCTGCACATTGCGGGTGTCGCCCGGAAGGTGGCAATGTAGCCCTGAATGACTCCTTTAGAGATTTTCATCCGGTCGGCCATATTGCTTTTCAGTGACTGATTATCGCTATTGCGTTTCTCCGGTTGGATCTTAAAAAAAGTTTGATACGACTTGCTGCTTTGAGCAGGGAATTTATGCGTTGCTGGTCTTCCTGACGATGCTGAGGGTTGACCTCAGGCTTCCTCTTTATGTTTAGTCATCAGGTTGGCGATCATGCGTTCCAGCTTCTTTTGCTTATTTGCCAGTGCTTCATGGGTGCCATTCCTTTCGCGAATGAAATGTAAACCATTTTTAAATAAGGAGATGTGTCATACCAACTCTGCTACAACTGTAGCTGCAAAAGTAAAAAATTTTGAAGAGTTGAGTGATGAATCAAATAGCTGCTTGGATACTTTCGTTGCTCTTTGCTGAATCTACCATCACTGATAAGATTTCAGTTCACTGGTTATACAGTTGGATTCTTTTTTATATACAGTACCGGAAGGAAGTATGGGTATTTTTTTTAGAGGTGGATTTTGTGACGAAGTTTATAAGCCCGGAATGCACAGATTATTCACCTCGCCTATTACTAAAGGAATGAGAATCAATGTAAGGCCTCGGATATATATTATTGAGAATACGCCATGTGGTACTGTGGGTAGTCTTAAAATCAAGATGCTTTTGTAAGTGTTATGCTATGAACTTGATTGAAAAAATATTGATTGCTGTAATAGCTGCTTCTCTTTTAAACGTACAAGGTGCAGTAGCCATTAAATTAAAAGATATTTTTAAATATGATGTACCGCTTTTAATTATTTTAAAATATTTAAGTTGTCCGGAAGAAGTAAATCTTCTCGAGGCAATTCAGAACTTGGAAGGTATGGAAAGAGCTATAGTGCTGATCACTAATGATATAGCCGATAAAGTTAGCCATATTGATTTTCCTTTTGTTCCAGAAACAGTCTGGATTGATGGATTATCAAATTGTTTGCAGGAAGATGTAGTTCATGATGGTCAATGGTTTACTATAAGAGGAATACCACTATCTGGTTTGCTTTCATATTGTCCAATTGATAGATTCGAAATAAATCTTGTTCGCTCTGTAGTATTTTATAATTGTGATATTAAACCATGGTCAGGTGAACAATGGACTATTGCAGGCCAGAGGAAAGATGGAATTGTGTTTTTTATTGAAGGGGGGGGTTCTGAATCAACAACTATGGACACTACAGGTAAAATTCTATTAGCTCCATCGTGGATGGAGCTGATTAAAAACTTGGACCTTTACGATGTAATGTGTCTTTTCAACGGATGTAAAATTTCCAATGATATACGCGGTTTAATTATGTCTTGTGTAAGCTCGGAGTCTGATATTTCACGAATTGTGATGAATATCTTATGTGAAATACTTAATGCTAAGCAAAAAGAAATTCAAGATAGTATTCGCCAAAGCAGGCTTCAAAAAACACCTTTTTTACAGTCATTCACACCATCTTATATAAACTAGTCATTAATTTATTAGTATGATCAAATGTAGATTACATAACCAGATTTTTAGAAGAATCACATCAAAGGCTGCTATGTCCAGGAGAATCACTTTAATATTCGTTTAATCCTGTTTCAGCCATTCAGTTATATCTGAGTGGCTGAATCGGATTAAGCATTTGAAACACTCTCTGTCGGAAGACAGCAAGTCCTGATTACGTGACTCTAATCAATAGCTTTTCCATCTTCCGTAAAGCGAAGCCATTGGTGAGAAAACCAGTAATAATGACGTCCATCCATCGAGGGGGCCGTGCAATTGTAGCGACTGCGACCGACCGGCAGGGGCGATTTGGCCTGAGTTGTGAATCGGGTTTTCTCTTTATCCAGCCATTTCAGCTCTGCTCTGCCCTGACCGGAGACATAACAGTTGAGTTGCTGTTTCTGATAGTTGCCGTCTGCCAAAGTTAGGGTTAGAGAGGGCGTCAGGTTCTTTGGGTCAATGATAGCGGTATCGGGCTCCTGTTGCGTCACTGGCAGGGGTCTGCTGTTTACTTTGGTTCTGAAACCACTCATATCGGAATAACTCCCGGACATAGGGAATCTGGGCAGGCGGGTAAAGTCTGACAGTGGGCCAATAGCGCCAGACTGCTGACCAAACCCAATGTAGCCCATCTCCTTGATCATCTTTCTCAGTTCTGGGGCTGTCTCGCCGAAAGGCCAGGCCAGCATTTTGACATCCTGACCGGTTTCGTTCCTGATGCGTTGTTCTGTGTCGGTGATCTCCTTTCCGGAGCGTTCCAGCCAGGCCTGATCGGATTCGCCGGGTAGCTTTTCCGGCATATGAGGGTGGCTGGTGGTATGGTTGGCGATGGTAGCGCCTGAGCGGCTCATCTCCTGAATCTGCTTCCAGGTCAGGAAGTTGCCAAAGCCACGATCCACTGGCTGAGTGCTGACAAAAATTGTAAACGGCCAACCCTTATCTCTCAGCATTGGGAAGGCATTTTCATAGATGTTTTTGTAAGCATCATCAAAAGTGATCACTACCGTTTTATCGGGCACTGACCGGCCACTTTGAATGGCTTTGATGATGGTCTCTATGGGCGCTACATTGAAGTCATTTTTATCCAGATAATCCAGATGTTGCCTGAACATCTCTGGTGTAATGCTGGTGACAGCAGGGGTCTTATCGCTGACATGGTGATATTGCAGGAACACTGCACTATCTGCCGCCATCGCCACAGAAGGTATGAATGCCGCAGCGGCCAGTAATCCTTTCAAAGGCCGGGAGGCAAGCTGGCTGATTTGCTGAATGCGGGAAGCTATGCGGGGGTTCATGGAGCCTCTGTTGCTAAAGTAAGGTGAGTCATAGGAGACGCTTGTGATGAGTTTCAAGCTTCGAAACTAAGACATTTACGGTATGTTTGGCAAGCAATGCAAGTTGAATTCAAAAGATTAGGTTCAATGGGAGAGCCTGTTCTATGGCTCAGGCGTTAGCCCGGACCCGGATGTACCAGGAGGATGGGTCTATAAGCTGCCCGTTTTCATCCATTTGTGGGTATTTCAGTCCCCGTTCGTCACAATATCGAGCCAGTTCGGGATATCCCCAGCGAAACAGGGTAGGAGTGTAGATCTCCGGAGGCAGGCTGGGTTTATCATACATCCCCTTCAACAGGCGCTGTCGTTGAGCTTCAACCAGGATGACTGCTGCTGCAACCGAGACATTGAAAGAAGCCACAATGCCCTGCATGGGAATAATAATATGTTGATCAGCCAGCTCTGCCGCCTGAGGACTGATACCCTTTTTCTCCGCGCCCATCATAACCGCTACAGGCGAAGTGTAATCGACATCTGAATAGGGGATTGCACTGTCGGAAAAATGCGCAGCATAAACTTTAAAGCCGCTGGCTTTCAGTTGTGATATACCTTCCTCTACACTGCTGTGATGATGAACATTAACATATTTATGGCTGCCCAGAGCTCTGCCCCGAAAATTTCGATAGCCCATCTTTGGCTGGCTGAGATGGATATCGGAAATGCCCACTGCATCGCAGGTTCGGATAATAGCTGAGAGATTATGGGGTTTATGAACTTGATCCGTGAGCACCGTCAGGTCGGGTTGACGTCGATCCAGCAGATCTTTAAATTTTTTGTAACGTTCCGGTGTCATGGTTCTGCTCTCAATGTGGCATTGTGTGGTGTTACTTACGGATATGAAGGAAGCATTTTACATCATGGTGATATCGAAAGAGGCTTTTTGTGGAATCTGATAGCTTTGTAGCATTACATGCATGGCTTCAACATCATGGGCACTGGCTGGGCCCGATTATAGCATTGGCTGCTTTTGTGGAATCGCTGGTGGCTGTCGGTTTTGTTATTCCTGGTGTTGCCCTGCTGTTTGCTCTTGGGGCTCTGGCTGGCAGTGGCTTGATGGAACCCTTGCCTATGTTGGCCTGGGCTTTTCTCGGTGCGGCCCTGGGGGATGGTATCAGCTTTCAGGTGGGCCATTGTCTGCATAGTCGGATTCGAGACTACTGGCCATTTTCAAGGCATCCCGGTTGGCTGGAAAAAGGCGAACGATTTTTTGAAAAGTACGGTGGTTTCAGTGTTGCACTGGGACGTTTTATAGGCCCTATCCGTCCAGTTATTCCAGCCGTTGCCGGGATGATGGATATGTCCCCCCTGCGTTTTTATATCATCAACCTGCTCTCGACGGCGCCCTGGGCGGTGGCCTATACCGTGCCAGGCTACCTGACCGGCGCAGCCTTGAAGCTGGAGGTACCGCAATCCTTCTACTATCTGTTGGCCGGTTTAACTCTTGTTTCGTTGCTGATTGCTTATTCAGGACTGATTCTGGATCGCAGGTTCTGCAGGAAAAAGTTGATACTGTTGTTACCGGTCAGCTTTGTTGTGGTGGCGCATGTCAGTTTATTACTTCTGACTGTTATGGACGTCAGTGGTCAGTTGGATGACTACAATGCCATGATACATTCTTCTATTGCCAGCATGTCTCTACCGATAGTTGAGCCTATGTTTGGTCTGGTGAACTGGTTAGGAAGTGCGGTTGTTCTCTGGGTGCCACTGGTGTTGTTTGCTGTCTACTTTCTCTGGATCAGGCGCTATAGAAAATTATTGATTATGTTGACGTGTCTTGCAGGTATGGAAGTCACACTCTGGTTAATGAAGTGGGGTATCGATAAACCCAGACCGGCTGACTTTGATGGTCTGGATCAGTTTTCTTTCCCTTCCGGACATACAACTCAGGCAACCTTCGTTTGGTTAATGGTTGCCCTGTACCTGACGGCAGCGCAGAGAGGCGTTGTTAAGTTCTGTGCCTACAGTTGTGCTGTGATGATCGCCCTTATGGTGGCACTGTCGAGGCTTGTCTATGAAGCCCACTGGTTTGGGGATGTTCTGGCAGGTTTGCTGCTGGGAAGTAT
The DNA here is from genome assembly GCF_024606225.1 of Endozoicomonas sp. ISHI1. Taxonomy (GTDB): domain Bacteria; phylum Pseudomonadota; class Gammaproteobacteria; order Pseudomonadales; family Endozoicomonadaceae; genus Endozoicomonas_A. The sequence goes on along the minus strand of NZ_JAGRPU010000030.1, from coordinate 41,220 downwards.
CTGGTTCAGTGCAGCGGTGGTTGCGGAAAGAGTTTATTTCAACAATAAAGTTCCCAAGCTTCAAATGTCATGACAAAAATCGCCCGGAATGGTTCCGGGCGATTATCTTCAAAAGAAGAAACTCTTAATTCAGTTTTCTTACAGGGCTGGAATTGAGAGTGTTGATTGCTTCTGGTTACTGAACTCGAAATCAATAAAGTAATTGTCGCTTGTAGGCCTCTTATATTGAGGGTCCATAGTATCTATAGCCAATACAACCCGGTGTCCTTGGGGCACATCGTAGGCTGTGGTGACCAGCTCGAAGGATATTTCGATTTTTTTTCCTGATTCAGCCTGGGGTAAGGTTGATACGCCGTGGGTGATCAATCTTGCATTCCCCAATGAGTCCATGTCATAGAGATAGCCCACCAGCTGTGCCTTGTCGTAGTGTGGTTGAACCACAAGGTTAACAGTCGGATTACCTCTTATTTTCATGACGTTCTGAAGCTTATCGGTGTTGAAATAAATGCCTCTGAAATCGGATGCGGCATAAATGTTAGTGACGACCGGGACTTCAAGCTGCTCCAAAAGTTGTGAAAGAACAGGAATCTGAGTACTGAATAAAGTACCCGTCCAGGAATTGATCGTATTGTCTTTTGTCAGCCAGAACGGCGGTTTGTAGGGATGGGCTTCCAAATCGCCGTTATCAAATGCAGACCTTGGGTGAAGATAGTACTTCTGTGCGGAAGCCTCTTTTATTGGAAAACTGTCGAACCCTTCAAAGCGGTCTTTGAACTTCACTTTCATCTGCAAAGGATTTGCTTGACTCAGTTCATTCGTTTCTCCTTTCAGATGAATGTCGAACCATCGGTAGACGTTATTCCAGACCCTGTCTTCACCAATGCCCAGCAGGGAAGGCAGCAGCTCGGCTGTGGCATGGGATCCGGTCAGCAGGTCCATATGTTTGGGAGTGCTTAGCTGGCTAAACATCTCAAGCAGAGAGTTTGGCTGGAAGAGGTTATCGCCATAAGCTTTGGCAAGATAGACGGCGGTATTATTTTGATTCAGCAGCTCGACATAGTTGATCGGGGATCTTTCTTCTGCCCACTCTATAACGGCTGGTAACTGATCCAGCTTCTGGTTTTTAATGATGTCCCAGTTTTCAGCAATGACCGGCTCAGGGTTGCCTATGAGGTCGGCCGTCAAAGTGAGTATTTCTCCCCAGGCCAGTCTGGGGGTTTGATTACCGTAAAGTGCTTCCAGCAGGCTTCCCCAGCTGCTCATGGCGGCAACGGCTTTGACCCGTTCATCATGAGCTGCTCCGATCAGGCTGATACCTGAGCCGTAAGAGATACCAGCGGTACCAATAGCATTGGGATTTACAGGGTAATTATTGAGAAGAAAATCAATCACCTGACTGTAGTCGGCAATATCCTGAGGGCCAGCCGTATCTATTCGTCCGGTAGACTTGCCAAAGCCCCGGGTAGAATAGCTAAGAACGATATACCCCCGTTCAGCGAGCGTTGCAGCCTGCTGCAGGTACTGGTACTCATTCATCCCCCAACTATTAATAAATACGACAGCGGGGGCGGACCCGCTTAGTGAGGTGGGAACAAAGATATTAGCAGTCAGTTCTGTACCATCATTGGTCAGAATGACAATATCATCATCGGTGGTGTAGCGGTCAGACTCTGGAAATTGTCCATTGTTCAGCAATCCGGCAGCAAACTGAAACAGTGGCTGTTCGGATGCGAGGGAATGGAGTGGGAAGAGAGACAGTGCCAGATTGAGAACCAGCAGCTTAACTAGCCGTTTCGACATTGAGTTACCTTTTTTATTATTTTTATGTTGTTTCACCCACAATTGAATCTTGACGATTGTCATTGTGTTTCAAAAGGGTGCAATGTGATCATACACAGGTTTTAAGTGAGTGTGTATTAACTTGTGGGTGTTTCAGGCAAAAGATGACAAACAGTTTACAGAAACTGAAATGAAGGCCTACCGGTTTAAACGCGAGAAGGTTCAACTGGAAAAAACATACTTTTCCCGCTTCACCTGTCTTGGAGCAAAACCCAACGCTGTCAGTTCTGCGGATGCGTCGTCAATCATGGCAGGGTTGCCACACAAGTAAACGAGGTCTTTTTCCGGGGAAAGATTCAGTTGTGGGAACTGGTTCTGGAGATAACCCGGGTATTCGTTGGCGGAGGTGTCCAGTGACTTTTCTCTGCTGTAGCAGGCCCTGTATTCTATGGATCCGGATGAGTCAGCAAGATGCCGAAAATCCTGCTCGTAAATCATATCGGCCCTGTGTCTTACACCCATCATGACCAGAATTCGGGTGCCTTCGTCGGCCAGCTTTTTCAGTGCAGGTATCATAGCCCGGTACGGAGCAACGCCTGTTCCGGTACCAACGAGTATGATTCGACCATCGTACTTTTCCGGTGCAGTGAGAACCCCGAAAGGCCCACCAATGGACAATTCCAGACCCGGTTCTGCTTCGCTGAACAGAGCAGAGGCAGTCCCTCCCTTCACAAAGCTGATGGCTATCTCAAGCTGTTGAGAGCTTCGAAAAGACTCGGGCGAATTGCTGATGCTGTAACTTCTTTTATAGTCCTGACCCTGAAAAGAAAAGTGCAACTGCACAAATTGTCCGGGCTGATAGTCGAACCCGGCCTCCAGTCTGAAGTCTAACTGCACAGTATTCTCGCTGAGCTGATGCTTGGCTGTCAGGGTTGCAGGATAGAGTGGGCGTGGCATTTTGAACTCCTTGTTCGTCTTAAATAGGAACTCATTAATCTGTCTCGGGGATTTCCATTAATATTTTAATATCAACGGATCGTGATTTTGTCTGAAGTGTCCTGAGGACGAGCTTTTTCAGAGTAAGCGCATCCAAAACCCACGCCCTACCACTCTTATCCCCACTGATAAATCATAAGCCTCAAGTCTACAAGGAGGCAAATAGGTCACCCGGGCACTGCCTCAGAGAGAAGTGGCAGCAACACTTTCAATTCTGGCGTGATTGCGGACTAAGCCAGAGCGCTCAGTAAGGGACAATTTCGTAACGAATCTTGATATAAAAGGAGAGTGGGGACTCAGGTGTAACTGCAAGCTTATTAACTCAAGCTGAATGGTTCCCGCCTTTGCGACAGCCTCCTTCGCGGGAATGACGACCTGCTGCTTAGCGACCATCATGATGTTGATTTTGAACAGGCCAAAGTCCCGGTTGGTGCGATCCGGACAGACAACCTGGTTCCCTTCGGGCACCATCCAGTCAACGACCATTCTGGCAATATCATCAAGCTCCCTGCTACTCAGGGCAAAGAAGCGCTTTAGACGCTTACGCCTGGAGTCGATCTCGGTACCGTGCCCCACAGTTCGGGCAATACGGGACAGGTTGACTGACCCCATCTGGATGAGGCCAAAAATAACCAGCGCAATAAGATCAATGCGGGATTGATGCCAGCCAAGAGAGATTTTAAGATGCTTTGCCAGTGAATGGGTGTGTTGCACGAAGTGAGAACAACAACTGGCAGGGGTGCTCCAGTATGGTTCAGTCGAACAAGATGCATACGTCTTAAAGCGTCTGTTCGTCGGGAATAACTGACCAGGATTAGCTGTGCATTTTTTAATGGTTTTTTTGGCAGGCCCTGTATAGACAGAAATAAATAATACATTTTCAAATATAAAGTCTATTGTTACGCCTTATCAATAAAATGTTTGGGGAAATGCGACCATGAACGCGGCAGGGCTTCTGACTGTGGTTCGCCTGTTCTTTTTGTTTATCTTGTCTGTCACTTTGCCGCTTGTCGGTCACTGTGCTGCTTATACCAGCCTGTTGAGCTGGGCGGGTTGGGGGAGTTCATCCAAATCCATTGAGACGTGGGAGGATCGATCGGGGGAGATTAGTAAACTGTCTTTTAGAGGGAATAAACAGGCTGAAAAAAACGAGTCTGGTTATTCTGACGACGAAAGTCGTTTTAGTGGACCTTTGGCAATACCCGGGGCCCCTGTTACTGCCGATAACAGCGAACCCTTCACAAGCTCTGGTGGTGGCGGTTTTGGCAGTGGCGATGATTTAGACGATTTATTCAAGAAAAGGCCGGGCGGCGGAATGCGCCCCTTTTACTCCTTTGAATGGATGAGCGAGCTGGTCAGCAGCTTCATCCTGCTGCCTGGCATTGATGGTCGGACCGTCAAAAAACAGATTTGGGATACCCAGATTGTGCTCAACATCAAGCAGGGCTGGAATGAGCAGGACATCGTTATTTCGCAGGAACTTTGGAATAAAATAAGAGCTGCGAATCTTGAAAGAAATTCAGGGCTTTTTCTGGCATTGTCCAGAAACCCCTATAATCCGGAAGCTGTCGTTGATCATTACCTGAACAGTAACCCGGCACAACCGCTACCAACAGAAGACTACCGTCGTCATACACAGGAAGGGTTCATTTTAAGTCCCAAACAAATACGCAGCGTGTCTGTTATTCCGGGCTTGGTCACCGCAGGGAACGGCTATTCCACAGAAAGCGGTCAGGCTGGAAATCAAATGGGCGACACTGATAATACCTCGCCAGCGAATACTCAGTTTCAACAAGGCTCTGGTCGTCAAAATCAAGGCAGCGGTGGTGGAAGAGAGGGTGGGGGAGATGATGGGTCAGGTGGGTCACCAAACAGAGGGTCATGCCGGATTTGTAATAAACCTGCTGTACTCGGCTTCGATAAATGCAGAGAATGTCTGGCTCGTGAAGTCGGTCTAATTGAGCAGGAACTGACTGAACAAGAAAGGGAACTACTTGAGTCAGGCACAGAAGGGGCTGATTCTTTAGCAATCCGTGTATTTGAATGGTTCAAAACTTTGGATTCAAATGAAAGGCACAGAGGAGATTGTTTTCGCAATAATGATTACTATAACTTTCCAGCGCTTTATAGACTTTTAACTCAAAGTTTTATGTCAAATAAAAATACGCTAAGTGAGTTTTATCTGAAATGGGTTAAATTTTTAAACGGCAGTATGTCTCTTTACCACCTTATTTCAGAAGTTGGTGAATTGGCAAAGTCCCAGGGAATTGAAGATTACGTTGAGGTGAAAAGAATTGTTAAAGCACTTGCTCATCACAGGCATGAGTTTGAGAACGAAACCGGTTTTAAAAAATTCAGAAACGATTTGTTGAGCATTTTAACGAGTAACAACCTCCTGGCTTCTGATGACCCGGGGCATGTTCTTTATTCAGGATTAAGTCGCCAACAGAAAGTAATGTTGATTAATTATATTTTTCAGACATTTAAAGAAACGAGTTGGTGGCTAAAAGATGAAATATTCCCGTCAAAATTTTTGACAATAATAATGTTAAATCAATTCGCCAGAAATGTTAATGCTAAGTATGGTTTTGGTATTCCGAATCCGTACATTGATCGTGAGGAGTTATTAGAAATTCTTACGTGGGGCAGTGAGAGGCCTGGTAGTGGTGAATGTTCTTTTATTACTCCACATAACAGACGTTTTTTAATTGGAGTCAATAGTCAATCACTTCATGCTCTGGCATTTAATATTACTGCCAATCAATTTTTAGATTTTCATGATATTGAAGCTATACTCACTGCTCTTGCTGTTATAAGGTCAATGCACGGACAGCGTTTAAATGATCTGTTCTCTAAAAATGTTCGTTTTGCGAAAGATGTACCCAGTGAGCAACTTCAGCTTTTAAGAACCTTCACCTTAAAAGCCCGTGAACAGCTTGTTAAGTTTCTGGAAAACAAGGGAGCAGAAGAAAAAGACAAATTTATACATAGCATGTTTTTGATCTTTGGTATTGCTCCTAAGGAGCTATTTGATGAGCTATCGGATCAACCGTTTGATGAGTTATCGGAGCAACCATCTGATGAGCTATCAGATCAACCGGCTGATGAACTATCGGATCCTGAACCTGTTCAGTTAACACAAGCCGTTGCACACGCGGCCGTAGATCCACAGTGCCAGCAATCAGAAATAAGCAGGTCACGGCCTTTAGCTTTGGACTCTGATACAGTGAAAATGCTGGAAGCTTGTTCTAAACCAGGCTTGGATTTTTCCCCATGGTTCGAAAAAAAACCACAGTCTGTAACTTTGGACTCTATCGTAACGCAAGAGGAACTCCTGAATATTGGTTCTAAAGTAGGCGTTGATTGGCAAAAATTTGCCAAAAAGACCGGTGTTCTTAATGAAACTCATATAAGAGATATTGATGCTGGTAACGCTGGGCTTGAAAGTAAGGTAAGGGCAATGATGGAAGAATGGAAAAAAATAAAAGGTCAGATTACCTACGATGACTTATTGGAGGTTTTTTCAGAAATCGGACGATGGGATCTTATGTACGATTTAAATAAGCGTCATAAATTTTGAAAACTATAAGTCCGGTTTCCAGGGCAAGCTGGCGGAGTCGCGGTCAGTGCCCCAAATCTGGGATAGAAAAAATAAAACATTTTCAAATTTAAGGTCTATTTTAATGCTTTATCAATAAAATCTTCAGAGAGATCCGATCATGAAAACAGCAGAGCTTCTGACCGTGGTTCGCCTGTTTTTTGTATTCATCTTATCTGTCATTGCGCCTTTTTCAGGTCACTGTGCTGCCTATACCAGCCTGTTGAGCTGGACGGGTTGGGTGGGTTCCCCCAAAGTCACTGAGGCATGGAGGGATGCATCGGGGGAGATTAGCAAACTGTCGTTTAAAGGGAACAATCCGCCCCTTCTTTTTACTTATGATTACAAGGCGGCTGACGAGAACGGTGGAACAGTTTCTGAACTGGAAAACAATCAGTTTTATGTCATCCTCGATAGCCAACCGGGCGATCAATTTAATTTTTGTTTCAGGACGCCCCCCGCATTGTCGACGGGACATTTTCCCTCTCCCCCGGTATTTAAAAAGCCAGTAACGGGTCAGGCTATGCCGGATATACAAAACGGGAAAGTGAGACAGGTTTCATCGACACCCGACACTGGCCGCTGGCAGCATGAATACTCAGCCAGTTGGCGTTTACCGGCGGGTCATCAATCGTTGGTTTTGGCCATTGAAGATAATGATATCGGATGGGTTATAGAACCGGAATGTAGCGGTATTTTTTCAGAAAGCGCTGCTTTACCGTCATCATCAGGCAGTAATACATCAGTTAACAAAAAAACATCATCGGTCGATATTTTTTACCGCAATAAACAGGCTGAAAAAAACGGGTCTGGTCATTCTGACGACAAAAGTCGTTTTAGTGGGCCTTTGGCAATACCCGGAGCCCCTGTTACTGCCGATAACGGCGAACCCTTCACAAGCTCTAGTGGTGGCGGTTTTGGCAGTGGCGATGATTTAGACGATTTATTCAAGAAAAGGCCGGGCGGCGGAATGGGGCCCCTTTACTCCTTTGAATGGATGAGCGAGCTGGTCAACAGCGTGATTCTGGTGCCTGGTATTGATGGTCGGATTGTAAAAAAACAGATTTGGGATACCCGGGTTGTGCTTAAAATCAAGCAGGGTTGGAATGAGCAGGACATCATTATTTCTCAGGAACTTTGGGATAAAATAAGAGCTGCAAATCTTGAAAGAAGTTCAGGACTCTTTCTGGCATTGTCCAGAAACCCCGATAATCCGGAAGCTGTAATTGATCATTACCTGAGCAGTAAGCCGGCACAGCCGCTACAAACAGAAGACTACCGTCGTCATGCACAGCAAGGGTTCATTTTAAGTCCTGAACAATTACGCAGCGTGTCCGTTTTTCCGGGCCACGTCCCCATAGGGATCGGCCATTCTGGAGGAATCGGTCAGGCTGGAAATCAAAAGGGCGACCTTGGACCATCTTCCTATGCTCAGTCTCAACGAGAAAACGGTCGTCAAAATCAAGGCAGTCGCCGTGGAAGTGAGAGCGATGGAAGTGATGGAGATGATGGGTCAGGTGGTTCACCAAACAGTAGGTTATGCGAAAATTGCAATAAACCGGTACTCGCTTTTGATAAATGCAAAGAATGTCTGGATCGTGAATCCAGTGTACTTGAGCAGGAACCGACTGGAAAACAGCCTGGACAAGATGGAGAGGAAACCGAGGCTGTTGAGCAAGAATTGAGTGATGATGAGCAGGAACCGACTGAAGAACTGTCTTCTGAAATGGAACAAGACAGTGAAGCGCCAAATGAGGCTGATCCTTCAGCAGTCCATGTATTTCAATGGTTCAAAACTTTGGAGTCAGATGGACGGCAGAGAGGAGATTGTTTTCGCATCAATGATTACTATAATTTCCCGGAACTCTATAAACTTTTAACTCAAAGTCTTGAGTCAGATAAAAATACGTTAAGTCAATTTAATTCGAAATGGGTCAGGTTTTTAAATGGTAGTCTGTCACTTTATCATCTTATTTCAGAAGTCGGTGAACTGGCAAAATCCCGGGGAATTGAAGATTATGATGAGGTGACGAGGATTCTTAAAGCGCTCGCTGTTGACAGGGATAAGTTTGAGAAAGAAACCGCTTTGAAAGAATTCAGAAACGAATTGCTGAACTACTTAACGAGTAACAATCATTTGGCTTCTGATGCCCCGGGCAAAGTTTTTTATTCCGGATTAGGTCAGCAAGAGAAAGCAGAATTAATTGAATTTATCTATGAAATATTTTCTAAAACGGGTTTTCGGCTAAATAATGAAACATTCCCATCGAGATTTATAACAATAGCGATGTTAAATAAATTAGCCAGGGATGTTTATGCCAAGTATGGTTTTGGTCTTCCGAATCTGGATTATTATGGATTACCAAGAATTATTATGTGGGGCTGTGGGAATTGTGGTCAACATTCTTTTATTACTCCATATAACAGGAGATTTTTAGGTAAATTTGCCAGTGAAGACTTTCATCTTGTGGGGTTAACAGTTGCTATGAATAATTCCGGATATTTTCAACATGCCGAAGATATGTTTACTGCTATGGTTCTTATAAGATCAATGCACGGACAACGTTTAAGAGATATGTTCCCTGCGCATGTCAGTTTTGCTGAAGGTGTACCCAGTGAACAACTTGAGCTTTTAGAAAACTTTAGCACTAAAGCTAACGAGCAGCTTGTTAAGCTTCTGGAAGCTGCTGAGCCAGAAAAAAAAGACAAATTTATACATAGTATGTTTTTGATCTTTGGTATGGTTCCCGGGGAGCTATCTGACGAGCTATCAGACCCCCAACCTGTTCCTGTAACGCAAGCCGCTGACATGTGAAATGGGTAAACCCGGCATGCAGGGCAAACCTCTTATGCTATTTTACTATCTCCTTTACGGCCGAGAAGATGTCAGGTCGCATACTTCACGGACAATACGGGCTACGGCACTTCTCCATGGACGGGCATGAATGCCAAAAGTATTCAGAACCTTATTGGAAGACAGAGTGCCATTAGCCGGTGGTTTGATACCTTCCCTGGATTCAATATTAGCCATGATCAGCTTTTGGACTTTCAGATCGCAGTGCCGGGAAGTTTCGGCAATAAGAATTTCAGCAAAGTTGCTTTTAGGTACAGACTCTATGGCGGAGTTGCGGTAAGTACCCCAAGTCTGGGATAGAAAAAAATAAAACATTTTCAAATTTAAGGTCTATTTTAATGCTTTATCAATAAAATCTTCAGAGAGATCCGATCATGAAAACAGTAGAGCTTTTGACCATGGTTCGCCTGTTTTTTGTATTCATCTTGTCTGTCATTGCGCCTTTTTCAGGCCACTGTGCTGCCTATACCAGCCTGTTGAGCTGGACGGGTTGGATGAGTTCCTCCAAAGCCACTGAGGCGTGGGCAGAGCCATCGGGGGAGATTAGCAAACTGTCGTTTAGAGGGAACAATCCGCCCCTCCTTCTCAGTTATGATCGCAAGGCGGCTGACGAGAACGGTGGAACAGTTTCTGAACTGGAAAACAATCAGTTTTATGTCATCCTCGATAGCCAACCGGGCGATCAATTTAATTTTTGTTTCAGGACGCCCCCCGCATTGTCGACAGGACATTTTCCCTCTCCCCCGGTATTTAAAAAGCCAGTAACGGGTCAGGCTATGCCGGATATACAAAACGGGAAAGTGAGACAGGTTTCATCGACACCCGACACTGGCCGCTGGCAGCATGAATACTCAGCCAGTTGGCGTTTACCGGCGGGTCATCAATCGTTGGTTTTGGCCATTGAAGATAATGATAACGGATGGGTTATAGAACCGGAATGTAGCGGTATTTTTTCAGAAAGCGCTGCTTTACCGTCATCATCAGGCAGTAATACATCAGTTAACAAAAAAACATCATCGGTCGATATTTTTTACCGCAATAAACAGGCTGAAAAAAACGGGTCTGGTCATTCTGACGACAAAAGTCGTTTTAGTGGGCCTTTGGCAATACCCGGACTCCCTATTACGGCCGGTAATGGTGAACCATTCACAAGCTCTGGTGGTGGCGGTTTTGGCAGTGGCGATGATTTAGACGATTTATTCAAGAAAAGGCCGGGTGGCGGAATGGGCCCCCTTTACTCCTTTGAATGGATGAGCGAGCTGGTCAACAGCGTGATTCTGGTGCCTGGTATTGATGGTCGGATTGTAAAAAAACAGATTTGGGATACCCGGGTTGTGCTTAAAATCAAGCAGGGTTGGAATGAGCAGGACATCATTATTTCTCAGGAACTTTGGGATAAAATAAGAGCTGCAAATCTTGAAAGAAGTTCAGGACTCTTTCTGGCATTGTCCAGAAACCCCGATAATCCGGAAGCTGTAATTGATCATTACCTGAGCAGCAACCCGGCGCAACCGCTACAAACAGAAGACTACCGTCGTCATGCACAGCAAGGGTTCATTTTAAGTCCTGAACAATTACGCAGCGTGTCCGTTTTTCCGGGCCACGTCCCCATAGGGATCGGCCATTCTGGAGGAATCGGTCAGGCTGGAAATCAGAAGGGCGACCTTGGACCATCTTCCTATGCTCAGTCTCAACGAGATAACGGTCGTCAAAATCAAGGCAGTCGCCGTGGAAGTGAGAGCGATGGAAGTGATGGAGATGATGGGTCAGGTGGTTCACCAAACAGTGGTGGGTTATGTCAAAATTGCAATAAACCGGTACTCGCCTTTAATAAATGTAAAGAATGTCTGGATCGTGAATCCAGTGTACTTGAGCAGGAACTGAATAGAAAACAGCCTGGACAAGATGGGGAAGAAACCGGTGTCGTTGAGCAGGAATTGAGTGAAGATGAGCAGGAACCGACTGAAGAACGGCCTCCTGAAATGGAGCAAGGCAGTGAAGCGCCAAATGAGGCTGATCCTTCAGCAATCCAAGTATTTCAATGGTTCAAAACTTTGGAGTCAGATGAAAGGCAGAGAGGAGATTGTTTTCGCATCAATGATTACTATAAGTTGCCGGAACTCTATAAACTTTTAACTCAAAGTCTTGAGTCAGATAAAAATACGTTAAGTCAATTTAATTCGAAATGGGTCAGGTTTTTAAATGGTGGTCTGTCACTTTATCATCTTATTTCAGAAGTCGGTGAACTGGCAAAATCCCGGGGAGTTGAAGATTATGATGAGGTGACGAGGATTGTTAAAGCGCTCGCTGTTGTCAGGGATAAGTTTGAGAACGAAACCAGTTTGAAAGAATTCAGAAACGAATTGCTGAACTACTTAACGAGTAACAATTTTTTGGCTTCTGATGCCCCGGGCAAAGTTTTTTATTCAGGATTAGGTCAGCGAGAGAAAGCAGAATTAATTAATTTTATCTATGGAATATTTTCTGAAACGGGTTTTCGGCTAAACAATGAAACAGTCCCATCGAGATTTATAACAATAGCAATGTTAAATAAATTAGCCAGGGATGTTTATGCCAAGTATGGTTTTGGTCTTCCGAATAATCATGGTTTGGAAGATTATGAATTATCAGAAATTATTATGTGGGGCTGTGGTAGTTGTGGTGAATATTCTTTTATTACTCCATATAACAGGAAGTATTTAGGTAAATTTGCCAGTGAAACACTTCATTTTCTGGGGTTAAGAGTTACTATCAATGATTCCGGATATTTTCAACATGCCGAAGATATGTTTACTGCTATGGTTCTTATAAGATCAATGCACGGACAACGTTTAAGAGATATGTTCCCTGCGCATGTCAGTTTTGCTGAAGGTGTACCCAGTGAACAACTTGAGCTTTTAGAAAACTTTAGCACTAAAGCCAACGAACAGCTTGTTAAGCTTTTAGAAGCTGCTGAGCCAGAAAAAAAAGAAAAATTTATACATAGTATGTTTTTGATCTTTGGTATGGTTCCCGGGGAGCTATCTAATGAGCTATCTAATGAGCTATCTGACGAGCTATCAGACCCCCAACCTGTTCCTGTAACGCAAGCCGCTGACATGTGAGATGGGTAAACCCGGCATGCAGGGCAAACCTCTTATGCTATTTCTTGGTTTAAGTCGGTATGAGGATTTTGAGAAAAAGGGCAAGGACATTCTTACTTATAAACAGCTTTGGTTGTCTTGGCACTGTGCTTATTAATTTACCCTATGAGGAAGTGCCCGGCGTTGAGCCGAAGGATGAAGAGCTTAGCAGGGCCGGGATTTACGAACTTGAGCAGGATTTTCAGGAGGAATTATGAAGAGTTTGTATGACACTGACTACCACAAGTGGCTACGCCAGCAGCGGGATTTGCTGGCTCAGCGGCAGTTTGACCAGCTCGACATAGAGAATTTGTTGGGGGAACTAGAGTTGGGTATTAAAGACCATATACGTGAGTTAGTCTCTCACTTGGTTATATTGTTGGTTCACTTGCTGAAGTACGATTACCAAAATCGAGTACTGAAAGACCCTTGGGTGAAAGACAAAGTTCTTTACACTTGGATGCCCAGTATTAACAACCCGAGAGGAGAGATCGAGATACATGTCGAAGAAAATCCCTCATTGAGCAGCCATTTTGAGGAATCACTTGAAAAAGCTTACCCGAAGGCTAAACGGCGGGCCATTGACGAATTAAATGAATATATCAGTATCAAAGCCAAGCGGCTGAACAAAAACAGCTTTCCAGAGCAATGCCCCTGGAGCTATGAGCAGGTCATGCAAAGAGGATGGCTACCGGAGGTTGACAATGACTGATTTGTACAGAATTGACTAACACCCTCTTTCGGCTTTACGGTGAAGAAGATGTCAGGTCGCACACTTCCCGGACAATACGGGCCACGGCACTTCTCCATGGACGGGCATGAATGCCAAAAGTGTTCAGCACCTTATTGGAGGATAGAGTGCCATTGGCGGGTGGTTTGATACCTTCTCTGGATTCGATATTGGCCATGATCAGCTTACGGACTTTCAGATTGCGGTGCTGGGACGCTTCAGCAATAAGAATTTCAGCAAAGTTGCTTTCAGAAACGGATTCAGTGGTGGAGTAGTGGTAAGTTCCCCAGGTCCGGGCACCACAATCGAGTTGTTGAACGATGGCGACAATGGTCCGGGCTGCATCGTCGGCGGGTGTCGGGCAACCGAGCTGATCCGGAGTCACATACACTTCCCTGTTAGCCAGCATCTGTTCTGCCAGTCTTCTGAGAATGTTGGGACGACGCTCACTAATGATCCACGACAGGCGCAGAATAATATGTCGCTCGCACCGTTCACGGATTTGCTGCTCTGCCTGAAGTCTGCTGTTACCAAGAACACCGGTCGGGTTGGTGGGGTCTTTTTCGTTGTAAGGTTCTTGCTTGGTACCGTCAAATACCCTGTAGCTTGAGAGCTGAAAAAGAATAATGCCCTGACGCTGGCAGCAGTCGGCCAATTCTGCGACCGCATCCCGATTGATACTGAAACAGCGGGAAGGCTCATTCTCAGCCTTGACTGGATTGTTATAGGCAGCAGCATTAATGACCAGGTCTGGCTGGTAGCGGCTGAAACAGGTCTGAATCTGCCCGGGTTTGGACAAATCCAGCTCCACTCTGTCCGGTGCGTACCAGGAAATACCCTTATCTGTCAGGGTCTTGCAGACTTCATGGCCGACTTGGCCGGTTTGACCGATGACCAGTACTTTCATACTTGCATTCCAATATCACGGGCTTAATGATTAAGAGACTATTGAAGCATGAATAGGTTTCGGCTCCTAGTTGAGTGTCGTAAAAACACGTCGCGAAATATGTAAAGACACCATGCCCTGCGGGGTAAATTCTGGCAGAATGGCTCGCTTCTTCGACTATGCTTTTTCCAGCTGTGATTAACGAATTGGCGAACACTATGTACGTGGCAGACACGCTTCCGGAAACGGTTGATGATGTAGAGCGCATTCTTCTGGTGGATGATAATCCCACTAATTTGCAGGTGCTGCTGCAGACCCTCAGTGGAAGGGGGTACAAGCTTCTTATTGCGAAAAACGGTGAAAGCGCCCTGAGGATTGCTCACAAGGCCAGGCCAGCGCTGGTTTTACTGGATATCATGATGCCTGGTATGGACGGCTATGAAGTGTGCCGTCAACTGAAAGAAGATCCGGCTACCAGCGACATTACCGTGATTTTTCTATCAGCCCTTGATGACACCAAAGATAAGGTTCGTGGTCTGGAAACCGGTGCCGTTGACTTTATCTCCAAGCCTTTTCAGGCCGAAGAAGTCATTGCCCGGGTAGAAACCCAGCTCAAAATACATCGACTGGAGCAGGCGCTTTCTGCCCGCAATCGTCAGCTAGAGGCTGACAAGGCCCGTATTCTGGAAAGCATGAACGAAGGCATCTTCGGGCTGGATAGCCGGGGGCAGATTACCTTTGCCAATGCAGCAGCCTCCATTATGACGGGCTGGCCAATGGACACCCTCATCCACCGTGGTCTGATTGAACTGATGCTGGGTGAGGCGGGAGATGAAGCACGCAGTCAGCACCTGGCTCCCATTCAGGAGGCACTGAACAAAGGAGTCAGTATAAGAGTGGATGATGCACTCTTCTGGCACAAAGAAGGTTCCTCATTCCCGGTCAGTTATTCATGCACTCCGATTATGGAGGACGGTCAACCCAATGGTGCCGTAGTCGTCTTTACTGACATCAGTAGTAAAAAACGTGGGCAGGCAGCATTGCAAAAGGCTCTCGACGAACTGGAAACCCAGAAGGAAAAACTGACCCATGTTTCCCGTCTGAGTATTATGGGGGAAATGGCCGCAGGCTTTGCCCATGAAGTGAACCAGCCCCTGACTGCCATTTCCAACTATGCACAGGTGGCCAAGCGCATGATGGTCAGGCTTGAACATAAAGACGACGATGTTTACGACTCGCTCTATGAAGCCATGGACAAGATTAATATCCAGGCTCGTCGTGCTGGTGAGATCATTGCCAGGATTCGCTCATTTGTTAAGAAACCTGATCATGTTCTGGGTTGTGTCGATCCGATCAAGCTGATTAGTGATACCGTTAAACTGGCTGAAGTGGATGCTCGAAATAACAGTATGGAGATTCATACTGAAGTAGCGCAAAACCTGCCGGAAGTGAAAGTGGATCCGGTGCAGATTCAGCAGGTGGCTTTGAACCTGATTCGCAATGGTATGGAGGCCATGAGAGATCAGGACACCCGGGACATGGGGATCTGGGTTAAGGCAGGGCAGGTTGATGATCAGTTCGTCAAGGTATCTGTGATAGACCGGGGGTATGGGTTGGCTGACGATGCTGAAGAAAAACTGTTTACGCCTTTCTATACCACCAAGTCAGATGGTATGGGGATTGGTCTGACAGTTTGCCACTCTATTATTCATTCTCATGGTGGTCGACTGACGTTCAGTCGTCACCCTGAGGGAGGCACTATTTTTGAGTTCACAATGCCGATTGCCTGACGCTTCCCGCTCCATCACTTAAACGACAACCAAATGACGGGTGAGTAAGAGGATAATATGAACCCTCGATGGGGCAACTGTATGAGAGAACTTCATAATAACTGCAGTCATCTTTGAAGCATAAATAAATATAACCGCCGATCAAGGGGGAAACATACGACGGTCTGCAACAGTAACTGCCATCGGGGCGTGACCGGATCCACGGATATTTGCCTCTTTCTTTCTGAACATATCGAAGGGTATATTGCTTCTCCTTCACTTGATGAAAGATTCTCAGTTCACATAAAACCGTATCTGATAAAGCAGGCTGTATGAATAATGTAAATAATAAAAAAATAGCTTTGATATTTTCATGCTCCCTCGGTCTGAAACCAACAAAATAGCAGATATTTGCGCTGTGACCATTAATCGGGAGAACCTCACAATTCTGCTCTTTCGACATCCGAAGGCTTCGGGTCACTTTGCATTCAGCATCAAAGCCGCTTCGATCGCAGCCAGTAGCGAAGGCAGTGCTACGGGGCGACGCGCTGAGGCGAAACGGGAAAGGTTCAGAAATTTTGCTGTTCAGTGGCACTATGCAGGCATGCCATCATTCCTGTATAACCGTCGGCAGGTTATAATGCCCAACTGAGGAAAAACGGCTGTATTCAGTTAACCGCTGTTTTTATGGGGGCAAAATCGGAAAGTCTGGTCCGGCAATGTTGTGACCGCCCTGAGAAATATTCTGAGTTTATGACGGGTCTACAAGGAGCACGCAGTGACTGAACAGGTAACAGAGTATATGCATGAACTGGGCAAAAAAGCCCGGGAAGCCAGTGCAGAGGTGGCTAGAGCGAATACAGGTCTGAAAAACAAGGCTCTGCTGGCGATTGCTAATGAGCTGGAAGCGACTCGGACGTTGCTGCGTGAAGCTAACGCTATTGATCTGCAAAACGGTCTCGACCGAGGGCTGGATTCAGCGTTGCTGGATCGACTGGAACTGACGGATGCCCGTATTGATACCATGATCGAGAATTTGAGTCAGGTGGCTTCATTGCCTGATCCGGTGGGTACCATTGACGACCTCAAGTATGTTCCCAGTGGCATTCAGGTGGGTAAAATGCGTGTTCCGCTGGGAGTTATTGGCATTGTCTATGAGTCTCGACCCAATGTAACCATTGAGGCCGCCGGTCTCTGTCTGAAATCGGGTAATGCTGTGATTCTGCGTGGAGGCAGTGAGTCGATTGCTTCTAACAAGGCGATCGCTCAATGCATCCGCAAGGGCCTGGTGTCGGCTGGCTTGCCGGAAGCAGCAGTTCAGGTGGTGGAAACGACTGACCGTGAAGCCGTCGGGACTCTGATCAGTATGCCTGAGTATGTTGATGTCATCATTCCAAGGGGTGGCAAAAGCCTGATCGAACGCATCAGTTGTGATGCCAGAGTTCCTGTTATCAAACATCTGGATGGCATTTGTCATGTCTATATTGATGATCTGGCTGATCGGGAGAAAGCTCTGGCCATTGCCGTGAATGCCAAAACGCACCGTTACGGTGTATGCAATGCTATGGAGACCTTGCTGATCAACAGAGCCGTCGCTGCTGACTTGCTGCCGGAACTCGCTCAGCGCTACCAGATATTGGGGGTTGAACTCAGAGGCTGCCCGGAGGTCTGTGATATTATTCCGGGTGTTTTGGCTGCCACCGAAGAGGATTGGCAGACAGAATATCTGGCACCGGTGCTGTCCATTAAACTGGTCGGTAATATGAGTGAAGCTATTGAGCATATTAATCGTTACGGCTCTCATCATACCGACTCGATGATCACCGAGAGTTATACTCGGGGCCGTGACTTCCTCAGAGAAGTGGATTCTAGCTCCGTCATGATCAATGCCTCTACCCGGTTTGCAGACGGTTTTGAGTATGGCCTGGGAGCTGAGATTGGTATTTCTACGGACAAGATTCATGCCCGTGGCCCTGTTGGGCTGGAGGGGCTGACATCCCGAAAATATGTAGTATTGGGCGACGGTCATATCCGGAATTGACAGCCTCTCAAAGTAAGGGTTTTTGCGTTTATTCAAAAAAATTGCCATCAATCACAGTGGCAGTTAATGATCGCACACAGTGGTCACTGGTTATGTACTTAGGTACTTAATCAGCAAACAACTATGAAAAAAGCCTGTACAATTCATGTTCAGGCTTTTGATTTTTATTGAGTTCTAAAGAGATATATGCAATCTGAACAACTGAAACAACTGGTCATTGATGCTATTGAAGAGATGAAAGGCAACGACATTAACTGTCTCGACGTTTCTGAACTGACCAGCGTAACTGATTACATGATTATCGCCAGCGGTACTTCCAACCGTCATGTGAAGTCTGTAGCAGACCATGTAATTGACAAGTGCAAGCAAAATGGTGTCCGTCCTCTGGGTACAGAAGGTCAGGAAAAATCCGAGTGGGTCCTGGTCGATATGGGTGACGTTGTGATACACGTCATGATGCCGGCTACTCGTGCGTTCTATGACCTTGAACGTCTCTGGGAGCCCAGCGAGGAACAGCAGGCTACCGGGCAGTCCTGATGCGTGTTCGCCTAATCTCTGTTGGCTCAAAAATGCCAGCCTGGGTCGATGAGGGCTACAGGGAATACAGTCGGCGCCTGGGCTTTGACCTCAGGCTTGATTTGGTTGAGATTCCGCTGTGTCGGCGCAGCAAGGGAGCTGACGTCAGCCGCCTGCAGGAAAGAGAAGCCGGGCAAATGCTGGCGGCAGCAGGGCAGGGAGACCTGATAGTGGCCATGGAAATCATGGGAAAGCCCTGGTCGACGGAGAAGCTGGCAGACAATATGGGTGAGTGGATGCATTCTGGCCGCAATGTCAGCCTGATGGTCGGAGGGCCAGAAGGGCTTCATTCCAGTGTGTTGGTCCGGGCTGATCTCAGTTGGTCTTTATCGCCGTTGACTTTACCTCATCCCCTGGTGAGGGTGGTTGTTGCTGAACAGGTCTATCGTGCCTGGAGTATTCTCAAGAATCACCCTTATCACAAATAGACAGTAAAACTGATGCCGGTGAATACCTTAAAGGACCACAAAGCAGAGCAACGGATTGTTAGTATTCGAGTCTGGTTGGCACTGGTGTTCATGATCCTTTTGGTCATGTTGCTGGTTTCCAGACTTTTCTATCTTCAGGTGGTTAAATACGATGAGTTGGCCACCCAATCCGAAGAAAACCGTGTTCTATTGCAGACCGTGCCTCCGGTTCGTGGGCTTATCTATGATCGCGACGGCCGTTTGCTGGCGACTAACCGCTCCAGTCAAACGCTGGCTATTGTTCGGGAACGTGTAGAAGATCTTGATCAACTGCTCGACGATATTGCCCGGTTGATTCCTGTGACCGAGAATGAGCGCAGCCGTTTCCTCGAGCAGATAACACGAAGCAGGCCTTTTGAGTCGGTCCCCCTCAAGTTTCGCCTGAACGACAAGCAGGTTGCTCTGATTGCTGTAAACCAGTTTCGCCTGCCGGGTGTTGAGATCAATGCCGAGCTGGTTCGTGAATACCCTGAAGGTAGCTCCTTCGCCCACAGCGTCGGTTATGTGGGACGAATCAACGAACGTGAGTTAAAGAATCTTGATCCGGCTCTCTACACCGGTACTTACACCGTCGGCAAGATCGGTCTGGAGCGTTTTTATGAGCCTGCACTTATAGGGAGGCCTGGCTATCAGGAGGTTGAAGTCAATGCCCGCGGGCGGGTGACCAGGGTACTGAGCCGTGTCAACCCGACACCCGGAAAAGATCTTCAGCTGTATATTGATACCGATTTGCAAAATGCCGCTATCAAAGCGATGGACGGAAGAAGAGGTTCTGTCGTAGTGCTTGATCCCAAGACCGGTGGTGTGATGGCTATGGTGAGCAATCCGGCGTTCGATCCCAACCTGTTTGTGACCGGAATCGATTACGTAACATTTAATGATCTGAATACGGACATTGAAAAGCCGCTCTATAATCGTGCGACATTGGGTGAGTACCCACCGGCTTCCACGATCAAGCCACTGGTAGCGTTGGGGCTGCTGGCCAATAACGTAGTGGATAAGAATGAAAAAATCTACGACAAAGGCTGGTTCCAACTTCCGGGCAGTGATCACCGTTTCCGTAACTGGAATCGAAAGGGTGATGGCTGGATTAATCTGAGTCAGGCGATCCTGCGCTCCAATGATACGTTTTTCTATAAAATGGCTGAAAAAATGGGGATTGATCGTCTCCATGATTTTCTCAGTCAGTTCGGTATGGGGCGAGAAAGCGGTATTGATATTCATGAAGAGAGAACCGGTCTGCTGCCTTCAACAGAGTGGAAGCAGGGCGCTTATGGACAGCCCTGGTATCCCGGAGAAACCGTTATTGCCATTATTGGTCAGGGCTACATGTTATCGACTCCCATGCAGTTGGCTGAATCGGTTACATTGATTGCCAACCGGGGTAAACATGTACAACCTCGCCTAGTGAAGGAAGACATTCCAGAGTTACAAAGCCCCGAATGGGGGCACGATATTGAGCTGGATAACCATTATTGGGATCTGGTCATCAGTGGCATGGAGAAAGTGGTCAGTTACAATCGGGGCACCGCTTATTGGCGAATTGGCCGTGACTTGAAGTATCGAATGGCAGGCAAAACCGGTACCGCTCAGGTGGTCAGTATTCCTCAGGGTGAAGAATATGATGCTGAAAAACTCAAGGAGTTCGAGCGGGATCATAGTCTGTTCGTGGCTTTTGCGCCTATTGAAGATCCCCAGATAGCGATGGCTGTGGTATTGGAGAACAGCAATGGTGCAGCCAACGTAGCCAGGGATGTGATGGACTTTTATCTCCTCCCCAGACTCGCCAGAGCCGAACAGAAGAAAACCAGTGCTGACAACAAGAGGACCACACAATGACCGGTCAGGATTTTGTTCGCCAGCTAGATGAAGGGCAGGGCTTTCACAAGGCACCTGACTGGTCAGAGCGCTTGCATATCGACTTTATGCTGATAGGTTTTGTGGTCATTGTCTGCGGAGCCGGTCTGTTTATTTTATACAGTGCCAGTGGGCAAGATATGAGCATTGTCATTCGACAAGCCATCTATATGCTCATTGGGTTTGTTGGCATGATTATCATTGCCCAGATTTCACCTCGACTGCTGATGCGGCTGTCACCGTGGATATATATTGGCGGTGTCGCTCTCCTGATCGCTGTGTTGATCATGGGGATTCACTCCAAGGGGGCACAGCGCTGGATTCAATTACCTTTTATTCGCTTTCAGCCCTCTGAAATCATCAAGCTGGTTATGCCGATTGTAGTGGCGACTTATGTTTCAAAGCGACAGCTGCCGCTTTCTTTAAAAAATATTGTCGCTGTAATGATCTTGATTGGTATTCCAGTCGTGCTGATTGCCAGGCAGCCCGACTTGGGGACCTCCCTGCTGATTGGTGCTTCAGGCCTGTTTATATTACTGCTGGCGGGGTTGAGGAAGCGACTGATTTTTTCTGCGATTATGCTGGCCGTTCCTTCTATCTGGGGTTTTTGGCATTTTGTCATGCTTAACTATCAGAAGCAGCGGGTGCTGACCTTTCTCAATCCCCAGAGTGATCCCTGGGGTGCAGGCTGGAATATTATCCAGTCAAAAATTGCCATTGGATCGGGTGGGCTATATGGTAAAGGCTGGTTGTTGGGAACCCAGTCGCATCTGGACTTTCTGCCGGAGAGTCATACTGACTTTATTATTGCGGTATTGGCGGAAGAGTTTGGCCTGATGGGATGCCTGATTCTACTGGCATTATATGCTCTGATTATCGGTCGAGGCCTGTTTATAACACTCAGGGCTCAGACTCTGTTTGGCAGACTGCTGGCAGGTAGTATTACCCTGACGTTTTTCGTCTACATCTTTGTCAATATTGGTATGGTGAGCGGCCTGCTACCTGTGGTCGGGGTGCCTTTGCCTCTGGTGAGTCGGGGAGGAACCTCGCTGGTTACCCTGATGGCAGGGTTTGGTCTGTTGATGTCGATACAGACTCATAAAACATTTCTGGGGCAAAGTCGGTAATTGCAGGGAAAACCCTCTTTTTCATAAGTTCGTTCCCTATCAAATGATTACGCAGGCGACAGCCTCCGTTTAGGTTAAATGTTGCTCGCATGAGCTATACTCACAGGCATTCAGTCAGTCGCTAAACGTTGAGTGTTTGTCATGCAACCTGTTCAGTTTCAGGGCATCCTGCGGGCAGCAACTACCCTGCCCCCCGGTCAGTTCGATGTTCTTCACAAAATGCTCCCCCCAATATCAGTCGTCTGCAAGCAGGAAGACGACAGCGGGTTCCGGCTGCTGGAAAGGTTTAGGTGCAATCTTGACCAACACCCCAATTGTTCATACGTCGTTAAAGCACTGGCGAACTCACGCAGTTTAGGAGCGCCGTATGGGCTTAAACGATATCACAAGATCCGTTCGTTCTCACAAGAGGGCTTTTTTACATCAGGTTTCTCTGCATTGGGCAAAGCAACATTTAACTTAAATAAAGCCGGTACGCTAGTTGTCTCTCCGTGACTGCTGTAAAGTAGACATTATCCCGTATGAAGTTCAATCAGCTAACGGCATTCATCTGAGTAGTAGCAGGGAGGGCATATGGCCTTAAGAAGGGTAAAAGAATTTTTAGGACTGCCGCCATTTCGACTCATGGTTGCAGGTGTATTGTTCAGTGGTTGTCTTTTAGCGGCACCGGCAATGGCTGCTGATTCTAAAAAGGCAGTCGATGATAAGCCTGATTATGCGCTTCAACCAGAAGTAAAGGCGTTTATTGATGACTTGGTCAAGAACGAACAGTTTTCTCGCAAGGAGCTGCAGGACATTCTGGGTAAGGCTAACAAGTCTGACAGAGTACTTGAGTTAATCAGCAGGCCAGCTGAGAAGCGTCTGGAGTGGAAGGACTACCGAAAGATTTTTATGACCCCGGAGCGAGTAGACCTTGGCGTGACCTTCTGGGAGGCGCACCAGAAAACGCTCTCCAAAGTTGAAAAGGAGTATGGTGTCCCTGCGGATGTGATTGTGGCCATTATCGGCGTTGAAACTTACTATGGTCGCCAGACCGGTGGCTTTAAGGTTCTCGATGCGCTGTCTACTCTGAGCTTCGATTATCCTCCGCGCAGCAAGTTTTTCACCCAGCAGCTGAAAGAATTTCTTATTCTGACCCGCGAGCAGGAACTGGATGCTTCAGATCTGACCGGCTCTTATGCTGGCGCCATGGGTATACCCCAGTTTATGCCCTCAAGTTACAGGGCTTACGCGGTAGATTATAC
This sequence comes from Endozoicomonas sp. ISHI1, assembly GCF_024606225.1. Classification (GTDB taxonomy): domain Bacteria; phylum Pseudomonadota; class Gammaproteobacteria; order Pseudomonadales; family Endozoicomonadaceae; genus Endozoicomonas_A. The sequence goes on along the minus strand of NZ_JAGRPU010000030.1, from coordinate 18,174 downwards.
CGGTGATGGTCAGTCAAATATCTGGAAGCAGGAAGAAGATGCTATCGCCAGCGTTGCCAATTATCTCCGCGAAAATGGCTGGAGAGCCGGCAAGCCTATTGCCAGCAAGGCGAAGGTTACTGGAAGCCAATATGAGAAAGCGGTGTCTGACTCCGTCAGGCCGAAAAAAACCCTGAAGCAGCTGGAAGGTTCTGGCTGGCGTCCAGAGGCCCCTGTACCAGACACTGCCAAGGCAGCTGCCATCAAGCTTGAAGGTGAAAAGGGGCCGGAGTACTGGCTGGGGATGCATAATTTCTATGTCATTACGACGTACAACCGCAGCAAACTTTATGCAATGGCCGTTTATCAGCTAGCGAGGGATGTAAAAACCGGCTATACAACATCAGTGTCAAAGTCTGGAAGGACATTAGCCGGAAAGCAATCTAAATAGTCTGAGCCTTCTGGTTCATGAACAAAGGCACCGTTTTTATGCTTCGGGCGTAAAAGCGGTTTTCTTTTTTTTTGTCACAGATATTCGTTCAGGCTCTGTAGCCTAAGGCAGAATAACGTTAAAGCGCCATATCCTATGAAATTGATAATCAGAGCAAGATCTATAGCAGGAAGCCTTCTGGGACTGACCTTTCTTCTGTTAAGTGGTTGTGTGACTGTTGAGGACGGGCCTCCCACAGAGAAAAGGGATGTCAGCCAGATCCCTGATGCCATTCCTGTCACCCATGATGGTCAGTTCAAGGATTCTCCCTATGAACTCAATGATGTGACCTATACCCCCATGAAGAGTGCCAAAGGCTATCAGGAAAAAGGCAAGGCCTCATGGTATGGCTCCAAGTTTCATGGCAAGCAGACGGCTAACGGTGAAATTTACGATCTTTATGGTATGACTGCGGCGCACAAGACTTTGCCTCTGCCTTCCTATGTCAAGGTCACCAACAGTCACAATGGCAAGTCGGTTGTACTTCGGGTCAATGATCGTGGGCCTTTCCATGGTGATCGGGTTATTGATCTCTCCTATGCCGCTGCCGTCAAGCTGGGGTTCGCGAAAAAGGGAGTGACTGATGTGCTGATAGAGGGGATAGATGTGAGATCCCTTGCTGCCGCTAAAAGCACTGAAGCAGCTAATGGGGGTGATAATAATCAACTGCTCTTTGTGCAACTGGCAGCGCTAAAAAATTACCACTACGCACAGGTATTGCGTCGGCAGGTGGCTGAAACCATAGGCAGTGATATCAAGGTGGTGAAAGGGGATGAGGAGCCTGATCCCTTTTACCGTGTCAGGATTGGACCGATTCAAACGATCGAGCATCTGGAGGAACTCCTTGATAAGCTCGATGAAGGTGATTTTGACGTGCCATACCTGATTTACGAAGATGCATCTGAGGCCATCAGGGAGTAGTCTGAGTCAGGTTTTTTTAGTCGGTCAGGCCTATGTTCCAACAGGGGGCTGGTAGACTTTAACTGAGCAGACCATGAACACATTACATTCTATTTTCAATGCTTCCCTTAAACTCATTAGTCGGTAACATTATAATGGCCGACAACAGTGAATTTCAGAGCTAATTTCTATAATGATCAAACGATTAAATCCTGTCCGGGCCAGCCATGAGCGATTGAAAAGTGTAGCTGGATGGGTGTTCATGGTGTTTATTCTGGCGACCGGAACCGTTCGGGCTCAGGCTGCTGCCCTGATTCCTGCTGCACCCAAGATCGCTGCTAACAGTTTTGTATTGATGGATGCTGACAGTGGAGAAATTCTGGCCTCCGATAATGCGGATGACACCTCTCACCCCGCCAGCCTGACCAAAATGATGACCGCTTACATCGCCGAGGTTGAGCTGGCTGCTGGCAATATTCATCGCGATGATGAGGTTCTGATCAGCGAAAAAGCCTGGAAAATGGGCGGCTCGACCATGTTTGTAGAGGTGGGTGAGCGGGTTCCGGTGCAGGAACTGTTAAAAGGTATCATTATTGTCTCCGGTAATGATGCCAGTGTCGCGATAGCTGAGCACATTGCCGGCAGTGAAGACGCCTTTGTCCAGCTTATGAACAATACGGCCAAACGACTGGGGATGATTAACTCCCATTTTATGAATGCATCCGGCTGGCCTGCGTCTGATCACTATTCCACTGCGAGGGATCTTGCGATACTGTCTCGTCACATTGTCAAAGATTACCCGGAGTATTATGAGCTTTATGCTCAGAAGTATTACCAATACGGTACCAACAAGAAAACCGGCAAGCCATTGCGTCGTCAGGCAAACAGAAACCGTCTTTTATGGAGTAACCCCAATGTGGACGGTTTAAAAACAGGCCATATTGAAGCCAGTGGATATGGTCTGGCGGCTACTGCAAAACGCGATGGACGTCGTCTGATTACTGTTATCCTGGGTGCCAATGGAGAGAAACAGCGTGCTGCTGAGGCACAGAAACTACTGACCTATGGCTTCCGTTTCTTCGAAAATGTGGATGTCAAAAAAGGTGGCGTAACGCTTGAAACTGTCCCGGTCTGGAAGGGGACACAGGATCAGGTAGACATTGCCATCGATAAGGACTTGATTGTCACAGTTCCCAGGCATACCGGTAAGAAACTGAAAGCGACCATGGATATTGATCCCATTATTGAAGCGCCAGTCGAAGCTGGCCAGCAGCTGGGTACACTGAAAGTGACTATCGATGATGAGATCGTCAAAGAAGTCCCTCTCAGAGCAGAAACTGCGATAGAGCGTGGTGGTTTCTTCAAGCGTCTCTGGGACAGTATCGTGCTGTTCTTCAGGGGGTTGTCCTGAGCGTTCAGTGGCAGTGTCCAGTGAGTGAAATACTAATATCTTCAGGCTTGATGAGTCTGAAGGTATTTCATTTATCAACAGTGTAAAAAATGACCGATCAAGAAGCGCTAAAAATTGAATTTCCCTGCGATTACGAAATCCGTATCGTGGGTAATGCTGCTCCGGATTTTCAGGAAGCTGTCTGCGCTATCGTTAAGCAGCATGCTCCGGATTACGATGGCAACTTCCGGCTGAAAGAGAGCCGTACCGGCAAGTATACTTCTGTCATGGTGACTATTCTCGCCACCGGAGAGTCTCAGCTGAAAGCGATCTTCGAAGACCTTAAAGCTACTGGCCGGGTGCAAATGGTACTTTGATGAAGCTGAATATCCGCTATCTGGGCAGGCAGCCCTACGAGCCCGTGTTCGAGGCTATGAAGGCATTTTCCGAACAGAGAGATGAGCAGACGGTTGATGAGTTCTGGTTTGTCGAGCACGATCCTGTCTTTACTCAGGGGCAGGCAGGCAAACCCGAGCATGTTCTGGCACCCGGAGATATTCCCGTGGTTCAGGTGGATCGCGGAGGTCAGGTTACTTATCACGGTCCGGGTCAGCTGGTGGTCTATCTGCTGATGGATGTTCGCCGCTCAGGCAGTGGTCCCAGAAAAGTGGTGTCAGCTATTGAGAATGCCATCATCAAAGTGCTTGCAAGCTATGGTGTCGAATCCTGCGCCAGACCTGACGCCCCCGGTGTTTATATCGATGGTGCCAAAATTGCGGCTCTGGGGCTGCGATTCAGGCAGATGAGAAGTTATCATGGACTGAGTATCAATCTGGATATGGATCTGGAGCCGTTTACCCGCATCAACCCCTGCGGTTATGAGGGTTTACAGGTTGCCCAGCTCAGGGAGTTTCAAAATCCTGTACAATGGGATGAAGTGAGCAGTCGCTTACTTGAGTGTCTCATGGAGGAACTTGGGTATAATGAGGCGCAAACACTAAAGGAAGAAGCAGAGCTTGATCTGGCTCAAGAGGCCTGAACAATCTGTCTCCAAATTCAAGTTAGTGAACGAACGGGTTCACAAACGGTACAACTGATCGACATAACTGGGATTCTATGACCGATAGCAACCTGATTCCAACCGTCCAGATTCCGGCTGTTACCATTCAGAGTGGCGAGAAATTTGTCAATGAAAAAGGCATTACCGCCATCAAGAATGGCATCAAGGCCAGCAATCGCTCCGATGAAGCGGTTCAGCCTTTTATGCGCAAGCCGGATTGGTTGAGAATCAAGCCCAGGTACGGCAGCAAGTTCAAAGAAGTCAAAGAGACTGTTCATGAGCACAAACTGAGTACCGTTTGTGAAGAGGCCATGTGCCCCAACATCAATGAGTGCTGGAGTTCCGGTACCGCCACTATCATGCTGATGGGCGATGTCTGCACCCGTGCCTGTCGCTTCTGTGCGGTGAATACCGGGAACCCTAAAGGCTGGCTGGATAAGGAGGAGCCGGACCACACGGCCAACAGCGTAAAACTGATGAACCTGAAATACCTGGTTCTGACCTCTGTTAACCGTGATGACCTTGAAGATGGCGGTGCCGGTCATTATGCCGCCGTCGTAAAACGTGTGAAGGAAGTTAATCCTGCAACCGACGTTGAAGCGCTGACACCGGATTTTTTGGGTGTATTGGCAGATGTAGAAACTGTGGTTGACAGCGGTATTGCCGTTTTCGCTCAGAACGTTGAAACCGTTAAACGACTGACACATCCTGTTCGTGACCCGCGTGCCAGCTATGAACAGACGCTCGATGTTCTGGCTCACTCCAAAAAATATCGACCCGACGTACTCACCAAAACCAGCCTGATGCTGGGTCTGGGTGAAACCGAGGACGAAATCATTGAGACTATGAATGATCTCAGGGCCATTGATTGCGATATCCTGACTCTGGGCCAGTATCTGCAACCCACCAAAAACCATTTGCCAATTGAACGTTACGTGACGCCCGAAGAGTTCGAGAAGTATCGTCAGTGGGGCCTGGAAAGAGGTTTTGTTGAAGTCGTGGCCGGTGCCCTGGTGCGCTCAAGTTATCGTGCTGAGCAGGTATTGCAGAAGAATAATGTGGGTCTGAGCCAATGAGTGACAGCAAGCCATCAGTCACTCATCTGTAGTTCAGTGATTTTCAACGTACTAACGCTATGGATGGTCTGGATGGTCAACACATGGCCATCCATGCTGAAGGTGACTGAATCGATTTTACCATGATCTGAAATGATGGCTTTTTCTTTCCAGGCTTCATCGTTCTGCCGACCATAAATTTTCGCCGTGCCATCGTAACCGGCGGTGATCACATGTTGGCTATCGGGGCTGAATGTGGCTGAGTTGACAATATCGTCATGGGAAATGATGGCTTTTACTTCCCATGAACCACCGTCCTTCAGGCCATAGATTTTCGTCTCGTCATCATCACTGGAGGTCTGCAAATAGTGGCTATCGGGGCTGAATGTGGCTGAGTTGACCTCCTTTTTATGGGAAATGATAGCTTTTTCTTCCCATGATCCATCGTCATTCAGGCCATAGACTTTCACCTTGTGATCATTACTGGTCGTCATCACATGGCGACCGTCGGCGCTGAAGGTGGCTGACCTGACACAACCGTCATGAGAAATAATAGCTTTTTCTATCCATGACCCATCGTTGTTCTTGCCATAGATTTTCGCTTTGCCATCAAAACTGGCGGTCACCACATAGCGGCCATCGACACTGAAGGTGGCCGATACTACTAAAAGCCTGTGGGTAATGATGGCTTTTTCTGCCCATGACTCATCGTCCTCCCGGCCATAAATTTTCACCACGCCATCTCCACTGGCGGTCACCACATAGCGGCCATCAGTGTTGAAGGAGGCTGAAGCGACCAAGTCATTATGGGAAATAATGGCTTTTTCTTCCCATGATCGTTCGTCTTTCTTGCCATAGATTTTCACCTTGCCGTCTCCACTGCCACCGGCAGTCATTACATAGCGACTATCGGCACTGAAGGTGGCTGAAATGACTCCGGCGTTATGGGAAATGATGGCTTTTACTTCCCATGAGCCATCGTCTTTCTTGCCATAGATTTTCGCCTTGCCGTCTTTACTCCAGCTCATCACATAGCGGCTATCTGCGCTGAAGATGGCTGATATGAGGAAGTTATCATGGGAAATAGTGGCTTTTTCTTCCCATGATCGTTCGTCTTTCTGGCCGTAAATTTTCGCCTTGCCATCTACACCAGCTGTCACTACATAGTGGCCATCGGCACTGAAGGTGACGGATCTGAGACCACAATGGGAAAAAGTGCCTTTTGCTTCCCATGATCCATCGCTCTTCTGGCCATAGATTTCCAGCGTTTTATAATTCCTGACACTCACCAGATGGCGGCCATCATTACTGAGAGTGGCTGAGCCGGTCTCACCATAAGAGGGGAGGGTGGCTTTTGTCTCTAATGCAAATGTTTTACATTGATTCATCAGTTTAGTGAGGGTGGAAAAGAACAGAGCGGGAAAATGAATGCTCCCATGGCGATCCATGATTGACTTGATTAATGCCTCATCCTTGGTAAAACGTCTCAACCATTTCTGGAGTTCATCTTTATCTTTTGCAGTGACGATTGTTTTTATTAGCGCCTGGTGTGATGAAGCAAACCGGCGAAACCACGCCCTTGCCATTGAATCATCATTTTTGAGCGTGTTGTTAATGTATGAATTTGTCTGTGCTAATTGGGTAATATCATGAGCCCGCAAATATCTATAAATTTTGGATTGTATTCCCGGGGGCAAATCGAGCAATAATGAAAACTCATTCTTGTCACGTACAATGACGTCCCTACCCATAGTGGTAGCAACTGGTGTCTCTGATTGAGATTGATCGGGTGTTGATGAGAGTGGATCATCAAGGCAGGAATAGTTATTTATGCAGTCCATAGTTCGTTTCTTAAAAGTTGTTCTTTTCCCTGGTTGGCAAGGATATTGAAAATTGATTCTGCGGCTTGGAGTCGGTTGTAGCATGAAAGTTCATAACATTGATGTCAGCGAAACTAACAGGAAAACAGGACGTTGATTCGGGAAAATGATCAATAACCAGAAAGCGGGTTTCTGTCTTTCAGCACATGCAGAATGTCTCTCAGGGTTATTGATTGCGTTATCCTGCCTCGGGTCAGTACCTGTAGCCCACCAAAAACCATTTACCTATAGAATGTTACATGAGACTCCCAAAGAGTCTGGGAAGTATCTTAGTTCGGTGATCCTCGCCGTACCACCAATAGTCAAAACATGGCCATCGTTACTGAGGTGCGCTGAATGGATATTTCCAGGATGGGAACTAGTGGCTTTTTCTTCCCATGATCCATCGCTGTTCTGACCATAAATTTTCGCCGTTCCATCGAAACTGGCAGTGACCATGTGGCGGCCATCGAGGCTAAAGGTTGCTAACGCAATACCCTTACCATGGGTGATGATGGCTTTTTCTTTCCATGACCCATTGATCTTCAGGCCATAGATTTTCACCGTTTTATCTTCAGTGCAGGTCAACACATGGCGGCTATCGGGGCTGAATGTGGCATGGAAGACTCTGTCGTTATGGGAAATGATGGCTTTTTCCTCCCATGATCGTTCGTCCTTCTTGCCATAGATGTTCGCCTTGGCATCGTTACTGTAGGTCAATAAATGGCGGCTATCAGCGCTGAATTTGGCTGAGTTAATCTTTCTATTATGGGAAATGATGATTTTTTCTTCCCATGATCCATCGTCCTTCTTGCCATAGATTTTCGCCATGCCGTCGTTACTGTAGGTCACCACATGGCAGCTATCGGGGCTGAATTTGGCTAAGTCGATCTCTTCATTATGGGAAATGATGGTTTTTTCTTCCCATGATCCATCTGCATCCAGGCTATGGATTTTTACCCTGTCATCATCACTGATGATCAACATATGGCGACTATCGGAGCTGAAGGTGACTGAGACAAAATGGGAAATAATGGCTTCTTCTAGCCATGACCCGTCGTTCTTCTTGCCATAGATTTTCGCTTTGCCATCCAGGCTGGCGGTCACCACATAGCGGCTATTGGGGCTGAATGTAGCTTTGTAGAGAATGTCATCGTGTTGAATGATGGCTTTTTCTGCCCATGACCCATAGTCCATCTGGCCATAGATTTTCGCCCTGTGATCTGGACTGGTGGTTACTACATAGCGACCATCCAGGCTGAATTTGGCGTTATTGACATGATCATCATGGGAAATAGTGGCTTTTTCTTCCCATGATCGTTCGTCCTTCTTGCCATAGATTTTCGCCTTGCCGTCGTTACTTTGGGTCAACACATGGCGGCTATCGGGGCTGAAGGTGGCTGATTTAACCCAGCGTCTGTGTGAAATAGTGGCTTTTTCTTCCCATGATCGTTCGTCCTTCTTGCCATAAATTTTCGCCTTGCCATCCATACCATTGGTTACCACATAGTGGCTATTGGCACTGAAGGTGACTGATTTGACCTCCTTATCATGGGAGATAGTACCTTTTGCTTGCCATGATCCATCGCTCTCCTGACCGTAGATTTCTACCCTTTTATTATCACAGACTCTCACCAGATATTGGCCATCGGCACTGAAGGTGGCTGAGTTGATCATGCCATGATTGGGGAGGGTGGCTTTCGTCTCTAATTTAAATGTTTTGCATTCAGACATCAGTTTGGTGAGAGTGGAAAAGAACAGAGCAGGAAAATGAATACTCTCATGGCGGTCCATGATTGACTTGACTAATGCCTCATCCTTTGTGAAACGATTCAACCATTTCTGGAGTTGATCTTTATTTTTTGCAGTGAGGACTGTCTTCATTTTTTCCTGATGTGATGAAGCAAACCGGCAAAACCATGCCCTTGCCATTGCATCATCATTTTTGAGCGTGTTGTTAATGTATGAATTTGTCCGTGTTAATTGGGTAATATCATGAGCCCGCAAATATCTATAAATTTTGGATTGTATTCCCGGGGGCAAATCGAGCAATAATGAAAACTCATTCTTGTCACGTACAATGACGTCCCTACCCATAGTGGTAGCAACTGGTGTCTCTGATTGAGATTGATCGGGTGTTGATGAGATTGGATCATCAAGGCAGGAATAGTTATTTATGCAGTCCATCGTTCGTTTCTTATAAAGTTGTAATTTATCTCTGGTTGGCAAGGCTATTCAAAATTGATTCTGAAAGTCGGAGTCGGTTTTAGCATGAAAGTTCATAACATTGATGTCAGCGTAACTAACATCAGGCAGGATATGACGGCAAGAGTGATGAAGGTGACAAAGTAGAGAAATAGTCATCCATCCGTAGTTCAGTGATTTTCGCCTTGCCATGATCCATCACTCTCCTGGCCATAGATTTCCAGCGTTTTACTATCACAGATGCTCAAAAGATGGCGGCCATCAATCGATTTGGTAAAGATCAGTCATTGTCCGCCTCCGGCAGCCAGTCTTCTGTCATGATCTGTTCGTAGGTCCATGGGCATTGCGGTGGGAAGACGTCGGGTTTGCACTGCATCTCGTTGGCGGCCAGCTTTCGGGAATAATCGTAAGCATCAAGAAAAATTTCATCCAGTTTGTTGTGCAAGCCAGGATTCTTTTTTAATTCCTTCAAAATAGCAATCCGCTGTTTGCCAATGCTGATCGACCAACTACGGAACCACTGATCCATGTCATGCAGATCGTCCTTGCCAGATTGCATCTGCCATTTAAGCGCATGTGACAAAAGCTGTTCGAGACAACTCTCAAGGGCACGGTAACGAGCTTTGCCCATGTCCTCTACTTCCTCGATCAGGTTGTCCATATCAAGTTCATTGAAACGGCCTTGCCTGATAAGCTCGGCTTGTTGGTAGGACCATGTGTAAAAATCAGTGTCATACAAGTTTTCCATAAATCACCTCCATAGCCCTGTCACTGTAGGCAATTAACAGAAGGGAATCAAAATGAATTACCAAAGCACAGATGCTTTTGCTGGGGGGGTGCCCGTGGTTTTGGGCTGGTCAATTCGGCCATTGAAGCCAAAGAGAACCGTCAGTATCGCAAACAAAAGATCGGAATGAAGCCGGGAATGAAGGAAGTCACCCCGTTCCCACGCTGGAGAGAGTTTTGCGACACCCTTTTTACGGCGGGGAGGATGTCAAAAGAGGTTTTGTCGAAGTCATGGCCGGTGCTCTGGTGCGCACAAGTTATCGTGCTGAGTAAATGTTTCATAAGAATAATGTGGGTCCGGGCTAATGAGTGAGAGTAAACAATCAGTCATCCATCATTAGTTCGGTGATTTTCGTCGGATCATCTTGATTGATGGTCAAAACATGGCCATCGGCGCTGGGGATGGCTAATCGAGTAGCATCAGGATGGGAAATGGTGGCTTTTTTATCCCATGATCCATCGCTGTTCTGACCATAAATTTTCGCAGTTCCATCGAAACTGGCGGTGACCACATGGCGGCCATCGACGCTAAAGGTGGCTGATCTGATATCCCAAGTATGAGAGATGATGGCTTTTTCTTTCCATGATCCATCGTCCTTCTGACCGTAGATTTTCACTGTATTATCTCCACTACGGGTGATCAGATGGCGGCTATCGGCGCTGAATTTGACTGACAAGACTGTTTTGTCATGGGAAATGATGGCTTTTTCCTCCCATGATCCATTGTCGTCTTTTTGACCATAGAGTTTCGCCTTGCCATCATCACTGCCAGTCAATACATGGCGGCTATCTGGGCTGAAGGTGGTCGAGTTGACCCTGTCATTATGGGAAATAGTCGCTTTTATTTCCCACGACCCATCGTCAGCCAGGCCATGGATTATCACCTTGTTATCGAGATTGGCGGTCAATACACAGCGGTCATTGGTGCTGAAGGCTGCTAAGTGTAACCAGTTGTTGAAAGAAATAGTGGTTTTTTCTTCCCATAAACCATCGTCCAGGCCATAGATTTTCAGCTTGTTATCTCTGCTGCAGGTCAACACATAGCGGCCACTTGGGCTGAAGCTAGCCGAGATGACCTCGTCGTCATGGGTAATAGTGGCTTCTACTGCCCATGACCCATCGTCCCCTCGGCCATAAATTTTCGCCTTGCCATCATTACTGGCGGTCAGCACATAGCGGCTATCGGCGCTGAAGGTGGCCGATTCGACGGGACGATCGTGGCGAATAATGGCTTCTTCTACCCATGAGCCATCGTCGCTCAGGCCATAAATTTTCGCCTTGCAATCTCCACTGGCGGTCACTACATAGCGACCATCGGCACTGAAGCTGGCTGAGTAGACATGGCGATGATGGGAAATGGTCACTTTTTCTTCCCATGACCCATCGTCCTTTTTGCCATAAATTATCGCCTTGTAATCGCTAATGGTGGTCAACAGGTATCGGCCATTGGTGCTGAAGGTGAGCGTTATGACGTAGTCATCATGGGAGAAAGTGCCTTTTGGTTGCCATGATCCATCGCTCTTTTGGCCGAAGATTCTCAACCTGTTATCGCCAATGGTGCTCACCACATGGTGGCCATCGGCACTGAAGGCAGCTGAGTTCCCCCCACCAGTACCGGGGAAAATGGCTTTTGTCTCTAATTTAAATGTTTTACATTGAGACATCAGATTAGTGAGAGTGAAAAAGAACAGAGCAGGAAAGTAAATACTCCCATGACGATCCATGATTGACTTGACTAATGGCTCATCCTTCGTGAAACGCTTCAACCATTTCTGGAGTTCATCTTTATCTTTTACAGTGACGATTGTCTTTATAAGAGCCTGGTGTGATGAAGCAAACCGGCGATACCATGCCCTTGCCATTGCAGCATCATTTTTGACCGTGTTGTTCATGTATGAATTTGCCCGTGTTAAATGGGCAATATCACGGGTCTGCAAATAAGTAAAAATTTTGGATTGTATTCCCGGGGGCAAATCGAGCAATAATGAAAGCTTGTTCTTGTCACGTACAATGACGTCCCTACCCATAGTGCTAGTAGTTGGTGTTTCTGATTGAGATTGATCGGGTGTTGATGAGAGTGGCTCACCAAGGCATGAATGGTTATTTATGCAGTCCATAGTTCGTCTTTTAAAAGTTGTTGTTTTCCCTGGTTGGCATAGATATTCAAAATTGATTCTGCGGCTGCAACAATCAGTCATTTATCCATCCATTCGTAGTTCAATGATTTTTGCTGTTTTATCGCGATGGATCGTCAACACATGACCATCGTCGCTGAAGGTGGCTGACAATATCTCACTGTTATAGGACATGGTGGCTTTTTCCTCCCAGGATCCATCGGTTTGCTGGCCATAAATTTTTACCTTTTTATCGTCGCTGGCGGTGAGCACATGGCGGCCATCGACACTCAAGGTTGTTGATATGACATAATTACCATGGGTAATGGTGGCTTTTTCTTCCCACGATCCGTTGTCCTTCTGGCCATAGATTTTCACCTTTTGATCTCTACCACGGGTGATCACACAGCGGCTATCGGGGCTTAAGGTGGGTGGGTAGACCCAGTATTTATGGGAAATAATGACTTTTTCTTCCCATGATCCATCGTCCTTCTTGCCGTAGATTATCGCCCTGGCATCTTTACCGGAAATCACCAAATGGCGGTTATCGGCGCTGATTGTCGCTGAGTTGACGTCTTTAATAGGGGAAATGGTGGCTTTTTCTTCCCATGAACCATTGGCCTCCAGGCCGTGGATCTTCATCTTCTGATCGCGACTGATGGTCACCACAGAGCGGTCATCGGCGCTGAAGGTGGCTAAGTAGACATGTTTATCATGGTAAATAATGGCTTTTTCTATCCATGACCCATCGTCCTGCTTGCCATAGATTTTTGCCCTGCCGTCTAAACCGGCGGTCACCAAATAGCGGCCATCGGCACTCAAGGTGGTTGAGAGGATATTGTCATCATCGGAAATAGTGGCTTTTTCTGCCCATGACCCATCGTCCTTCTGGCTGTGTATTTTCACCTTGTAATCGTCACTGTGGGTCACCAAATGGCGGCTATCGGAGCTGAAGGAGACAGAGACGATGGAGTAGTCATAGAAAATGGTGGCTTTTTCTGCCCAAGACCCATCGTCCTGCTTGCCATAAATTTTCGCTGTTTTTTTATAGCCACTTGTGGTCACTATATAGCGGCTATCGATGCTGAATGTGGCTGAGTTGACTCTGTCTTCATGGGAGATAGTGGCTTCTTCTTTCCATGATCCATCGCCCTTTTGGCCGTAGATTTTCAGGGTTTTATCGTCAATTTCGCGCATCACATGTTGGCCATCGGGGCTCAAGGAAGAGGGGTAATTCCGACTATTAACAGGGAGGGTGGCTTTCGTCTCTAATTTAAATGTTTTACATTCAGACATCAGTTTAGTGAGAGTGAAAAAGAACAGAGCAGGAAAGTAAATACTCTCATGACGATCCATGACTGACTTGACTAATGACTCATCCTTTGTGAAACGCTTCAACCATTTCTGGAGTTTATCTTTATCTTTTGCGGTGACGATTGTTTTTATTAGCGCCTGGTGTGATGAAGCAAACCGGCGATGCCATGCTTTTGCCATTGAAGCATCATTTTTGAGCGTGTTGTTAATGTATGAATTTGCCCGTGTTAATTGGCTAATATCATGAGCACGCAAATAGGTGAAAATTTTGCATTGTATTCCCGGGGGCAAATCGAGCAATAATGAAAACTCACTCTTGTCACGCACAATGACGTCCCTACCCATAGTGGTAGCAATGGGTGTCTCTGATTGAGATTGATCGGGTGTTGATGAGAGTGGCTCACCAAGGCAGGAATGGTTATTTATGCAGTCCATGGTTCGTTTCTTAAAAGTTGTTGTTTTCCCCCGGTTGGCAGGGATATTCAAAATTGATTCTGCGAATTAGACTCGGTTTTAGTATGAAAGTTCACAATATTGATCTAATCGTAACTAACAAGAAGGCAGGACTTTGATCCGGGAAAATGATCAATGCTGTCTTTCAACACATGCAGAATGGCCCTTCCGGATCAGTAACTGCAGCCCACCAAAAACCATTTACCCATTGGACGTTAAGTGGCTCGCCGGGGCCCTGGTGTGCTCGAGTTATTATGCCGAGCAGGTGATGAGAAAGAATAATGTGGGCCCGGGCTAATAAGTGACAGCAAATAATCAGTCATCCATCCTTAGTTCAGTGATTTTCGCCGTATTATCGTCGTGGGTGGTCAATACATGGCCATCGGCACTGAAGGTGGCTGACCTGATCACACGATGATGGGAAATAGTGGCTTTTTTTTGCCACGATCCATCGCTTAACTGGCCATAAATTTTCGCCGTTTTATCGTTTCCGGTTATGACCATATGGCGGCCATCGACGCTAAAGGCTGCTGATTTGAAATCAAAAACATGGAAAATGGTCGCTTTTTTTTCCCAGGATCCATTGTCCTTCTGGCCATAGATTTTCAAATTATATTCACTTTGGATGACTGCATGGCGGCTATCGGCACTAAAGGTTACTGACCTGATGCTTGCCAAATAATAGGAAATGGTCGTTTTTTTTTCCCATGATCCATCGTCCTTCTGGCCATAGATTTTTGCCTTATTATCTCCACTGCGGCTAATCATACAGCGGCTATCGGGGCTGAAGGCGGCTGAGTAGACCGCACCATTATGGGAAATAGTGGTTTTTTCTTCCCATGACCCGTCGTCCTTCTTGCCGCAGATTATCGCCCTGCCATCGTCACTGGCGGTCACCAAATGGCGGTTATCGGCACTGAATGTCGCTGAGTTGAGTAGACACTCATGGGTAATGATGTCTTTTTCTTGCCATGACCCATCGGCCTCCAGGCCATGGATTTTCGCCAGAACGAAGCTGGTGGTCACCACATGGCGGCCATCGATGCTGAAGGTGGCTGACTCGACAGGATTATCATGGGAAATTATGGCTTTTTTTACCCATGATCCATCGTCCTGCATGCCATAAATTCTCGCCTTGCCATCCATACAGGCAGTCAATAAAAAGCGACCATCGGCACTGAGGGTGGCAGACTTGACAGGTCTATCATGGGAAATAATGGCTTTTTCTACCCATGACTCATCGTCTTGCTTGCCATAGATTTTCGCCTTGCCATCTGCACTGGCGGTCACCACATAGCGGTCATCGGCGCTGAAGGTCGCTGAGGAGACTCGCTTATCATGGGAAATAGTGGTTTTTTCTTCCCATGATCCATCGGTCTTCAGAGCATAAATTTTTGCGGTTTTATCGTTACTTGCGGTCACCACATGGCGGCCATTGATGCTGAAGGTGGCCTTGTTGACTTTGTTATCATGGGAGATAGTGGCTTTTGCTGTCCATGATCCATCGTCCTCCCGGGAATAGATTTTCAACGTTTTATTGTTTCTAAAGATCAAAATATGGCGACCATCACGGCGGTAGATAGCTTTACCACCGGGGAGGGTGGCTTTTGTTTCTAATTTAAATGTTTTACATTCAGACATCAGTTTAGCGATAGAGGAAAAGAACAGCGCAGGAAAATAAATACTCTTTTGGCGATCGATGATTGACTTGATTAATGCCTCATCCTTTGTAAAACGCCTCAACCAACCCTCGAGTTGATCTTTATCTTTTGTAGTCACGATTCTCTTTAGCAGAGCCTGGCGTGATGAAGAAAACCGGTGATACCAAGCCCTTGCTATTGAATTATCATTTATGAGTAGGTTGTTAATGTATGAATTTGCCCGTGCTAAACGGGTAATATCATGAGCCTGCAAACAGGAATATATTTTGGATTGTATATCCACTGGTAAGTCGAGCAATAATGAAAACTCTTTATTGTCACGTACCATGACGTTCCTGCCCATAGCGGTACCACTAGTTCTTTCTGATCGAGCTTGATCCGGTGTTGATGGGAATGAACCACCAAAACAGGAAAGGTTTTTTATGGAATTCATAGTTTGTTTTTCAATCGTTATTATTTCACTTTGGTGAGTAGCGATATTCAAAATTGATTCTGGAAGATAGACTCTGTTTTAGCTTAAAAGTTCACGACATTCCCGATGCCCTGTTGCGCTCAAGTTATTTTGTCGAGCTGGTGATGCATAAGAATAATGTGGGCCCGGGCTAATAAGTGACAGCAAATAATCAGTCATCCATCCTTAGTTCAGTGATTTTCGCCGTATTATCGTCGTGTATGGTAAACACATGGCCATCGGGACTGAAAGCGGCTGATTTGATCACACAATGATGGTAAATGGTGGCTTTTTTTTGCCACGATCCATCACGTAGCTGGCCATAAACTTTTGCCTTATTATCGTCTCCTCTGGCTGTGACCATATGGCGGCCATCGACGCTAAAGGCTGCTAATGCGACACCAAAAACATGGGAGATGGTCGCTTTTTTTCCCCAGGAACCATTGTCCTTCTGGCCATAGATGTTCAAATTTTTATCTCCACTGTGGATGATCACATTGCGGCTATCGGCGCTAAAGGTGACTGATTTAATGCCCGCAAAATAATAGGAAATGGTCGTTTTTTTTTCCCATGATCCATCGTCCTTCTGGCCATAGATTCTCGACTTTTCATCGCGACCGTGAGTGATCACAAAGCGGCTATCGGGGCTGAAGGTGGCTGAGAAGACCAGATTATTATTATGGGAAATAGTGGTTTTTACTTCCCATGATCCGTCGTCCTTCCTGCCATAGATTATCGCCCTGCCATCCACACTGGCGGTCACCAAATGGCGGTTATCGGCGCTGAATGCCGCTGAGAAGAGCAGATCCTCATGGGTAATGATCGCTTTTTCTTCCCATAATCCATCGGTCTCCAGGCTATAGATTTTCGCCTGATCGAAGCTGGCGGTCACCACATGGTGGTTATCGGTGCTGAAGGTGGCTGAGTAGACAGGTTTATTATGGGAAATCATGGCTTGTTCTTCCCATGACCCATCGTCCTCTATGCTATAAATTCTCGCCTTGCCATCCATACAGGCAGTCAATAAATAGCGATCATCGGCGCTGAGGGTGGCTGATTTGACAGGTCTATCATGGGAAATAATGACTTTTTCTACCCATGACTCATCGTCTTGCTTGCCATAGATCTTCGCCTTGCCATCTCTACTGGCGGTCACCACGTAGCGCTCATCGGCGCTGAAGGTAGCTGAGGAGACTGTCTCATCATGGGTAATAGTGGCTTTTTCTTCCCATGATCCATCGGTC
The DNA here is from genome assembly GCF_024606225.1 of Endozoicomonas sp. ISHI1. Lineage (GTDB taxonomy): Bacteria > Pseudomonadota > Gammaproteobacteria > Pseudomonadales > Endozoicomonadaceae > Endozoicomonas_A. The sequence continues at coordinate 1,213 of NZ_JAGRPU010000030.1, read as the reverse complement.
TTCAGAGCATAAATTTTTGCGGTTTTATCGTTACTTGCGGTCACCACATGGCGGCCACTGGCACTGAAGGTGGCCTCATTGATAGTGTTATCATGGGAAATAGTGCCTTTTACTGTCCATGATTCACAGCAATAGATTTTCAACGTTTTATTGTCACTGACGATCAAAATATGGCGACTATCGAGGCCGAAGCTTGCCAATTTCTTTGTAGCAGTGGTGTGCAAGTTCCGTGTAGCAAAGATGGGGAGAGTGGCTTTTGTCTCCAATTTAAATGTTTTACATTCAGACATCAGTTTAGTGATAGAGGAAAAGAACAGCGCAGGAAAATAAACACTCGTTTGGCAATCCATGATTGACTTGATTAATGCCTCATCCTTTGTAAAGCGCCTCAACCAATCCTCGAGTTGATCTTTATCTTTTGCAGTGACGATTGTCTCCATCAGAGCCTGCTGTGATGAAGGAAATTGGCGATACCAGGCCCTTGCTATTGAAGTATCGTTTTTGATTGTACTGTTCATGTATGAATTTACCCGTGTTAAACGGGTAATATCATGAGCCTGCAAATAGGAATATATTTTGGATTGTATATCCACTGGTAAGTCGAGCAATAATGAAAACTCTTTATTGTCACGTACCATGACGTTCCTGCCCATAGCGGTACCACTGGTTCTTTCTGATCGAGCTTGATCCGGTGTTGATGGGAGTGAAGTACCAAAACAGGAAAGGTTTTTTATGGAATTCATAGTTTGTTTTTCAATCGTTATTATTTCACTTTGGTGAGTAGCGATATTCAAAATTGATTCTGGAAGATAGACTCTGTTTTAGCTTAAAAGTTCACGACATTCCCGATGCCCTGATGCGCTCAAGTTATTTTGCCGGGCAGGTGATGCGTAAGAATGGTGCCGGACTGACAGGGGCGCAGAAACAGGCCCGGGAGCGCATGAGGTCATTGAGCTGGAACGGTGCCAGTATTGTCGCCGCCAATACCGTCCGGGAAGGGGCAGCACAGCGTCAGGATAGTTTGAGGACAGGTTTGATGAACCTTGGCAGAAGCGCACAGGGTCAGGGGTTAAAAACAGTTCGCAGTAATCTATTATAATCTAAAACTATCTAATACAATCTCAAGAATGGATAAGAGATTAGTGAAGATAGGTGAGGCAGCTCGTTTACTTGGTACAGACCCAGTAACACTACGAAAATGGGAAAGTACAGG
>NZ_JAGRPU010000002.1 GCF_024606225.1 Endozoicomonas sp. ISHI1 | reverse complement strand
ATAAATTGGTCTAAAAATTCCTGCTTCTTCGTCAAATAGCTCGCTATTCTCCTCAGAAGCAGAAATTTTTATCCTCAATTTCTTGCAATCCTCGCTACGGACGCTTAAGTCCGACAGGCTGCTAGGGCAGGAAAATGACCTTTTGGGGAATTTACAGGTCATGTAGGGACTCTAATGCAATGCTGTAGTAGTATCCATCACCTGAGCCTGGCAATTCCCGTCGGGCTTATAGTCTTCATTTTTATAATCTTTGGAAGTTTGGCTGTGGAGAATTCAGAAACAGGTCGAATCCTGATTGTTGAGGATGATGAACGGCTGGCCACACTCACCCGGGACTACCTCGAGAACAATGGACTCTCGGTCTCTATAGAAGGTGATGGTGGCAAAGCGGTTGGTCGTATTCTTGAAGAGCGTCCTGATCTGGTGGTGCTGGATCTGATGCTGCCAGGAGAAGATGGTGTTTCCATCTGTCGCCGGGTTCGTGAGCAGTATGCCGGACAAATTCTGATGCTGACCGCCCGGACCGATGACCTGGATGAAGTACTGGGGCTGGAAATGGGAGCAGATGATTATGTTGCCAAACCGGTTCGTCCAAGAGTGCTATTAGCCAGAATCCGAGCTTTGCTGCGCCGAAATCAGGGGCCTCTGGAAGAACAGGAAGAGCAAAGCAACAGTCGCTTGATTTTTGGTCCGCTGGTTGTGGATAACTCTATGCGAGAAGCCTGGCTGAACGATGTTAGTGTTGAATTAACAAGTGCTGAGTTTGACCTGCTGTGGTTGCTCTGCTCCAATGCGGGTCGAGTGTTGAGCCGGGAAGAAATTTTCTCTCAGCTGCGTGGTATAGAGTACGATGGTCAGGATCGTTCCATTGATGTTCGGGTGTCTCGCATTCGACCTAAGATTGGCGACGATCCCATGCACCCTCGTTTGATCAAAACTGTTCGCAGTAAAGGTTACCTCTTCGTTAAAAGCGAATAACCGCTCTGAGTTATCTAAGTAGAGAAACCTGTGAGTAGCATTTTCTTACGCATATATGGCGGGCTCCTGTTTACGCTGGTGCTCGTCGCTGTTCTATCTGGTATTTCCGTTACGCTGATCAATGGAATAAGACAGGCTGAATATCGTGAAGATATGGTCAGGGGAACCTTTCGTCTGATCGCCGAGACCGTTGAATCGTTGCCTGAAGACGAACGTAAGCCCTGGCTCGAAGACTGGGGAAAGCGTCTTGCGATTCCCTTTGAGCTGGTGAGCCCTGAAAATTCAGGTCTGGATCAGGATCAATTCAAATCTCTGAAGCACGATGGTATCAAGGTTCGTATGTTGGATCAGAACAGTGCACTGGTGATGACACCTCTGACGGGAGACAGCCTTTTGGAAGGTGTAGTGTCGTCTATATCGGAGCAAACAGCCAGTGGTACTCTCAGCCTTCTAAAAGCCAAATTAATGCGTTTTCCCGTCGCTCGCAGAGCAGAAAAACTGAAAGAGTTGTCTGTCAATAGCTTCAGTTACCCTGTCCATCTGGTGGAGCCTTCTCAAACCCGGTTAGTGCCTGTGCAACAGGAGCAGCTTCGTAAAGGCAGCATGATGATGTTGCTGGATGATGAGGCACAGACGGTATCTATCTACACAAGTCTGCCTGATGAATCCCGATTGATCAGAATGGGACCATTAGGGTTGCTGAATCCTTATCCTTTCAAGCTGATGCTGACCATTGGTTTGTTTGTACTGACTTCCCTGAGTCTGGCCATTTATATTCTGGTTCGGGGAATGGAAAAACGACTGCGTAAGCTTGAGAGAGCAGCCACGCGTTTCAGCCGCGGCGACTTTGATGTTCGTGTCTCTTTGCATGGTGCCGACTCTATTGGTCGTCTGGCTCAGGCATTTAATGCCATGGCGGGTCATATCCAGAGACTGTTAAGTTTGCAGAAAGAAATGATCAGGGGTGTTTCTCACGAGTTGAGGACCCCCGTAGCCCGGCTCAGGTTTGGTCTGGATCTGGTGGCCGACGCCAGGACGTCTGAAGAAAGAGATCATCAGTTAGAAGGCATGGATAAGGATATTCAGGAACTGGATAACCTGGTGGATGAGATTTTGACCTATGCCAATCTTGAACAGGGTGCACCAGAGGTGCGTTTCAAGCGGCAAGATGTTGATAAAATCATTGGTCAGGTCGTCAGTGAGCACAAGCGCCTGCAGGATCGTGTGGCCATTGAGCACGTTCCATGCAATATACTTGACCCACGTCGCTTTGCGGACATTGATCGTCGCTATATGCACCGGGCTATCCAGAATCTGGTGGGTAATGCCTGTCGCTATGCAGACAGTAAACTGGAGGTCAGATTTTCTGCAACACAAGACACTTGTCGAGTTGATGTGGACGATGACGGCCCCGGTATCCCAGAGGATCAATGGGATCGAGTCTTTTCAGCGTTTTCAAGGTTGGATGACAGTCGTACCAGAAAATCAGGCGGTTATGGGCTGGGGCTTTCCATCGTGCGGCGAATTATGTATTGGCACAACGGTCGTGCAATGGTCAGCCACAGTCCTCTGGGGGGCGCCCGGTTCAGTCTTGTTTTACCTCGCAAGCAGAGACGCTGAACGACTGGAAGGCCTGGTTTGAAAGTAGCCTTGTTTGTTTCCCTCCTTCAAGGCTTTTCATTCCGGCAGGGCCGGAAGAATTTCCGGTAACGTTTTGAAGCAGGTTTCTCTGGCTGTTTCCAGAAAGTCGGCAATATAGGGCTGTTCTTTCTGTTCCACGCGGATACCTGCGTAGAGTGTTGACCAGAGACCTTCGCTTCCCAGCTTTCTTGCTGCTACATGGTCTTTTTCAAGGTACTCCGCCAGAGCCCAGTTAGGCAGAGCACAGACACCGCGCTGACTGGCAACCAGCTGCAGCATCATCAGAGTCAACTCAACCGTTCTGACTTGGTTGGGCTCTACGTCATCCGGATCCAGAAAACGATTAAAGATATCAAGCCGGTCGTGATCAATGGGATAGATGATCAGTGTTTCTTCTTCCAGATCAGCAGGCCCGATCCACTCCTTTTTCAGCAGGGAGTGGTGTCTGGAGAGAGCCAGTAGCATCTCATAACGAAACAGCGGGATATACGTCAGACCGGGAATGTCCATCGGGTCAGAGGTTACCACCAGATCCAGCTCTCCTCTCGATAAGGCGGGTAAGGGGGCAAAGTTGAAGCCGGTGGCAAAGTCCATCTCCACTTCCGGCCATTGTTGACGATAAGCGTCAATGGTTGGCATTAGCCACTGGTAACAGCTGTGACACTCAATGGCAATGTTCAGTCGTCCTGATTCCCCTCCAGCCAGCCTGAACAGATCTTGCTCAGCATGTCTTAGTTGGGGAAGCAGTTCGTCTGCCAACTGCAGGATGCGCAGGCCTGCTGATGTAAATCTGGGTGGGCGGGTTTTGCGGATGAATAATTCCATACCAATCCGGGCTTCGAGTTCCTTGATCTGGTGGGAAAGAGCAGACTGAGTCAGGTGCAGGATTCTGGCTGCTTCAACAAGGCTGCCGGTCTGCTTCAGGGCGTGAAGTGTTTTCAGATGCCTCAGTTCCAATCCTATGTTGGTTGTCATGATAAGAAATGTCTCGTCTGGGGATTTATTCTTTAAAAGATTATCAATTCTGCTCACTATTATCATTAGTAAAATGAGTTTGATTCAAGTTCTTTCGTGGGCCAGACTAATACCCGATGAGCAGCCGGGCGTGAGGACACTGACTTCGCAGCCACGGCAGATTTCGAAAAGACAATAGCTAGCCATGAACGACAGAGTAATTTTATGTCGCCATGGGTTATGAACAAATCTTTTTAAATAAACAAGAGCGGATGCTCTGGGGAATCCGATTATGGCAATCTCACACAGTGGTGGCTTTCCACGGATTGGTGCTAATCGCGAGCTGAAAAAAGCGCAGGAAGCCTACTGGAAGGGTGAGCTGAGTAAGGAAAGGCTGTTAGAGGAGGGCAAACGCCTCAGGCGGCAGCACTGGGCTCTGCAAAAGGAAGCTGGACTGGACCTGGTTCCGGTTGGGGATTTTGCCTGGTACGATCAGATGTTGAATCACTCGCTCATGCTGGGAGCCGTGCCGGCTAGGTTCGGTGCAGACTCAGACTGTGAGGACATTGATACGCTGTTTCGTATGGCCCGCGGCAGGGCTCCCAACGGTACTCCGGCAGCAGCCTGTGAGATGACCAAGTGGTTTGATACCAACTACCACTATATTGTTCCCGAGCTTCACAAAGGGCAGACCTTAAAGTTGTCGTCTACAGAACTCATTCGTGAGACCCGGGAAGCATTGGATGCAGGGTTTAAGGTTAAGCCAACACTCATAGGCCCACTCACCTGGCTGTGGCTTGGGAAGGTGAAAGGGGAGGCTTTCAATCGTCTGGAACTGCTGGATGATGCTATAGAGGTCTATGGGCAGGTACTCAATGAGCTGGCCAGATTAGGTGTTGAGTGGGTTCAAATTGATGAACCCATCCTGGTGCTGGATCTTCCAACCGAATGGCATCAGGCTTTTGAGTCTACCTACAACAGGCTGCAAGGCAAAGATCTGAAGATCCTGCTGGCGACCTATTTTGGAGGCCTCAATGGCTCGACTACGACCGTGGTGAATTTACCTGTTGAAGGTCTGCATGTTGACTTGGTTCGTGATACTGAGCAACTGACGGGAATCCTTGACCGGCTGCCTTCCTACAAAGTGCTTTCGGCCGGTGTGGTGAATGGCAGAAATATCTGGAAGGCGGATATTCGTTCTATTGTTGATAAACTTCGCGAAGCCAGTGAGCGTCTGGGGCACCGTCTCTGGGTTGCTCCCAGCTGTTCACTGTTGCATACACCGGTTGATCTTGAATATGAAACGAATCTGGATGATGAATTGAAATCCTGGTTTGCCTTTGCCGTGCAGAAGTGTCAGGAAGTATCTTCCATAGCTCGCTTGCTTTCAGACGATCAGAGCCCTGAAGTTCAGGCTGCCCTGGCTGCATCAGATCGAGCGGTTGAAACCCGGAATCAGTCATCAAGAATACATAACGAGGCCGTTCAGAACAGGGTTGCCGGGATCGGCAGTGGTGATGACCAGCGTAATCTGCCTTATCGCGAGAGGGCTTTTGTCCAGGCATCCAGACTTAAATTACCGATGTTTCCCACTACGACAATCGGCTCTTTTCCACAGACACTTGATATCAGAAAGCAGCGTCGTTTATTCAGGAAAGGTGAGCTAAGTGAGAATGACTATGTAGAAGCTATGCAAAAGGAGATTCGGGACACTGTTGCCAGGCAGGAGGCGCTGGGACTGGATGTTCTTGTTCATGGCGAAGCCGAACGTAATGATATGGTCGAGTATTTTGGTGAGCAGCTCAATGGTTTTGCCTTCACCAGCAATGGCTGGGTTCAGAGCTACGGCAGCCGCTGCGTAAAACCTCCCATCATCATTGGTGATGTTTCCAGACCAGAGCCCATGACCGTTAATTGGAGTCGTTATGCCCAAGACCAGACCAGTAAGTGGATGAAGGGTATGCTCACAGGTCCGGTAACCATTCTCTGTTGGTCTTTCCCCCGGGAAGATGTGGATCGTAGTGTATCCTGCTTGCAACTGGCTCTGGCGCTCAGGGACGAAGCCGTGGATCTGGAAAAGGCGGGTATTGGCATTATCCAGATTGATGAACCGGCGATTCGCGAAGGCTTACCCTTGTCTAAGCAAGACTGGCCTGACTATCTGAACTGGGCAGTAAAAAGCTTCAGGATCGCTGCCAGTGGCGTTCAGGATGAAACCCAGATTCATACCCACATGTGTTATAGCGAGTTTAACGACATCATTGAGTACATCGCAGCAATGGATGCCGATGTCATCACCATTGAGACCTCCAGATCTGACATGGAGTTACTGGATGCTTTTGAGCAGTTTGAGTATCCCAATGAGATCGGGCCCGGGGTATATGACATCCACTCCCCCAACGTTCCCGAGCCACAGTGGATGAAACAGCTGATGAAGAAAGCCGCTGAAAAAATCCCTGCGCAGCGTTTATGGGTCAACCCGGACTGTGGTCTCAAAACCCGGGATTGGCCCGAGGTGGAAGCAGCCCTGAGCAATATGGTGCAGGTGGCTAACGAACTCAGGGATGAGCTGGCTTAACCGGTGATGCCCTGACCTTAACTTCAATGACAGGTGGTTTTGGGGGGGAAGTGACGGCAGAAGCTTCTTCCCCTTCATAAGTCAGAAATGAGGGCGCCATCAGTTCGGTATGGACGCTGGTGAAAACTTCTACCGTTCCCTTTTGCTCACCAGGCTTTAGCATGTAGAAAACTTTGTAAAGTTGGTTATTTTCAGCATCTTCGAAATAGAGAGTGGTGCCTTGATCCGCTGAGATGGTGATGCTCTGGGGTTCCAGGGGGCGCTCGTCAATGATCAGGTTTGTATCCAGTTGGTACTGGTTTAGGGTTGGTTCTTTGGTTTGAACGAACCCGGTGCACCCTGATAACATCAGTGCCAGGGAAATGATCAAGAGCCTCTGATAAAGGCTGTCTGAGCGAAAAGTATTCTTGTTTAACATTCAATTAAAATCCTTAATTAAGAGTCTCGAAGGCTTAAAGATAGATGTATAAAGCAGCCTGAACCAGTGGGAACAAGAGAAGTTTTGATCTTGGTTTTCGTGGGCGTTTTGCAATGTATTCAGGCTCTTTGTCAGAGAGATCGTAATAATGTATCTGTGTTTGTGTGTACTCACATATCTCGTAAGATAATTATTTAAAGGTTTTAGACTGATGTGAAGAACGTTAAGTTCCTGCATCAGGCAACCGTCAGGCAGTCGTTATCTGCCCGGATTTTGGTATAACCAATGGTGTAAGTCAGGTATTTTCTTTAGAATGCTATGCCAGTGCCAACAGCTTAAGTACCTGGTTAGTTACTTATATAAAAGCCGTTGATTCCATTTCGGTGATGAGGTGATTTCATGGATATCATGGATCAAATTAAAGAGCAGATTGAAACACATGACATCCTGCTCTACATGAAAGGTTCTCCCAAGCTGCCTCAGTGTGGATTTTCCTCCAAGGCGGTGCAGGTTTTAATGGCTTGTGGCGAGCAGTTCGCCTATGTAGACATTCTGGCTAATCCGGAAATTCGTGCCAATCTGCCAAAATACGCTAACTGGCCAACCTTCCCACAGCTGTGGATTAAGGGTGAGCTGGTTGGCGGTAGCGACATTCTGATTGAGATGTATGACAGCGGCGATCTTCAGAAGATGATCAAGGCCGCTGCAGGCAAAGAGGAAAGCGCTGAATAATTTTGGCCTTCTTCAAGGTGGGGAGGATATGATCCTCCCGCCTAGCAGCCTGTCGGACTTAAGGCTGTCCTACTGCGGTTGCAATAAATTGGTCTAAAAATTCCTGCTTCTTCGTCAAATAGCTCGCTATTCTCCTCAGAAGCAGAAATTTTTATCCTCAATTTCTTGCAATCCTCGCTACGGATGCTTAAGTCCGACAGGCTGCTAGTCTTCCTCGCTCTGAGAGAGAATATAATTTTCCATCCCCATGGTTTTGATGCGGTTCAGATGGACTTCCAGACTATCCATGTGTTCTTCTTCCGCTGCCAGAATCTTTTCAAGTAACTGACGTGAACCATAATCACCTACTTTTTCACAGAGATCGATAGCGTCTTTTAATGGGGGAATCGCTTTCAGTTCTTGCTGCAGATCAGCTTCCAGAATCCCCTTAACATCCGCGGCAATGATTGGCTTTTGCATGTATTTAAAGTCGGGCATGCCTTCCAGGAAAAGAATTCGCTCAATCAGCCAGTCGGCATGCCACATTTCATCAATGGACTCCTTATATACGTACTGGCCTAGTTTGTTAACTCCCCAGTTCTTGAGCATTCGTGCGTGCAAAAAATACTGATTAATGGCAGTCAGTTCATTCATCAATACTTGATTAAGATGATCCAGAACATCTTTGTTGCCTTGCATGATAGAGGCTCCATACAGTCACAAATTTAAGAAGGCATTACAGAAGCTCTTTTCAGGAGCTATGTAATGCCTGTCTCTGAAAAGTACAGGCTACAGAAGTATGGAACCTTAATGACTTATGTCAAAGGTAACGTATTGAAATATAATGAGAATATGTCTTATTTGCGTTATCGGTTGTAGTCGTTGTTAAATCTCTTGGGGTTATATTTCCCATCGCTTGCGGTGAAAAGATCACTGAATCCAATGGATTGGTTAAATGTGATAGATTTTATCTATCTTTTGAAAGAGAAAATTAATAGATATTTGTGCAGGGGTTTATAGGCTAAGGCCGTTATGAGGTGTATTATGTTCTCGCTTCAATGATTGCGATGACTGCAATGTTTGCATGATCGCAGTGATACATACTAAACCTTGGAGATTAAATTCATGGGCGTACTGGTTGGCAAGAAAGCTCCTGACTTTACTGTTCCTGCCGTCCTGGGCAATGGCGAGATTGTTGAAGAGTTTACCCTGTCCGAGGCGATTCGTGGCAAGTACGGTATTCTGTTCTTTTACCCACTGGACTTCACTTTCGTTTGTCCTTCCGAGCTGATCGCTCTGGATCACCGAATCGATGCGTTCAAAGAGCGCAACGTTGAAGTTATCGGTGTTTCCATCGACTCTCACTTTACTCACAACGCATGGCGCAATACACCTGTCAGTGAGGGCGGCATCGGTCCTGTTAAGTACACTCTGGCAGCTGACATGGCTCACGACATCTGTAAAGCCTACGACGTTGAGTCCGAAGGCGGTGTCGCTTTCCGTGGTGCTTTCCTGATTGATAAGGACGGTGTTGTACGCTCCCAGATCATTAACGATCTGCCTCTGGGTCGTAACATGGATGAGCTGGTTCGTCTGGTTGACGCCCTGCAATTCCACGAAGAGCATGGCGAAGTTTGCCCGGCTGGCTGGAGCAAAGGTGACAAGGGTATGGATGCATCCCCTGCTGGTGTTGCCAAGTACCTGTCTGAGAGTGCTGAAGGCCTGTAATCACAGACTTCGTCATTTGATGATTGAAAAGGCCGCCTTCGGGTGGCTTTTTCTGTTTATGGAGTTCTGTGTTAAAGAGCAGGCTCGGAAGTGACGGGCGTTTAACTCCTGTTTGATAGATCAGCCTGTTATTTCCAGCGTCTTTTTTCAGAAACTTTTTGAACAAAGCTGGGGTGAAGTACTTGACTCAGCGAGAAATCTCATTAATATTCGCAGCCGTTAGGTGATGACGCAAAGCATCGTCGACAACGATTCCCCGATAGCTCAGTTGGTAGAGCAAATGACTGTTAATCATTGGGTCGCTGGTTCGAGTCCAGCTCGGGGAGCCAACTCTTTCTGATCACTTTCGATTGAAGAGTTGAAAGTTTATTGAACTGCGTGTTTAATAAACGGCTTGGGTCGTTAGCTCAGTTGGTAGAGCAGTTGGCTTTTAACCAATTGGTCGTAGGTTCGAATCCTACACGACCCACCACTTTCTTCCCCGATAGCTCAGCTGGTAGAGCAAATGACTGTTAATCATTGGGTCGCTGGTTCGAGTCCAGCTCGGGGAGCCACTTTAAAGTCTTATGCAAGAGTTTGCTTTCTGAGTTGCGCATTCAGCAGGCATTGTGGGTCGTTAGCTCAGTTGGTAGAGCAGTTGGCTTTTAACCAATTGGTCGTAGGTTCGAATCCTACACGACCCACCACTTTTTTTCCCCGATAGCTCAGCTGGTAGAGCAAATGACTGTTAATCATTGGGTCGCTGGTTCGAGTCCAGCTCGGGGAGCCACTTTAAAGTCTTATGCAAGAGTTTGCTTTCTGAGTTGCGTATTCAGCAGGCATTGTGGGTCGTTAGCTCAGTTGGTAGAGCAGTTGGCTTTTAACCAATTGGTCGTAGGTTCGAATCCTACACGACCCACCACATTGAAAAAAGCCGGTTCATTGAACCGGCTTTTTTTTCTGTCTTCTGAAAATGAACTAATGCAGCTTTAAGTGGGGACGTGTTGTTTTTCCGATAAAGTCTTTCAGAATCAGTGCTCCTGTCCTGAGCCGTCCAAACAGCGCTACCTGATGCATTCGGTATAGACTGATGTAAAACATCTTGGCCATCATCCCTTCCACCATCATATCGCCGCGCGTGATGGCTCCCATTAAATTACCTACGGCGCTGAAACGACTCAGTGAGATCAGAGAGCCGTAATCTTTGTAGGTAAAGGTTAAGGGGGGCTGACCCTGCAGAACGTTTCCTGTGAGGCTCTTGGCCAGCAGCTCGGCTTGCTGATGGGCTGCCTGGGCTCTGGGGGGGATGGTGATCGGTTCGCCGTTATTGTCCTTCAGCGTACAACTGGCGCAGTCACCCAGTGCATAGATGTGATCATCCAGAGTAGATTGCAAGGTGGGTTTGACCAGAAGTTGGTTAATTCGATTGGTTTCAAGGCCTGCAATATCTTTCAGGAAGGCCGGCGCTTTGATACCTGCCGCCCAGATACTGAGATCGGAGTCGATAAAGTCACCGCTTTTTGTGTTCAGGCCTTTGTTAGTAATCTCACTCACTAGCTGACGGGTTTGTATCATGATCCCCATTTTTTGCAGCTGCTTGTGTACACTGCTGCTGATACGAGCGGGCAGGGCAGGCAGTATTCGGTCACTGCCTTCTATGACAGTGATCTTTACTTTATTGGGCTGGATAGCGTCCAGGCCATATCGGGCGAGTTCTATGGCTGCATGGTGAAGTTCTGCGGCCAGTTCCACCCCGGTTGCTCCGGCACCAATGATGGCGATGTTTAGCTCAGGCGATTTTTCCCGGGAAGCCTGGGCATGAAGGTAGTGATTCAAAAGCGTAGTATGTACTCTTTCCGCTTCTTCCCGGTTGTCCAGAAACAGGCAGTGATCCACCGCGCCCGGGGTATTAAAGTCATTTGCGGTGCTGCCTAAACAGATCACCAGGTCATCGTACTCCAGGCTACGCTCGGGAACGACTTCTTCTCCGTTATCGTCGTTAATGGGGGCGAGGGTAATGGTTTTATTATCCCGGTCCAGACCGCACATTCTGCCGGGCAGAAAGTGAAAATGATTCCATTTTGCCTGAGCCAGATAACTCAGCTCATCTTCAAAGGCATTCAGGGAGCCGGCGGCCACTTCATGCAAAAGAGGTTTCCAGAAATGAGTCTTTCGAACATCCACCAGAGTAATCCGGGCTTTCTTCTTCTTGCCCAGTTTCTTACCCAGTCTGGTAGCTAATCCCAGCCCTCCGGCACCTCCTCCAACAATAACAATTTTATGCAGCTGATCAGTCACTTTATTCTCTCTATTTTTATAAAGGAGTGTTTTGAATCAGTCTAAAATGCCCAACTCGCCTCTTGATTTTATGGTTACAAAGAGGGGGGAAACTGATTAAAAACACACCCTACGGCTATTCAGACGGGCTCAACCCAAGACAAAGACGCCTATCAGGCGGCTGAGAACACCTAGCATGACAATGATGACTGCCAGCCAGAACATCAGCTTCAAAGGTCTGAAACGGTTGCGCTCATTAGCATTGGTTCCAGTAGTGATAAAGCGGTCAACCCTGGCCTGATCTTCAGGGCACAGGCGGGTCTGGGTTTCTTCCATTTGCCACTCCGTATTCTCAGCTCCCTAGAGTATGCTACCTAAGCACTCAATGTGCCAATAGGAAACCCGAATTTGACCGAGAAATACCCAAAATAATCTGAACATGTGTGCTGGTTAGTTGCTTGATCATGTTGACTAGATTCAAGCTCTTGATCAATCTAGTTCTGATTGGCATAGAATATGGGTGCTGCGAGTGAAACTGATTTTATTGGCGTTAAGAGTTCAATATTTCGAATGGGTTGAATTGTTCAAGGTATTTTGTCGTTATTCGTCCCAGCGCACATTCCTTAAAGCCTTTCTTGAGTTGAAGCTCCGATATCTTCTGGACAGCCCTTTTCAAGTTAGTAAGCGCTTCCTGATTAAAAAAAAGTCAGACGACTTATATCTCTATGGTGAAACGCCTTTAACGGTGCTAGATGATATTTGTGAAAAGTCTGGAATAACGTCTCAGGATCATGTTTTTGAATTGGGTGCAGGCAGCGGTTTTACTTCGCTCTGGATGGCTGCTTTTGCGGGCGTTCGAGTGACATCGATTGAGCAGGTCCCCACGTTTTGTCTGAGACTGCAGCGTGTCAGTCGAAGAATGAAGCTGGACAAACTAAACGTTATCGAGGGTGATTATCTGGAGGTGGATCTTTCGGCTGCCACGGTCATTTATCTCTATGCATCTAATCTGGATGATCTCACTATTCGTTGCCTGACGCTGAGAATGTTGGCTCTTAAACCCGGGAGCAGAGTGATTTCTGTCAGCTATCCTCTTCAGGAGTATTGCCCTGTACCGGGTATTTTTGAGCAAAGTGAACGCTTTCCTGTTTGCTTCCCGTGGGGGGAAGCCGATGTATTTTTGCAGGTCAGAACATCTTATGTGCAGAAGTCAGGCGTCTGACGATGGTGCTGCCATAGCGAGCGATCAATTCAGGAACCGGTTTATCCGGAAATTGCTCCAATCCCGCCTTGATGAAATTCCAGGTCACCTGAGCCTGTCTGATCGGTTTGGCAGCATGAGCATGGCCACCATACTGTTCACCGAGTTTTGACAGCTTTTGTTCGAAATGCCCGGCCAGGGTTTGCAACTGAAGCCGACCTGAAGCGCTTTTGTCCTCTTTTAGTTCAGATAAGGTCAGGCTGAGGTATTGACGTGACAGGCGTTCCATGAGTAGTGCCTGCTCTAGAAAGCCGAGCTTTTCACCTCTGTGTGGTTTGTGGGTCAGAATTTTTTGTCTCAGAAGCAGTAGCTTTCTATCCAGCCTGGCCAGAGCCAAGAGCAGTGTAGAGGCTTCCGGGGGGCGAGAGTGAGCAGGTAAATCAGCCATCCAGGCGGCGTGTCGGCTAATGATAGGCCATAGCGCCAGGGTCGACGAGATCAACTTTGCAGTTTCCTGGTCTCCGGATTGCCATGGCAAGGCAGGGATGTTCTGGTTCAGCAGAGCCAGATTGTCCTGCATTTTCACTCTGGCCTCCTTGTTGAGAAAGTCGACCTGTAGCAGGTGAATATTCACGATCAACTGGTTCAGCAATAACTCCTGCTTCAGAAGGTGTTCCGGAGTCAAGTGATTGTTTTTGACAGGCGGCTCTGAAGCTGCAGTCTGGTTCATAAAAGCGAGAAGAAAAAACAGTGCGGCCAGTAAATGAGCTTTAGACATGGTGGAGTCCGGAAACAGTGAAGTCATCCCTTATGTATCGGATGTCCCGGTTGTCACTTGATTGTGACAACCCAGATCATTTGCAGCCATCAACAAGATCGTGAATGGCCTAATAAAGACCGCTTAACAGATCTATCAGAGCTCATGAGGGCATGCAAATATAGCTCGCCTCAAACGTCAGTTGTTGCCTTCCAGTTGTTCCTTGAGTTTGGCTGGAACTTCCTTGATGACAAGCTGATTCAGGTCTTTGTTGTACACTACCTGAGTACCGAGCAGCTCGGCATCAAAAGCAATGTTAAGACCCTTGCTGCGACCGGTGTACTTAACCAGTTTGGTCAGAGTGCGTTTCTCTGGAGCCATGGGTTGGTTCATATCATAGTCACGAGTGTTGACGAAACGGGCAAAATCATCAGAGCCGGCCTCACTCAGGTAACCGGTAAGCTCATCCAGAGTCAGGGCATCGCCATCATCCATTTTGGTCTGGCAGAAGTCATAGACCTGTCGACTGACTTCCCGGTGATTTTCCAGGGAAGGCGCTTCTCTGGCGTACTCCTTTACAGCACTGACCAGCGTGTCAGCCTCTTCCTTGCTGTTGCTGGTTTCATTGCAGCCCAGAGCTTCCTGAAATACATCGCTCAGGCGACGGCCACCACGGGGGCGCAAAAAAGAGAGGTAACGGCCGCTGTTTTCGTTACCCTGCCACTCGGTGATATTAATGCGGCAGGCCAACGGCATTCTGGTCGTATCCAGGTAGGCTACATCTTGAATGGAAAGGTCATCTGTAACGGTGATGCTGACGTTGCTGGTCAACATGCAGAGCATGAAGTATCGGGTCAGACCCTGCTGGTAATCAGCAAACAGAAGGTACCCTCCACCCAGCGCACCTGCTTGATCGAGCTTTTCCAGAAGTTGGTTCAGGGTATTGCGGGTCAGGGCCGTAAAATCCATTTTTTCTACCAGATAATCACCCAGTTCCCCGGGGAAAGGACTTTCGGCGTCCGGGTTGAACTGACCATACTGTTTGTCCTGTTTCTTGTTGTAGGTTTGCAGCAGGTCGTCCAGCATCGACTCCAGAGCCGGGGTGGGGGGCAGGCTGTGAGTTGCCGGAATAGCAATCAGGGAGTCACTGCCAGGGGATTGTTTCAGCTGGTGTACAATGATTTGTTGAATGGCCATAAGTTAATAGTCTTGCAAGCAGTGGTGATCGTCTAACCCGAATGTTTCATAAATCAGGCAGGTTCCGTCCAACCGCCTCATAGGATTGGGTCGACCAAAAAAGCCTGGGACGAAACAAACCGGAACCCGCTATGGCAAAACATACACAAGAAAACCTTCGTTTTCACCCTGTTAATGGTAAAACTGTCAGCGCTGATTTTAACGGGGAGTTGTCCTCAGGTTTTGGCGTGTTGATCTGAACCACTCAGCCAGCCTGACCTGAGCTGCTAAGCACCAGAACTTGTTTAACACCCAATGCGGCAATATCTGCAATTTGCCAGTGATGAAGGTTGAAGGTTTTTGCAGAAAGTTGATTACCGCTATCTCTCTTCGTGGCATGCTCGCCAGTGCGGTGCTATACAGATCTGGTACAAATGGCAAAGGCCATCCAATGAGGCTCTTTACAGGATGATATAAGTGGCAGGTTATGTTCTATTTTATTCTGTCTTTGTTAACTGTCTCTCAGCGATCAGACAAGACTGATCTGAACTGCGTCGATATGAAATTGCGCTCCCTGCCGAGATTATTTCTAGGCATTTCGTTTCTGTTAACGCCTGTCGTAACCTTGTCCGGACAGAGCGGGACGTTTGTGACGACGGGCTATTCCGGCTCCGCCCCGGGCACTTACAACCCATCCAGTATTCCGTTGCCCATTCTTCTACTCCCTCTTGCCTATCACATCTCTTTTAATCGTTTTCCCTATTCTGACATCGGCCAGGAGACCAGGCCTGAGCCGTCCTTTTGTATTGAGCCTGATGATCCCCTCCCCACCTCCAAGCCAGGCTGCCTGCCCCTGCCAAACGAACTGAATATTCAACTGGCCCCTGACCAGGGAGTCCCGGGTCAATGGACTTGGCGCTTACCCGGCAAAGGCAAGTCAGAACTTTACCCTGAACAGGTACGGACAAAAGCCACTGAAGAAGTTGTGCCAGTCCCTATATCAGTCCCTGACACGAGTTTACAATGGGAGCCAGCCCACCCTGTTCCCAGACCAAATGATGTCTTCCTGCCCGGGCCTCCCGGCTCAAAGGGCGTCATAACACCGAATACTAAAACGACGAACAATCTTACTCCCCGGAGTTGCGATGACGAACACTGTCTGAGTTGGGGGTTCGATGATGGACATGAATGGATTCTGGACCTGTCAGAAACTATTGCCCCTTTCCCTTTATTAGAAGACCCCCCCCCCTGGAGTGAAAAGAAGCCAGCACAGGAAGCGGCCAATAGACAGATAGTGGCCACCAGAACAACTGATCAGCATGGTAATGTCTTTTATAGACTGGATGACAATAAGCAGGTTCATTATATCAGTGAGGAAGAATACCGGCGGCTACTCTCATTGTATTTCCAGATGTGGCTTGAATTCCTGTATCCAGAGTATTTCGGCCCCGGAGTGCCTGCCGGAGGTGGTTGGCATCAATGGCACTGGCGAATCCGGAAAATGCCACGGGATCCGGAACCCCCATCCGACCCCCCTGAACATTTAGCTGGGGCGCCAGCAAAAAAATTGCCCAAGAACATCAGTCAACGGCCTGATGGTGGGGGAGACTCCGGCGAAGGGAGCGTGTCAGAACAAGAGCTTTCCGCCTCGCCCGCACCCACCTCTGGCGAAGCAGGTAAGGCAACTTCCTCGCGTTTTATTGTTGATGAGGCTATCAATGATGATTACTCCGTAGTCACAATCTCAGTGAGTGATATGGATCAGTCAAGCTTGTTCCGTGGAGACACCGTCCAGCTAATCGGCAAACTACGAAAAACGTCTATAGCCATTGTTTTATCGGATGTGAATCAGCCATCTGGCAGGATCAGGATGCACAGTGCAATGCGGAAAAACCTTAAAGTGAGGCTGGGAGATATAGTCAAAATCGCCCACATTCCTAATCTTCCCTATGGTAAACGAGTGAGTATATTGCCGATAAAAGATAGCCTTGAAGGCATTACCGGCAACTTGTTTGAGGTGTTTTTGAAACCATTTTTTAGTGATGCGTATCGACCCGTTGCCAAAAAAGACATCATTCCTATAACTGCAGGAATTCGAACCGTTCAGTTCCAGGTGATGGAAACAGATCCGGAAGGTGGGTGCATAGTGGCCTCGGACACACAAATTTTCTGTGAGGGCCATGCCGTCGAGCGTGAAGATGAGTTTTCAATCACTGAAGTTGGTTATGATGATATTGGTGGGCTTAGACCACAGATTCAAACAATACGCGAAATTGTTGAGCTTCCTCTGCGTTACCCACAACTTTTCAATACCCTGAATGTGAGTCCTCCAAGAGGAATACTTCTGAGTGGACCACCGGGAAATGGAAAAACAATGATTGCCCGGGCTATTGCCAACGAGAGCGGTGCCTTCCTCTTTATCATTAATGGCCCGGAAATAATGAGTAAAATGGCAGGTGAGTCAGAATCCAATCTGAGAAAGGCTTTCGAAGAAGCTGAAAAAAACAGGCCTGCCATTATTTTTATCGATGAAATTGACTCGATAGCCCCAAAGCGTGACAAAACTCAGGGTGAAGTAGAGCGACGTGTGGTAGGCCAATTGCTTACCTTGTTGGATGGTTTGCAGCCCAGACGGCAGGTTATGATTCTGGCAGCCACCAACAGGGTTAATTCCATTGATCAGGCACTGCGCCGATTTGGCCGGTTTGATAAAGAAATCCACATCGGCGTTCCTGACCAAACCGGTCGCCTGGAAATCCTTCAGGTTCATACCAGGGACAAAAAACTGTCCGATGATGTGGATTTGGAAAAGATCGCAAAAACCTGCCATGGGTTCACCGGCGCTGACATCGCACAGCTTATTAGTGATGCCGCCATGATCTGTATAAGGGAAAAAATAGATATAACTACTCTGGATGATGAGCAGAATATTGATGCCAGATTTTTGGATAGTCTGGAAATCACTCAGGCCCATTTTGATCAGGCTCTCCGTTCCTCCAACCCATCAGCGCTCAGAGAAACCTTTGTCGAGATACCCGCTGTGACCTGGGCAGACATCGGTGGCATGATGGATGTCAAAAAGACATTGCTGGAAATGGTTCGCTATCCCCTTGAATGGCCCGAGCTGCTCAAGCATTTTGGTCAGAAACCGTCACGGGGTGTGCTTCTGTATGGCCCCCCCGGTTGTGGCAAAACACAGTTGGCCAAAGCCCTGGCCAACGATTGCCAGGCTAACTTCATTGCCATAAAAGGGCCAGAGTTGTTGACTATGTGGTTTGGTGAATCAGAGCACAATGTTCGTGAGCTTTTTGACAAAGCCAGACAGGCAGCACCGTGCATCCTGTTTTTTGATGAAATTGATTCTTTAGCGTCCTCCAGAGGGGCATCAATGGGTGACGCTGGTGGCGCAAGCGATCGCGTCCTGAATCAGCTGTTAATCGAAATTGATGGTATAGCTGAACGGAATAACATTTACATCATCGCCGCCACCAATCGACCAGACATTCTTGACAGAGCTCTTATGAGACCGGGTCGTTTCGACAAGCACATCTACATTCCACTGCCAGATCTTGCAGGCCGATTGCATATCTTCGAAGCTGTCCTGCGTAATACACCGGTAGAGGATAATGTTGATTTAAGGCAGCTAGCTGCTAAAACCAAAGGTTTCTCTGGAGCTGATATTAACGAAATCTGCCAGACAGCAATACAACAGGCAGTCAGGGAGTACATTGGCAGAACGCGTAACCTGCAGGAAGCTCAGGGTGAGGCAATGGATGTTGAAGAATCTCTTGATAGTTACATGTTGACGCGCAGCCATTTTGAGCACGCCATGAGCACGGCGAGGCGCAGCGTTGGGGAATCAGATATTCACCGTTATGAAACGTTTCACTTGCGGTCAAGCCAAACCGGGACCCCATTCCGTTTTCAGGATACCCCCCCTGCATCAGCGCCATCTGGAGCAGTAAGCCTCTTTGAAGAGCCTGAAGATGACGACTTGTATGATTAAACTTTCATAGCAAAAGCACCTGAAGCTTGGTGCTTCAGGTGCTTTTTCTGGTTGAAGTGTTCGCTGCTCTCGCTCTTGCGTTGTTCTATTGCCAGTCGTCATCTTCTGTTGGGGTTATTCAGCGATCCGTCTGAGAAAGTTTGCACCAACTTGCACCAGAATAAGGGGTACTGGAGCTCTGGTACGTTTAACCGGGCATAAGTCCTTGGACATATTGCAGACAAACCTTTTCATGGTATCTTCCTTCCCGATCATGTTTTAGGGTTCAGAATATGCCCAAGGCTTTGCTTGACCAGTAGATCTAATTGATGCTGATTGGGACTGATTCTGGCCATTAACTGAAGGCCGAGAAAAAAGCTGGTGAGTTCCCTTGCAGCATCCGTGCTGCTCAAACTGGGGGCGATGAGGTTCTTTTCCGTTCCCTTGAGTACCTGGGTCAATAATGCTTGCTGAATCGTATTGACAGCCTGTCTGACCAGCTTTGTGGCCTCATCTGGCAACAGGTGAAGTTCTGTGCTGGTGCAGGCTAGAAAGCAGCAGTTCTGGTACTGCATGTCTTGGGGATGTCGATAGCCAGCTGTCAGAAATCGGCGTAAACCTTCTAGCGGAGGGCCCGAACCAAGATACTTTTGGATTCTCAACTGTAGGTAGTGTTCAATGTAATACCGTAAGACGTGCAGGTATAAGCCTTCTTTGTTTTTAAAATGATGATAAAGGCTACCCGGGTGCAGATCGGTGGCTTCTTCTAACTGTCTTAGAGAAGACGCCGAGAATCCTCGGGACCAAAAGAGAGCGAGTGCGTTATTCAGCGCCTTGTCTTTATTAAAAGAGGTGTGCCTACCCATAAATGAAAATAATTGACTTGGGAACTTCCAATGTAGCAGTAACTTTCTGTTCCCGACAACTCTCCCACAACGGATTAGCATGCATTGTGGGATACAAGCTGGAGAATACCCCAATGGCTCTGACCCCTTCGAATATGGTGGCACTGGGCTCGTCTGCCCCTGATTTTGAATTGCCTGAACCTTCATCCGGGCAGTCGGTTTCACTGCAGGAAGTGAGTAAAGAGAAAGGCGTTTTGGTGATGTTTATCTGTAACCACTGTCCCTATGTGATTCACATTGAAGATGCACTGGTGCAGTTGGGCAAGGATTATGCCGATCGAGATCTTGGCATAGTGGCTATCAGTGCTAACGATGCTGAAAGCTATCCTGATGATGCTCCTGAAAATATGGCATTAAAATCTTACCCGTTTCCCTATCTCTATGATGAAAGTCAGTCAGTGGCGAAAGCTTATGATGCAGCCTGTACGCCTGATTTTTTTCTCTTCGATGTCGAATTGAAGTGTGTCTATCGAGGTCAGTTTGATGCCTCGCGTCCCGGTAATGACAAGCCTGTGACCGGAAGCGATTTGAGGTCCGCAATGGACGCAGTGTTGGCGGGAGAGCGTGTATCAGAGAATCAAAGTCCCAGTGTTGGCTGCAATATCAAATGGAAGTAGTTGTGCACTTTTCAGAAGGCATTATTCTTTCTCAACCCAGAGGGTCCAGTTTCTATATTCGGACACTTTTTCGAAGCGTTCTCTCAGTGGGTCCGACAGCATATTAATGTTGCCGTCACGAGTGGCCAGAAAGTCTCTGCGATTCTTGTGTAATTGATCGAGGATCTCCTCTTCATCAAAGGCTAAGAGGGCCTGGCCCTGGGAATAAAAGCGAGCCGAGAAGGGGCGTTTCATGAAGTAAATAAGATGACCGGGCTGCTCAGCCGGGTGAGTCATCATGCCGGCGACCAGGTACTTTTGAGATTTTTTACCACCGTCGTTCATCATGACAATGGTAGTGATAATCATCAACAGAGGTGTCAGGGTCGCCAGGGCAATAAGCTTCCCGGAATGGCTAGGCCAACGCTCCCCAAACAGTCTTGCAATAATCAGTGCCAGAGCAGGCATCACAGGCAGCGTGTAAGTCCAGATCAGATTGGCGGTGAAGGTGAAAAAAAGAGGCAGAAAGAGCAGCCAGCAGAGCAGGAAGTAATCCCATTCCTGCAACTGCAGTGTGGGCTTCTTTTGCCAGAATTTCCAGAGTTGGATAATGACGACTCCCAGTAACACGAATGTCCAGGGAAAGCCTCCTGCCAGCAAGTAACCCCAGATGGCCCCCAGCATATGAACATGGGCATTGCCGTATTCATCACCCTGCCAGCCGGAATCCAGATAGCGGGAAAAATGTTCGCCAATAAACATGTACTCCAGAAGGCCGGGGTTGCGTATCTCTGCACTAATATACCAGGGAAGGGCAATGGCGGCCGCCAGAACAGTGCCTTTGATCCAGGGGAATGTGTGCCACAGCGTTATCAATCGAGCTTTTGGAAGGCACCATAAGAAAATCGGACCGCCCGCCAGAACCACAGCAGCGAGCCCCTTGGCCAAAAATGCCAGACCGCAACCCGCAAAAAACAGATACTGCCACCGCAGTGCCATAGATTTGTCTTGATAGTGCCAGCCCATCCAGAAGCTGCAGAGGATAAGAGTGATCGTCAGGGTCATGACCGGGTCGGCCAGAAGAGCTCCCGAAAGAACCAGAAACGTAGCAGAAGTGATCAGGAACAGTACTGTAATTTTTGCCTTTTGTTTCCCCATTTGAAAGTGGGCCAGCTTCCAGACCAGTGCCAGAATACCCAAACTACAAATCAGGGAGGGTAAGCGGGCGGCAAATTCATTGATGCCAAATAACTTGAAGCTTACGGCTGAAAGCCAGATAAACAACGGCGGTTTACCCAGAAACGGGATACCATAATCAAAATACGGAATGACCCAGTCGTTAGTCTCTACCATCAGCCTGACGATCTCACCGTAGCGGGCTTCTGAGGTGTCCATCAGAGGGTACAGGCCGAGGGAGAGCAGCCGGATCAGAACCGCAATCAGTATCAGGAGTGACACCCAGAACCAGCGGGAAGAAGATTTTAGGGAGGCGTCGGTCATTATTATTCTGAACTCTGTGTCTGATTACCGTGAAAACGTCCAAGGATACAAAGGACTTTTGTTCCTTTACTCTTTATTGTTTCGGCCAATTCATTCATTGCACAAATACAGTGGAAAAAATCTCTGACTATCTGCTGTTCGTTTGCTGCAAAAGAAAGCGCAACCAATGAGTAACCTGACTGAGGCGTTGATTGTGACTCAAGTGATCACAATGCTTATTGAAAGTAGTTCATTTTGATCGGTTTCTATAATTTTTTTCGTAGACATCTCGACCCATGGCTTCGATCTGCCGGTCAATCATTGTCCGGAAGCTGTCCAGACAGTTTTGGTGAACCCCCGGGTCTCCTGAAAAAACTCGCATAAGGCATACCGCGGCTTCGACAGTGGACAGAGCTGACTGATGGGGTGCTTTGCGGATTCGGTAGCTGGATTCCAGGTTTTCTGACAGGGATATCCACGGTAGAGATTGAAGCTGGGGATTGAGGTGAAGTATCTTTCTGGCTTTTCTCCAGGTACCATCCAGCAGAATGCAAACATCAGGCAGGCCGTGGATTTTCTGATATTCAGACGATTGAAGAGCCCCGTCGCCCGGAAAAAGTAAACAGCCTTTTTTGTTTTCTAAAAGGATCTTGAGGTGTGGGTTTTCATTGAAGTCCTCACCCACGAGAATCTTGCAGTTCTTAATGCCTAGTTTGAGAATCCGGGCGGTATTCAGCGGATGTTTGACCTCATCAGGATGCTGCAGGATCAATAGTTCACAGCAGGCCTGCTCAAGCTGTAGATCCTGGCAGATGCAGAATTGCAAAGGACGCTCACAGCGCTGGCACTGGGCTCGGGCCATGCATGACATTCCTGAAAGTCAGATTAATACGGGGCAAAACGGTTCCGGATGTTTTGGGAATACAATGCTGCCAGTAGCGCTGGGTTGAGCCTGACATCACCAGCAGTGAGCCAGGAGATAAATTTATCGACAAAGGACTTATACCTCTGGACTTGCCCTCTTTGTGTTTCAGTCGAAAGCGTCTTTCCTGACCCAGGCTCATTGATGCAATAACGGGGTGTTCGCCCAGCTCCGCTTCATCGTCGGAATGCCAGCCATTACTGTCATTACCATCACGATACAGATTGAGCAGCACTGTGTTGAATGATGAGCGACAGGCTTGCTCGACCACTTCTTTGATTGCCAGTAGTACTGGTGTCCATGGCTCTGGAACCAGCGTCAGGCCAGAGTAGCTATAGGTCATGCCTTTATCGCCATACCATGCCTGTAAACGGGGTAAATCCAATGCTTTTCCAAAAAGCGTGATCTTATCCTGACGCCACCGGGTCCCGGATAGAAGCTGCTGGTAGTAAAATTCACAGTCTTTTGGTGTGATCACTTCTGGCCAGAAAGACAGCTCGGCGTCAGGGGCATAAATGTTGATTGAATGCAATTCGTTTTATTGGGAGCTGTTATGCAGGGACATTTGAAAGATTAGCTTTTCTGCCGTGCAGTCAAAGTCCAGCATCGCCTTGATGACGGTGATGCCGTTTTCCTGACTGGTTTCCGACTGCACCTTGCAGTTGCCTGATCCTACTGACAGAGCTCGCTGTTCAATTTTCCTGAACTTGTCCCGGGCTGAAATTGCCTTGTCGCCACGAATCTCCAGGGTAACCCAAGTATCATCGTCGCGGATCAGGGTACCAACCTCTACAGTATTGCAGGTGGTGCACTCAAAGGGGTCTTTTTCGTTCATGTCGATACCTCGTAACAGCGAGAAATCTTGCTTCATTAATCATCAAATTAACATATTACAAGATCTATGGGGATACGTCAGATTCTGCGAAAACCCTCTTGGGCTTGCGAGGTTGATTGTATCTCCAAAATCCTTCTTTAATCGGATATGTCCCTGTTTTTTGTGTCCTGTATTTGTTTGTTTGTCTTAGTGAGTGTTTGTGAAAGCTTTTTTATTCGGTTTTTATGGTATAGGCTCAGTGATTCT
The DNA here is from genome assembly GCF_024606225.1 of Endozoicomonas sp. ISHI1. Taxonomy (GTDB): domain Bacteria; phylum Pseudomonadota; class Gammaproteobacteria; order Pseudomonadales; family Endozoicomonadaceae; genus Endozoicomonas_A. The sequence goes on along the minus strand of NZ_JAGRPU010000002.1, from coordinate 234,201 downwards.
CGAAGTTGTACGTCATCAAAATGAGGGATAAACGGTGCTTTCGTTCAAAAAGTTGCTGGTATTCCCTCCATCAGAATTAAGGTGAGCGTGCCTTTAAGCCATGAACAAAGTGCCAGAGTGAAAGAAATTTCACGGTAAAACCCCGGGAAGTTAAATCTATGACAGACAGCAAGGCGAATTTGCGTCGCAACGTGAACCTGCTGGGAACACTGTTGGGTCAAACGATTAAAGAGCATCATGGCGAGGATTTTTTCAATCGTATTGAAAGTATTCGTCAGCTTTCCAAGGCTGCAAGAGCAGGCAGTGAGGATGATAGGGATGTTTTGCTGGATCAATTGAAAAACCTTTCCGATGACGATCTGGTGCCCGTCACACGAGCGTTTAGTCATTTTCTCAATTTGGCTAATCTGGCCGAGCAATATGACAGCATTGCCGTCAGCCATGGCGAAACGTTCTGTGTCCCGGATCACTTCGATGAGCTGATGGCCAGGCTGAGAAATCAGGGTTTCAGTCAAGAGCAGATCGCTGACAGTGTAGCCAGTCTGGATATGGAGCTGGTGTTGACCGCTCACCCCACCGAAGTTTCCCGCAGAACCCTGATCCAGAAACATGAATCAATTTTTGAGTGCCTTAGCAAGCTGGAAAGCAGCCGTTTGAGCTTCAGGGAACGGGCCCGCCATGAAGACCGGCTTCGTCAGTTGATTGCTCAGGCCTGGCACACTTACGAGTTCAGGATGAAGCGGCCATCGCCTGTTGATGAGGCCAAGGGTGGGTTTGCTACCATCGAGCACTCTCTGTGGAATGCGGTTCCTGATTTTGTTCGTGCCATAGACGAGCGGCTCAGGGAACACACGGACATAGGTCTGCCACTGGATGCTGTGCCGGTGCGTTTTTCTTCCTGGATGGGAGGGGATCGGGATGGGAATCCATTCGTCACCGCTGAGGTGACTCAGGAAGTGCTCTTGTTGAGCCGCTGGATGGCTGCGGATTTGTACCTCAGGGATCTGAAGCCTCTTATTGGAGAACTCTCCATGACAGAGTGCAGTGAAGAAATGAAGCAGAAACTGGGGGAATGTCGAGAGCCCTACCGGGTGATTCTCAGGCAACTCAGGGAACGTCTCAGAGAGGCCCGAAGCTGGTGTGAATATTCACTGGCCGATAAACCCCGTTCTTCTGAAGTGCTTCTTGAGCATAAAGATCTTGTTGAGCCTCTGGAGCTCTGCTATCACTCGTTGCATAAAGTGGGTCTTGGGGTCATCGCCGATGGTCCGCTGTTGGACATGATTCGTCGTGCTCACAGCTTTGGTCTCACCCTGATACGTCTGGATATTCGTCAGGAGGCGAGCAGGCATACCCGGACGGTCAGTGAGTTAACCAGGGCTCTCGGGATTGGAGATTACCAGAGCTGGGACGAGCAGGAAAAGCAGACCTTTCTGCTAAAAGAGCTTCAGAATCCCAGGCCCATGATTCCGGTAGAATGGGAGCCTTCCGAAGAGGTCGCTGAAGTCATTGCCACCTGTCGTGCTATTGCCAGAGAAGGTCAGCAGGCATTGGGGGCCTACGTCATTTCCATGGCCTACAAGCCGTCCGATGTATTGTCTGTAGCACTATTGCTGAAGGAGTGTGGCGTTGACTTTGCGATGCCGATTGCTCCCCTGTTTGAAACACTGGATGCTCTGGATGGTGCCAGTGAGTGCATTAGCTCTCTGCTGTCATTGCCCTGGTATCGTGGCTATTGTCATGGGGGGCAGATGGTCATGATCGGTTATTCCGACTCTGCCAAAGATGCTGGCTGGATGGCTGCAGCCTGGGCTCAGTATCGGGCTATGGAAGAGGTGACGGAAGTTTGTCGTGAAAATAATGTTGAGCTGACGTTGTTTCACGGTCGTGGCGGCACCATCGGTCGCGGCGGTGGCCCTGCCCATGCGGCGATTCTTTCCCAGCCACCGGGCTCTGTGAACAATAATCTGCGGGTCACTGAACAAGGAGAGATGATCCGTTTCAAGTTTGGTTTCCCTGACGTCGCCATTAATAGTCTGATGCTTTATGCCAGCGCTACCCTCGAAGCAAGCCTGTTGCCGCCACCAGAACCAAAACAAAGCTGGCGAGATATGATGGATCAGCTGGCCAGGGATTCCCTGCAAATTTACCGGGGCATGGTTCGGGATGAGCCTGATTTTGTTCCCTACTTTCGTGCTGTGACGCCAGAACAGGAACTGGCCAAGCTTCCGCTGGGCTCCAGACCTGCAAAGCGCAAGCCTAATGGTGGCGTGGAAAGTTTGCGGGCGATTCCATGGATATTCGCCTGGACCCAGATTCGTCTCATGCTGCCCACCTGGCTTGGATGTGGTGCTGCCCTGAAAAATGCCCTTGAAAATGGTCAGAGAGACACTCTGGAAGAGATGATCAGTCAGTGGCCGTTCTTCAAGGCACGACTGGAAATGCTGGAGATGGTCTTTATGAAGACCGATTCTAATCTGGCTGAATACTACGAGGAGCGTCTGGTACCCGCCGAGCTACAGCATTTGGGAGAAAGCCTGCGAGAGCAACTGGAAACTGCAGTTCAGGCACTGCTGGAGCTCAAAGGCGGTGAAGAGTTGATGTCTAACCATCCTCAGAACAAACAGGCCATCGCTTTACGTAATCCTTATACTGACCCTCTGAACGTTCTTCAGGCAGAGTTACTCTACCGGGTAAGACATACAGAGGAAGGGGAGGTTTGTGAAAACCTTGAGCAGGCTTTGATGATCACCGTTGCAGGTATTGCTGCAGGTATGCGTAACACCGGTTAATTGAACCGGAAACCATTATTCCTCACGGAGCAGGCTCTAACAGGAGTTGTCTGAGCCTGCTATCCTTCGGAACAGGTGATTCGGCAGTTTTATCAAACGCAAGAGCCTGTGCCTCATTCATAGGAAAAGCTCTCTGATCAAAAAAACTTCAGTCTCTTTACTGCACGCAAAGTCTATGATGAAGGACGACCGCTCTTTATTCGGGGCTTTTTTGCTGACATGTTGGTCAGAGTCTGCAGTTCAGGATCAACCTGCGTAATGACTACTGCGTTTTTATCCACACACGACCCGTGTATCTGTTCTACTGCAGTTTAGGTTCGTATATTTGAGACACAACCGTCAATTGGGTTCCTGAAATCTCTCTCACCCTGCAGCAAGCATCCAAGACCCCGGGAGTGCTTTCTGCGAATGACTGTCTATACTCGGTCAGCCTCCGGTGAGCTGTCGTACAATGGTGTGAGGTGAAATTTTAAGGTTTTATTACCATGGTGCATGATATAGGATCACGGAGCACACTTAGATAAGGTGATCGGAACAAGCATGGCTGTCGCTGCAATTATCACAGGAACGGGGCTTTACACCCCGGCCAGCTCCATCAGTAATGATGAACTGGTCGCGAGCTATAACACCTGGGCTCAAAAAGAGAACGATAAACACCAGCAGGCAATCGCTGCTGGTGAAAGGGAACCTCTGCCGATGAGCAGTAGTGCGTTCATAGAAAAAGCGTCGGGCATTAAAAGCCGTTATGTCATGAATCGGGAAGGCGTTCTTGATCCTGACCGTATGGTACCCCTGCTACCCGAGCGGGATAACGAGGAAATCTCCGTTCAGTGTGAAATGGCATTACATGCTGCCAGAGATGCGCTTTTCCAGGCCAAAGTTAGACCAGAAGAGGTGGATCTGGTTATTGTTGCTTGTTCCAACTTGCAAAGGGCTTATCCTGCCGTCGCTGTTGAAGTGCAATATTATTTGGGAGCGTCTGGCTATGCCTACGATATGAATGTTGCTTGTTCTTCTGCAACGTTTGGGATCAAAGCGGCCACGGATGCCATTCTTTCCGGTCACGCGCATAGGGTTCTGGTGATCAGTCCCGAGATCACTTCCGGTCATTTGAATTTTCGCGATCGTGACAGTCACTTTATTTTCGGAGATGCCTCTACGGCCGTTGTTGTTGAAGCCGACAGTGTTGCCAGGAATGAGAATGGTTTTGAAATACTGGGTACCAGAGCCTGGACTCAGTTTTCCAACAATATCCGTAATAATTTTGGATTCCTGAATCGCGCTGATGAGTCTGGCGTAGGGCAACCCGATAAGCTTTTTGTGCAGAATGGCCGCAAGGTTTTCAAGGAAGTCTGTCCCAAAGTGGCAGAGATCATTTCAAGTCATCTGGATGAGCTAAGGCTAGCGTCTGAAGAACTCTCTCGCCTCTGGCTGCATCAGGCGAACCTGAGCATGAACCAGCTGATTTCACGAAAAATACTGGGTCGTGAAGCGACTTCTGAAGAGGCGCCGGTTATTCTGGATGAGTACGCCAATACCAGTTCTGCCGGATCAATCATTGCTTTCCATAAACACTCAGCAGATCTGGAAACTGGCAGCTTTGGTGTTATCTGTTCTTTTGGAGCGGGCTACTCGATTGGCAGTGTTGTCGTCAGAAAACGCTGAAAGTCTTGTGATGAAAATGCAACTGGTTGAGATCGCTGCGGAACAGTGCGGTATGCGGGCAAATTTACCTATTTGTCATTACCCATTACAATAGCCTGCAATTTTTCCCGAATACTTGCCAGTGCCCGGAAATCGAAACACAGGGTTCCAACTCTTTTCTGGTGCTGGGGTGGAGATCTGGATGACTGAGAAGGTAAGAGATCAGGACAAGACGCACTTTGGTTACAAAGATGTCAATCCTGACGATAAAGAGAAGCTGGTGGCGGGTGTTTTTCACTCAGTGGCTGACAGCTATGACATGATGAATGACCTGATGTCGATGGGTGTTCACCGGATCTGGAAGCGTTTTACGGTAGAGCTTTCTGCGGTCCGTAAAGGTCATCATGTTCTGGATATTGCTGGTGGTACCGGCGACCTCACAAAACAGTTTTCCCGTCTGGTGGGTGATACGGGGAGAGTGGTTCTTGCTGATATCAATGAGTCCATGCTCAGAGTTGGGCGTGATCGCCTGATTGATCAGGGCATTGTTGGGAATGTTGAGTATGTTCAGGCCAATGCTGAATGCCTGCCCTTCCCGGAAAACACGTTCGACTGCATAACCATCGCCTTTGGCCTGCGAAATGTGACCGATAAGGACGAAGCACTGCGTTCTATGTGCCGGGTCCTGAAGCCAGGCGGGCGTCTCCTGGTTCTGGAGTTCTCAAAGACCAACAACCCTCTGCTGACCAAAGCCTATGACGCCTATTCTTTCTCCCTGTTGCCGTTCATGGGCAAGCTGGTGGCGGGCGACTCAGAGAGTTATCGTTATCTGGCCGAGAGTATTCGCAAGCACCCGGATCAGGAAACGCTGAAAGCGATGATGAAAGAAGCCGGTTTTGTGAATAACACCTACCACAACATGACCGGAGGCATTGTTGCCCTGCATAAAGGCATCAAACCCTGATTATCATGAAGACGGCATTTTTGGCGCTTCTGGAGACCCGGATTAATCAGCTGTTGAAGCTGGATCCAGTCACAGCCGAGGCCCTGAAGTCTCTGGATGGCAGAGTTGTTCGTTTCATTTGTCTTCAGCCTGATTTTAACTGCTATGTTTTTCTGGACGCCTTTGGAGTTCGGTGTGCTGGCTGGCATGAGGGATCTGTAGATGCCACTCTGCAGGGGCCGTTGAGCAGTTTTATAACGCTTGCAGTTGATCGAGGCTCTTCATGGCAAGGGGTCAGGGAGCTAAACGTCTCTGGTGAGCAGAATGTTTTGGAAAAATTGGAATCCACTCATCGAAAGATGGAGCTCGACTGGGAAAGCCTGATATGTGAGCGACTGGGCCCGGTAGCAGGACATTCACTGGCTGAGGGACTGCGTTTCATCACCTCGACGTTTGCGGGTTTTGGCGAAAGGCTTCCTGATCATGGGGCAACTTATCTTCAGGATGAGCTGGAGCTGGTGCCCTCAGAGCCCGAAATCAGCGCTTTCAGTCATGAGGTGACTGTTCTCAGTGAAGCCGTTGAAGACTTGGGCAGGCGTTTGAACAAATCTTGATGGGTAAGCTGGTAAGCAGCCATGAGTGAAAGACAGCCCTGAGCAAGTTGAGCAAACAAGCGGGTTGAGCAAACAAAAGTATCGCGGGAGAATAGGGTGCTGCAGTTAACCCGTTTAATAAAAATTGTTGGGGCTATTGCCCGTTACAGGCTGGATGATCTGATCGAGATCGACCGTCTGCCTTTTCCCGCCAGAGTGCTGATGCGCCTCTTTCCCTGGCGGTATTTCATCAAAAATAATGAACCCAGAGCCATCCGATTGAGAAAAGGGCTTGAATCCCTCGGGCCTATCTTCATCAAGTTCGGCCAGATTTTATCCACCCGCCGCGATCTTTTGCCAGACGATATCAGTGATGAATTGGCCCGATTGCAGGATCAAGTGGCGCCTTTTCCTGCGACAGATGCCGTTGCCATCATTAAGAAAAGCCTAAATGCCCCGGTTTCAAAACAGTTTAACCGCTTTGATCATGAACCCATGGCGTCTGCTTCCATAGCCCAGGTGCACACTGCACGACTGCACACTGGAGAAGAGGTGGTAGTAAAAGTGATACGGCCCGGCATAGAGAAGGTGATCCGCAAGGATATCCGGCTTATGTACGGCTTTAGTCGTCTGTTGGTCATTCTTGTAAGAGAGGCCAGAAGGCTCAGGCCAATAGAAGTGGTCAGGGATTACGAGAAAACCATTCTTGATGAGCTGGACCTGTTGCGGGAAGCAGCCAACAGCTCCCTTTTGCGCAGAAATTTTATTGATTCACCGTTGCTGTTTATTCCTCAGGTTTACTGGGATTATTGCAAGCCTTCGGTTATGGTAATGGAGAGAATTTATGGTGTGCCCGTTGCTGATACGGAAACCCTGAAGGCCAGTGGCACCGATATGAAAAAACTGGCGGAAAGAGGCGTCGAGATCTTCTTTACTCAGGTTTTCCGCGACCGGTTTTTCCATGCCGACATGCATCCGGGTAATATTTTTGTCGATATATCTAACCCATCTGAGCCCAAATACATCGGCATTGACTGTGGTATCGTCGGTACCCTGGAACCGGAAGATCAGTATTATCTGGCCTGTAACCTGCTGGCTTTTTTCAAACGGGATTATCGTAAGGTCGCCCAACTGCACGTGGATTCAGGCTGGGTTCCTTCCCATACCGTAGTCGGCGAACTTGAAGCCTCTATTCGTACGGTCTGTGAGCCTATATTTGAACGACCCTTGAAAGATATTTCTTTTGGGCATCTCTTGGTCAGATTGTTTCAGGTGGCACGAAGGTTTGAAATGGAAGTTCAGCCCCAGCTGGTTCTGTTGGAAAAAACGCTGCTCAACGTCGAAGGGCTGGGACGGCAACTATATCCGGAGCTTGATCTGTGGAATACCGCACAGCCTTTCCTTGAGAAGTGGATGAAAGATCAGGTCAGTCCATGCGAAATCGGCCGTTCAGTGCGTGATAATGCTCCCGACTGGCTGCTGAGTGCGCCTAATATGGCCAGAAATGCTTTGCACAGTGTCAAACAAATTTCAGAGCATCAGCAAAAGCTGATGGACATGCATAGCCGGGCAGGTCAGCAATCCAGCAAAATGAAGTGGCTGGGTAGGGTATTGGTTGCAGGAGCTGCTGCTGTTCTGGTGTTCCCTGAATGGTCTGCGCAGATCCCCTGGCAGGGAGTGTTAATGGGAGGAGTCGGAGTATGGCTCCTGACTCGATAGGAGTGGAGATGAGTAGCATGAGTTGGTTGGATGACGTTCGCTGGAACAGTGATGGTCTGGTGGCAGCGACAGCCCAGGATCATCAAACTGGCAGGGTACTGATGCAGGCCTGGATGAATCGGGAAGCACTGGCTCTGACCGCTGAAGAGCAGCAGGCGATATACTGGTCACGTTCCCGTGGCAAACTCTGGCGTAAAGGTGAGTCATCCGGCCATGTGCAGAAACTGCATGAATTAAGGCTGGATTGTGATGGCGACTCTGTTCTGCTAGTGGTAGAGCAGCTTGGCGGAATAGCCTGCCACACAGGTCGGGAATCCTGCTTTTATCGTAGGTTGAGCGAAGGCGGTCAATGGTTAACTACGGATGAAGTCCTGAAAAGCCCTGGTGCCATCTACGGTGAAGACAAGAGTGGAAACAGCGATAATGGATAGCATCTTGGAGAAGCTGGAAGCTGTGCTGGAAGAACGCCGTCGGGCCAGCCCGGACAGCTCCTATGTAGCCAGTTTGCATGATGCGGGTATGGACAAGATCCTGAAAAAAGTCGGTGAAGAGTCGGCAGAAACCCTGATCGCAGCGAAAGCAGCAGAGTTGGGTGGCAGTCTTGATGATGTGGTTTATGAAACAGCAGACCTCTGGTTTCATACTATGGTCATGCTGTCTCATCTGGGGCTGAGCCACAAAGAAGTTCTCAAAGAGCTGGAGCGACGCTTTGGTTTGTCAGGCATCGAAGAAAAGGCCTCTCGAGACGCTTGAGTGAAGGGAAGCGGGATATCCGGTAGAATATATCAATCGTACAGCCGCATTCATGAGAGTGCAGCGGTTAATGCTTCCGGGGTAGCGTTGGCATTGGGGGCTGACTTTCCCTGGTTAGTCTGAAAGGAAGGTGGATTATGGGATTTGGTGGAATCAGTATCTGGCAGTTGCTCATCATCCTGCTGATTGTGGTGATGCTGTTTGGTACTAAGAAACTGAAAGGCCTGGGTGGTGATCTGGGCAGTGCTGTCAAGGGATTCAAAAAAGCTATCTCTTCTGATGAAGAGCAGAAGTCCCAACCGTCCGGGAGCCATCATCAGAACAAAGAGCCCGAAGAGAGTCAGCGTAAATCCTGAGGCAGGTTGCAGTACAGTTTTCTTCTCCCGTGTATCGGGAGTCAGGGTAAACAGCTTTACGTTCAGGCAGTCGTGAGCTGAAAAAACAGCCGTGAGCTGAAAACAGCCGTGAGCTGAAAATGTTTTGAGATATCTCTGGAGATAAAGTGTTCGACATCGGTTTCACAGAGCTGCTTCTTATTGCTGTGATCGCTCTGGTCGTATTGGGGCCTGAGAGGCTGCCCGGTGCCATTCGAACCACGGCCTACTGGATCAGCAAGATAAAACGCAGCTTTCAGTCTGCCAAGGACGAACTGGAGAGAGAGCTGGATGTCGATGGCATCAAAAGGCAAATTCATAACGAACAGGTTATGAAAGAGTTGGAAAAGACACGCTCTCAAATGACTGAGTCGATCAAGGAGCCATTAGAGACATTAAACAAGTCCTTTGATCTTGGTGAGAAAGATAAAGATCCTGGTGAAAAAAATCCTGATGGCACTACAGACAAAGCAAAAGAAGAAACTGAAGAGAAAACAAACAAGGGTGCATGAGCAAAAATGGAGTCTTCAAGGAACAGCCTCTGGTTCAGTATCTTGTTGAGCTAAGGTGTCGTTTGCTTCGCAGTTTCGTAGCTGTGCTAGTGTTTCAGGGACTCTTCTATTTTTCAAGGATATTTATCCGGGGCTGGCCTTTGCTTATTATGTAGTCTTCCCGATTAGCTTCTCTTTCTTAAGTACCGTCGGACTCGAATCGGTGACGGTGATGACGGATATCAATCGATACCTCCAATTTATAGTGAAATTGTTCTTTGCCTTCGGCGTGGCTTTTGAAGTTCCATTAGCGATTGTAGTGTTGGTGTGGAGTGGTATTTCAACGGTAGAAAGCCTCTCGAAAAAACGTCCCAATGTCATTGCTGGCTGTCTTGTTATAGTCATGTTGCTGACTCCCGCTGACGTTGTTTCCTAGCAGCCTGTCGGACTTAAGGCTGTCCTACTGCGGTTGCAATAAATTGGTCTAAAAATTCCTGCTTCTTCGTCAAATAGCTCGCTATTCTCCTCAGAAGCAGAAATTTTTATCCTCAATTTCTTGCAATCCTCGCTACGGACGCTTAAGGCCGACAGGCTGCTAGTCTCTTCTGGCTATTCCGGTGCGGTTGCTGTTTGAGCCGGTATATTCATCTCCAGATTTATCAGGCGTTCAGTGCCAGATTAAAGTTGAGATTTCTCTTGCTGTCAGGTTATGAGTGAACCCTGTCACTTAAATGACTCGCCCAGCTTTGACTAAGTTGAATAGAGGAATGAAATTATTGCAGGACGCACATGGCTAATGTTAACAAGACTTCGCAGGACGACAGTATCCTGTATCACCTCAGGATGGCTGCCATCAGTATTAGAAAGGCAACCTCTCTGGTTTTTGGTAAAGCCAGAGCTTTCTGCCGAAGTGTCGGTGCTGTCCTGATTCCTACCCGTCTTAAAAAAAGCCAGGATTCCTTTAAACCGCCTGCGTCATCTCTGAACCAACGTTCCATAACACCTATGGGACCCCAAAGGCTATCAGCAGTACTAAAAGGCTATTCGTTTGCTGAAATAGATGCATTCAAGGGCGATTTCAAACTCCGGATTAAAGAAGTTATGGATGATATCGTCGCTATTGAAGGCGAGAAAGAACCGGAGCTATACAAGAAAATACAGATCAGCCTTCTTCACAGAATTGATGATTGCCCCTCCCTAAATGAGATGCTGGTGTTGTTGAATGATGTGGTGCCAGAGCCCTATCAGAAGAGGCTCTGTATGAGCTTCCTAAAGATCGGGCGGGACACCGGGGCCAATTTGGGGTTGTCAGAACAGGGCCGTTTATGGCTGGAATCCACAATTCGAAATGAATCGTTTGAAGAGTTAAAGGAAAATCTGTTTCAGCGATTCAAATCCGAACTGGGTCAATCCACTGAATGGCTGGCTGAAGGTTTTAAAGAATACACAGCGAAAGAACGCAGTTTTTTGCATTCGCTTCAGATGGCTGAAGATATACCCGCAATGGTTTCATGTTTCGATAACCACTTTGAGCATTGCGAACAATATGGCTACCTTCTGAAAATGAAAAAACTTGTGGAGCAGGCTGGATATCGCCTGAAAGCTCTTAAGGTAAAGGTTCCGCTGCTGGCTTATGCCGATGAATTGAGTGCGTTCAAAGAGAAAATTTTCCCTCTCCTGGAACTGATTCATAAGAATGAAGAGGAGCAGATAGACAGTCGATCCGGCCTCAGAAAAGATCAAATCAGTGCACTGGCCCTGAGTTTGATGAAGGCCAGCGATATCAATGACGCCTTTGCTGTGATCAAACAGGAAGCACCTTCAAAATACGCGAAAAACCTGCTGACTGCCTTCAAAGAAATCTGTGTGGAAACCGGCGATGAGGCGCGGTTGGATCCATCCATAAGGCAGTATCTGGAAGATCGTGAAAACTGGGCTGAAGACACCTCCTTAGACTTACCCTGGAGTCATGTGTCTGAAGACATGGAGATGGTAGTCCGTCTGCAGAAAGAGCTGCTGGTTGATATTGACAATGTGATCCAGGGAATTTCGGAAGCATGTCATGCGAAGGCTGATGTAGAAGAAAGGGTTGAGGAGGAAGAGTCTGATCCGCCTGGAATAAAATACGTCGTCGTTCCTTATGCCGAGGTCAGACCGGAAGAGCTGCCAGAAGTTAAAGCGCTGAAAGCCCTTGAGACAAGGGTAGAACGCTGTGTTTCTTATGAAGACATGGTCAAAGAGGTGATCGAGCGTGCGCCCGAAAAATACACCAGACATCTGTTGGGTGGATTGAAAGAAAATTATCAAAACCTGAAAGACGCTAATAAGGAACCCTCTGGTTCGCGGGAGGTTTTACAAGTTTCCGATGTTGCGTCGGTTGATATTGACGAATTAAGAGATTTCGAGGTGTCTTTAGATGAGGCTCTAGCCTTAAATAACGCTCGTGATCCTGAAAAAAAATATAATCTGAATCGAATGTATGTGGGGGATGAATTAAAAATAACAATGCTAAAGACATCTGATGATTCTCAAGGAGAAAAAACATCAGATGATCAGCAAGATTTTTTGTGTGACCTTGTATCTCAAGGCGGTACAAAAAAAGTTTTTAAAATTAATATAAAAGGTAAAGGTTTTGCCATTGCAGTGCCGGCGGAAAGTTATCAAGTGGAGCGCTGGGATACCGCGTTAAAGGAAACACAGTCAACAGAACAACTCAGGCAGCTAGGTTTTAACACGCTCTCTTATCATAAAAACGTTCTTGTCGAGATAGACGGTGTGACTGTTCCCGCAATCGTTATGCCTTTATTTGACGATCTTGATGGACACATTGCTGATGATAAAAGCGCATATAATCTCGATTCGTTTATAGATGACATGGTTGTTAAAGATCAGATTACTGGAAAGGAGTTACAGGTTAAAGAAATTCCTGATGAAGAGGTATTTTTTGGCGTACTCCAGCATGCTATTCGAGAAGTGGCTGCATTGGTAAAAAATAAGATATATCTGGAACCTGACTCAATTAACTATCAGATATCGGAGTCTGGTGATGTTGAGTTGTTTTTGTTTGATTTACCAAAAGAGATAATCAAAACAGACTTCACACAAGATGCTCTATGCAGAGCTTATGCTTCTAGCTTGATAGATTGTTTTGTTGACTGTATGAAGGATAGGTATTGCATAGGATTTGATACAAGTCATAAAAACTTAAAATTCAGGAAAAAATTAGCTGACATGATTAATCAAGCTGCAATACCTGATGGATTCCGTAGATCTCGCAGGGGAAAAAAGCAAAAGAACAAACACTCCTGATTATTTTCTACGGTTGATGCTCAGGCTCATCGATTACAGGAGCCAAGTTCTCCCCACTGTATCAGGTCTTCGATAAAATTAGCCTTTCGTTAAGGAGGCTTTATCTGGAAAATGCATGTTTTGTTTTCTGACTGTTGATGCGTCCCGATATGAACTTGCTGTTATTGACTCCTACCGATTTTATTTCTGAAAGCCGCGTCAGGCTGATAGGCAGACCCCTTCAGCACGTCCTGAACGTTCATCGCTCTCAAGCCGGTGACAGGATCAGAGTAGGGCTGCTGAATGGAGAAATGGGTGAAGGCGTCATTGTTTCTCTGACGGATCAGGCAATGGAGTTGGATGTATGTCTGAACAAAAAGCCTCCTGAGCCTCTACCTATGACCATTCTGCTGGCGTTACCCCGTCCGAAAATGCTGAAAAGGATTTTGCAGCATTTGTCGTCTATTGGAGTTAAAAAAATCATCCTTATGAACAGCTACCGGGTTGAGAAAAGCTTTTGGCAGTCGCCCTGGTTGTCAGAAGAAAAAGTGCGTGAGCAGCTTATTCTCGGGCTGGAGCAGGCAAGGGATACGCTGTTGCCAGAAATTATTCTTGAGAAACGCTTCAAGCCTTTTGTTGAGGATCGCTTGCCAGCCATTATGGAAGGCAAACGTTGTTTTGTAGCCCATCCTGTCGGCGGAGTCCCTTGCCCTCATCAGGTAGACGATGAGGTGGTTCTGGCGATTGGGCCTGAAGGTGGGTTTATCCCCTATGAAGTGGAAAAGCTGGAGGAGGCAGGGTTTGATCGGGTTCATCTGGGCTCAAGAATTCTTCGGGTTGAAACCGCTGTCACCGCGCTGACCAGTAAATTGTATGACTGAATCCCATTTTACACGCTCTTGCGGTTTAGGTATGTTGTAAGCACAGCCTTCCTGTTCGCAGGGTGAGTGTATGGATACACAATGCAACTTTACGTTGCCCACATTGAGCCATTTTTCAAAAACTCTGGCGTTCATTCTTCTGTTTCTCTTGAACGGAAAACTTATAGCCGCTGACAAAGGTGTGTTGCTGGATGAACTCTATGATAACGCTCAGCTGGAACAACAGCTTGGTTGGGTATTGTCCAGCATGACCATTGACCAGAAGCAATACACACTGCCACCAGAAGTGGTGAATACGGTTAATCAGGTCGTCAAGGTTCGCTACAGTCCGGGTCTTTTTAAATCTTCCATGGAAGCCACTCTAGATGAAGCGTTGAGTGTCGGTGAATTACTGAAACTTCTGGACTGGTATAACTCATCACTAGGGCAAAAAATTCTGCGTTTGGAAATGGAGGCTAACGATCCTCGCAATGCACTTCGTATGCAGGCTTACATTGAAGACAAATTATCCCGAGAGTTACCTCGAACCAGTCGCATACGTCTGATTGAAGAATTGATGGAAACGCTGGATGCGGTTGAACTCGGTACGGAACTAGCTGCCAGTGCGTCGGTGGGAGCCAAGCGCATACTTCATGAAGTGATGCCGATCAATGATGGGCGTCCTTTAAGGCCGCCTGAGGTGCTTAAAGCCAGGGAAAAACCGGTCATTCGTAAAGGGATGAATGACCATATGAGGTACGTTTATCTCTATACCTATCGAAGCTTGCCTGACAATGAGATTCGCGCTTACCTGAATTTTGCCAGAAGCACCGCCATGCAGAATTTCCAGCGTGGTCAGATTCAGGCTATAGCCCGAATTCTTTAGCTCATCTCCTGGGGGTCAACGTCCAATGTCCAGCGCAGGTTTTTTGGCAGTTTCATGGAATCCAAATGTTTGACGGCAATATCCAGTAGGCGATGCACAGAAACACGTTGGTCTCCCTGCAAAAACAGCTGGTAACGATAGCGCCCCTGCCTTTTTTCCATAGGAGCCGGGATGGGGCCCAATATCCTGGCAGGGCTTTCCTGGTGGTGGTTTAGTAAAACATTCCTGAGACTTTTTAGTAGATTCTCACCCGCTCCCGCCATAGACGACTCCGTTCTGAACAAAGCCAGATAGCCTTCAGGCGGCAGTTTGAGCTGTTTTCGTTCACTCATCAAACTGTCTGCAAAGCGACTATACGGTTGGCTGACCAGCATCTGCAAAGCAGGATGCTGAGGGTTATGAGTTTGAATGATGACATGTCCCGGTTTTTTTTCTCTACCAGCCCTGCCAGCAACCTGAAGGATCAACTGTCCGGTTTTTTCCAGTCCTCTGAAATCAGAACTGAACAGACCGGAATCGGCATTGACTATCGCTACCAGCGTGACATCGGGGAAATGATGGCCTTTGGCCAGCATTTGAGTACCCAATAGTATGCAGGGTTTGCCGGTGTGGATCGTATCCAGAATCTCTGAAAGCGCATTTTTTCGACGAGTCGAATCTCTGTCCACTCTGATCAGAGGGGTATTCGGGAACATTTGCTCCAAAATTTGTTCACACCGTTCGGTACCCTGACCCACAGGCTGGAGGTTTTTGCTGTGGCATTTTGGACATGACCAGGGGATAGCAGTTTGATAATCACAGTGGTGGCAATGCATATGAGGTGGCAGGCGATGCAGTGTCAGGTGGGCATCGCAGTGCGGACAATCGGTCACTTCACCGCAATCGTGACAGATCAGGGAGGGGGCGTAGCCTCTGCGGTTTAAAAAGACCATGACCTGTTCGCCCTTATCAAGGGTAGTCTGCATTCTTGTTATAAGGCTCTGGGCAAACCCTTCATGGAGTAACTGCTGACGGATATCGAGTAGTTCCAGAGTCGGTGGACGGGAATGCCCGGCCCGACTGCTGATCTCCATGTGACTGTAACGACCTTTTCTGGCGTTTATAAGGGTTTCCAGAGAGGGCGTGGCAGATCCCAGGACGACGGGGCAGTCTGCTATTTTTGCCCGGTATATAGCCATATCCCGGGCATTGTATCTGAGGGTATCCTGCTGTTTGTATGAGTTGTCATGCTCTTCATCAACAATAATTAATCCCAGCTTGGGTAAAGGCGTAAAAATGCCTGAGCGGGTAGCAATCAATACCCCGGCTATGGAGCGACTGGCAGCAAGCCAGCCCTGAAGACGTTCGCCATCACTCAATCCAGAATGAAGACAGACCACAGGGACAGAAAAACGGCTGCGAAATCGTCTGACGGTTTGAGGCGTCAGACCAATTTCAGGAACCAGAACAAGAACCTGTTTACCGGCTTTGAGCGTCGCTTCGATGGCCTGGAGGTAGACTTCTGTCTTACCGCTTCCGGTGACGCCATCCAGTAAAACAGGGTGAAAAGAGGGGGATGCCAGAATGCCTTTAAGAGCAAAAGCTTGTTCAGAGTTCAGTGTCAGGGGCTCTTGTTTTAATGGGTTTGTATGTTCAGTGAAATATCGGTCAACCCGCTCAACTTCTCGAACAACTACCCGTTGTTTCTTTTGCAATTGGGTGAGAATAGTTTTGCTAAAACCGACTTCCCGGAGCTCAGTCTCTGATAGACCTTCAGGGTATTTTTCCAGCCATTGCAGGGCCTTGAGCTGTTTGTGAGCTCTTTTCAGGGATTGGGTGATGGCTTCATCAAGCGGAGCAGCAAGGCTCCAGAGTGCTATTGTTTCCCGGGTTACAGGCTTTCCCTGTCGAAGAGCCTTGGGTAATGCCTGAAGCAAGGTTTCTCCAAGGCTGTAGTGATAGTAACTGGATGCCCAGCGGCAAAGTTGCATGATGTCTTCAGGAATCAAAGGGACCCGGTCAGGAACGGCAGAGACTTTTCTGAGCTTTTCCCTGGGGTGGTCAGATTCCTGTTTAATGGCTTCGATTATGCCAACCAGCTTTCGGGGTCCAAAAGGAACCTGAACTCTCATACCCGGTTGAAGGTTCGCCTTATTATCTGGCGGAAGATAGTCGAACATCTGCCTCAATGGGGTGGGTACGGCGACGCTGAGATAATTATCGTCACATGAGGTCATGAGGCTGCTGTTCAGTGGCTAATGGCGTTTCAATGATTAATGCTGTCAGAAGTCTTCCGACAGAAGTCCTCACCAGTTTAACCTGAGTTGCGGTTCGGTTGAAATGAACAGCCAGTGAAATACCGGTATTTGATTGACGGGGATACTTTGGTATGATTCCGCCTCAATTTTCCAGGGTCACTGACTGGCAGTCTCCGAGCAGTACTTTCGAGTCACTGCTCGGGTATGCCTGTATGTGACCATTTCGCGTGCGGTGCCTTGGCCGGGTTGCTATTAGCCAGAGACCGGGTGGCGGCACGCATTGTTTTGAGGTAGATCCCATGAAGCCGGAAATCCATCCGAATTACGAAGAAATCGAAGTTACCTGCTCCTGTGGTAACAAGATTAAGACTCGCTCTACTCTGTGCAAAGACCTGCACATTGAAGTTTGCTCCAAGTGCCATCCATTCTACACCGGCACTCAGAAAGTGATGGACACTGGCGGTCGTATCGAGCGCTTCACCAAGCGTTTCGGCAAGGTTGGTGCTCGCAAGTAAGGATTTCTGATGCTTGCATTTTAGGTGGCTCTCAAACAGCCATGAGTCAGAAGCGGTCATGAACTATAGACAGCATGGGTTGAAAATACCGCTATGCTTGTTCGAAGAATGATTCGAAAGGTAGCATAATGATTTCTTTTGACCTTCCTGGCTGTGCAAAAAAGGCGATTCACACTTTTGTGGGCGCCTTTTTTTATGTCTGGATATTTTTCTCGATCTCTCCTCTATACGCTACTACGTCCTGTACCCTGAAAGGCCCTTCAGAGACTGTAAAGTGGGACTACATCGCTGACGGCGATTCACTAACGCTGAAGGATGGCCGTAAAATTCGTTTCCCCTCTATCAACACGCCTGAAATAGCCCATGAAAATAAGTCGGCAGACCCCTTCGGTGATTTAGCCTCTCTGACCCTGAAACAGCTGTTATCAGGCACGCAGAAAATCAGGATTCAGGCTGTTGGAAAAGATCATCATGGTCGGGTGCTGGCCCATCCCTTTCTAATGGACGGTCGATCCATCGAGTCGCTGCTTATCGAGAAAGGTCTGGCTTACCAACTGTTTTCTGAAGAGCCTGATGCTTATCGACAATGTCTGAAGCGGCAGGAAGCAGAAGCCAGAAGAGAGAAAATAGGTGTTTGGTCAAAAAGTCCTGCTCTGGATATCAGGGCCGACAGGTTGAAGCCGGGTTTTGCAATACTCAGGGGCAAGGTCGTTGAGGTTGCTAATCCCAAAAAGAGTGATTTTCTTTGGGTGGAAATGGATGGCCCGGTGGTTATTCGTGTGCCCAAATCCTCTTTAGATGCAGCGTGGCTGAAAGGTCTGATAGGTCAGCGTATTGAGTTCAGAGGTTGGCTGGTTGATCGCAAGGAGAAAAATAAGGGAGAAGGTCGTTATAAGCGTTGGATGGTAGGTATTTACAGCCGCGATGGTATTCAAAGGTTAGAATAATGCCCTTGTAAGCCCGGTGGGTGGTCTGTCTTTTTGTATGGAAGACATTTGATTGCATTCGCGTAGTAAAGGTTGGCACAAAATGTTTTGCTTATGCTATAGGCATCTCGTTTTCGGCATTAATCCGGATGCCCGGTCTGTAGATATACTTTTCCGGCCGACTGAATCCTTGTTCGATAAACGGTGATCCTATATTCTCCACTCTTACGATCTCATATTTTCATCAGGATTAAAGTACAAGGATATGAAGCAAGCCGCTCTGGATTACCATGCCCAGCCAAAACCCGGAAAGATCTCGATTGAACTGACCAAGCCAGCCGAGACTGCCAAAGATCTGTCTCTGGCCTACAGTCCGGGTGTCGCAGAGCCAGTGCGTGAAATCGCTGCTGACCCTGAAAATGCCTACAAATACACCATGAAAGGTAACCTGGTCGCGGTGATCAGTAATGGTACAGCGATTCTTGGCCTGGGTAACCTTGGCGCACTTGCCAGTAAGCCTGTTATGGAAGGTAAGGCTCTGCTGTTCAAACGCTTCGCCGGAGTCGATTCCATTGATCTGGAAGTGGACTGCGAAAGCCCTCAGGATTTTATTGACACAGTTAAGCGGGTTGCCGGCAGCTTTGGTGGTATTAACCTTGAAGATATCAAGGCGCCAGAGTGCTTTGAAATCGAACGTCGTCTGATTGAAGAGTGTGATATTCCTGTATTCCACGATGATCAGCATGGTACGGCCATTGTCACTGCCGCAGGTATGTTGAACGCTCTTGAGATTGCCGGCAAGAAGATCGAAGAAGCTCGTCTGGTTTGTCTCGGTGCCGGTTCCGCAGCCATCTCTTGCGTCAAGTTGCTGATCAGCTGTGGCATGAATCCGGCCAATATTTTTATGCTGGACAGCAAAGGCGTTATTCACACAGAGCGTGATGACCTTAACCAGTACAAGGCCTTGTTTGCGGTTGAGACAGATTGCCGTAACCTGGACGACGCTATTAATGGGGCTGATGCTTTCCTGGGGTTGTCTGGCCCTGACCTGCTGTCTTCGGATCAGCTGGCAAGGATGGCTGAGAATCCTATTGTATTTGCCTGTGCCAACCCTGATCCTGAAATTCGTCCGGAGCTGGCCAAAAAAGTACGCTCTGATGTCATCATGGCAACAGGTCGGTCTGACTATCCAAATCAGGTGAATAACGTACTTGGCTTTCCGTTCATCTTCCGTGGTGCTCTGGATGTTCGTGCCAGTCGTATCAATGAAGAGATGAAGGTGGCTGCTGTTCACGCTATTCGTGAACTGGCTAAGGAAGCAGTCGTTCAGGAGGTCATTGATGCCTATGAGGGAGCCGAGCTGAGCTTTGGCCCGGAATACATCATTCCCAAACCGACTGATCCTCGTCTGCTGGGTTCTGTTGCTGCCGCAGTGGCAAAGGCTGCTGTAGATTCTGGGGTAGCCCGTCAGCCTTATCCTGCCCATTATCCTCTGCAGTCTCTGGACGATATATAAGCCTGAGATTCAGTTGTTAAAAAAGCCCGGCCTGGTTTTCAGGTGCGGGCTTTTTTGGGTTCCTGAAGCCTGGCCCGATCAGAACTGGCAAAAAAGTCAGAACCTCCGGGCGCGACGGAATCTTAGAACAAATCTTCCGGTTTGAGTGAGCCGCTATCTTCCGGGGAGGGACTCCTTCCCTCGCTCAGCCTCTTGGGTGTATTTTCTTTCCTGAACACTTCGAAAATGGCTTCAGGATCGCCTTGCTTTGCCAGCTGTCCTGTTCTTGGATCAATTCGAACCGTTTCTATGCCTGCTGGCTGAGGCAGGCGTCTTATCGGTTGATCTGCCAGAGCGGTTTTCATGTAACTGATCCAGATGGGAAGAGCGGCATTGGCTCCAAACTCCCAGCGACCCAGGGAGGAGAAGTTATCCATGCCGACCCAGACACTGGTAAGCACATCAGGGTTAAATCCGACAAACCAGGCGTCCTTACTGTCATTTGTGGTACCTGTCTTACCACCAATATCGTGACGTTCAAGGACTCTTGCTCTTTTACCGGTGCCTTTCCAGATAACATCGCGCATGATGTCGTTGAGGATATAATTGACCCGTCTGTCCATAACGGACTCAGCTTCATTGACAGCTTCAACAGAAGCCAGAGGTTTGTCCTCCGGCAGAGGTGCGGTTGAGGTTTCAGTCACCTGTTCTGAGACTAATCCTTCTTCAGCAGTCGGTTCCTTCCCGCAGTCCCGACAGACAGTCACCGGATTGGCCTCGAATACGGTGTCATCCAGAACATCGACTCTCTGAATCAAGTAGGGCATCACTTTGTATCCGCCGTTGGCAATCGTAGCGTAACCTGTGGTCAATTCCAGCGGTGTCATGGAAACGTTACCCAGAGCCAGAGAGAGGTTTCGGGTTAGAGTGTCCTCAGGCAATCCAAGCTTAGTCAGGAAGTTTACGGTGCGCCTGACACCAATTTGCCTGAGGATGCGAATCGAGATCAGGTTCCTTGAGCGATAGAGGCCTACCCTGAGTCGCGTTGGGCCGTTGAACTTCATATTGTCATTATTCGGGCGCCAGATGCCTTCAAGTCCCTGGTCAGTGAAAACAACAGGAGCATCGTTGATGATGGTAGCGGCGGTCAGCCCCTTGTTCAGAGCAGCCATGTAGATGAAAGGTTTGAAAGCCGAACCCGCTTGTCGGATAGCCTGTGTGGCACGATTATACATGCTGTCGTAGAAATTGAAGCCGCCTACCAGGGCAAGAATAGCTCCATTTTCCGGACTCATGGAAATCAGCGAAGATTGCGCCTGGGGTTCCTGGGTTAAACGAAAGCGACCGTCAGGCATCTTTCTCACCCAAATCAGGTCACCGGGCTTCAGGATGTCTGACGCCTGTCTGGGGTTGTAGCCATAAGCATTAACATTGATAAAAGGCTTTGCCCATTTGAGGTTGTCCCAGTCAATGTGATCGGTTTTGTCCTCTTTCATCAGGATTGTCACCGATTGATCTTCTACCGCGGTGACCACAGCAGGAATCAGGACAGCGGTAGAATGGGTCTCTTTCAGAGTCTGTTTCCAGATAGTCGCTGCATCTTTTTGCTGTTGAATGAAGGACTTACCTTCTTCGTCCTCATTCAGGTTGCTAACGGGTCCCCGATATCCATGCCTTTCTGTATAAGCGAAAAGACCATTGGCAACGGCTTCGTTAGCGGATGTTTGTAAGACACTGTCAACGGTAGTGTAAACCTTGAAGCCTTCCGTGTAGGTTTCCGGGCCAAACCTCTCAATCATTTCCTGACGAACCATCTCGGCAATGTAAGGGGCCTGCAGTTCAATTTTGGGGCCGTGGTAACTCGCTGTCACCGGAGCCTGAACAGCCTCTTCATAATCCGCATGGCTGATGTAACCCAAATCATACATTCTGCCAAGAATCCAGTTTCTGCGAACCTGTGAACGTTCGGGGTCATTGATTGGGTTATAACGGGAAGGGGCCTTGGGCAGTCCCGCGATCATGGCCCATTGAGCCAGATTGAGTTCATCGATGGATTTGCCGTAATAAACCTGTGCCGCAGCCTCGACTCCGTAGGCGCGGTTACCCAGATAAATTTTATTGAGATAGAGCTCAAAGATTTCGTCTTTGGTCAGTCCCTGTTCAATCTGTAGAGCCAGCAGAATCTCGTTGAACTTTCTGGAGAATACCCGTTCGTGACTCAGGAAGAAGTTTTTCGCCACTTGCATGGTGATCGTACTGCCCCCTGACTGGATGCGACCGGTTGAAGCAAGCTGAAGTGCAGCCCGCATCAGACCCATAATATCGACGCCATGGTGGTGGTAGAAGCGATCATCTTCGGCAGCCATGAACGCTTTTATCAAGGGTTTGGGGGCATCTGCGAAGTGGATTGGTGTTCGGCGCATTTCGCCAAACTCTGCGATCAGTTTTTCGTCCTTTGAAAAGACGCGCAGAGGCGTCTGCAGGTGAGTATCTCGCAGGGTATCAACTGAGGGTAGCGAAGGGCTCAGATAGAGATAGGCACTGGCTGCTATCAGGGTAATGCCACTGACGGCTGCCAGGCCACTCCAGAGTAGAAATTTTAAAATTTTTACCGATCGATTCATGCTTGGCTGATGTCCAGTTCTGGCTTGAGGAGGCTGACCGGGAATAGACAGTTTCCTGGCAGTTACAGGAGGGGCATTATAAAGGGAAATGTTCAATTTCCCTAGCAGCCTGTCGGACTTAAGCGTCCGTAGCGAGGATTGCAAGAAATTGAGGATAAAAATTTCTGCTTCTGAGGAGAATAGCGAGCTATTTGACGAAGAAGCAGGAATTTTTAGACCAATTTATTGCAACAGCAGTAGGACAGCCTTAAGTCCGACAGGCTGCTAGGATATGGATCGTTAGTTAATGTAATGTTCGGTTTTGCGTTGCGTTACTGTGAGAATGATTCTCTAACCCGGATGGGGTGAAGGGGTTTTGAGCTCAGGGCTGTGCCGGCTGGACGATGTATTTCTGTCATTGCTGATAAACATTTATCGAAACGATCATGGCGAAGTGGTTAAACCGTCAGGCTCTGTTTTTGGGTGTGTTGAGCGAAAAGTAGCCGCGGGAAGGCGCTTAGCGTGATCTGCTCAAAATAAAGTGAATTCGAAAGGTTGCTTTCGTTGCGCAATTGAACGGACTGTTATTAAATAAAAAAATAGGGAATTTTTATAACTAAAGCCGCCATGAGCGACAAGCGCCGAGGTGTTGATGTTGATCGAACCGGCGCTCCATGGTGAAAAAGCAGGAATCGCATCTGTGTTTGGGCTGTTTAATAATAAAACAAGTGCTGTCCTTGGAGTGGACATCAGTTCAACCTCAGTGAAGGTTCTCGAACTGGGTCGTGGCAGCAAGGGATACCGAATCGAAGCCTACGGTGAAGAGCCTTTGCCGCCTGGAACTGTGATAGAAAATGTTATTCAGGAGCCAGAGGCTGTTGGGGAGGCTATCAGGCGCGCTGTTTCTCGCAGTCGCAGCAGTGTGAGAAACGCCGCAGTGGCTGTTTCCGGTTCGGCTGTCATCACCAAGACCATCGAGATGGATTCTTCCCTGAGTGATGACGAGATGGAAACACAAATTACCGTAGAAGCCGATCAGTACATTCCGTACGCATTAGACGAAGTGGCTATTGATTTTGAAGTCCTTGGTTTGAAGGAAAATAATCCTGAGCGGGCTGAGGTGCTCCTTGCCGCCTGCCGTCGTGATAATGTCGAAATGCGTGAAGAAGCTCTTGGGCTTGGTGGTCTGAAAGCCAAAGTGGTGGATGTCGAGGCATTCGCCATGGAAAGAGTCTTCGAGCTGGTCAGTGATATGCTGGAGCTGCCGGAGGAAGATCCGGTGGTTGCCATTGTTGACATTGGTGCCAGCAGTACTTCCATCAGTGTCTTGAGCAATGGGCAGACTATTTACACCAGAGAACAATTGTTTGGCGGTCGACAGCTCACTGATGAGATTCAGCGACGCTATGGTCTCAGCCCTGAAGAAGCAGAGAAATCCAAACGTGAAGGGGGGCTTCCGGACGATTTTGAACCTGAAGTGCTGGAGCCTTTCAAAGAGGCAGTTGTGCAACAGGTTTCCCGGTCCCTGCAGTTTTTCTATTCCTCCAGTCAATACAATGATGTTGATGCCATTCTGATGGCCGGTGGAACATCTTCTATTCCGGGTCTTGCTGCTCTGATTCAGGACAAGCTTGGAACGCAGGCGTTATTGGCCAATCCGTTTGCCAAAATGGCGCTATCTTCAAAAGTGGATGTCAGTAAATTAACTGGCAGTGCTCCGGCTTTGATGATCGCCTGTGGGTTAGCCATGAGGAGTTTTGACTGATGGCAAGGATTAACCTTCTCCCCTGGCGTGAGCAACTTCGTGAAGAGCGCAAAAAACGCTTTGTGGTAGCCTGGATGATGACTATTCTGGCAGGTGGTGCCATGATCTTCATGGCTGATCTCTATACCGCTAATGCCATCGGCCATCAGCAAAGCAGGAATCAGTTCCTTCAGAATAAAATTGTTGAACTCGACAAGAGTATTGCTGAGATCAAAGGCCTCAGAGAGAAGCGAGTCCAGCTTCTGGAGCGAATGGAGGTCATACAGAATCTGCAGGGTAACCGACCCATCATTGTTCAGGTATTTGATCAGCTGGCTCGATTGATTCCTGATGGGGTTCACTTCAAGAGCCTTCAGTTTCAGGGAGATACTCTGAAGCTGGTGGGCGTCGCCGAGTCGAATAATCGTATTTCCAGCCTGATGCGTAATTTTGATGCCTCCGAATGGTTTGCTGACCCTAATCTGACCGCCGTACGAAAAGTGACACTCGGCGGAGACCGGATGAATGAATTTGATCTGACCGTGATTCGAACATCACCCGGGAAAGAAGGGGGTGACGAATCATGAGCTTCGCAGACTCTCTTAAAAAACTGAATGAACTGGATCTGGCTGAACTGGATTTTGAAAATGTAGGTGCCTGGCCATTGCCGGTCAGGATTGTTGCCTGTGTGTTGACTTTGGGACTGGTATTTTTTCTGGGTTATCAATTGCACTTGAGTGATCTCCAGAAAACTTACGACACTGTTATTGCAAAAGAGAAAGAGCTGAAGGATCAATTCAGGGTTAAGGCTTTTCAGGCTGCGAATCTGGATGCTTACCGGGCCCAGATGAGAGAGATGGAGGCTTCATTTGGTGCGCTGGTAAAACAGTTACCGAGTGATACCGAGGTGCCCGGTTTACTGGAAGATATTACTTTTACCGGACGTGGTGCGGGTCTGACCTTTGATACCATCAAGTTGCAGCCGGAAAAAGCTACGGAGTTTTATATTGAGCTTCCTATCAGTATTTCGGTGAGTGGTAACTATCACGATATTGGCAATTTTGTCAGTGGTGTGGCTAGTTTGTCACGAATTGTGACGCTTCATGACTTTTCTATCACACCGGAAAAAAATGGGCAGATTCTTAAAATGGAGATTCTGGCCAGAACTTATCGCTACAACGACAAGGAGTCTGAGTAATGAAGTATTTACAAAGACTTATGATTGCTTCTGTCGGTGTTGCGTTGGTGGGTTGTTCCGGTAACAGTGGCTTCAATGATCTTGACCAGTTCATGGCCGAGATGAAGTCCAAGCCTACCGGAAGAATTGATCCGCTGCCCACTTTTACTCCCTACGAAGCATTTACTTATAGTGCTTCTGGTTTAAGAAGTCCCTTTGAGCCGCCAATTAAGTTGAAGGCCTCTGACCTGGCGCTCAGCAGTAATGTCAAACCGGACAATAGTCGGACCAGACAATATCTGGAACAGTTCGATATCGAAACCTTTGCCCTGGTGGGCTCTATCAGTAACGACGCTGGCCTTTGGGGGCTGATTCGTGGTGACGATGGTATTCACCGGGTCAGGGTGGGTGATTATCTGGGTAAAAACCACGGTCGAATCACTTACATTGATGACAGTGAACTGAGAATTGTCGAGATTGTGCCTGCGGGCTCTGACGTCTGGATTGAAAGACCCAGAAGCCTGAGGCTGGATCTTGGTCAACCCTGATCGTTAGACATGTATTTGCAAGGATAGTCCGATCAGTTTCGAAATGGATTTCCCGCTTTGCCATACATACCTCACAAGTTACGTCTCTTTTTGATGGCGGGCATACAAGGTATGGCTCTCATTATGGTGTTCGTTGAAATGCTCACTCTAATAAAGAGTTTCTATGGCTGTTATAACAAGGTAGGCGACATCGCCGCAGAAAACTGGATTTTTCTGATGTCATGCCGATTAGAACAACAATTCTAAAATGCTAAGTGGGTCAAGTAGATGAATAATAAGCCCGTTTTGAAAGCGAGCGCAGTACGAATGTTACTGTATGTGGTGTTGGCGTGGTTGCCGCTTTCTGTCTGGGGTGTAACACTCAAGAAAATGGACGCAGGTACCCTGCCAGGGGATATCGTAGAGCTGCGTCTGATGTTTGATGGTCCAGCACCTGAGGCCAAGGGCTACACAATAGAGCAGCCCCCCAGAATTTCTTTGGATCTGCCATTCACTCGCAGTGATCTGCCCAAGTATAACGAAGTTGGATTTCAGAACACAGAGAGTGTCACAGTGCTTGAAGCCGGGGGCAGAACCCGGCTCGTTGTTAATTTGAAAACAGCTGCTGGCTTTTCCACTAAAGCAGACGGCAACGTGCTTTATGTTTATGTAGGAGCAGAAGATTCCAATACCCGTTCTGCTCTTCCAACGGTGGCCAGTTCTGGTGCACCTCTGGCTGACCCTGCCAGTCATGGCATTACCCATATTGATTTCCAGAGGGGTGAAGAAGGTGAGGGTAATGTTGTCATTACGCTCGCAGATCCTAACATTCCTATGGATATGAATGAGCTGGGTGGTCGCATTCGTCTGGAGTTTCAGGGGAATGTACTGCCAGGCCGCTTACGCAACCGTCTGGACGTCATTGATTTCGCTACTCCCGTTAAATTCATTGATGCCAAGGTCGAAGACGGGAATGCGGTGATTGTGATTGAGCCCAAGGGGGATTACAGCTACCTTGCTTATCAGG
This sequence comes from Endozoicomonas sp. ISHI1, assembly GCF_024606225.1. Classification (GTDB taxonomy): domain Bacteria; phylum Pseudomonadota; class Gammaproteobacteria; order Pseudomonadales; family Endozoicomonadaceae; genus Endozoicomonas_A. Next base: position 207,607 of record NZ_JAGRPU010000002.1, on the reverse strand, counting down.
CTGATAACACACTGACAGTGAGTGTTAAGCCGGTATCCAGTAAAGATTATGGTCGTGACCGTAAAGGTCTGGCCTATAAGGGTGACAAGTTGTCCCTGAATTTTCAGGATATCGAAGTGCGTGCTGTTCTTCAGTTGATTGCTGATTTTACTGATCTGAACCTGGTGGCTTCAGATACGGTCAGTGGTAATGTGACACTGCGTCTTCAGAATGTGCCCTGGGATCAGGCTCTGGACATCGTTCTTAAATCAAAAGGTCTGGACAAACGGCTTGAAGGTAATGTTCTGACCGTCGCTCCGGCCGAAGAGATTGCAGCCAGAGAGCGTCAGCAACTGGAGAATGACAAACAGATTCGCGAGCTGGCGCCTGTCTACACCGATCTTATTCAGATCAATTACGCTGATGCTTCAGAGATAGCAGAGGTTCTGGCGGGTGAAGGGGAAGAGACCAGTCTACTGACTGAGCGTGGCTCGGTTCAGGTAGTGGCCCGCACCAACAGTCTTCTGGTTAAAGATACTCAGGAAAAGCTGGATGAGCTGCGTGCCCTGATTCAGCGTCTTGATATTCCCGTCAGACAGGTGATGATTGAGGCTCGTATTGTCAATATGAACTCTGATTTTACCCGCGATCTGGGTGTAAAGTGGAGTGGAGCAACAGATCTGACATCGAATGACTCGAATCGGGCTATTGGTATTGGTGGCAGTGGCACTAACGCAGGAAATGACGGGGGCACACCTTCAGCCGGTGTGGGTAGCAACCCATTTATGGACTTTGGTGTAGGCGGAGCTAATGCCGCTACTCTGGCCATTGGCTTTGCAACCAATAGCACTATTTTGAACCTTGAGTTATCTGCCATCTTGTCTGATGGTGGAGGAGAAACGGTTTCTCAGCCAAAAGTGATAACCGCAGACAAGACTAAAGCAGTGATCAAATCGGGTAAGGAAATTCCTTACGAAGAGAAAACATCCAGCGGTGCAACTTCTGTAGCCTTCAAGGATGCGGTGCTTTCCCTTGAGGTCACACCGCAGATCACTCCTGAGGGCAGTATTATTATGGATGTGACGGTCACCAATGACTCTCAGGGTACTGATGCGCCAAATGGAGTACCTACCATCAATAAAAATGAAGTGAGTACTCAGGTGCTGGTCAGAGATGGTGAAACGGTTGTTCTGGGTGGGGTCTTCACTCAGGAGAAGAAAAATGGGACGGTTAAAGTACCTGTGTTGGGTGATATTCCTTATGTAGGACGACTATTCAGAAAAGATACCAGCTCAGATGAAAAAGCCGAGCTGATGATTTTTATCACGCCTCGAGTGATCAGCGACAATTTTACCCTCCGTTAATTCTCCCATCCCGGAAGGCTAAGACCTTCCGGGATCACTTCCAAAAAAATGCCCTATAATGGACTCCGCACTGATAGAGGAATCTTGTTATGGATGGCCGCTCCAATCAACTGTTCGACTCTGATTATTACCAGTGGGTGCAGCAACAGAAAAAACTTCTGGAAAACCGTCAGTTTGATCAGCTTGACCTGGATAATCTCATTGAGGAAGTTGGGGAAATGGGTAAAAGTGAGCGAAACAGCTTTGAGTCCCATCTGATTATCCTGTTGCTCCATCTGCTCAAATACGATTATCAGCTCAGGGTTCTGCAAGACCCCTGGGTGCAGGACAAAGTCATTCATACCTGGCTGCCCAGCATCACTAACCCAAGGATTGAGATTAAGACGTTGCTCAGAAAAAGTCCTTATTTGAACAAGATCAAGGATGAAGCACTGGCTGAAGCGTATTTCTATGCAAGAAAAGATGCTGTGCAAGAGCTGAACAAGTACATTCGCTCAGAAGGCAAAAGGTTGGACAAGAACAGCTTTCCAAAAGAGTGTCCCTGGTCTTTTGATCAGGTGATGGAGATAAACTGGTTGCCAGAATAAACGGCGCATTTGGAGGAAAAGGATATGGTTAACGCTTCCGGTAATCAGTACGACACAGATTACTTTGGCTGGGTTCAGCAACAGAAAAAACTTCTGGAAAACCGTCAGTTTGATGAGCTTGACCTGGATAATCTCATTGAGGAAGTTGAGGGTATGGGTAAGAGTGAGCCAAGGTCGCTGGAGTCTCATCTGGTGGTTTTGTTGCAACACTTACTGAAGTATCAGTATCAGACCTATATCCTGAACCCTCATATGCCCGAGCCCAAAGTGTTCCGATCCTGGTTTGGGCGTATTCGCAATGCCAGGGACGATGCTGGCAAAGTATTGCTTGCTAATCCATCACTAAAGTCTCGATTGGATGAGCTGTATGTCTCGGCCTACAGAGAAGGCAAGAAGCGTGCAATAAGAGAGATGAATGACTATCTGCCAAAACAAAACTGGCTGACTGATGATAGTTATCCGGAGAGTTGCCCTTGGTCATTTGAAGAGATCATGACAGAAAAGTGGCTGCCTTGAATTGTCTATGAATTGAGCCATGCGTTCATTTGACAAAAAACGGGGGTGAAAGCTCCCGTTTTTTGTTGTCAGCATGACTCAGGATGCGCTAGGCTCAGCCTCACACGCAGGCAGGAAGTCGGGCTAACAAAGACAATGCCATTGAGAAATATATATCTGGTAGGCCCTATGGGGGCCGGTAAAAGTACGATCGGGCGAATGTTGGCCAAAGAGCTGGGGCTGCCTTTTTTTGATTCAGATCATGAGGTTGAGGCGCGCAGTGGTGCTGAAATTCCCTGGATTTTTGATGTCGAGGGCGAAGAGGGCTTTCGGCAGCGTGAAATACAGGTAATACAGGATCTTTGTTCCAGGCAGGGTATTGTTCTTGCGACGGGGGGTGGAGCTGTGACCCGACTGGAAAATCGCCAGCAGTTGGGTACCAATGGGGTGGTTGTTTTTCTCAAGGCATCAGTAGCAGCACAATTGGTCAGAACTGAGAAAGACAAGAAAAGACCCTTGTTGCAGAGATCTGATCGTGAGGAAGTGCTGACGCAGCTGTTGAATGAGAGAGCGCCACTCTATTCCAGTATTGCCGATGTCGAGCTGGATACAGAGTTACTATCACCTAAAGCACTGATCAACGAAATCATCCGAACCGTTGGCAAATTGCCGTAAGCAAAGAAAAAGCCTTTGGATTAGTTAATCAATAAAGGTTTTCAGAAAGAGAGAGACGTTTGATGCAGGAGTCGGACATCCTTGAACTGAATGTGGATCTGGGTGAGAGAAGCTACCCCATCTATATTGGTTCAGGCCTTTATGCGGGTGCAGCCAGACCCGGGTTGCTCAAGCCCTATATCAAGGGGCAGCAAGTGGCTATTGTCACTAACGAAACCATTGCTCCTCTCTATTTGGACAAGGTGCGTAGCCTGCTGGAGGGCTTTGACCTGTTGGAAGTCACGCTACCTGATGGAGAAGCGTTTAAGAATCTGAGCACACTTGAAAAAGTGTTTGACGGCTTGCTTAAAGCTCGTCATACCCGTAAAACCACATTGATCGCTCTGGGTGGTGGTGTGGTGGGTGATATGACAGGCTTTGCAGCAGCAGCCTATCAGCGTGGCGTTGATTTTATTCAGATTCCAACCACTCTGCTGTCCCAGGTAGATTCTTCTGTTGGCGGGAAAACCGGCGTTAATCATCCGTTGGGCAAAAATATGATTGGTGCTTTCCATCAACCCAATGTTGTCCTCATCGATACAGACTCTTTGAATACACTCCCTGACCGGGAGTTTTCCGCTGGCGTTGCCGAAGTGATCAAATACGGCCTGATATGTGATGAATCGTTCTATCAGTGGCTGCAAGCAAATATTGAGCGAATCATGGCGAGGGATCAGAAGGCGCTGACTTATGCGATTCATCGTTCGTGCTCTGACAAAGCCTGGGTGGTGGCAGAAGATGAAAAAGAGTCTGGGCTCAGAGCGATTTTAAATCTGGGCCACACCTTCGGACATGCTATTGAAACGCACACGGGTTATGGCGAATGGCTGCATGGTGAGGCGGTTGCTGTCGGTATGGTGATGGCTGCTGAACTCTCCTGCCGACTGGGTCAGATTACCAGAGAAGAACTACAGGGGGTCGTGGCTATGCTCAAAGCCGCACATCTGCCGGTAGAGCCTCCTGAGGGCATGTCACCCGGTCGCTTTATTGAACTGATGTCCGTCGACAAAAAAGTGCTGGATGGAAAATTGAGGCTAGTGCTTTTAGAGCAGATCGGTAAAGCGGTTGTGACAGACCAGTTTGACCGGGTTGTGCTTAATAAGATGCTGAATGAGGTGTGCAGAATATAGAGCTTATTGCTTATTGTTCTTTTTGTGTATTTGTGATCGAGGGGTTGGCCGTGTAAAATGGTCAGCCCCTCGTCTTTTGTGGCGAGATTGAATGTCTGCAACTTCGACCTGTTTTTCATGAAGTAGTAGTAGGGAGTACACTCTTTTTTTGTACTCTTTTTTGAATTAAAATCCATAAAAACGAATAAATATTCTTTGGTTGTGGTTGTCCTGCAAGACAACCGCTACAACCTGAGCCATAAATGCAGCCAGCATCACAGTGTCAAGACAGCAGCGGGATGTGGGAGAGCTGCATTTTTACAGAATAAAGTGCCTTGGACAAAATGAGAACAACGATCGTCCGGGAGTCTGAGCGAGCAGGTTTCCAGAGTGACAGAAGTTTCAAGGTTTATAATAACTGACGATGAGAGAGTGCTTATGAAACCAGGTCTGTATAATCCTGAGGAGTTCAGGGATAACTGTGGTTTCGGGCTGATTGCCCACATGGAAGGAGAGAAGAGTCATAATCTCCTGACAACCGCGATTGAAGCACTTACCTGCATGACGCACCGTGGTGGTATTGCTGCAGATGGTAAAACAGGCGACGGTTGTGGCTTGTTGATTCAGACACCTGATACCTTCTTCCGCACTGTCGTTAAAGAGCAACTGGGTAAAGATCTTCCAGCCCGTTACGCTGTGGGGATGCTATTCCTGAGTCAGGATGAATCCGTCGCCGATCATGCCAGAAAAAAACTCGAAGCTGAACTGGAAAAGAAAAACCTGGTAGTGCTTGGCTGGCGAAAGGTGCCGGTCAATAGTGAGTGTCTTGGCCCTATTGCTTTGGATCAGCTACCCGTTATTGAACAGGTGTTTGTAGGTCATCAGGGCGAGTTGGAGGAAGCCGAGTTTTCAGCCCGTCTTTATATGGCCCGTCGCTTCACCAATATGGCGCTTGAGCAGGATCAGGACTTTTATATCTGTTCCCTGTCTACTCAGGTCGTGACCTACAAAGGTCTGATGATGCCTGTAGATCTGGCTAACTTTTATCAAGATCTGGGTGACCCCCGGTTTGAAACCGCAATCTGTGTATTCCATCAGCGTTTCTCTACAAACACCATGCCACGCTGGAAGTTGGCTCAGCCTTTCCGTCTCTTGGCTCATAATGGTGAAATTAACACCATCACCGGTAACAGAAACTGGTCACAGGCTCGTCGAAACAAATTCAAATCTGAGCTTCTGCCCGATCTGGATCAGATCTCTCCTCTGGTCAACCGAACCGGGTCCGATTCATCCAGCCTCGACAACATGCTTGAAATTCTGGTAACCGGTGGTGTTGATCTGTACCGGGCTATCCGAATGCTGGTTCCGCCTGCCTGGCAGAATGTTGATACCATGGATCCCGGTCTCAGGGCATTTTATGAATTCAACTCCATGCACATGGAGCCCTGGGATGGTCCTGCTGGTCTGGTGCTTACCGACGGTCGTCGTGCTGTTTGTGCACTGGATCGCAATGGTCTGCGCCCTTCCCGCTGGGTTATTACTAAAAACGGCTATCTGACCGTTGCTTCTGAAGTGGGTGTTTATGATTATCAGCCTGAAGATGTGGTGGCCAAAGGTCGTGTTGGTCCGGGTGAAGTTCTGGCCATTGATGTTGAGTCAGGCGAATTGCTTCAGGCCCATGATATTGATGAGCAGCTGAAGACTCGACAGCCTTATAAGAAGTGGTTGAAACAGAATGCTTATCGTATCCGTTCCCGATTCAGGGATGAAGATCACAAAATTGAGCATCTGGATTCAGAACTACTGAAGGTTCATCAGAAGATGTTCTCAGTGACTTTTGAAGAGCGTGATCAGGTGATCCGTCCTCTGGCTGAGAGCGGACAGGAAGCGGTAGGCTCAATGGGCGACGATACGCCAATGGCGGTATTGTCAGGTCGTGTGCGTTCCGTGTATGACTACTTCAGGCAGCAGTTTGCCCAAGTCACGAATCCACCTATCGATCCTCTGCGTGAAGCGATCGTTATGTCCCTGGAAACCTGTCTGGGACGTGAGAAAAATATATTTGAAGAGACCCCTGAACATGCTGGTCGTGTGGTACTCAAATCGCCAGTGCTGTCGACGACCAAATTCCTGAATCTGATCAATGCTCATCATCAGCATGATGACCTTGATGTGGCTTACATCGACATCAATTACAAGCCTGAAGAAGGTTTAAGGTCGGCTATAGAGCGCATTTGTGCTCAGGCAGAGCAGGCTGTAAGAGACGGCAAGGCACTGATTCATCTGAGTGATCGGGATATCAATGATGAAAAGCTGCCTGTGCATGCGGCTATGGCTACAGGCGCAGTTCATCACAGACTGATTGATACGGGCCTGCGATCCGATGCCAATATACTGGTAGAAACAGCCACCGCCAGAGATTCTCATCAGTTCGCGGTATTGCTGGGCTTCGGTGCTACGGCTATTTATCCCTACCTGTCTTACGAAATTATTCATGACCAGATTCGCTCCGGAGAGGTTCTGGCGGATCCTCTGGATGCCTACAAAGCTTATCGCAAGGGCATCGATAAAGGGCTGTTGAAGATTCTCTCCAAGATGGGGATCTCTACCATTGCTTCCTATCGTGCTGCGCAGCTGTTCGAAGCCATTGGTCTCTCTTCTGAAGTCGTTGACCTGTGTTTCAAGGGTGTTCAGAGTCGTATTGAAGGAGCTGGTTTTGATGCGATTCAGCAAGATCAGCAGTTACTCTCTGAAACCGCCTGGAAGAAGAGGAAGCCCATTCAGCAGGGTGGCCTTCTTAAATATGTGCACGACAGTGAGTATCACGCATTCAATCCTGACGTCGTTCAGCAGCTTCAGAAAGCAGTGTCCACAGGTGATTATGAAGAGTTTCGTCGTTACTCCAAACTGGTAAACGAAAGGCCGGTTGCTACCTTGCGTGATCTGATGGGCCTCAAAAAGGCCGATAAAGCTCTGGCTATCGATGAAGTTGAACCTGCTACCCATATTCTCAAACGATTCGACTCTGCAGCTATGAGTCTTGGCGCCCTGTCTCCGGAAGCCCATGAAGCTCTGGCTGAAGCGATGAACCGTCTGGGCGGTCGTTCCAACTCAGGTGAAGGGGGTGAGGACGAAGCACGCTTTGGCACTAACCGGGTTTCTAAAATAAAGCAGATTGCCTCTGGTCGTTTTGGTGTGACGCCCCACTACCTGGTCAATGCGGATGTTCTGCAAATTAAAGTGGCACAGGGTGCCAAGCCAGGTGAAGGGGGGCAGCTGCCGGGTGGCAAGGTGAACAAGCTGATTGCCCGATTGCGTTATTCGGTACCTGGTGTGACACTGATTTCACCGCCACCGCACCATGATATCTATTCGATTGAAGATCTGGCTCAGCTGATTTTCGACTTAAAACAGGTGAACCCTGATGCGCTGGTCTCCGTAAAACTGGTATCAGAGCCCGGTGTCGGCACCATCGCTGCGGGTGTTGCCAAGGCATATGCTGATCTCATTACCATCTCTGGTTACGACGGAGGCACTGCTGCCAGTCCCTTGACGTCTATCAGATATGCAGGTTCTCCTTGGGAGCTGGGTCTGACAGAGGCTCATCAGGCACTGAGAGCGAACGATTTGCGCGGAAAGGTTCGTCTTCAGACCGATGGTGGCATCAAAACAGGCCTTGATGTCGTAAAAGCCGCCATTCTGGGTGCTGAAAGTTATGGTTTTGGTACCACACCGATGGTTGCTATGGGATGTAAGTACCTCAGAATCTGCCACCTGAACAACTGTGCAACCGGCGTCGCAACTCAGGACCAGCATCTGAGAGAAAATCACTTCATCGGCACGGTTGAGATGATCATGAACTTCTTCACTTTTGTGGCTGAAGAGGTTCGTGAGTGGTTGTCCGTGTTGGGAGCTAAAAGTCTTGGAGACGTCATTGGCCGAACAGAGTTGCTGGAGCTGCTTCCTGGTGATACAGACAAGCAAAAAGGCCTCGATTTGACACCCATTGTCCACAACGATCTGATTCCCGAAGACAAGCCTCATACCTGTCAGGTTGAGCGTAACCCTTCCTATGACAAGGGTGAGTTAGCAGAGGTAATGGTTGAAGCCTGTCTACCCGCTATCGAAAGTGGCGAGGGAGGCGAGTTTGAGTTCACGGTGGGCAACTGTGACCGTTCAATTGGTGCCAGATTGTCGGGTGAGATTGCCAAACGTCATGGTAATCAGGGGATGGCAGAGAGTCCGGTTAAGCTCAACCTGAAAGGTACTGCCGGACAGAGCTTTGGTGTCTGGAATGCGGGCGGTCTGGATATGCGTCTGGAAGGGGATGCTAATGACTACGTGGGTAAAGGCATGACAGGCGGCAACCTGATTATCCGTCCGCCCCGGGGGAGTGCTTTCAATTCTAACGAAACCTCTATCATCGGTAACACCTCTCTTTATGGCGCTACCGGTGGACGCCTTCTGGCCGCTGGCCGTGCCGGTGAGCGTCTTGGTGTTCGGAACTCCGGGGCTACTGCCATTGTCGAAGGTGCAGGGGACCACTGTTGTGAGTACATGACAGGTGGTCTGGTGGTGGTACTGGGCGAAACAGGACACAACTTTGGTGCCGGTATGACCGGTGGCTTTGCCTACGTGCTAGATCTGAAACGTAACTTTGTTGATCGTTATAATCACGAACTGGTAGATATTCACCGAATTGATACCGAATCCATGGAGGACTATCAGTCTCACCTGATGGGTCTTCTGGATGAGTATGTAAAAGAGACAGGCAGTGAATGGGGGCGTGAACTTCAGGAGGAGTTTTACGACTATCGGGGTCGTTTCTGGCTGGTGAAGCCAAAGGCGGCCAGTTTGGACTCATTGCTGGCGAGTACACGTGGGCGTCCCGAGTAGGGTGCTTGCAACCGCTTGCAAGAAAAGTCTTTAGAACAGCCATGTGCGCTGCAGCCAAGAGATGGTAATAAGCAGCATATGCAGCAGCGGCATGAGCGTTATAAAAACAATCAGCGAATGAGGTCAAATTCATGTCACAGTTTAACAACCGACTTAACAATCATTTTCAATTTGTCGAAGTAGGAAGAGAAGATCCGGAAAAAAAGGCCCTACAGGTTCGCAAGAATGATTTTGTAGAGATCTATGAGTCCTACAGTGAAAAACAGGCTAAGCAGCAATCTCATCGCTGCCTTGCCTGCGGTAACCCTTATTGTGAATGGAAGTGCCCTGTGCACAACTACATTCCGGACTGGTTGAAGCTGGTTTCAGAGGGTAATTTATTTGAGGCCGCTGAGCTTTCTCATCAGACCAATAGTCTGCCAGAGGTCTGTGGTCGTGTATGTCCACAGGACCGACTCTGTGAGGGTGCCTGCACCCTGAATGACGGGTTTGGTGCTGTAACCATTGGCGCTACTGAAAAATATATTACCGATACGGCGCTGGCCCTGGGTTGGCGACCGGATATGTCCAAGGTGGTGTGGACAGATAAAAAAGTAGCCGTGATCGGTGCTGGTCCTGCGGGTCTGGGCTGTGCAGACGTGCTGGTCAGAAACGGTGTAAAACCTGTTGTATTTGATAAAAACCCGGAAATTGGTGGTCTGCTGACGTTTGGTATCCCTGAGTTCAAGCTTGAGAAATCAGTGATGTCCCGTCGTCGTGAAGTGTTCACGGAAATGGGTGTTGAATTCAGGCTGAATACTGAAATCGGTAAAGATGTCCTGATGGAAGATCTGATGGCAGAATACGATGCCGTATTTATGGGCATGGGAACCTACACCTACATGAAAGGGGGGTTCCCGGGTGAAGACCTTCCTGGCGTTCATGATGCTCTGCCATTCCTGATTTCCAGCGTGAATCGCAACCTGGGTTTTGAAAAAAAAGCGTCTGATTTCATCGGCATGAAAGGAAAACGTGTCGTGGTTCTCGGTGGCGGTGACACGGCCATGGACTGTAACCGTACTTCCATCCGTCAGGGGGCTGAGTCGGTCGCTTGTGCCTATCGCCGTGATGAAGAGAATATGCCGGGCTCGCGACGTGAAGTCGCTAATGCCAGACAGGAAGGTGTCAAGTTCCTGTTCAATCGTCAGCCTGTTGAGATTGTCGGTAACGGTAAGGTAGAAGGTGTCAAAGTTATCACCACCAAGCTGGGTGAGCCTGATGAGCAAGGGCGTCGTCGTCCTGAGCCGGTTCCGGGCAGTGAGGAAATATTAGAAGCCGACGCGGTATTGATTGCTTTTGGATTTCGTCCAAGTCCTGCTGACTGGTTCGGGTCCCATGATATTCAACTGAATGAGTGGGGTGGAGTCGTTGCGCCTGAGCAGGCCAGGTATAAGTTTCAGACTTCCAATCCTAAAGTTTTCGCCGGTGGGGATATGGTTCGTGGTTCTGATCTGGTGGTTACAGCGATTTGGGAAGGTCGTCAGGCGGCTGAGGGCATTATGGACTATCTGGATGTTTGATCCTGCAGAGAGCTTATCAGGATGAATGTTCTCGAGCAGTGGAAGATTGTCATTAGGGGGGGGAATGAGTATTCTCCCCCTTTTATTTTCTAACATCGTAGCTTTTTCGGTTTGGGCAGACTCTAAGCGCTTGCCCGGATCTTCTTACGGCTTATTGCATTGTTCCTGAATTCTGGAAACCCCATGACCGAGCTGAAAAATGATCGCTTACTGAGGGCTCTGCTGAGAGAGCCTGTTGATGTCACCCCCGTATGGATGATGCGTCAGGCTGGACGTTATTTGCCTGAATATCGGGAGCTTAGGAGCAAAGCGGGTGATTTTATGTCGCTTTGTATGAATCCTGAGCTGGCTTGTGAAGTAACCATTCAGCCACTGGTGCGTTTTGACCTGGATGCGGCCATTCTTTTTTCAGATATCCTCACCATCCCGGATGCAATGGGCTTGGGGTTGTATTTTGAGACGGGAGAAGGCCCGAGGTTTAAAAAGCCCATTCGAACAGCGAGCGATGTTGAAGCACTGTCTGTTCCGGATCCCGAAAAGGATCTGGGCTATGTCATGGATGCGTTACGCACTATCCGCTCCGAGCTCAATGGTCGTGTGCCTCTGATTGGTTTTTCCGGCAGTCCGTGGACTCTGGCTACCTACATGGTTGAGGGGGGGAGCAGTAAAGATTTTCGTCGTATAAAAGCGATGATGTTTGATCAGCCCCAGATGTTGTCTCAATTGCTGGATGTATTGGCAGACTCTGTGACACATTATCTGAATGCCCAGATTAAAGCAGGAGCTCAGGCCGTCCAGATCTTTGATACCTGGGGTGGGGCGCTTTCTCCTGAGTGCTATAGAGCATTTTCCTTAAAGTACATGGAGAAGATTGTTTCAGGTTTGATCAGAGAACATCAGGGTAGAAAGGTGCCCGTCATTCTTTTCACCAAAAATGGTGGTCAGTGGCTCGAATCTATGGCCGCAACCGGTGCGGATGCTCTGGGCCTGGATTGGACGACCGATATTTCTGATGCACGTCGTCGTGTAGGGGATAAGGTCGCGTTGCAGGGAAATATGGACCCATCGGTTCTCTATGCATCATCAGAGCGCATAAGAGAAGAAGTGGCTAAAATTCTCAGAGGTTTCGGACCGGGTGAGGGTCACGTCTTCAATCTGGGGCACGGCATTCATCAGTTTGTCGAACCTGATCGTGCAAGAGCCTTTGTCGATGCGGTCCACGAACTGTCAGTCCGATACCATGCACAATAATTGACCGTATTCGTCAGCCTGATGTCTTCTGGCATCAGGCTGTCTCATTCTTATCCTGATGGGGTTCTCCCAGAACCTGTGAAATTGTCTTCTTGAGCGTTTTGGATTCAGTGGGTTTGGTCAGGAATTGACTGATCCTCAATCTATCCGCATGTTGTTTTCCTGGTGGGTTTGTAGCACCGGTGAGCATGATGATTTTTGGGATCTCCATCTGACTCTCTTCCTGGAGTCTTTCAGCCATTTGGATGCCATTCATACCCGGCATATGGTGGTCAAGTATGATCACGTCGAAGGCTCTTCCCAGGTAGGCTTCGTTGCGAATCATAGCCAGCGCTTCCCGACCGTCTTCAGCATCCAGTGTATTGATGCCCATCAGTGCACATTGTTGGGCCAGAACCTGTCTACAGGTTTTATTGTCATCAACAATCAGTGCCTTGATATTTTTGTGATAGAAAAGCGGTTGTTCATCCCGACGAATGGCGTTTGTTGTTTGTTGTTTATGTGGAATGGCAAACCAGATATGCGTGTTGCCCTGATTCATGATGCCAAAGTGCCCGGACATGGCTTCAATTAATTGGATGGTAATGTAAAGATGTATGCTGATGTTGGCCTGTTTTTTCGCTTCAGAGTAACTGAGTCCACTGATGTTACCCGGAAGGTTCAGAGCTTGTTTCCCCTGACTGTAACTGATCTGATAAAGAATGTAGCCGTCTTTACTTTCATTCTGCCTGTTCGGTTCTGAGTCTGGCAGCTGGGCGTTCTGACTGACGGAAATCATTATTTCACTGTTTTTTGTTTGGCGAAAGATATGAATCAGGGCGCCTTCTAAAATGAGTGATAGCTGACGTGTATCTGTTTCACTGATATCCGGGACATCAGGGTGCACAAAGCTGATCAGTTCAGTATTCAGTTGCTCTGCCCGTAACCGGAATTTAATGAGGCAGTCGTTCAGAAACTCATTGATATCGTAGGGTTTGATCTCAAGGCTGGCTTCGTTTTGCTCAAGTTTCCAGGCTTCAGAAAGCAGGTTGATCAGATTGCTGAGCTCGTTGCCTGCATATCTCAGGGTTTCAACATAGTTTTCCTGTTTGGGGGTCAGCTGTGTGCTTCGGAGTAGTTCAGACATCCCCAGTACGCCATTTAAAGGTGTTCTGAGTTCATGGCCCAAAGCGTTAAATAGACTCTTATCTTTTGTCATTTGGGTTTTGGATGCCGGGCTGAGTGGTGGTTCCTGTGCGAGCTTTGCTCCCTTTGGCAGACGTCTCTGGTAACCAAAATAAAAGCTGGAGGCAAGAATGGTTAACGAAGTTGCTTGAAGCAGCATCCAAGTGGCGGCAGTGGGGTTATAATCGAAAACGCCCAGAATAGCCAGTGAGGCTAACAGGTGGACAAGGGCATAAGGGGTGGTAATCCAGGCAGGAATCTTCAGTGCACCGGGTACTCTGACGAACAGGCTGCAATACCAGATGATCTGAGTCGTCAGCAGGTTGAGTATCAGACTGTGCTCCAGGGATGCAGAGGTGCCTGTCAAAGTAAGTATCAGTAATGATGTCGAGATGATGGAGAGCGTGTTAAAACAGTAGATGAGTTTAACGCTCTTTCCCGTCAAACTGGCGCGAGCTAATTGACTGAGCAGAATGGTTCCAACGATCAGTGAAACGTTCATCATCAAGTTTTGCAGCCATCCTGACTCGAACTTGCTGATATGAAATAATCCCTGCCAGCTTATCAAAAATATCGTGCCCATAAAGCAGAAGCCGGCCAGATAGATATGAGCCTTCTGATGAAATTTAAACCCGTTAATGGCATTCATAATCATCATGACGAAAAACAGAGCCAGCAGCCAACCGCTTTGCCAGTGAGTGAATGCCAGATCGCTGAGAACTGCACTGGGAGACTTCAGAGAGGCGTGTAGGTTGCCTGAGGCGCTTGCGGGTATCTCAATAAATAAATCCAGTGTTTTATCCACAAAGGGCATCAGATTATAAAGATAAACATTGCTGCCGGGCTGTCGTCTATCTGGAAGTTGCCTGTAATGTTTTGGGCCTGAAATATACGCAGTTAGCGATACGCCGGGTGGTGGTTGAAGCCAGAGAATGGGTATAGGCTTAACGTTGATGTCTTTGGGCAGTGAGATCTTGATCCAGGCTGTGCCTTTCTGGCTGGTGAAGTAAAGGCTTTTCCTCTGCCAGGGAGCAAAACGAAACAAGTAATCCAGATCATTGATCTGATCTAAATCGAGTGAACTTTCCGGATCAATGAAAATTCTGGAGAAAGGCTCAAGATTGATGGAAACTTTTTGAGGCTGCTGATGAGTGATCTGATCAAGGCTGAATACTTTCGCACTGTAGGTGGTAGCCAGAACCATTAGTAATACTGCTCTTATCCACAACCCAACCTTGATACGAAGGCGCGACATCGACTCTGTGCCTGAGGAGGGGTGGGGGGCAATCGATAACAGGCGGTTGAATACAGCGCACATAATATTTATTGAAAATTCCATTTTTCGATTGGTAGTGAGTATACCCTAAGCTGGCTTGCGGAAAAGTGGAATCGTTGCAATTTTATATAACTTTACTTTGAAGGTTTTTGTGCTCTGGAGATAGAAGCTTTATGAGTTTTTTATTCTATTGTTCGGTGGACGCTAGTTTAGATGGGGTGAAGTGTGATCAGCTGATGGAGCGGGTAGGCTGTTCGCTCCATCTGAAAAGCATCAAATACTTAATGTTCTCTGGCTATAGCGCGATAGCCAATGTCTGTCCTGAAGTAAGCATTATCCCACTGAATTTTTGAGGAGGCCTGATAGGCTTTGTCCTGCGCTTCGCTGACGCTGCTGCCCAGAGCCGTGACACAGAGTACGCGACCGCCATAGGTCACTACTTGTTCTCCCCTTAACTGAGTGCCGGCGTGAAACACTTTGCAGTCTGTTGAGTTGGCTTTCTCAATACCAGTGATGATGTCGCCTTTGTGGTACTTTTCCGGGTAGCCACCTGCGGCCATAACAACGCCAAGTGCGGTTCTTTCATCCCACTGGGCCTGGATTTGATCCAGCTTTCCTGTTGCGCCAGCCAGACAAAGTTCAGTCAGACTGGATTGCAGACGCATCATAATGGGCTGGGTTTCAGGGTCACCGAAACGACAGTTGAATTCCAGTACTTTTGGTGTGCCTTTGTCGTCAATCATCAGGCCTGCGTAAAGAAAACCCTTGTAGGTGTTACCTTCGGCAGCCATACCTTTCACGGTGGGAATGATCACTTCCTCCATTGCGCGCTCATGAATGCTCTGAGTCACTACCGGTGCCGGCGAGTATGCACCCATACCACCCGTGTTAGGGCCTTTGTCACCGTTATCCCTGGCTTTATGATCCTGGCTGGTCACCAGAGGTAGAATGTTTTTGCCATCCACCATAACAATAAAGCTGGCTTCTTCTCCTTGAAGGAATTCTTCGATAACCACCCGGTGTCCTGCTTCACCAAAGGCGTTGCCAGCCAGCATGTCATCAATGGCAGCAAGTGCCTGTTCTTCTGTGTCAGCAAGAATGACGCCTTTGCCAGCCGCCAGTCCGTCCGCTTTTACGACAACAGGGGTGCCTTTCTCACGGACATAGGCTTTGGCCTGATCAATGTCAGTGAAGGTTTGATAGTCGGCAGTAGGGATTTTGTGGCGAGCCAGGAAGTCTTTGGTGAAAGCCTTCGAGCCTTCCAGTTGTGCAGCACCTTGAGTGGGGCCGAAAATAGTGAGGTTGGCTGCTTCAAAGCGGTCAACAATACCGGCCACCAGAGGGGCTTCAGGGCCAACAATGGTAAGGTCGATGTTTTCTTCGCTGGCGAATTCAACCAGTTTATCGAGTTCAAGAACATCAATGCTGATGTTGGTTATGCCTTGCTCAAGAGCTGTTCCTGCGTTTCCAGGTGCCACAAAAACCTGTCCTACCTTGTCGTCTTGAGTTGCTTTCCAGGCGAGCGCATGTTCGCGTCCGCCACTGCCGATGATAAGTACTTTCATAGGTTTGCCTGTCCCCGGGGAGTCTGTTTGTGGTGGATAGCCAGTGTTTGTTATTGGTCGTAGATCGAGTGAAAAAAGAGACACATTCTGTGTCTCTTGTCAGCGATCAGTGACGAAAATGTCTGACGCCTGTGAATACCATGGCAATGCCGACCTCGTTGGCGGCATCAATCACTTCTTGATCTCGCATGGAGCCGCCTGGCTGGATGACAGCGGTAATTCCGGCACTGGCGGCTGCATCAATGCCATCCCTGAATGGGAAGAAGGCGTCTGATGCCATTACAGATCCGCGGACTTCCAGATTTTCGTCGGCTGCCTTGATGCCGGCAATTCGAGCACTGTAAACCCGGCTCATCTGACCTGCACCTATACCGATGGTTTGATGATCCCTGGCGTAGACGATCGCATTCGACTTGACAAACTTACCCACTTTCCAGGCGAAAAGCAGATCGTCCAGTTCTGCTTCAGTGGGTGTTCTCTCTGTAACTGATTTCAGTTCCAGGGTGCTGGTTACCTTGATGTCGCTGTCTTGAACCAGCAGTCCGCCATTGACTCGTTTGAAATCCAGAAAATGTTCTGTTGTCTCTGGTAGTGTGCCGCAACACAGTAGCCGGATATTCTTTTTGTTCTGAAGAATGATTTCTGCTTCGCTGTCGACTTCCGGAGCAATGATGACTTCTACAAACTGACGATCAATGATGGCGTTGGCAGTGACTGCATCGAGTTTTCTGTTAAACGCTATGATGCCACCAAAGGCGGATGTGGGGTCGGTTGTGTAGGCTCTGTTATAAGCCTCAAAGATGTCAGCGCCGATGGCTACACCACATGGGTTGGCATGTTTGACGATGACACAGGCAGCAGATTCAAAAGATTTGACACATTCCAGAGCCGCATCGGTGTCAGCAATATTATTGAAAGAGAGTGCCTTGCCCTGAATCTTCTGAGCACTGGAAACAGTGCCCGAAGGAGCAGGATCTTCTACATAGAAAGCGGCTTTCTGATGGGGGTTCTCGCCATAACGCATGTCCTGTACTTTTTTGTACTGACGGTTAAAAGTTCGAGGAAAGGCTTCTGGTTCTTCGTTATCGCCCGTCAATGTTCCGAGATAGTTGGCAATAGCACCATCATACTGAGCAGTATGCTCAAAGGCCTTTACTGCAAGATCAAAACGAGTCGCTGCAGAAACAGAGCCGTTGTTCTCACCAAGCTCGGAGAGCACCCGGGTGTAGTCTTTTGCATCGACGACAATCGTGGTGTCCCTGTGGTTTTTGGCAGCAGCACGAACCATGGTGGGGCCACCAATGTCAATGTTCTCGATCGCCATCTCCAGTGTGCAGTCCTCACGGGTCACTGTCTGCTCGAAGGGGTAGAGGTTGACGACGACCAGATCGATTGGCTTGATACCGTGCTCTGTCATGACGGCTTCGTCCTGACCGGAGCGACCCAGAATGCCTCCGTGAACTTTGGGGTGCAGGGTTTTGACTCTGCCGTCCATCATTTCCGGAAAGCCAGTGTAACTGGAGATTTCCACAGCGGGAATATCGTGCTCAACCAGCAGATTGTACGTGCCGCCCGTGGAGAGGATTTCTACTGAGCGCTGATGCAGTGCACGTGCAAATTCCACTATCCCGGTTTTATCTGAGACACTGATCAGGGCTCTTCGAAGGGGAGGCTGTTCGAAATCGTTTGCCATCATTCCTTTACTCACTGAAAAATCGTTGCCTGAAAAGCTGACTGATTCTAGCCGGATTTGAGCTTCTTCGCAGCATCCGATTCTCGGAAATAGTGGGAAATACAAAAATAATGTTGCTACCTCGAACTGAAGTACAGGTTATTACAAAGCTATTGATCTTCAAAAAGATCTGGGTTTTGTTTTTATATGGGTTGTAAAGACGGGAGGTAGATAAAGTCGTATTCATGTCACAGATCATAATACGACTTTAGAGGCAGGGAGGTTACAAAAGGTCGTATTGCTTGAGTTTCTTTCTTAGTGTGCCACGGTTCAAACCAAGCAGGACTGAAGCTCTGGTCTGGTTACCCTTGACGTACGTCATAACGGTTTCCAGAAGGGGGGCTTCTACTTCAGAAAGGACCATCTGGTATACATCGGTTACTTCCTGACCATCCAGATGGCTGAAGTAGTTGTTCATTGCTTTCTCAACACTGTCGCGGAGTGTCTGCGTTTCACTCTCGATAGGGCTGGTTAGTGTCTGTCCATGGACAGAGGGTTTATCAGTAATAATATGAGGTGCCGTCATGCTGCAATATCCTTGTGATGACTTAAGGTTTGAAAGTACTCCAGTATGCAGTTTTCTTGTTCTTCTGCAGACTCTAGATTGTTGAATTGTTTGCGAAGTCTTGATCCGGATGGGCTGGCCTGCAGGTACCAGCCAACGTGTTTTCTGGCTATGCGCACGCCTTGGGTTTCACCATAAAACTCGTGAAGTGCAGCAAGGTGACCCAGTAGAATGGACTGGATCTCTTTGTGTTCCGGCGCTGGCAGCTGTTTACCCTGTTCAAGGTAGTGGTTAATCTCCCTGAATATCCAGGGTCTTCCCTGGGCTGCACGTCCCACCATGACGGCGTCTGCGCCTGTGATGTCCAATACCGCTTTTGCTTTCTCGGGAGAAGTAATATCGCCATTGGCTATCACTGGAATCTCCATGGATTCACAAATTCGGGCAATGGTCTCGTATTCAGCCTCACCCTTATACATACACTGGCGGGTTCTACCATGAACGGCCAGAGCGGATATACCAAAGTCCTGTGCCATCAAGGCAATGTCGAGGCCGTTTTTGTTTTCAGGACACCAGCCGGTCCGTGTCTTTAGAGTGACCGGGATATCAACCGCCTGAACCACTGACTTCAATATTTGCTTTACCAGTTCAGGTTCTCTCATCAGAGCGGAGCCAGCCGCTTTGTTGCAGACTTTTTTTGCAGGGCAGCCCATGTTGATATCAATGATTTGGGCGCCCCGTTCCTGGTTTAGACGAGCCGCAACAGCCATTTGTTCCGGGTCACTGCCTGCAATCTGAACAGAGCGAGGTTGAAACTCTTCGGCGTGATGATCCATTCTCAGTCGAGACTTTCGTGTGTTCCAGAGTTTTGGGTTGCTGGTCACCATTTCTGAGACGGCCATACCCGCTCCCATTCTCAGACACAGTTGCCTGAATGGGCGATCTGTTACTCCGGCCATGGGGGCCAGGATAACCGGACTTTGAATAGTGTATGGACCTATCTTTAACAAAGTGGTTTGCCTCAATCCAGCGTTGCTACTGTCCAGAGCGTGATAAAAATCCTCTAAGGTGATTTAAATGACTGCTCGGGATCATGAAAAAAGCAAGAGGTCGATCTTGCGGGGTTTTCAAAGATTTATACGACTTTCAGTGTCTCTTTGTGGGAGATCAGGCAGGCGTAATCGCATATAATACTCTGTACAATTTTTAGACGAAAGGGTGTTTTATTGTGGGCTCTGACTGGAACAGCACTCATCTTCACGAGCAGTTATTACCACGTACCGGTGTCCTGTTGCGAAATATGACCTTTCAAAGACGGTGTATAGTGACTTTTGTGAAAAGTACCGCAAGTAATAATTTAGGTGATCTAAGTGATTTTTGATCTCGATTAAATACCTATAGATTTGCGATATCTACTTATTGCAATTGCTCGGTTACGGTTTGTGGATGCACTTGCCGGTAAAACACCATAGAGACTCGATTTATAGGGCTTTCGCTTCTGCCAGTCTTTTAATTGGCAGGTAAAAAATACAGCTGATAGTTGGTAGCTCCATTGCCGGGATCAACGATTTCCATACTGAGCCTTATGGGGTGTCCGCTGGGTATCTCTCTGGATCCAGCCAGTGCACCGCCCAGATACTCCTTCGGGCGAAACCGTCTACTGGCTTCGGGTTGGCCATTAATGTCAGTAAATGTTAACTCAAGCAGGGGCCAGGGTTGCGGAAACGTGGCTTCATTGATGATCACTGAGTCTACTACCAGACCTTCGCTTCGCTCGGGGTGGCTACGGATGTGCAGTTGCAGGCTTTTGATGGCGTTAACATCTACCAATGCCGGAAGGGAGCAGTTCAGATATTGACAGCTTAAAGTGTATGCTGGTCTCAAACGTGGGTCGAGTGAAAGCTGATCTCTGTTAAACCATGCGTACTGTCCAGCAAGCGATACAGAAAAAATCAGGATCAGAGTGACCCAGCCCATTACTCTCAGGGAACTTCTTCCTGATTCTTCATCAACCTCAACGTGCTCCTTATTCAAAGTATCCAGAAAAGAATGGAATGGGGGCTCTTCTTCAGGCGTCGTTTCGACGGCTCTTAAAGTGCTTTCTTCAGGCTTGCTATCCTGAGTCGTGTTTTTCTCTGCTACTTTGTCATGTCGGGTCGATTGTTTTTCAGCCGGTTTGTCTTTCGGCTTCTTCTGGAGCGGTTTTTCCGGAGCAGCTTTATTGGGCATGTTTGATAGGGCATCAAACACCTCAAGACAGGAACCGCATCGAACCGAACCACTGGCGGCTCGTAATTGCGCCTGGGTCACCTTAAAGGAGGTCTGGCATTTTGGGCAGCGGGTGATTCGAGAGCCTTTCATGAAGCCTGTATGCGTTACTGTCTTGATTGAGTGTGGATTATTAGATCAAAGAGCTACAAAGGATGTCCACAGCCCGAAAGATAAAATCTTCCGGGATCTTGTCTGAGATCAGTCTGATATCAAAAAATATTGCATCTTTTTATGGTTATTACTTCCGGGTTCCGGTCACCAGGATCCAGTCTTCGTTCTGTACAACTGGTCCCAGGTCAAACCATTCAGAGTAGGTGCTGACGATACTGCTTTTCTGTTCTGAGAGAATGCCGGATAAAGTGATTTTTCCGCCACCTTTGAGATAGCTCGCCAATGTGGGGGCGAGTTCTACCAGTGGGCCTGCGAGTATGTTGGCTATGACGACGTCTGCTTTATTTTTCGGGACTTGTTCGGGCAGATATACTTTCAGTTTTTCCGGGGCGATCCCGTTCCTCTCAGCATTATCGATAGTAGCTTCCAGTGCCTGAGGATCAAGATCCACACCTGTGACTGTTTTGGCACCCAGCAATAGTGCTGCAATCGCCAGAATGCCGGACCCACATCCGTAGTCGATAACCGATTGGTTTTCGAAATTTTCCTGCTTTTCCAGCCATTCAAGGCACAGGGCTGTGGTTGGGTGAGTGCCTGTTCCAAAAGCCAGACCGGGGTCGAGCATCAGGTTTATAGCATCAGGTTCTGGAATCTCTTTCCAACTGGGGCAAACCCAGAGTTTTGTGCCAAATCGCATGGGCACAAAATGGGTCATCCACTCTCTTTCCCAATCCTTGTCTTCCACAATTTCAATCTTGTGGCCCGGAAATGGGTTTTGTTGGTATTGAGACTGTAAGTGCTCTACTACAGCGTCCATATCTGTATGGGCATCGAAGAGGCCAATGACAAGGGTGTGTTGCCACAGCGGTGTGCTGCCTGGCTCAGGTTCGAACAATGGCTGATCTTTACCATCCTGAAGGGTTACAGCACTGGCTCCAGCTTCCAAAAGCAGGTCTTCCAGTTCTTCAGCATGGTCGGAAGAGGTGTCTAGTTTGATTTGTATCCAGGGCATGGGTATGGACTTACTGATTAGGGGAGGGAGGCAGGATAAGTATCCGCCGGATCGGACACATTCTAGCTGATTGAAGGACTGGGACAAGAGGTATTATGAAAGAAGAGGGGGTAAGCTCTCCGAAAGCAGCTTTCAGAGAGCTTTGGAAGCAGAATCAGTCCTCTTCAAGCTTCTTTTCCAGATAATGGATGCTGACGCCTCCTTTCTGGAAGTTTTTGTCCTTCACCAGATCCTGATGCAGTGGAATATTCGTACGAATACCATCCACAACGGCTTCATCCAATGCGTTTCTCATTCTAAAAAGAGCGGTTTCACGATCTGGGCCATAGGTGATTATCTTGGCTATCAGAGAGTCATAGTAAGGTGGAATGCTGTAGCCACTGTAGAGATGCGAATCTACCCGAACACCATTACCACCGGGTGAATGGAACTGGTTGACCAAACCCGGGGAAGGCATAAAGGTTTTGGGGTCTTCTGCATTGATACGGCATTCAAAAGCATGTCCCTGAAGTTCAACTTCTTCCTGAGTAATGCTCAAAGGCAGGCCACTGGCGATGCGAATCTGCTCTCTGACGATATCTATGCCAGAAATCATTTCTGTTACAGGGTGTTCAACCTGCACACGGGTGTTCATCTCGATGAAGTAGAACCGGCCATCTTCATACAGGAATTCGAAGGTACCTGCCCCGGTATAGCCAATTTCAATACAGGCCTTGGTACAGGCCGCTGCTACGGTAGCTCTGGCATCTTCATCAATGCCGGGTGCAGGCGCTTCTTCAATGACTTTCTGGTGACGGCGCTGCAAAGAACAGTCACGATCCCCCAGATGTATAGCATTGCCGTGGCTGTCCGATAGTACCTGGAATTCAACATGACGAGGATTTTCAAGGAATTTCTCCAGGTAGACTACGTCATTGTTGAAGGCTGCCTTAGCTTCAGACTGGGTCAAGTTGATGGCATCCAGAAGATCAGACTCGCTGTGAACGACTCGCATACCGCGACCACCGCCACCACCTGATGCTTTGATAATCACCGGGTAACCAATGCAGCGAGCAATGTTTAGTGTGCGTTCGTCATCGTCTGTGATGGGACCATCAGAGCCAGGAACGGTTGGCACACCGGCTTCTTTCATGGCGGCAATTGCGGATACTTTGTCACCCATCAGGCGAATAACGTCAGGCGCAGGGCCTATAAAGGTGAATCCGCTGCGTTCTACCTGCTCGGCAAAATCGGCATTTTCTGATAGAAAGCCGTAGCCAGGGTGAATACCGTTAGCGTCAGTCACTTCCGCAGCACTGATAATAGCAGGGATATTCAGGTAGCTTTCAGTAGGGCTGTTGGGACCAATGCAGACTGACTCGTCAGCCAGACGCACGTGCATCAGGCTTGCATCAGCCTTGGAGTGCACAGCTACGGTTTTAATGCCGAGTTCTTTACAGGCCCGCAACACCCTCAGAGCTATTTCGCCCCGGTTGGCGATTACGATTTTATCCAGCATGACATCTGTCTCAGGCAATGGTAAACAGGGGCTGGTCGTATTCAACGGGCTGCCCGTTTTCAACCAGAATAGCTTCGATGGTACCTGATTTGTCGGCCTTGATCTGGTTCATCATCTTCATGGCTTCGACAATGCAGAGAACATCACCTTCCTTAACCTGTTGTCCCAGTTCAACAAAAACCGGTGAGCTGGGTGAGGATGCTGTGTAGAAAGTACCGACCATTGGAGATTTTACATAGTGACCGGACAGTTGGGGCTTGGTTTCTGACGTCGGGGCTGTTGCCGGGGTTTCAGAGGCCGCTGCCACAGGCACTGGAGTCGTTGCAGGAATAAACTGTGGAGCAGCGACTGAGGCTACTGGAGCATTCTGGGAATAACGGCTGATGCGAACAGATTCTTCACCTTCGTGAATTTCCAGCTCATCAATTCCAGACTCTTCCAGAAGCTCAATGAGCTTTTTTACTTTTCGGATGTCCATCGTCACTCTCAAATGCTGTTGGACAGGGAGAAACTGTCCCGTGGTTAATTGGATGTATTCATTGGCGCACTCAATCATGCAGCCTTGATTGTTTTTACTGTGAAAATCATTTTATTCCCTAAACAGAAGAAGTGATTTTCTGTAGTCGGCCTTAAAGCTTTCAGTCATGTTGGCTTTTCAGAAGAGCGCCCTGCTGATGGAGCCTGTCAAGATCAGCCTCAAGACTTCTGACTGAGCAGGTCAATAGCATAGGCCAGACCAAACTCATAGCCCTTTGGTCCGACTCCAGCGATCACGCCTTCCGCCACATCACTGAAATAGGAGTGATGCCGGAAAGCTTCCCGTCGATGGATATTGGACAAGTGGACTTCAATAAAGGGAATGGCAACACCCAGCAGGGCATCTCTGATAGCAACGCTGGTATGAGTGTAAGCAGCAGGGTTGATAATGATGAAATCAACCTCTTCTTCAGAGGCTTTATGAATCCGTTCTATGAGTTCATGTTCAGCGTTGCTTTGGGAGCAGCTGAGCTGGTGACCAGCCATTTGAGCCTGTTGGATCAGAATCTGGTCGATTTGTTTCAGTGTCGTGGCACCATATACGCTGGGCTCTCTGGTTCCCAGCAGGTTTAGATTGGGGCCATTAAGAACAAGTATTTTTGCCATTAGTATCCTCTCATATTGGCGTTCATTGTGCCGCAACGAAATGAATGGGTCTAGTTCGTGCGTGTTACTGAACGTTAAGGCCAGTTACGAAGCATTTCAACGCCATGTTTAAGGAATGTCTTATGGATAAAACGTCTGGTTCAGCTTTTTCCGGAGTTGTGAGGAGGCTACCTCTCCCTGAGAGCGCATTTCACTTCGCTCCTGACCATTGGGATCGAAAAACAGCAGGGAAGGAGGGCCAAACAATTGATAATTGTCCAGCCAGTTCAGTTGTTCGGAGGTATTCGCGGTTATATCAAACTTGATGAAATGCCAATTGCCTGTGTCAATTTTGGCAAAAGCTTCAGGAAAAACGTCTCTTTCCATAGCCCTGCAGGAAACACACCAGTCCGCATAAACATCAATCATGGCTGCTCTGCCAAGCTTTTTAGCCGTTTCCAGCTGAGCTGAGAGTGCTTCAACTGTTGTAACTGTGCGGAAAGAGTCCCTTGTTGAAAGGTTTTCACCGGGCTGGCTGATTCTGCCAAGAGGCTGCAGTGGGTGGTTGTGACCTTGAGCTGCTCCGATGATCAGAAGAACACCATAGATCAGGAAAACGAGGCCAACTGCCTGAAAAAATAGAGCGGATCCAACTTTCTTGCTGAAGTCCAGAGCGCCAAGACAAACAGCAGCACCAATGGCCAGGGTGCCCCAGAGAAAGAGTGTGAGTGGTGCGGGTATAACACGCTCCAGCATCCAGACGGCAACGCCAAGCAGAAGGAAACCAAAGAAGTGTTTCACATTCTCCATCCAGCCGCCAGCTCCAGGCAGCAGGCTCTTGCCACCCAGGCCGATCAATAGGAGTGGCAGTCCCATTCCCAGGCCCAGAGCCAGCAACGAGAGTCCACCAATGAGTGCGTCACCTGTTGAACTGATGTAAATCAATGCGCCTGCCAGAGGTGCTGAGACGCATGGCGATACTACCAGAGCCGATAAAATCCCCATAATGGCTGCAGCAGAATGACTTCCTGATTTCTGAGGCTGTCTGTTGAGACGGTCTCTGAGTTTTTCCGGGAGCTGAAGCTCATAAAGACCAAACATGCTCAAAGCAAGAATGACGAAGAGAGCAGCAAAAGGGATCAGTAGCCAGGGCGATTGCAGTTTTGCCTGCAAGTTCAGGCTCGCCCCGAAAAGCCCCGTCAAGGTGCCAGCCAGAGCGAAGGTGATCGACATGCTGAGTACATAAATGATGGAAAGAGAGAGCGTTCTTTTTCGACTGGCTCCCTTTGATGCAGCGCCTACCAGCAGACTGGAGAGAATGGGAATCATCGGAAGTACACAGGGGGTGAAAGACAGCCCCAGACCTGCCAGTAAAAATAGTAAAAGAGTCACAAGGAGGTCTCTGTCTCCAAAGGATTCTGAGAAACTCAGAGCCTTGCCGTCTTCCGATGTTGTTTCAGAAGACTCAATCAGGCCAGCACTGGTGACATTGGGGTTCCGGGCAGAAATATTTAGTGTCTGTGGCGGATAGCAAAGACCTGCATCAGCACAGCCCTGAAACCTTATCTGGAATTGAGGCTCGGACTCAGTACTCTTGACAGGAATTCTGACAGTGACATTTTCTGGAAAGACCTCCATGTTCTGTTCAAAGTTAATGTCGTACTTTTGCTTGCCTTTTGGGAATAAAGGCTCTCCAAGCAGTGTAGAGCTTTCATGATTGGAAAAGCTGAATCGATCTTTGTAGAGATAATGCCCTGGCGTTACGAGAAAGTGCAGCAGCAGTGTGTTGTTTACAATCTCTGCTTCCAGCTGAAAGGCTTCTTCGACAGGCAAAAATTGTTGGGTGTCAGATCCCAATAGTGCATTCACATTAGCAGAAGAAACACCGGCAAGAGCCCAGGTAAAGAGAGTAAGGAAAAACGTTGTGAGGTAAGATTTTTGATTGCTTCGAAATAGCTGAACCATGTAAAACCAACTGTTCTTGTTTATGGTCCTTTAATTGTGAAGTGAATCCGCCGGGATGCAAGCTCCAGAGTTGGCAAATGGTGCGGGAGAGAATATCTCCAACACCATTAAGGGATTAATAATCCATTTACAAAAAATGGTTTATTGCGTTAATCCCTTCAGCCTTTGTAGTTGGCAGCAGACTTTTTGATGACTTCAAAGGCCGCTTCTTTTCCTTCCCAGCCTTCGATCTTGACCCACTTGCCCGGTTCCAGATCCTTATAGTTCTCGAAGAAGTGTTCGATTTGCTTCAGCAGCAGTTCTGGCAGATCAGAGTACTCCTGTACATTGTTGTACAGTGCAGACAGCTTCTCATGGGGAACTGCAATCAGTTTCTCGTCCTGACCACTCTCGTCGGACATGTTCAGCATACCGACCGCACGGCAGCGAATGACGGAACCCGGGACAACAGGGTAAGGCGTCACTACCAGAACGTCCAGAGGGTCACCATCGTCTGCCAGAGTCTGAGGAATGTAACCATAGTTGGCAGGGTAGAACATGGGGGTAGCCATGAAACGGTCTACCATCAGAGCATCAATATCCTTGTCGATTTCGTACTTGATAGGTGACGCATTGGCCGGAATTTCGATGGCAACATAGATATCTTCAGGCAAACTTTTACCTGCCGGGATATTCGCATAGCTCATGTGTATACCTTTGCCTTATTTCGATTACAGAGGTAAATGGATGGGAAGGTAGCCATTATAGAGTCCCCGAAGAGACTTGTCTTCGTTCTCTACAAGACTTTATGAACTAAGTTTCTCCCTGCAATTGGACATTGTTCGGAAAAGAGTAGAATACTTTAAGGTGTCAGTATTGCTTCTGATGCTCTGAACAACCGGAGAGGTTTTATGAGATCAATCAAAGTTAAAGACTGCATGACTCCTCAAGTGATCACCATTCCACCAACTATGGAAGTGGTTGAGGCTATACGAATACTGCTCCATAACGACATCACAGCTGTTCCGGTAGTCGATGAGAATGAGGGATTGGTAGGTCTCCTTTCAGAAACCGACTGTCTTCAGGGAACGTTGATGGGTGGGTATTTTTCTCAGGAAGGCAGCCTTGTGGGTGAAAGTATGACCCGGGAAGTCCTTTGCGTATCGCCCTATGACGATATCATCACTGCTTATGAACACTTCATGAAAGCCCATGCTTTCAGAGTGCCCGTAGTCGATGATGGTGCACTGGTGGGGGTGCTAAGCCCTAAAGATGTCATGTCTGCGGTGTTGGAGTTTTATGAAACACCTACTACACAAAAAGCGGTGTAAGGGGCGTTGAAACAAGCCTGAGGCTCTTACAGACGAGTTCAGGTGAATATATTGAGTGACTGTCGGATAGAAATGCCAATAAATTGGCTAGATAATAAAGTTTCACTTATTCTCTTTGAGTATTAAATCTACCTGCCGAAGCGATACTTCATCTAAGCTTTACTGAAGAACATGCTGCATTTTTCGGAAGAAGGTTTATGCCAGGGAGAACGTCGGGCGTTGATGCTCAAACTACACCACCCGTTGATTCAGTGCATCCAAAGCACGAGGTCAATAAATCGGGTCGGTTGGGTGCCAGAAATGTCACCGGAACACAGGGGCAGAGTCTGGTTGGCAGACGTGACAGTGAGGGCTCGGGCCCTGCACCCGAGAGTATTCACTCACGTTCTGCTTCTGTAACCTATTATGATCAGGAAGATTTGCCAGAACCTAAAGAAGAAGAGCTGGAATATTCACTGAGCAGCGGTGAAGCGTCTGAAATGCTCCGTTCGCTGGAAGCTTCGAGAAAGTCTCCCACAACCAGTCCTTCAGAATCTTATGGGCTTCACGGGGCACATTCAACACTTGATCCGGACGAAGACGAAGGTGCTCCGCTCCAGTCAGAACCTCGGCAACCATCTCCGGGTGAGGAAGTTGACGTTCATGCTCCGGGGACGGAAGATGGGCTAAATACATCAACAGCTTCTTCTCACTCTTCAAAAGCAAGGGTATCTGTCAGCTCATCCGCTGATCCTGATGCGCAAAGCAGAAAAGAAGCGTTCAAAAATGAGCTTCAGCCCAAGCTTGGCTTTCTCGATAAGCACAAAAAAGAGGCAACGGTCACCACAGTTGGAGGTATTCTGGTAGGTGTGGGCGCGGTTGCAACTATTGCTTTCCCCCCGTTAGGGATTTGTTTGTACGCTTGCGGAATAATGATGTTAAGTATGGGTCTCACAGAGATAATGGCCCCCTCAGGTGATGTCCAGCAGAACCTGCCTCAACCAAAACCCGATAAGCCTGAGCCCAAACCCGATGAGTCTAAATCCAAATCGGATGAAAGCAATGTGGATGATGGCAAGTTCATGGCTGTTCGCAAACCTGTACTGGAAGCTCTCACCCAGGGAGATGGCGTAATTTCTGTCCGGGAAGAGAGTTCTCTGGATGAAGACGAAGCCAAAGAAAGGCTTAAGAGGTTCGCACAAGAGGACAAGCTTATTGCAGGCCCCGAAGCGCTTTTGGAGCAAATGTCTAGTGGAATACAAACAGGCATGCCTCTCTCAGAGGTGGTTTCAGAGGCTATTGCCGGTGTCCTGAGTAGAGATAAGAGTTTTGACCCCCATGATGCTGAATTCAAAGCGGTCACAAACGCTATTTTGAGTGCGGCAGAAGCCATGATGAATGCCACATCGGCCAGTGAGAGAGAACAAGCTCTGGCTGCATTTCTAACGAAACTGAAAGAGATGCTGCCGAGAATGAGCGATGCATCCCTGGATCAGCTGATTGCTATGACCAGAGGAGCCATGGCCAGTCCTGGTACAGAAGAGGCAAGGGAAATATTGAGTAGTGTGTTGAAGTTGCTCGAAGCAGAAAAAGCAGAGCGATTGTTAAAGCACCAGTACCCAGTCGCATTTGGGGATTCTGCTGAGGTCTCTGACTTGGTGCCTGGACCACCAGTAGCCCTAAAATCTGGAAAATCACCGAGAACACCTCCACAGTCCTCTACTAGTGAAACAGGTGTTTCAGAGGCGGTTGATCCATCTATTTCAAAAAATCTGGTTCACTTCCGAGTGCTTTCTTTTGAGCTGAGCACTTTAGACAAGGCTGATCGTCTTGATGGCAGCGACAAGAATGACTTTCTGAAGGCCGCCAAGGAAGTGCTCGAAAGGCCCAGAGGGAAAAAGATCACGGGGGCACAGTTTTTAGACGAGCTTGAAAGGTATACACGCGATAAGTTCGCTAATGTGATTGAGAAGATGAGAAAGAAGGATTATTTCAAATAGCGCATAATTTACGTTTTTAATGAAATTTTCGCATGAAAACCATGTACTAAATTAATTCTAATGTGGTTTGCTCAGAGCGGCAGGGAGCCAATTTATGACTGATTCCACACCATCGGTGGATAACAAGGGAGGAGTAACACTCTCTGGCACGCGAGGGTCAGTTCATCTTACTGACGCTAAAAGGGACTCACTCAGGGCGGCGGGTTTCAGTGATGCTCAGATAGATGCTTTGCTCTCACTGGCCGACCCTGATGATCAGGGAAATTCCCTGACACCTACTCATTTTTATACTGTTGATAAGTCGACACTCAATTCTCTTCAATACGCTGGCAAGCTCACGGATGCGGCAAAACAGCTGGTTTATGTCCAGACGCCGGTCTCACTGATGAATCAGGTCAGTGATCCGAGCAACTGGCAGGGAGACAATTACATTGGCCCGGGGGCCGCCTCTGTGAATGCCTATTTGAATGGAGAGCCTGTCGATTTTTCCAAACCCAGTCTGGATGCCCTGGTGATGTCAGTTCTTACGGCCAGGGCGGAAATCATAGAGGTTCAACTCAGAGAGCAGATTGAATCGATTCAGGACAAGAATGCCCAGTTGGAAGTGGCAAACGACTGGTTAGCTAAAGCTAAAGCTAAAAAAGCAGACGCCGGTACATCGGGCACAACAACCTTTAGTCCGGAGTTCAAGGAGTTTTGGGACAGTCTCGGTGCCAAGTACCAGGGTGGTACTGATCACAATTCAGCAGACTGGGAGGTCAATATCGAAGGTTTAAAGACCAAAATTGAGGCATTGACCAGTCAATCCCAGCTGGAAACAACTAAACTACAGCAGACTATAAATAAATATAATCAAAGCTTTGAAATGCTTTCTAACTTCGTCAACAAATACTATCAGTCACTGAGTACAATTATTCAGAACCTACGGTGAATCATGGAGGATCACGCTGTGAATGAAGAAGCCAGAATGAACGAAACTGAAGAACTCGATGATATGCTTCTTGAGTTCTTTGGTAAGGGGGGAACCTTCAAAGATCTGAAGAATATGAGCGATGATGCCATGGAAGCTATATATAGCGTCGCTTATAACCTTTATCAGGGGGGGAAGTACGAAGAGGCACAAAAGGTCTTTCAGTTCCTCTGCTTCTATGATCACTTCAATCGAAAATACTTCATGGGTCTCGGCGCCTGTCAGCAAATGATGAAGCAGTATGAAAATGCTATTGAGATCTTCACTTTTGCCACGGTACTGGATGCCGACGATCCCAGACCCATGATCTACATCGCTGACTGTCATCTGGCGATGGGTGACAACGAAAAAGCAAAAATGTCTTACGAGACGGCCATTGAATGGGCTGGAAATACGGCTGCTTACGAGGAAGAGAAACAGAGAGCCGAAAGCATGCTGGATAACCTGAGCAGTTAAGGGAAGAGGTGAAAGGATGTCTTCAATCAGTCAGGGACCTGTTACCACAGAGCAAACCGGAAACATTCATCAGGCTTCTTTTGATGCCGTTGATAGTGAAGAAAATCCGGTTCAACGAGGCTTTAGTCACCAGAACAGTTACTCCAGAACGGAAGGTGGTGAAGCCCCAAAAGCTCATATCAATGCGCCGGTTCTGGATGCTCCATCGGCTGATGCTGAGTCTGACAAGGCTACCGCAGAAGTATTGAAGCATCAGGAAGGGCAGGCCATGGAAAAGTCGGCAAACCGACCCAAGACGCCCGGTGAGGTGGTTCAGGAACAGAAAAATCTCCCCATCAGAAAGCAGACAAACCAGCTTCAGGCTAAGCGTACTGAGCTTGAAAGTATGGGCTTTAGTAAATCCCAAATTGACGGGATGCTGGCCGTGGCTGATCCCAATGATCCCAAAAACGCTCTTGCTCCGATGCACTCTTCTTCTGCCAGATTCAAAGATATGGAAGCCCGGGGTGGCGATCCCAAACTGAATACATTGTTCAATACTTTCGAAGATGTCATGGTCCGTTTCTCTGCCATCAGAGAAATTCCGGATGATCTGAAAGCTGAGCTGACTAAAGATCTCAATGCGTTTACCAAAGCGGCTTTCAACGCTGAAAAGCCTCTGGATATTGATAGCGCTACCACGATGCTGGTTCAGATTCAGTCAAAGTTACAGAACGAGCGACTCCGGTTTGATCAGGAGAGTATCAAGATAGGTCAGGTTGCTGCTGAGCAACGCAGTAGCAATATCATATCTAAAATCCGCGAATCCATTGCAAAAGTCGAAGAATCGAAAAAATCTCAAATGGTAGGGAAGATTTTCAGTTATATCGCGCTGGTATTCTTGGCGATTGCAACCGTCGCTGTGGCTGCTGCGGGAGTTCTTACCGGTGGTGCTTTAAGTATTGTTGCCGCAAGTCTGATGGTTGCAGCGACGGGTCTTATGATCACTATGACGGTTTCATCAGAAACCAGTAACTTTATGATGAAAATTTTTGACGGTCTTGCCAGTGACGAAGACGGTGAGAGAGATGCCAAAATTGGTGCCACGGTCTTTTGGGCCGTCATTATGATCGCACTTTCTGCGGGTGCAGCTTTCGCAGGCGGAGCTGCCGGTGCTGGTGGCGCCGCTGCCAGTACAGCCTCGGGAACAGCAACAGGGTCTTCAACCGCTGCATCGGTGACGGCGACAGGCGCCAACACGGCTGCAACCACATCAGCTGCTGTTGCAAAAAATGTTGCGATCCTGTCCAGGATAGGACAGACAGCCCAGTGGATAGGGGGGGCTGGTCAGATGGCTTCGGGTGGTGCTGATATCGGAACCTCTGTTTACAAATACGAAGCAGACATATTCAGGGCGGAAGCGCTTGAAGAAAAAGCCGAAATGGTCAGGATCCAGAAGGCCATCGATGATGCTATGGAAGGTTTGGAAAAGGCTATCCAAGAACTCCAGAATGGCTACTCCACAGCTGCCAGCATCATTAAAGCGAATCACGAAACCAAGACTACACTTGCGCGCAACCTGCGTGCCTGAGTCTCAAGGAGGTAGATTATGTCACAGGTAGGACAGACAGGCGCGTCACAGAATACGCCGGTGGACTATGGTTCTCAGGCATCAGCACTGGCTGGCTCAGCCCCTCTGGACGAAGTCGGTCGTGGAGATCTCGATGGTGAAAACCTTCGATATTCCCGTGAAGCCAAAAATACCGAAGTATTGAAAGGTCAGCAGAAGAGGGCGCCAGAGCTTGATAAACCCGGTGATGTCAAGCCCACCCATCTTGAAACAGCCAATTCTGACGTCAACGATATCAGTAAGCTGACTCAGTCATCTCTTGAAAAGACTCAGAAGCTGGCGGAAAGTTTACGCAGTGGCAACCTCAATCCGCAACAGCAACAGCAACTGCAAAGAAACGCCGATCTTTTGAAAGGAAGTGCCGGTCTTTTAAGCAGTCTTCATGGTCATAATCTCGGAACTGCTGAGGGCAAGAGAAGTGTTCTTGCCGGAATGGGCTTCAGTCAGAGCCAGCTCGATGCCCTGATGTCACTGGCTGATCCCGATGATGCGGGTAACTCTCTGGCGTCGATGCACGGAGGTCAGTCAGCCTTGCAGGGTAAAAAAGACGCTCTGAAATCCATGGGTTTTAGTGAAAGTCAAGTGGATGCCCTGCTGTCACTGGCTGATCCGGATGATGAAGGTAATTCGCTGACGTCTACTCACCAGACCGGGTCCGGAAAAAATAAATCGGCACTGACCTCTCAGGGGTTCAGCAATACTCAGGCAGAACGTTTGACGGCACTGTTGAATGGCCAAACATTTGGCACTGAACAACAGAAAGATCTACTGAAACAAATGGGTTTCAGTGATCCAGAAGCCGATGTGCTACTGGCAACGGCCGATCCACAATCTTTGAAAACTCTAGATAAGCTGGCTCGATCAACGGATGCTAATCAGCTGGCTCATCTGCAAGAGATGGCAAAGGCCGCCAACGTACTATCAACGGGCAGCCCGATCGGGGACAGGGTTCTACAACAGCTGGTGGACATTTTTACTGTGTTTGAACTCCTTCACGAGATGAGTGTTCAGGGTCGAAGAACCGCCAGGGAAACCAGAGCCATTGAGTATGATGCGGCCAAGCAGGAAGTTCTGCACCAGGCCGGAGAAATGAGAAAAGCCGCCATCTTTTCTCTGGCAGCCGGAATGGCCAGTGGTGTCATGAAAATAGGGGCTGGTGCGGTGGCCATTCGCGGGGCATCGGGTGGTGGTTCCGCTGCTGATAGGAATATCAAGATGCAGTTGGCTACCCAGAAGGCTCAAATGGTAACGGGGGTGGGTGACATTATTTCTGCGGGTTTCAACTATCAGTCGTCTGAACACCAGGCACGACAGAAAGAGCATGAAGCCTTCCAGAAAACCCACGAAAACGCCGCCCAGAGTTCATCTGAATGGATGCAAATGCACCAGGACATGGTTAAGACGGTTCAAAGCAAAATGGACGAAATTATACGAACCTGGTTCGAAACGCTGAAAACTACCACTAGAGGCTAGACAGATAAGCTCAGGTTCGCGGGTGTAGGAATTCCCGTCTACGACATGCAGGAGGCATGACATGACTATTCCACTCGACAGGGCCGGTGGTGCCTCAGCGCCATCGTTTCTGGAGAGTAACCAGAACGTTGCAGGCAACCAGGGGGCCAAAGGCAAGGTTGCCGGACAGACGGTTCAAGTCCGGTCTGATGCTACTTCTGCACTGCTTGACAGTGCAGAAGAGCTTTCCATGGTCGCCGACCGCTTCAAGCAAACCAAACTCAAAGACAGAAAACTCTCTTCCGGTTCAGAACTCTCTGACAAGCTTCTTGAGCGCATCCGGAAAATACAGGCAATTCAGGAAACCCAGGCGTTTAAGGACCTGGCTAATAATTTCAGTAATCAAGCCAATCTCAACCCCAATCAGGTTCTTAAGCAAGCACAGGAATTTTCGGATGATGTGCTCGAGCAATTTGCAGCACTTGATTTTGCCGCAGACTATTTCGAAGAGCTGGGAGACCAAGAGAAAGCCAGTCAAATTCGAAAGGCTCAACAAAGCATCAGGGAAAAGAATCCGACACTGATCCAGGCTGGTCTCAATATCTCTGAGTCGGCAGCCCAGATGATTGAAGAAATGGGCTTTGATGTTGATGTTCGCACGGTCCGTGAAAGCTATGCTGATCTTATTGATTCAGCGAAGATGGATCACGTTCGAGATGATGGTTCACTCAAAAAAACTTACCGCTATCTGGTAGAAACTTATGGAGCAGAAAATCTCGAAGGGGCTATTCAGGGACAACTTGATCTCCTTGCAACGGACCTGAACTGTACGACTCATTCTACTTCACCGGTCAGATTGAAAGTCATTATTGATGATATGAAAGGGTTGAAGATTCAGTCAGGCGTTCATGATGCCTGCTGTGAAGCGGAAGAGAGGCTGGAAAGAACATTCCCTGAAGAAAACGTCGTTCGTCTTGTGCTGATGGGAGAGATGCTGGATCTCGTCGATAAACAGTGGGTCACAGAGTCTGACTTTGAAAAGTTACCGTTAAAAATGAATCTGGAAAAACTGGAAGCTCATATTTTTGCTCTGACTTCCATCGTCGATATTGTGAGGTCCATTCCTGAAGAAGTGTTTACCAATGATGAGACCAAGCTGAATATGTTGTCAGCAGCAACGGACAGTCTGGATAACAAAATTGAAGAGGAAGAGTCAGAGGCGATTGAAGAAGCTGTTTTGGATACCGGGCTGGATGATAATTTCCTGGGTGAGATAACCGCCTCTCTGGATTTGCCATCAAGTAAGAAAGTTGAAACGCCTTTTTTTTCTGCTGAGAAGGAACAAAAATCTCAGTAGCCACCATTGAAGACTGTGAAAGCGGGATAGCATGAGGGAAGCAGGCTATGGATTGGCGCGATGAAGTGGTTTCGGATATTGGCCGGGGAGTAGGTATTGACGGGCTCAGTTTTGGCACATCCGGAGTGATCAGCATTGAGTTTGAATCTGAAAAGACGCTGTATCTGGAGACACAGGAAGAGGGTGTTCTTATTTACATGGTTCAGGGGTTGTCCCGATTTGATGCCTGCAAAAGCCTGGTTCATGCGCTAAGAAAATGTCATTACACCCAGTCTCTTGCGCTGCCATTGCAGGCAGGGCTGAAAGGAGAAGAGGAACTGGTCTGGTTGATTCATCTCAATAATGAACAGTTCTCCCGTCCAACTGTTGAAAGTGCCATCGAAACAATAGTAAGACAATCTGAGCAGCTTGCTGCTTGAGGTTGCAGGGTGGCAGGCCCAGCCTGCTGAAAACGGAGACCAACTCAAGAGGTCTGCTATATGGCCGAAAATATTATCAACTCAGAAGGCCTGACAGAGAAAGCGCTTGAATCTGCCGAAACGTTTGCCGTTCCGGAGAAAGTGGATGCAGGTGCGGCAGAAAAATTTGGCAGCTTGCTTTCGGGTGATGCCGATGGACAGCAGGCAATACAAGCTGCTTCAGCAGTTGGACAACCTGATGGGGAAGCCTTGACTCTGGGAGATAAGATTCTCAGAGGTATGCAGGGATTGAAAGAGCATGTTGAAGCAGGTAAGGAAAATGTCGTTTCTAACCTGCAGCCTGGTGAAACGATGACCATGCAGGACATGTTTAAAACCCAGATGGCCATGACCAACCTGATGGTCACCGAGGATTACATAGGGAAGATTGTCAGTAAGAGTACTCAGACGTTTGATACTCTGCTGCGTAATCAATAATTCCTGACAAAATCCTGAAGCAGGTGCACAGCCGTCTGGTTATTTTGAATCCAGAAATACAGCCGGAGTTACCCGTTCATGAGCAAGGGAACTGTGCACCGTACTCTGAAATACCTGGGATTCATCTGCCTCAGCTTTCTGCTGTCAGGGTGTCAGGTTGAGCTCTATTCTGGCCTTTCTGAAAAGGAAGGCAATGACATGCTGGCCATCCTGTTGGATGGCGAAATACCTGCGGAAAAGCTTATCAATAAGGACAAGATGGTGACCCTGATGGTGCCATCTGAGGAAGTTTCAAGATCCATCAAGTTGCTTCGTGGTTACGGATACCCCAAGGAGAAATACTCTTCAATTGGTGATATTTTTCCAAAAGACGGTCTGATCTCTTCACCCACTGAAGAGAGAGCTCGTTATACCTATTCCATGTCACAAGAGCTTTCATCAACATTATCCATGATTGATGGTGTTATCACCGCTCGTGTCCATGTTGTCCTGCCTCAGGAGCAGGATTCTCTGAGTGATGTCAATTACCCTTCCTCAGCCTCTGTGTTTATCAAGTACACACCAGAACTGGAGCTGGCTGGCTTCATTCCAAAGGTGAAAACACTGGTGTCTAACAGTATTGAAGGCCTGTCTCTTGATAAAATCACGGTTTCTCTCTTTCCTGCTACTCGCATTAATCAGGGGAGCAGTGCCGCGCCCAAAATGGAATCGGTTTTTTTCGTTAAAGTGAATCCTTCTTCCGCCGGTGCTTTGAGGGGCGTTGTCTACGGACTCCTGTTTCTCTTGATCGTGGCACTGGCCGGTTGTGGAGCACTGTACTGGATGATGTTCATGAAGAAAGGCAAGAAAAAAGTCAGGAAGAGTTAATGAACGCAGAGCAGCGATACCCCGAGGAAGACCCACAATTAGAGCTGTTTCAGTCCGTTGCTGAATTTAACCTGTACTTAGTGCGCTTTATTCATCACAGCTGGTTGAAAACCATCAAGTTATCACCACTGGTCAAACAGCTCAGAAAAGCCGGTAATGCAGATTACCATCTGTCTCATTTTTTACTAAAAGAGTTTGATCTGAGCAATGACTATGATTACGACTTTGATGAAAAGCACAAAAGAGTAGCCCTGGCGAACGAAGAAGCCATTACAAAGCTGGCTTTTTATTTGGGTATTATTCTAAACGAAAGCGTTATTCGAAATACCCTTCGTAAGCAGGAAAGACTGTTGCTAAAGAAAACACTGGGAGAGGATGGGTTTCGTTTTGCTGTTAAAAAGGCGCAGTTTTTCAGTCGCATCGGAAGTGATCTGGGACCAAGTTTTTTGATTGACTGGGATCATCTTGATAGTTTTAAACGTTATCTTATGCAATCTGGTTTTCAGGTGCTCGGAAGGGCTTTCTCAGACAGTCCTCCTGCCTTTATCAAAAGGCTGGAATTAAAACTGCCTGTTTCATTTCGCGATACTATCCGGAGTTCAGAGAGGTCGGACCTGGATATCAATCAGTGCAAGACACTGGTCGTTAAAGCACATAAAGAGGTGAATAGAGAATGGCGTCACCTGTTCGTCTGACTTCCGGACAGTTGACGATTGACCCGTCAGCGAAAGTCCTGAAAACACAAGATTATGCAGACTATCTTGAGTCTAAAGACATTATCAAGAAAGCCCGGGATCATGCCAGAGAAATACTGGAGCAGTCTCGTCAGGCCTATGAGAAGGAAAAGCAAAGAGGTTTTGAAGAAGGGTTAGCAGAAAGTAAGGTTGATCAGGCTGAGCAAATGCTTAAGGTCGTCAGCCGAACCATAAACTATCTCTCAGAGGTGGAGAAAGCTCTGGCTGATATTTTAATGTCGGGGATTAAAAAAATAATTGGTGAATATGATCAGGAAGAGCTTGCCGTAAGTCTGGTAAAAAATGCACTACAGCACGTCAGAAATGAAAAGCAAGTCACCATTCGTATCCCGCCCAGTCAATTCAAGATGGTTAAAGCAAGGCTTAATGAAATACTGGCGGAATACAAAGGTGTAGGCTTTATCAACCTGGTTTCGGATCAGCGTCTGTCTACGGGGGATTGTATCATGGAGAGTGATGTTGGGGTGGTTGATGCCAGCGTGGATCTGCAGATCAAGGCACTACAAAAACGTTTTGAAAGAATTAATTCTGAAGCTGTAAACAGTATTACCAATGATCACTCCATGTTCGATGAGACACAATGATCGTGACTCATATTTGAAAATATAATCTTCTATAGTTTTTTTCTCACTCCCTGACTCAGGGATGCTTACCGTTATCCACAGGAAAATGTCTGTCTGTTACACATCATGCTCAGAAACTGATTTCTCTGAATGTTTTTGTTTGAAGGAAAATGGTTCAGAATTTGTACTTTTCCCTGTGAGAGTCAGGATGTGTTGAATACTCATATCTATGGGATTTCACGTGATTGCTTCAGATGTTATTAGTGAGTATATTGAACTCGTTAACTTGTTAACGGGTTTGGCTGACCACTGCGATGGCATGAGCCGTAAGGGTCTTGAATAGAGCTATACTGATTTTCAATGTGAGCACTGAAAATCCTCTCAATAGGCAGTATCCAGACATTTCCCAATAGGTTTCCTTTCAACGATTTCACTTAACCCTGTCCGGTTGTGATGGAGTCTGCTGCCAGGCTGAAAGACCGGACCTTCAGTAGAGGTTGGCATAAAATGCAGGTCATCAAGACCGATGTTGCAATTGTAGGTGCTGGTGGTGCCGGACTTCGTGCTGCTATAGCGGTTGCAGAAAAAGACCCAAACCTGAATATTGCACTGCTCTCAAAAGTATACCCGATGCGCAGTCACACCGTGGCGGCAGAAGGGGGGGCAGCAGGCGTTATTCAGGATCATGATTCTTTCGAGAATCACTTCAAGGATACCGTTTCCGGTGGCGACTGGCTTTGTGATCAGGATGTTGTCGATTACTTTGTTCAGAACTCTACAGAAGAAATGATTCGTCTGGAGCACTGGGGATGCCCCTGGAGTCGTAAGCCGAATGGTGATGTTAACGTACGTCCTTTTGGCGGCATGAAGATTGAGAGAACCTGGTTTGCTGCCGACAAATCCGGTTTCCACATGTTACACACGCTTTACCAGACATCCGTCAAATATCCTGCGATTGAACGTTTCGACGAATACTTTGCTACCGATCTGATTGTTGAAGAGGGTCGTGTTCAGGGTGTGGTTGCTATTGAAGTAAAAACAGGGGAGCCGAAGGTTTTCCTGGCAAAATCCGTGATTCTGGCAACCGGTGGTTCTGGTCGTGTATTCCGCTTCAATACCAATGGCGCCATTGTCACCGGTGATGGTCATGGTATGGCTATGAGAGCGGGGGCGCCACTGAGAGATATGGAGTTTGTTCAATACCATCCAACCGGTCTGCCCGGTTCGGGCATTCTGATGACCGAAGGTTGTCGTGGCGAAGGTGGCATTCTGCTCAATAAGCATGGCTATCGCTATCTTCAGGATTACGGTCTGGGGCCAGAAACACCGGTGGGCCAGCCAAGGAACAAATACATGGAACTGGGCCCGCGTGACAAGCTCTCCCAGGCTTTCTGGAATGAGCAGCGTAAGGGCAACACCATTGAAACTCCTCTTGGTGATGCTGTGCTGCTGGATCTTCGCCATCTGGGTGAAAAGAAATTGATGGAGCGCCTGCCCCTGATCTGCTCACTGGCTAAAAACTATGTAGGTGTTGATCCTGTTCATCAGGCTGTTCCGGTTCGTCCTGCGGTTCACTACACCATGGGGGGGATCCGTACCGATATCAACTGTGCGGCCGATATTCCAGGCCTCTACGCTGCCGGTGAATGCGCCAGCATTGGCATGCACGGTGCTAATCGTTTGGGCTCAAATTCCCTGGCGGAAACGGTGGTATTCGGTGCAATGGCCGGTGATAAAGCGGCCGGGTTTGCTCAGCAGGCTGTGATGCCTGATGAGAAAAAGCTGTTGGATCAGGCGAAAATGCATCTCTCCAGCATCGAAAATCTGCGCAATGCGAAGGGCACTGAAAAAGCTTCTCACATTCGTCAAGAGATGGTGAAAACTATGGAGCGTTGCTTTGGTATCTTCCGAATTGGCGAAGAGATGCAGGAAGGGGTCGATAAGATTGCAGAGCTTCGTGAGCGCTTTCGTAATTTACAGGTTGAAGACCGCAGCAAGGTTTTTAACACTGAACTCTTGCAGGCTTTTGAACTGCAAAGCTCCCTGGCTGTTGCTGAAACCATTGCAGTAGGAGCGCTGAATCGAAGGGAATCCCGTGGTGCTCATCAGCGAATTGATGGTTTTGACAATCGTGACGACGAGAACTTCCTGAAACATACTCTGGCATATTATAACGGTGACTCAGCTCCCCGTTTGGACTATCAGGATGTCAATATTACTCGTTATCAGCCAGAAGAGCGTGTTTACGGTGCAGCGGCTGAGAAGGGTGCTGCGGTGCCGGATGCAAAGTGACGGGAGGGCTGTAAATGAGTAAAAAGACAATCAACATCGAAATTCTGAGGTACAACCCGGAAAGCGATGAGAAGCCCGGCTACGGTAGATTTGAGGTTCCTTTTCTTGAAGAGTGGTCTGTGCTGGATGCCCTTGAGTACATCAAGGACGAACTGGACTCTTCTCTGGCCTATCGCTGGTCTTGCCGGATGGCTGTTTGCGGAAGCTGCGGCATGGTCATTAATGGCACGCCCAAGCTGGGCTGTGAGACCTTCCTGAGGGATTACAAAAGCACCATCAAGGTAGAGCCACTGGCCAACTTCCCGATTGAGCGTGACCTGGTGGTGGATGCAGAAGACTTCATCAAAAAACTGGAGTCTGTGAAGCCTTATATTATTAATGCAATGGAAAAACCGGTTGCAGAAGGTGTAAACAAGCAGACACCCAAAGAGCTGGGCCTTTACAAGCAGTTCTCCAGCTGCATTAACTGCATGCTCTGTTACTCAGCCTGCCCACAAATGGGGATTAACCCACTGTTTACCGGGCCAGCCGTTATCGCACTGGGACACCGTTACAATCTGGATACAAGGGATGACGGGTATGATGAGCGCACAGAAGTGATTCAGAGCAAGAACGGTGTTTGGTCCTGTACCTTTGTGGGCTATTGCTCAGAGGTCTGCCCAAAGAATGTCGATCCTGCTGCAGCTATCAACCAGAACAAGTTGCATGGTGCTCAGGATTGGGCTTTGTCTTTCCTGATGCCGCGTAAAGGAGGTAAGTGATGAGTCGTCGTCCTTATGTGCGTCCTATGAAGCGCACTTGGTATATGGATCATCTTTTTTATCGCACCTACATGATCAGGGAAGCGACCTGTGTGTTTGATGCGCTATACAGCATCAACTTGTTCTTTGGTATTGTTCAGCTGACCCGTGGTGGAGACGCCTGGGAGGGCTGGCTTTCTTTTCAGGCTAATCCTCTGATGATTCTGTTCACGGTTGTGACGCTAGGGATGACTCTGTTTCATGCAGCCACTTATTTTGATATGACACCACGGGTATTGCCTCAGCAGATTCGCAAGATGGTGGCTGATCATGTAGTCAATAAACTGATGTATGCAGGTCTGGCAGGTGTTTCTGTCATTATTTTCGCTGCTGCTGTGCTGTTTTGAGGGAGATGGTCATGAGTCAGAAAAGACACATTGAGCCGTTGCTTTGGAGCCTGTTCGGCGCTGGTGGAACAACAATCGCTTTTTTCTTCCCGGCTACGATCCTGGTGATTCTGGCGGTATCTTTGGGCGTGATTCCAGCAGAAGCACTGTCTTATGAAAGAATGTCTGGTTTCTTCTTGAATAATCTGATTGGACAGTTGGTTCTTCTGGTCGCCCTGGTGCCTTCCTATTGGGCCTGTATCCACCGTATTTACCACGGCCTGCATGATTTGGGTGTTCATCCGGGGGCAGGGCTTAAAGTAATGTTATATGGAGCTACTCTGGTTTTGAGTGTGGTGACTGTGATTCTGGTACTGTCCTGATTTAATGAGGTTTCCGATCAAGAAAAGCCGTCAGACAGCCTTTGACGGCTTTTATCATATCTAAGTGCCGTTAAAAGCCGACATTTCGATGCGCATCTGACGAAGCTGCTGTTCCACAGCTTTCTGCTGGTCAGGTGTCAGCTCACCTTCCTGTAACATTAATCCGAGTTTGTTGGCTGTCTGACTTAAAGAGAAGAGGCATTTCTCCTCCATGAGTCTGGTCATTTCCTGAAGTTGGTTCTGTCCCAGACTGCTGTTACTGAGGTACTCATCTGCCCTTATTTTGGCAATTGTTCTGACCGGGCTCTCTGAGGTTCCCAGCTGGGTCATGTAGCCACTGATTTGTTCAAACTGTTCTTCCAGTGAAACGTCTGAAACCACCAGTTTACTGACAATATCGTCAGCAGTGAGCTGCCCAGCGAAGGTGACTAACAATTTTTTGGCTCCCTCTGATTGATCTTTTGGTAAGGTAGAAATCAGTTTATCGAGTTGATTCAGATCCTTGATGAAACGTTCCATGGATTCCCGAGCACCGACC
Source organism: Endozoicomonas sp. ISHI1 (assembly GCF_024606225.1). Taxonomy (GTDB): domain Bacteria; phylum Pseudomonadota; class Gammaproteobacteria; order Pseudomonadales; family Endozoicomonadaceae; genus Endozoicomonas_A. Next base: position 164,879 of record NZ_JAGRPU010000002.1, on the reverse strand, counting down.
AAATCACCTTTTTCAAAAAATTTCAGCATCATACCCAAGTCTGCAGGTGCCAGTTTACCTTCTGAAGGCGTTGATTTGACGCCTCTGGAGAGAATCGATTTCTTTTCTGGTCCTGACAGCGGCTTCTCTTTTGAAAGATATTTCTTCGGTTGCGTTTCATCAGAAGCACCACTGCCCTGATTTACAGGCGGTCGGCTGGGTTCAAATTGTGTTTGGGAGGGAGGTTGTCCTGAGCCATCAATCTTCGACATAGTGCCATTCCATGGTTTTTTGCCGGAAAAGACGCCTGAAAGCGAAAGCATCCTTCCTGATATCGCTGCCTGACTTGCAGCCAGAGCGTTATAATAAGTATCTTTAGAAAGAATAGCTCTTTTTAACGTGGAAATGCAGTATTCATTCAAAGAACAAGTTCCTGACGATCTTTAATGACAGATGAAAAGGTAGATTCTTCCATGATTGACTCGTTACCCAAGGCAGAACTTCATCTGCATATTGAAGGTACCCTGGAACCTGAACTGATGTTGTCTCTGGCTGAAAGAAATGAAATCAGCCTGCCTTACCAAAGCGTTAAAGAAGTCCGGGACGCCTATCAGTTTTCCAACCTGCAATCCTTTCTGGACATTTATTATGCTGGTGCAAATGTTCTACAGACCGAACAGGATTTTTATGATTTGACCTGGGCGTATCTGGAGCGCTGTCAAAAAGACAATGTAGTTCATACCGAGATTTTCTTTGATCCACAGACCCACACTGGCAGAGGTATCCCGTTTGGCACTGTGTTTGAGGGAATGGATGCCGCTCTTCAGGATGGCAGAAAGCAGTTGGGTATCAGCAGTCATACTATTATGTGTTTTCTTCGTCATTTAGGAGCTGAGGCAGCGCTGAATACTTTTGAAATGTCCAAACCATGGCATCAGCGACTGGTCGGTGTGGGTCTGGATTCAACGGAGCTGGGGCACCCTCCGGAGATGTTTGCAGAGGTCTTTGACCAAGCCATACAGGCTGGGTTGAAGACCGTTGCTCATGCGGGAGAAGAGGGTCCGGCAGACTACATCTGGGGAGCTTTGAATGCACTTAAAGTGTTGCGGATTGACCATGGTGTTCGATGTTTGGATGACGAGAGTCTGGTTCAGTATCTGGTTGAGAACAAAATTCCCCTGACAGTGTGTCCCCTTTCGAATGTCAAATTGTGTGTATTTGACAGTTTGTCAGAACATAATCTGAAGCAGATGCTGGATAAAGGACTTTGTGTCACTGTCAATTCTGATGATCCTTCCTATTTTGGTGGTTATATCAACGATAATTTCCATGCTACGCAGCAAGCCTTAGGGTTGGACGATCAGGCTGTTTATCAATTGATACGAAACAGCTTCAATGCCAGTTTTCTTGAGAGTTCAGAACGATCCCGGCATCTGGCTCGTCTGGACACTCTCTATAAGGAGTTAAGTGATGACTAAAACGGTGGTGGTGACCGGTGCAAACCGGGGTCTGGGTCTGGAGTATTGCAGGCAGTTTTTGGAAAAAGGCTACAAAGTATATGCCTGCTGCCGGGCACCAGAGTCGGCAGAAGATTTGCTGAACCTGAAGCAGCAGAACAGCGAAAAACTGGAAACGGTACCTCTGGATGTCACCAACCCCGCACAGAGAATGAATCTTAAACATACGCTGCAGAGAGAGCAGATCGATATACTGATTAATAATGCGGGTATCTATGGTCAGCGGGCGAAATTTGGCGAGGTTGAATCTGAAGAGTGGCACAAGGTCATGGAGGTCAACACCATTGCACCGGTTTTGCTGGTGCAGGAACTGTTTGAGCTGATGCCTCAAGGTTCAAAGATTGTATTGATGACCAGCAAAATGGGGAGTATTGCTGATAACACAAGCGGTGGAAGCTATATCTACCGTTCCTCAAAAGCGGCATTGAATGCTGTTGGCAAAAGTATGGCGCAGGATCTATCTGATAAGGGGGTCAGTGTGGCTATCTGTCATCCGGGCTGGGTTGTGACGGATATGGGCGGACCCAATGCTTTGATTGATACCCGAACCTCCATAAAAGGGCTGATTTCTGTGATTGAGCAGCTTGGGCCGGAAAATACCGGGCAGTTTTTTAACTATGATGGTGCCCTGATTCCCTGGTAATTAGAAGATCAGGCACTGCCCCGTCAGGCAGTGCCTCGAAACAAGTTAGTAAGTTCGAGTGCTCCAGTCACCTTTATCCAGAACAGGCCCCATGTCCCAGCCGTTGGGTGCGCCCTTCTGGTCTTCAAGTGTGACAATAATTTTCGCTTTGGAAAGCTTCTCTGCCCATCCCTTGGGTATCGTCATCTCTTTTGTACCTGATTCAGGCAGCATTCCCAGAGAAACAGGCTCTACACCATCCACCACCAACCAGAGTTCACAGGCTTTCCCTTCAGGGATGGAATCAGGCTGAACGGTTTCCATAACCAGTTTTTTACTGCCCAATGATGCGTTAAGAATCCACCCGGGGCTTTTTTTCTGGTTGTTGACGACATAAACGTATTCCATGTTCGCCGGGTTTACCGACTGAAAATTCGCCAGAGCCACCATAAGAGCCAGGGCAACCGAAGCAAAAGCGGAACCTTGCCAGAACTTCAGGCTGCTCCAGAATGATTCTTTATTGTTGGTAGCTTGCTCAATATTTTTCCAAATATGCTTGGGAGGCTCGACAGGAGGCAGAGCCTCGTTCAGAGTATCCAGGTACTCTCGCCACTCGTCTACTTCACGCTGAACATCGTGACTAACAGCCATTAATACTTCAAATTGAGCCTTTTCATCAGGCGTCAGCAGGCCGAGCACATAGTCTGCTGCAGCCTGATTTCTTTCATCAGGATTGCTTAGATCTAAGCGGTCGTCATGCATTCCTTCAACCTCATCAGTCCACGTCGAATCCACGTTTTCACTGTTCCGATAGGAACTTCCAGCTGGTTAGAAAGATTCTGATGAGTCATTCCATCAAAATAGCTGAGTTCCAGACAGCGTCTCTGGTTATCATTCAAAGTTCTCAGACAGCGGTGGACTTGCTGACTGTTCTGTGTTTCTGTCATCTTTTGTTCCTGACTGGAACTCTGGTCGACCTGCAGGTCAAGCGCCTCCGTTTCCACCTGGGGCTCCCGGTTCAGTTTCCGCAGATGGTCCAGTGCCTGATTTCTGGCAATGGTGTTCATCCAGGTCATGGGAGCAGCTTTGCTGCTGTTATAGCTGGAGGAAGCCTGCCAGATCTTTATATAAACCTGCTGAAGACAATCTTCTGCAAGCTCTCTGTCTTTCAATATACGCAGGATCAAGGCAAAGAGTTTCGACGAAGTCAGCTGATAAAGATGTTTAAAGGCTTTTTGTTCCCCCCGGGCACATCTGGCCAGATCTTCGGCAAGACTCTGGGGAGAGGGTGTTGATATTGGGGTGGAGGTCAGACTCATTCGAGTTGTACTGTTTATGGGTTAGGACGCTTACTCTACCGGATAAATCACTCTCATCAAACCTCCATAAAAGACTCTCACCACATCCAGTCTGACGGCCTTATACAGGCAGGGGGTATGAGTCAGTGTTTATGCAACCTTGATCAGGTCATAGGAATGATTCTGGGAGTGACGATATTGGAGGTTGTCCGACAGTGTCTTTCTGGCTTGAGTAAAGGTAACATGACACATATACAGTTTTAGATTTCATAGCTTTTTGATAGCTTCAGAAACGCTGCTATAACACTTCCTGATATCAGAGAGTAATGATTCGAACTTCTCATTCTCAGCCTGTTTGCCCGCTTCTTCCAGCTCATTGGTCAGCTGTATCAGCTGATTGGCTCCCACAATCATTGATGAGCCTTTTATTCGGTGTGCCAGACTGGCGATCTCGCGGTGTGTCCTGTTTTCAACTGCCTTATCCAAGGACCTGAGATCCTCTTCTGTGGTGTTGAGGAATTCATCCAGAAGCATCTGCATCATTGGTGCATCGTCTTCGGTGAGTTGTTCCAGGTTCCCAAGGTCGATCAATGGATACCTCCTTTGTATCTGGATCAGTTGGGGAAAACATTCAGGTTATGTGTCGTCGACAGATGCTAAAACTTCAGGAATTTGTTCATGACAGCATGCAGAGCCTTGTCGAAGAATTGAGTATCTTCAATAATACGAATGCGCTCATTTTCTATACCGGACTTGATTGCGTAGCCAGACATTTCGGCTACTTTCATGCCAGAACTATTAATGAAGGTATAGCGATGGGAGACTGTATTAATAGAAGAGAGTTTACAACGGAAATGATGATCCTGCTTGCCAATGAATTCAACCCACTGGCCTATGCTAAGTTCTACTCCGGTATGCTCTTCCAGAACATCTTTTTCGATGACTCCGTCTTCCTTTGGAGTCGTATCAACGACCTCGGGAATGAGTAAGTCTGATTCAAGGTGAGGATGATCTAACCTTTGACTCTGAAGTACGATCTCTTCTGTATCCGATTCTGTAAGCTCTTCTTCTGCTGCTGAATCTTCGAGGGTTACATTAATAAATTCTTCTTCTATTGGGAGTTCAACAGGCATTGATATCAGTGTGGTCAAATCATGCATCCATTCAGTGAAGATAGAGGGGTCATGACCGGTTTTGTTGAGATGGTCGAGCAACATAGTTTTTAATAGGAGCCAGTCTTGAGCTGGGACCGAATCACGGTTTTCTGGTTGTAGATTCCATAACAAGATATCCAGTGTATTAATGGCATCGAACCATGGAATGTCAGCTGAATCATTGGTATTAGCAGTGCTCTTCATACCAGCGGTTTCCAGAACATCAGACCAAACTTCATTAACCAGCTTTTCCATTGAGTCCGGCACTGTATATTGCCGGGTAGAAATGAGATTGGAGATGATTAGTTGAAACTCACAGTTTACCTTGCTTGTCTGAGCTTCAAGAACAATATCTTCCGTACTAATGGCCTCTTCACCCTCTGCAGGTTCAGTCTGATTGGGCTCTGTTCTAGTTTGATTCTGGTCTAAAGAATCCCTGATTTTAAGTAGCTTATCGTTGAATGTTTTATGACAGCTGGAAAATATGTCAGGGTCTTCGGTGAAATGTTTGATAATGTACTTGACTGTTTCTTCAATCAACTCGATAACAGGCTTTTCTGTTTCTGGTTCCAGTGTCGTATGCATGCCGGCTGAGGTCATGTCATTGAGTAACTCTCTTGCCGCATGGCGACGGTCAGTTAAAAAACTTTCTTCCAGTAAAGTCAGTTTCAAAACAGGAATCTGAAGTAAACCAATCAGATTTTTAACGTCATCCGGTAACTCATGATCGTCCAGAATAAACTCGAACAGCATGCCGACCATGTTGATAAGGTCACGGTGCCTTGGTGAGAGCTTTTGTTTTACACCCTTGTCCTTCAAGGCACTCTTGATCGATTCTGCCAGACTGAAGATAGAGTCATGTTGACCCGAGAGCTCTTTCTGTATGGATGTCAGTGTACTGGCTAGCTCGATGCTGGCAAACAGTCTGGCATCACCACTCACCGTTGCATTAGAAGTCTCTGACGGGGTATGTAGTAGTCCTTCTACTCTGGAAAACAGCCTGTTTACCAGTTCATTCATGAACGCTTCATTCCAGGTTTGCGATGAATCCTCCGTTTTTGACGTCGTCTCAGGTTCAGGCGCTTCTGAGCGATATTGGGGAGCAGCCTCTCTGCTATTGGCTTCTGGTACTACTTGAATGTGTTTGGATTTTGAAAAGGGTTCATCTTCTGGTATTTCTGCAATTTTTGTAGCTGGCATGCTGATTTCAAGCCCCATAGAATCAAGGTACTCGTCTACTTCATGCCAGAGCTCCATCACAGCGGGTTTTATCTTGAGAGCAAATTGTAAAAGCAGTTCCTGGGTCAGGTCTGAAGACAGCTGAGCGGGTACCAGCGCTAGCGCGAAGCTCTCACAAATCTTCTGAGCTCCTAGTGGATTATTCTCTGGCTCAAGATGAATTAATCCAGACAGCCTGTTTTGTATATTGTTGAAGCGTTGAAGTTGGTCATTTATGCTAAGTTGACTGGCGGCATATTGCCACGCCAGCTTTTTCTCAAGATCGCCATTGTCAAGCAATGACAGCTCACTCAGAGAAACAGAGGCATGTGTATTGTCCTCTTCTTCAAGATTATTGAAATGTTTTAATGCCTCCTGCCGGAAGCATTGTATGATCTGATTTTTTGATCTTTCCAGGTTTTGCCTGGCTTCCATGAACTGCATGATTTGAGCGTTGTTTTGGCCAGCATCAGAAAGCTCCACGATATGCTGAGCCAGGTCAGTAAGAATATGATCGACAGGAGGGAATACCCATTTTTGGAAAGCATTGATGAGAGAGGTGTTTATTTCACCCACTTGAGAGAGTTTTGTTGAACTCGGTAGCGTGACAACATTGCTCGACGTTCCTGTCATAAATACTACTGCTCCCTGTATGACAATTAGGTCTGAGTTTACGTTTGATTGTTTATGGGGTTACCTGCTTAAATGGCCTGAGGCTTATTTCTGGCGGTGCCTTTAGCCAATATGTTTGACTTATTTGTCCTATTGTAATTTATTTGAATCAATATATTTATAATCAAAAGAAGTAAAAACGGCTAAAGGGTTAACCTGTTGTCAAACTTGTGATAACAGTAGTTGCAGGTTAGCCCTCTTTCAGCTCTTTAGATATTTCCCGGGCTTTCTCCATGGCCTTGTTGAAGCCGTTCTTGAAAAGGTTCTCCCTGATCTGCCTCTGAAGCTCTTCCGGGCTGATCATGCCGTCTTCCACTTCACTGGTCTCAGCTTCTTCCATTTCTGCCTGTTTTTTGAGATTAGCAAAGCGCTCTGCCTCAGCAGCATCAATTGGCTGTACTGGCTGGGTTGGGTCAACTTGACCGCGGTTGGAAGGTTGGATCGGTTCTGCGTCATGGTTAGTGATCATGCTTCTCTCCCTGTGGGTTGAAAATTCTGATGAGCGGTAATGTCTATCCTTATTTATATCGCCCATAACCATATTTCATTGTAGATAAAAAGGTTAAAGAGTTTGTTAGGGGACAAAATGGAAGTTGTTCTATAGACCATGGATTATTATTTCCAATCTATGTAAGAACAGGGGGTTCACACCTTAAAGCCCTCCATAGCTTCGCCGACAACTGGATTAGTTATGTTTGGAGAATGTTATGAGTGGACAGCATTTCACATTGACCATCAGTCAGAGTACAACAGACGCAGGCGATTTTGCCATCCACATGAAAGAAGAAGGTAAATCCGAGCAGCTTCTTGTACACCTTCGGTTTATGGATTCACCCATGCTGGACGAAAAGTTCCTTGATGATATCGTTGGCGTTCTGGCTCGAAAACTAGCCAAACGTGTCATTGAATGGCGTGTTGCCCCAGATGTTAACCCTGATACCATGCCCGATGCCCAGGATGAAGCTAGAGCCGTTGTCAATGCCATGCTCGATAAAATGAAAAAAGGGCAGTGACAGCTCTGATACCCCTCTTTAGCCACACAGTATTTTGCCGATTGAATACCTGATGAATTGATCATGTCAGGCAATGGATATGCGTTTTGATCTGGGTAACGGATATTGTGTTAGAAGCTTTCTTTACGGTGATGCACCATCACTTTCACGTCACGGCAACAACTGGAATGTGGCCAAAAATCTCAGGGATAGTTTTCCACATCCTTATACGATAGAGCATGCCAGAGCATGGATTCAGCATGTGAAGGAAAATGAAGCTGATACCCGTTTTGTGATCGATCATGAAGGGGAGGCCATTGGTGAGATCGGCTTTGTAACCCAAGTGGATGTTCATCGTTTTACGGCTGAAATTGGCTATTGGTTATCTGAATCCCACTGGGGAAAAGGGGTAATGACTCAGGCTCTCAGCCGTATCACACAGTATGCCATGGACGAGCTGGGTCTTGTCCGCATTTATGCCGATGTGGTTGATTACAACAAAGGGTCTGGAAAAGTACTCGAAAAGTGCGGCTTCCAACTCGAAGGTATCTTGAGAAAACATATTTTCAAAGGTGAAGACTACTTTGATCAATACGTTTACGGTCTGGTTCGCTCTGAACTCCAATGATCCTCAAGTGAATGGCCTCTGAGCAAACATCTTTTTTCACTTCCTGCATTTCTTTTCTGACCAGACAGCCTTTTACTAAAAAGAGTGGGCTGTCAGTTATCAACATTGATCAGAGTGATATACGACCCAGAGGTTGTACTGTGATTTCTTCTGTAAGCTCTTGGTGAGACAATACGGCCAGATCATAAACTTCCAGCTCCAGAAGCTTCCTGACGTATCGGCGAATATCCATCGATGTGATCAGTACAGGTTTATGTTCAAGGTGCCCAATTTTGCCTACTGTGTTTTTTACATTCTCAACAAAGCGAGCAGACTGGGACGGATCAAGAGCCAGATAGCTGCCTGCTGATGTCTGTCGGATGCCACCACGAATAGTATCTTCAACATCTTGATCAAGAAGGTAGACAGGCAGCATGTTTTTACCATTCGAATACTTGTAACTGATGTATCGTTTCAATGATGAGCGGACATATTCTGTTAACTGAACCACTTCCTTTTCTTTGTGGCCCCAGACGACCAGTGCCTGAAGTATGGATCTCAGGTTCCTGATCGAGATATCTTCCGAGACCAGTCGCTGGAATATTTCAGTGATTTTATTAACTGGCAGAAGACGCTGGACTTCTTTGATCAGTTCGCCAAAGGAAGACTCCATTTTTTCCAGCAGGTATCGGGTTTCTTGAATGCCGATAAACTCTTCTGCATATTTTTTCAATACGTGAGCCAGATGAAATGTCAGTATTTTCGGAGCATCCATGTAATTAACATTATTTTTTTCCAGCTTCTCTTTCTGGCTTTCTTCTGCCCAGAGCGTATCAAGGCTGGGCAGGAAATCTTCTTCCTGTTCATAAGGGATTTTCAGCATTTCCAGATGGTCAATGGTTTCACGAACGAAGACATAGCCAGGTCTGAAATGACCGCTCGCCACAGGAACTTCCTGAAGCATGATGGAATAGCTGTTGTCCATCATGGCGTCATTAAAGCGAAGATGGATACCAGGAAAGGGAACCCCGAGATCCATGTACAGAGCTTTTCGAACCTTCAGAAGCTCATCGTTAAGCATCTGGGTGTTCAGTGTTTCCTGAATGGAAGTAGGTACATCAATAATAAGTGGCAGTGTCTGCGTAAACTCTTCCTGCTGGTCCAGTCTGGACTTTGCATCTCCGGCTGATTCAGTCGCGGCAGCCATGGCTGGAATCCCGCCTTCGGCTTCCTGAGCCATCTCGCGGGAGGCTTTCCTCAGCAGGTAATAACCTCCGCCGCCAATTATCAGCGCCAGCATTAGAAATATGAAAGTGGGAAAACCGGGAATCAGAGCAAAGCCAAGCAGCAGGACGCCGCCCACCAGCAGCGCTTTGGGCTTATCAAGGAGCTGTCCACCAATTTCGTTACCCAGATCTTTGGAGTCTTCATTGGACACCCTGGTAACGATAATACCGGAGGTTATGGAGATCAGCAGAGCTGGTATCTGTGAAATCAAACCATCACCTACAGTCAGGATGGCATATAGCTGCAAAGCCTCACCCGCCGTCATGTCATTCATCATGGTACCAATGGCGACACCGGCTGTGATGTTCACAAAGATAATGATCAGACCTGCGATGGCATCACCCTTTACGAACTTCATGGCGCCATCCATTGAGCCGTACATCTGGCTCTCTTTCTGCACCAGTTCCCGACGTTTTTGTGCTTCTTCCATTTCGATAGAACCGGCACGAAGGTCAGCGTCGATACTCATCTGTTTACCGGGCATGCCGTCCAGTGAGAAACGAGCACTGACTTCTGCCACCCTCTCAGAGCCCTTGGTGATGACAAGAAACTGGACAATAGTGATGATCAGGAAGATCACGATACCGACAATCAGGTTGCCGCCCACCACAAAATTACCGAAGGTATAGACGATTTCACCCGCGTCAGCCTGAAGAAGAATCAGTCGGGTAGTGGTGATGGAGAGCGCCAGTCTGAAAAGGGTTGTTACCAGAAGTACCGCTGGAAACGAAGAGAATTCCAACGGAGATAACAGATAGATAGACGTCATCATCAGGATGAAAGAGAGCCCCATATTGAGGGCAATAAGAAAGTCCACCAGAACGGTGGGCATGGGCAATATGATCAGGCTGACGATGGCTACCAGCATGACTGCCAGCATCAGGTCATTTCTTTGGCCTAGTTTATTAAGCCCTGCGACGACAGGATTCATGCTTTATGACCAGTCTGTTTGCAGGGGAGAGCAGTCTGGTCAAGCAAGAGATTATTTTACAGCGGCTTTCTTTCTCTTTTTGAGCAGTGCTCGCCCCTTGATCCATTTAATGGCCCGGGTATCCATTCCAGGCTTCGCGTACTGCAAAAAAGTATCGGCGGCCTTGATAGAATCTTCAGGTCGATCAACTTGCAGGTAGGCGTAGCTGAGCATTCGATAAACATCGGGGTTTTGGGGTTCAAATCGTTTAACGGCTTCCAGCAAAGCGATAGACTTTCGTGGCTGAAGATACTCCATATAATAAGAGGCCTGAGCCAGTAACCACTGCCTTAATGGCTTATTCATGGTGTGTTTCCCTGTTGTTCTTATTAGCCCGCGACCAGAACATTCCGTGTCATGGTCAGGTATTCCTGCAATTCTTTTGACTCTTTTAATACGGCTAGAGCTGCTTTTGCTTCTGGCCACTCTTCGGCATGCTTGCTCAGAAGGCTCAGAGCCATATCCGTCATCATGTTATGTTCATCAGGGGAGAGTGAAGGAGCCTTTTCAGTCAGGTTGAGGGCGAATTTTTTTTCACGATCCTGGAAGGTGCGACCCATTTCAAGGGCTTTCCAGAAGTGAGCCGCAATGCTTTTACCGGAGGGTTTAAAAGAAGACTTGTCTTTCGGAAAGTCTTTATCAATAAAGTCATTGTTGACGAATGAAATACCAGAAAGGCCGTTTTTAAAAGACACGTCCATAATGCAGAGCCTCTGTTTAAATGAATTGATTCTCTTCGTTTTAGCGTCGGCTGGATGACAGCAAACTGTAGCACTGGCCCTAAAACTGTGTAAATGATTAGAATTGAAGAGTAATCTTGGATACACTGGTTTTATTCTGTTGTGTATTTAAATTAGCTATAAAAAATAAAAAATTGATTAGAAAAAGTTTATTTAGCCGTTAATACCTTTATTGTGGGTTGTTTAGAGGACGGGCATGGAGGCACTCTTCGGATGGGGTCAAAAACTCTCAAACTCTGGCTAGTTTTGTTGCCTGCTCTGGCTTTGTTGATTCCATTACTGTTTGCCAGCACGTTCTTGTCATACTCCCAGGCGGCGGTCTGGTCTTCCGTTCCACAAAATGACAGTACTCGAAGGCATATTGTGCGCCCTGGTGAATCGCTCTCCATTATTGCGCAGAACTATGGCTTTGAGCTCCGTGAGCTGGCTGAGTTTAATAGCATTACCAACCCTTCCAAACTGATGGTGGGACAAACCATATACCTTCCCGAGAGTTCTACTGAATATGTTGGGCCCGGGTTTCAGGCAGCCTCTCCCGCAGAGCCTCCGCCACAGGCTCTGGATGCAACCGCATTTCCTCCGACAAGATCAAGACCTGATGAAGAAGAGTATTTCAGGTTGCAGCAATGGATGGGTGGCCAGAAACAAACGACAGGTATCGAAAGTATCGATTACAACTATGTGAGAAAAGCTCCACAGCCTCAGGTCGAGGTGGGCTTTGATATTCCTCTTGAAGCTGAGGACCCATCCGGAGGAAACAGTACTTCTGAGTCATCGGTCAAACAGATGGAAAATATTGAAGTAGCCGGCAAGGAGTTGTTGGAAGAAGTGGAAGAGGAGGTCAAAGATTCAGAGTCTCCAGCCTTGGCCGTCTTTGGAGACCGTCCTTATTCCTTCTATGGCAGTGGTGAAGATTTGCTTGAGGCATTACAGAATTTTGCTGCCAGTTACTATGTTCCAGTCGTTATCTCTGAAGATGTCGTAGGTGAAGTAAACGGCAAGATTGGTCCACTGACGCCCGTCGATTTTCTGGATCACATGGCCAATATTTACGGATTCATCTGGTATTTTGATGGCCACTCACTCTATATCTACAGTGGCAGTTCAGCTGAGCAAAAGATTATCAGTCTTGGATACATGACAACCCGGGACTTCAAGACAACACTCAAAAAAGTGGGTATCTGGGATGGGCGTTTTTTTTGGAAAGAGCAGCCAAAAGATGGCCTGATCTATGTATCCGGACCGCCAAGGTACATTGAGATGGTGAGTCAAACGGCTGAGCTTCTCGACAATAAAGAAGGTGAGCGTCAAAAAAGCAAATTGACCGTGCGTATGTTCAGTCTCAAATACGCCTGGGCTACCGATAAAAGTTTCAATTTCAGAGGTCAGCAGATCGTTGTTCCCGGTGTAGCCAGCTTGTTAAGAAACATCATCAGTGGAGGGGGGGTCTCCAGCGTTGATCGCAAGCCTGTTGAGCCTCTTAAGATGCAGCCCGCAAAAGGTGTTGTTCGTAACGGTGTTAACAATAATCAGCAGGCCCGGCAAACTGAAGAAGCATTGAATTCCGGTGCTTATATTGAAGGGGCTTACATAAGTGCAGATCCAAGGCTGAATGCCATTATTGTTCATGATCTGGAGTCCAAGATGGCCATGTATGAAGGTCTTATTGAGTCTCTGGACAAACCTTCTTCCCAGGTCGAGGTCAGTGTCTCCATTATTGATGTAAATACCGCTGACATAGAAGCTCTGGGCGTTGACTGGAACAATACCCGTGGAACCAATTCCGAAGTTAAATTTGATCCGGGTTCTTCCGCCTATGCAGATGACTTCTCTTCATTCACGACGGTTCTGGGTATCAATATTGGCAGCTTTAATGCCCGACTCAGTCTGTTGGAGGATGAAGGTCGAGCCAAAGTGGTTTCCAAACCTTCCATTCTCACTTTGGACAACCTGGAGGCAGTCTTCGATAACAGCAGCACCTTTTACGTTCAGGTGGCCAGTCAGGAAGATGCAGAGTTGTTCCCTGTGACTTCGGGTACCGTCGTTCAAGTCACCCCCAGAATTGTCAAAGAAGAGATAGGTCGCCGGATTCACATGAGTGTGAATATTCAGGATGGTGGCGATTCCAACGACCAGAATCTTTCCCTGCCAAGGGTTAGTAACAGTTCGATCAGTACACAAGCGATCGTAAACGAAAATGAAAGTTTGCTGATTGGTGGCTTTTACAAGGAAAGCCAGGATCAGAAGACGACCAAAGTTCCGGTGCTGGGCGACATACCTGTTCTTGGTCGCTTGTTTCGTGCTGATAAGAAGCAAAACATCAGTCAGATGCGCTTGTTCCTGATAACCCCTCGCATTCTCAGTGCAGGAGCCTGATTGATTTGGAGCATTCCTGCACCTCCTACTTGTGTCATTCTCTTGTTATAAACCACCTGTATATTCGTATTTCTTCGAATTGGTAAATATGTTGGTTTTTTTTGTACTATAGAGTTCGCTATAGTTTGTATATATTCGTAAATATTCGTTTTTGGATGTAAGTGAAATGATGCAGGTGCAGACAGAGGGGCTCTTTGATATCTACGTAATTGGTGGTGGCATCAATGGTGTAGGTATTGCCGTAGATGCAGCAGGCAGGGGCCTGAAAGTGGGTCTTTGTGAAAAGTCTGATCTGGCTGGAGCAACCTCATCAGCCAGCAGCAAACTGATTCATGGTGGTCTCAGATATCTGGAACATTATGAATTCCGTCTGGTCAAGGAAGCGCTGGCAGAGCGGGAAGTTCTTCTTAAAATGGCGCCTCATATTGCTTCTCCCATGCGCTTTTGTCTGCCTCACAGACCTCACTTGAGACCCGCCTGGATGATTCGTGCAGGGCTCTTCCTTTATGATAACCTCAGTGCCCGTATTTCTCTCAAGGGATCAAAATCCCTCAGGTTTGGAAAGGATTCTGCGCTCAAGGAAGACTTCAAAAAAGGTTTCGAATACTCTGATGCCTGGGTAGATGATGCTCGTCTGGTCGTCCTGAACGCCATGGAACTTCAGAGAAGGGGTGGAGAAGTTCGTACCCGCACTGAGGCATTGCGTGCTGAACGAAATGACGGTGTTTGGCATATTACTCTTCGTGATGAGATCACTGGAGAAGAATCTGTTGTTCGAAGTCGCGCTCTGCTGAATGCGGCAGGTCCCTGGGTTCAATCTTTCTTTGATCAGGGGCTGAAGCAAAAATCCCCACGGAAAATCCGTTTGATCAAAGGCAGCCATATTATCGTTCCCCGCATTCATGAGGAGCCTCGAGCTTACATTCTGCAGAACGAAGATAACCGGATTGTTTTTGTCATTCCTTATCTGGACAAATATTCACTGGTGGGCACCACCGACGTTGAGTATAAGGGTGAACCTGCAGATGTGTGCTGCTCTGAAGATGAAAAACGTTATCTGTGTGATATTGTGAACAAACACTTCAAACAACAGATCTCCCTGAACGACATTGTCTGGGATTACTCTGGAGTGCGTCCACTCTGTGAAGATGAGTCAGACTCACCCCAGGCGATTACCCGTGACTACACCATGGAACTGGAGGACGAGGATGGCAAGGCACCGTTGCTTTCTGTCTTTGGCGGTAAACTCACGACCTATCGTAAGCTGGGTGAAGCGGCTGTTGGCAAGCTTCAGCCTTATTTTCCTGATATGAGTGAAAGCTGGACCAAAACATGCCAGCTGCCTGGCAGTGAAGGGTTCAAGGGTGTTCAGGGGTGCACTGAAGAGCTTTGTAATGTTCACCCCTGGCTGCCCCGAGAGATTGCTTCCCGCCTCAGTGGAACCTATGGAAATCTGAGCGGTCTCCTGATAGGAAAGAGCCGTTCACTGGACGGTTTGGGTGAGCATTTCGGTGCCGGACTCTATGCTGCTGAAGTGGATTACCTGATTGAGCATGAGTGGGCTTACCAGATTGAAGATATTCTCTGGCGTCGCACTAAACTGGGCATTGAGCTGGATGAACCTGGCAAGGCTAAACTGGAAGCCTACCTTGCAAAGAGATTACCTGAACTGATTCCGAATCGATTCAGTAGTGAAGAATCATCTCTGAAGAAGGTCGTATAAAGTCGTATAAAGGTGGATTCATCAGCCATCTTTTATATACAATTTTCTACTACAGTCACAACGTCTAAGTAATACATGCAGTCCGTCAACGCTCTTTTTAAATGTCGTCGTATTGCCGCTATCGGTGGTGGCCATGGTCTTGGAAGGGTTATGGCCAGCCTCGGTTTTATGAAAGGTCGACTCGCTGGTATTGTTGCTACCACTGATGATGGTGGTTCCACTGGCCGACTCAGGGAAGCCAGTGGCTGTATCGCCTGGGGTGATTTGAGAAACTGCATCAATCAGCTTTGTTCAGATAGTCCCAACCTGGCACGTATTCTTTTTGAGTATCGTTTCAAAGAAGACAGTGGAGATCTTACTCATCATAACTTGGGCAACCTGATTCTCCTGGCTATGGATCAGATGTGTGTCCGTCCTATGGAGGCTATTAATCTGATTCGTCAGATACTTCAAGTTGAAACAGACCTTATCCCCATGTCAGAAGAGCCTGCCAGTCTTGCAGCCATAATTGATAATCAACAAATTGTGGGTGAGACAAAAATAGATGCTCTGGATCAGAAGCCTGATCGTTTACTGTTGATTCCAGATATTCAACCGACTCAGGAAGCCCTGACGGTACTTGAAGAGGCCGACCTTATTATTCTGGGTCCAGGCAGTTTCATGACCAGTGTATTACCTGCCTTATTGATGAAGGATGTCGCAGAAGCTATCCAGAAAAGTGATGCTTTGACTGTATTTATCGGGAATCTCACTCCAGAGGTTTCGGCAGTCAGACAGATGCTTATTGATGAGAAGCTGAACTGGATGAAGGAAATGACAGGGGTTTATCCCGACGCACTCTTGTGGCCTGAAGAGCGTGAAACACCGGAAGGGATAAAGTGTTCACTGCTTCATCAGCCCCTGGCCGACCCTTTTCAGCCTGGCGTTCATAGCCGGGAAGGAATGCGCAGAGCGCTGGATACACTGGTAGCGAACCATCTGAATTATTGAGGGCATTAGCCCGATGGTTATTAGCGCTTGCCAGTGACCATAACCCAGATCGTTTTGAGTAGGATGCTAACGTCCATCTTCAGCCACTCAGCAGGGCTGCTCAAAGATAGTGCGTAGGCGTGGTCATAAGCGACGTTGTTTCTCAGATCATCGACGGTTTCGTAGAAACTCAGGTTTACTTGAGCCAGTCCGGTCATTCCGGGGACAACATCAAAGGTTCTTTCGGTATAGAAGGGGATGTTATCTTCCAGCTTTTGGCAAATGTCAGGGGGTTCAGGTCTGGGGCCTACGATGGACATATCGCCCATCAAAACATTCCATAACTGAGGTAATTTATCCAGATGGGTTCTGCGAAGAAAGTGACCTACTTTAGTGACTTGGGGAGCATTTCTTGTTGGCCGGACAGAACCGCTTGTGGCCTCTGTATCGACCTTCACCGTTCTGAATCGGGTCATCAGAAAGAGACAAACATAGTTTTCGCTCTGATAGCCAATGCGCATCTGACGATAAAAAACCGGACCAGGACTGTTCAGTTTGATCATTAAAGCAATCAAGGGGTAGAGAGGCAGTGTAAAAATAATGCCTGTCAATGCTATGGATAGATCCATTGCCCTTTTACCGAGAGCGGTAAGCGGGTGGACATACGTGGCATCTTTCATGTCTTTACTCCCTTTCATCTTCGGCTTTCATTTCATACGTCGTAAACCGTAAACCGAGGATTACTGGCTCACGTAAAGAGTCACAGAGAAGGGGTTGTCGTTTGAGACATAGGGTGTTTCATCAATATTGACTGTATTGACGGGTTTGCCACAGTGATTCACGGTCAGGCAGCGCTCAATTGCCCGAGTAGTTTTTTCAGTTGTCGCTGACGTCGGGTTCATTGGGGAATATCCTTTTTCGGGAGTTTGCAGGTGTGCTTTTCCAGGCTCTCAGAAATTCGGCAAATTCCTGATCAGGAACGGGTTTGCTGTAAAAGTACCCTTGGCCTTCTGTGCATCCTGAGTTGATCAGGTGTGTTTCCTGCTCTTTGGTTTCAACCCCTTCGGCGATGACTTCAATGCCAAAGCTTTGACCCAGTTGAATAATCGCTTCAACGATAACAGTGTTTTCTTTATTTTCTGGTAGCCCTTCGACAAAGGTTTTATCGATTTTCAATTTATCGAATGGAAACTGTTTCAGGTAACTTAGTGAGGAGTAGCCTGTACCGAAATCATCCATTGCCAGGGTAATGCCTGTTGCCTTGATTCTATTGAGCTGTTCGGAGGAAAGTTCTATATCTTCCATAATACTGGTTTCGGTCACTTCAATTTCCAACAACCGGGGTGGAATCTGGTATTTGCGCAACAGGTAATTGATACGGTCGACGATGTTTTTGTCTCTTAGCTGAATCGCAGAAAGGTTCACGGCCATTCTCAAATCATGGAATCCTGCTTTATGCCATTCATGGAGCTGATGGCATGCGGACTCAAGCACCCAGTCACCTATGGGAATGATATCCAGATTATTTTCTGCCATGGGGATAAACATTTCTGGTGAAATAAGCCCCTTCTCAGGATGCTTCCAGCGAAGTAAAGCCTCGGCACCGACCATCCGGGAAGTTTTGAAATCAATCTGTGGTTGATAAACCAGACTTAGCTCATGATGCTCCAGAGCTTCATGAAGGTCCCTTTCAAGCTTCTTACGCTGACGAATCTCGGTATCGATAGTGGCAATATAAAACTGATAGCGGTTGTGGTTTCTGGATTTGGCCATGATCATGGCGAATTCAGCCTGTTGCAAGAGATTATCAACTTGCTGACCGTCGTCAGGAAATAGGGTGATGCCTACAGTTCCGCTGATGGTTATCTTCTCTTCGTTCACTGTAATGGGAAGAGCCAGCTGTTTCAGAAGAGCTTGGGCCATTTCAGCTGCTTCGTAAGGTTGGGTGATCTTAGATAGAATGATTGCAAACTGGTCTTCTCCAAGCCTGCCTATGTAACCTCTGTTACCAATATTACCAATATGGTTTCTCAGGCGATCTGCAATTTTGACCAGTGTATGCTCTGCTGCTTTGAAGTTAAGCTGGGCATTCAGTGATTTGAAGTCATCAAGACCAAGACAGAGAATGGCAATATTGCCATCAGAGCTTGAGAGTTTATCAATCAGGCTCTGCAACTGCTTCTGCAAGGTTTTTCGGTTTGGCAGACGGGTTAAATAGTCGTACTGAGACAGTCTCATGATCTGAGCCTCGGCTTTCTGCCTCAGGTTCAGGTTTCGATCTATTGATTCCAGTAGCTGATTCGCTGTTCTGACCCAGAGACCCAGCTCATTGTTTTGATGACCTTTAGGCATAGGTAATTTATGAGAGCCGGGAGCGTCCGGGTTAATCTGTGACAGGCTTACGATCAAACGATTCAGAGGTTTGGTAAGAATAAATGTATAGATCAGGTAGAGCAGCAATGCCATCGCAATGGCCCTGAAAATACCGCTGACCATGACAATCAGTGAGCGCTGGATGAACTCCTGACCGTGGTAAGCCGTATCAATGGCCAGGAGGAGTTCGCCGTAGCTTTGATGAGAGGGTATTTCCCTTTGTAGAGGAATACGATAAATTCGAATAGGTTCAAATATGTAGTCCGAGAGCTGGCGATACCCTGAGTTGGAAAGGCCACGCTTTACCACAGCAAGCTCAGGTTTATCAGGTATTTTGATGGCAGCAATGTGGACTGACTGGTGCTCCATTAACCCGGAAAGAATCTCCCGGGCCATTGTGGGCTCCAGTCTACTGGCAGCCTGAATGGAAGGTTCCCTGATCATGGACAGCATTTGCAAGGCTTCTGAATCAATGATGTTGCTTGACTGGCGGGCATCAAAGAAAATTTGAACACAGCTGATAGCAATACCCAATAAACAGGCTGACATTAGAACAGCTTTAAGCAATTTGGCAGATAAACGTTGCTCAGCATCAATGCCTGTGCTGGTTTCCATATTCTGTGACTTCTTTCTATGCCATCCATAAAACGTTTAACAACGACGGACTCAATGTGGTTGGCTATTGATTAAAAAGTAGAAAGCAACTACTCAAAAAAGCTAGTAAGCAATCAGATGTTGGATACAGAGCTTTTCATTTCCTTGTGAGATTAACTATAGGAAGTTAAGAACAACTTACTAATACGAAATTGTAATCTTTAAATACGATTTTAATTGTTTTTTTTATTAGATAAAATAATTGTCGAAAGGTTTTTTATTTATTTTTTTTAAATAAAAGTGATGATAAGTTGGCAAAAAGCCTTTTTGATTAGTATGTGTTATCTTTATTTGGTTTTTTTATCGCCAAAGAATATAGAAGCATTCATCTTTTAAGCTATCACCTGTCTAGTCTGATAATAAGTGTTTGAAATGATCTCTGATTTTTTTCTTTTCAAATCTGGGAGTAATGTTAAGGGGTAGGAAGTAATGAATTACGAAATTTGGCAAACTCAGTCATGTGATGTCATCTCATTGAAAGATCAATTTAATGCTGAAACTGTTAATGATTTAAGACCTTATTTTGACTATTTGATCAAAGATTGTGCTGGAGATGTTCTTGTGGACATGATTTCCGTTAAAAAGCTTGATCCTTCTGGTGTAGGTGCATTGCTCTTTCTTTATAAGCGTTTAAAAATTGAAAACAGGAAGCTGGCTTTGGTAGGCGTTAATGGTAAGCCAGGTGAGCTTCTGAGCATGTTAAGAATTAATAGATCGATTAAGCAATATAATAATATGGAAGATTATTTCTCCAACTACTAAAAAAATGATAAGATAGTACCTTGGCGTTTATTAATACTCTTTCAATATCTGGCCAGTGACACCTTCCGACTTTAATTTTTGAAAGATGGCGTTGATCTTTCTTTCATGTTTTTCGGCAGACTTACTGAACATGAACATTACAGGAACACAGTCGAATGTTTTTTCTGTCACAAATAATCCCCGCAAACCGGGTTTTAATGAGGTGGCGAGCAACCAGTTCGTCTATCAGTGCTGCGTCATTACGACCTTTCTCCAGAAGCTTCAAAACATGCATTTTATCTCTGGTATTCTTACGAATCACTTCTCCCGATTGAAAGTAAGGTTCAAAAGTTTTATACGTACCGTTTTGCACCACCCCGAATTACTTTCACTTAACTGGACAATGACTTCTCCGTGCTCGCAAGAGGAAACTTTCCCGGACACTCTGTCTCGCCATTGAGGGTAGCTCGGGGCTTCCAGATCCAGACTGCCATTTCCTACCATGTAAATAAGCCGGTTGAAAGGGTAGTATTCTTCCTTGAAGTCATAGGCACTCCTTTGGCTAATGGCTTCAAGGGTTTTCTGGACAATGCCTTTTTTATTATCGATCCGGAAAAGAGGAGGATAGTTTGTTGGAAACAGTCCTGTTGAGATGGAGATCTTGTTCTTATCTGCCATAGCGAGTGTGTCGGGTAGAAAGAGGAAAAAGAGCAGAATCTGTAATCCTATCTTTTTTTGTTGATGATCACTCGCATTTCAGGTCTCGAACTATGTCGGGGGTGTACTACCAATATCGATCATTGGACCCAAGTACTTAGGGCCGGTGTTTAGCCAGTGAACTTCCAGAACGGCCAGAACTCTTGCAAGAATCTCTCTGGCCTTATTGTTCAGGTCACTGTTGGCACCGTCACCAGCGTTGAAAGCAATAGCATTAATTTCTTTATTCTGGGCGATATAGAGCGCCCGTTTATTGTGATAGGTTTGGGAAATGATTGTGAAGCTATTCAGCCCGAAGACAAACTTTGCCCTTATAATAGAGTCCAGAGTTCGAAAACCTGCATAATCCCTATAGATCTTTTCAGCAGGAATGCCCATTTTCAAAAGATCTTTTCGTATGGTACTGGGCTCATCGTAATAAGGCGTTCCATTGTCGCCACTGATCAAAATGTAATCGATCTTGTTCCGGGTGTAGAGTAGATATGCAGTCTTGAGCCTGAGAGCATAATGATCATTGTAGCCACCTTCACGGGCGTACTTGCTGGTGCCGAGCAGGAGACCGACTTTATTGTATGGAATACTTTCTACATTGGTGTAGAGCCGTGTGCCGGTTGTGGTATTGACCAGCCAGTTGGCGATAGCGACCAGGGAAATGAGTCCTATCACAACTCCGGCAAACAACCCAGTGACTACTTTTAGGCGGGTCAGCCTGCCTTGCATTGGGAAGTCTCCATAAAATAAGGAATTCAGAAACAGTTAACCATAATCATCCTGCTGATTAAAGTGCATCGGACTCTGATCGTCTCATATCCTCCAAAATAGTCTCGATTTCGATGGCAATAGACAATGAAGGCTGTTTGGCGGGTATACCCAGCGATTCCAGTGAGATAAGCTGGTTATCACCGGCAATGGCAGACTGAAACTTTTTGACCACTTCTTCCGGAGTAGAAGCCAGAAAGGCCGCCTTTTCGCGGATCAGAAAGTTGTCTGTTCCTGGTTCAGCAATGTAAATAACAGGTTTTCTTTTATAGTATGCCATTGTTCCAATAGAGGATTTATGAACCATAACAGCAACAGATATTTTTGTGAGAACAACGGTTGAATTGCGATTCTTTTCCATTAACCGGACATTCCCGGCACCTCTTTCCTTAATCCAGCGTCGCTCGACCTCACCATCGGTCTTAGGGTGATGGGTGACCAGAAAGGTCACGGACGGTAGCTTTCGGGTGGCTTCAATAAAGACTCTGAAATACTCTTCATACGTGTCGTCATAGCCACCGGCGAATACCACAACAGACTCATTGGGACCAAGGTTTAGTTCAAGGCGGAGAGATTGGTTATCTGTTTGTCGGTAAATATCATCCCAGGCCTCAAGCGCCGGTTGCCCGGATATCATGTAGAGGGGATTGGGGCAAAATACAAGATCGTTGAAGCTTTCTGCGGTTGCAGCACTGGGAATATGGAATTCATCGAGGGTTTGAATTGTTTTCAGAAATGCCTGTACATATTCCTTTTTGGTAATGGGATCAAAATTATCATAGAAAGCCAGAGTGAAGCTGCCATGTTGCTTCATATGATTGAGAATCTGGGCCTGTGCAGCACTGGCCATTCCGGAATAGACGATCTTAGGTTTAATACGTTGCGATAACTCAATAAGAGCGCTTCGGGGCCAGAGTGTTTCCCGGTTGTTCCGGAGCTGGTCTGGATCAGGTACAGGCACAGTGAGGTTCAGCGGGTGATTTCTGAAGATTTCTTCGGCCCTGCCAAGCGATAAAATACGGTAGTTAATACCCCGCTTTTTCAAAGCTTTTTCAAGCTGTTTAAAAGCATCACTTTCCCCCTGATCATAAGCGACCAGGAGAAGATCAATGTTTTTTGTTGCCAGTGCATTTGAGCTGAAAATGTTAATAAAGAAACAAACAAACAGCGCAAAGACAGAGGCTGGATAGTTTTTCATTCTGACTCCGTTAGAACCCCTGTTTCCGGGTTCTATCAGTTTTTGAAACAGGGGAACGTACAGTCTGGTACAGAATTCCGATAAAGGAAAGGTGGTTGGCTGGTCGCTTTTTAGCCTTTCAGGGAATTATTTTCGGGTCAGGAATACACCCATTTCACGATGATGGGTGTAGGGGAACTGGTCAAAAAGGGCTATTCGCTGCACTTTATGAGTCAGGGTGATTTTTTGTAGATTCTGCTTCAATGTATCAGGGTTACAAGAAATATAAACAATGTTGTCGAATTTCTGAACCAGAGCCTCAGTAGCTTCATCAAGGCCCGCCCTGGGAGGGTCTACCAGTATTGTGGATACGTCATAACTATCCAGGTCAATGTCCTGCAAGCGTCTGAACAGTCTCTCCCGATTCATGGCCTGAGTGAACTCTTCGCTGGACAATCGTGCTATCTGGACATTCTCAACGGCATTGAGCTCGAAGTTGTCATGGGCAGAGTGAACGGATGCTTTGGATATTTCCGTAGCCAGAACCTTGCAAAAGTGGTTGGCCAGGACGCACGTGAAATTGCCGTTTCCGCAATAAAGCTCAAGCAGGTCACCCTTCAGGCCAGTGCAAACCTCACTGGCCCAGCCAAGCATCTGTTCATTAACGCCGGCATTGGGTTGAGTGAAGCTGTTCTCGACCTGGGTGTATTGATAGGTTTTGCCCAGCACATTCAAGGTTTCGACAACGTAATCCCGATCCAGAACTATTTTCTGTTTTCTGGCACGGCCAATAATGCGAATGTTGTGGGAGATCTGTAATTTCTCCGCTGCAGCCTTCCACTCATCATTCAGTGGTTTGTGGTAAAGCATGCTGATCAGAGCCTCACCGGTCTGAGTGGTCAGAAACTCCAGCTGGAACAGCCTCTTTCGGAGAACCTCTTGTTGCTCGATGTCTTTCATCAGCGGCATCATTAATTGATTGATACGCTCCGAGCCTGCCGGGAACTGATTAATGCTGAAAGGTTGTCGGGTATCGGGATCAAACATGCGGTAGAAGCTGTGTTCTCCCTCATGCCAGATGCGGAACTCTGCCCGCATTCTGTAGTGCTCTGGTCGGGATCTGAAAACCTCCAGTTCAGGAACATCAAAAGTCTGAAACTCTTTTCGGGTAAGGTTCGCCTTCTCGGTCAGTTGGACTTCGTACTTTTCAGGCTTTACAACGGCTAATGACATGATGCGCTTCGATAAATAAAAACGGCCCGTATTATGGGCCGCTTTCGAAGTGATGAAAACTGATTTTCAGTGCATTAATTGAACATCACCAGTTTAACAGTGAATAACAAGGAGAGAATAACCAGCGCACTATTCAGGTCTTTTGCACGGCCGCTCAGGAGTTTGATGGCGGTATAGGAGATAAAGCCAAAGGCAATGCCTGTTGTAATCGAGTAACTCAGAGGCATAGAAACGGCTGCAATAACCACTGGAGCAGCTTCTGTTAGATCGTCCCAGTTAATCTGGAACATGCTGTGCGTCATCAAAACGGCTATGAAGATCAGAGCAGGGGCGGTGGCATAGGCTGGCACTACGGCTGCCAGAGGGGACAGGAACAGGCATCCCAGAAACAGTAAGCCAACAACCACGGCGGTCAGGCCTGTCCGACCTCCCACAGAAATCCCGGCAGTGCTTTCAACATAGCTGGTAGTGGTCGAAGTACCCAGTCCAGCCCCCGCCATACTGGCCATGGAATCTGCCATCAGAGCTCTGCCCAGACGAGGGAACTTACCGTCTTTGTCCAGCAGGTCACCTTTTTGAGCTACGGCAACCAGTGTGCCAGAGGTATCAAAGAGATCAACAAAAAGGAATGAGAATATAATGCTGATCATGCCGACTTCCAGCGCTCCGGCAATATCCAGCTGCAAAAGCGTCGGGGCCACACTGGGAGGCATGGAAAACACAGCGTTCATTTCTACTTTGCCGACAATAAGGCTGATGATGGTGATGGTTAGAATACCGATCATGACCGAGCCGGTGACATTGCGATAGTAGAGAGCCACAATCAGGGCGAAGCCAATGGATGCCATCATGGCGCCCCAGGAAGTCATATCTCCCAGTGTTACCAGTGTGGCTGGGTCGCCAACGATAATGCCGGCATTTTGTAGGGCAATAAAGCCGAGGAAGAGACCTATACCAGCAGCAATCCCCCCTCGTAGCGAAAGAGGAATACTGTTAATAATCCACTCGCGAATCCTGAAGATACTCAATGCGAAGAAACAGACACCTGAAAGGAAAACGGCCCCCAGTGCCACTTGCCAGCTGTAACCCATCTGACCGACAACGGTGAAGGCGAAAAAGGCATTCAGACCCATACCAGGAGCAAGAGCAATGGGGTAATTGGCATAGAAGCCCATAATCATGCAGCCGATAGCAGCAGCCAGGCAGGTGGCAACAAAGACCGCCCCCTGATCCATGCCGGTGGTCGCCAGCATGCTGGGGTTTACAAAAATGATGTAAGCCATGGTCAGGAACGTGGTAATGCCCGCCAGCACTTCTGTCTTAACATCGGTATGATGTTCTTTCAGTTTGAATAGCCGTTCTAACATGCTGATGTTTCACTCGGGAGTAAAAGCCTCCCATGATAACGATTTTTACAGTCAGGTAGAATATGCGAGTAGTATCGTCAATGTCTCGATGAGTCACAGTGTCTGGTGGAGATTGCTTAGGCTGATCTTTGTGGACGAGGCGGTGTCTTGTGCCTGCTTCCTTTTGCACCCCTATATCTAGTGGTCGCGGTTTTGTCTGAGCAAATAATGCCCACTTTGCTGTAAAGCTTGTAGCTGAAGGGGTCAGTATAGGATGACATGAGCCATTAACAGGGTTATCCACAGAAGTTGTGGTTAAATTGATAGTGCCTGCCCTGAAAATTGGATAATCGAGCCGACCCTTAGAGAGGTCGGCTCCAGCGATCAGGCTACTGCTGCCAGTTTCCCGGTTTGCATTTCCTGAATTCTTGCATTGAGTTCAGCCAGGCTTTGAGCGATTTTTCTTCTTTCGTTTTCCTGGCTTTCAGCACTGCGCTGTGCGCGTTGTTTTCTGTGGCGTTCAATGGCCTCACGTATGCGAAGCTCTTTTGGGCAGATAGGCTTGGCAACATCGACCTCTGTTTCGATGATGGCTGCCGGTTTTGGCTCAATGGTTTCTGGTGGTGTGCCTTCTTGAACTTCAGGTTGGGGCTGAACGTCCAGTTGATTCATAGCACTGTTATCACCGGCCAGACAGGCGTCGGCCGCGGCAGTAATTGCAGCCAGCTGAGCTGTGATGTCATCGCTCATTTCAATGCTGTTCATCTGAACCATCGCATTGGCCCTGGAGCCTAAAGACCGGGTTGATTCAGGCTTTGGCTTTTCTGCTTCAGACTGGGCAGCTTCCAGCCTGATCTCTGCCGGGTCCGGAGCCGTGCTGGCTAGCGCAAGCGCAGATGAAGGCTCGGCAGCTGAGTGTTGAGCGGCCTGATTGACAGGCGACGGCTTGGTTTCTGACGGTGGAGCAGAATCATTAGTCGTTTCATTGGCAGCATTGCCGGATTTCACGGCAAGGCTTGGAGGTGCATTGGTATCCCCTTCATTAATTTCTGCAAAAATGGAGGCCAGTTCTTTTTCAATGCTGGATTTGCGCTGGCGCTTCTTCTTTTTGGGCAGGATTTTTACGGTGCTGGTCTTATAGCCTCTGAGACTCTCTGCACCAAAAAAGTTGATGGCGTCCTGCTCGAGTTCGGCCAGCTCTTCACGGGACTCGGCTCTATCCCATTCCTCTACGGTAAATTCGTCTTCGCCGTGAATGCGGATTTCTCTGTAAAGCGGGTAGTCCAGATCCTGGTGTGCGGCCGCCACCATTTTTTCCCACTGGCTTTCAAGGTCATTGCGAGTGGAGCCTACAAAAACTTGTTTTGTTACTTTATTGGTGACGATGAAGATAATCAACGCTGGATGACCTTTCTACTGACGGTGACAGGCGCGCAATTATACCTGCCGATTTTCTTCTGTGTAGTGGGGATTGTGCGCTATTCAAAAACTGTTTTAACGGATACCGGTCTGAGGTGACATTGAAACGGTAAAAAAGGTAGGAAAATCCCGAAACCAAGAGGGTTTCTATACTTTTGTTTGTCGGGCTGCAGAAGCAGTGGGTCGGTGGCTCTGATCGCCCGTTATCGTTTTGACAACGAATTTTGATCAGCTAACGTCAAAATAATTACTAAAGAGGGTGGCAATGAAGATGGCAGGTAGGTGGAGCTGCAGAAATGGACTGGTAGTTATTCCTGTTTCATTACGTGTATTTTTTTACTTCGGGGCTTTTAATCCTTTATCAGTATTCTTTATTTTCTTCCCGTCCCTATCTGGGGCAGATGCACCAGACAGTCATCGAGTGGATGAGCATTTTGCCGATCAATTCTTTCTTAAGCAGGTGGACGGTTCTGATTGTCTGGCGCTGGATGTTGAAGAGGTTGATTTTGCAACCTGTGAACATCAGAATCCCGAGCAGAAAGGGCTCTGTTATTCCGGAAATCGGGCTGTAATCAAACCCTGCGATGACAATAGTTTGGCGCAGAAATGGCATTATGACTTTCAGAAAAAAACCATTCATTATCAGGGGTATTCCGCCAGTATGTGTTTATCCAGAGTGATAGAGGGTTTGGAGATGTTGCCCTGCACAGAATCGACCAGCGCTGCTATAAAAATCTTCACACGGGACAAATCATCTGTGAGTCAGAGCAGAAGCCGGGTAATGATCAGGAGCCTGAATCCGTTCAAGAGAAAGTCCAACCTGTTTTGAGCTGGGAAGAGCGGCCTGAGGGAGCATTCTGGGTCTCTGAGCGTTTGACAGAAGATATCCTGCTGGTGAATCAGAGCCCGAGGTTTTGTCTCGGTGTCAGGGCGGCAGAGAAATGCTTGTATGAATCTCCTGACAAAAGTAGTTGCTATTCGTCGACGCCCATTGAGCTGGCTGCTTGCGAAAGCCAAAGCAATCAGGTCTGGCGTCATGATCTGTTAACCAAGCGTATCTTTAATCGTGCAGCAGGCTACCGGTATTGTCTGACCCGGTACCCGGAAGGCTTTTCTCTCTTACCCTGTTTTCCCGGAGGGAGTCCGTCACAAAGGTGGTATTTTGCCCGCGGCAAGAGTGCGTCGTCCCCGGAAATAGGGCAGCTGAGAACTATGTTGAACGGCATCCTTGATCCCCACTCATACACTCGGGCACTGACTCTCCCGGTCACTGTCAACGAGCCAAAGAAGAAGAAACCAGGGGCGCTAGCAGCCTGTCGGACTTAAGCGTCCGTAGCGAGGATTGCAAGAAATTGAGGATAAAAATTTCTGCTTCTGAGGAGAATAGCGAGCTATTTGACGAAGAAGCAGGAATTTTTAGACCAATTTATTGCAACCGCAGTAGGACAGCCTTAAGTCCGACAGGCTGCTAGAAGTGTACTTTGAGTGGCTGCTTGCTGAATGTGGCAGAGATCCTGTTACCGGCAGTTGGCTGGGTGATTGTCCGGTCACTCCCTGACACTCAGATCCAAGGCCATAACAATAGCGTCCTCAGCCTTATGATTTTTGCTGGCCGGGTAGTAGTTTTTGCGGCGGCCAATTTCGCTGAAGCCTGACTTCAGGTAGAGGCTGAATGCTTTTTTGTTGGATTCCCGCACCTCAAGAAACAGGGTTTCAGCCTGTTTGGCTGAAGCGTCGATGAGTTGATTCAGCATGGCAGCGCCGAAGCCTTTGCCCTGTTCGTTGCGAGAGACAGTCAGAATCAACAGGCTGGCCTCTCCTGCAACCAGCATGACGACTCCCTGGGCAACAATTCTGCCCTCGTGCTCGGCTACCATGCAGAGATAGCCTGAGTCGATACTATTCAGGTAGTGCTTTTGATTCCAGGGGTGAGGCCCGGCTTGCTGCTCGATAGCCTCTAGCTCCGGAATGTCCTGATGAGTCATTGCTCTAAATGACAGCATAATAAGTTTTCTCTTTCCGTGATAACTGAGGGATATCGGGCGTATGACACCAGCACCGGTTGCTGAGCATAATCAATTTTGCGTTTGTGGAGAGGATTATGACGAGGTCAGCTCTTTGATGATCGGAGAAATATCCTGCCAGGCTTCTGACTTGAGGGCTGGAAGTTTCATTAACTCATTAAGGCCGTGGGTGACGATAAAGTGTTGATGGGAATGAAGGCCTTTCTGCAAACCCCTCAGTTCGCTGAATGGTCGGTTGGGATCTATAACAAAACGGGCTGCTGCCTGACCAAAGAGCAGGACCACTTTTCGTCTGGCCAGTCCAAACTGGTTACTAAGGTAGGCGCATACTGCGTCAGCAGCGGCAGAGTCATTCTGACTAAGGTGCTCCATCAGGCCAATATTTCCCAGTGGCCAGACAAAGTCACTGAAAGGCAGAGTTTCAGACTCTGCTGGCAATTGAATGGCGCGAAGAATATCGCTGAGTAATCGCTGGTGAAAGCGTGAAAATTGATTCAGTCCGGAGTGAGGCATTTCAGCGACTACCAGACAGTGTTCGTTTGCAGCCAAAGTTACAAGCCTGAACTTGCTGGTTTCTTCTGACTGGTGTTCATTAATAACGCGCTGTTTTACTGGCGTTGCTGGCTTCGAATCTTGTTTCGTTTCGGCACGACCGGAGATGCCCAGCAAATCTTTTGCTGTTGAAGCACCCATAGCGCTTTCAGGGTGCTGAGCTGATTCCTGTTGGGAAGAAAGGGCTGAGTTCTCAGGCTTAAACGCTTCCCCTGGTTCTTCCTGTAAACAGTCAAATGCCCTGGGAGTCAGTGCATTAGGCAGGATCTGCCTGGGAAACCAGGTCTGGATCCCCATGGCATCAAGGTAGTGCTGTCGAGTTCGCTCACTGATCCTGCCTTCCATGACTGTTAGAGGTTTCCTGTCTGTGGGTTGGTTTTTGGGTGGTCAGCATTAAGCAGGTTCAAAGCATTGATGTATGCTTTGGCGGAAGCGACCACGATATCTGTGTCCGCTCCGGAGCCATTGACAATGCGACCCTGTTTTTCCAGACGCACGCTGACGTCACCCTGAGAATCGGTACCGCTAGTAATGGCGCTGACATTATACAATGCCAGATGGGCACCGGAATCAGCAATACTTTCTATGGCTTTAAAGACCGCATCAACAGGGCCGTCACCGGCACTGCGCGCTTCAACTTCCTCGGAATCCACCGCAATGACCAGGCGAGCTTCAGGTGTTTTGCCCGTGCTGGAGCCTGCTTCCAGCTCCACCAGGCGGTATTTTTCTTCTTCATTGCCTGAACGAACATCGCTGACCAGAGCCTGCAGGTCGTCATCGAAGATTTCAGATTTTTTGTCGGCCAGAACCTTGAAGCGGCTGAAGGCTTCCGTCAGTTCGTTACGATCAGCAAAAGTAATTCCCAGCTCTTCCATTCGCGACTGGAAAGCACTGCGGCCGGATAATTTACCCAAGGTCAGGCGGTTAGTGTTCCAGCCAACATCTTCAGCCTTCATGATTTCGTAGGTTTCGCGGTTTTTCAGAATACCATCCTGGTGGATACCGGATTCATGAGCAAAGGCATTAGCACCGACAATGGCTTTGTTAGGCTGAACCGGGAAGCCTGTGATACCTGAGACCAGGCGGGAGGTAGGAACAATATGCTGGGTGTTAATGCCGGTTTCCAACCTGAGTTCGTCCTGACGGGTGCGGATGGCCATAACAATTTCTTCAAGAGAGGCATTACCCGCTCTTTCCCCGAGGCCGTTGATGGTGCATTCAATCTGCCGAGCGCCATTAACGACAGCTGAAAGGGAGTTAGCCACTGCGAGCCCAAGGTCATTGTGACAATGAACCGAGAAGATAGCCTTATCAGAGTTAGGAATACGCTCAATCAGCTGAGCTATTGTATTGCCGAACTGGTGTGGCAGGGCATAGCCAACTGTATCCGGAATGTTGATGGTGCTGGCACCTGCATCAATAACCGCTTCAATGACACGGCACATGAAGTCAATGTCAGATCGTCCAGCGTCTTCAAGGGAGAACTCCACATCGTCAATCAGATTACGGGCCAGCTTAACAGAGGCTACTGCCTGTTCCAGCACCTGATCAGGCGTCATACAGAGTTTGTGTTTCATGTGCAGAGGGGAGGTTGCAATGAAGGTATGAATACGGCCTCGAGCGGCGGGCTGGACAGCTTGCGCTGCTGCCTCAATATCTTTGGGCAGTGCCCGGGAAAGACTGCAGACAGTGCTGTCTTTAATGGTTTCTGCGATGCTCTTAACCGCCTCAAAATCGCCCGGGCTGGCAATGGCGAAGCCCGCTTCAATGACGTCAACCTTGAGTATTTCCAGAGATTTGGCAATCCGGACCTTCTCATCTTTGGTCATGGCTGCGCCGGGACTCTGTTCACCGTCTCTCAAAGTGGTGTCGAAAATAATAACCTGATCGTTGCTCATGGCTGCTGCTCCCGCTGTTCTCTAATCAGCTCAATGTTTTTTTACTGCGTAAGGCTGTGTTGTTTGAAAATTCCGGTATGGGTGATGCTCGCGACAGGCGGCATTTTCTATAGCTGGCAGTCGGAATTTGTTCAAATGTAATCATTTTTCTGACTCTGGGGTCAGAGGGCCAGACGGCCGGGGTCGAAAGTGAAATTAAATAATCTGCTCAAGGCAGCAGGAGTAGTAGGCGGGAAGGACGAAAGATAGATTTGGGAGTAGACACCACAGTCTCGCGGGAAGCTGATGCCCGCACATTGCTGTCGCCATTGTCAGAGACCCGGAGGATTCCGGACCGTTGCTTATCGTTCGCTATAGGCATTGTAATCACGCTCAGCGTTCTGGAATCAGCGTAAGGTTGTTTATGGATTCGATGGTTCGAACTATATCCTCTATGAACAGCTTTGCCAAGCCGGTTGATCCGGTTTTCGAGACTGGATAGGATTTGCATCGACTCAATTTTCTTTCGCCAAGGGCATCCCGCCCACCATAGGATAGCCGGACTCATGAAAAAAACGTCGCTTATTATACTGGGAGCTCTTGCCCTGGGCGGATGTGCCCTGAGCCCTCAGGAAGTGGATGTAACCCCCAAAATTGCTGTGGAAAAGCCTGTCGAGCCGTTACAGGGAACGGTCAGTGTGACCGTTTACGATGAACGGTTGTCCCGCTCTCTTGGCCATCGGGGAGGGGTTTATTCAAGCACCAATGCCATCACGACCAATGACCGCCTGACGCTGGCTATTCGCTCGGCAGTTGAGCTGGGTTTGAGAGAGATGGGGTTAAGAGTGACTGAGTCTGAAGATGTCCCACAGTTCCAGGTTTATCTCGATGATCTGGAATACAAGGTGCCTGAAGGTAGCTACATTACCCAGGTGGATCTGAAAGCAAAAGTACGGGTCAGGGTGGTCAAAGAGGGTCAGCGTTTCGAAGGCGCCTACTCCAGTGAAATCGGTGAGCGTGTTCCCAAGGCACCCTCGGATGAAAAGAACGAGGAGTTGGTCAATAAAGTGCTTAGTGATGTTCTAAGCAGAGCATTGGACGACCCGAGGTTGAAAAGTTTTCTGAAACAGGCCTGAGTCTTTATTCTTCTCGACTGTTGCCCGTGGAATTATCGGTTAATACTGCGGGTAGACTGGATAATCATACACCGGGAAACCTGAAGCCGGAGGTCTTCACAGACAAAACAAAATACCACGTGGGAGTGTCCCGTGCGGAATTTTTCCCAGTAATGATTGTCTGATTCAGTAATGATGTTCCAAGAGTCCGTTGGGCTAAACAATAAGCTGAAAAAAGGAGAATAGATAATGAATGGAAACGAACTTACTGCCAACGCTGGCCAAACATTGCCCCCTGGCTATGAAAGTGGTACTGCTGAGCCCCCTTCTTATGAGAGCGTCATGCTCGCTGATCGGGCACGGTTTCGTTCTCTTGAAACGACCGTTCAAGAGAAGGCTCACAGACTTATCATAACGACGTCGGAGGAGCATCAATGTCAGCCAAAAGAGCTCGCCAAATCATTGGCTAACTATTTGATAGAGACTTTTGGTCTAACAGACACGCGACTTTCATCAACCGGTAGCGTTAACAGCAACGTTGACAACTGCACCGACCCGGATCAATGGAACTGGGATAGTTGGGAAAGACTACTTTATGAACCCATCTTCTTAGGCAGATATGGCGGTAATGCACATTCAGTAAAGGAGGACGAACTGCTTGGGAACGTTGAAATCAAAATCAATGTTCATTTAAGTGATGCCATGCTGTTTAGTCAATTAAAACGCCTGCCATCAGTCAAAGGGGCGGTCGGCGCCTGGAAGCTTCAGGATATGAATAGTTTTCTCGAAATTAAAGATGTGCTCCGTCATCAATGCTTAACAGTGACACCCATCATTAAGGATTGCATCAGAAATGGCCTGTTTCCGAGAGAGTTTATTGATGAGTTGTACGACATGCCAAACTCAGGCGGCATCAGCCAGCAGGGTAGGTAAAAACGCTAAAAGTCCTGAAAAAGGCGGCCATGAGCCCGACTCACTGAAATCCGACATGCTGAAAAAGCTTGCCGAGCTCATCCCGGAATCAACTCTGAAGCGGTTTCTCAAGCCATTGACTGACCAGCTTCGTCCAGGCTGGGTGGCTATTCAGGCAGGGAATGAGCTCCAGGGATTCACCGCCAGCCGCAATGAAGTCCTCTTTCGCTTCCATGCCAATCTCTTCAAGGGTTTCCAGACAGTCAGCTACGAATGCCGGGCAGATGACCAGAACCCTCTTCATACCCTGCTGTGCCAGTGATTCAATCGTACTGCTGGTAGCAGGTTCCAACCATTTATCCCTTCCCAGCTTTGACTGGAAGGCGACAGAGTATTTGTCCACTGGAATGTGGGCTTTCTCAACAAAACAGGCCGTGGTTCTGTATACCTGATGTCGATAGCAGCTGCGATGAGCAGGTGATGCTTTCTGACAACAGTCGTCGGATTTAAGGCAGTGCGAACCTGTGCAGTCATCCTTGCGAATGTGTCTTTCCGGAACACCGTGATAACTGAACACGATGTGATCGTAATCTTTCTCCAGATACTCTTTTGCGCTTTCAACCAGTGCATCAATGTAGGCATCCTGATCGTAAAACACGGGGTGAATTTTCAATGACACCGGCAGTTCGTATTCTTTGATGATTTTTTCAGCCTTCTCTACTACTGTCTTGACGGTCGACATGGCGAAGTGTGGGTAGAGAGGGAACAGCAGAACCTCCTTGATCTCGGGTTTGCTCGCCAGTCTGACCAGGGCGCTCTCCATGTCAGGGTTGCCATAACGCATGGCTAACTCTACTGGCATGGAGGTCAACTTCTGGACTTCTTTATGAAGGTCTTTGCTGATATTGATCAGAGGTGAGCCCTTCTCAGTCCAGACAGAGGCGTAGGCTCTGGCGGACTGAGCCGGTCTTTTGGGCAGAACAAACAGGCTGACAATCATGCGCCGTACTAGCCAGGGCATATCGATGACGTTACTATCCATCAGAAATTCATTCAGATAGCGTCGTACATCTTGTTCATGCGGGCTATCGGGTGAACCCAGATTAACCAGCAATGCTCCGGTATTTTCCATCCCTACTTCCTGTGTACCTTGAGAAATCTTTCAGTGTCAGATGCGAAAAGGCTTCGCTATCGCACATGACGGATTAATGGTTTGATGCTTCAGATCAGAGCTATGGAGTATAACCAAAGGTCAGCATAGGGGAAATGCACTGATCTGGCTCCTGTTCAAGCAGGTTTTTGCGCCAGAGTGACTCGATCCTGATCAGATAAGTCTTGTTGTGTGCTAATGGCGGTAAATCCATTAGCCTCCAGAATGATCCGGATATCACTGCCCTGATCGTAACCGTGCTCAAACAATAACCAACCAGACGGTTTCAGCTTCTCGAAGGCTTGCTGACTGATGGTGCGTATATCATCAAGACCGTCTTTGCCCGCTGTCAGTGCTGATCTGGGTTCAAACTGCACATCCCCCTGAATAAGGTGCTTATCGTCTTCACGGATATACGGCGGATTACTGACAATCATGTCGAGCAGGCCCGGCAGGGGCGAGCACCAGTCACCCTTCACAAACGATACGTTGCTGATCCGGTTGAGGGCGGCGTTCTCTTTGGCGATGGCGACTGGTTCGGGTAGCCTGTCAACGCCAATCACCACCCAGTGAGGTCTTTCGATAGCCATTGCCAAAGCAATGGCGCCACTGCCTGTGCCGAGATCGGCAACGGTTGCCTGTTCTGCAACGGGTATGGACAGGGCGAGTTCTACCAATCGTTCAGTGTCGGGTCTGGGGATCAGTACGGAAGGTGAAACATTAAGTTTCAGACTCCAGAACTCTTTCTCTCCCGTTATATAAGCGACAGGTGTTCCCTGTATCCGTTGTGCCAGCATTGATTCAAACTGTCCGGCCTGTTTGGGAGTCAATTCTCTTTCAGGCCAGGTGAACAGGTAGCTGTAAGGTTTGTCCAACACATGACAGAGCAGAACTTCGGCATCAAGACGGGCTGTGTCGCTTTGTTCCCTTCGGGCGGCATGACTGTCAGTGAGGCGTTGAGTGGCTTCACTGAGGGTCTGGTCAATCCTGCTCATTGGATAGGCCTGTCAGCAAGTCTGCCTGATGTTGCTGAAGAAGGGGGTTAATGACAGGATCCAGGTCGCCTTCGACGATCTCTGGCAGTTTGTATAGCGTGAGGTTGATGCGGTGATCAGTGACCCTGCCCTGAGGGTAGTTGTAAGTTCTTATTCGCTCGGAGCGATCGCCACTGCCGACCAGACTTTTACGGGTTTCGCTGATCGCTTTGGCGGCGGCCATCTCCTGAGCATCCTGCAGTTTTGCAGAAAGCAGGGCCATAGCCTTGGCCCGGTTCTTGTGTTGTGAACGTTCGTCCTGACATTCAACCACAATGCCAGTAGGCAGGTGGGTCAGTCGAATGGCGGAGTCGGTGGTGTTCACGTGCTGACCACCGGCTCCCGATGAGCGGTAGGTGTCGACTCTAAGATCTTCCTTCTTGATCTCAATGGCTTCCTGCTCGTCGGGTTCTGCCATGACGGCGACGGTACAGGCTGATGTGTGTATACGTCCCTGGGATTCTGTTTCAGGCACGCGCTGAACCCGGTGAGCACCGGATTCAAATTTCAGATGGCCGAAAACATTGTTGCCGACCACGCGGGAAATAATTTCCTTATAGCCGCCGTGTTCGCCGTCATTGGCGCTGATGACTTCGATTTTCCAGCCGCGTTTTTCAGCGAAACGGGAGTACATCCGGAACAGGTCACCAGCGAAAATAGCCGCCTCGTCACCGCCAGTGCCGGCACGAATTTCCAGAAAAGTGTTGTTGTTATCCCTCGGATCCTTGGGCAAAAGCAGCAATTGCAGCTCCTGAGCCAGGGTTGGCAGCTTTTCTTCGCAGCTCTGGATCTCTTCCTCAGCCAGGTCTGTCATTTCCGGATCATCTTTCATAGCCTGGGCGTCTTCCAGATCCTTCTGAATCTGGTCGTACTCCCTGTAGGCATTAACAACCGGTTCAAGTTCGGCGTATTCCCTGGAGAGTTTACGGAATTGGTCCTGATTGCCAATCACTAGCGGGTCACTCAGCAAAGCGCTCAGCTCCTCGAAGCGTTCCAGCAGGGTTTCAAGTTTGGTGCTCAGGCTGGCCAGGTTGGGATCTTTCATTTGGATTTAATCAATTCTTGGTTCAGGTGTGAACCTGATGGGTTATACAGGGATTCGATAACTTCTGACTGAGTTCCAGCCCGGTAGTGACAAGGCCAGGCATAGCTAAGAGTGATTAGGCTCTTTAGCGCGTTCTTCATAACGGCGATGAATACCCAGCAGCTCTTCGGCCCACTCCAGTCGGCTGTTTTGACCTTCTGCAGCTGCTTTCTTTAATTCCACGCTGGGCGTGTGCATGAGCTTGTTGGTCAGTGACCGGGCAAATTGAGTCAAAACCTGTTCGGCCGGAATGCCATTGGCCAGAGACAGCATGGCTTTTTCAAGTTCAATGTCTCTGAGTGTCTCAGTATTTTGTCGATAGCTGCGCAGAACATTCACAGCATCCAGTGAGCGCAGCTGGCTCATGAATTCAAAAGCGCCGGTTTCGATCAGCAGCTCAGCTTCCCTGGCGGCATCCTGTCGCTGCTGCATATTATCCTGAATAACGTCATGAAGATCATCGACGGTATAAAGGAAGATGTCTGGCAATTCAGTGACTTCAGGTTCAATATCGCGGGGAACTGCAATGTCCACCATAAATATGGGGCGGTGTTTGCGCTTTTTAATCGCTCTTTCGGCGCTGCCTTTACCCAGGACGGGGACCGGGCTGGCGGTAGAGGAGACCACAATATCAGCGGCTGGCAGTAAGTGAGGAATGTCTGAAAGCAGGGCGGGCTTGCCATCGAACTTGTCAGCCAGCAGTTTCGCCCGGCTCATGGTTCGGTTAGCGACAATGATGTTTCTAAGGCCTTGCTGGTGAAGGTGTCTGGCGACCAGTTCGATGGTTTCACCCGCACCAATCAGTAGCGCGGTGTTCTCAGAAAGGTCAGCAAAAATTTGTTTGGCAAGGGTAGTGGCTGCGTAGGCTATGGAAACGGGTTGTCTGCCAATGGCAGTGTTGGTTCGAACTTGTTTGGCGGTAGTAAAGCAGTATTGGAATAGCCTGGAAAGCAGTGAGCCAATAGTCCCGGCCTCCTGGGCCTGGGCGTAGGCTGACTTCATCTGACCAAGAATCTGGGGTTCTCCCAGAACCATGGAGTCGAGGCCGCAGGCCACTCTCATCATATGGCGAACAGCGGCTTTGTCGTGATGGATGTAACTGTGCTGGTTAAGCAACTTCTGATCCAGATTGTGATAGCCAGTCAGCCATTCGAGAGCTTTGTGATAGTCGGCGTTGCTGGCACAGTATAGTTCTGTCCGGTTACAGGTAGACAGAATGGCTACTTCATTGGTATGCATGAAATGGCGGGCATCCTGAAGCGCCTCAGGCAGTTGCTCAGGTGAAAAAGCGACCTGCTCCCTGAGTGCGACGGGTGCAGTTCTGTGATTGATACCGGCGGTAAGATACCCCATATAGTCCTGTTGCCTTTTCTTACGCTCTAATCAGTCCTAAATACCTGGCGAGGTACTTAGGGCTGCCTTCTTAGTTGGAAGGTTCATTTATTCAATCCAGTCTCCGTGCCTTCTGACGAAAGATTGGGCTGTCTGTTTGAGAGTCACTGCTATTATTGACCGTACAGTATTTTACAACACCGGACAGCAGGCTGTTGCCTGTGCCCTGAATTCTGCCACCTGAAGCAGATCGAAATTTTCGTTTCGGGTATTTAGGTGGCCTATGCGGCTTTTGCCATCCCACGATTGTTTCAATACGTGGTTGTTTCAATAAAAGCAGAGGGAATACCTGTCATGCCAGACAGATGATAAATATCAGATAGTCCGCAGTTTATTGTCAGAGCTTCGTTCAGTGCATGGCTCCGGTTCTGTTGACACACTGCATCAGCAGGGAGCGGCGCACTCAGGTCAACAAAGAATCTTGAGCTTTGCTCTGTTTTAACAGCTCTTTTGGCCGATCAATTCTCCTATGGAACGGCAACAACTGCAAACCCGGATGTATCCAGTCATACCCATAATAAAGATAAATATTTTGTAGGGTCTTACTGTGCAGGCTCTTTTGCAAAATGTTTTTCACAATAATTTGCGTATGTCATGATAAAGAAGGCCACAGTTCAATGCTGATCCATCCGGGACTGCAGGCTTCAGTGCAGACATTATTTCCAACGGGTAAAGGCATACCATTCATGAAGAAACTTAATGGTTTCTCTTTAGTGCTGATAGCCATGCTGGTATCAGGTTGTTCTTCAGTTCAATATTCAGAACAGCCCGGCGCGGCTGCTGAATCTGTTCCCGCCCAAGTCAGTGATGAGCCGCAAGAATCGGTAGCTTCTTTTGAACCTGATACCCTTTATGATCTGCTTGTGGCCGAACTGGGTGGCCAGCGTAAACGTTATGATCTGGCATTGGGGTATTACCTCAAACAGGCTCATAAGACTCAGGATAAGGGTATTGCCAAACGGGCTTATCAAATCAGTCAGGTGGTCGGGGCTCATCAGGCATCTCTGGATGCTGCATTACTCTGGGCAAATCTGGATGATAAAAATGCAGCAGCTTTGCAGGCCGTCGCTATTGAACTGATCAGGGCTGGTCAGCTGGATCGAGCCGTTGAGCAGATGAGAAAAGTGCTGGCTTTGGAGGGTGAGGCCAATTTTGATTTTCTCGCAGCCGGTGCCTCCGGGCTGCCTGAAGATGAAAGGGCGCGATTGCTGAGCACCTTTGACAGCATACTCAAGGATTATCCGGGTCATCAATCACTCAAGCTGGGTAAGGCCATTTTGCTACTTCAGGATAATCAGTCAGAAGCAGCGATCAAGCTTTGTGATCAGCTTCTTGCCAGGGAGCCAGACTACGTTAAGGCTATCATACTCAAAGGCCGGATCCTCAATAAGATGGGTAAAGGTGATGAGGCTGAGGCTATGCTGGCTAAGGCCGTCAAGGAGTATCCCGATATTCCCCGTCTGCGTCTGATTTATGCCAGCGCACTGGTTCATCTGGATAAGTTGAGTGAAGCTCGTGAGCAGTTTCAGGTGCTTTTGAATCAGTCGCCCTATGATGTCGAGATTCTGTTGTCTTTGGCACTGATTTCTCTTGAAAGCGGTATGGTAGCAGAGTCAGAAAACTACTTTAAACAGCTGTTGGCGCTGGGACAGAGAAAAAGTACCGCTAATTATTACCTGGGATGGATGGCGGAACAGAAAGGGGAATATGACCAGGCTCAGGAGTATTTTCTGAATGTGATGCCAGGCAAGGAGTTCATGACGTCAAGGGTTGCCCTTGTCCAGATGCTGCTCAAGCAGGGTAAAGTGGCAGAGGCTCGACAGCAATTGGAAGAAGATCGCAACCGATTCCCGGTGCATGCTGAGCAGCTTTATTTGCTTGAGACAGAAATTCTGGTGAATAGCGGAGAGCTTGACGATGCTTTAAAACTGTTTTCAGACGCTGTGCTGCGCTACCCCGACAATGTTAACCTGGTTTATGGTCGGGCTATGGTCTACGAGAAGTTGGGAAGAATCAAAGATCTTGAAGCAGATCTGCGTGCCATTATTAAGTCTCAGCCAGAAAATGCGGCAGCTCTTAATGCCCTTGGTTATACCTTGGCGGATCGTACCAACCGCCTTGAAGAGGCAAGAGAGTTGATCGAGAAAGCCTATGTGCTGGATGAAGATGACCCTGCCATTATGGACAGCATGGGGTGGGTACAGTACCGTCTGGGTAACTATCAGGCTGCCCTTGTTTATCTCAAAAAAGCCTATGAAAAGTATCCCGATCATGAGGTGGCTGCTCATCTGGGTGAAGTGCTATGGGCTCTGGGGCGCAAACAAGATGCACGAGCTTTGTGGGATGAAGCTTTGCAGAAGACTCCGGACAGTGACGTTCTGAAAAAGACCCGTGAGCGATTGGAAAGGCAGCACAAAGAGAGCGATGTTCTGGCGGACCCTAAGGTTTCTATCGTAAAGTAAGCTTGATGAGTCCTCTGTTATGCATCTAACACAACAGGCCGCAGGGCCTGTTTCATAAAACGCAAAAACTGGCAGGCTGTATGCAGATACCGTTTTTTTCCTCATACCTGACTGACCCTTCATTACAGCTAAAACTGGCTCTTCTTATGATTTTTGCCCTGATTCTCTCTGGCTGTGCCATTGCTCCAAAGCCGGAGAAAGGGCTTTCAGAGGCTCAGCGTCAGTCGCTGTGGCAGGTTCATCAAAAGCAGCTGAGAGGTCTGGGTCATTGGAACCTGAAAGGGCGAATGGGTTTGAGAGTTCCCGGAGATTCTGGAACCCTGTCCCTGGAATGGCAGCAGAATAAAGAGAGCTATCTCATCTATCTGGACGGCCCTCTGGGGCAGTCGGTGGCAAAAATTAGTGGTCAACCGGGTTTCGTAGCGCTGGAAGCCTCGGGTAAGCGTTATCAAGACCGCAATCCTGAGAAGCTTCTTTTTGAGCTGACCGGTTGGGATTTACCTGTCAGCCTGCTGCGATACTGGGTTATGGGGCTGCCCAGTCCTGAGAGTAAGGCTATTACCCAGTTAAATAACCGGGGGTATCCTGAGCTGATCGTTCAAAAGGGGTGGCAAGTTGAATATCTGCAGTACAAGGACTTCTCCGGAGTCACTCTGCCTGTCAGGATAAAAATCCGACAGGATGGGGTGCAGGCAACACTGTTTGCCAGAAGCTGGCAACTCAAATAAGCTTTCATTTTTTATCTTTAATATCTCTTTTGCTCAGCAGATTTGTGAGCGTTTTGCATCACCCTGCTATAAGGCAGAAGTTGTTTAATTATTCATGACTGCAATTTCAGGATGGTTCGTTGATGTCGTCTTCAACTCTGGTTCTGCCTGCTCCGGCCAAGCTAAACCTTTTCTTGCATATAGTCGGACGTCGGGAAGACGGTTATCATCAGCTCCAGACCATTTTCCAGTTTCTGGATTTTGCTGATGAACTGACCTTTGAGCATCATGACAGTTTATTACTAAGTTGTGACGTTCCAGAGCTGGTCAGTGATGACAATCTTATTCTCAGGGCTGCCCGTCTTTTACAAGACCTCACTGGTTGTGAAAAGGGCGCCAGGATCAGGCTCGTTAAACGTTTACCCATGGGGGGTGGAGTGGGTGGAGGAAGTTCCGATGCAGCCACAGCACTTCATGGCCTGAATATTTTGTGGGAGTTGGGTCTGGATGAAGATACGCTGGCAGAGCTGGGGCTGAAGTTGGGGGCCGATGTGCCGGTTTTTGTCAGGGGGCACGCTGCTTTTGCCGAGGGAGTTGGCGAGGAGTTAACGCCTGTCAGGCCTGAGGAGAACTGGTATCTGGTTCTCAAGCCTGACTGTCACGTCAACACAACCGAAATGTTCCGTCATCAGGAATTGACAAGAGATACTCGTCCCATTAAAGTTTGCGCCGCATTAAACGGGCTGCATGGAAATGAGTTGACCAATGACTTTCAGCCATTGGTTCGAAGGCTGTATCCGGAAGTTGATAAATGTTTAATGCTGTTGGATAATTCCGGAAATTCGAGTGTGGGGCAGGCCATGATGAGTGGTTCGGGTGCCTGTGTGTTTATGCCGTTTGCCAGTCGTGAAGAGGCGGAAACGACTCTGGCAGGAATCGACTCTGACGTCGAAGGTTTTGTTGTCAGTGGTGTCAATATATCTCCGCTTCACAACTCGATCAGTCAACTTCGATCATGTGTGAATTAAACTTCATTATCCCGCTGAAAGTGACTGTAAATTATGTTACTGGGGTGTCGCCAAGCGGTAAGGCAGCAGGTTTTGATCCTGCCATGCGGGGGTTCGAATCCCTCCACCCCAGCCACCATTCCGAATCCTATCCTAAAGATAGCTCTCTCCGCTGTTTTATGAGACGTAACGCTCAGGACAAAACATTCTCCTTCAAAGTGTTCGAAGGTGATGCTTCCAATCCGGGGAGCACAAATCAGAATGATGTGACGCTCATTGCCGTCGGCAGTCAGCGTTCTGCTCGTTTGGCGCAGAGCTACATCCACCCACGACTACGACCAGAGCAAGGTATTTATCCGTGTCCAAAATGATGGTGTTTGCCGGCAACTCAAATCCGGAGCTGGTGCACAAGGTTGTCAATCACCTGCATATCCCCCTGGGCAAGGCCTATGTTGGCCGTTTCAGTGACGGCGAAATTGCAGTGGAAATTCAGGAAAACGTTCGTGGTCGTGATGTTTTTATCATCCAGTCCACCTGTGCACCTACCAATGATAACCTGATGGAGCTGCTGGTCATGGCAGATGCTATGCGCCGTTCCTCTGCGGTTCGTATCACAGCGGTACTGCCTTACTTTGGTTATGCTCGTCAGGATCGTCGTCCGCGCTCTTCTCGTGTACCTATCAGTGCCAAAGTCGTAGCAGATATGATTGCCAGTGTGGGGGTGGATCGTGTTCTGACCGTAGATCTGCACGCAGATCAGATTCAGGGTTTCTTCGACATTCCCGTGGATAACGTCTACGGTTCCCCAATCCTGCTGGATGACATGGAACGCCAGGGTTATGAGAACCTGATGGTGGTTTCGCCCGATCACGGTGGTGTGGTTCGTGCCCGTGCTGTGGCCAAACGACTGAATACCGATCTGGCTATCATTGACAAGCGTCGCCCTGAAGCCAATAAATCTGAAGTGATGAACATCATCGGTGATGTTAACGGCCGTACCTGTGTGCTGGTCGATGATATGGTCGACACTGCCGGAACGCTCTGCGCTGCTGCTTCTGCGTTGAAGTCCAAAGGCGCAACCAAGGTGATTGCCTACTGTACGCACCCTGTTCTGTCTGGTCGTGCTCTGGAAAATGTGGCTAACTCCGAGCTGGATGAACTGGTGGTGACTAATACTATTCCTCTGAGCCCGGCTGCTCAGGCTTTGGGTCGAATCCGTCAGTTGGATATGTCCCCTCTGCTGGCTGAGTCTGTTCGCAGAATCAGTAATGCTGAATCCATCAGTGCTATGTTCCAGTAATATCAAGTGCTTACAACAATATCGGCGGCTTTTTAGGTATTCTTATAAAGCCGCCTTTTTTTGTCTTTTTGGGGGATGATCGGCGAAATATTACAAAACACTTGCTTAACTCCCCCTTCTGTCGTTCGTCAAGTACTATCAATTTTTACAGGAGTTTTCAGTTAAACTTTCCTGGCTGAGAGTGACTTGGATGGTGACATAAATATTATTAGGTTTCAGGTTGATGGGGTCTTCCTTGCTTATTATTTAAGTAGTTATAAGAAACGAAAAATTGCAAAGCTTGCTCAAGGTAATGCTGTCGTACATCTCTATGCATCTCACTTGAAGAGTCTAGCAGCCTGTCGGACTTAAGCGTCCGTAGCGAGGATTGCAAGAAATTGAGGATAAAAATTTCTACTTCTGAGGAGAATAGCGAGCTATTTGACGAAGAAGCAGGAATTTTTAGACCAATTTATTGCAACCGCAGTAGGACAGCCTTAAGTCCGACAGGCTGCTAGGGATTCAGCTTCCCCATCGAGATGAACAGGATAAAATAGCCAGCTGTCTGATGTCTATCGACCAAAAAATCGACGCCGTAGCCCGGCAAATAAAAACCATGGAAACCTTTAAAAAAGGCCTGTTGCAAAAAATGTTTGTCTAGAATGAGGTGTTTGTATAACAGCCTTCTACCTGAAAAAGCCATGAGGACACCCGATGAGTGAAGATATTCGGTGGATTCAACGCTTCGACAATTTTCAGCGTTCTACCAAGCAGATGGAAAACATTTTTGAGATTATGGATCGGAGGCCGCTCTCAGAGTTGGAGCGGCAGGGATTGATAAAGGCGTTTGAGTATAACTATGAACTGGCCTGGAATGTCGTCAAGGACTTTTATGAGTACCAGGGAGTTGCAGGTATTATGGGCAGTCGGGATGCGTTTCGTCAGGCGTTCAAGAGAGGACTTGTCAGTGATGGCAAGGTGTGGATGGATATGGTCGAAGATCGGATTAAAACCGTTAACACCTACCACGAAGAGGTGGCTGAAGAGGTTTTGCGGCATATCATTGATCATTACTTTTCAGCCTTGGTGGGATTGAGAAATACATTACTGGAGTGGTTAAAGAATCATGAATAAGGAGTTCGGGCTCCCTTGCGAAGACGTGTTACGTATTCGCAAGGCTCTGTTTCAGTTTCCTTTAGTGAATAAAGCTACTCTCTACGGTTCCAGGGTCAGGGGTAATTATCGTCCTGGTTCCGATATTGACCTGACCCTGGATATCAGTCCTGAGTGGACTACATCGGAAAAGAGTTATGAAGCTTACAAACTGCTGCTGGATGTGAGCGGAGTGCTTGATGACCTGAACCTGCCCTGGCTATTCGACATTTCTTTTCACCATCAAATTGACAATCCCAACTTGCTCGACCACATTCAACGGGTCGGCGTGGAATTCTACACCCCTGCAGCTTTTGCTGCCCAGCAGGAAAATGCCGAAAAGAAAAAACAATACTCTCAAGCGGCGACCCAGAGCGAGGCGCAATTGGAAGAAAACCTGATCAAGCGCCTGACCGGTCTCGGTTATGACCGGGTCGCCATCACCAGCATTGATGAATTAAAAGCCAATCTCAAGACTCAGTTAGAGAAACACAATAAGGTTGAATTGACTGAGG
This sequence comes from Endozoicomonas sp. ISHI1, assembly GCF_024606225.1. GTDB lineage: Bacteria > Pseudomonadota > Gammaproteobacteria > Pseudomonadales > Endozoicomonadaceae > Endozoicomonas_A. The sequence goes on along the minus strand of NZ_JAGRPU010000002.1, from coordinate 120,074 downwards.
GCGAATTCAGGAAGGTGGTGAACCATCTCGACCAGGGCAGCGTCTTTGAGCGTGCCAAAACCCTGCGGGATAAAATGCAACTGACCCGTGACGATGGCTCTTCGCTTTATCTGGAGTTTCTGAATACCGAGCATTGGTGCCAGAATGAGTATCAAGTCACTCACCAGGTCACGGTTGAGGGTACTTATAAAAACCGTTACGACGTCACCCTGCTGATTAACGGCCTGCCTCTGGTGCAAATCGAGCTGAAACGCCGTGGCATGGAACTGAAGGAAGCGTTTAACCAGATTAACCGTTATCAGCGCCACTCCTTCTGGGCAGAAAGTGGTTTGTTCCAGTATGTGCAGTTGTTTGTGATTTCCAATGGTGTCAACACCAAGTACTATGCAAACAATCGAAAACAATCTTTCAAGCAAACCTTCTTCTGGACGGATAAAGACAACAACAAGACGACTGATCTGGAACTTTTTGCAGATGAGTTTCTGGAGAAGTGTCATCTTTCCAAGATGATCAGCCAATATATTGTGCTCCATGAGTCCGACAAGATTCTGATGGTTCTGCGCCCCTATCAGTACTATGCGGTGGAGGCCATTGTTGACCGTGTGGAGAACACGCGCAAGTTCGGTTATATCTGGCATACCACTGGCTCTGGCAAAACCCTGACCAGCTTTAAAGCTGCTCAAATTCTTACGGCTCTGCCGAAGGTGGATAAAGTGGTTTTTGTGGTCGACAGGGCCGATCTGGACTATCAAACCACTCGTGAGTTTAATCATTTCAGCAAAGGCAGCGTCGATGGCACTGTCAATACTCGTTCGCTGGTTCGACAAATAGCGGGTGATAACGGACTGATTGTTACTACCCTGCAAAAGCTCAATACCGCTATCAAAAAAACAAAGCATCAAGCGGCTATGGAGGCTTTACGGGACAAACGCATCGTCTTTATTTTTGACGAGTGCCATCGTTCTCAGTTTGGTGATACCCACAAAAATATTGTGAACTTTTTCACCGGGGCACAAATGTTCGGCTTCACGGGTACTCCGATATTCAAAGAAAACGCTACTATCAACGAACACGGCAAGCGCACCACAGACGACCTGTTTGAAAAAGCACTGCATAAGTACGTGATTACTAACGCTATCGCTGACGATAACGTCCTTAAGTTTTCCATTGAGTATTGGGGTCAGTTTGTTCAGAAGAGTGATAGCGGCACTGGTGAATGTTTTGATGAGAAAGTCACCGGCATCAATACCAAAGAGGTATTTGATGATCCTGTCAGGATAGAAAAGAATGTCGATTGGATTGTTGAGAACCATCATCGTAAAACCCACAACAAGTCGTTCTCAGCCATGTTGTGTGTCAGCAGCGTTGATGCCCTGATAGCCTACTACGAGACGTTCAGACGCAAGCGTGAAGCTGGGATGCATGATTTACGGGTTGTGACTATTTTCACCTATGGCACCAATGAGGATGATGCCGACGCTAATGGGCTGATTGGAGATCCTGACTTCGAAGCTTTTGATAACAAGAACAGGCAAGGCGGTGAAAACAAACACAGCCGGGAAAAGCTGGAAGCGTTTATTGCTGATTACAACGCACTCTACAAAACCAGTCACAGCGCAAGGGATAGCAGTGCTTTTTACGCTTACTACAAAGACATCGCCAAGCGCATGAAGGAACGGGACAGGGAAACTTTTCAGGACAAGGATCGTGCCGATATTCTGTTGGTGGTGAATATGTTCCTGACCGGGTTTGACGCCAAAAAGCTCAACACCCTGTATGTCGATAAAAATCTTAAATATCATGGTTTGTTGCAGGCTTATTCCCGAACTAACCGAACGCTGAGCGAGCTGAAGTCCCAAGGCAATATTGTTTGTTTCCGCCCTTTGAAAAAGAATACCGATGATGCCATCCAGCTTTTCTCCAATACCGATGCAGACGGCACCATTTTTGTAGAGCCTTACGATCGGTATACAGAGTTATTCAATCAGGGCGTTCTGGAACTCATGGTGATTGCTCCGACACCTCAGGATGTGGATGCCCTCATCAGCGAAGATGACCAGCTGAAATTTGTCAGGGCTTTCCGTAAGCTCATCCGTATGCTTAATGTGCTTAAGTCTTTTACAGAGTTCAATTTTGTGGATCTCGATTTAGACGAGCAAACCTTTGAGGACTACAAGAGTAAATATCTGGATATTTATGACCGTACTCGTTCTGACAGGGAAGCAGGGGTCTCGATTATTGATGAAGTCGATTTCGAACTGGAGCTGATTCAACGGGACGAAATCAATGTTACCTACATCCTCAGGCTCCTGGCTGATCTGCAAGGATCAAAAGACGCTTCATCTAAAGAGTTTGAGCAAAAGAAAAAAGGCATCATCGATTTAATGAATAATGAAGTTCAGCTTCGCAGCAAGCGGGAGCTGATTGAGAAGTTCATCAATTACTGTATGCCAGACCTCACAGCTGAAGACGAGATAGAGGAAGTCTTTGACCGATTCTGGAGTGAGGAGCGTAAACAGGCTGTTAAGGGCTTGTGCTCTGCGGAAAACCTGAATCAACACGCCCTTTACCAGATGATGGATGATTATCAGTTCACTGGCAAAGAGCCACTGCGGGAAAGGGTTTTTTCTGCCCTGTCCGTCAAGCCGAAGTTGCTTGAACGAAAAGCTATTTTTGAGCGTATAGTCGGTCGATTTAAAGAAATTATCCGCATTTTTGATGAAGACATTGGTGACTTGCCGTAAAACCCAAGCTTTTGTTTTGCAATTTATTGGATTGCCGGTATGATATGGCGCCTTTATTAAAGCCTTGGTATCTGGTCGCAAGATGCTGAGGTATTCCTTTGGAGAAAGAAAATGTCTGAAGCTATCGCTCTGAGCGCTGTTGTACGCAAGGACGTAGGGAAAGGTGCGAGCCGCCGCCTGCGTCGTGCAGAACGGGTACCTGCCGTTATTTATGGTGGCGAGCAGGAACCCGCGCAAATTACTCTGGAAGCCCGTGCTATCCGTAAGGCACTGGAATCCGAATCTTTCTACTCCCAGATTGTTACCCTGGACGTAGAAGGTGCTTCCCAGCAGGTTATCCTGAAGGACCTGCAGCGTCATCCGGCAAAAGACTTTGCTATGCACCTGGATTTCCTGCGTGTTGACGCTGCTCACGCGGTAACCACTCACATCCCGCTGCACTTCCTGAACGAAGACAGCTGTGTAGGTGTGAAAGCCGGTGGCGCTATCACTCACGCTCGTGTTGAAGTAGAAGTTAAATGTCTGCCTGCTGACCTGCCTGAATTCATCGAAGTTGATATGGCGGATGTTGAGTTGGGTGGTCACATCCACCTGACTGACCTGACCATGCCTGCAGGTGTTGAGCTGGTTGCTCTGCAGCAGGGTGAAGGCCACGATCTGGACGTTGCTTCTGTTCAGTCTACCCGTGGCGGTAAAGAAGAAGCTGAAGAAGCAGCTTCTGAAGAAGAAGGCGGCGAAGAGTAATCAGCTTTTTTTATGGTTCGGGGCTGTATATGCAGCTCAGGGCTATGGAGGATGTTATGGCGAAGGATCACTCGATCAGGCTGGTTGTCGGACTCGGCAACCCTGGTGCTCAATACGATGATACTCGCCATAATGCCGGCTTCTGGTACGTGGAGCAGTTGGCCCGGGCCTACGGTACCAGCTTGCAGCCCGAGAAGAAATTTTTTGGTTTAGCTGCCCGCGTTACCATCGGTGGACAGGATGTCCGTCTGCTAAACCCGACCACATTCATGAATCGCAGTGGTCAGGCGGTGGGTGCGATCAGCACCTTTTTCAAGATTCCTCCCCAATCTATTCTTGTTGTTCACGATGAGCTGGATCTGCCTGCTGGTATCGGTCGTCTGAAGCAGGGCGGTGGGCACGGTGGACATAACGGTCTTCGGGACATTATTTCAGCATTGGGAAATAATAAAGACTTTCTGCGTTTGCGTCTGGGTATTGGTCATCCGGGCGAGAGTAAGGAGGTGGTTAATTATGTGCTGAACAAGCCTTCCGTGGCGGATCGTCAAAAGATCGACTCGGTGATCGACGAAGCCATCCGCATCTCTCCAGAAGCCTTCAATGGTGCTCGTGCCAAGGCCGTTCAAGAGTTACATACCTTTAAAGCCTGATTTTACGATGGCTTGATATCCAGTTTGGGGATTGGCCAGTACTCTCTGTCATTGCGCATGTTTTCTCCCCGTTTCAAAGCCTGATCCACCAGTTTACAGATCAGGATGTCAAAGGGTATTCCTGCGTGTCTGGCACCGTCTGGAAACAGGCTGGTGGGTGTCATTCCCGGCAGGTTGTTCAGTTCTGCAAATACCGGCTCTCCTGATTCCGGAACGATAAAGTCAGAACGACTCAAGTCCTGACAGCCTAAAATCTGGTGTGCCTTGAGTGCAATCTGTTGAACTTTCCGACACTGATCCTCCGAAATTCTGGCGGGGATCACATGATCACTGAGGCCCGGTGTATAGCGGTGAACATAGTCATACCAGGCACCATCTGGTGTGGTAATTTCGGTAACGGGCAAAACCTGGTAGTCGTCATCCAGATGGAGAACGCCGGCAGTGATTTCCCGACCGGTGACAAACTCTTCGACCAAGAGTTTTTCATCCATTTGCAGGCCGGTTTTCAGTTTACTCATCAGGTCTTCATAGCCCACGGCAAACTGGATACCAATACCGGAACCCTGACCTGATGGTTTGATGATGACCTTATGTCCAAGGGATTCGATACAGTCGAGGGTGGCGTCTTCACAGTTCTCATTACGATAGACGACTCTGTCCTTAGCCATAGGGATGCCGACAGATTGCAGCAGGCGTTTGGTAACCACCTTATCCAGAGAGCAGGCGCTTGCCAGGGCTCCGGAACCCACGTAAGGAATGCCCATAATATCCAGCAGCCCTTGCAGGCGGCCATCTTCGCCGTAGGGGCCATGGGCGACAGGAAAGGCAACGTCAACCTGTTGGGCTACGAGTTGTTCCGGAAGTGTTTCGTCGAGTTCCAAATGGACAGCTCTCCCATAATGTTCTTCCAGGCAGGGGGTGATACGGTTTGCCGAGAGCCTGGAAACATCTGCTTCCGGAGACAGACCTCCACAGATGATGGCAATCGTTTTACTTTTGTCGGGCATTCGTCTAATGGCTTCAGTTTGGGCTGTGATCAGTCAAGCCTAGTACATAAGCCAAATCTGACCAGTCTGGTTTATGAGTCCATTTAGAGTCTGTTTCTGTCTGGTTTTATCCTGAGCCATTTAAAAAATTCCGGTGTCGCCTGCTTGAGCCAGAGACGCTGGTATTTCAGGGTTAGATTTAGCCAGCCTCTTTCATGATACTTTCTTGCGCTGGTGCCCAGTCTGGTCCGACAGGGGTGGAGGTGGATCTTGTTTTGCCGGGCTTTCCAGACAAATACATGATCTTCGCCGTAACCAGTGTTGGTAGGATAGCCCTTCAGGTTTAGAAACTGTGTCCTGCTAATGCAAAACCCTTGATCTCCATAAGGACACCCCAGAACATTGGAGCGGAATCTGGCTCCCCATTCGTTGATGGATAACCGGAGGGTATGCTTGTCGTAAAACCAGAGATCAAAATAAAACAATCGTTCTGGATGCTGATTAATGGCATTCAATAAACTCTGAACGTTCCCTTTGTTCAGTATTGTGTCTGCATGCAAAAACCAGAGGTAGTCACCTGTGGCTTCTCGAGCTCCTGCGTTGAGCTGGCAGGCACGTCCTTGTTCTGCAGTGCACCAAAACCATTTGAGATGAAGCAAAGGGGGCGGAAGTTGATCCAGTTTGGCAGGGCGCTGCTGGTCCTTATAGCCAACGAGGATAATCTCGCTGCCAGCTGGAAGCAGGCTAAATTGTTCAAGAAGAACCGGCCATTCTGGCTCACCGGGACCCAGAGGCACGATTGCTGTTATGCTGGACATGATTATTTTTGCAATACTTCGAGCAATGCTTTTTGTTCCTGACCCAAGTTGTTCTCAGGGGAGAGTAGTGCTGATTTCAGTGCGCTCCTGCAGTTGCATTGGGTGTTGTCGTGGGGCGTTTCTTGTTGTTGTTTCAGATACTGTCTTAACAACTCTCTGGCCAGTGCCAGGCTTCTGTCGTATCTGGCAACGATCTGCTCAACACTGGCGTGGGCTGAAGGATCGTCCTTCCAGCAGTCATAATCGGTGGCAATGGCGATGGTTGTATAACAGAGTTGAGCTTCTCTCGCCAGAAACGCTTCAGGCACATTGGTCATGCCCACAACGTCGCACTGAGCGGCATTTTTCAGGAACAGGCTTTCTGCACGACTACCCAGCCTGGGACCGTCAACGCAGGCATAGGTTTTCTCTTTGTGCAGTCCTATCTCTGCTGAGTTAGCAGCGCTGAGCAGCTGTTCTGATTGATGATGACAACTCGGTAGTGCGGTGGAGACGTGAGCGACAAGACCGTTACCGAAAAAGCTTTTTTCCCGCTGTCCTTTTACAAAGTCGAAGTACTGACTGACCAGAGATAATTCACCAGGCGCAATTTCCTCCTGCAGGCTGCCCACCGCAGAAAGGCCTATTACCCGAGTCGCCCCCAGACTTTTTAATGCCCAGATATTGGCTCGATAATTGACTTCATGGGGCAAGAGTTCGTGGCCACTTCCATGTCTGGGCAAGAACAACAGCTTTTGTTGATTAAAAAGACCTGTCGTTATTGTACCTGAATGAGAGCCGTAAGGTGTTTCAATCTTCTGCTCATTCAATACCTCAAGTCCATCGAGTTTATAGATGCCTGTTCCGCCAATCACTGCCAGCATAATGTTTCCTTTTCATTGTGGTGAATTAATCAGACAACTGTTGGATCTGGTCGGGAAGCTGATTTACCCACACTCTGATCTCGTCTCTTACACGACGGTAAATTGCCAACGATTCTTCTTCTGTTTTCACCGATTTAGCCAGTCGGGGAGGGTCATCGAAACGTTTGAGTATGATCTGCCCCTCTTTGGGCGTTGGGCAGGTTTTATGGGCGTGATCACAAACGGTGATAATAAAGTCGAAATGTTTCTGATTCAGATCTTCAAGGGTCTGCGACAGCTGTTGGCTGATATCAATGCCCGCTTCCTGCATGACCCTGACTGCGGATGGATTGAGCCCGTGGGCTTCCAGTCCAGCGGAGAAGGTCTCATAGCTTGAAGGGAGCAGGTTTCTGGCCCAGCCTTCCGCCATCTGGCTGCGGCAGGAGTTGCCTGTGCAGAGGAACAGTATTCGGGTTTTATCCATCATAAATTCCTTTTGATGTACTGATGATTAGAGTTCGCTGCAGGAAGAACCGAAAGCAAAACAGCTGTAACAGCGGTGGTGTTTCATACTGATGGTTTGAGTCAGGCTCGTTCGTAAATTTTTCCCCAGGTTGTACTCGCTATCGTCATCCACCAGTGTGCAGGCATAAACCTGCATCTGCCCATTCTGTTTGACCATCATTTTGGAAAACGCGCACATAAATTGACGACGACTCTCTTCTGTCTGGTAGCGGGTCATACAGTCTGTGCTGACGTGGGGGACATCCGGTAAAGAACCGGGTGGCAGGAAATCCGGAAAGGCCACTTGTTTCATATTGACCGGCAAACCGTTCAGTTCAAAAAGATCCCTGAAGGCCTGCTCAACCTCTGCAGTGTTTTCGTCTGCTTCCATATGTCTGGCGACTGATACGTTAAAGCCCTTTTCATGGAGTAATTTCAGTCCTGAAAGAGCGGTGGCAAAACTGTCTTTACCTCGTCCTGCGTCATGCTGTTCAGCGTTTGGATGGTCCAGGCTGACTCTCAGGGAAATGGAGTAAGGGTTATCACTCAAACGGGCCAGTTCATCGAGCCTTTTGATCATGGGTGTTGTGCCGTTGGTCAGAACCAGGCAGGGGCGATGCTGAGAGGCGTAGTCCAGAATCCGGATAATGTCTTTGATGACAAAAGGCTCACCTCCGGTAAGTGAGAACTGTTCAACACCCAGCTCAAGTGCTTCATCAATATATGGTTTTACTTCTTTGAGAGTGGGGGCATCCAGCCTCTTGCTGGCCGGACTTGAACCTTCCAGACAAAAGCTACAGGAAAGATTGCAGCGGGTTCCGGTATGAAACCAAAGCTCTTTCAATTGATGGGGTTTGATATAGCCTCTGGGGCTGCCATCAGGCGTAAAGTGCCAATTCTGGCTTTTAGCGTTTGGAGGTGTATCGGTTAGCAGCATGATCCATTACTTCCTGTGTTCTCATTGGTCGAAGATGAGAAGGGCAATGAAATTCCGCAGTCATCAAAAATGCCATAGTGGGTGCTGAAGTTGCCAATGAATTCAAAGTGTTCACGGAATCTTGTGTCGTGCAACATTCTCCAGGTGTTGCCGCAAACCGGGAAAACCTTGCCTTGGGTAATGGGATGATGTCCATCCAGATAGAAGGTGTCGGGGTGGTGATCAATCGTGCCTTTATAGATCACAGCCTGCCCATAATCCTCACAATGACTTTCCAGTTCTGGTAGTTTGAACAATCGATAAGTCGCAGAGAAAAACCGGATGTTACCTACTCTGGCTTCTATCTCACTATTATTGATGGTGACAGGCTTGTCTTCCACAAGCCTGGGATCCGTGAAACCGGCCTTTTTAGCCAGATTCAAAAAGTCATTCCAATAAAGAGCGCCACTCAGACATTCTCCATAAAGAACCGGATCATTAACCAGTTCAGCGGGAATGCGGCGATCAGAATAGACGTCAGAGAAGTAGAGTTCGCCGCCTGATTTTAGCAGACGCCAGGCTTCCCTGAGTACCGCTTCCTTGTCCGGAGAAAGGTTGATTACGCAGTTTGAAATGATCATGTCGAAGCTGTTTTCTTCAAGGCTCAGTTGATCCAGCTTCTCAATATAGCCTTTAAGGAACTCTGTGTTGGCTTTTGAATAGCCGAATTTTTCCCGGTGGTATTCGACATGTCGGTTGGCTATGGCAAGCTGTTCGTCTGTCATGTCGACACCGACGACATAACCCTGCTCTCCTACCATCTGAGCCAGAGCATAACAGTCACGACCCGATCCGGAGCCAAGATCCAGTATTCTGGCGCCCTGTAGTTGCTCAGGGCAGACCAGTCCGCAGCCGTAATAATGGCTCAGAACCTCGTCATGTATGTTGGCAAGAGCGCTTTTCAGATGGCCTGGCATGGCTGTATCTGTGCAGCAGGCATTGGTCTGGAGGTCGTTGCTGCCCTGAAGGGTCTTGCCATAGTAATTCTGTACTGTTTCATGCATGAGGGGTGTCTCCTTGTTTGAAAACAGTTCTAATGTGTTTTGCCAGTGCCCTTCGGGCAGGTCGGTTGTCACTATTCAGTTCGGGGAAAACTCCGAGCAAATCCTCTGAATGATCAACATCCTGACCAGAAAGAGCATAGCCGACGGATAAGCATGATTGACGACAAAGTTTGGCCAGTGAAGCTTCCAGAGATTCTGTGCTCCAGGGCAGGTTTGAAAGGTCAGGCCAATGAGTTCGGTTTGCCATGATGGTGACACCGCCATCACTGGCCTTGCTGAATACTGTGTCGTATGTCTTGAGTCTTTGTGCTGCGTCCGAGAGGTGCCTGAAGCTGAGTGTCGGAGAGTCACTGCCGATATAGATGAGGCTTTCTTTTCCCTGGCGTCTCAGTTCATTGTCGATGTGATTCAGTCTCGCACCGAGGTTACCTGAGCCTTGGGGTACTATCAGGGCGTGCTCGTCTTCCAGAAGCTGACTGGCCCATTCACAGTCGCTTTCATGAGAGGGGGCAATTACCTTTTGGCCTGGCCACTCTGATAAATCTTCCAGCGCGCAAGCAAGCAGGTGTTGAGCAACAGTCAGAGCCTCTTCAGTCCCTATGTCAGCAGCGAGACGCTGTTTTCCCTGACATAAGGTTGGTTTCTTGCACACAAGTATTAATGTTGTCTTTTGTATCAGATTAAGTTCGTGGCCCATCATTATTCTTTGATTTAGATTTGGCTGATGTGAACGAAAGAGCGAGATTCCCGTCTGCTATTGCATACCTATACTGCAGAAACTGTGATTTGGATTCATGGCTCTGGTTATTTTTTCAAAGCTTTCTGTGAGATTGTCTGCATGCCAGCTGCTGTTATGCTGACGTAGGAATCTCGTTAGTTTGGGTTAGTATAAATCCGGGAGCAACAGTCAGGCATAATACTGGTGTCAATTCAGGTCGGGCTTTATAATCGTTCCCCAAATTTTTTGAATTTCCCCTGGTAACTTTTTATGGGCTTTAAATGTGGCATCGTTGGTCTGCCCAACGTCGGCAAATCAACACTGTTCAATGCTTTGACCAAGGCAGGGATTGATGCAGAAAACTTTCCTTTCTGTACTATTGAACCAAATTCGGGTGTCGTGGCTATGCCCGATCCTCGTCTGAACAGGCTGGCTGAAATTGTTAAGCCTGAGCGTGTGTTGCCCACTACTATGGAATTTGTCGATATTGCTGGCCTGGTAGAAGGTGCCTCCAAGGGTGAAGGTTTGGGCAACAAATTCCTGGCTAATATTCGTGAGACAGATGCTATTGCCCACGTGGTTCGTTGCTTTGAGAATGACAACGTTATCCATGTGGCCAACAAGATCGATCCGGCGGCGGATATTGGCATTATCAATATCGAGCTGGCCATGGCCGACCTGGAAAGTTGTGAAAAGCAGCTGCAGCGTGTAACCCGTGTAGCCAAGAGTGGCGACAAGGATGCAAAAGCCCAGAAAGCCCTGCTGGAAAGAATTGTTCCTCATCTGGAAGAGGGTCGTCCTGTTCGTTCTCTGGATATGACTGACGAAGAGCAAAAGCTGACTAAAACCTTCCATCTTCTTACTACGAAACCCACCATGTACATTGCCAACGTCGATGAAGATGGCTTTGAAGATAATCCTTACCTTGATGTTGTCCGTGACATTGCTCAGAGCGAGGGTTCCGTTGTAGTGACTGTCTGCAACAAGCTGGAAGCTGAGATCGCTGAACTCGAAGACGAAGAGCGGGATGAATTTCTGGCCGATCTGGGTATGGAAGAGCCGGGCCTGGATCGTGTGATTCGTGGTGGTTATGAACTGCTTGGACTGCAGACTTACTTCACTGCGGGAGTTAAAGAGGTTCGCGCCTGGACCGTGAAGATCGGTGCCACGGCACCTCAGGCCGCAGGTGTGATCCACACTGACTTTGAGCGTGGATTTATTCGTGCTGAAGTGACGGCTTATGATGAGTTCGTTCAGTACAACGGTGAGCAGGGTGCCAAGGAAGCCGGTCGTTTGAGAGTTGAAGGCAAGGACTATATCGTTAAAGATGGCGATGTGATGCATTTTCGTTTCAACGTCTGATTCAAGCGGGGCGGCTTGTTCAGTTAGCCCTGTCTTTTATATCGGGTGTTGTCAGCATATAACGTTCTGGAAAGAGCTATTGAATGTTGCTATTGACATTGATCTTATTCAGACTGGTGTGAATGGATGCGCTGACCGTGCGTTTCGAGAAAATGAAAGGATTTTGAATAAGGCAAAATTCAGTGTCTTTAAAAATACGAAACAGCGATAGGGGTTTTCTGAAGGTGCCCAAAAAAGCCGCTTAAACAGTTGACAGGACAGTGTTAAATCCTGACAATGCGCACCATCTTTCGGCGGCTAGGTAGCTCAGTTGGTTAGAGCACAGCACTCATAATGCTGGGGTCGGCAGTTCGAATCTGCCCCTAGCTACCATTATTGAGCAGTTTGCGTGTAGGCGACTGTTAACGTAGGGTCGAGAGTGTCCACGGAATGTCCTCACCCGATAAAACATTTCGTATTTGCTGGGGTGTCGCCAAGCGGTAAGGCAGCAGGTTTTGATCCTGCCATGCGGGGGTTCGAATCCCTCCACCCCAGCCATTAAATGGCTAGGTAGCTCAGTTGGTTAGAGCACAGCACTCATAATGCTGGGGTCGGCAGTTCGAGTCTGCCCCTAGCTACCATTTTACTGGGGTGTCGCCAAGCGGTAAGGCAGCAGGTTTTGATCCTGCCATGCGGGGGTTCGAATCCCTCCACCCCAGCCATCTTTCTAAAGCCCGACTAAAACCCGTCGGGCTTTTTCGTTTTTGGTGTTTTCAGAGAGTATCAATGTTTACCGGTTTAAATTATGCCCAACTTGTTTTGAGCTGGGTGGTCTGATTTATTTGGGTTATCGTATGTCACATTGAACATGAAGTGATGTGTCTGAGTGTCCATCTGTTGTCATTGCAAATAGTCGAAGACCCAAAACATCAAGATAATTCCGTGAAAAAACAAATTTCGTCATTAAAGAATAAACATTTGCGTTAGTTTCTGAGAGATTACTAACCTGACACTCCATAAAGTTGAGGCCTGTTTTGGATTTTGTACTCACCCTTGATTGGGGGCTTTTGCTGTTTCTTGTTGCGGTTCTGGCTGGTTTTGTTGATTCTGTTGCGGGCGGTGGCGGATTGATTACAGTTCCTGCACTTCTGGCGGTGGGGCTTTCCCCGGCACAGGCTCTGGCGACTAACAAATTACAGTCCACAGGCGGCTCTTTCTCTGCCAGTGTCTATTTTGTTCGAAGAGGTCTGGTGAATCTCAGGGAAATGCGCTTCGCCATTTTCATGACCTTTGTTGGCAGCGCTGCAGGCGCGATTCTGGTGCAGATGATTGATGCTTCGGTGTTGAGGCAGACCATTCCCTTCCTGTTGTTGGGTATAGCTGCTTACTTCATTATTTCCCCCAGTGCCCGAATTGCCGGGGCTGCTACTGTCAGAATGAGCCTGACGGCTTTTGCCTGCACAGCAGGGCTGGGGATTGGCTTTTATGATGGCTTCTTTGGGCCGGGTACGGGCTCTTTCTTCGCCATAGCCTTCGTCAGTCTCCTTGGTTATTCCCTGGTCATGGCAACGGCTCACACCAAGGTTCTGAACTGTACCAGTAATGTAGCCTCCCTGCTGTTCTTTATATTGGGTGGTCAGGTTGTCTGGGCTGTAGGGGGAATCATGCTGGTTGGCCAGTTCATCGGTGCCCGACTGGGATCAAGAATGGTTGTGAAGCGTGGTCAGCAGATTATTCGTCCCATGATCGTCATTATTTCACTGGTTATGACCGGCAAGCTCATGTGGGATGATTACGGACACTTGCTGTTTTAAAAGGTTTTTCTGCGCAAGTGACAGATTAACGTTATTATAGATAGTCCGACAGGCTCCTCGTCCCGGAGTCTCATAACTGGTTTTGGCAAGAATAACGTCGCCCGAGTATTTGAATGGACAGCAGTTGGCTCAGTGCATTGTTCGGGGGAATCTATCTTGCCCTGATCATAGCCTTTGGAATACACATCATTATGCAGCGCAGGCCAGTAGGTGTGACACTGGCCTGGATATTGTTGCTGTTCATTCTGCCGATAGCCGGTTTCTTCTTTTACCTTTTGTTTGGCTCAAGACGTCTTGGAAAAAGAAGGCACCGACGTCTGGAAAGCCTCTATCCCGACTATGAACAGTGGTCCAGTCACCTGTCGAGAGTGATCACCCAGAGGCAGCTCGAGTGTCCCTCCAATACCCCTCACACGGGGATCTACAAGCTGGCGGAGCAGACTTTGGGCATTCCGGTGTTGCCCTGCAGCAAGCTTCAGTTGTTTCATGAAACCGATGCGATCCTTCATGGCCTGTTACAGGATATAGAGAAAGCCAGGCACAGCATTGTTCTGGAGTTCTATATCTGTGAGCCCAAGGGGCGAATCAAGGTTTTGGCAGAGGCCCTGATCAGAGCCTCACGACGTGGCGTTGACTGCATGGTAATACTTGATGCGGTGGGTAGCCGACAGTTTCTTCGCGGTGAGTGGGCAAGACGTTTCCGTCTGGAAGGCATCAGTGTGACAGGCTCCATGCCGGTTGGCCTTTTGAGGATGCTCTTTGAACGGGTTGATATCCGCAACCATCGCAAAATTCTCGTGATTGACGATGAGATCGCCTGGAGTGGCAGCTTTAATCTGGTCGATCCGGTTCACTTTCGTCAGAGAGCCAATGTCGGGCAATGGATAGATGCGATGGTAAGGGTAGAGGGTATTCCTGCCCACGTTATGGCGGTTATTGCTCATTGGGATAAAGCGCTTGAAACGGGTGAGAAGCATTCGTCGTTTAATGCCACTTACGAGTTTCCACCATCTTGTCTGGACAGTTATGCCGGTGCTGATGTTCATGTGTTGCCATCAGGACCGGGTATCGATCGGGAAAGGCTTCATCAGGTTTTGCTGACAGCGATTTATGAAAGCAAAGAAGAGCTGCTGATATCCACGCCTTATTTTGTTCCCGACGAATCATTGCTGACCGCCCTGAAGTCAGCAGCCATGAGAGGGGTGGACGTTCAATTGCTGGTTCCCCACAAAAATGACTCCAGGATGGTTCACCATGCCAGTCGTTCCTACTATGAAGACTTGTTAAATGCAGGGATAAAAATATTGCAGTTCAAGGGAGGGTTACTGCATACCAAGTGCGTTCTGGTCGATCGATCCACCATTTTGTTTGGTACAGTCAATCTGGATATGCGCAGTGTCTGGCTGAATTATGAAGTGACCATGATCATCTATGACAGAGCTTTCAGCCAAACCATGGCGACGCTTCTGGATCAGTATATGCAGAGTTCTGAGCGTGTTCGCTTGTCTTTGTGGAGTCAGAGGTCTGTCAACAGAAGATTTCTTGAAAGTTTATTTCAGCTGTTAAGTCCTTTGCTCTAGCAGCCTGTCGGACTTAAGGCTGTCCTACTGCGGTTGCAATAAATTGGTCTAAAAATTCCTGCTTCTTCGTCAAATAGCTCGCTATTCTCCTCAGAAGCAGAAATTTTTATCCTCAATTTCTTGCAATCCTCGCTACGGACGCTTAAGTCTGACAGGCTGCTAGTGGTTAAGAACCGCTGTTGTTTTTCTAAACAGGGGGTTCTTAACCGAAACAGGTTGTCTTATTTGTAGACTTCCAGCGAGTCAACAGTTATGGAATACAGGGTCTCTGTATACTCGGACTGAGTGGTCTCGACACGCAAAGTACCTACCAGCCAGTATGGGGTGTAGCCTGCCTCCTCGACTTTGATACCCCCTTTGCCTTCTTTGAATTTCACATAAACGGTCTGATTAGGTGGTGGTGGCGGTACGTGGATGCAGGCACCCATTGTTGGTACCAGCAACAACTCTGTCGCTCTTTGATCTTTATCCAGGTTCAGTGGCACGAGGTATCCCGGGATTTTTACCGTGCGCTTGTCCAGCTTTACAACCGGCGTCTGGCCCAGCTTATCCAGGTAGGCGATGACCTCATCTCTCCCCATTTCTCCGGCCTGGTAATTGTTAATGACTTGCTGATCCGGTGCAGGCATCAGCTCGTCCCAGGTGATTTCTATGGCGTCTGCTTTGGTTGTTGGCTTTTCCACCGGCTTGGCCTGAACGGCGACTGCTGGCAGCAAGGTGAGCAGTGTCGTCAGTATAAGGGATTTTCCTGTTTTCATGACGATTTCCTTTTTAGACTCTTATGGTCAGACCATCAGCAAGTGAGTTTTTATAGGCGCGCCAGGCTGGGATCACGCCCAGAACAATGGCACAGGAAATGATTATTCCAGCCAGAGACCATTCAAAGATCCCAGGTGCACTGATGGCCAGGTGCAGCCCCAGAACTTGTTGAACAACAGGCTGAATGGCGAGCAGCAGTCCATACAGTATAAGGAAGCCTAGCAGGGTTCCGGCTACTGCATAAATGACAGATTCAGTAATCATCAGGGTGAAGATATGGATGGGTCTTGCCCCTGCAGAGCGAAGAATGGCCATCTCACGTCGCCTTTCATTCAGAGAAGAGAGGATCGTAGTGAGCATGCCCATCAGACCAGCCAGTACTACCATGACGGAAACGACCAGGAGTGCTTTTTCTGCGGTGCTCACCAGTTGCCAGAGCTCCTGGAGGGCAACGCCGGGCAGAATGGCAGTCATGGCTTCCTGACGGTATTCATTCACTTTCCTCTGGTAGCGGAAAGCGCCAATACGGGATTTCAGGCCGACAAAATAGGCGGTAACACTGGCAGGCTGAAGATCCATAGCCAGCGTCTGATCTGCGGAAACCGAGAATGCGGCAATGGGTGGGGCACCGCTTACCCAGTCGATGTGGAGGGCTTCGATCCCCTCAAGGGAGATCATAATTATCCTGTCCGTGGGAGTGCCTGTTGGTTTGAGAATGCCTGAAACCGTGAAAGGTTTGTCGTCGTGTGACAGCAGGCTCTTACTTTCCACGCCGTGGCTCAGAACAAGGTTGTCACCGATCTCATAGCCAAGGCTGGCAGCGACTTCAGCTCCAAGAACAGCGTCGTACAAGGCCTTGAAAGGCTGACCCCTGGACAATTGCAGTGATTCGTCATCACCGTATCGAAAATGATTAAACATGTCATGGGTTGTACCTACAACCCGATAGCCGCGATGGGAATCGCCCAGAGAAATGGGAACAGACCAGGCAACGTTAGGGTCAGACGTCAGATCCTGATAAGTCTGCCAGGTGATATTGTTGGTGGCATTGCCAACGTGGAAAACAGAATACAACAGAAGATTTATGGAGCTGCTTCTTGCACCCACGATCAAATCGGTACCTGAAACGGTGTTGGTAAAGCTGTTTTTAGCTTCGACCCTTATACGTTCAACGCCCACTAGCAGAGCTACGCTGACAGCAATAGAGAATATCGTCAGCAGGGCGGTTGTTTTTCGGTTTTTAAGACTCTTCAAAGCCAGGCCTAAAATCGACATCAGTCCACCTCTATTGCTTTGCTGGTGGGAGAGGCAGGCGATGGAGGCTGACTGGCCCGGTTGATTTCATTAAGCACTATGCTGCGATCAAATAACGATTCAAGGCTCTGGTCGTGGCTGACAAACAACAGAGTGTTCCCCGCTGCTTCACATTCTGCGAACAGCAGATTGATGAACGCTTCCCGGGTGTCCGTGTCCAGGGCTGATGTGGGCTCGTCGGCAATGATCAGGTCAGGCTTGCCAATTAAAGCTCTGGCAGCCGCTACACGCTGCTGCTGTCCAATGCTCAGTTCAGTGACCGGACGATGGAGTAAGGATTCGTCCAGTTCCAGATGCCTGAGAAGACGTCTTGCTTCATCCTGTTCACTGTCAGCCATACTGGCGAGATTGCTTTTGCGCTGTTTGGCAAAACTCAGAGGCAGAGTAACGTTCTCAATCACAGAGAGATAGGGGATCAGATTGAACATCTGGAAGATAAAGCCAATATGATCAGCGCGGAAGAGATCGCGCTGTACCGGTGAAAAACGACTTATGTCGTTTTCTAGTACTTTAACCTGTCCCCGCTCCGCTGTAATGACGCCGCCGAGCAGTCCCAATAAAGTGGTTTTACCGGAGCCCGAAGGGCCTCGGACAAAAACCTTTTCACCTCTGAATACAGTCAGTTCAGGAATATCCAGAACAGGTATTCCTGCTTTCCAGCTGAACTCAATAGCATTGAGTTCAATAACGTGGGAGCGGGAGTCAGTCATTTTAGAAGCGAACCTCTGGCTTGCTTTTGGTCATTTCGGCAGCCGTCTGACCTTTCTGGGTAAAGCCCTGAACACTTAGGGATTTACTGCGCTCGAACACTTCGAAGATTGAGGTGTTGATGATGTTTAGCTGACCGGGATTGCCACACTCAAAGACGTAGGTGGCTGAGATGTCCATATGCCCGCTATGCCCTTTGTGACCATGTTCATCATGATGATCGTGAGATGCATGCTCATCATGATGATCGTGAGATGCATGCTCATCGTGATGATCGTGAGATACATGCTCATCGTGATGATCGTGAGATACATGCTCGTCATGATCATCATGCTGGCGATCAGCAGAGCTTGTTGCCGCCCTGGCGCTGACCAGTTTGCAGGAGGCGGCAGGGGTCATGCTCCAGAGGTTGGCAGCTTCCAGTTTTTTTAAAGCCTCATGGAGCTGGTGGCGTTGTTTATCGGTAGTAACAGTCTCGAAGCCCAATACATCGTTGGCAGGCATTGTAAGTTCCAGGTGGACTTCTGAGCCTTCGACTGCAAAGTTGAGTTCACCCTGTCCGTGAACATGAGCGTCAACGTGGCGCTGCTCTCCGTCAGCGGCAGAAACAGTCAGGGACAGAACTCCGCAGGCAATACCGGCAGCCAGTTTGGTAAAAGTGTGCATAAAGTCACTCGTCGGATTATTTATCTGAAAAATAGGTTTTTTGGTTGATTGGTGACATCAGATAAAGGCCGGCGGGGCTCGGGTCAGTCTTTTGGTGGGGGTTTCCCAAGAAACGGAACGGGTTCTTTCTACAACGTTGTAGGGAACGAACAACCTGCTTTCTACAGTACACAGGCCCAGAGACGGAGGCGCCTGGGCTGTTAGCTGACAGCCTGCTGAGTGATGCTGGTCCCAATGCCAGTGATCGGCATGATCATTCAGAGAGAGTTGCTGGAATAGACTCTGATAGTTTGAGCTGAAGTCTTTATGGGTATTGTGTGTGTGACTGACGGAATATTGGACAACTAATAAATAAACGACAGAAACCAGACAGAATCGAAGAAGATTCGGTCTGTTTCTGTGGGCAGTGTTTATAAGGCTTATGGTTAGCATTCAGTCGTGTTGTCGAGACCTGTGTCATCATTGCCCGAATTATTCTCTAAAGCGCTAACAAAAAGCAATGCTATAAAACGCAGTCATTTGCGTTTAACCGAACTGTTTACCGTGCGCCTTGATATGAGTTTTTCGAATTAGAGCATGGTTTTAATCAGATTGCGACGAGTTAGCCAGGAAGTAATCAATACTGCCAGTAAGTGCACGCCAACAAAGTAGTAAAGGCCATTCACTAGCATGGAGTGCCATTCGTAGACACCGTGCTCAAAGCCGAAGTCGGTATCCTGCAGCCACCCGGTAACCGCAGCCAGAGCCAGGATAATCCACATCAGCCAGACTGCAATAGCGCCCATCGGGTTGTGGCCATTTTCTCCCCGCTGTTGGGTTTTCAGCTCATGAAGGTGACGCTTGATGCCCGAGAACGAGGGTTTGATGTCTTCAATGCGAGCGGGTGCGGGGGCGAAAGTCAAGCCATAGAATAGTCTGAGTCCTATCAGGGCAAGGATGATCCAGCCAGAATATTCATGGTACTGTTCCCCCCCTTCAACCAGGAAATAGTTACTGAAAAAGAGCGCTGCAACCGTCCAGTGAATCAACTGAACGGCACGTGGCCATCGAAACCTTTCAGACATTGAACTCTCGATGGTATTTCTTTCTGATATCATTCAGTTTTTTCATTCTTTGTTTGGCCAGATCCAGATCTTTTTGATCGAGGGCTGCCTGAACACCTGCCAGACCGGTCAGCAGTTGATCAATACCTTTCTGGAATGCCTCAGGCGCGTCAGAGTAGCCGGTCTCTCTGGCGTTTTCTGCTTGTTCACGGAATTCAGTTACATAGCTTTGCATGTCTTCAATGGTTTTAGCTGAGCCAGAGCGTTTGAAATTGAAGCCCATTTTTTTCATCTCAGCGTTCAGCTGGTCGGAATGACCTGCGTGATGTGCAGAAGCAGGCATTGATGCCATGAATAAAGCGGACAGTACCAGTGGTATAAAGAGGGCTTTGGCAAGCGATTTCATCGAAACTTTCCGTATAAATATTTCACTCGGGCATCATAATGATTCTGGCGAGAAATAAGAAGGACAGTTGTGTAAACTTTTCGATTTAAGGGCACTGTCAATTAATGGCATGTCATAAAAAGATCTATCTATTTCCGTACATTTTTTACTGGCATAAAATTAGTTTGCTTTTCCTGTTGCCAGATTGTCCCCCTGCTCTTGCCAGTCTTTCAGGCCCCCTTTGAAGTGCATGATGTTGGTATAACCCCGGGCCGCAGCAAAGTCAGCACCGGCAAACCAGGACGTGCACTGTGGGCCACCACAATAAACAACAATGGGGTAATTTTTTAGGGTAGGGAGTCGGCTCTCCAGTGTGGTTTTGTCTGCCAGTGAGTAGGCGCCTGGCAGATGACCCTTGATGAAGGTATCAGCCCTGTTGGTATCCAGCACAAACACTTCTCCAGCATCCATTGCTTTTCGCAGGTTGGGGTATGAAATGGCTGGGTAGTCCTTACTGTAAGTCGAGAGCTTGTCTTCCACAGCCGTGTTCTCTGATGCTACCAATGTGGTGCTCAACAGGATCATAGTGCTAGCCAGCACAAGAGGGCATCTGAACCATCTACCTAACATGGGGCTTCTCCATTTTACTGCTAAAGCCCAGAGTATAGATGGTCGTTCAGAAGTGTGTGTTAGCTGGCTCCGAAGTTCTTTAAAGCCTGGATATAGGGTGAGGCGTGATGATGTGTTTCCAGGACCGACAGAAACGTGCGACCCTCTGGTGTGACAGGGTTTATCTCCAGACCTGTTTCCGAGTAAAAGTGCAGGAATCGTTCGAAGTCTCCGGCCCGAAGTGCACGATAAGCACGGGTCAGAATGTGTAAGGCTCGGTCCACTCCGGCAGGTGGCTCAAGGGTAAGCAGCTCTTTGATTCGTTCATCACTCAGTTCTTCGCCAATGACTTTCTGTTTGTCTTTTTTCATTGTTATACCCGATAGCTTTGACAATTTGACGGCATTGTACACGATGGGTTTTAAACTTTCAGGAACCTATATCTCAATGCTTTTATCAGGATTGTCGGAAATGTGGCGGATAAGGCATTTATAGCGGGTCAGGTGCACTGAATTATTCCGAAATGATATAAATTCTTCGAATAAGCATCTCAACTATGGATGATACTTAAATATATAAAGGAATAGACTGAAAGATTTAAGAGGAAGCAGGGATGTCAGTAACAGGTTCAGTAGGGGGGCAAAGTCCGATACAGACGGGTCAGCAGGGTTCTCATGAGGTTATAGAGAAAGCTGGTCCAAAAGCCCAAGGCCTGAATCGCAGTGTCGAAGTGCGTAATCATCCGAACTATTTGCCTCCCTCTTCACCATTGCATAGCGAGTTGCAGCAGTCAGTTCCTCCGGACACTTCACTCCATGAACGCAAGGGCGAAGCAGTAGAGGGTAAAAAGCACTTAGAAAAAGAGTCATCAGGCACTGCCAGCCCGGATAAGGCCAATGTCAAACGAGTCCTGAAGCAAAAGGTGGCTCATGTTTATGGAGAGTTGAAGCGTTTCTTCAAGCACGAAAACTGGAAGCCTGTGCCACGGGAATTGATTGATGGTGTTCGCAATAAAAGTTTGAAGCAGGATCTTACCACCAGAAATGACAAGGTAGAGCAATTGGCCGAGCTCAAAGGAAAAGCCAATGCCCTTGAGAAAAAACTGGTGGATTTTGATCAAAAGTACGCCAAATCACTGGAACTTTATGACAAGAGGGAAGCCCCTCCTAAAGAGGGTAAGTTTCCGGCCCCGGATGGAAAAACCTACGACTTTTCCAAGGCACAACTTTTTAATGAACGAAAGGAAATGTTGAACAATTTCAGAGACGCATTCAATAATGATGCCGGTTTCCAGAGTTACGACTCTGATGTAAGAGAGTTAAGAAGTACACAAGACAAGAGAGCCGAGCTGAAAGGGGAAATCAGGGAGCTAAGTCGATCCCTGAAGCTAAGGGTTGATTCCGCGGCATCGGAGAAAATTGAGTTCCGCCATCAACAACTTGACCGCCAGATGCAGGGCATTCAGCAGAAGGCTAATAAGAAAGTTAGTCAGAAATATAATGAGTACCGGGCAGAAATAACAAAATTGAGCAAAGCCGTAGTGGATAAAAAAGAAGAGCTGGCTGTCCAGAAAAGGGAGCATCAGCATAGGAGGGACTTTGAGATCCCGGCTTTGAAAGACAAGCTTAAAACGATCAATAACATGGCCCGACAGCGGCTTGCTGAAATTAATGACAACAAGTCATTGACTCCAGAGCAGAAACAGTCGGTCAAAAAGCGAGTGGTGGCCTCACTCAGTAAGCAGAGAGATAAGTTTGAAGGAGAGTTAAAGGTTCTTGAAGGCAAGGTTAAGGCTTATTCCAGTGACAGGGCTGCGCTAAAGCGAGAATACTCCGCTGCTATTTATATTAAGGCTGAGGCCAGTCAGGGAAAGGATTTTAAAAAAGAGATAGATGAAATTAGCAGGGGGCGGAAACATCAAGAGAAGGAAGTGCTTGAAGAGCGCAAGGCCGTTCCTAAGGACGTTGAACGGGAGCGTGCGGCGCTCAAGAAAAGCCTGCAGGGAAGAATGAACTCTACCGGAATTAAAAATCGTTGAACCAGTTTGCTGTCAGGTTTCCAGGTAAACTGGTTCAGTTGACTCAGTGATCAGTGGCCCTTCAAAGCAAAAATGCCATTGGCATTCCGCCAGTAACCCTGATAATCCAGTCCGTAACCAAAAATATAACGATCTTCAATTTCAAGACCGCAGAAGTCTGCCTTGAGGCCGGTGCGTGCTTTTCGGTCGTGCAGTTTGTCAACCAGAACAGCAGTCAGAACCTGCTCTGCACCCTGTTCCTTGCAGAAGTCGACAATAGCGTCCAGAGTGTGACCCTCGTCAAGAATGTCATCAACGATCAGAATCGTTCTGCCTTTCATGTCCTGTGAAGGGCGTACTTTCCAGTCCAGGTGGCCACCGGTTAATTGATCACGGTAGCGTGTGGCGTGCACGTATGAGGCTTCCAGGGGGAACTGCAGGTGGGTCAGCAGCTTTCCAGTAATGACCATGCCACCATTCATTACGCAGTAAACCAGTGGATTACTGCTGGACAGCTGTTCAGTAATAGCGCTGCCCATGTTCTTGATGGCTTCTTCTATCTGTTGTTCATTGTAAAGGCAGTCTGCCTCGTCGAGGACTTGCTGTATATGGTCGAGATCAACAGACATAGGATGGGAACCTCGTGGTAATTACTGGTAACGGGTCATTGGCTAACGACTGGCTTCTCCAGACCTTTTTGGTGGACAAGATTCGAGGCAGTGTAGACAAAAGTTGAACCGTCTAAAAAAGAGGGCAACGATACCTAGATTAGATGTGAACAGCAAGTTATAGCTTCACTCTGGTTGGGTGTGAGAAAAACTTGTAGGTGGGGTCGCAGAGGCTGTGTAAAAATAGGACCGTTTATGCCCGTGAAGTGGGTAGATTCAGTATTAACTGGAAGGCATCGGTAACTGACATGAGTGTACGTGAAATCAAGCACCCTCTGGTACAGCACAAGCTGGGCATTTTGCGCACCAAGGGTATCAGTACAAAAGGGTTTCGGACACTGGCTAATGAAGTGGGGTCGATGCTGACTTATGAAGCGACCAAAGACTTTGAGCTGGAAGATCATGTGATTCATGGCTGGGCCGGAGACGTCACTGTCAAACAGATCAAAGGTAAGAAAATCACTATTGTACCCATCCTCAGAGCAGGTCTGGGTATGATGGACGGAGTGCTTGATCTGGTGCCGAGTGCCCGGGTCAGTGTCGTAGGTCTCTATCGGGATGAAGAAACTCTTGAGCCGGTTCCTTACTTCGAAAAGCTGGTTAAGGACATCGATGAGCGCATTGCCCTGGTGCTGGACCCTATGCTGGCTACCGGTGGTTCTATGATTGCTACTATCGATATGCTCAAGAAAGCTGGCTGTAGGGAAATTCGCTGTCTGGTGCTGGTAGCGGCTCCGGAAGGTATCGAGAAAGTGCTTGCAGCACATCCGGATGTCACTCTCTTTACTGCGTCAGTGGATGATTGTCTGAATGAGCATGGCTATATCATGCCGGGTCTGGGTGATGCCGGAGATAAAATCTTCGGAACCAAATAGTGCTGAGAAAGCTTTCAGGGATGCAGTAAGTAATCAGTAGTTAAGATAAAAATTCCTTGTCGTTTATTTTTCCGTCGTAATGATCCGGGCTTTCTTCAGAGGCTTCGGATTCTGTGTGAGTTTCAATTTATAAGAGGCTAATTATGACTGATATAAACCTGTCAGATGATAGGATGCCGGCATGGCGGCAGATCCTGATGGGGGGACAGATGCTGTTTGTCGCCTTCGGTGCTCTGGTACTGGTGCCCTTGTTGACAGGGCTGGACCCCAATGTTGCTTTCTTTACCGCGGGTATTGGTACTCTGATATTCCAGTTGTGTACCAAGCGACAGGTGCCTATTTTTCTGGCCTCTTCTTTTGCCTTTATTGCGCCCATTACCTTTAGTGTTCAAAGTTGGGGGCTGCCTGCAACCCTGGGTGGTATGGTGGCAGCGGGCCTGTTTTATGTAGTGCTCAGCTTCATCATTCGCCTTAGGGGCAGCGGTATCCTTTATCGACTGTTTCCGCCAGTGGTAGTGGGGCCGGTGATCATGGTCATTGGTCTTGGGCTGGCGCCAGTTGCCGTTGATATGGCCAGTGGCGGTGACAGTTCCTCGATTGACGACAGTACCTCTCTGTTGCTGGCGGGCGTCACTCTGGTGGCAACACTGGCCATTTCCACTATGGCCGGTGGTATCTTTAAACTGATTCCGGTTTTGTGTGGAATCGGTGCTGGCTATATTGTTGCGTTGTTTATGGGAGTTGTCGATTTTCAGCCGGTCATTGATCGTCCATGGTTTGCTATTCCCGCGTTCACAGCCCCGGAGTTTAACTGGAATGCCATCCTGTTTATGGTGCCGGTGGCTATTGCTCCAGCCATTGAACATATTGGCGATATGCTGGCGATCAGTTCGGTTACCGGAAAGAAATACCTGGAAAAGCCCGGTCTGAAAAATACCCTGATGGGCGATGGTTTTGCTACTTCTGCTGCTGCAATGTTGGGTGGCCCTCCCAATACTACCTATTCAGAAGTCACCGGTGCGGTCATGCTGACAAAAGCTTTCAACCCTAAAATCATGACTTGGGCTGCAGTTATAGCCATTGCAGTGGCGTTTATCAGCAAAATCGGTGGCTTTCTGGCTACGATTCCAACGCCGGTGATGGGAGGAATCATGATGTTGCTGTTCGGTTCTATTGCCGTTGTCGGCCTGAGTACCATGATCAAGGCTCAGGTGGATCTGGGTAAACCTCGCAATCTGGTGATTGTCTCAGTTGTTCTGGTGTTTGGTATTGGTAATCTGGCTTTGTCGTTTGATGGGTTCACTCTGAAAGGGGTCAGCCTCTGTGCCATCACTGCCGTTTTACTGAATGCGATACTGCCTCATGCCGACAAGGAAGATAAGTTTCAGTCTTCAGATGTCTGAATTCAAGTGTTCCTGCCGGACAAGCTTATTTTACATTGATTCTGTCCAGCTCGGCATCAGATTCAAATAGCATGGATTCAGCTTCATCCAGATCATTGGCAATAGCGATGTATCGGGAGACACCCGTCAGATCCAGCAATGATCGAATAGGTCTTGAAACATTGCAAAGCGTGAGGCTGTGAAGCAGTGTTAATGTATTTCGAGTGTTGAGTAATACTCTCAGGCCTTCACTGCTGATACTGAATAGCTGTGAGCAGTCCAGGATCAGATGACGATTACCCTCAAAGGTGGCGGCTTCGATAGCGCGATCGAGCATTTGTGAGGTAACGGCGTCCACTTTACCTTCTACTTCCAGCAGGGTGTAATTGTAGTGATCTTCCAGATTGATGGATAAAGCCATAGTATTACTCCTTTAAAAATGGCTGTTTTGTTGGAGGATATCCTAAGACCTATTGGCAGGAAGTGGTATAACAAGCTTGACAGTATTGCTGACAATTTCAGATGAGCAGGTTTTGCTGGTAGGTCTTTTGGTGGGTGTGGCTATTCCAGTGGGGCAGCAGGTTTTAGATCTGCTGACTTTTCTCAATGAATTTTGAGCAATAAAAAGGGGTGCACTATCACCCCTTTTTAAATGTCATATCAGAGGGCTAGCCAGCGCTGTAGAAAGTCGCTGAGCCAGGTCCAACCGGCAGGCCCATTACAAAGACCCAGACGAAGAACAATACACTCCAGCCAATCACGAAGAACATGGAGTAAGGCAGCATCATGGAGATCAGGGTGCCAATGCCGAGGTCTTTCTTATAGCGTGAAGCAAATGCAACGATCAGGCCAAAGTAACTCATCATTGGCGTGATGATATTGGTGACTGAGTCACCGATACGGTATGCGGCTTGAATGACTTCAGGAGCGTAGCCCACCAGCATCAACATTGGCACAAAGATGGGTGCAGTAACGGCCCACTGGGCAGAAGCGGAGCCAATCATCAGGTTCACAAAACCACACATCAGAATGAAGACGACGAACAGCAGTGGTCCGGTCAGGCCGATGTTCTGGAGGAACTCGGCACCCAGCACCGCAAAGATGGTTCCCAGGTTGGTCATGCCGAAGAAAGCGACAAACTGAGCAGCAAAGAATACCAGGACAATGTACATGCCCATGGTGCTCATGCTCTTGGACATGCAGTCGATCACGTCTCTGTCATTCTTGACGGTGCCTACTGTTTTACCGTAGACAAAGCCAGGAATCGCAAAGAAGATCAGAATCATTGCAACAATGCCCTTCAGGAATGGAGAGCCTGCAACAGCACCTGTTTCAGGGTGTCTGAGTACGCCCCACTCTGGAACAATGGTCAGAGCCATCACACCCACCAAGACCAGCAATGCCAGTCCGGCCCGTTTCAGGCCGCGCCTCTCAAGGTCAGTGACTTCTTCCATTTTGTCTTCAGAAAGATCAACAGAAGCTTCCGATTCGTTATACTGGCCCAAACGAGGCTCAATGATCTTATTAGTGACCCAGGTACCCACGAAGGTGATCAGGAAGACACTGACAGACATGAAGTACCAGTTAGCTTCAGGACCTACGACATAAGCCGGGTCAATCATTCTGGCGGCAGTTTCAGTGATGCCGGACAGCAGTGGGTCAACGGTACCCAGCAGCAGGTTGGCGCTATAGCCACCGGAAACACCGGCAAAAGCGGCAGCCAGACCGGCCAGAGGGTGTCTTCCCAGCGAGTGGAAGATCATCGCCGCCAGAGGAATAACAACCACGTAGCCCAGCTCAGAAGCAGTATTGGACAGAATACCGGCAAACACAACGATCATGGTTACGGTGTTACGGGATGCCTTCATCACCAGTGAGCGAACCAGTGCACTGAGCAATCCGGAGTGTTCTGCGATAGCCACGCCCATGAGCGCTACCAGCACGGTGCCCAGAGGCGCAAAGCCGGTGAAATTGGTGACCAGCTTGGTCACAATCATTCGCAGACCATCACCTGTCAGCAGGTTAACGACATGAATCATGCCATCTGCTGCACGGCCTGCAACGCCTTCCGGACGGGGGTCAACAACACTCAGACCTGCCCATGAGGCGATACCACTGATGATAACAATACCAACAGCAAACAGGGCAAACAGGGTGATTGGATGGGGTAACAGGTTACCCAGCCACTCTACAGTAGCGAGGAAACGGTCAAAGGCGGTGCGATTATTGTTGCTGTTATTTGCATCACCTGTTGGGAGAGTTTCGGACTGGTACGACATACTTCCGCTCCAAACAGTTTTAGTAGGTTTTAGCCAGCGTCTTTACTTTTAGTTTTGACAGCCTGACCATAAGTAACACTCATTCGTTAAATGGTTGTGGTTGTGGTCTTTTAGCGAATAAGTGCGACGGATAAGTCAGGCAAATGGCCCTGACAAAAAGATAAGCTGGACTAATTTCCCAGAAAATCGGCCGGCATGATACTCTGAAACAGGATTTTTTTACAAATTTAGTTATAAATATTTATTTTTTATTTGGTTTGAATCTTATTTTAAAAGACGTTGGTCAAGTAAATTGAAAAGCTTATGCCCTTGTTATGCCAGTGACGGGGATCTTTTAGAGGTGAGCATGGCAAGTAAATCTTCCTCAGTGCAGCTAATCGTGAGTAAGGTCATCTTGTCGATGAATGGTCAGAGCCTGTAACGCCTTGATTATACTTAGGAAGTGATTTTGTAGGTAAGGAGTGCGGGCATGAACGCCGGGCGTAATAAATCTCACACAGACGGTCAACCTCCCAGGCCAATGGATACAGGCAATGCGCCTCATTCAAGGGGCGCATCAGGTAGTTCGGCAGCTTTCAATACTCGCAATGTGACAAGGGAGGAAGACCTTCCCTGTAAACTGACTGTTTACCTCGACTATGGCCATAGTTTTGTCAGGCTTGAAAACAAAGAAAGAGGCGTCAACATTGCCCGTGGTCTCTATCCATACAGGCCTCATGTGACCATTGAACAAGAAGTTTCACCATTGGAGATGCAAGAAGAGTCTGATGAG
Organism: Endozoicomonas sp. ISHI1; assembly: GCF_024606225.1. Classification (GTDB taxonomy): domain Bacteria; phylum Pseudomonadota; class Gammaproteobacteria; order Pseudomonadales; family Endozoicomonadaceae; genus Endozoicomonas_A. The sequence continues at coordinate 91,876 of NZ_JAGRPU010000002.1, read as the reverse complement.
CTGGAAAAGCACTCTGCATATACTTCTTTACTTTTTCAAGAGGTTAAGCCAGCCAGCAGTGTGTCCGAGAGAGCTATCTTATCGGTTAATGGATCTAGTGAGATTTTTCGTGGATTGTATTCTTATGAAGACTCTGTGCACGTGTTGGATGAAGTCGAGAGCTATAAAGACCTTAAAGGTATTGATCATATCCCTAAAGTCACTTTCTTCATTTCCCGGAAAGAGGCTTTGGAGGTGGAGAAATACATCTCGCAATACACCGATGCTTGCGAAAAAAAAGAGGAAAGTTGTTTATATAAATTGATTGGGTTTAATTGTATTGATTTTGCTCAGGAAGTTTTTTCAAAAACCGGTTATCCCGGACATTATATTCAATATTTCACGCCTTCCCTTCTGGCTCACGACTGTGGCTATGCGACACTCTATGCAGCAGGCTGCCATCCAGTAGTCAAAAATACCGCTTCGATAGGTGGGACACTGATGTTGGCAGTCGTCGTTGGCAAATACGCAGTTCCCAAAATGAAGGAAACTGCCAGAATGGTTGGCAGCTGGATGTGTGGATGGGTGTGGCCTGAGCAGCCGGCAGTTGCTGCGAAACAGGAAGATGTGAATGAGTTGAAGCAGCTTCATAGCAGTGTTAAATCTACCAACCTATTCTGTGAGACGTTCTGGGAAGGTTGTAAGGAAAGAGATGCCCAAGCGAAAAGGCTGATCAGTGACAGTATTGATCTGCAGGCACGTTTTGATGATCTGGAAGAGCTGATCAAAACGGAGGGTTATCGTGGAAGAAATCAATCATTTATCTATGAAGAGCTTCAGAGTATTCAGGACGGTTTCACTGAATTCTTCAAGCAGGCTACTGATATGAAGAGTGCTAAAAACAGCAAAGAGTGAGTGGATTAATCTCTTTCATATAGTTCCATTTTTACAATGCTGTATCTGTATTCCCCGATTTTCTTCTATGTCTTTTCCGATAGCTTCTATCCTGTACATTTGATTTCCCAGTCAGTGAGCAAGCTTGATGAAAGAGTTCAGTTCCCTTCTGGCTATCCTTGTTGGGGTGAGTATCTTTGCAGCTGCAGATTCGCCCTTGCCGGGTGCTTCTGGAAAACGACAAAGTACGGAGCCTATTCCCGTATACACCAACCCTCCTACGACCTGTCCCTTGAATGCCGTTGATCAGTGTTCGCCTCTTAAACTATTGACCTGGAATGTGAACCTGATGACATCCTATGACTTTTTCGAGTTCTTGATGTGGTGGTTTGGTGGTCAAGACATGAACGACCCGGAAATCAGGGCTGAAGAAATCACCCAGTACATGGTCAAGAGGGATTATCACATTGTCGTACTTCAGGAAATGGGTGATCAGTATCTTAGAGATGTTGTCAATAAGGGCATGAGAGAGGCGGGGTATTATATGACGCCTGTTTTGGGTGAAGGATGGAAATGGCTGCTGTATGGCAGGCTATTCAATGGCGGGGTCATGGTTTACAGCAAGGCGCCGATTCTGGAGATGCGTGAATTTGTCTTTCCTATGCCGGCAGGTAATCAGGGCTGGTGTGCCGTCGGTGCCTGGTATATCAAAGTGCCTACCCGTAGTGGGAATCTACATGTGTTCGGTCTCCATTTGCAAACGGTGCAAAATAATGCCGACAATGAATACAAAGGTCTGGTCAAGCATTATGATTATCTTGGGAAAGTGAAGAATCAATTGAATATACCCAGCCATGAAGCGGTTATTTACATGGGAGACTTCAATTCTGATGCAGGCAGACAGGACGGAGAAGCCGTAGGGGATGAATATTTTCAAATTCTGCTGGAAACTCTGGTCAGTCGTCAGGCAGCCGATTTTGTCAAGACCTCTCTACCGTATTCCTTTGACATCTATGAAAATGAAATGGCCAAGGGGAAGGGCCCTTACCGGGGTACCCTGGATAATATTCTTTGCGACAAGAGACATGTCTGTCCAGTGAGTGGTTACATGACAATTCTCCAGGCCAATCAATCACGAAGCCGATTAGGTGTGATGTCTGATCATTATCCCGTTGAGGGTATTTTGTACTTCACTCATTATTAAGTCTTTGAATGTAATATCCCCCGCCCCCTGGGCGAGGTAGCTGGTATTCTTTGGGTTTTTATTCGGCTATCAGGCGTCCAGCTTCTCCTTGAGCATTTGGTTAACCATACCCGGGTCAGCCTTGCCTTTTGAGGCCCTCATGGCCTGACCGACAAAGAAGCCGATCATCTTGCTACGCTTTTCAGGAGGCGCAGCGCGATAGTTTTCGACTTGTTGGGCATTGGCAACAAGCACTTCGTCGATCATAGATTCAATGGCATCGGTGTCAGTTACTTTCCTGAGATCTTGTTTCTCAATGATTTCATCTGCATTTTTACCGTCGCCTTTCCACAGGGCCTCAAAGACCTGCTTGGCGACCTTGCCAGTGATAGTGTTGTCTTTGATGCGGGTAATCAGGCCTGCCAGCATGTCAGCGGTGACCGGGCTCTCTGAAATGCCAATGCTGTTGGCGTTCAGGGACTTGGATACTTCGCCCAGAACCCAGTTGGAAGCCAGTCTGGCATCGCCACTGATGTTCGCAGCAGTTTCGAAGAAAGCAGCTGTCGCCTGATCGCCTGACAGAATTTCAGCATCCACTTCACTCAGCCCCAAGTCACTGACAAAGCGGGCTTTTTTAGCATCTGGCATTTCTGGCATTTCAGCACGGAGCTTTTCCAGACGGCTGTCTTCGATCAGAACTGGCAGCAGGTCGGGGCAGGGGAAGTAACGGTAATCGTTGGCTTCTTCCTTGCTGCGCATGGAGCGGGCTTCATCGGTGTCGCCGTTGTAGAGACGGGTTTCCTGAATGACGTCACCACCGTCTTCTATCAGGTCGATCTGACGTTCCACTTCTTTCAGGATTGCTGCTTCCATGAATTTGAAGGAGTTCAGGTTCTTTGTTTCAGTGCGGGTACCGAGTTCTTTCTGGCCCTTTGGACGTACAGAGACGTTTACATCAAAGCGCATGGAGCCCTGTGACATTTCACCATCGCAGATGCCCAGGGTGGTTACGATGGAGTGCAGTTTTTTGGCGAAGGCCACGGCTTCTTCTGCGTTACGCATGTCGGGTTCTGTTACAATCTCAATCAGAGGTGTGCCAGCACGGTTCAGGTCGATGCCGGACATGCCGTGGTAATCTTCATGCAGACTCTTGCCTGCATCTTCTTCCAGATGGGCGTGATGAATGCGAACTGTTTTGGTCGAGCCATCTTTCAGAGTAATCTCAACGTGACCTGCACCGACAATGGGCTTCTCCAACTGAGTTGTCTGGTAGCCTTTTGGCAGATCGGGATAGAAGTAGTTCTTACGTTCGAAAACATTGACTTTGTTGATTTCGGCATCAATGCCCAGACCAAATTTAATGGCCATGTTGATGGCTTCTTCATTCACAACCGGCAAAACACCCGGCAGGCCCAGATCGACAGCACAGGCCTGAGTGTTGGGCTCGGCACCGAAAGCGGTAGAAGCTCCGGAGAAAATCTTGGTTTTCGTGGCAAGCTGAACGTGAATTTCCAGCCCGATAACGGTTTCCCATTGATCCGTTGACAGTGGCCAGTTATCAGTTTTCAGTTGGCTCGGAGTTGTTTGAGACACTTTTCAAATCCTCGAAATTTAATCCGTTGCAAATTGTGTCTCAGGAGGTAAACCTGAAGCACAATCTACTGAGTACTGTTAACTATTAATCGGGAACTGTTTATGAAAGTCGGTAACTTGCTGGAAACGGTGGGCGGCGTTCAGCAGTCCGGACTCGTCAAAGTGACGGCCAATCATCTGCAAACCGACTGGACGGCCATTGGCCATTCCGGCTGGAACCGACATGCCGGGCAGGCCCGCAAGATTAACAGACAGGGTGTAAATATCGGACAGATACATGGCAACAGGATCGTCGCTCTTCTCGCCAATGTTGAAGGCAGAAGTCGGAGCGTTAGGACCCATGATGATGTCACACTGTTCAAAAGCATTCATAAAGTCATCACGGATCAGGCGACGAATCTTTTGGGCTTTCTTGTAGTAGGCATCGTAGTAACCTGCAGACAGCGCGTAAGTGCCCACCAAAATACGACGTTTGACTTCTTCACCAAAACCTTCACTGCGGCTGCGTTTGTACATATCCATCAGGTCTTCAGGGTTTTCACATCGGTAACCAAAACGGGCGCCGTCGAAGCGAGACAGGTTTGAGGAAGCTTCAGCCGGAGCAATCACGTAGTAAGAAGGAATGGATAGCTCCAGGTTAGGCAGGCTGACTTCTTTGACCCTCGCACCCAGCTTTTCGTACTCGGCAACGGCGTCACGCACACGTTGTTCAACTTCAGAGTCGAGGCCCGTTGAAAAATATTCTTTTGGTAAGCCAATCGTCAGGCCTTCCAGGGAGTCATTCAAATGAGCAGTGTAATCGGGTACTTCACGATCCAGACAAGTGGAATCACGGTGATCAAAGCCGGCCATTACATTCAGCATCAGGGCGGCATCTTCTGCAGTCCGGGTCATTGGACCTGCCTGATCAAGACTGGATGCATAAGCAATCATGCCGTAACGGGATACACGACCGTAGGTAGGCTTAAGACCCGTGATACCACAATGAGATGCTGGCTGACGGATAGAGCCGCCAGTGTCAGTGCCCGTAGCGCCGGCTGCCAGTCTGGCTGCAACACAGGCTGCAGAACCGCCGGAGGAGCCGCCGGGAATGGCCTGGGTATCCCAAGGGTTTTTCACAGCACCATAGTAGCTGTTTTCGTTGGAGGAACCCATGGCGAACTCGTCCATGTTGGTTTTACCCAGCATGACAGAACCGGCTTCCTTGAGTTTATGGGTAACCGTTGATTCATAAGGTGCTATAAAGTTGTCCAGAATTTTGGAGCCGCAAGTCGTTTTAACACCTTCTGTACAAAATAGATCCTTGTGGGCCAGAGGAATACCGGTCAGCGCCGAGGCATCGCCTGTTGCACGACGTTCGTCGGCAGCCTTGGCTTGTTCCAGTGCCAGATCTTCGGTCACTGTTATGTAGCTGTTGTAGTTGCCGTCTAGCTTTTTGATTCGGTCAAGGTAGAGCTGGGTCAGCTCAAGACTGGACAGTTCGCCGTTGGCCAGGGCCCGGCTTTGTTCTGAGAGTGATTTGTCGTACATGATTCTGGGTAATCGCTTTAAATCAGGGTAAGGGGTTGAGGCTGCTGCTTGGCATCAAGTCAGCTCACTCAATCACTTTTGGAACCAGGAACAGTCCGTCTTCAACGACCGGCGCACAGCTCTGCAGCTGCTCGCGATTATTCTCTTCAGACACCACGTCTTTGCGCAGGCGCTGGGTGGCATCCAATGGGTGAGCTAAGGGTTCCACGTGATCGGTTTTAACCATCTGCATCTGGTCAACCAGTTCGAGAATGCGATTGATGGTATCGGCAGTCGTCTCTAACTGGCTTTCATCTATGGATAATCGTGCCAAATTGGCAACCTTCTGAATTTCAGAGGCATCAACGGCCATGGTTATCTCCGAATTCGGGCTTTAGAAGCGGTCATAACCAGCTTTCCCTGCTTTTGTGAGGCAAGCAGAGCGCTGGACGTGAGAAATAAAGGCTAAATGTATGGGGTATGAAGGGGAATCTCAAGGTGTAGTCAAGATTAATTCTTGTAGATAGGGTTTCAAGAGCAGGTTTGGGTCGGAACCACAAAGATAACAACGCTTTGTGGTTCCTCAAGGGAGTCAAGCTGCTTGCACATGGGCTTGGGCTTCGAGTTTCTCAACTAATCCAGGTTCCAGTTTCAGCTGTCTCCCCAACTCTTCAAGGTAGGTTTTTTCCATGGTGTTTTGTTCATCTACTACGAGAAGAGAGGCAAGGTAGACCTCAGAGGCTTCTTCAGGGCTGAACACTTCATTGGCAACTTCTACCGGATCAAGAGGTTTTTCCAGTTCCTGTTGCACAAATTGATTCAGTTCTGAAGTGGTTCCCATTGACTCGAAGGCTTTATGAATTCTTTCCCTTTCGGCGTCATCCACGTGGCCATCGGCTTTGGCAGCCGCAATCATGGCCTTGAGAATCACTTGACTTTGTCTCTCCTCATTTTCCGGCATCAGTTCCATATCGCTGGAGTCTTGTTGGTCACCTTCAGACTGATTGGCCCAGCCCTTGTAGGTTTTCAGAGCTAATGCTCCCAGAGCTGCCACACCACCCGCTTCGGCTGCTCTGCCTGCCATGGTGCTGCCTTTTTTGGAGTCAAGGAATAAAGACAACGCACCGCCAGTCAAAGCGCCTTTTCCCAGACCAGAAAATATGGAGCTGCCATCGCTGTCTGATGAAGAGGTGCTCAGTCCTTCCCCCAGTTTGCTTTTACCTTCACTGATCAGGGAAGAACCTGAGCTGAGAACTTGATTAAATAAACCTTTAAAATCCATAACGGCCTCCCGTTTAGATTCTGTTCATAACGAGGGGTACTTTACGCCCGTTCATCTGGTTTGCATGAATAGGCAGAGTAAAGGTTTGTTAGTATCGGGTAAGGATTATTAAAATTCTCAAAATAACCCAATAAGAGGGCGTTAAGTTTCGGGCTTTATATGAGAGATGCGAATAGTGTCTCATTTTTCAACGAGACACCAGATTAGCTAAGATCGTTCAAAAAAAGTGAAACGGAAGCTTAAGATTTTTCATAATATTTCAAAATTATGAATGGCGGCCATTGAGAACGCAAGCTAACTGCATTAGGTTATCCTATGGTCTGTGGTGAATGGCCATGTGGCAATCCTCCATTTTGGCCCTGAATAGCTCGTGTTGGACCATAGAGATTGTGGAATTGTCGCTTGCTCTGAGTACTGTGCATTGATAGAGTTTGCGGCATTTAAAGAAAGCCTTGAATCAAGGTAATACAGAAAATGCTGAAAAGGTTACGGGGTCTGTTCTCCAGCGATTTATCGATCGACTTGGGAACGGCTAACACATTGGTCTATGTCCGCGAAAAGGGAATAGTCCTGAATGAGCCATCGGTTGTGGCCATTCGAAACTGGGGAACACAGAAGAGCGTAGTAGCAGTTGGTGCTGACGCCAAGCGCATGTTGGGAAGAACTCCGGGCAATATCACCGCTATCCGTCCCATGAAAGATGGTGTGATTGCAGACTTTGATGTCTGCGAGCGTATGCTTCAGCATTTTATTAATAAAGTGCATGAGAACAGTTTTATTCAGCCCAGTCCTCGAGTGCTGGTCTGTGTTCCCTGCAAGTCCACCAAAGTGGAACGCAGAGCCATTCGTGAGTCCGTTCTGGGCGCTGGTGCCCGCGAAGTTTATCTGATTGAAGAGCCTATGGCAGCGGCTATTGGAGCCGGTTTGCCAGTAGAGGAGGCTAGTGGTTCCATGGTGGTCGATATTGGCGGTGGTACCACCGAGATCGCCATTATCTCTCTGAGCGGTGTTGTCTATTCCGAATCTGTGAGAGTGGGCGGAGACCGTTTTGATGATGCGATCGTAACCTACGTTCGCCGAAACTATGGTAGCCTTATTGGTGACTCAACCGCTGAGCGCATCAAACAGGAGATTGCGATTGCCTACCCCAGCGATGAGCTGATGGAAATTGACGTCCGTGGTCGTAATCTTGCTGAAGGTATTCCGCGTAGCTTTACCCTGAACAGCAATGAGATTCTGGATGCCCTGCAGGAATCCCTGAGTGCGATTGTTCAAGCGGTTAAAAGTGCGTTGGAACAGTCTCCACCGGAACTGGCTTCCGACATTGCCGAGCGAGGTCTGGTGCTGACTGGTGGTGGTGCCCTGTTGCGTGACCTGGACAAACTGATCAGTGAAGAGACCGGTTTGCCAGTTCTGGTGGCTGAAGACCCACTGACCTGTGTTGCCCGAGGTGGTGGTCGAGCTCTGGAAATGATGGACAAGCATTGCATGGATTTACTGTCTACAGACTGATCATGAGTGGGGCGTTGTTCCAGCCAAACAACAGGCCAAACGGTTATCGTCTGGCCTGTTGTTATGTGTGAAGCCTGTATTTTTGTAACATTAATAGATTGAGTTCTCCTTGCATATCACAGGAGCCAGCCATTAAACCTATATTTAGCCAGCAACAGTCTTTGGCGACGCGCTTTGTTTTTTTGCTGATTATTTCCATCGCGTTGCTGTTTGTTGACCACCGTTCTCATTATCTCTCTGCTGTTCGCTCCTGGCTAACAATGGCGGTTACCCCTCTGCAGTGGATCTCCGATTTGCCCTCCAGAGCTTTTAGCACGGCCGATGAATTGGTAACTTCCCGAAGTGAGCTGCTTGAAGAAAATACCCGGCTGAAAGCCCGTAACCTGATTCTTGAACAAAAAGTTCAGAAGCTGGCATCACTGACTGCTCAGAACCTTCGCCTGAAGGAATTGCTGAATTCATCCGAGCTGGTGGATGAGCAGGTTCTGGTGGCAGAAATCATTGGTGTTGATCCAGACCCCTATGAACATATCGTGACAATCAATAAAGGGTCTACCGATGGAGTATTTAAAGGTCAGGCCATTGTTGATGCTCATGGGGTTATGGGGCAGGTAATTGACGTTAGTCTGGTCAGTAGCCGCGTAATGCTGGTCACAGATACCGCCAGCAGGGTTCCTGTCCAGGTCAATCGCAGTGGCTATCGTGCCATTGCCGTTGGCACGGGCAGTAAGGATTCTGTGGAGCTGGTTCACATATCCGATACAGTGGATATTAAAGAGGGAGACCTTTTGACCAGTTCGGGTCTGGGACAGATTTATCCGGTGGGCTACCCTCTGGGAAAAGTCAGGAAAATAGTGCGTACACCGGGAGAGGCGTTCGCCAAGATTGAGGTTCAGCTGATGGCCGAAGTCAACAGAACCCGGTTCGTTCTGCTGGTCTTCCGTTCCAATGAAGAAGTAGCATCGGAATTGGCACCAGAGGCGAACAAAAAGGAGGGTCTATGAGTATTCAAAAAGCCAATGCTCATTGGATTGTCTGGTTTACCCTGCTGGTTGCTTTCCTGCTGAGTGTTTTACCTCTGCCAGCATGGATCTCCATTGCCAGGCCATCCTGGGTAGTTATGGTGGTTCTTTATTGGGTTTTGGCACTGCCGGAGCGTTTTGGGTTGTTTTTTGCCTTCTTGACCGGCTTGTTGATGGATGTTGTGGTAGGAACAACCTTTGGTCAGAGTTCAATGGGGTTGTTGTTGGTGGCCGTTATCGTACTGAGTCTGCATCGTCGTTTGAGAATGTTCCCCTGGTGGCAGCAGGCCTTTATGGTGTTTGTGATCGTCGGTTTTTATCAACTGCTGAATTTGTGGATTCGCAGTGCCCTGGGGAGAACGCCGCCGACACTCTGGTATCTGGCACCGGCACTGACCAGCGCCGCATTTTGGCCCTGGGTGTCTGCTGTTTTAGGAGCACTGAGGAGAAACTTCAGAGTTACCTGATTATCATGATCTATCTCGCTTCCCAGTCACCGCGCAGGAAAGAACTTCTCCGGCAGATCGGTATTGCCTTTCATCAGATTCATTCCGGGGTTGATGAGACCCCGTTCTCGAGTGAAGCTCCAGAAGCCTATGTTACCCGAATGGCAGAAGAAAAAGCGCTGGCCGGCTGGCGCCGGCTTACATTGGATCAATTGCCACTCAGGCCCGTGCTGGCAGCGGATACTGCAGTGATTCTGGGAGTGAAAATACTCGGTAAACCCGAAAATGAGTCACAAGCCTGTGATATGCTGTTGTCATTGAGTGGGAATAGCCATGAGGTATTCACAGCAGTTGCGGTCACTGATGGTAATAGTCTATCCGTGAAACTGTCCAGAACAGTGGTCAGAATGACTGCTTTTGACCGGAAAGTGGCTGAAGCCTACGTGGCCACCGGTGAGCCTATGGATAAAGCCGGTGCGTACGGTATTCAGGGAAAAGGAGCCGTTCTGGTAGAAAGCATTTCAGGAAGCTACACCGGTGTGGTGGGTTTGCCCGTGAAGGAAACCGTAGCCCTACTTCAGAATCTGGGCATTAGCCCATGGCACCCTCAGTTAGTAAAAAACTGATTAGAAAGAATCTCGGGAGACTGTTTAACAGCAGCTTTCCTGCCAGGCAGTGTTCCTCCGGGTCTGGTAAAACGTTTTCAGGTATTTATTTCGTTTATTTGGTTTTTCTGGCAGGACGGGATTGTTATTTAAGAATCGGCAGCCCTTCGGATTTAAGGCCAAGATGGCTTTAAGTCATACAGGCTTCCGTAATACAGTTTCCTGATCGACTGACCAGTTTAAGGGGAAGGGAATGAGTGAAGAGATTCTGATGAATATCACGCCAATGGAATCGCGAGTGGCGCTGGTTGAAAATGGGGTACTTCAGGAAGTCTATATTGAAAGAGCCTGCAGTCGAGGCATTGTCGGTAATATCTACAAAGGTAAAGTTGTCCGGGTCCTTCCGGGAATGCAGGCCGCTTTTGTGGATATCGGTCTTGAAAGGGCTGCTTTTATTCATGCCAGTGAAATTGCCCCCCGCAACGAGAGAGACAATGATGATCAGTCGGAGCGCCCGATTGTTGAACTCGTTCATGAAGGTCAGTCGCTGGTTGTTCAGGTCACCAAAGATCCTCTGGGGACCAAAGGTGCCCGCCTGACTACACACATCTCTATCCCGGCCCGTTATCTGGTGCTCATGCCCCATAATAATCATGTGGGTATTTCTCTGCGTATTGATGATGCAGAAGAACGCGAGCGTCTCAGAAAGCTGGTTGAAGAGGGCATGAAGTGCGACGGAGAAGATGAGAAAGGCGGCTTTATTCTCAGGACAGCAGCTGAAGGTATCACCGAGGCAGAAGTGAAGGCTGATATTCTTTTCCTGAGACGGCTATGGCAGACCATTGAAGAAACGGTCAGGGAAAATACTGCACCGGCCACGATTTATGAAGATTTGCCGCTGCACCTGAGAACGATGCGTGACTTGGTGGAGCCGGATATTGAGAAAATCCGAATTGATTCCAGGGAGACTTTCAATAAGGTATCCAAGTTTGTCAAAAAACTGGTGCCTCTGGTGGATGGCAGGGTTGAATATTACCCGGGAGAGCGTCCTATTTTTGACCTGTTTGGGGTCGAAGACGAAATTAACAAGGCGCTCAGTCGCAAGGTGCAATTGAAATCAGGCGGTTACCTGATTATCGATCAGACTGAGGCTATGACCACGATTGATGTAAACACGGGGGCTTTCGTGGGTCATCGTAACCTCGAGGAAACTATCCTTAAGACCAATCTGGAAGCTTCTGTAGCCATTGCCCGGCAGTTACGATTACGCAATCTGGGAGGCATTATTATTATCGATTTTATCGATATGGAAGACCCTGAGCATCAGAGACAGGTTCTGAGAACTTACGAAAGGTCTCTGGAGAAAGATCACGCCAAAACCAATATCACCGGAGTCAGTGAGCTGGGGCTAGTGGAAATGACCCGTAAGAGAACACGGGAGTCACTGGAAAATGTACTGTGTGAACCCTGTCCAACATGCGATGGTCGTGGCACACTGAAAACAGCTGAGACGGTGTGCTATGAAATTTTCAGAGAAATTCTTCGAGCCGTTCGTGCATACGACAGCCAGAGTTACACGGTTCTGGCGTCTGAGCATGTAGTCGACCGCCTGCTGGATGAAGAATCCAGTAACGTAGCAGATCTCGAAGAGTTTATTCAAAAACCGATTCGTTTCCAGGTTGAACCCATATACAGCCAGGAACAGTTTGATGTGGTGCTGGTATAAACGGGAATAGGAACGCGTCAATGAAAAACAGATGGCCTGGTATTTCATGAGGTCAGATTCAAGGCTGGTAACTTACCTCAAGTCTACCGCTATATGGAGTTTCCGCCTGGTCATGGCGGCCCTTCTGTTTATGGTATTGCTGGTTGCAGGGGCCCGAATCTTTATCGGATGCCTGCCTTTTTTTCAAGACCATCTTGTTGAATATCTTAACGACACACTCGATACCTCATTCGCTATCGATCAGCTGGAGACCAACTGGGCTGGCGGCAGTCCTACTGTCAGCATCAAAGGCTTGTCGCTTCAGGGGAATACTTCTGAAGCCCCCGGCTTTGCTATTGAGCGCCTTGATCTTGAGTTGGATTTGAAAGCCAGTCTGATGAACCGGGCTCCGGTCTTTACCTATCTGGAAGCAGAGGGTGTTACCCTGGCCATACAGAGTGACAGTGATGGCGTGTGGTCGCTCAGGGGAGTTCAATACATCCGCGATGATGGCAAGGGCCTTAACCTGCACAAAACTCTGGAGTTTTTGCAGCTTCAAGAGCACATTGATGTCACCAACTTTTCCCTCACCATGCAGCCTTTTGGCAGCGAGCCGTTAATTCTCGATACCCGCTACTTTTTCATGGTTAAGGAAGAGTCAGAGCTGAGGCATCTTCAGACCCGGATTGTGACTCAACAAGGGGCTCTGGAATTCAAAGCGCTCGGCAAGGGGATTCAAAGAAAGGACATGGCCTGGTCCGGGCTGATCAAGACTGATGCACTGGATCTGGCTCCCTGGACTGCGCTCATTTCACAAGGTGCTCTTCAGTTAAAAAGCGCTGAGTTAAAAAACGCCTATTTGCAAACCGCTCAGTTGAATCTGGAGGCCGACTGGGAATATCTTGATGGTCAATGGCAGTTGCAGGGAGATCTGAATCTGCCAGCCATTGTCTACCATAAAGGTCAGCAAGTGCTACCGGATGTTTCTCTATCCACTGAACTCTCACTGAGCAGCGATTATCTGGTTGGGAGTACAGATTGGAAGCTTGGGTTGAAAAATCTGAGCCTGACATCCGGCGATCATGCGTTTGGTCTTAACATCAAGATTCATGGCAAAAGGGGTAGAGAGTCGATTTACACGACTTCGGTAAGCTCTGTTGATCTGGCAGTCCTTAAATCTTTTCTGGTCAGTACCCAGTTAATGCCAGAGCTGGCTGATGAACTCTTCACTATTCTTAACCCGGCTGGTGAGCTGGATAACATTTCTGCCCAATATTTTCCCGATAAGCCGCTGCGAGAGCGGCTGGATCTTTCTGCGAATCTGAACAACGTTTCAGTAGATGCCTGGAAAGGAGCACCGTCTGCATCAAACGTCAATGGATATCTAAAAATGGGCACGATCAGCGGTTACTTCGACCTGGAAACAGAAAATTTCACTCTGGGGCTGACCGAAGTCTTTCGTAAGGTCTGGCACTATGATAGTGCCAAAGCAAAGCTTAGCTGGGACGTTCTGGATAAGGAGGATTTCTTTCAGCTGAGTAGCGACGATATCACCTTAAAAGCCCCCGAGGGTGATCTTAGTGGTCAGCTGAGACTGGATATTCCTCTGGATGGGAAGGAGCCCATTGTCATGGACCTGAATGTGGGCATGAAAAATGGTGATGCCAGCTATGCTCCGAAATACCTTCCCAGCCAGCTGTCTGCGCTTTCAAAAGAGCTGGTCACGTGGCTTGATACCAGTATCAAAGGGGCAGAAGTCTATGAAGGACGTTTCACCTATGATGGCCCGCTGGAGGACACTGACGACCCTGATGATGTGAAGTGGGGACTCTATTTCGATGTCAATAAAGCGCGCCTGGATTATCACCCTGACTGGCCTGAAGTCTATGACGCCCGGGGGCAGATCTGGGTGGATAACGACAATATAAAGATTGATATTGTGTCGGCAAAGTTACTGGATGCAAAACTCAGCAATGTCCAGGCTGATCTGGCACTGGATAAAAATCTGGATTTGAACATCTCCGGTCAGGTGGCCGCTCTTGGTCAGGATCTGGAAAAGCTCTTGACTGAAACCCCAATTAATAAGCGGCTGAAGGGAGAAGCAAAGAACTGGACGATTCGCGGAGACCTGGATGGCAGCGTCCAGTTGATGATTCCACTGGAGCATGCCATGGATACGTCAGTTGACGTCAGTGTGAAAACATCGGGAGCTTATTTTGGTATAGATACGGCTGATGTTCAGATTGACGACATTCAGGGGGCCTTGAATTTCAGTACCGAAACCGGATTGTCCGCTAAAAAAGTGCAAGGCCTTTTTCTGGGTGATTCTGTCGAGGCCAGTATTGACACCGATATGACGAATAAAGCTGAGCCTGAGGTCCATTTTAACTGGCACGGTTCTGTTTCTGCTGAAGGACTTCAGCAATGGCTTCAGCTGGATGCCCTCAGTTTTCTGGAAGGTGCCAGTCGTTACAAGGGCCACTTGGTACTGGGTGGCAAGCCTGCTGACATTCAGTTGAAAGTCACCAGTGACCTGAAAGGAATGGAAGTCGAGCTTCCAGCCCCCTTAAAAGTAGCGGCTGATCAGACAGTGCCCTTTGAATTGCGCCTTAATCAATTCGCTCATCGAGATGAACTGGATATCGTTCTTGGTAAGACGGGACAAGCCAGAATTCAGTTTGGTGACGGCTTTAAGTATCAGTCTGCTGTCGTTCTTGTTGGTGGTAAAGGTCAACTGCCGGCCATGAAACCTGATAAAATTGTACTGTCTGGGCAACTATCCAAACTCGATCTGATGCCTTGGAAACAGCAGTTCGAAGGGCAGCCGGGTGACAAAACTGAAAAGACCCTGGTGAGTCAGATTGAAGTCAGGCAATTGAAGATTGATCAGCTGCTCTTCAGTCAAGAGACTCTGAATAACCTGGTGTTTAACCTGTCTCATGAGACCGGTGGCACACGTCTTGTTTTAAGCAGTGACAAGATAGATGGCAGCTTGATGATACCAGAGGATCAGAAGCAGCCATACCAGTTGAATCTGAAAAAACTGTATGTTTCCCAGGGTTCGGCAAAGAATGAATCTACCGTAGAACACAGAGGTCTATTGGGTGATCTCAGGCCTTCAGAACTGCCCAATGCTGATATTTCCATAGACTCTTTTAAGCTGGGCGACAGGACTTTGGGTTCAGTTTCTTTTGGTTTGAGACCTTTTCCTGATGGGAAGCGGATTGAGAATCTGAAAATCAATTTGCAGAAGATGGCGTTATTCGGAGATTTGGACTGGACCTACATCAATGGTCAGCACAGGACTTCTTTTAATGAGCGCCTGACAGGGTCTGGCATTCAGGCTCTGCAGGAAGCTTTGGGTATCTCACCTTTTGTTTCAGCTAAGAAAACGACCATTCAGGGGAAGCTGGCTTGGGATGGACCTCCGATGGGTATCAATATAGTGTCACTGACAGGTGCCGTTCGACTAAAGCTGGAAAATGGTACCCTGCAGAAGGTAGAAGGGGGAGCCGGCGCCTTGAAAATGTTCGGCATCCTGAATATGGAGGCTCTGACCCGGCGTCTGCGTCTCGATTTTTCTGACCTCTACAAGAAAGGCATCAGTTTTGACCGTCTGGATGGGGTCGTGCGGTTCGACGAAGGAATTATCACTTTTGATAAGCCTCTTGAAATTGATGGTCCTTCGTCGAACTTCAAGCTGGATGGCCGTGTAGACAGTGTCACTGAAAGTATGGACATGAGTCTGGTTGTTACACTTCCATTATCGTCTAATCTGCCGATACTCAGTGTCTTGCTTGGATCTGCACCTCAGGTGGCCGGTCTGATTTATCTGGCGGATATGCTGGTGGGTAAACAGGTGGATCAGCTGGCCAGTATTCGCTACCGAATCAGAGGCTCTTTTGACAACCCTGAGGTGACTCTGGATCAATTATTCTCCAGCAAAGCCCGAAAACCAGGTCAGACAGAGATTCCCAAGCGGAAAAAACCCTGAGTCAGAAACAGCCTTAAGCAAAATGGGAATGCTTTTTTTGTCCATAGGTGTGACAATCTCTTTATAACGATGTAGGCCTGCTCCGAATAATCAAGCAGGCAATGGATAATAGCTAGGGCCTGAATAAACTATGACCGACATTCTTACACAGGCGCGAAATCATTTGCTGGCGCCGGCAAATATCGGTGACAACGAGCTGGGCAGAGTGCTTGACAGTATTCTGGGGCATTCGGTTGACGCAGCGGATCTCTTCTTTCAGTCAACACGTCATGAAGTCTGGGCGCTGGAAGACAGTATCATCAAAGAAGGCAGCTTCAATGTAGACCGGGGTGTAGGTGTACGTGCTATCAGTGGCGAGAAAACCGGCTTTGCCTATTCCAACGAAATCATTTTACCGGCCCTGGAGCAGGCTGCGGGCGCGGCCCGGAGTATTGCTCGTCTGGGTCAGGAGCATCAGATTCAGGCCTGGAACCGAAGTCAGCCACTGGCTCTTTACGGCACGGATAATCCTCTGGACTCCATGAGTCGTGAAGATAAAGTGTCTCTGCTCAAGGCTGTTGACCAGGAAGCCAGAAAAGCGGATCCAGCGGTTAAGCAGGTTAACGTCAGTCTGGCGGGTGTCCACGAAGTGGTTCTGGTGGCTGCTTCTGATGGTACTCTGGCTGCGGATATACGGCCGTTGGTACGTATGAGCGTCAGTGTTATTGCCGAGAAAGATGGCCGTATTGAGCGAGGTTCTGCCGGTGGAGGTGGTCGTGGTGACTATCTGCAGTTTATCCAAAATGATAAAGGCTTGAGCTATGCCCGTGAAGCGGTGCGACAGGCTCTTGTGAATCATGAAGCTGTTGCTGCTCCGGCTGGGACCATGCCGGTCGTATTGGCTCCGGGTTGGTCGGGTGTTCTGCTGCATGAAGCCGTAGGACACGGTCTGGAAGGCGACTTTAACCGTAAAGGCAGTTCTGCCTACGCAGGTCGTGTCGGTGAGAGGGTTGCTTCGCCGCTATGCACCATTGTTGATGACGGCACGCTGACAGGCCGCAGAGGCTCCCTGAATCTGGACGACGAAGGTGTACCCACCGAATCAACGGTTCTGGTTGAGAACGGTATCCTGAAAGGCTACATGCAGGATAAGCTGAATGCCCGTCTGATGGGCGTTGCTTCTACGGGTAATGGACGTCGAGAGTCTTATTCTCATCTGCCCATGCCACGAATGACCAACACCTACATGTTGGCTGGCAAAAGCGATCCGGGTGAGATTGTTGCCAGTGTTGATAAAGGAATCTACGTCGCCAATATGGGCGGTGGTCAGGTCGATATTACTTCTGGCAAATTTGTATTTTCCACCAGTGAGGCTTACCTGATTGAGAATGGCAAGGTAACCACTCCGGTTAAAGGCGCTACGCTGATCGGCAACGGACCGGATGTTATGAATCAGGTCTCTATGGTCGGCAATGATCTGGAGCTGGATCCGGGCGTTGGTGTTTGCGGTAAAGACGGTCAGTCTGTGCCTGTTGGTGTTGGCCAGCCCACGCTCAAAATCGATGAAATCACGGTAGGCGGAACAGCCTGATTCGTCAGGAAAATGGCAGGTAAACCTGCCTATTTATCGAACTCTGTTGGCAAACCATTGTTTTCATGATGTTGCTTCATCAAAGCAATGTCGGAAGCAATGGTTCTCCCCTGTGAGAGATGTGGCAGTTGATCCGGCTCGAAAAAACCGACCTCTGATATTTCGATGTTGGCAGTTGGGCTGCCACCCTTGAGTTCACACAAAAACAGCATTTTGATCAGGTGGTGAGGGTTTCTGGGAGAGTAGGGGTGTTTATGAACATCACGCACAGCCACCAGCTTCCGGGCTTTGACAATATACCCTGACTCTTCCAGAGTTTCCCGTTCTGCTCCCAGAGCTGGGGACTCGCAGACGTCGGCCCAGCCGCCGGGCAGAGCCCAGCAACCATCAGAGCGTTCTCTTACCAGCAGGATACGACCTTCCTGAAACACTCCAGCCCGGATATCGAGCTTGGGTGTGGTATAGCCTGTTTCAGGAAGAAAATAGTGATCGACTTTTTCAATGGGAGCGCCTGCAAGAAGTGCTGTCATTTCGTGGGCAATGTCCTGAAGCTGCTGGTAGCGCTCCAGATCAAAGCCGCCGTCGGTATAGGTTATTCCGTTCTGAGCAATGGCGCGAATCTTTTCAACCCAGTTTGTCCATGGATTTTTCTGCATAGTATTTGCCTGTCCATTGATGAATCTGTTCACTTTAGTACAGTCGGCTGATGCTAAGTATTATTTTGACTGTTCAGCGTCCACCTCCTCTTTTGGCCTTCCAGACCCCAAGAGCGCAGCAAATCTTCGGCTACCGGGCGAGGATTCCAATAGTACTTTTATGCTGATGGTCAGAGGGACTGAGAGCAGCATGCCAATCGGGCCCAATAACCAGCCCCAGATCAGCAACGATAAAAAAACGACCATGGACGAAAGACCGAGTCCCTTACCTAATACTCTTGGCTCAAGTATGTTACCAATCAGCATGTTGATCAGGAAATAGCCAGCTGAAACAAATAGTGCTTCAGAAAAACCCAGTTGCAGCAAAGTGATCAGGATGCCGGGAATGGCCGCCAGTATGGAACCAATGTTTGGAATAAAGTTCAGGGCAAAAGCCAGAATGCCGCCCAAAAGGTAAAAGTTAACCCCTCGCAATCCTAGCAATAGAGCGACCAGTAATCCTGTGAGCACACTGATGGCCGTTTTCAGGGCAACATAACGATTGACCGAGGCAACAAATCTTTCGAGATCTTTCAGCTGCTGGTCCGGATCAGACATGGAACGGATCAGTTTATTTCTCAGTAGCGGTGCCTCGGCCAGCATGAATATAACCGTCAGAAAGATCAGGAAAACATAACTGGTGGCACTGCCCATATGGGTCAGCATGGACGTTAAAAAGCTAAAGATGGATGAGGTATCCAATGGTTCAGCGATGGATTTCAGATCCAGATTAATGTTGCGTTGCGCCAGTTTGTCACTGATCTGATGAATCATATCGATCGTTTGCTGCTTATACCCTGGCAGCGCCTTGGCAAAGTCCTGTAAGGCACTGCCAATGGAAGCCACAATCATCATCATAGTGATGATTAGCACCGAGACTACTAACAGAATGCCCAGCACCCTGGGAATATGCAGTCGGCTCAAGGCGTTAATGGCTGGGTTGAGAAGAATCGCCAGGAAGTAGGAAAACAGCAGGAGAGAGAGTATTTCACTGCCCAGACGAATACCGGCAAGAATGATCACCAGTGAGGCAGCTGTCACTATGTAGCGGCTAATGTTCTGTATTTCGGCGGATTGCATACTTGATTCTTGCTCCTTTTGAATATGTTCAAGGTTCAAGATTTGAGCTCTGCTTGCAAAAATCGACTGTCACCATCGTTGCGAGCCATGGAGGGCCAGGGGCGAATACTATGTCGACCCACCCTGGCTAGCTTAGTGAGAAAGTTGCCATCATTATACTAGAATGCTTTCTAAACGGCCTTGAGTGTATCGCAGCTGAAGCAGCAGGGCGTTATGCACAGGGTGCCAGGACAAATGGGCTGGCCTTGATGTTGTCGTGCAAATTAAATAGTCGACCATGTACTAAAATCCTAATGCCAGATATGTGAGGCTAAACATGATGAGTAATGTCGCATGCTTATTTTTTATATCAATAATCGCATTTACCTCTAACGCTGCCTATTCTGACTATTGCACAATAGTTACAAAGACATACGTAGAAAGCCTTAAGAATGGTAACGAATGCAATGGCATATTGCCATTATTCAGTGATCAAGATGACTTGGTGTATTCACCCAAATATGGAAAAATTACAGCTAAATACTTATTTTGTCATGAAGATAATGGTGTGAAGTATGATGTTGTTAATCAACAGCTTTTGGCTGACTGTGTATTATATTTAACTCTAAATATTGATGGCACTAACAGGCCATATGTAGATGTTTTTAAACTTGATAAAAATGGGAAAATCAAATCTTTATCCATTTATCATGGCCCATCGACATTATAATTGACATCCACCACCATCTGGTATCAATAGCCTTTTGAATTTTTTTGATAACACTTCACCAACTAAGCTGATGGTTTTTGTAGCGTATGCTGGCCGTTAAGGCAGATAGTACAATGCTAAACAGTGCACACCAACTCCTGCTGTGTGTCGTATGAGTTTCTAAAATTCGATAGCCAATACGGGATGGTTGTTCAGTAAACCTGAACCCGACCTCGGAGTGAGTGGGTTCAGGAGCTTAAGGGGAGCGAGTCATCAAGTCTTCAGGTAACGACTCAGAATGTGCTGCTTGAAGTGATCTGCATTCAGCGGTTCGCCGGTGGCCTGAGTGTATAGTTCGTGAGTTTCCAGCTTGCAGCCTTGCTGCCAGATGTTTTCTGTCAGCCAGTTAAATACCGGCTCCAAATCGCCGGTAGCGATGCGGCTCTCTACATCGGGCAATTGTCGCTTAACAGTGGCAAACTGCTGTGCTGCGTACATGGCACCCAAAGTATAGCTTGGGAAGTAGCCAAAAGCGCCCATTGGCCAGTGAATGTCTTGCATACAGCCGGTGCTGTGATTTTCGCCGGTGGCAAGGCCCAGGTAAGCCTGCATTTTCTCATCCCAGATCTGGGGCAGGTCATCCACCAGCAGTTCTCCCTCGATCAGTGCCTTCTCGATTTCATAACGCAGGATGACATGCATGGGATAACTGATTTCATCGGCGTCTACGCGGATAAAACCGGGCTTTACCCGGTTGTAGATCTTCGCAAGGTTAATCTGGCTGAAACGCTCATCCTCCTGACCTTCTGACAGGTGTTTCACGATCAGAGGTCTGATGAGCTTCAGGAACTCCGGGCTGCGACCCAGCTGCATTTCAAAAAACAGACTTTGGCCTTCATGGACCCCCATTGAGCGGTAGGAGCCAAGTGGCAGCGACCTCAGATCTGCCGGAAGATTCTGGTTATAGCGGGCGTGACCTGTTTCGTGGATCGTTCCCATCAGGGATTCAACGAAGTCTTGTTCGTTATATCGGGTAGTGAGGCGAACATCTTCCGGAACCCCACCACAGAATGGGTGGACACTGACGTCCAGTCGGCCATGATTGAAGTCAAACCCCAGCAGTTTCATAACATCCAACCCGAGGGCTTTCTGGTTCTCGGCAGGGTAGTGGCCCTGACTGGCTATCAGAGAATCATTCTTTTGCTGTTCGACAACGGTTTGCAAGGTTTCTGGCAGCCAGCTCTTGAGGTGACCAAAAAGAACATCCAGCTCTTTGGAAGTCATACCGGGTTCATAAAGCTCCAGCAGGGCGTCGTAGCCTCTGGCGCCGGATGCGGCGGAGCGAATACTGGCCTCTTCACGGGCTAGTTTGACCACTTCTTTCAGGTTTTCGGAGAAGCCTTTCCAGTCATTTTTCGGCCGCTGGGTTCGCCAGGCGTGCTCACACTTCGAACTGGCCAGAGACTGGGCTTTGACCAGTTTTGCTGGCATAACAGAGGCTTTTCTCCAGCTTCGTTCCATTTCCCGGATAGAACTTTGTGTTACCGTGTCGTCAGCTTTTTCCCGGGCTTCCTGAAGCCAATGGCCTACCTGTTCTTCAGTCAGCAGCTCGTGCATCAGGCCAGAAAGTTCTGCCAGCGCTTCAGAGCGAGCCTGGTTGCCCCCGGAAGGCATTATGGCGGACTGATCCCAGCTGGCAATAGCGGAAAGATGTTGAAAACGGTAAAGCTTGTTGAAACGTTCTACCAGTTGGTTGTAGGCCTGGTTCATAGTTCTGGTTCCATTGTTTTGGTTATTGTAACGATTGAATTCTGTCGAGCGGTCATCCGGGCTTTTGCGTAAAGGCCGGTGAGGACCGCGTTTCGGACTTTTGGTCGTTGACAGAATGAAGCCTCATCCAGTGCAGTATGATTATCCTATACCAGACTCCATTTTCTGTCGGCTATTTTATTAAGGGTTAATTGATAGGGTTCTCCGGGTCGGCTGATCGTTATCGAATAGTTATCAATACTCCTGGTTGGAATGAGATGGAGCCTGAATTTATGCCAAAGCCGTTGTTCCTGGCTGTTTCAAAATCTTATTTTCCCAAATATAACTCAAAATGCTTCGTGCTTTTGTGCGCTATTCTCTTTTTCCATGAAGCGGTCAGCGGGGAACAGGTCTCTGATGAAGAGCCTGCCATTTGTCAACAATTACAGCCGCCTGAGAGCAAGTCAGAACAGTTGGTTGACTGGCTCTTGCAGAATGGCCCCAAAATGAAGCAGGAAGGCTGCTGGCAGACCTATATCCAATTGGGTACCCAAGGGATGCAGGAGGCGGCTGCACAGTCTCGTTGTCAGGACAGGGTTCAAATTGCCATAGGTGTATCTTCCATGTATTTCTATCGGGGCGATTATGACCATTGTCGCAAGCTGGCCGAGGAGGTCAGCAACTATGCCCGCGAGCATGAGGATTGGGATGGCTATGTTTCCAGTCTGTCTCTGTTGTCTGGGGTAGCCAGGGCTCAGGGTCACAAGGAGGCGATTGACTACGCTGAAAAAGGCATGGAAGTGTTACAGAAACGACGACCGGTTGACCCGTATCTTGAGGCTAAGACACTTTATAACCTGGGGGCAGCCCATAGTGATGTGGGTGAGCCTGATCTGGATCGTGCCAGAGTAGCATTGGTAAAATCTCATGCCCTCTATCACTACCTGAATGATCCTTACGAAATAGTTCGCTCTGGCTTGAGGTTGGCAAGAATTGATTACCTTGATGGCAACTGCGACAGAGCTCTGACCGTTATTAGATCCATAGAACCCCTTATTGAGGGTGCACGCTCACGGATGCTTTATCACTTCATGCTGGCAAAAATTCATCATCGTAAGAAAAATTGGGGCAAAGCCAGAGCGGAGGCTCTGGAATCACTGGCACTGGCCGATCGCCTGAATGCCAAAGTGGATGGGGAAAGAGCAAGAGCTTGGCTGGCTGCGATTGATAATAAGACTTTCGTTGAGGACTAGCAGCCTTTCGGACTTAAGGCTGTCCTACTGCGGTTGCAATAAATTGGTCTAAAAATTCCTGCTTCTTCGTCAAATAGCTCGCTATTCTCCTCAGAAGCAGAAATTTTTATCCTCAATTTCTTGCAATCCTCGCTACGGACGCTTAAGTCCGACAGGCTGCTAGCTATCAGAATAAGTCGGTAAGGAGCTTGAGTCCGGTTATGAAAAGACAGACGTACAAAACCTTGTAAAAAAAGTCAGTAGAGATTGTTTTAACCATCTTCATTCCAAGCCAGACACCCAGGGGGCAAACAGGCACTAACAAAGAGGACAGTAGCAGGTTGTTTGCGGTGAACTGGCCAAGGGCTGCATAGGCAGGGCACTTTATCAGATTGAGAGAGCCAAAAAAAATAGCCATGGTGCCTGCCAGAAATTCCTTTTCCAGCTTCAACGGTAGCATGTAAACACTCAGCGGTGGTCCTCCGGAGTGAATACCAAAGCTGGTGAAACCACTGACGGTTGACCAGAAAATACCGCTCAGTGTGCCGGGCTTATGGGGTGAGTGAACGTAATCACCAAACCATTGGTTCAGGCAGAACAAAATGGCAATGATACCAATTATGCCTCTGATAGCCCGTTCACTCAGGGATGCAAATATCATCAGGCCCAGAAAAATGCCGAACAGGCCCGGAAAAATAATGACCCTGAACACAGTCCAGTCTACGTGCTTCCGCCATCCCCAGATGGCGAATCCGTCCATAACTAACAGCAAGGGTAGGAGGATTGCAGCAGCCTGAACGGGAGGCATCGATATCGACATAAGAGGTACAGCAATCATCCCAAGAGCGTTACCCATACCTCCTTTGCCTAATCCTGTAATGAGGACTGCCGGGATAGCCGTTATAAAGAAGGACAGCTCTGGTGCTGATGACAGCGGTGGTGACAACATGGGGAAATGTCAGGTGAGGAGTTCGATTTCGTAATCCAGCATTTTATCCTTGTTGAACAGGTAGCGGCCGATAAAGTTCTTTTTCTTCATCAGCAGAGGTAACCAGTAGCGGTCATCCTCCCACATTTCATCGTAAGGAATATCTTTGATATGAAACCACAGGGGGATCGCCTCGTCGGTTTCTTCGGGAATACCATCATAGTCAGAAGCGGAAAAGGCGTAGACATGAATGGAGTAGCCGTCGACAAACTGGAACAGGCATTCACCATGAAAGTTCATATTCAGCGGGGTGACGTTCAGTTCTTCCTGAACTTCTCGCACTGCGCACTCCAACGTGGTTTCACCATCTTCAAGCCTGCCGCCGGGCCCATTGATTTTGCCGGCTCCCAGTCCGCGCTTTTTGCGAATTAAAAGAATATGATCGTTTTTAATGATAAACGTCAGGGTAGCAGGATCTTGAGCTTTCCAGCTTTCCCAGTCGATGTCGGAGAGTGTTCTGGCGGTTATGGGCTGCATGTCAGACTTATGATTTGTCGATACCTCAGTTACTCATTATAAAGCAGAGCTGCTGGAGATGGGTTGTTAATTTTTCATTATTACCTGAGTTGTGACAATGGCAGTAATGTCAGAGTGTTGGACTTGAAAGCTCCGGTATCAATAAAGTGGGTATTGCCCAGAGTCGTAGGGTTTTCGACAATGGTGTGGCCACAGATAATATGGTCCACACCTTCAACCCAGTCTGTATTCCCGGTTTGTACTTTTGTTCTTGACCACATCAATTGCCGGGTCAGTTCAGGATTGCTTGCAATGCTCTCAGGATTCCAATGGTTTAATGGGTATTCTGCGTGACAGATCGCCAACTTGCTTCCGTCAGATTGCTCAACGAGTATCAGGTAGGGCAATGTATCTACCCAGTTGGCATACTCCTGCATTTGTTTTGTAGACACTTTAAGATGCCAGCGACCACCGTTGAGAACCCAGTCTGCCAGAATAGCTGATGACTCTGGGTTTCGGGCAATGGTCCGCAGGGTATCTTCGTGATTGCCGCAGACAGGATGGAACCAGGGTTCATGGATTAGGGAGAGGCAACCGGGCGAATCGGGTCCCCGGTCAATCAGGTCTCCCACACTGAAACAACGATCCAGCTTAAAATCAAAATCCACTTGCTCCAGGGTTTCGAACAGCAAGTCATACATGCCGTGAAGATCACCGATTGCGAAATCTCTTCCTGACAAGTTGGGGCCGAAGGTTTGAAGAAACATGATAGCTCCTTTGCAATCCATTGCTTCTGGAGTTCGAAGCAGGCAGGGGTTGTGTCAGATCCCTTTCAGAGTCGCCAAGCCCGTTTTTGGATCAATCTCTATCCCGGGTGGTGCTGACTTGAGTATAATCTTAACCTGTTTGTCATTGGCCAAGACTCTGAAAGACAACGGTGTACTTTTAGGCAGCTCGCCGGTTTTTCTAGCCAGGGCTGCGACGTCCAGAGCACTCAGGTAAAAAGGCAACACCTTCTCTACTGTTTCGGCCAGATTGCTGAGAATCAGAGCGTTAGCCATTAGCGCAGGTGCGTAAGTCGGTGTTGCGTAGTCGGTGGTCTGAAGCTGAGACTGAACATGATCGACCCAGCGTTTCTTTTGCTCTTTGGGCAACGTGCTGAAGGCTTTCAGCAACAGACTGCCTTCTTCCGGAGTAAACAATCTCATCATTGCAGCCAGAGCACCCAGAGCTTCGACTTCCTGAGTAGACAGCCCTTTATCGTTCGAGAGCTTCAGCCACTGGGCTCGCGCCGTCAGATAGGCAGGAATGGGATTAAAATCCGGATCTTTCTGAAGCTTGTCCAGTTCGACCTTGATCTGGTTCATTGCCCGGAAGGTATTCTCCGTCAGGTACAGGGAGCCTTTGGCACTGACATGCCCCCTGAAGCCGGCAATGTTATCTACCCAGTAGGCATACCAGAGGCTCAGGTCTCCAGGCTTCAGTTTGCCACTGCGAAAGCCCTCTTTCAGAGTGCTGTACATATTGAGTGAACCTTCGTTGTACATCATATGTCGCAGATGACTGTCTGACAGGAACACGATGGTGAATTTGTGACCGTCGGAACGGTATTTTCTGGCAATTTCTTTTGCCAGCGGGTAAATGCTGGTGGCTTTATCAGCGGTTACCGCAAGGAACCGAGTACTGTCTTCCGGTAGTTTGGTATCAAGAACTACCGACGCTCGCTCCCTGGCAGTTGGTGACAGGGTGACGGCACTGATTAACGCTGCGGCAGCCAGTGTTTCGTAAGACTCCTCATCGAGCCCGCGAATCAGCCCAGACAATTGGTTGAAGTGCTGAAGGCTCAGGACCGGCACAGCCAGATCTTTCTGGGGCAGAATGAAGGCATCGTAGTCCTTTTCTGTACCGGACTTCAGCAACTGGAGTGAATAAAGGCGGGACAGGGCACGAGGGATTTCCCAGTGTATGTCAGAGGGTAGCCGGTCCGCCGACATTTCCGGGGTGGCAACAGGGTTATCCATGACCCAGCTTAGCTGCTCAATCTGGCTACTGGTAATGTTCAGATCCTTGCCATAGGTGACACGAATGTATTCTCTGATCAGGTCGATGGCTTCATTGGCCTGAGCCTGCCAGCCAGTCAGAATCAGCAGTAAGAGTAAAAGAGGCTTCAGAAGTGTTTTCATAACTGAAAGGGCAATTGACCAAATGCCTAAGCATAGCAACAGGTATGAAGTTTGCTCCGAAGTTTTTGGATCCGGTTATGAAAATTTCGTCAAAAAACCTGCGTTGACTCTACCTATAGTTTTATATGAATATTTTAGGAACAGGGCACTATTCAGGAGAGGGTCGACATGGCGGACACCAGAGAGACCATCCGATCATTGTTTGATCGGCAGGCTGAAAACTACATTCAGCAGGACAGTGCTGGTATGCTGGGTCATTATGCACCGGAAGACGACCTGCTGTTCTGGAGCTCAGAAGGTGCTCAGATTAACGGTCATGAAGCTCTGAAATTCTGGTATGAAACCCTCTTCAACCAGTTCGAAATCCTGTCCGTCAAATACCGGATAGAGTCTGCCTGGGAAGGACCAGATCAGATTTCCTGCTGCAGTACCTGGCAGTTAGAAACCCGGCTCAGGGATGTAGAGTGGGCGGTGGTAGAACTACAGTTTCTGAGGGCGACACATATTTTGAGACAGTATCAGGGAGCATGGAAAATAGCTCATATCCACTCCTCTCCCATTGGTCAGGCCTCAGCCGATTTTCCCGCCAGCTGACGATCCCTGAAGCAGATAGGCGTTCTTGTACTAGTCTTGAGTCACTCCACTTTTTAACCGTTCTGGTTGGGGCATGGGGCAGCGGGCTTTTCCCTGACTAACAGCAGTCAAATAAAATTGCAACAATCGCAAAATCAATTACGCTAGCAGCCTGTCGGACTCAAGGCTGTCCTACTGCGGTTGCAATAAATTGGTCTAAAAATTCCTGCTTCTTCGTCAAATAGCTCGCTATTCTCCTCAGAAGCAGAAATTTTTATCCTCAATTTCTTGCAATCCTCGCTACGGACGCTTAAGTCCGACAGGCTGCTAGACACAAGATAAATCATTAAAAGATGAATTTATCTTGTGGGTTTCGGCTACAAAGCTCGCCAAGATTGAAGGCCTAACCAGCCAAACTATAAGGCGCAAGATCGAAAGCGTTCACTACGAAAAAGTGAAGCAAACAGATGGTGGTCACTTCCGCATATTCATTAACCAGCAAAGGAAGATATGCTATGCAAGAGTTAGTTCTGGAAAGCAAAAATCCAGCATTAACACGCAAAAGCGTATCTTACTCCAAAAGCACCCTGATGCAGAATTTATCAGCGACATTGCCAGCGCTTTCAACTTTAAGCGAAAAGGACTGCAAACCATTCTGGAATCAGCGGTGTGCGGACATCCAACCCATATTGTGGTTGCCACAAAAGATCGCCTTGCCCGATCAGGATTTGAACTTATCAAGTGGCTTGTTGAATTATCGGGAGGACAAATCGAAGTTTTGGATGACCCGGATAACGCCAGTGGGTCATTCGACACCCAAGAGCTTATCGGTTTCATTACCTCACTCTGCAATAGCCACTACAGGAAGCGATCTGCTAAAAGACGCAAAGATAGTCGCGTCAAAAAAGATCAGGTTTTACCCAGAGAATGAGCAAGCCTATCACGATGCCCTGATGCTCTATCGGAGGTCGTACAACCTTGCTGTTGAGCGTTTCCGTAACAATGACTATAAAGATGCCAGCGGAAAGCTCATCAACATGCGACCTGCCATTAAAGCTCAAGTGGAGCAAGAGCAAAAAGAAAGTGGCAGGGCTTATAACTCGCTTGTTTCTGATAATGGAACACTGGCGGCAGCGACTACATTCAAAGCGGTCTGCAAGCACAACAAGAAGCTCAGGGGAGCTAAAGAGGGCTTTGCAGAAATCAGTTTCAAAAGCCGCAAAGGTAGCAGGTACTCATTCTCTATTGACCGTTTGCCAAAGGGATTAAATCCCTGCGTACAGGCTCTTGGCAAGATTCACCTGGCAGAAGATGTACCAGCCGAAGCGATGGGTAAATCTTGTGTCGTAACCTACGACAAAGGTCGCTGGTTCATTCAGGTTCAACAACATATTGAGCTAAATCCCGAAATCCAAGGGAAGGTTAGATGCGTTGGAGTTGACCCCGGAGTTCGCACCTTTGCTACTTGCTACAGCGAAAAAGAGGCGTTGATAGCGGGTGATAACGTTGCAAAAACAAAGCTGTTCCCACTGATGAAGCAAGTGGACAGCTTGATCAGCCAAAAGCAAAAAATCCTGAACACGCAGAAGGGCGTTAAGTTCCCCGATATGCCCCAGTGGGCAAGAGATCGGATTATTCATTTCAACAGGGAAATTGACCGTCTGAAATGCAAAAAGGATGACATTGTTCTTGATCTGCATAACCGGCTGGCGTTCGAGCTGGTGTCGAACTACGACGTTGTATTTTTGCCAACCTTTGAGACAAGAGGTATGGTCACACGCAAAGATAAGAAGGTTCGCACCATTCGCCGTAACACCTGCCGCCAGATGCTTGACCTCAATCACTACCCATTCAAAAAGCGGCTTAAGTGGTACGCAAAAAAGTATGGAAAGCATGTGGTTGATTGCAACGAAGCCTATACATCCAAGACTCAATCATGGAACGGGACCATTGACGAAAAATTAGGTTCTTCCAAAATGATTAAGGGTGAGGGTTTCACCGTTGACCGTGACATCAACGGTGCCAGAAATGTCTTTCTTAAGTGTTTGACAAGGTAGCTTGAACCTTATCCATAACAGCGAGTGTTGCGCTCGTTGCGGATTTAATCAAGAGAGTGACTTATGCCGCGTTGCATTACTGCACCCAGTGAGCATTACAAGCTGGCTCTGGCCGTCTCCATGGGAGGCATGCTGGAGCTTTATGATTTCCTGATCTACGCCCTGATGGCAAGCTATATCGCGGAGCATTTTTTTCCTGCCTCGGATCAGCTGTCCTCATTGCTGGGAACCTATGCTGTCTTTGCCACAGGATACCTGACCAGACCGCTGGGAGGCCTGTTTTTCGGGCATCTCGGAGATCGGTTTGGCCGCAAGAAAACATTCACTCTGACCATTTTTCTCATGGCTTTGACCACTGCTCTGATGGGCTGTTTACCTACTTATGAAGAGGTTGGAGTTATTGCTCCACTGACGTTGGTTCTGCTCAGGCTGACCCAGGGGTTTTCTCTTGGAGGAGAGTTGCCGGGAGCCATCACTTTTCTCAGTGAAAGTGCGCCGCAACGACAGGGGCTAATGATCGGTATCCTATTTCTGGCCCTGATGATTGGCATCTCTCTGGGCACTTTTCTCCATGGTCTGTTAAGTATGCTGCTGGGTCAGGAAACTATGGCTCAGTGGGGGTGGAGAATCCCTTTTTGGATTGGTGGTCTGCTGGGGCTGGTCAGCTATCAGATTCGCAAGCGCTTCAATGAGTCCGGATTATTTGCTGCCCTGGATCAGGCCCGTCAGCAGTCAACTATTCCCCTTATCCTATTACTGCGAGAGCATCGGAAGGGGCTGCTCTGTGGTCTGTTGTTGATGGCGCTTTGCGGTGCCACGGTAACGGTTTATGGGGTCTATATGTCAAGCTACCTCTCTTCCATACTGGGTTTACCACAGGCTAATGTGGCTTGGCGCACGGCGGTTGCTTTTTTTATTCTTTCGCCCCTGTCGCTGTTAGCAGGCATTTTGACTGATATTGTCAACAAGAGGCTGCTGGCTATCTCTATGGCTCTGGTTGTGATTATTTTGTCATTTCCAGCCTTCCAGTATTTTCTTACAGAGGCTCCTCAGGTCCGGCACATTATGATGACCTGCGGATTATTTACTGCGGTCGCCTCAGGTCTGCTTCCTCCTATTATTGTCCGCTTTTTTCCAACAGAAGTTCGCTACACAGGCATTGCTACCTCATACAATTTTGGCTTTGCCATTTTTGGCGGGCTTGCTCCTTTGAGTTCGACACTGATCGTACAAATGACCGGTACTGCATTAGGGCCCGCATACTATCTGGCGGTCATCGGTACCATCAGTCTGATAGCTGTTCTGATTCCCTGGCCTGACTTCGATATGGCAAAAACGGAATGTCTTGATACAACACCAACGGAAAAAGGTTGAGATTGCAGAGCCGGGGATTTATGTTCGAGCATTCGTTAAAGCTTTAGGTTGCCCTGTGATGAGCGCAGACTCTCACCGGCATTTCAGCCCGTTGCGCTCGTTAGGAAGAAAAAGAGTTTCAACTATGGATAATAATGTGACGCTTGTCTCAATCAAACAAGGGCCTTTTTGGGTTGCAGGTTTGGTCCTGAGTCTGTCGCCGGCTTTGGCTTTGTCATCAACTCCCCATGAACAGTGCCTCCTGAAACAGGCTATGGAAGCCGATGGTCAGACCACCATGGCGGAGATAAGGGCTGTTTGCGGCAAACCCCACGAAGAAGAGGCACTGCCTCTGGTGGTTGATGATTCTGATAGGGTCCGGGAGACAGAGGAAAGTGCTTTTGATGAACGAGTTAAAGGTGAACGTCAGGCGTTTGATAATCGTTTTGTGATAACTCCCCATCGTCCCAATTATGTGCTTCCGGTTTCCTGGAACAGTCACGTTAACAAGGAGCCTTACAAAGCAATAGGTGAGGAACTGACATCAACCGAAATCAAGTTTCAGCTGAGTCTGAAAGCGCCTGTCTGGGAGGGTTTATGGAACGGTTACGGTAATGTCTATGTAGCCTACACTAACACCTCCTGGTGGCAGGCCTACAACAACAACTCTGCGCCATTCAGGGAAACGAACCACGAACCGGAAGTCTTTGCGGTACTTCCGGTCGATCGTTCGGTATTGGGTATGGATTTGTGGGCGGTAGTGGCCGGTCTGTCTCATCAATCCAATGGTCGGTCGGGCGGCCTTTCCCGAAGCTGGAATCGAGTTTACCTGAATTTCCTGCTGGAAAAGGGCAATTTTTACGTGAGCTTCAAGCCCTGGTATCGGATTCCCGAACCTGAAAAAGACCCAAATAACCCGAATGATACGGAGGGGGATGATAACCCGGATATTGAAAAGTACATGGGACATGGTGAGCTTCATTTTGGCTATAAACTGGATGAATACCAGATATCCATGATGCTCAGAAACAACCTGCGGTCTTCAGATAACAAAGGTGCGGTGCAACTGGGCTGGTCCTTCCCTCTTAGTGACCGTTTCCGGGGTTATGTCCAATATTTTAATGGCTATGGAGAAAGCCTGATTGATTACAATGCCAGTGTGAACCGGCTCAGCATTGGTGTGATGCTGACTGACTGGCTCTGATACTACCTTTTTACGAGAACTCGACTACACTGGAGCGTCAATCACCAATGACATGGGATGCTTCAGTATCTCTGTGATTCATCTTTCAATAGCATCGCAATTCTTTGTATATATTTTTTTGCAAGAGCGAAGCTATCCATCCAAAAAGAAATAATAAGCAGGAAATTCAATGAAATTAATTGTGGTTTCAGGCTCACAAACGTCAATGAAAACTGTTTATCTTAAAATGCTGGAAGAAGGTTACTCCTCATTAAATTTAGTAACGGCGTTATTATCGTTAAGGCTCCCGGAGCTATCACTCTAATGAAACGCTAGCTCTAAACAAGTGTACAAAACGGGAGGCTAGATGACATGGTAACAAATATTATCATAGCAGTATCAGTAGTATATCTTTATCATTGTTTTTTTGGATTGGTACCAGATAATCAACCAAAAAAGACTGAGACGGAGTTGGAAGTGGATCAATTTACGCAGCAACCTTTGCCTCAATCATTGCCTCAACTTATAAATAGAGGGGCAGGCATAGAAACACTGTATCGAACTTCCAGCTTAGAAAAAACAATCATCAAAGAGCTGGAGCATTCAGATGGGGAAACTTTTCCTGAAGACTATGAGTACAGATTATTCACTTTAAGTAGGGGGAGTATAAATATTAATGCTCTTTCTGAAGATGAACTGGATGAGATAAATAAAATCTTTTCCGTAATAAAAGACCAAATGATTGAGTTATCAATAGGTGATCCTAATCTTAATCAGGAACTAATAAAAGCTGCTGATATTGAGGCTGTATATGTGTATTCTTTTAGCCACAAAGCGGCTACTCTCAAATGCCTTACATCGAACGATATTTGCCAACCTGCTGATACCCAACACTCAACGCTTAATGCCGAACGCACAGCTCAAAGCAATGATGAAAGCTCAATGTTGGATGATTATAAAAACATGTTTTCATCCGAATGGATTCTTGAACAATCCGAAGCGAGGCTGGCAGGCTATCGGGAATCAACTCCCGCATTATACCTTGTTGGGGCAGACTTTAACGAGAAAAAAATATTACAGAAACAAATTTCTGATTTTATATCGCTGACCAGACTCATTAATAAAAATGAAGCATTTCCCACTATGGGCTTCAGAGCTGTATTAGTAATGACAGGTTCTAGTAAGAAGAATATTTATATTCAAGCTGCCGCAAAAAGCTACACTCTCAAATTTGATGCCGAACAATTATCAAATATGCTTAAAACCATGCCAGGCAAGCAAATATCAAATCTCACAGGGTTGGCTAAAAAACTCAATAAAAAAAATAACCCCTGATAGTTTGATGGTATCACAGGCGTAACTTATCGGGAATGACAGGTGGATTCTGGCCGGAATCGCGGGTTACTCCGGTTCAGCCCTTAAATCGTTTTACAGCTCATCAGTTTCATAACCCGTTCCATTTCATTGCACATCAAGAGCCTTTTCAAGGCTCGCTCTTCCGGCTGCTGCCAAAGCATAAAGATATAGCATCGCCATTCTTTATACATCTCTGTGCAAGAGCGAAGCCATCCATCCACAAATAAATAATAACCAGAGAGTTCAGTGAACTTAATGGTGGTTTTAGGGTCAAAATATCAGTGAAAACTGTTTATCTTAAATCAATGTAGTAAGCCTTTATTTAGTAATGGTGCTATTATCAGTCAGGCTCTCAGAGCTATTACATAATGAAACGTCATCTATAAACAGTTAGACAAAAAAGGAGGTTAGCGAAATGTTATTAAAAGCTGTTGTATTAGTAGGGGCGGCCTATCTTCTTGGTTTTTTTTCAAAAGATGTACCAGATACTCAGACCAAAATGACCGAAACAGGCTTGGAAAATCATCAACCTGTAAATCCTGGGGTAGGCATACAAAAAATGTACCGAACTTCCAGATTAGACAAAACGATCATCAAAGAGCTGATGAATTTAGATGGGCAAACTTTTCCTGAAAACTATGAATCCAGATTGTTCACTTTTAGTAGGGGAAGTATTAACCCTCAGGCTCTTTCTGATGTTGAGCTCGATGAGATCAATCAAACCTTTGCCGCAATAAAACGCAATATGATGGAGTTATTCAGAGGTAAATATGGTATTGATATGGCAAGAGTAGAAGCTTCTGATGTTGAGGCTGTTTATATTTATTCTTTTAGTCACAAAGCCACTACTCTGGAATGCCTGACATCGAACAATATTTGTCAACCCGCTAATTCTCAACCCATAAATGCCAAACATACCACAGAAAGCAATGATAAAGGCTCCGTATTGGGTGATTATAAAAAAATGTTTACATCCGAATGGATATTAAAAAATTCTGAACCGAGAATGAAAGATAGTGTTGATGATGAAGATTATGAGAATGATATTTTTAGTGCGGATTTTACCAGGAAAAAATCATTGTTTGAAAGGATTAGTGGTTTTTTAACACTGTCGAGAATCGTTGAATCAGACGAGAAATTTCCCACTATGGGATTTAGAGCTGTATTTTTAATGACTGATCCAAATAAAGAGAATATTCATATTGTGACTACTGGAAGAAGCTACACTCTTGTTGAGCTTGATGCCGATCAGTTAACAAAACTGTACAAAACACTACCAGGTAAGCAAATATCAAGCTTCACCGGGTTGGCCGAAAATCTTAATAAAAAAAATCAACAATGATAGTTAAACGGTATTGTGGGTGGTGTGAAGCAGGCTTAATTCACCGGGGATGATAGGTGAGTTCTGGTCGGAACCGGAAGTTACTTCGGTTCAACTCTGAATGCTCTTCAACCCATCAGTTTCATACCCCGTTCCATTTCACTGCGCAGATTATCAAGGGCTTTTTCAAGGCTCGTTCTTCCGGCCGCTGCCAAAGCATAAAGATATGGCGTCGCCATTCTTTATACATGTCTGTGCAAGAGCAAAGCCATCCATCCACAAAGAAATAATAACCAGAGAGTTCAGTGAACTTAATGGTGGTTTTAGGGTCTAAACATCAGTGAAAACTGTTTATCTTAAATCAATGTAGCAAGCCTGTTCCTAACTTTATTCAGTAATGGTGCTATTATCAGTCAGGCTCTCAGAGCTATTACTTAATGAAACGTCAGCTATAAACAGTTAGACGAAAAAGGAGGTTAGCGAAATGTTCTTAAAAGCTGCTGCATTAGTAGGAGCGGCATATCTTCTTGGTTTTTTTTCAGAAGATGTACCAGATACTCAGACTAAAACGACCGAAACAGGTTTGGAAGCTCATCAACCTCTAAATCCTGAGGCAGGCATAGGGAAAATATATCGAGCTCAGGGCTTGGAAAAAACGATCATTAAAGAACTGATGTCTTCAGATGGGCAAACGTTTCCTGAAGACTATGAAACCAGATTGTTCTCTTTCAGTAGGGAAAGTATAAATCCTGATGCTCTTTCTGATGCTGAACTGGATAAGATAAATCAAACCTTTGACGCAATAAAACGCTATACGATGGAGTTATTCAGAAGCCCATCTGAACTTGATATAGCAAGAACACAAGCTACTGATATCGAGGCTGTTTATATTTATTCTTTTAGCCACAAAGCCACTACTCTCCAATGTCTGACATCGAACGATATTTGCCAACCCGCTAATGCCCAACTCATAACCAAAAGCAATAGTGAATACTCAGTATTGGATGATTACAAAGAAATGTTTACTTACGATTGGATACTTAAAAATTCTAAATTGAGAATGACCGAAAATTTTCGTGATAAAAATCTCAGGGAGGCACTTTCCAGAGAGCATTTTACTAATAAAAAACTATTACTTGAAGGAATTAGCGGTTATTTAAAGATGTCAAGAGCTGCTGTAGAAGGTGAAGCATTGCCCACTATGGGATACAGAGCTGTATTTGTCATTGCAGATCCTGATAAAGATGATATTTATATCCATACTGCTTTAAGAAGCTATACACTTACGCTTGATACCGAGCAGTTAACCAATCTGTTTAAAACAATACCAGGCAAGCAAATATCAAGTTACACAGGGTTGGTCAAAAAACTTAACAAAGAAATTAATAATGATATTTAAACGGTATTATGGATTGTTGTGACTCAGGCTTTACTCAACGGGAATGACAGGTGAATTCCGGCCGGAAGCGGAGGTTACTCCGGTTCAACTCTGAAATCGTTTTACAGCCCATCAGTTTCATATCCCGTTCCATTTCACTGCGCAGATTTTCAAGAGCCTTTTCAACGCCTGCTCTTCCTGCTGCTGCCAAAGCATAAAGATACAGGCGACCTCCTGAGCAGGCTTTGGCTCCCAGCGACAGTGCTTTAAGAACGTGTGTGCCCCTTTGTATCCCCCCGTCGCATATCACATCAATCTGGTCTCCTACGGCATCTACAATTTCTGCCAGTTGATCAAAGGGCGAGCGTGAGCCATCCAGCTGTCGACCGCCATGATTGGAAATCATAATGGCCGCAGCGCCGATATCTACGGCCCTGCGTGCATCTTCAACCGACATGATGCCTTTTAGTGCTAATGGTTTGTCCCAGTAGTGGATAATTTCTTCTGCTGCCTGCCAGTCCATACTCTGATCCAGCATGGTACTGAAGTAGTGACCGACCGACAGGGTAATGCGGGTGCCTTCGCCAACATAGTCCTGAAGTTGAGGCAGCTCAAAGCCACCATGGGAAACGTAATTCAGAACCCAGGACGGATGGCAGGTAAAACTCAGCAGACTCTTAAATGTCAGTTTGGGCGGGATGGTAAAACCGGTGACAAGGTCTCTTTCTCTGTTGCCGCCAACGGCTGTATCCACCGTTAATGCCATAGCATCGAAGTTGGCCGCCTTGCATCGGTCAATCATATTGCGAGTCAGACCCTTATCTTTATGCACGTAGAGCTGGAATAGCTTCGGAGTTTTAATAGTTGAACCAATGTCTTCTATGCTGGTAGTGCCCAGAGAAGACAGGCCAAAAAGAGTGCCATACTGTTCGGCTGCTCTGCCCACAGCCATCTCACCTTCATGGTGAAAGAGACACTGCAGTGCGGTGGGCGATAAGAAGAGAGGGATGTCCAGATCCAAACCCATAACCCGGGTAGAGAGATCAACATGCTCTGCACCTCTCAATACATTGGGCACCAGGTCACAATTGGAGTAGGCCTCAGTATTTCTTCGCAGTGTGGTCTCATCATCCGCAGCACCGTCGATGTAATGAAAAATAGGGGAGGGCAGCCGTCGTCGGGCGAACTCCCTAAAGTCTCTGGTGTTGTGACAGTGTTTCAGACGCATGGCTTCCCGGATCGCCTGCCGTCGGTGACAGGCTGGAGTCGGATCATGAAAAAGGTTCAGCGTCTTATGTATAGCATTGCTTTGGAGCAGATCAACAGGAAACCGGCATATGGCCTGATCCAGTTGACCTGACTATTCGTACAGGAAAAGATGATTGTACTTTCGATCGTGGTGGTTTCTGGCTGACCTCTTACTAGCAGCCTGTCGGACTTAAGGCTGTCCTGCTGCGGTTGCAATAAATTGGTCTAAAAATTCCTGCTTCTTCGTCAAATAGCTCGCTATTCTCCTCAGAAGCAGAAATTTTTATCCCCAATTTCTTGCAATCCTCGCTACGGACGCTTAAGTCCGACAGGCTGCTAGTGAGACAAGACGATGAGACAAAAGGCTGAACAGATGGAGAAACCAGTGAATTTTTTTCAACGACTCATGTACTGGCTTGCCTGTCTTGGGATAACGCCTTTTGTTATTTCACTGTATCTATCCATCAGGGGCCAGTTTCTGTTTGGTAACAGTGGGGAGCATCTGTTTATTGTTTACTCTGTCATTATCTGCTGCTTTATGGCTGGTTCTTTATGGGGACAGGCTGCCTACACTGAGAATCGATCCGGAAACGTTATTAAAGTGCTGGCCAGTAATGTCATTGCACTCTGGGTATTTGGAGGGCTTATGGCAGGGCTGGCGGATGGTCAGATGCTGGTGCTTCTTGCCATTGGCTATCTGGCAACCCTGATTATTGAGTGCGTTCATACAGAACCTCTGGCCGATGGGCGTGTAATGTCTTACCTGTCCATGAGAGCCATCGTCACCCTGGTGGTGTT
The DNA here is from genome assembly GCF_024606225.1 of Endozoicomonas sp. ISHI1. Lineage (GTDB taxonomy): Bacteria > Pseudomonadota > Gammaproteobacteria > Pseudomonadales > Endozoicomonadaceae > Endozoicomonas_A. Next base: position 54,244 of record NZ_JAGRPU010000002.1, on the reverse strand, counting down.
TATATTGCACTGTTTTCTCTTTGCCTCCCTGACAATGACGTAAGCAGGGAGTCTTGATTTTTTGGGTTTGCCTTAAGGAGTCAGTAAGTGGATCAACATATTGATATTCAAAAGTGTCTTGTGGCATTTGCCCGCATACTGGACGAGGGGGAACAGATCAATGGGGGCTACCTCTTGAAAGGTGTTACCGCCAGTTCACTGGATGATGGTTATACGGTTATTCTGGGCAATAGGGACTGTCAGCTATCAATCTATTTTCATAATAAATTCGCGATTGAATCCGCCAGCCAGAAAAGTACAGATGCCTTCATTAAGCTTCTTTACCGCATTGCCGAGCAATAATTTGCTGTTTGTCTGTTGGCTCTTTGAATATCAAAACCGCCGGACTGGCGGGGTTATTCGGGGGTGTCTGGCCTGTGGAGCGACGGGCGGGGAATGTTAGAAGCTTTCCAAAGCGGCGGCTGCAAAACAGTCTACTTCTTCTTCTGTCGTGTCAAACGACGTCACCATTCGATAGCACTCAGGTCCATTAGGAAAGAAGGCGCTCACTGCCATCAGTCTTGCGGCCAATGCCTTGGGCATGGTGACGAAAAGCTGGTTGGTCTGCACCGGGCAGTAAAGGTTGATATCCGGGTGTTTCAACAGGCCCTCTGCCAGCCTTGCTGCCATCTGATTGGCTTGTTGGGCATTTTTCTGCCAAAGGTGGTCGGTAAAAAGGGCTTTCATCTGGGCTGAAATAAAGCGCATTTTTGAGTGCAGTTGCAGCCCCTGCTTGCGCAAGTGCAGGAAACCATCGGCTGCTTCTTGATGGAAGAACACCAGGGCTTCACCAAACATCAGGCCATTTTTTGTCCCTCCCAGTGACAGAATATCAATGTACTGGCAGAGTTCTGCCGGAGGGCAGTCCATGGCTACAAGGGCATTGTAAATACGACAGCCGTCTACATGCATTAGCATTCCGGTCTCTTCGCAAACAGCCTTGATGGCCGCCAATTCTGACAGAGAGTAAAAAGTGCCCCATTCAGTGGGCTGGGTGATTGAGACCAGCTTTGGACGGGTAGCATGAGGCCCCCAGTAAGTTTCCTGCTCGTAGGCGGCCCGGATCTGCTTCGGAGTGATTTTGCCATGCACTGCAGGCAGCGTAATGAACTTGCTGCCGGTAGCATTAGCCGCTGCACCGGCTTCATGAGTAAAGATATGTGCACTATCAGGACAGATAATACTATCAATACTACGCAGCACCGACTTGCAGGCCAGAGTGTTGGCGGCAGTGCCGTTGTAGACGTAGTAAATGTCACATTCACGACCCAGAGTGGCCTTGATCAGGGCGTCGGCTTCCTGAGTCAACGAATCGCCCCCATAGGAAGGCGTATGACCCTGGTTGGCTTCAGCCAGTGCGTACATGATTTCAGGGCTGACGCCTGAACAGTTGTCACTGCAGAAATGCTTGTCCATGGGTTGTGTTCTGTTCCCGTGATTTAAAGTCAGTGAGTTTAGCCGGAACCAGAACAATGCCCAAGGGGTATGGCGTCGTTAAAGCGATCTGTGTGCCGGTCAGGCAAAAAAAAGCCAGGAGTGCGTCCTGGCAAGGAGGAATGTTCTCGATTATTTCAAGCGGTTGGCTTTGGCGTTCTGCCTGCTCTGGCTTTTCACAGGACGGTCCTTTTCAAAGTCCTGTCTCAGATACAGCTTGGTAAAGGCGTGGCTGGCAAACTCTCGTTGAGTAAAATCGCGAATGGCTTTCTTCTCGCCCTTGGATCGGGTGTGCTTGGGCTGTGCCAGCCGTCTGGTCGTTTCAGGGTTAACCTTGCCGCATTTGTCTCGGGTTACAGGTGCTTTCAGGTCATCCTCATATTTCTGTTTGGCATCGCTCAGTGCTTTTTGTCTGGCCAGAAAATCTGAAGAGAGTGCTTTCTGTTTTATTTTCGGCCTGCGCTCATCTTTATCACCGAAAACCACCGTGCGAATGTTTTTTTGATAACGGTCAGCAACTTCTGCCCCCGGAGTATTGAAGGGGATGGGGTGAGGCCTGGAAAGAGCCGCCATGAAGGCATGCCCCGGCTTTTTCTCTGGCCTGGCCACTGGACGAGGGATGCGTGATGGCGCTCTCATCAGTTGCTCTTTCACGGACTGCTCTTTTACGGAAACAGCGGCATCAGTAACGGCTACCTGCCTGTCGCCAATATCCGTTTCATCCCAATCCCATTCGAAGAGAAGGTCGTTCTCATTAAGTTCATGCATGTCGGCTATATAGTTTCTCGCCATGGAGCTGACTTCACTGGCACCCCAATAGAGTGTGGATACCGCTCTGGAGGCACCATTGTACAACCAGGTTTTAGCCTGCTCTTTGCCCTCTGAAAATGCGTTGAGAGCCAGTTGTAGTGCATTGCTTGTTGTATTGACTGGTGAGTGGGGGGTCATACATGAGTACATGGGCAACTCCTTTCTATCCTTGAATGCTGTTGTTGTTTTTTATGGTCAGCTTAGCCTTCTTTTAAAGGCTGTTTAATGACAACCCGGTTAGTTGGCCTAACGGTTTTTCTTCAGAATATGCAGTCCACTGCCTGAAGGTTATCTCCATGGTGCATAACCTGCAAAGCAGGTGTTTCCGTACTGATGTGGGCAACAGCCATCCGGGCATCGAAATGACTTACGTAGATCGTAGTGCGGTATCTGACCGCCAGAACAGCTTCGTTGAATCCGAAAAAGCTGAACAGTGTCAGTACGATTTGAAAGGTGATCCTTGTGCGTTTGAACATGGCTACTTCCCCGTGTGAACCAATGTAGAGCTGATCGTACGAGATGCAGACAAGGGGTTGCATAACATCTCTGTCAGCAATGCTGACGAAATCGGAAGACATCATAAAATCGCACTCATTTGTCTCAATTCATCCGCTCATGCACCTATTTCCGGGGCGATAAAAAAAATCAATCAAAGAGGGACTTGTCTGAAAGCTTCAGGTGAATAATACTGTATAAATGAACAGTATTCTTGTAAAAGACAAGCCTTGGCCCCGAATGATTGCGCTGGTGGATATGAATGCCTTTTTTGCCTCCATTGAGCAGCTGGACCGGCCTCAATGGCACCAAAAGCCGGTGTGTGTCACCAATGGCCGAACAGGGACTTGCATCATCACCGCCTCCTACGAGGCACGGGCCCGGGGCATCAAAACCGGCATGAGGTTACGTGAGGCCAGAGGTTTGGCGCCTGATCTTATCCAGGCGCCTTCGCGGCCTTATCGTTATGCTCAGATTTCCTCCAGCATCATGTCAGCTCTGGAAAACATCACTCCGGAAATAGAAGTCTTCTCGGTGGACGAGGCTTTTCTCGATCTGACCGACTGTCAGGCACTCTATGACTGCCCGGTGGCCGAGGTGGGCCGAAGGATCAAGGCCTGTGTTTTTGAGGCTTCCGGCCTGTTGTGTTCAGTGGGTATCAGTGGTGACAAGACCACAGCCAAGTGGGCAGCCAAGCAACAGAAGCCTGACGGACTGACCGTTGTCCACCCCTATCAGGCTCGTGAAACCCTGTCGGATGCTCTGGTCACTGATCTGTGTGGCGTCGGTTCAGGTATTGGGCGTTACCTGGCTCAGTACGGTGTGCGTCGTTGCGGTGATATGCAGAAAGTGCCCATTAGCGTGCTGGGCAAGCGTTTTGGTAATCTGGGCAAACGCATCTGGCTGATGGCCCAGGGCATGGACCCGGAGCCACTGCATAAAGAGGTAGGCGTGCCCCAGAGTATCGGGCACGGTAAGGTGATTCCGCCCAATACCCGGGATAAAACCATCCTGAGAACCTATCTGCTGCATATGTGTGAAAAGGTGGCCGCTCGTCTCAGACGTTATGACTTTGAAGCCCGGTTGTTTGCCATTGGCGTGAATACGCCCGGAGGCTGGGTCAGCAAAAAGCTGAAGACGACAACCCCAACATCCGATGGCGATCTGATCATGGCACTGGCAGACTTTTTCCTGGATGTCTACTGGGATGAAGGAGAGAGAAGCCGGGGAGTGCATCAGGTACACGTCGGAGCCCTGGACCCGCGACCCAAACATGGGCAAGGAGAACTGTTCAAGGAAGAGGATATTAAAAAGGAAAAACTACTGGCGACCATTGATGAGATCAACCATCGTTACGGCGAGTTCGCCCTGTGTAAGGCTCCCTTGCTGAACCGCTCGGAAATGCCCAATGTCATTTCACCGGCCTGGCGGCCAGTGGGGCCCAGAAATACTCTGGAGAGTTGAGCAGAGGTTTTGCATTGTTCAACCTTAAGAGTCGTCTGAGAGGCCCTGTTTTTCCTTGAGGTCTTCTACCCATCGGAATACTTCTGCCACCGGTTCAATCAAATCGCTGGGGATGAAACTGGCAATGTCCGTATCAAACAGGGCGTGGGCCAGGGGGACATTCTCCATAACGGGGATGCCTTCTTTATCGGCAATTTTCACAATAAAGCGTGCACGTCCACCCCGGCCTTTAACCGTCACCACGGGCAGTGGTGTCACATCCTGTTTATAGTGCAGGCCGATGGCCAGGTGAGTCGGGTTTTTGATAACAACGTCTGATTTCTTGGTGTTTTCTGCTTCGTTGAGAATTTCCTGGTGAATTTCTTTTCGTTTACCCTTGATTTCAGGGCTACCTTCCATCTCTTTGTGTTCGCGTTTGACTTCATCCTTGGACATTTTATTTTCTTTGGTGAACTGTTGCTTCTCGAAAAGATAGTCCAGCACCGAGATCACTAAGAAAGCCGCAATGGCGTAGATCATCAGTTTTTTCATCAAAACCCCGACGACAGGGAGGATACAGTCATTACCACAGTAAGGGAGGTTGACCATATCAGCGAGGCTGTTTTTGATGACGAAGTAAACAACGATGGAAAGAAACACAATCTTGATAACGGACTTGAAGAATTCCACCAGATTTTTGATGGCAAAGATGCGCTTGAATCCGGCAATGGGACTGATCTTTTTCAGGTCGGGTTTTACCGATTCACCGGCCAGCAGAAAGCCAAACTGCATAATGTTGCCTATGATGGCAGACAGCATGGATACCATAACCAGGGGTAACAGTAGCTCAATGGATTTATCAAGAATGCCCCGGGTGACAATCTTGAAAGCGTCCTGAAAGTTTTCGTTATAAACCGTTGCGGGAAGGATCACCATTTCCTGAATGGTGTTGAGATAGGTATCGCTCATAAACCAGAGGGTGCAGACCACGGCGATAATGCCAAAGGTGCTGGATACTTCTTTACTCTTGGCGACCTGACCTTTTTTTCGGGCGTCACGCAGTTTTTTTGGTGTAGGTTTCTCTGTCTTTTCAGCACTCATTTCCAGAGCTCTCCCACGGTTTTAAAAATCATGGGAATGCTTTCGTCATGTTTTTTGGCCAGTTGTAGAATCGTGCTGACGTAAACCACCAGGATGGCTGCCGCGACACCGGATTTGATCGGCATGGCCAGAATAAATACGTTCAGCTGAGGGGCTGAGCGGCTGATCAGGGCGATGCCAAATTCTGTGATAAACATGGAGATAATGACGGGGGCAGAAAGCCACATGGCCAGTCCAATAATCAGGTTGAACTGATTCAGGAAAAAAGTAGTGGCTTCAGGGTTCAGTCTGGGATAGAAACTGAACACAGGCCATACGTCATAGCTGATGAACAGACTTTGCAGCAACAGCAGAAATAAGCCACTGACCATGAAAATAGCGGTAAAAGCCTGAGAGAACAAGACACCCATGGGTGATGTTTCCGCACCCGACAGAGGATTCAGGGCGCTGGCCATGGAAGCCCCCCGTTGGTTATCAATGAAGAACCCCGCTGACTCCAGTGCCCAGAATGGAATGGTGATACAAAACCCGATAATGGCCCCTATAAAAGCTTCTTTAAGAACAAATCCGGCCGTAGCATAAATGGTGAGGGCTTCATCGGGTTTGTGTTCTGCCAGCATAGGATGGAGAAACAGGACCATGCAGGCGCAAATGCCATTTCGCATCATGGCGCCACCCAGCATGCGTTTGTGCAGGAAAGGGATCAGAGTGAACAGGGCAACAATTCTGGGCATGCCCATGGTAAATACATAAAACCACTCTTTTAGCTCATCTATTGGGATGACCATGGCGGATTACCCGGTTATAGGTCCGGTATTTTGTTCATGATGGCCAGAGAGTAATGATAAATCTCAATGCCCAACCATCGGGCAGTGGCAAAGATGCTGATGATGACGGCAATCAGCTTGAAGGCAAAGGGCAGGGTTTGCTCCTGGATCTGGGTCAGGGCCTGGATCAAACTGATCAGCAGACCTACGCCAGCCGCGGCAATGATCGGAGGCATGGATAAAACCAGAGTCAGCATCAGTGCCTGAGCTGTCAGCTGAATGATGTCCGAATCTACCATGCTCTTTTCCCTTGAGGCTTTCTAGCCATAACTTAATACCAGTCCCTGAATCAAACGGGTCCAACCGTCCAGCAAGACAAACAGGAGCAGTTTGAAAGGCAGGGATATGGTCATGGGAGAGACCATCATCATACCCATGGCCAGCAGGATGTTTGAGACGATCAGGTCGATGACGATGAAAGGCAAATAGAGCAAAAAGCCAATTTGGAACGCCTTGGTCAATTCCGTGATACAAAAAGAGGGCAGCAGCACAATAAAGTCATCCCCCGAGAGTTCCTGCTGGTATTTTTTTGGCCACAGAAGGCGTGCAGACTTCAGAAAGAAGTTACGCTCTTTTTCGTTGGTGTTGTCTTTGAGAAATTGCTTGTAAGGGGCGCTGGCCAGCTTGAAGGATTCGATCCAGGACAGATCCTCAAAATTAATCTTTTCAGGTTCCAGCAATTCATAAGACTGATAGCCTATAGGTGCCATGATGTAGAGTGTCAAAATAATGGCCAGCGCGTTCATGGCAATGTTGGGAGGAATCTGCTGAAGACCGGTGGCGTTTCTGAGAATGGAAAAGACCACCACCAGTTTCAAAAAAGAAGTGCCCATGACTGCCATGAATGGAATCAGCGCCATCAGTGCCAGTGGCACCATCAAATAAAATGGGCTGGTCAAATTCAGTATGCCGCTTTCCATGGCGGGAACCTGCTCTACTGGATGTACTGCCTGGTTATTAGGATTCGGTCTTTCCCGTGAGTTCTGTAATCCGGGCTCCGAGGCGGCCTTCTATTTCCACCAACTGGCATTTACCAATCAGCTGGCCATTGGCTCTGATCTTGACCGGTGCTTCCACAGGGTTACTGAGCTGGAAAACATACCCAGGCGTCAGGCTTTGCAATTCTGCGAATGTCAGCTGTTGTTCGCCCACTTCGAACATCAGCATCACGGGCAAATCATGAAGATCAATAGGGGTAGCAGGTGCCTGCGGAGCTTCGCCTTCTGGCATAGGCTCTTCATGCTCTGTGTACCCTTGGGCAGAATAATCTTCCATCGGCTGAAGCCTCTGTGAAATAGTGAGCCGGGTATCCTCAAGAGTGCCGAGAAACGCAGCATTCTGTTTGATTTTTACAATCACCTCTGAGTGACTGACATATTTTTCCAGAAAAACAATGTCGCCTTCTTCCAGATCATTGAGTTCACTGCGGTTCAGTGAGGTACTGCCTTTTTGCAGGGATACCCATAAAGGTATATCGGGCAGTGAGATAGATTGATGAGGTGGAATTGACTTCAACAGGTTCTCTATCACCTCGGAATACTCAATCTGAATGCTGGAACGGATGCTCCCGGCTTCAAGATCCACTGCAATTAAAGGGGCGTCTGTTTGCTCGGCAGGTTTGAGATGAGTGAGTGTGACAGACTGACCCAGCATCTGGCCCAAAAAATTAAACAAGGGGGTCAGGCTGCTCGAAATAGCCGCTTCACGAAGACTTTCAGGCAGTTTTTTAATGATTTGATGGTCGAGCTTTTTGGGCAAAAGAAAATCCAGAACCTGATGGCCCAGATAGAGTTTGTTGGGGTAGCCAGCCAGTTCTATATCGGCCTGCCAGCTGGAGGTCTGGTGATCAAGACCGGCAAGAGAGACAGTGAATTCGATACCGTTCAGTTGAATCTGGTAGCGGGTTTTGCGACGACACAGGAGCTGCCCCAACTGAAGCTCGGTTGCTGATATTGATTCAAACTTCAGTGGTATTGGTTCCATCAGTGTTTATCCGTTCTCTCAGGAATCATCGTTTTCCTGTTCTTCTTCACCCACGTACTCCTGCCGGGAACGCCCCTCACTCTGTTCGCCACCTCCGCCAGACAGGTTGATGTTGACCTGAACTTTTTCACCCAGCTTTTCGAGATTCTTCATCAAGCTGGCTTCATTGGCTTGCAGAAAGTTGTGGGAGTCTGCTGAAGAGGTATTCATGGTCACTTGCAGTTCACCAGAGACTCTCTGAATACGGATTTCGGTGCCCGGCAGAATATTGTCTTTCAGAGTGATTCGAACTTCGGCTCCTTCGATAGCGTCTTTTGAAGACACCATGATTTTATCAACCAGCTTGTTGATGACTTCATTGATTTCTTTGGGGCCACTGACGGCCTGAATGTTTTTCAATTGAACTTCAGAGGCCTGCTGGGTTTCCCTAACCTGACCGATCACATGCTCAGTGCCGTCACGCAGAGACTGCATGGCACCCTCTTCCAGACCTTTTTGACCTTCCTGACCTTTTTGACCTTCCTGACCTTCACGGCCACCGCCCTGGTCTTTGAACTTGCCTTCCAGAGCTTCCTTGGCACTTTTTCTGCGCTCTGCCATCAGGCTTTCAAGGCTTTGATCGCCCTTGGATTCCCCTTTGGTACTTTTCGGATCTTCTTTCTTTTTCATTTTTTTGGAAAAGTCAGAAGCCTGATCCTCAGACACTTTCTGGCTCTGATTCTGGCTCTGATTTTGAGCGGGCTGGTTGTTGCTATTCTGCTGAACATTCTGATTAGAGTGTGTGGGCTGCATGGTTGGCCTCCTTGCGATCTGTGCACCCTAGAATTTCGGACGAACAGTAAATTCTTCCATTTCCAGATCTTCGAGGCGAGCGGCTTCCTTTGCGGCTTCCTCGTCCTGAGCTTTGGTAAACTCTTCAAACTTTTCCACAGCCTGCATGGCTTTCGCATGATCTTCACGGGCCTGCTCAAGCTGTTCTTTGGCCTTTTCGACATTCTGTCTGGCTTCGTTGATGGCCTGTTCCAGCAGAACATCCTTTTCACGCATCTGGGCTACCTTGGCTTTTAGCTGATCCAGTTCATTCTGCTTCACCGCAGTATTGATAATGTTATCGTAGAGCCTTTCTTCTTCTTTACAGCGCCAGTCAATGTACTCTTCCAGTTCCTGCTCTTTGTTTTTGACTTCCAGCTGAGCCTGCTCCAGACGATATTCACACTTGCGAACTTCGTCCTGAGCAGACTTTTCCCGAATCTGCTTAACCTTGAGAAGTTCGTGCAGCATTCAGATCAGACTCCAACGACACGACGCAGTTGCTGGATGGTGGTGTCATAGTCACTCAGTTCATCGGTGCGCTGCTTCAGGAAGGTTCTTATGGCGTCTATTTTCCGCAAGGCTTCATCCGCCACTGCATCTGAGCCCGCTTTATACTCACCGACCTTAACCAGCAGTTCAATCTCTTCGAACTTGGCCAGAAGTTCCCTGAGTTTGCCCGCTGCGGCTTTGTGCTCTTCCGGGGTGATGGCATTCATGACACGGCTGGCACTGGATAGCACATCAATGGCCGGGTAGTGGTTAGCGGCAGCCAACTTTCTGGAAAGGATGATGTGTCCGTCCAGAATGGATCGGGTCTCATCCGCTACCGGTTCAGTCATATCGTCACCTTCTACCAGTACGGTGTAGAGCGCCGTGATTGAACCTGTATCAGACATACCGGCACGCTCCATTAACTTGGGAAGCGTGGCAAAGACTGAGGGTGGAAAACCTCGACGGGTTGGCGGCTCGCCGGCTGCCAGACCTATTTCACGCTGGGCACGGGCAAAACGGGTGACGGAATCCATTAGCAGAAGGACTTTTTTACCTTTGTCCCTGAAATACTCTGCGACGGCTGTGGCAGTATAGGCCGCTTTGGCTCTTTCCATGGACGATTTGTCAGAAGTGGCAACGATAATAACGGACTTCTTGACGCCTTCCGGGCCCAGATCATGCTCGATAAATTCCCTGAGTTCCCGTCCCCTTTCACCGATCAGCGCGAGGACTGTGACATCCACTTCAGCCCCTTTAACCAGCATCGAGAGCAGCGTACTCTTACCACCGCCGGCGGCTGCGAAGATCCCCATACGCTGTCCTTCTCCGCAGGTCAGTACGCCATCCAGGACTCTCAGGCCCAGTGGTAATGGTTTATCAATGATCTGGCGAGTCATGGGGTCAGGACTGTCGGCATAAACCGGATACCAGGTCTCAGGCTCCACTCCGTCGAAGGCTTCCGGGTTTAAAGGGTTTCCCATACCATCAAGCACGTGACCCAGAAGGTGAGAGCCAACGCCTACATGGTGAACCTTACCCGTGGGAATCACTTCTGTTGTGGAGGAGATACCCATGATTTCACCCATGGGAGAGAGTACCGTTTCGTGCCCCTGAAAGCCAACGACCTCGGCGTAGCTGGTCCTGTCATCGTTTGGCGTCACCAGCTCACACAACTCGCCAATCTTGACACCGGGAACCGCCGCTTTGATGATCATGCCCTGTACTTCGGTAACACGGCCACGAATATCCAGTAGCCGGCTGCTTTCAACCGCATTTTGAAGCGCAGAAGTGAGGTAGTTAAGTGCTTCGGCCACGATCCCCGTCTCCTTTGTTACCCGTTTTTTTTTTCTGTTCAGGATTTGATTAGTCAGAAAGAAAAAGAGGGCTGAATAAGCCCTCTTTTTCGGTGTGTTGATCAAGAATCAGACCATCATACCCATGTCTCCAGGTCCGCCGGGAGCGGTGGGAGGAGGCTTTGGACCACTCTCTTTGGGTGGTGCGGTACCATCGCTTTCAGTATTATTCACCTCGGAGATCACCCATTCAAGTGTGTTGACGAACTTCTCCAGGGTGGACTCAAAGTTGCCGTAGTCCGACGAAGCCTGCATAGAGCGAATCAGCAGAATTTCAGACTTGTCATGGTTCAGAGCGTGAAAAGCACCCTGCATACTGTGATGCTGAAGGTTCAGTGACAGGAGCTTTTCGTAGAGGCTGGTTTTGGCATCGTCGTGAGCATCCATGGGTTTTACTGAAGAGACAAACACCAGTGCTTCGTCTTCTTCCAGATATTCCATATTCACGATCAGGGTATCATCAAAACAGAGACCGCAGGCATCGTGTTCATTTAAGCTGAGCTCGCCCAGACCGATGCTCTCTGCAAAATGCTGTATATTCTCTTCTACATTTTGCTTGTAACTCATTCGATCATACCCTCCAATGGTACTTAGTCAGAAACTGAAATAACGATAATTAACTCTCAGTATATATCGCTCTTTTGCATTGCGTTGGAGAATTCCTGAACACCCGATCCGGAGAACTCCAGAACTTGATTAGTGTCTTTATCGGTCAAAGTGGCGAACGTCTGTATACTTGTTTCAACTTTTTTTTTACGTGTGAGTTGAATCGTTAACTCACGGCAGTTTCTTCGTTGAGTAGTGAGATACTTTTTTGGCAGATCAAAACACGGATAGCCTCTGGATGCGCGAGGCCCTGAAGGAAGCGGAAAAAGCCCGGGAAAAAGATGAGGTTCCGGTCGGGGCCGTTGTGGTCAGGGGTGGCGAAATAATAGGTCGGGGTTTTAACCAGCCCATCAGCGGCTGCAATCCGGTGGCCCATGCTGAGGTAATGGCCTTGCAGGAAGCGGCCGCCACCCTCAACAACTACCGGTTGGTGGATTGTGAACTCTACGTGACCCTTGAACCCTGTACCATGTGTGCCGGAGCGATTATCCACAGTCGGCTAAAACGGGTGATTTTTGGTGCCCTGGAACCCAAGGCCGGGGCTCTGGTCAGTCAGAGCCGAACATTGGAGTTGCCCTATATGAATTATCGGGTGGAAATGACTCCCGGAGTCCTTGAAGAGGAGTGTAGCGAAATCATTTCCTCCTTTTTCAGAGCCCGGCGTGAGGCCAAAAAAGCAGAGAATAAACGTTTGAAGTTGTGCTGAAATGGTGCATTCGGCTTTTTGAAAAGCGGATATGAATGAGTGCCGTTGTAAAAAACCAACGAACGATGGAACTTTTCATTGGAAGGAATGTCGAAGATTGACCTCTCATTGAAGGGGCAAGCCAAATTCTGGCTTTCTTATGATTTGATCTTTGACATTTGGAGTACATTCGATGAGAAAACTCGTTTTGACAGTCTTATTGGTGGCGTCTTCCACGGTTTGTGCGGAAATACGAAAAATAGAGGAGCAAACGCATGTGGATGCGTGGGGTGCAAGAGTCATGACAAGTTACTTTGACACAGTGTCTGAACAGTATTGTCTGGTGGTTATTGATAGTGAAAAATCAAATGCGCTTATGAACTGCAAAGCTGTCCATGAACTCTCAGAGCAGGCGCAAAAAAACATTCTCGGCGAGAACTACATACCAAAATCAGATATTGGCGCAAGTGGAGCTGATCAAGAGAGTTTTCTCGAAAACTAAATTTTAGTGTGTCAACCCGGACGGGAGAAATATCAAGTTTACATTTATCTCTAAAAGCACACTCAAGGTGCACTTTTAGAGATAAGTAAGAACGATTGAAGAGAAAACCTGCCAAGATCCGTAATTCAATCACTGGTTTCCATACTGGGATTTCGATTATCATACCGCTCCTGATTATCTCCCTGAGTCCAGTTGAGGACAGTTTTTATCATGCTGATTTTGCGTGGTGCTCCGGCTCTCTCGCCGTTTCGTAGCCAAAAGCTGCTTGAAACCCTGCAACACAGGATCCCTGAAATCACCGGTGTTTTTGCCGAATACCAGCACTTTGTCCGGGTCGACGAGACATTGTCCGACCAGGAATTGAACGTTCTGGAACAGCTACTGACCTATGGTCCCCGGATGCAGGAAGGTGAGTGTTCAGGCGCTCTTTTTCTTGTTGTACCCCGTCCGGGCACTATTTCTCCATGGTCCAGTAAAGCCACCAACATTGCTGAAAATTGTGGTCTCAGCAAGGTTCACCGTATTGAACGCGGTCTGGCTTACTATGTGTCTGCTGAACAAGGCCTCAGTGAACACCAGAAACAAGTGGTATCCAGCCTGATTCACGACCGCATGACCGAGGCTGTTTTGGCTGATGACAGAGAAGCAGAGCTTCTTTTTGCAGAAACCGAGCCAGCGCCCTTGACCCGTGTCGATATTCTCGAAGGCGGGCGTGAGGCTCTGGTTGCCGCCAACCAGTCCCTCGGACTTGCACTGGCAGAAGATGAAATGGATTATCTGGTCACCAGCTATGAGGGTTTGGACAGGAACCCGACGGATGTAGAGCTGATGATGTTTGCTCAGGCCAACTCTGAGCACTGCCGCCATAAGATCTTCAATGCGACCTGGACCATTGACGGTTTACAGCAGGATCATTCTTTGTTCCAGATGATCCGTAACACCCACAGTATGAGCAGTGAAGGTGTGCTCTCAGCCTATAAAGACAACGCATCCGTTATTAAAGGCTCCAAAGCCGGACGTTTTTTCCCGTCTCCTGAAAAGAAAGATTACCAGTACCACCAGGAAGACATTCATATCCTGATGAAAGTGGAAACGCACAACCATCCCACTGCCATCTCGCCATGGCCGGGTGCTTCTACCGGTGCGGGGGGGGAGATCCGTGATGAAGGTGCGACCGGTCGAGGCTCCAAGCCAAAGGCAGGTCTGACCGGTTTCTCCGTATCCAATCTGAACATTCCCGGCTACAAACAGCCATGGGAAAAAGAGTATGGCAAGCCGGATCGGATCGTGACTGCTCTGGATATTATGCTGGAAGGCCCTCTGGGTGGTGCGAGCTTTAACAACGAATTTGGTCGTCCAAACCTGTGCGGCTACTTCCGTACTTTTGAGGCCACAGCCAAAGGGTCTGTGGGTGAAGAAGTGAGGGGTTACCATAAGCCCATCATGTTGGCAGGCGGCCTGGGTAATATCCGGGCTGATCATGTTGAAAAAGGAGATATTCCCGTTGGCGCCAAGCTGATTGTTCTGGGCGGTCCGGCCATGCAGATCGGTCTGGGTGGTGGTGCGGCCTCTTCCATGACGTCCGGTGAAGGTCAGGAAGACCTGGACTTTGCCAGCGTTCAGCGCGACAACCCCGAGATGGAGCGTCGTTGTCAGGAAGTGATTGACCAATGCTGGCAGCTGGGTGATGAGAACCCTATCGCCTTTATCCACGACGTAGGCGCGGGAGGTCTTTCCAATGCTCTGCCGGAACTGGTCAGTGATGGTGGCCGCGGTGGTCGCTTCCAGCTCAGGGATATTCTGAATGATGAGCCCGGCATGTCCCCCCTGGCACTTTGGTGTAATGAATCCCAGGAACGTTATGTGATGGCGGTAGCGCCAGAAAATATGGGGCTGTTTGAAGCTATCTGTCAACGCGAGCGCTGTCTCTACGCCGTTGTGGGCGAAGCTACAGAAGAGTCACACCTGTTGGTAGAAGACAGCCACTTTGATAACCAGCCAGTGGATATGCCTCTGGATGTTTTATTGGGCAAACCACCTCGCATGCATCGTGATGTGCAGACTGAAAATATTCAGCAGGACGCACTGGATCTTTCCGGTGTGACATTGGCAGAAGCTTCTGAGCGAGTTCTCAAGCTGCCAACCGTCGCCAGCAAAAACTTCCTGATTACTATTGGCGACCGCTCTATCACCGGTCTGGTAGCCCGTGAGCAGATGGTTGGCCCCTGGCAGGTACCTGTTGCTGACTGTGCGGTTACCGCTACTGCTTTTGATACCTGTACCGGTGAAGCCATGTCCATGGGTGAAAGAACCCCTCTGGCTCTTATTAATGCGCCTGCATCGGGTCGTATGGCGATTGGTGAAGCGATTACCAACATCGCCAGCACCCGGATTGACAAGCTCGGCGATATAAAACTGTCGGCAAACTGGATGGCTGCTGCCGGTCATCCGGGTGAGGACGCCAAACTCTATGAAACCTGTAAAGCAGTAGGCATGGAACTCTGCCCGAAATTGGGTATTGCTATTCCGGTAGGCAAAGACTCTATGTCCATGCGTACCAACTGGAAAGACGGTGATGTTGAAAAGAGTGTTACCTCACCGCTGTCTCTGGTTATTTCGGCTTTTGCTCCTGTGACCGACATACGCAAGACTGTCACTCCAGAGCTGAGAACCGATAAGGGTGAGACCGATCTGCTGCTGGTGGATCTGGGTCGTGATCATAACCGTCTGGGTGCTTCTGCCCTGGCACAGGTTTATGGTCAGATGGGTGATGTTGCTCCTGATGTTTTCTCTGCAGAAGACCTGAAAGGCTTCTTCACGGGTATCCAGCAATGTCTGGAAGAGGACCTGCTGTTGGCTTACCACGACCGTTCAGACGGTGGTCTCTTTACCACACTGGTTGAGATGGCCTTTGCCGGTCACACCGGTATTGAGGTGAATCTGGATAAATTGGCGGGCTCTGAAGCGGCCATCATTCCAGCCCTTTTTAATGAAGAGTTGGGTGCTGTTCTGCAGGTTCGCCGTTCCGACAAAGGTAAGGTCAAGGATATTCTGGCCGGACTGGGACTGGGTTCCTGCACACACACCATTGCTGCCCTGAGATCGGATCAGCGTATCAACTTTACCTTTAATGGTGAGCTGATCAGTAGCGAAAGCCGGGTTAAATATCAGCGCTGGTGGGCTGAAACCAGTTATCGCATGCAGGCACTCAGGGATAACCCTGAATGTGCCCGTCAGGAGTTTGATAACCTGCTTGATGACGGCGATACAGGCTTACATGCCTCTTTGCCTTTTGACATCAATAGGGATGTTGCCGCTCCCTATATTGCCACTGGAGCCAGCAAACCACAGGTGGCCATTCTGAGGGAGCAGGGTGTTAACGGCCATGTGGAAATGGCGGCGGCTTTTGACAAGGCCGGCTTTTGTGCAGTGGATGTTCACATGAGTGACATTCTTTCCGGTCGCCGTGAGCTGGCTGAATTCAAAGGATTGGTAGCCTGTGGCGGCTTCTCATACGGTGACGTTCTGGGAGCAGGTGAAGGCTGGGCGAAATCGGTGCTGTTTAACAGCATGGCCCGTGACCAGTTTGCGGCTTTCTTTGATCGCCCGGACAGCTTTGCTCTGGGTGTCTGCAATGGCTGTCAGATGCTGTCCAATCTCCATGAATTGATTCCCGGTGCTGAGCACTGGCCACACTTCGTCCGTAACCAGTCTGAGCAGTTTGAAGCCAGAACCGTGATGGTCGAAGTGCAGCAAAACAAGTCCATTCTCCTCAGAGGTATGGAAGGTTCCAGAATGCCCATTGCAGTGGCACACGGTGAAGGTTATGCCGAGTTCAAAAAGGCTGACCAAATCAGGAAACTGTCTGCGGGTGGTCAGCTGGCCCTGAGATATGTGGATAATCAGGGGCGGGCTACTGAACGTTACCCCTACAACCCCAATGGTTCCGCTGAAGGTATTACGGGTCTGACTTCTGCCGATGGCAGGGTGACGATTATGATGCCTCACCCGGAAAGGGTATTCAGGGCGGTTCAGAACAGCTGGTATCCGGATACCTGGGGTGAAGATTCACCCTGGATGAGAATGTTCAGGAATGCCCGGGTCTGGGTTGACTGATATCTGTAAAGTAAAACAGGCTTGTCTGGTTATCCTTCTTGCGCCATGGCTATTGAAAGGACAACCAGACGGCTCGAGCTAAATAAACATATTCTCAATCGCATTAACCTCTTCATCGGTCAAAGCGACTTTGTCGCAATGAAGATCCTGATTCATATGATCGGATTGAGTCGTGCCGGTGAGGGTGAGCATCCCCATTCTTTGGCAGGCCTGAAAAATGACCTGTGCTGCGGTTAAGCCTGTTCGACTGACAATGGCTTGAAATTGGGGGTGGCCCAGTATGGCGTGGTTGGCCGTGAGTAAGGAAAAGCCTTGGTAAATAATATCGTGATGCTGACAGGCCGCTCTCACTTCTCTATCCCAGCCCATTGAGGCAAAGCAACGGTTCTGGACAATGTGTGGACGAATGTCGGTGTGGAGAGTCAGCCCTTCCAGTTGGCGTGCAGAAAAGTTGGAAACGCCCAGCAGTTTGATATGACCATCACGGTAGAGTCCTTCCATGGCCGTCCAGACTTCCAGATCGTCTTCCGAGAGACCTTCCCTTTGAGAAGGGCCATGGAGAAGGTAGGCATCCAGATAGTCAGTGCCAAGGTGTTCAAGGGAAGATTGGAAAGATTGCAAAACCTGCTCGGTTAAACTGGCTGAAGGGTCATAGGGCAGCCGGTCATCCTGACCTCTCTGATAGGTAAACTTGGATTGCAGGAAGAGCTGTTCGCGGCTTATTTTTTCCTGTTGATAAATCTTTTGCAGGCCATGACCAACACCGAGCTCAAAATAATGTTTGCGCTGATTGGCCGTATCAATGCCAGTGAAGCCCAGTTTCAGGGCATTCTCTACCAGCCCCTGGGTGGCTTCTTCTTTCCAGGCGGTACCGTATATAAAGCAGGGAACCCGAACACCGTTAATCTCTCTGGACGCTCGGGCTGTATTGAGCTGGCTCATGGTTTTTTAACCTTGTGAGTTATGGCCATTGATGTTTTTTGAGTCAGTTATTTGGGACAACTATCCATAGAAGCATCACATGCGCCAACGCCAGATTTTGGTACATAGGCGTCGCCGAGAATGTTTCTTTGTGCCTGCTCAGGGAGTTCATGGACACCTTTGCAGTGCATAAGCGAATTATATCCACTGGAAACCTTATCTAAAACCACCAGACAATATTGTTGAGAAACTGTGTCAAAGTAGCTTGTTGTGATCCTTTCGTACCACGGATCCCTAAAGTTGTTCTCCTGTATTAGTTGTATTTCTGCACCAACCATGGTGGACGCTGCAGCCAATAGGGCTGCCAAAATGAATTTTTTCATAGAATTTACTCCTACTGTCAAATAATCAAAGTTAAGTTCACCAAAAAGTCAGGATTTCACTTGAGTTTTTAATGAACGGTTAATTATTGGACATTCGTTCTAATAAAGAGTTCCGGCGAGACGCTTTAACAATGGCCAATTATGCTTTTTGAGTCAGATAGCAGAAAGGATTTGAAACTCGGTTAAGACAAAGTGATCGGTCATTCCGCTGACGTAATCAATCAATAATCTTGCCCGGTAATACCATTCCAGTTCGTCCTGTTCTTGAGCGGAGTAACAGCTGTCAGGCAATGATTTCACTGCCCGATGATACGCCATTTTGTGTTTGCAAGAGAGTCGGTGGTAAAGACGTTGCTCGATAAAATGTCGGCTGGAATCTTTTTTAGCAATACCGACGAACTCTGCACCGGGTAACTCCAGCAGAGGCTGGAAAATATCCATCAATCCCATCAGGGCAGAGTAGCCCCTGAGTTCTGGTGTTTCCTTCTCCATACTGGTAAAGACGTAGCGGATAGCGACGGTTTTCAATGTATTCAGTGCAAGGTGCTGGTCGGACTGGCCGTCGATCAGTGGCTCATCCAGAGTTCCGTCGAAGACAGCCTGATGCTGTTGCAGATAACGCTTTGCTGCATAATCCACCAGATCTCTGACCAGCCGGGTGCGCAGTCGGACAATAAACTCCTGCTTGTTATCGCCGGCTCTGCTGATCGCAGACTCCATAATATTGGGCAGATAGTCGTTATCTACAGTCAATTCTTCCCAGACCCCATAGAGACTGAAGCGAAGATCGCGGAAAGAGAGAATCCCCTTGTCGACGGCATCTTCAAGATCGGCAATGCAGTAGGAAATATCGTCGGCGGCTTCCATGATGTAAACCAGTGGGAAGCGGCAACCCTCATCAATAGCCAGATGCTGCCGGATGTCGGACACCAGATCGGCTTCTGAAAAATAATAACCCGGCTTTTTCTTACGGTAAGCATCGGGTGAGTCTTTATCAGGTCTTGGTTCGTAGGGCGTGCGGGTGTATTTCATCAGCGCGCCCATCTGGGAATAAGTCAGGTTCAGGTCCTGAAGATGATGAATAATTCTTAACGCCTGAGCATTGCCTTCATAGGTATACAAGTCTGGTAGCAGGGTTGATTCCAGCAGCACTGAGCGGGCTTTCTGACCTTTGAACGCTTTTTCATGACAAAGCCGGGCTTTATCCTGCATCCAGCGGCTGATGGCCGCCTCGCCAAAATGGCCGAACGGAGGGTTGCCAATGTCGTGCATCAGGCAGGACATCTCAACCAGATTGATAAAAGATGTTTCCTGGTTTTCCAAGCCCAATGATGTTAACTGATCGGCTTCGGACAGGCGTTGAAGAATCGTCTGTGCCAGAAACCGACCGGTTTGTTGCACTTCCAGAGAGTGCGTTAGACGACTGCGAACAGCGGCATTGGTCTCCAGAGGGTAAACCTGAGTTTTTTGTTGCAGTCGGCGTACGGCAGCGGACTGAATGATTCGGCCCCGGTTACTCTCTGTTTCCGTTAACAGATCCCGATCCGGGTCGGCAGAACTGACTCTGGGTCGAGTGCAGGTGAGTTTAGTCAGATAGTTCATGCTGATCATAGTCGGCAGGAGCCCCTTTAAGGTGAGGTTTGCCTTGGCTCTGCAGATGCTGAAACACCGAGTGTCAGCAAATGCATAGGGTTGTGGACACAGGAATAAACCATTATTACAGCTCTGCCGGACATTGACCTTCGAATATCAATTGAACGTATTCCCGCTCCAGATATCCCGGTTTGCACGTCAAATAATGCAACAGGAGTTCATCAGCAAGCCTGCGATCAACCTCCGGGCATTCCACTTTGTAATTGAGAATAGACAGCATCTTGCAGTTGAAATTGAAAATCCAGTTTTGCACCGTACTCGATGGATGAATGGAATCTATATAGAAATGATCACTGCGGTTCTTGCAGGGACTCGCCTTATAACTTTCGCAGATATCCACCTGAGCATTATCAGAACAGCCTCTGAAGGTGACATCAAGACAGGGCGTTTCAGTGTTAACATCTCGCTGGCGAGCCTGTTCTAACATAATGTCAAACATTCTGTTGTAATCGAAAAACAGCAGTAACAGGTCAGGATACTTTTTTTTCAGCCGGAAAAACGCTTTCACGGCCATCCGGTTATGATTGATGATCACCTGATGCACTTCCTGACGATCCTCTGAATTGCGCAGGCAGGGTGTTTTAGTAACATCGGGAAGCGTCCCCCAGAAAATGGTTCTGGCCCCATGTTCATAGAGATTTTCAATAGCCGCTGACAGCTTGGCGATCACCAGGTGGTAATTCCAGTAACGGTTGAGATAATCATTAGCGCCACCTGCCAACATAAAAACCTGCCCCTCAGAAAAGGGGGAATGATGTTGCAGCAGATGATTAACCTGTTCCTCAACCGAACTCAGAATAGGCTTTCCGCCTCTGATGCTATTGGTGAGAAAACTGATATTGGCCAGCCGACTTTCACCAAACAGAAAGGACCAGAAAAAATCCACTAACACTTCTGAAAAACCTACCACTGTGCTGCCGCCATGAGACTGATCGACATACTCGGTTTTATTGGATGGATTCAGATACAGGGCTTTGGCTATCAGTTCCGGCGCCATCAGATCATCACAAAAACGCCCTTCGTGATAATTGGCACCGGGTATGGCGCCACAAAAACTGCCAAAAACAAAGCCCGGTAACATACGACCGCCCCAGGGATAAAGTGCCATTTGACGTTCATCCAACGTACCGCTGCCTTCAAGAAATCGACTGTAGCTGTAAAAATTCCCCGAATCAACGGTGCTGTCTCCCACCACAAAGACATTGCTGACAGGCAGGGGCTCCCGGGCACAAAAGCGTTCAGTGAGTTTGGGATAAAACATCTTTTCGTACGCTAAACAAGGTAACGACAACAGCAATATCATACTAAGCCACCCACGAATCATAGTGAAACTCCCATTAGGCCGACCAGTAAAAAGCTGAGGATTATAGTGGATTACCCTTTAGGTTTGGTGAAAAAAGCGTGAAATCATCCGAAGTACCGGGGTGTACGGCCCCGGCAAGGTTGTTAACTTACATGATATTGAATGATATGCCTGGCGAGGTAAGGAGTGTTGGAAACTTGGTTTGAAGCCTCAATAATAGCGGTTTAGTATCCTGTAAAGTCTCACGACCAGTCTTATTGTTTGGTACTGAAGAAGCGGGATCAAGCTTCATTCTTTTATTCTTTTCATCTTTAAAAGAATCTTCAAAAGCTCCATCAATCTGATTGGTTTGTGGCGAATTAACCTCCATATTCTGAGGTGTTTCAATGCTTACTGCCGCATCAAAGTGCTCGAGTAGAGCTACTGAACTGGGGTAGTGGATAAGATAGGCTGAAGACTGATGGGGGTTGGTCAGAATTTGGGCGACGAAGAGCCTGGCTTGATCGAAATTTTGGCTTAACAACAATTGCAAAAGGAGTGCCCTTTGACTTTCAGAGAGATCAGGAAAGGGATAGTTTTTGTTTTCTAACAGAATTGCTAAAAGGTTAGGAGCAAAATTTACCCAGCGTTTCAGGTCATAAATCTCGCGATGAGCTCCATAGTCACCTTGTGTAATCACTGGAAACCAGACTCCCTGTGTCGGTACAAGCAAGGCAATAAGCTGAGCATCGCCAAATTGTTGTAATCTGCCCAACTCCGATTGAGCGAGTGAGGCTGAGTCAGTAATGACATTATTATTGAGAACGGATGGAATCACGTCAGCATCGATCCCCAATAGTAGCTCTAGTTCTTGCATCAGTTTTTCCTTGTCAGGATAATCCTGAATCGTTGAATAAATCTGACGAAGGTTATAATCCATAATCTGCCTAACTGCTTGCTGGTCCCATACGTCCCATACGCCTGCTTGTCCTGACCGTCTATTCCGGTTGAATATCTCTGCAATGGACGAGAACATACAGTTGCCATCGCCATTTATCCTTATCAGCTCAAAACCATCGGGGACAGGGTTATGGCAATAATCGGGTTCAAAAATCTGCTTTTTGGGGTATCCCTTTTCCATCTTTTTATATAATTGCCCTACTTGTTGCCTGATGCGTTTGTCTTCTTTCATGCAAGCTTTGTGAAAAGGCTTTACCAGCGTCTCTTTTGGTTTGCCAGTGGTTCTGTTTGTCGTACGTCCTTTTCCTCTTATGGGGTTTTCAGTTTCATAAAGTTCACGACAATGGTAACAGGTTTGTCTGAAACCACCTTTTCCATTCGGAGCATTAACCAGAAGCTCTGGAGTCTTTTTCCTGAATAAAGAGATTAATTCATCCGTTTTATCTTTGCTGAAAAAAAACGAATTTTGATCTTTGCTTTTCAGTAAAGCTTGCAGTGAAGCTTTTACATCTTGAATTTTTGTTCGATCTTCGTATTTTTTCAAAACACTTAACATAAACTTATTTAAAAACTCTTCGGATTCGAAATCCAGATCGCCGGAGTAATACTTGGCGGTAGGAAACAAGTGATCAAGAAAAAGTGGCATAATATTTTTCTCACCATCAACAATCTTGCGCATATTCTTGATATTAAGCTGAAGCCCTTCAAGCTCATGGTCATAAAGAGTAAGGTCGAAAGCCTGTTTATGAAAAGAATTAAAAACTATTTTTGTGAAAAGGAAATCAACAATTTGTAGTACATTAAAAGCTACAGCAATATCTTTTTTGTTAGAAGCATAGATAGCATCCAGGCTAAATTGCTCAGGTTTTTCTATAAGCTGTTTGACTATTTCAGAACTTGCATCCAATTCGTTATGCATCAGAGCCCTGACACATGTTTCGATCAGATAGTTTAAAACGATACGATAAGTAATTTCTACCTTATCTGGAACATTCATACTGGATAAATACCTCAGGCTTGGGGTCAGATGTCCAAGAAAAAATGCCAAATCCCCGATAACATTATTGTCAATATTCCCATTAATGAGACTTTCAAAAAAAGCATTATTTTCTTTAGCAATTGAATAATTCTCGTCACTTATGAGGAGAGACATCTGAACTCTTTGCAGCAAAAACTCCAAATAGGCCTGAGTTGGCATCCATTTATCGTCCTCCGATAATAATAATGCTTTGGTAATAATGTTATTACCTAGATTTGAAACGGAGGCTTTTTTGAGGTTGTTTGGAATTTTAAATTTATATCTTGATAAATCATACATTGACATTAAAACGAATTTTTTTTCAACGTCTGACATATCATCTCTAACTTTGGGTATCCAGATATTAGGTAGGCTTCCATATTGAGTTCCCCCTCTATAGCGTTCTGTTGTCTTTTGTGTTTCTAAAGGCAAAAAAATCTTATATTGGTGAAGCATATTATTAGATTTTGCCAACTTCTTATTGTCAACAAGATGTATTTCCCATTTTATGAGTTTACGTGGAGCTCTTTTTTTAGCTAGATCGTTATGCATCAAGTGGCGAGGATTTTCTGGGATAAAATAGTTGGCATAATAAAGAGGATAAGTTTTAGCTATTTCAAAGGCTCGACTTTCATAGCCAGGAACTTTAACAATCACTGGTAGAATGTCATGTTTTTTCTTGTGTTTGTTTTTTATCTTTTCTTTTCTACCTTCTTTTTCTGCTTCTTTTTTCTTCCTTATTGCACTCCATTTCTTTATGCCATATAAAACCTTTTTAAAATTATGCTCATCCAGTTTTTTATTCTTATAATAAACGACGGGTTCATTGTTATGAGGTATTTTGAATGCAGACTTCCTCCTGGCCTCATAGATCAGATCATGAAAATTTTTAATCGAGGTAAGCTCAAATTCCAGAACTTCAGCTTCACTATACATTTTAACAGGAATAAAAATATCAGTCTTTATTGACTCTGAATCATCTGATTTATCGAATTCTGAATCCAAATCATCCATTACCAAATAATCAAAAACTGGATCATCGTCATCTTTTATTCTTTCTCGTACACTATTTGCTATCTTATTATGATTCGTTTCTATATAAAGAGGTGTGTCAATTTTTTTTGCCTGAGTATTTGCTAATATTATTTCCTCTGTAATCAAGCTCTGAGGGCTTTTTTGATGAAAATTGTATGCAAGAATACCACTTGTTTTTATATCGAAGTCAGTTGTCACACAATTGATAATATTCAAAATTTGATTTTCTATAGAAAATTTCTCTGGTCCATAATGCACACATTTTGAATAACTCCGCGACCAATTTTTGTATAAAATGCCGAGGTATTCTTTAGAGTTTCTATAACTGTTTGTCAGGAAAAGATCACTGTGAAAAAGATGATACATTTTTGGTCCATATTCAACATGAACTGTTGGTCCTTCGTTGCCTACATTGTCAAAACTAAACACTACTCTAAAAAATGCATCTTGCCACCAACCATAGGGTACTACAAAATCCAGAGATACTCTAAACATATTGTCATCATTGATACTGAATCTAAATTTGTCTGGATACCTATTATCCAGAAAGGTTTGAAGTCGATCAACTGCCATATAAATCTCTCTGGCTTTGGATGCGGAGTTTCTTATGGGTGATAACTTCGGATAGTCTGATGTATTATCGTGTGAATTTTTGGGTGAATTTTTAGGGTAAATTATTTGATCCCCATCTTCTAAGTTTCCTTGCCGGATTATATTGACATTATTTAAAACAAGTTCTCCATTACGTAGTAGATGAAGTTTACGATAAGGAGTGCTATGTGGATGTATTAATCGATAATCAAAGTCTTTGTTTTTCTCTGCCTTAATAGTACATGGTCCCAAGGATTGATATTGCCGAAATTCATAGGACAAATTTACCCAGTCTATACCCTCTGTGGGCACTTGCTCAGCTCTTTCTGATAATAATCTGTCTACATAGTCAGTAACAACACCGGCTGCTCTATTATCCTTAGTGATTTTTATGATAGCTTTTTCTTTACCGTGATGAATCATTGCCTGAACAAGATTGAAAGTTCGTAACAGGGGGTAGGGTATTCCCAACTTGGTAGTATTATCACTCCTCTTAACACTCAATTTTTCAGCTGTTTTCCTATTTTCGCTTATAAAAAAATGATTTCTTTTTCTTCTGTTAATGCATGCCATCGCTCTGTTAATGTAAAGTTCAGCTTCCCTATACAAATGTTTTGTTTTCAGCTCTCGGTCAATTTCTTCATACTCTTGAAGGGTGAGTTGTTTTAGTATGCTTATTTGGTTTTCGTTAAGTGCAAGAGCACTCCCTGACATCAGAGCTATCAATAAAATGAAATATTGAATGAAGTTTTTATTTGATATAGATAACGCAGTAAGAATCATACTTGGGAATCCCCATATATCTTAAAATTTTCTGAATTGAACGCTATTTGAGTAGCTTTACTAATCCCTGTAGACAGTCAATAGTAGCTTGTTTTGATAACATCTGTTTTACGATTGCTGCTATTCATGTATAAGTGAATAAGGCCACATGGGTTACACGACGATTACCAGCCACCTGAACTTGCGTGGCTTTGTCAATTCTTTGAAGCAAACCGTTGTGTTCCATAAAAATTTGTCGTGAAGGGTGCGCCATATCATTGGAGATCTGATACGGTATGCGGCTAAGATTTGGAAGCCGGTAACGCCGTTCTATAGTTCCAATTACCGGCTTATGGCAAGTTTTGCGACACCCATTTCGCGGCGCCGGGAGTTTTACTTACATGGTATTGGTCGGAGTGTCTGGCATGGAAAGGAGTGCTCGAGCCCTGGTTTGAATCATTAATGATAAGGGGTTTTGGTCCTCCAAAGTTTCATGTGCAGTCTCATTGGTTGAAACGGAAGAAGCGAGGTCAAGCTTGATTCTTTTCTTATTTTCATCGATGGAAAGCGCTTCAAAAGCCTCAATCATCTGAGTCATTTGTGACGAATCAAACTCTGTATTCTGGGGCGATTCAATGCTTATTGCTACATCAAAGTGTTCCAGGAGAGCCTGTGAACTGGGGGAGTGCATAAGATAAGCTGAAGACTGATGGGAGTCTGTCAGAATTTGGGAGACGAAAAGCTTAGCTTGATCGAAATTTTGGTTTAACAACAACTGTAAAAGTAATGACCTTTGGCTTTCAGTGAGATCAGGAAAGCTATAATTTTCGTTTTTTAACAGCATAGCCAAAAGGTAAGGAGCAAAATTGACCCAGCGGTTCAGGTCATAAATCTCGTGATAAGAACCACGATGACCTTGTGTAATGACTGGGAACCAGACACCCTGTGTCGGTACTAGCAATGCAATCAGCTGGGCATCACCAAATTGTTGCAATCTGGCTAACTCCGATTGACCGAAAGAGGCTGAATCAGTAAGGACGTTGTAATCGAGAACGGCAGGAATAACGTCAGCGTCGATCCCCGATAGTAACTCAAGCTCTTGCATCAGTTTTTCCTTGTCAGGATGACTCTGAATCGTGGAAAAAATCTGACGTATGTTATCCTCCATAATTTTCCTTATTGTTTGCTGGTCCCATTTACCAGCTTGTCCTGACCGCCCAGTCCGGCTGTATATCTCTGCAATTGAGGAATACATACAGTTACCATCGCCATTAATTCTTATCAGTTCAAAACGAGATTGAATCTTTAACAATAAGGGATTGAGATCCTCTAAAGTTTGACTATCAATCTCTTTGTTTGAAACTGAAGAAGCAGAATCAGAACTCATTCTTTTACTATTTCCGTTGATGGAAAGCGCTTCTAAAGTGTGATCAATCTCCAAATTCTTGGGAGTATCAGGACTTATTGCTGCATCAAAGTGTTCCGCGAGGGCCACAGAACTGGGGTAGTGAATAAGATAAGCTGAAGCCTGATAGAAGGCTATCAGAATTCGGGAGATGAAGCCTTTCGCGTGTTCGAAATTTTCGTTTAACAACATCTGTAAAAGTGTTGCCCTTTGACTTTCAGAGAGATCAGGAAAGGTATAATTTTCGTTTTGTAACAGCATAGCCAGAAGGTTAGGAGCAAAATTGACCCAGCGCTTAAGGTCGTAAATTTCGTGAAAAGGTCCATCGTGACCTTGTGTTATCACAGGGAACCAGACACCCTGTGTCGGCACTAGCAAGGCAATCAGCTGAGCATCACCAAATTGTTGCAATAGGGCTAACTCCGACTGAGCAAAAGAGGCTGAATCAGTAATGACATTGTTATCGAGAACCGCTGGAATAACGTCAGCATTGATCCCCAACAGTAGCTCAAGCTCTTGCATCAGTTTGTGCTTGTCGGGATGATCCTGAATCGTGAAAAAAATCTGACGAAGGTTATCATCGATAATCTGCCTTATTGTTTGCTGGTTCCATTTTCCTGTTTGTCCTGACCCTCTATGCCTGTTGAAAATCTCTGCAATGGATGAGTACATTGAGTTTCCATCGCCATTAATTCTTATCAGCTCATAACCGTCAGGAACGGGAATGTGATGAAAATAGTAGGGTTCATAAATCTGTGTTTTAGGGTATCCTATTTCCATCTTTTTATATAATTGCCCTGCTTGTTCCCTGATGCGTTTGTCTTCAATCATACATGCTTTGTGAAAAGGCCTTACCAGTGGTTCTTTCGGTTTTTTAGAGCTTCGGTTTGTACGACGGCCTTTCCCTCTTATGGGATTTTCAGTTTCATAAACTTCACCGCAATGGTAACAGGTTTGTCTGAAACCACCTTGTCCATTCGGAACATTAACCATAAGCTCAGGCGTATTCTTTCTGAATAAAGAGATTAATTTCTCCGTTTTTTCCTTACTGAAAATATCCGATTTATGTTCTGTGTTTTTCAGAAAAGATTGCAGTGAAGCTTTTATATCTTTATTTGTGGTTCGATTTAAGATTTTTTGCAAAACTTTTGAGGTAAACTTATTTGAAAAAATGTTAGTTTTGAAATCAAGATTATTGGAGTAATGCCTCGCGGCAGGTAACAAGTGACTCAAAAGTAGTGGAATAAGATTTTTCTCACCATCAAAAATTTTACGCATGCTCTTGATACTAAGCTGAAGACTTTCTAACTCATTCTCATAAAAAGAAAGATCTAAAGCTTTATTATTAAAAGGATTGAAAAGGATTTTTGTAAAAAGTAAATCAGCAATAAATAATCCATTAAAAGCTACAGCAATGCTGGATTTGATGGAAGTGTGAATATCCTTCAGGGTAAATTGATCCGGTCTTTCTATAAGTTTTTTAACTATTCCAGAACTTGCGTCAAATTCGTTATCAGTCAGAGTCCTTACACATACTTCAATGAGATAGTTTAAAACAATACGATAAATAACTTCTACCTTATCTGGAGCATTAAAACTGGATACGTATCTCAGGCTTGGAGCCAGGTGTCCAATAAAAAAGCCCAAATCCTTGATAATATTCTCATCAATATTTCCACAGATGACACTTTCAAAAAAAACATTATTTTCCTTTTCAATTGAATAATCTTCATGACTTATAAGGAGAGACATCTGAACTCTTTGCAGCAAAAGTTCCAAATGGCTATGGTTTGACAACAAATCATGGTCCTGTGTCTTTAATAGTGATTTGATTATAATATTGTTACCAAGATTTAAAACGTGCGCTTTTTTAAGGTTGTTTGGAATTTTGAATTTTCTTCTTGATAAGTCATACATTGACATTAAGGCGAATTTTTTTTCAACGTCTGACATACCATCTCTAACAGTAGGTATCCAGACATTGGCGAAACTTCCATGCTGAGCTCCATCCCTATAGCGCTCTGTTGTCTTTTGCATTTCTAAAGGTAAAAGAAGTTTGTATTGATAGAGCATATTATTAGCTTTTGCTATTTTCTTTTTTTTAGCTAAATGTATCTCCCATTTTATGGGCTTGCGTACCCCGGTTACGTTATGCATCTCGTTATACGCCCAGTGACGCGGATTTTCTGGAACATAATAGCTAACTGAATGAGCTATAGCATGCTCAAACGCTAGCCTTTCATAATCAGGAACTTTAACTATCATCGACAGGATGTTATGTTTTTTATTTATTATCTTGCCTTTCTCTTCTTTCTTATTTTTTGTATTTGTCTTTTCTATGTCATATAAAACCTTTTTGAAATTATTCTCATCCAGTTTTTCATTGTTATAATAAACAACGGGTTGTACATTTTTTGCTATTTTAAATCCCGACTTATTCCTGGCCTCATAGATCAGATCATCAAGATTTTTAATCGAAGTAGAATCAAATTCTACAATTTCAGCTTCACCATGCATTTCGGCTGGAATAAAAATATCAGTCCTTATTGATTTTATCTTTTCTATATTATCGTACTCAACATCCATAACCAAATAATCGAAAGTTGGATCTTCTCCAGCTTTTACTCTTTTATTCACACTTGTTTTTATCTTATTATGATCGGTTTCTACATAAACAGAATTGTCATTTTCTATTGCTCGAGTATTGACTTTTATTATTTCTTTTGTAATCAGATCCTGAGGGCTTTCTCCATATTCATTACGTGAAAGAATACCTTCTGATCTTATATTGGAGTCAGCAGTCAGAAAATTGATAGTATTTAATATCTGCTCTTCCACAGAAAAATTTTCCGATCCATAGCGTACACGTCCTGGGCAATCAAACCACCAACGTTTGTTTAAGACGCCATTCATTATGGGAGGGCCGTCACTGAGTCTTTGAGAATTTTTATGGGTCTCCTCAATGCAAAGACGTATACCGGGAACATTGGATACTCTTGGTCCAGATATAACATAAGTGTCTGGTCCTTCGTTGCCAATATTGTCAAAAAGATAATCTATTCTAAAAAATGCATCTTTCCACCAACCATAGGGAGCTACGAAATCCAGGGATACCTTAAGCATATTTTTTTCATCGATACTGAATCTAAATTTATCTGGATACCTCTTATTAAGAAAAGTTTGAAGTCTATCGACAGCAATATAAATCTCTCTGGCTTTGGATGCGGAATTTCTCTTGGGTGATAATGGGTTAGGTTTGAATTTTTTAAAAGAGTTAGGATAGATTATTTTATCTCCATCCTTTAAGTTTCCTTGTCGAATTATATTGACATGGGTCAAAATATATTCTCCGTTGCGTAGCAGGTGTAGTGAATGGTGAGCAGGAGGGCGTCGCTGGTATAGTACATAATGTGGGTGGTCGAATGAACATATTGATTGACAATTAAAGTCTTTATTTTTTTCTGTCGTAATAACACGCGTTATTTTTTTAGCGAAATTTCGATCTTCAAAAAACACATGTACCAGCACCGTATCCATTGTGGTCTTTTGCTTAGCTTTTTCCGATAATAATCTATCTACATAGCTTTCAACAACAATGGCTGCCCTATTTTTTTTATGCGTAACCTGATCTTCATTTGTTAATTGTGTTTGCTCGGTAGATTCCACTTTACCATAGTGAATCATTGCCTGAACAAGATTAAACGTCCTGAGTAGGCTGTAAGGTATACCGAACTTGCTAGTATTGTCGTTAGCCTTAACAGCCATTTTTTCAGCTATTTCCCTGTTTTTTCTTATAAAAAAATTATTTCTTTTTCTTCTATTTATGTTTGACATCACTTTGTTAACGTAAAATTGAGCTTGTACATATAAATCTTTTTCTTTAAGCTCTCGATCAAGTTCTTCATATTCTTGAATGGTGAGCTGTTTTAGTATGCTTTTTTGAGTTTCGTTCAGTGCAAGAACACTGTCTGATATCAGGGTTATTAATAAAATGATAAAATAAATGAATTTTTTATTTGATTTAGATAAAACAGTAAGAATCATACTTGGGAATCCTTATGATATCTTAAAAGCTTCTGAATTGAACGCCGCTGGTTGAGCAGCCTTACTCATCGCAGTAGCCAATCAATAATAGTTTGTTTTAAAAAAAACCGCCTCCCAATTGCTGGTACTGATGTTTAAGTTAATAAGGCCTCATAGGTTACACGACGATTAACTGTTGCCTTAACTTGGGTCGCCTTTTGAATTCCCTGAAATATTAACTTACATAGTATTGTCTGTGGTGATAAGCAGCGCTCCAGCCGCGGTTTGAATCATTAATGATAAGGGATTGCGATCCTGTAAAGTCTCACGGTCAGTGTTATTGGTTGAAACTGAAGAATCAGCCTCTGTATTTTGGGGTGTTGCAGGGCGTACTGCTGCATCAAAGTGTTCCAGGAGAGCCGCTGAACTGGGGTAGTGAATAAGATAAGCTGAAGCGTGATGAGGGGCAATTGTAAGTCTTGAGACCAAGAGCGCAGCTTGATCGAACTTTTGGTTTAACAACAATTCTAAAAGTGTTGCTCTTTGACTTTCAGAGAGATCAGGAAAGGTATAATTTTTGTTTTGTAGCAGAATAGTCAACAGGTTGGGAGAAATATTTACCCAGCGATTAAGGTCATAAATCTCGTGATTAGGCCCGTAGTCGCCTTGTGTAATCACAGGGAACCACACACCCTGTGTCGGAACTAACAATGTAATAAGCTGGGCATCGCCAAATTGTTGTAATTTGGCTAACTCTGACTCAGCGAAAGAAGCTGAATCGGTAATGACATTGTTATCGAGAACGGCTGGAATCATGTCAGCATCGATCCCCAATAGAAGTTGAAGCTGTTGCATCATTTTTTTCTTATCAGGATGATTCTGAATAGTGGAATAAATCTGGCGGAGGTTATAATCCATAATCTGCCTTATTGTTTGTTGGTTCCATACGTCTGCTTGTCCTGACCGACCATTCCGGTTGAATATCTCTGCAATAGACGAGTACATGCAATTACCATCACCATTAACCCTTATCAACTCAAAACCATCGGGGACAGGATTATAGTGATAATCGGGTCCACGCAACTGTTTTTTGGGGTATCCCTTTTCCATCTCTTTGTATAATTGATTTGCTTGTTTCTTGATGCATCTGTCTTTTTCCATACATTTCTTGTGAAAAGGCCTTACTCTTATTTCTTTTGGTTTACCAGTTTTTTTGTTTGTCTTGCATCCTTTTCCTCTTATGGGGGTTTTAGTTTCATAAATTTCACGACAGTGGCAACAGGTTTGTCGGAAGCCACCTTGTCCACTCGGAACATCAACTAGAAGCTCCGGAGTGTTTTGCCTGAATAAAGAGATTAATTTGTCCGTTTTTTCTTTACTGAAAAAGTCATAATTTTGTTCTGTGATTTTTAGAAAAGTGTGTAGTGAAGCTTTTACATCTTTATTTTTTGTTCGACTTTCATATTTTTTTAAAACATTTAACGTAAACTTATTTGAAAATTCATTACTTGCGAAATCCAGTTCGTCAGAGTATAGTCTGGCGACAGGAAATAAATGATTCAAAAATAGTGGAATTAGATTTTTCTTATTATCAACAATTTTACGCATACTATTGATATTAATCTGGAGACTTTCTAATTCATGGTCATAAACAGTAAGGTCTAAATCCTTCGTATTAAGAACATTAAAAATAATTTTTGTAAAAAGGAAATCAGTAACTTGTAATAGATTAAAAGCTACAGAAATATCTTTTATGTTTGCAGCATAGATATCCTCAAGAGTAAATTGCCCCGGTTTATCTATAAGTTTTTCGACTATTCCAGTACTGGCATCAAATTCATTATCTAGAAGAGTCCTGACACATATTTCTATGAGATAATTTATAACAATACGATAAATAATTCCTGCCTTGTCTGGGGCGTTCATACTGGACACATATCTCAGACTTGGAGCCAAGTGTCCAATAAAAAATGTCAAATCCGTGATAATATTCTCGTCAATATTTCCATCAATGATATTTTCAAAAATAACATTATTTTCTTTGGCAATTGAATAATCTTCACGATTTATAAGGAGTGATATTTCAACTCTTTGTAGTAAAAAATCCAAATAATCCTGAGTTGGCAGCCATTTGTCGTACTGCCGCGTTAATAATGCTTTGGTAATAATGTTGTTGCCCAGGTTTGTGGCGGCGGCTTTTTTTAGATGGTAAGAAACTCTTAATTTACTTTTTGATAAGTCATACATTGACATCAAAGCGAATTTTTTTTCCACGTCTGACATGTTGTCTCTAACAGAGGGTATCCAGATATTGGCGTAACTACCATACTGAGCCCCCCCTCTATAGCGTTCTGTTGTTTTTTGTGTTTCAAACGGCAAAATAAGCTTGTATTGGTAAAGCATATTATTAGCTTTTGCTATTTTAATTTCTTCAACTAAATGTATTTCCCATTTTATTGGTTTGGCTACCTCGCTTTCGTTAACTGTTTCGTTATATAACATACGACGTGAATTATCTGGAACATAATAGGTAACTGAATTAGCTGCTGCATCTTTAAAAGCTCGCCTTTCATAACCAGGTACTTTAATAATCATCGTCAGAATGTTATGATTTTTATTCATTTTGTTCTTTTCTTTTCTCTTCTCTTTTATATTTTCTTTTCTTATGTCTTTCAAAGCCTGTTGAAAATTATGTCTATCTATCTTTTCATTGTTATAATAAACAACGGGTTCGATATTATTTGGTATTCTAAATCCTGACTTCCTCCTGGCCTCATATATTAAATCAGAAAAAGCTTTAATCGATGTAAGGTCAAATTTTACAATTTCAGTTTCACGATACATTTCGACAGGAATAAAAATATCAGTACTTATTGATTTTGAATTTCCTGCATTCCCGAATTCTTCATAAAACTCATCATCAATTACCAAATAATCAAAATCTGGGTCTTCTCCATCTTTTATTCTTTTATGCACACTTTCTTTTATTTTGTCATGATCAGATTCTACATAAAGGGAGGTGTTAACTTTTTGTGCCTGAGTATTTACTCTGATTATTTCTTTTGTAATCACTTCCTGTGGGGTGGAGTCGAAGTTAAATAAAATAATGCCTCTTGATCTTATATCAAAGTCAGCGGCCATATAATTGATAATATTCAAAATCTGCTCTTCTACAGAAAAATTTTGAGATCCGTAGTGCATGGAACTTTGCTTATACGAAAATACTTTGTTAAATCTGTAAATGAATCTTTTAGAATGTTTATAACTCTGAATCAGGCAAAGCGCACCTGAATAACAAAGGTTGGCTACCTTTGGTGAATTTTTAATATCAATTTCAGGTCCTTCGTTGCCAATATTGTCAAAATTAAACTCTATTCTAAAAAATGCATCTTTCCACCAGCCGTAGGGTGCTACAAAATCGAGAGATACTAAAAACATATTATTGTCATTGATGGTCAATTTAAATTTATCTGGATATTTCTTATCAAGAAAAGCTTGAAGTTTCCCAACTGCCATATAAATCTCTCTGGCTTTAGATGCTGAGTTTCTCGTGGGTGATGCTGGAGCATATGTTAATTTATTGGGATAAATTATTTTATCACCATTATTTAAATTTTCTTTCCGAATTATATTTACATCGGTTAAAAAAACATTTCCATTGCGTATCAGGTGCACTTCCCGATGTGGAAAAAAAAGTCTGTTATATCTATTTCTTAATTCAAAATTAAAGTCTTCGTTTCTTGGTGCCTTAATAATACGTGTTCCTGTTTCTTGAGTATACCGATCTTCATAAAAAAGTTTCACATGATCTGTATCGTCAGTGGCTACCTGAACAGAATTTTCTAATAATAACCTATTTGCATAGTTCGTAACGACGGTGACTGCTCTATTGTTTTTAGAGAACATTTTATGAGCTGTATCCTCGAGATCGTTAGGTTCTAATTTACCATAATGAATCATTGCCTGAACAAGATTAAACGTTCTTGATACAGTGTAAGGTATAGCAGGCTCGGTAGTATTATCACTGGGCTTAGTAATGATTTTTTCAGCTATTTCCTTACTTTTGTTTTTGAAAAATTTGATTCTTTTTCTTCTATTAATGTTTATCATAACTGAATTAATGTAAGCTTTAGCTTTTCTGTATAAATCTTTTTCTTTAAGTTCTCGGTCAAGTTCTTCATACTCTTGAAGAGTGAGTTGTTTTAGTATGCTTTTTTGTCTTTCGTTCAGTGCAAAAGCACACCCTGACATCATTGTTAAGGATAAAATGATAAGATGAATGAAGCTTTTATTTGATTTAGATAACGCAGTCATAATCATAATTGACAACCCTTATGATATCTCAAAAGTGTCTGGATTGAATGCCGATGTCTGATTACCTTTACTCATCACTGTTGCTAGTCAATCATAGTCTGCTTTAAAAATATCTGCTTTCCAATGACTGGTACTGAAGTCTGAGTGAATAACCCCCCATAGGTTACACGACGATTAACAGTTGCTCTTAGGGTAGACATTAAGCTCAAAAAAGCTTCATTTCCAGCGGCAGAACTCACCTTGAACAGCCAAAATAAAGCTTCGCGAAAAGTATCAAGGCTGAACAAGATGAGTACTGCAAATAGTAGACTAGTTGAAAAAAACTGCTGACGTGTTTCGACCGGTCTGAACTCATCAGCATGGCGGAACAGCTTGGTTTTACTATACGACAGCGAGATATCCGCCCCTTGGACTTTATCCTTTCACTGATTGATGCCCTCGCTGGTGATGGAAACTGCGATACTCAAGCCGATCTCCACCGTAACTTTAATGAGTTGACGGGTCTGAATGTCTCCTATCGTTCCTGGGCAAATCAAGCTAAAAAAGACGCGATGCCTGCTCTTGTCCTCTGGCTATGGGTGCAGTGTCTGGAGGTCTTTTCCCGCAAAGTCATGGCGTTTGATGAGGACAGTCCATTTTCAGAGTTTGAGCACATTCTGATTCATGACGGCTCATCGCAAGCTGTCTACGATGCCCTGAAGGAAGCATTTCCCGGCAGGTTCTCAACGGTCAGTCCTGCTGCTGTCGAACTGCGTACGACAATGGATCTTCTTACCAACAATCTGGTGCGCGTGCAGCTCACTGAAGATACCCGTTCAGAAAGAGACTGTCTGCCACCACTGCCAACCTCCATGGCCAATATCCTGATGCTGATCGATGCCGGTTATTTTGAGTTGGAATCCTTTGCTGCCATTGATGACCGGGAGGGTTCTTTTATCTGCAAGGCGCCTCAGAGTATCAACCCGACAATACTCAGCGCAGTACGGGAGGATGGCAAAAATCTCAATCGCTACAAAGGGAAAAAACTTAAGGAAGTGTTGTCTGGCTTCCCTAAAGATCAATGCCTCGACCTTGATGTAGAATGGCCAGGATTCAAAGCCTGGCCATATCGTTTGGTTGTCCGCTGGAATGACAGGAAACTGAAATGGGTATTCGTTGTAACCAACCTTAACCGGGTTGAGTTCACCCTGAGTGAAGTACTTCAGGCCTATCGTCTACGATGGCAAATAGAGCTTATCTTCAAAGAGATCAAGTCCTATTCAGGGTGGCATCGTTTTAACACTAAATCAGCGACACTGGTGTTTAGCCTGATTCTGATGTCCTTCGTGGTTGTGACGTTGAAAAGGTATCTTGCCCATGCTGCGCAGGCGAACCTCTATGAAAGTGGAGCCATTGAAGAAATCTCGACGCATAAGGCGATGAAAAGTGGAACCCGGCTGTTTGGTAATGTCATTTTATCCCTTATGAATGCAGGAAAGTCCCTACTCTCACATACAAGGAAGCTGCTCAACTTCTGGGCAGATAATGCGAAACGTGAACACCCTGCACGAGATGGTTGTTCAGGGCGTACAAGATTAGGTCTTTGTGCTGTGGGTGGGGCTTAATGTCTACCCTAAGAACAGTTGCTTTAATCCGGGAGGTTTTTTGAACTCTCCTAAGCATACGGTTGTGTTTCATAAAACTTTTTGCGAAGGGAGCGTTCATATCACAGAATGTCTGATAAGGTATGCAGCCAGATATATGGAAGCTGGTGAGGCTACTTTATAATCGCGATTACTGCCTTTTGCCAGCTCCCACAGCGTGTGTACAGGGCGTTAACTTACATACTATTCTCTGGCGTGGTTAGGAGTGCTTTAGCACTTGTTTGAATCATTAGGGATAAGGGATTGCGATCCTGTAATGTCACACGTTCAGTATCATTGGTTGAAACTGAAGAATCGGGGTCAAGCTCGTTACTTTTATTATTTCCATCTTTAGAAGGATCTTCAAACGACTCATGTATCTGAATGGTATGTGACAAATCAGCCTCTCTATTCTGGGGCGTTCCAAGTCTTACTGCGGCATCAAAGTGTTCCAGGAGAGCCGCTGAACCAGGGTAATGAATAAGATAATGAGAAGCTTGATGAGGGGCTATTGTAAGGTTTGAGGCGAAGAGTACAGCTTGATCGAAATGTTGGTTTAGCAATAACTGTAAAAGTATTTCCCTTTGACTTTCTGAGAGATCAGGAAATGCATAATTTGGGTTCTGTAACAGAATAGCCAAAAGGTTAGGAGCAAAATTAACCCAGCGATTCAGGTCATAAATCTCATAATTAGACCCGTAGTCACCTTGTGTAATTACCGGAAACCATACACCCTGTGTTGGCACTAGCAAAGCAATTAGTTGCACACTGCCATATTGTTGCAATTTTGCTAACTCCGATTCAGCGAAAGAGGTTGAATCAGTAATTATATTATTATCGAGAATGGCTGGAATCATACCAGAATCGATCCCTAATATTAGCTCAAGCTCTTGTATCAGTTTTTCATGATCAGGATGATCCTCAATCATGGAATAAATTTGACGAAGGTTGTAATTCATGATTTGTCTTACCTTTTGCTGGTTCCATGCGCCTGCTTGTCTTGAACGTTTAATCCTGTTGAATATCTCTGCAATGGACGAGTACATACAGTTACCATCGCCATTAATTCTTATCAGCTCAAAACCGGCGGGGACAGGGTTATAGTAAGAAACGGGAGCAACTAATTGTTTTTTGGGGTATCCCTTTTTCATCTTGTTATATAATTGCCCTACTTGTTTCCTGATGCATCTGTCCTGTTCCATGCATTCCTTGTGAAAAGGTCTTACTAGCGTTTCTTTCGGTTCGCCAGTGGTTTTGTTTGTCCGGCGTCCTTTGCCTCTTATGGGGTTTTTAGTTTCGTAAATTTCACCACAATGGTAACAGGTTTGTCTGAACTGACCATGTCTATTTGGAAAATTAATGAGAAGATTCGGAGTGTTTTTCCTAAATAAAAAGATTAATTCATCTGTTTTCTCTTTGCTGAAAAAACTCGAGTTTTGTTCAGTTTTTTTAAGAAACGCTTGCAGAGAAACTTGCACATCTCTATTTTTTGTACGACTTCCGTATTTTTCTAAAATGCTTAACGTAAACTTATTTAAAAATTGGCTGCTTTCGAAATCCATATCGCTGGAGTAATGTCTCGCGACAGGCAACAAGTGACTCAAAAACAATGGGATAAGATTTTTCTCATCATCAATAATTTTGCGCATGCTCTTGATAATAATGTGAAGGTTTTCTACTTCATTATCATAAAAAGAAAGTTCTAAATTACCTGTATTAATAGGATTAAAAACAATTTTTGTAAAAATAAAATCAGTGATTTGTAATACATTAAAAGCTACAGAAATACCTTTTTTGTTGGCAGCATAGATGTCCTCCAGTCTAAATTGCTCCGGTTTATCAATAAGTTGTTTGACTATTCCAGTACTTGCATCAAATTCGTTGTCTAGAAGAGTTCTGACACATATTTCTATGAGATAATTTATAACAATACGATAAATAATTTCTGCCTTATCTGGACCGCTCATAGTGGATATAACTCTCAGGTTTGGAGCCAGGTATCCAATAAAAAATGACATATCCGTGATAACATTTTTTTCAATATTTCCTTCAATGACGCTTTCAAAAAAAACATTATTTTCTTTGGCGGTTGAATAGTCCTCATGGCTTATAAGGAGCGACATTTCAACTCTTTGTAGCAATAAATCCAAGTGGCTCAGAGTTGGTAACCATTTATCGTCCTGTGGCATTAATAATGATTTGGTAATAATGTTATTACCCATATTTAAAACAGCGGTTTTTTTTAGATTATTCGGAATTTTTAATTTATTGCGTGATAAGTCATACATTGACATTAAAGCGAATTTCTTTTCAACTTCCGACATGTTTTCTCTAACAGTGGGTATCCAAATATTAGCCTGATTATCATACTGAGATCCTCCTCTATAGCGTTCTGTTGTCCTTTGTCTTTTTAGAGGTAAAATGAGTTTATACTGATAAACCATATTATTAGCTTTTGCTAATTTCTTATTTTCAACTATGTGTATTTCCCATTTTATGGGTTTGCCTACTGTGCTTTCGTCAGCTCTCAAGTAATGTGCTAGTTGGAAGTGCTTCTTTGGAATATAAAATTTATCTGAATGGGCTGCAGCAATTTCAAACGCTCGCCTTTCATAATCAGGGACTTTAACAATCAGCGTAAGAATGTTATGCCTTTTCTTGTGTTTGTTTTTTATATTTCCTTCTTTTTTATTTCCTTTCCTTATCCTATTCAGAACCTGTTTAAAATTATGCTCATCCAGCTTTTCATTCTTATAATAAACAACGGGTTCTATATTTAATGGTATTTTAAATTCCGATTTTCGCCTGGCTTCAGAGGTCAGATCATGAAAAGTTCCTATAGAGGTATAATCAAATTCTACAATCTCAGCTTCAGGTTGCATTTCGATAGGAATAAAAGTATCAGTACTTATTGATTCTATATTGTTTTTATCATCGGACTCATCGTCCATTACCAAATAATCAAAAAATGGATCTTCTCCTTCCTTTATTCTTTCTCGAACACTTTCTTCTATCTTAATGTGATCCGTTTCTACATAAACAGACTTGCTGATTTTTTGTACCCGTTCATTTACGTCGATTATTTCTTTTGTAATCACATTCTGTGGGCTTCTTGCATGCAAGTCATGTGAAAGAATTCCTTCTGATCTTATATCGAAGTCAGCTGTCAAACAATTGATTATATTCAAAATATGTTCTTCTACGGTAAAATTGTCTGATCCATAGAGTACACTTTCGGGGCTGTGTGACCAGCAGTATTTATAACCACCGAAGTTGATTCCATAAAAGCAGTTATAACTCTTTGTTGAGAAAAGTTTATTTGTAAAATGGTGGGCTACCTTAGGTGCATATTTAATGAAAACGTTTGGTATTTTGTTGCCAATATTGTCAAAATTAAGCGTTATTTTAAAAAATGCATCTTTCCACCAGCCATAGGGTGCTACAAATTCCAAAGACACTACAAACATGTTGTCGTCATTGATAGTTAATTTAAATTTATCTGGATACTTCTTATTAAGA
Organism: Endozoicomonas sp. ISHI1; assembly: GCF_024606225.1. GTDB lineage: Bacteria > Pseudomonadota > Gammaproteobacteria > Pseudomonadales > Endozoicomonadaceae > Endozoicomonas_A. Next base: position 14,058 of record NZ_JAGRPU010000002.1, on the reverse strand, counting down.
AAGACTTGAAGTTTATGAGTTGCAATGTAAATCTCTCTGGCTTTAGATGCGCTGTTTCTCTTGGGAGAGGTTGGAGCAGATGTTGATTTATCGAATAAAACTATTTTATCTCCATCCTCAAAGTTTCCTTTCCGGATTATTTTGACATTTTTTAATATAAACTCTCCATTGCGTAGTAGATGTAACTGAAGATTTAGAGGGCTATATGGATTGGATAATCCAGGATTAAAGTCTTTGTTTTTTGCTGCCTTAAAAATAGATGTTTTTCGCTCTAGATAAGCCCGATTTTCATAGAACATACTTATCCAATCCATATCCTTTATGGGCGTTTTTTCTGCTCTTTGTGATAATAATCTATCTACATAGTTTTCAACAACACTGGCTGCCCGATTACTTTTTCTAAGCGTTACTTGATCTACACTTGTTATCGGTATTTGCTCGATAGATTCTACTTTACCATAATGAATCATTGCCTGAACAAGATTAAACGTCCTTAATAGAGTGTAAGGTATGCCAGGCTTGGTAGTATTGTCACTAGCCTTAACCCCCATTTTCTGAGCTATTTCTCTATTTTTACTTTTGAAAAAATTGTTTCTTTTTCGTCTATTAACATCAGCCATCAACGTATTAATGTAAGCTTCACCTTCCCTGTATAAATATTTTTCTTTAAGTTCTTTATCAAGTTCTTCATACTCAGGAAGGGTGAGTTGTTTTAACATGCTTTTTTGTTTTTCGTTTAGTGCAAGAGCACTCTCAGACTTCAGGGTTATCAATAAAACGATAAAATGAATGTTTTTTTTTCTCAATTTAGATAACGCGGTTAACATCATAGCTACCAGTCCTTATAATGTCATACAAGCTTCTATATTGAGCAGTATTGTCCGGGTAAGACCTACCAAACCTTATAACAAGCGAATAGTAGCTTGTTTTAAAACTATCTGCTTTCTAATTGCTGGTACTGATGTTTATTATCACTTGATCATCCTCTTAATCTCTGAATAAACGGCTCTGAATAAGTTAAATATTGTTCTCATGGGCTGTACAAAGAATAATATTGCCGTATAGTTTTGCGCGTTTATCACGCAACCTGTTCTGAGCCAGTGAAAATGGACTAGTAAAAAGGAGCTACTGGTCTACTATATGTGTCTTATTGATGAAACCGGGATACACTCTGATTACCACTCAGTTTTGATCTGGAGCAAGAACGTTTATACGCCAACTGACACCAGAATCCGGTGCTCGTTCCGGCACCTGCTTGATCGCGGTTTAGTGGAGAAGGTTAGATGGTTTACAAGAGGGTCATTATACGTTTTAAGGTGATTATCTTTATGAATTATCTGAAACAAGTGCTTTCGTCCCATGATCGTATTGTATTGAAACTCACTGACAGTTATTCTGCACTCAAGGCCTTTACAACTATTATGCTGTTACTGGCCGTTACCCTTTGTTTTATGACCTCGTTTACCTCTGCTACAGAAGTCGAAATGGATGGAAGGGTAATAAACCTTAAATCTTCCATAGTCAAATGGATGCTTGCACTGAATGATAGTCCATTTGTTGATTATCCCAATGAGCCGAAATTGATTTTAGCAACAATGGTAGAAGAAGGTACGGATGACTTTGCCTGTTTACTGGAATTAAACAGAGAGTTTCTTGGCAATGGATCTTTTAATAATAGTATTCCGGTTGAATTGAATGTACAGACTACCCGGTCCCAGCAAAAAGAATTATACGATGCTTTTCCTGAAGCTGCAGATCTTAAAATTAATTGGATTTTTGAAGATGAAGGACATGAAGACAAATCCTGGCTTCAGATGGAGGTTTCCAGTTTAACTCTATCCCTATCAAACTGGGAGGAAATGAGAGCACCCAGTTCAACCAATTGGCTGGGAATTAGTCAGTATTCTAATATTTATGCCAGAGGTAAAGGCTTCAATGAAAGTTTTATTGATTCTTTATCGTTGGTAGAAAAATTTCACCAAAGAGCTGGATTTTATAGCCCTAAAACCATGTCTTTGAGTCATCGAACCATGAGTTGCATTTCAGACTTTTGGTATGAGGGTGATGATGTGTATCAAAACCTTTCAAATTGCTCCATTAGCACAGAACAACATAAATTCTCTATTGCTACGCCAAGATTTGGTCTGGGTGGACTGCACATTGGGTTGCCTTTTAACTCTGAGCTGATCGCGAAAGTTGACAATTACGAATTATCAAAAGACAAAACATCAACTTCACTGCATAATGATTTTAAGCAATTACTGAACGATAAGCCATGGCTGGTATATGCTCTTACAGATAATAATGATTTGGACACTCAGCCAGAAACTATCCAGCATGTTTCGTATTATATCGCCTATTACCGCGATGAAGCCTTCTTGAAAGAGTATTTGGACATTATCAGAAGAATAGAATCTGGCGAAGTAAAAATTGTTGCACCTCTTAAACGGTCAACTTTTGTAAAGCCAGCCTTTAAGGAAATGCTCAAAGAACTGGGTTTTAGCGAAGTTAATTACAAATCAAACGGACAGTCAAGTGGCTATGTTGACCGCACTGCCCCTGCATATAGAAAAATAACGTTTATCGATCCAGGTTTTATTGCTAACGAGAATGCTTACAATGCTTTGCTTTATTTCTCTAATCCTTTAATTCTCGTTACAGGTAATATTGGTCTGGCCAAAGCCATCACAATGAATAAGATTCCTTTTTACGAATGGCGTTACTTTGAGAGTCACACGAATGAGCATCTCCAATCCTTCTGGCAAGGCACCACCCTTGAGGCGTTTTTCGTAAGTGAGTATCAGCCAGAAAGAAAAGCAGCAGCACTCAATCAATTTAACTTTGACTCAGTGCTTCGTCGTCAGACAAACCAGCGTATTATTAAAGAAAAAAACGCCATGCCTGATCTGCTCGACGTTATATGGTTGGTCCATCGCCCCAATCTTGCGCTCTGGCGTCTTGATAAAAAGGTCAAGGAAAGATTGCGGCTGGGAGAAAAAAGTCAACTATTCGATGAAATCAAACACACAGAAAGTGCTGATATACGGGATGTTTTGGCTGCCAAGGTACTGATTCAGCACATTTTAGATCAGAATACCGGTTATGATTCAGAACAGCTTGACGAGTTAATCAAGCTAATTCAGGATCCAAGGCTCAGGGAGTACCTGATATCACTGATGATCAAACATAAGCCATAGAAACAGTTGACGTTATATCTGTTCAATTAATGCAGGAGCCAGAGCAACGCAGGAACCGTTGCCGCCTGGGGCAGTCTATTCTCAGTCAGGCTGCTAACACTTTGACACTATCCGAAATAAATCGAAGCTGTGAGTGCAGAAGTTTACATGGGTTACACGACGACTATTAATTGTCTTAATAGGATTGTCTTTGTCAATTCTTTGAAGAAAACCGTTGTGCCCAGTAAAACATTATCGTATAGGCCGTTCTCATATCATAAGGAGACTAATAAGGCATGTATCTGAATAATTTTCACAAAGCCTTTAAAGCAATAATGCAGTTGTTCATCGTTATTTTTAATTTTATGACTCCATTTGCCTGCGCTACAGAAGTCGAAATGGATGGCAGGGAAGTAAACCTTGAATCTTCCCTAGTCAAATGGTTACTTGCACTGAACAACAGGCCAACTTATTTTTATCCCCGTGAGCCAAAGTTGATTTTGGCAACAATAGCAGAAGATACAGATGACTTTGCCTGTTTACTGGAAGTAAACAGAGAGTTTCTTCGCAATAGAGCATTTAGTAGTATTCCTGTTGAACTGACTGTACAGAGTACCTGGTCTCAGAAAAAAAAGTTATACCGTGATTTTTCTGAAGCTTCTGATCTGAAAATTAATTGGATTTATAAAGATGAACGACGTGAAGATGAGGCATTCTGGCTTCAGAAGGAGGTGGCTAGCTTTATCCTATCCCTATCAACCTGGGCAGGAATGAGAATCCCCAGAACACTCAATTGGCTGGGAGTTGGTCGGTATGCAAATATTGCTGCCAGAAATGAGGGTGTGGCAAAGAATTTTATTCATTCTTTATGGCTGGTAGAAGACTTTCACCAGAGATCTGGCTTCAGCAACTATGACAGTATGCCTATCAGTCATCGAACCATGAACTACATCTCAGACTTCCTCCGTGAGGGTTATGATTTGTGCCAGAATCTTTCGAACTGCTCCATTAGCACCGAACAACATAAATTCTCTACTGCTACGCCAAGATTTGGTCTGGGTGAACTGCATATTGGCCTGCCTTTTAACTCAGAGCTGATCGACAAAGTTGACCATTACGAATTATCAAAAGACAAAGCATCAACTTCATTGCACAAGGATTTAAAAAAATTACTGCGTGATAAGCCTTGGCTCGGATATGTTCTTACAGGTTATGATGATTTGCATACTCAGGCAGAAAATATTCAGAATGTGTCGTATTATACCGCTTATTACCATGATGAGGCCTTCTTGAAAGAGTATTTGGGCATTATCAGAAGAGTAGAACCCGGCGAAGTAAAAATCATTACTCCCCTCAAAGCATCAACTGTTGCAAAGCCAGCCTTTAAGAAAATGCTCAAAGAACTGGGTTTTAGTCATGTTAGTTACAAGTCAAATGACCAGTCAGGGGGTTATGTTGACGGCACTGCCACAGAACATAGAAAAATAACGTTTATCAACCCTGGCACTATCGCTAACGAAAATGCTTACAATGCTTTGCTCTATTTCTCTAATCCGTTAATTCTCGTTACAGGCAATATCAGCCTGGCCAAAGCCATTACAATGAATAAGATTCCCTTTTATGAGTGGCGCTTTTTTGAAAGTCAGGTCAATGCGGATCTCCAATCCTTCTGGAAAAACACAGGCCTTGAGTCGTTTTTCGTGAGTGAGTATCGGCCAGAAATAAAGGCAGCAGCGCTGAATCAATTTAACTTTGACTCACCGCTTCGTCGCCAGGCAAACAAGCGAATCATTAAGGCTAAAAATGCCATGCCCGATCTGCTCGATGTTATATGGCTGGTTCACCGCCCCAATCATACGCTCTGGAAGCTCGATACACAGGTCAAAAGAAGATGGGTACAGGGAGGAAAAAGTGAATTATTTGAAGAAATCAAACACACAGAAAGTGCCGATATACGCGATATTTTGGCTGCCAAGGTAATAGTTCATAACATCTTATATCAAAATACCGGTTATGATTCAGAACAGCTTGACGCGATATTCAAGTTAATTCAGGATCCAAGGCTAAAGGGCTACCTGCTATCTTTGCTGAACGACATTGAGCCATAATACCAGCCATCTGGAAGTAAGCGGTGTCTGGTTATTCGGGGTTATGCTCGATCAGAAAAAAACTGTCCTTCCACCGAATGAAGAGCAATTCGGATCTTGTGTCTCTCGCTGTTTTTCGTACCACAAGGGCTATAACTTCTTAAAGTCACTTGACTAAATCACCGAGAGACTAATAGTTTGGGAGAGAAATACTTCAAAAACGACAGTGAGTCATCAAATGATACCCTCTTATTTTGCTAATGCGCTCCGGAATATGATTCATCCATTTGACGATATAAGCGATGCGAACCTATATCTGTTTGGTTCGAAAGAGCAGTCACGATTTGTTTTTGGCCGATGTCCTTCTACCGTAAAAAGGGATTTGCCGTCGGATGAATCACAGGTTCCTGATAAACAGTTGTCGGGCAGAAAAATAACCAGATTATCTCCTGATAATGTTGAGCAGAGTGAACGAAGTTTTGAAAAAATCGTTAATGGTTGTAAAGCAGCATTTAATCAGGGACGAGCAACGGAGCTTATTGATAGGCGGGGACATACTTATTACGCATATTTCCTTGCGAGGCTCGACGGATGGCTCAGCAATTTTGAAGCTGTGCCTATGTTTCAGTGGGATAGCTCCAGCACCTTGAGTAAGTGTGAAGACTTACTTAGCTCGATAGAACAGCTGCCAAATTATTTTCATGAAGAGAAGCAGGTTGGGGCCTTTGCACGCAAGGCTTGCGCTCTTGTTCTTTCAGAAATGAGTATTGAAGCCATTCAACAATCTATTATTGATCACGAAAAAGGTGAACAGCGCCTCTCTTTGCGTTTATACCACCTTTTAAAGGGTATTTGTCGCGCTTTTGAGAAGTCCGCTGAAGTTCAGACTATGCTGGATCAAACAGAACCGTTCAAAGGCTTTCCTTTGGATGAGCTGTACAGATTTTTTATTGATGAGGGACACTGGGAAGAATACGGTTTAGGTCTGTTTTGTTATGAGGATGAGCCTGGGTATGCAGCGGCTATGCTAACTGCCTTTAAAGAAGCCGGTAATATTTTGGCTAATAAACCCCTGGATTACAGTAAGCTTGAAGCTATTCATGAGTTGACTACATCCGATGTTATGTCTGCTCGTGCAGATGTGATTATTAAAGACTTCTCCTGGAACGAAGCGGTCGTTGGTTATGTGAGGGGGCAAAACTTCACAAAGAATGGCTTAATTGAAATAACGAAGTTGGCTAACGAGAACAATTTTCCGAGAATAGAAAGACTCGATCGTTATACATACCAGGTTTTCATTGATTTTAAAGGTCAAAAAGGCATTGAGTTATCCATAAAATATTGCCAGGCCTTTGAGAACAAGTTGCAAGAAATAACTGAAACGGACAGCGAGCTGCGACATGACGCAATTATCCACGCTATTGCTGAACTCTGTCGAAATCTTCAACATACCCACCCTTTTAGAGACGGGAATGCCAGAACTATCGGCTGCATTCTGGTCAATGGACTCCTTCTGCGAGAAGGGCTTTCACCCGCCATTATCGATAATGTTAATAAATTTGATGGCTACAGTGTGGATGAGTTGGTTCTGACCATTAAGAATGGGCAGCAGTCCTTTCTGTCTCTTCGGAAGTAATCTGCCCCCCGGGTTTCCTTTTAACTCAGGGTTCAGGGCCTACCTGCTATCTTTGCTAAACGAACATTAAACCAACTGGCCAGTAAAGACTGAAGCCCTGAGCTGTCGGGATATTCAGGGCACTCCTTTGTGCGGCAACGTCCACTCCCCTGACTTTAAGCCATTCGGATATATCGTTGTACCTTATCCGAAGATCCATGGTCTCGTCTTTGAATTCTTCCCTAAGCTCCTCAAACTCCTCTCTGGTCACAACGTTTCCAGACATTGAAAAACCTCTTTACCTTCAGTTTTAATGAACAGGCTTTGAATCGCCCGCTCACTAATGTTGTTGGTAAAAGCTAGCTGCACAGGGTTTTCCAATGGGAAGATAGTCTTAGACGGGGAAATAGTCGTAAACGGAAAGACAGCCATAAACAATCCCTTTCAGAGAAATGCAATACTTTAAGTTTGGCTATTAAACAGCGTACGACACTTTAACGCCAGTTCTTAAATATTAAAACTGTGTCGTTTTTTTGGGTTAAAGACTTATTTTTTTACAATTAAAGGGTATTTCAAAACATTTCTTTGTCTACCTCTAGCCTTTATATCCGTACAGCCCTCGTTCCAACGCTCCAGATTATCAATGGCACCCAAACTCCGCTCAGGATGAACGGGGGGCTGTATGGATATCAAGGCTCAGCTGCACTAGACTGCACCCAGTCCAGTCTTGGTCATTTCTTGAACGCTGAATCCGTTTTTTTCAGCGGTAGTCTTCTCCAGCCTGTCTGCCGCCTTTTATGATCTTTGAAGGTGTATCAATGAGTCATCCCAAGTCTCATGTTTTTTACCCGAAGCATATTTTAACGTTTGTCATCGCTTCTGTGATTTCCGGATGGGCTTTGGGAGATAATACGGGTAGCCGCTTTGACCCGAAACAATGGCCCCCCGGTAAAACCAAAATTGTCGAGGGAGTAGAATCCATCCCGAAAGGCACTACCGTCGTCGTAGGCCCCGCTGATCCCTCTAAACCCGGCCCGATAAACTACATAAAAATGGTGAATGGAACCTTGTACATCGAAGGTTCTGTGACGAGCGAATTGCCCGCTGGCGATAAAGTGAAGACTGAGATTCGTATGATCGATAGCGCTGTAGGCATGAATAATAAAGTCATTAACAAGGGCCAGCTCAGCAGTGCACGAGAGAAGACCGGCAACGCTGCAGACGTCATTATGGCCCTAACCAAATACGGCGATACTATCAGCAACCAGGGCACAGTCACTGTTCAGGGGGTCAAGAGACAAACTGCACCCATACCCTCTCACATAGCCTTTCAGGCTGCGCGCAAAATGAACGCTGCCGCAAATGAGGTCAATGGCACCTTTAATATTTTAAGCGCCCCCGCCATTGGCTTTTTCATTATCAACGGTTTGGGTACCAACAGCGGCATTCTTAACCTATCCAGCCAGTCCTCAAGCGACCAACCATCCTATGGAATGAAAGCCAGCAATGAAAATATCAGCAAACCCGGAGTGGACCAGGGGAATGCAGAGATCGTCAATGATGGCACTATCAACATTAGCGGCAAAAACAATTACGGTATGACGGCCACCATCAATACCAGTAACCCCCCTGCGGACAATTTCTTCTCCAGTGCGACCAACCAGGGCACCATCCACGTTACTGGCGACGGTAACGTTGCCATGAGCACAGACACCCAACAAGCGAAAGTCAACAACAGTGGTCATATATTTACCCAGGATAATGCCGTTGGCATCAAAATCTCAGGTAATGGCCAGTTAGTGCATGAGGGTTCCGTAAGCGGTACTGGTACCGGATTGCTTTACTTGGGTAACTTTCCAAATGGCGTTGTCATCGAACCCGGATACATCGTTGGGGGATCGACTGCCATTAAGATGGAGCAAACCGGCCAAACCCCGCTGTTTGTGCATGGAGGAACCATCACAGGAAACATCGAAAGTGTGGGTGGCAAAGACAATACTCTTTATATTGCGCCTCCCCCTAAAAAAGATGTTTCTGATAAAAATACGACAGTATCCATAAAGGGTAATATTTCCGGTTTTGCCACCGTTGAGATTGGCGGAACTGACTGGCTCGCTGACGGCTGGATTATAGATACATCGCTCATTAATGCGGTAAACGCCAGTATCGATACAATTTCTACTCAAAGCCCCTCGGCCAGTCCTGAATCACTCTATCTGTCGTTCAGTCAACCCACATCGGAGGATCGCCAGCTTACCGTACACAGCTTGCCTGAGAGCACCATCAAGACGATTGACCTATCTTCCAAAAACTACCGGCCACCGCTACAGCTGTTAATGGAAGGGGGTGAAACCGGCACCGTCAAGGGCCGTTCTGACCTGAACGACACACTGGTATTGAATACGGGTTCAGTTACAACAGCGGTTGATACTATCTCTACCATCACTGTAACCAGTGGCAGTGCTGACGCCTGGTCAGTGGCAGTGCCGGTCATGAATCCCAATTACGTCAATATAGAGAAGGGTGCGCAGATCAACAGTATCAATGCAAGCTCCAGCGGCAGCAGTGGCCGTGGCGCGTTAAATCTGGCATTCAACAGCGACTTTACCGAAAACGGCTTCGTTGAAGTGGATAACTTTGGAACATTAGGGAGTCTGGATTTCTCGGGTGACGCTCAACGCCCTTCACTGCACTTTGTTCAATCCGGTGGTGATGCTGGCCTTCTAAAAACACGCCCTGGAATGAACGACACTCTTGTCATGGTTTCAGGCACAGTCAAGGAACTGAGTGGCTTTGATAACCTGATTATCCGGGGAGATAAATGGGGCTCTACGAAAATCGATAACCCTGGCACTCTCAGCATTGCCAGAGGCGGTGTCGTTACCAGAATCACCGATGACATGGCGGCTAAAAAAGAAACGGGTCAGCTGATAGTAGACTTCACCAGACCTTCCTTAAATCAGTCAGCCTTTGCTATCAATAATGAAGGGGGTGAAATCCATGGAATTGACCTCTCAAAACCAGACTCCACACGTCCGCAGCTCTTCCTGAACCATCTCGATGGCACCACCGGCAACATTACAGGTCAACCAGGCAACGGCGATCGTCTGCTTCTCAGCGGCGGCAAAATCACTGAATCAGTCAGTGGCATAGACGACATCTGGATCACAGGCAAACAATGGGAAACTATTTCAATACAGAACCCATCAAGCATCACGGTAACTGAAAGCGGTACAGCCAGCCTGGTGACCACCAAAGACGTAGCCAGCGATAAGCTAACATTGCCGCTTAAATTCACTCAGTCAGCAGTACCTGTCAAGAACGTGTCATTAAACGCCCATGGCACAATAGCAAAGATGACGTTTGATGACACCGGTCACCGCCCACCCATTAACATGACCCAGAAGGTTGGCACCATTGGCAGCATCCAGAGCCTGGTGGGTAAAGGTGACACCCTGGATGTTCAGAACGGTACCGTAGGGGGCGACATTATCGGGCTGGGCTCCGTGACCTTCAGTGGTCCGGTGGCTCAATTCGGCGGTCAGCGGATTGAGACTATGACAACGGTGAGCATTTCAGGCAAACTGATCCTGACCTCAAACCAGAAAGTGTCGGCCACCCCCGTCGTCCACATTAGCAAAGGCGGTACTTTATACGCGAAGGTATCTTCTGCAGCTCAACCGTCCGGACGTGACACGGCATTGGAAGTGACAGGTGTTTATAAGCAAGAGGGCACACTGGAAGTGACTCTGGATGAGCAGACTGACCCAAAAGCGCCTTACGTCAAAGCCACCGAAATTGAAATCGGCCCTGAAGCCGTTGTTTTACTGAATAATCAACCGAATTTCAGTGAGAGCGCCGAATATATTTTGATGCAATCATCCGACAGCGACATTAACGCAATGCCCTCCTTGCTAACGACTTCACCAAGCCCTTACAACACTTACTCCCTTCGCCTGGCGGCCAGACAGCTGTTCGTTGTCAGCTACCACCATACAGCAACATTCGTGGGTGATCTTGCCCGATCCGGCGGTGCCAACGATTCAGCCTTGAAAGCGATTAACGTAGCAATCAATCGAAAAACAACTGACAAGCTGACCACCGGCCCAACCAGGGACAGTGACCCACTAAACCGCTGGGTTCTGGACCAGCTCAAGGCGGTCAATCACAACCCTGCCGAAGTCGCCAAAATTGCCGGACAGATGACGCCTGACCTGTCCGGTGCTTCCATCAGCTCTGCCATCGCTTCAATCAGGCAGTCCCGCGCGGCCATTGGCGCACGACAGTCTGGCCTTCGCACCGGTATTGCTGCCGGTGATACAGTGACTTCCGACCACCTCTGGTTGCAGTACGCCAACATGGATGCTATCCAGGATAAAAAAGACGGGTATTTCGGTTATGAGGCCAAAACCCAAGGCTTCACGCTGGGTATCGATTCTGACCTGAATGAACGACTGACGCTAGGTGTCGCCTATACCTATTCAAAGGCTGATGTTAAAGGAACCCATGGCTCAACCAGCAGGATCGATGCCGAAGGCCATACCTTCAGCGTCTACTCCAACTTTAAGCAAGGCTCACTGTTTGTCGATGGTCGTATAGGTTATAGCTGGGGTGAAAATGACGGTAAGCGCTACGTTGGGAAAAGTGAGATCGAGGCCAAATATGACGTCAACTCATGGGATATCGGTCTGCTGACTGGCTGTCAACGCCCCTTGGGCCAGTCAGGAGAATGGAGCTGGATACCTCAGCTAGCCTTCAACTATGCCAACATCAAGCCGGACGATTACCGGGAAAAGCGGGGAACCGGTTGGTTTGACATCCTGGGGTTTGACAGGGTCAAAAACGACAGTTACGAAATACTGGAACTGGGAGCCGGCCTGAAACTGTTGGGTGATATCGCCACAGCCAGTACGACCGTCAAACCTGAAGTCAGCCTGATGGCCTACCACGACTTCAAGGACGACCCGGTGACCATGACCGCGCACTTTGCCCAGGGTGGCGACGCTTTCCTGGTGAACGGCGCCAAACGTGAACAAAACCGTTACCAGTTCGATGCCGCGGTTAACCTGGAAAGCCACAGCAACCTGACCTTTACCCTGAGCTATCACTATGACTGGATGGACAGCTACAAGGCTCATGGGTTTATTGCCAGGGTTAGCTATGGGTTCTGAGTCAGGCGCAATTTATGCATTCCCACGCAGAGCGTGGGAACGAGCTAAATTACTCATAGAGATTTACTCCGTTCAGCGGATACCAATCTTCAGTCATCATTTGATCGTAAGACCATGGGCAAGTATCTGGGAAGCTACTTTCATCAAGCCTTTGATTGGCATTAACATAAAGGTTCATAGCTTTTATAGCTTTCTTTTTTGCTTTAAAGTAAGAATCTTCTAAAACATCTTCGATTCTTGGTGCTAAGCTGTGGTTTTTTTCCACTAATTCAACTATCCCATCCCTTGCATTAAATACACTTTCAGCCCAACCTTTAATAACTCGTTTAGTGGCTACACTGTCTCTCAACACCGTTGTCTGGTAATCCATTTTAAGCAGATGGAGTATGAGATTAACCAAAAAACTTTCTAACTCTCGAAGGTCTTGCTTAATACTCAACTCCAGCTCCTCCAACAGATTTTCAAGGTCTAGTTGGTCAAAATTATGATTTCTAAGCAAAGCTACTTGATTAGTCAGCCACTGGTGATAATCAGTTTCGTATAAATTACTCATAAATGTTCACTCCATTAAACGGATACCATTCTTCAGCCATCAACCGCTCCCTCCCAGTCGCGCTCCAGGCGCTTGGTGGGATACCCCCCATCCCTGGGGATAAGTCGGCCAGCAGGTCTGAGCCTTCAATTTTGTTTGAGGTTTGAGGATAGCAGTTGAAGAGGCGGGTGCAAATTGTTCGCCTTTTCCCCAACGCTCACGATCACCACTCTTAATGACAGCCGCTTGAGGTGGTTTGGAGCCCGCCTCCGACGACCGACTCCGCCATCTTTCCCATAGCTTCCACACACTCAGGCTAATCATCCCTTATCATTCTGATTGTGTGTACGGCACACCGTTCCCATGCTCTGAGGCTGTCGCAAAACTCAGGTTCCGCTCCCGTCATTCTTGGCTTCACTCCCGTCATTCCCGCGAAGGCGGGAATCCACACTGACTAACCACCAGAACCGTACTGCCCGTTTACCCCTCGGCCTTGTCATCACCGAGAAGGTAGAGTCCCACTGTTGGCACTGGATTCCCGCCTTCGCGGGAATGACGACCTCGGAGCATGGGAACCAGAGTTTTGCGAAACCCTCCGGAGCGTGGGAGCGATCTGAAAAGGGAATGCTGGCGTAGACAAGAATATTAGTATCAATCAGCTTCATCGAGCATTAAACCAGGTCATCAAGATAGCTACGATCAGACGGATCAAAACCTTCGGCAGGTTTGCTATTTTTTGCCACATACCACTGGAAAAGCACATTCCTTGGTTTATTCTGCTGTGTGGCAATAGCCATGCGAATAAGCTGGTTTGCCAACTGGCTCACGGTTGTGCGCTCTCTGGCGGCTTGCTCCTTGAGCTGGGCAAGCAAACCCGGTTCCAGATCCACTGTCGTTCTCATGTTTTAAACCCATTTTCTTTTTTAGTGTGATACATCACGAATATGATGAAACACAGAGGTTACATTGCCAAAGTTGAGTACGATAACGAAGATCGCATCTTTCTCGGTCATCTTGCTGGCATAAAAGATATTGTTGGTTTTCATGGCTCTTCCGTCGATGAACTGGAAACTGCATTTCATGAGGCAGTTGATGAATATATCGCCATCAGTGAGAAAACGGGCCGTCCAGTTCAAAGGCCATACTCAGGCAATCTCATGCTACGGATCAGTCCTGAAGTTCACGCTGCTGCTGCCACTGCTGCTGAAGCCAAAGGCAAAAGTCTTAACCAGTGGGTTAAAAACAGTTCGTAATAATCTATTATAATCTAAAACTATCTAATACAATCTCAAGAATGGATAAGAGATTAGTGAAGATAGGTGAGGCAGCTCGTTTACTTGGTACAGACCCAGTAACACTACGAAAATGGGAAAGTACAGGTGAGCTGCTTCCTGCCAGAAAGACCAAAGGCGGAACTCGTTACTACGACGTGTCTGAATTGATGGGCCTCAGTAACGAAGTTGCGACTACGCTTTGC
>NZ_JAGRPU010000029.1 GCF_024606225.1 Endozoicomonas sp. ISHI1 | reverse complement strand
CCCGAACTCGGAAGTGAAACGACAGATCGCCGATGGTAGTGTGGGGTTTCCCCATGTGAGAGTAGGTCATCGCCAGGCATTGAATAAAGCAAAACCCCAGTTGAGTGATCGGCTGGGGTTTTTGTTGCGTGTTGGAACCACCCGATCCCATCCGCTTTTCATCGCCGCAGGGTCGTTGATTGCTCCTGCATAAACGACACTTCCACCATCCCTGAGGGCGTGCTCGGAAGTCAAACGAAAAATGCCTGAGCGGGCAATACCGATTGTAGAGACACTTATTTACTCAGACAGTCTTTCTTTCTTTTGTATCTTGTGGGCTTCATCTGGAAGGCCAAGCTGCCAGTAGCTACTGATGTAGCGCGAAGAGCGGGGGGCCAGAGATTCTTCATTCACCCAGTTTCTGATCTCCAGCACAGCGTTCAGCTCACTGGCAGCCCATAAATAGGGATCTCCGGGGAAATGAGGCAGGTTAGCCAGAGTTTCTTTTAAAAGCTCCTTCTGTTGGCCTGGGTGTGGATTTATAACCCAGATCAATTCCATGCCCTTGGGGATCAGCGATGCTTCCAGAAGCAGAGATTGCTGGTCGTCCTGATGGGGAATTTCCAGAATTACATAACCCTCTGCATGGGCGGGTAAAATCTCTATGTTTGCACGAATAGCTGGTAGTGCGGTCAGGTCTCCGACCAGAACAAACCAGTCTGCATCCAGATCGACCAGTTTAGTAGGACCGGGTCCAGAGACTGAAATCGGATCGCCAATCCTGGCATCCTCAAGCCATCGCGCAGCAGGCCCCTGGTCACAGGCATCGGGATGCACTGCGAAATCAATCGTTAAATGCCGTGCACGCTGATCACTGGAAACAACAGTATAACTTCTTCGTAGTGGTTTTCCGGGCATTGCAGGATTATCGAAAATTAATTTGATGTAGGCACTGGCTTGATCGGGTGGAAAATCAGAGAGCGATTCTCCGGTCAGGACGACCCGCTTCATATGAGGGCTCAGGGACTCAATGCTCTTAACAAATAGCTCTCTTGCAGGAGGTCTTGCCATATAAGTGCTCAAAGGATCTTAGGATATAATTGAGAATCATTATCATATCTGTATGGGACAATTTCAAGTAATACTCAGAGACTACCTGCATTGCTTGCCTTATGTTTTAAAATGAGTCGGCATGGAGTGAAACCTGTGCCTAGCTTCTGCGCTCAGGAGAAGAAGCATAAAGATCCGCAAATATAAGGATTGATAATTTATCGTTTCCTGAAAAAATGGTTGGTTTTTTTCTAGAGGTTAAGCCATTGATCACCCAAGATTCGTTCCAGAAGGCCCTTAACAATAATAAAGCTGTTCGTCCTCAAGACATTGAACTGCTGACAGCATGGTTTTCTCTGCCCGGACGTGCCGCTAGTGCTGAGCATGTGATTGCTCTGACGGGGGCTAAACGTGCATCCCTGATCATTAACAATCTGGGCAAGCGTATTGCCGGGTTCCTGGAAATAGATGCTGGCACTGGTGCTTCTGTTGTTGCCCTTGATGAGAAAAACGAAGCAGGTGAAGCCGTATGGGTTATGTGTGAAGAGCTGTCCCGGGCTCTTACGGCTAATGGTCTTATCGCTTCTGAAGACGCCCGGTTAGAAGCTGGCGACGCTGAGCCTGTAATAGCTGAAGCCAAGGTAGCAAACGTGGTAGCTGAGCCAGAAGTAGTTATTGAAGTGGTGAGTAGCCCGTTGGCTGAAGCTCTGATTGAATTCGATGTTCAATCTATTCGTAAAACTTACCCGAGCACTCCTGCTGGGCAGCGTTTGCTCAAGCCCGCTATGGTAAATGCTCTGGTAGCTAGTCGTCCAGCCAATGCCCGTGCATACCAGCGTATGATCCCTGCTGAGCTGCGTAAGAGCGTCAGCCCTCAGGAAGCCAAAATGTTCCTGAACAAAGTGCTGGGTATTCTGAAAACCCCCTGACAGGCAATATCGGTCTGAAGTCCGGGCCGAAAGAAACAGAAGAAGGGGCAAACCATTATTGGTAGTCGGTATATGCTCCTTGGTTTGTTTACAGCGCTTGTTTACCCTATCACAGTAACAATGCTAATGGCTTCATCGACTCTTACCTGTCTATTTGAGATCTACTGAATATGCCCCTGACCAGAGCCCTGCAGTCTAAGTACGATGCCATTATTATCGGAGCCGGTGCATCGGGTCTTATGTGTGCGCTCACAGCTGGGTACCGGGGTCGCAACGTTCTTGTTCTGGATCACGCCAACAAGATCGGCAAAAAAATTATTATTTCAGGGGGAGGACGTTGTAACTTCACCAACCTTTATACAGAACCTGCCCATTATCTTTCGAATAACACTCATTTTTGCAAGTCAGCCCTGGCACGTTTCACCCAGTGGGATTTT
Organism: Endozoicomonas sp. ISHI1; assembly: GCF_024606225.1. GTDB lineage: Bacteria > Pseudomonadota > Gammaproteobacteria > Pseudomonadales > Endozoicomonadaceae > Endozoicomonas_A. The sequence goes on along the minus strand of NZ_JAGRPU010000029.1, from coordinate 78,256 downwards.
CAGGCGCTTGTGGATAAGTATCAGGTAGCCTGGCATGAAAAAACGCTGGGGCAGCTCTTCTGTGACAATCGTTCGCAGGACATTGTCGATCTGCTGGTCAGTGAGTGCCGGGATGCCGGCGTCACCATTCGAGCCAGAGCCTGTGTTGAATCAATCAAGCTCAATGACTCTTCGGATTACGCTCTGGTAACCAATATCGGTGAGTTCTCCTGTCAGTCACTGGTGGTGGCAACCGGTGGTTTATCATTTCCGACAATGGGAGCCTCAGGGTTTGGCTATCAGATAGCGGAACAGTTTGGTCATGAACTGATTGAGCAAAAACCTGCACTGGTGCCTTTCATCATGGATCAAGCCTGGCTGAAGCACTTTATAGAACTTTCCGGCGTCAGCTCAGAAGTGGTGGCCAGCTGCAATGGACAGTCTTTCCGGGAAAATATTCTGTTTACTCATCGTGGTGTCAGCGGGCCGGTCATTTTACAGATTTCATCCTACTGGAAGCCGGGAGATACGGTCTCCATCAACTGGATTCCCGGCACAGATATTCATGACTGGCTTAAGTCCTGTGTCAAACAGAGACCCAAGGCTCAGACTGCAACTATCTTGTCTGAACATATGACCAAAAGGTTGTCTCAAGCACTGTGTGTGCAGGGTCAACTGAGATTATTAACTGACAATGGTCAAAAGCTGGTGGCACTATATACTCCGACTGAGCTTGAAGACTTGGCTATTGCACTGGAAAACTGGCCATTGAAACCCTCTGGTACAGAAGGCTATAAAAAAGCAGAGGTCACGCTGGGCGGTGTAGACACTGCGAAAGTTTCATCGAAAACTTTTGAGAGCCGCATTCAGCCGGGGCTTTTCTTTATTGGCGAAGTTCTCGATGTTACCGGCCAGCTGGGCGGCTTTAACTTCCAGTGGGCCTGGGCTTCAGGCCACTGTGCCGGACAATATATTTGATTTTGTGCAGAGACAACAGAAACTGCACATTTGCTTTTAAAAAAATTGCCAAATCGATTTCCAGTGGATTGATTCGTTTTGAAGAAGCAAAAAGATTAAAAATGGTGGCATAAAGGCAAGTGGATGGGCAGAAAACGTAAAATCTGATCAAAAAACGCCTAATACCCGATTATTTTTTGATCATGTCGAAAAAAGGGCGGATGAGCCTGCGCTAAAATTCTTATTCTCGGTCAGGCTCCCGCGAGGCTGGGCAAGATCAGTAGTGCTTTTGCTTTGCAATACCTACAGAACCGGGACATTTAGCAAATAAAACACAGGCACGACAATAGACATTACCATGTAATATACGGGATCAAAACCCTCCACAACATCTGGAACAGGTGTTGTTAAAGAGTAGGCATAGCGTAAGGCAATCACAGACTGTTGAGTCAATTGAGGGATAACATTGTACATTCCTGCCGATTCAATCATGGAATTTATAATCATACCGCCATATACAAGCAGCAAATGCCAGTGTTCCATCTGCATATTTTGAGCACCGTATAGGGCTGCAAATGCCGTCACCAGATAAGCTGAAGTCGAGACTCCCACCGTCACCAGCATTGCCTCAGGAATACGAATATTTCTGATGTAAGCCAAAACTGAGGTCACAGCCAATGTGGTACAGAAATAATATGCAGGCCAATTAGCTTTCCTGAAAGCAGACCAGTAGCCAATATTGCGTAGATTATCTATCGAACTCAAAACCGAACTTACATAATAAGACGCCACTAAAATTCTGACCAGTTTATTAGAGCTGAACAATTCACGATGATGACCGCTTACCAGGAAATAGCCCCGAAGTGCCTGAACAGCCAAAATAGCGTAGATCGAATTACTTTCCCCCCACCAGGCTGAAGTCAGAGTACCCAGTGCCAGAGTAACTGCGACAAAAGCAGCGGATGGTACATTGAGATCTCTGTAGACATAAAGAAGTCGATAACTTGTATATAATAGCCAGGCCACGCTGATACCTGAAATGGCATAGCTAAGCATTTCAGGTTTATAGCACTGGGACTTACTTCCAGAAAAAAAACAATTCAGGAAACTTGATTGATCAGACTTTTTTCCAACGGTTTGCACTGGCTGCTCCTGCATAGCCGCCAGTCTGTCTTTTAGAACCTGATAGAAATCCCCGACGCTATTATATAAGTGCCACCATGTACTGTATTGAGAGTAAACCAGGGGCAAAAACGAGAACCCTTGTTTCAAGGCCTCATTAACAGTCTGCAACAACTCAGGATCATCATAAAGTGCTTCATCGATCAAATGGTCTGCTGCATGCAGCCCTCCTTCATCATAAAAGACATCATCAAGTCGACTCGAATCTCTAAAATCCTGAAGAGCAAGCCCGTATCGATCATTATCTTTGACTGCATTACTGAAAATACTATTGATTCTTTCCAGATCTTTTCTGCCCTCTCCATTAAAAGTTAAATTATCCAAACCCTGCTCTTTTAATGCACTTTCGATTTCAGAGGGGTGCCCTTGAACGCCCTCAAACACAGCCATAGCAGTACTATTGTCTGGATAAAAACCGACCTCTTCATTGGCCAGAGAAAAGCAGGAAGCCAACATAAAAAACAACACCAGTATTTTTTCCATGGCAAAATAAAACAATGCATCAGCCCTATAAGAAATCAAACTCGCTACCCCCGACTCTTTACACCACCCCAAGAAAGCAGACACTTTTCAGGTAGGCGCTGTTCGTTCGAAAGTGAAAAAGCAGCAACCCCCTTGGGGAGAAAGGACAAAATTTTTTTTGCTCCTTCTGAACCCCTTGATGGGAGGGCTTCCACTTTTGAATTGAACAGCACCTTTCAGATACATGAACTTAAGGTAGCAGAGTGAAAGAGGATTTTTGGTTGCAGGTTGGACACTTAACACCAAAGCGCTGTAACTTCCAGGCAGAGAGTAGGTTGTCATCCAGTTGATTCTGGATCAACTGGTTCTGACAATCTGCACAGATAGGGTGCTTGCATGCCAGGTTCAGTAACGCGACAGGCTCATCCTCATTGAGTCCATCAAAGGTACCCTCTTCATTGCTTATTGATGGACGCATACAGACTGGACAACGGTCTTCATCACCGTTGTAATCCGTAGCTTCAAAATTTGGTAATACATGCTTGCCTGAACGGACAGCATTAACAGCGCTTTGGGCCCAGTTGAAACCGACAAAATATCCCAGGTAAGCCAACTGAATACTTAACACTTTATTGACCCATGCAGGCACTTTATACTGAGAAAATACACAGCTGTTATCCTCATTGCAGCCACTATCCAGAGCCAATGTTTGCTGTCCATCAATCTGGCTGCTCCAGGTGATAGTAGCCTCAGAGAATCCATCTGAACCGGGAAAAGTGAAATACGAAGTATCTTTAGTGTGTTGTATGTCAGCAACCTCCCCCCGGCTTTCCCTGTTATAAAAGTAATAATGCAGGACATTTCCTGCTATATCCTTAGTCTGGACAGTTTTATTGTTGCCGTACTCATTGAGAAACTGAGCGACTTCTTCAAGAAACACTGGGGCAAGAAGCGTTCGAGCCTTGACGATAGCCGAGCGATTATAAGAATTAGAAAAAGCAGACAACAGATAAGGTGGAAAAACTTCCGATTTTTTCAAATCAGAAGCCCTCTGGACCAGCATACCGTATACCAGTTCATCACCATCGTGCACATGAAAACAGATGAAGGCCAGTGCAACAAGATACTCTGGCACTTGATTGCCGTCCGGCTTAGACGAAGGCATTGGAAAGAACTTAAAAAATGATGGAGCTATATAGACAGCGCTGAGGCCATTCTCATCCATAGCTTTTGCCAGAGCGCTGTAACCATCATGGTCTGCACTGAGTTCGCTAACCCCTGCTCTTTCCAGCTTGTAAGAAATCCTCTTCATAGGAGATGGTCCGGTATAGATAATGAACAAACCGGCTGCGCGTCCTGCCATGGTCAAATCCATATGGGTTTTGGTATTACCCTTATCTTCAAAGAACAACAAGCTTAGAATTTTTACCAGCGGTAACAGCAATAAAAGCTTTGGACTAACGTATGTTCGCAGGGGATTATTCTGGTTGTGCTCTTCTCTTGTCAGCACTAAGCAGGCAACGGCGGCATAAGGCATAGGATAATCAAGAGAAAAAACATTCCGAACTAAAGCATATCCAAACCTGAATCGGGTTAGAATCGCATCCGTATAAAGAAGGGCTGACGTTGCCGTACCTAATATCGCAATGGAACAGGAATTGAGCCAGTGATGGTGAAAATAAAACCCATAACTCAAAGCCATGGTAGAAAATATGGCCGACATGACACCTCCATACAAGAACGACTGCCATATCCAGTTCACGTCATCCCGGGTTAAGTCATCCAGATAAATGACTCTGTTACCGAGTTGAATGGTTGTACCTTCATCAGATACCGCAACTCCGCTTTTTGCCAGAACAGGCTCAACCATAGATAGAGATAAAGTCACTCCTTGAAGACCCACTGAAACCTTAACAGAAAGGCATAACAGCACAATGGCGCAAGGAAGCAAAAAGCCTTTCGCGCTGAACAAAAGATTCATGAACAACTTCTCCACTGTTTCGAATTGGGCTTACTGCAATTTCATGGACAATCGCGAATCTGTTCTCACTTGATTCTGCGGTTTTTCGTGCTTGATAATCAGATCGCATCCAGCCCTTGGTAGAATTAGGTTAGAAGCAATAAGACTCCGGAAACTGGAGTCTGGAACTGCCATCGCACAATTTAGACAAGAATTGCCGGGTTTTCATTCCGTGTACAGCAAAACCGACTGTGCTGATTTTTTTGGTGGCGCACCACCGTCTGACTTTGGTGCCATACCTTCCAGTGGGTCTTGGCTTCAGGCCATTGTGCTGACAGTATGTTTGATTCCCACTGTTTGATTTTCTGTATCTACCAGGAGCATAATGCTGCGTTTGTGAAGCACTGATGGTATTAAAGCCTCATAAATCATTCTCCTTGAGCGGAAATGGCAGCTCATCAGGCAATACGAAGCGGTCACAGAGTCCGATAGAGCTGCACTTTTAGGGTAGAAGTCATGAAGTTTATTAATCGCTGTGTTGTAACCCTGAAGCCCAGACAGCCTTTTATTGACTGGGCAAAAGGACTGGGGACAGAATTGCCGCAAGACTGGAGTCTGGAAGGTGGCTCCTACCTGCTGGATGAGCAGGAAACGGAGGAAGGTCTGGAAGCATCACTAGCCAACCATGCCCGGGACATGATGGAAAACGAACTGTCTGCCTGGGAAGAAGATCGGGGTCGCTGGCCCGAGCTGAGAGATCTCAGAGCCCTGAAAAGCTTGTTTGATGTTCATGTTTCAGTGGCGGGCTTCGATCTGGGTACCGATAGTCTTATGAGAGCTGACTTGTCTGATCTCGAGGTGATCTAACAGCTTTTTGCCCATCATCAGGCTCCTTGAAACTGGCGTATTCCCTCGTTATGAAGCACTCCAAAAAACTGTCCCTCGGGATCATTATCATTCTGACTCTGGCCGTGATCGCTATCAACTATTTCGATATCGATAACAAACTCTACAATGAATACCTGTCTCATACGATTACCCGTGAACAGCGGGAGGATGCCATCGGGCTGAATGAATATGAGTTAGCGGCAGGACCTCTGAAACTTGCCGATGCAGGAGACCAGGTCTCCGGAGTGACGTGGTGTCCTGTCACCGATTCCCTTTATGTTGTATCCGGAGGAGGTTCTGCAATTAATGTGCTTGAGTACGACCGGAATGGAAACCTTAAGAGAAAGCTGACATCCAATCTTAATGCTGACGTAGAAGGCATTGCCTGGGCTGATGGAGATCGTTTTATCATTGTGAACGAACGTCAGCAGGAATTGTTGATGGTGGACATTAAAACGAGCTCGAATGAGATAGACTTCTCCAATGCCCCCAGTTTTACCTTTGGCATAGGAGAAGGGGGCAACAAAGGTTTTGAAGGGATTGCCTGGGATCCAGAGACAAAATCGATCTATGTCCTCAAGGAGAGAGATCCCATCCGGATTTTTCGTATCGATGGTTTCACCGAGCAGGGGAAGGATAGAAAGCTGGTGATTACAGAGCAAAAGGAAATGGAAAAAAGCCTGAGGTTTTTCAATCGGGATCTGTCAGGTATGCACTACGATACGGTTTCAAGGCATTTTGTTGTGCTCAGTGATCAGTCCGATTCTCTGACAGAGCTGGATGAGAATGGAGATACCGTCAGTGTTATGGAACTGGAGAAGGGCTGGCACGGACTGAAGAATACGATTAAACAGCCAGAGGGGGTTACCATGGACAGGCAGGGAACTGTGTTTATTGTCGGGGAGCCTGACTACCTCTTCGTATTCAAGAAGCACATCGTGTCCGAATAAAAATAGCCTCCTTTGATATTGAGAAGTTGTGCATGTCGGAAGAGACTTCAGAAACACTGGAAATCATTTATCAGGATCAATGGCTGATAGCGGTGAACAAACCATCGGGCCTACTGGTGCATCGATCTATGATTGACCGGAATGAAACCCGGTTTGCTTTGCAGATCGTCAGAAATCAGGTAGGCCAGCATGTTTATCCACTGCACCGTCTGGATAAGCCCACTTCGGGTGTTTTGCTGTTTGCCCTGTCATCGGAGGTTGCCCGACTGGCTGGAAAACAATTTGAGGAGGGGTTGGTAAAGAAAACCTATTTAGCAGTCGCAAGGGGGTATGTGCCAGAGTCTGGTGTGATTGATTATCCTCTGAAAGAAGAGCTGGATAAAATGACAGACCGCAAGGCTCGTCAGGACAAACCAGCCCAGAAGGCAGTTACCGCTTATGAAAGACTAGCGACTGTTGAGCTGCCTTTTGCCATCGAAAGATACCCAACCAGCCGTTACTCGTTGGTGAGGGTCTGGCCCCAAACGGGCAGGAAGCATCAGATTCGTCGACATATGAAGCACATAGCCCACCCGATTATTGGCGATGCCAAGCATGGGAAGGGGGTTCATAATCGATATTTTGCCCAATACTTTTCAGCAGGAAGATTACTACTGTCCTGTACCGACATGGAGTTAAGTCATCCCGTTACTCATCGACCGCTCCTTTTGTCTGCTTCGCTGGATGATGTTTTTTCTGATCTGATGACTCGCTTTGGATGGAATAAATCATTTTATCGAAAAGATGAGTAATTTTTCCGATTCCCCATGACTAATCTCAATTAAGTATCTAGTCTGCCTGAACGGTTTGTTTTAGGAGGCTTTATGCTCAGAGCAGGTTTGAGTGTACTGTCGTTTGTATTTCTATTGCTTGGAGCATTTTACAGTCAAGGATATGACGAAACTAATAAAGCTAAAATAGTCGTAGATAAATCAGGTCATCAAAAGTGTAAGCAGTGTGGCCTTAGTCTTGATGTCTGTAATTGTCGATGTGATCAATGTGGCAAGCGGTATAGAGAAAAAAGGGTGATTGCCCGGGTAAGAATAAAAAAAAATGGGCAGTGTGGCATCTCGAGAAGAAATGGCAAAGAGCCCATGCCCGGCATAGTTTATTTATCCACAGAAAAAACTTGCCAGTGTGAAGAAAAACCTTTGATTATTAAGCTAAGATGGGATCCTCGAACGGAGCCCGGTTGCAGTAAATGGAATGTTGCTTTTGATGGAGCTTCAACCAGTCAAATGACTTTATTAGAATCATCCGGTAGTGGTTTTTCAAACGAAGCGCTTCCTGTTTCTGTTCCAGACGCAGAGCCAGATTCAGACTCAGATCAAGATAAAGATTCAGATCTAGATCCAGATCTGGATCAAGATCAAGATCAAGATCAAGATTCAGATCAAGATTCAGATCAAGATTCAGATCAAGATTCAGATCAAGATTCAGAACAAGATTCAGATCAAGATTCAGATTCAGACCCAGATCCAGATCCAGATCCAGATCCAGATCCAGATCCAGATCCAGATCCAGATCCAGATCCAGATCCAGATCCAGATCCAGATCCAGATCCAGATCCAGATCCAGATCCAGGATCAGACTCAGATCCGGATACTGAAAATCAACTTGATTGTAAATGGTGTACCGAGCCGTACGACTTCAGCGTTTTCAAGCAGCAAGCTCCAGTTGACCTTGAGCCTCCCGGGCGGTCACCATCGGCTTCATCCTTCAATGTTTGTTATCTGGAAACGAGTATGGTGCCGATTGTTTTCGAGGCTTCAGATCTTAACGTACTGCAATTTCAGCAGGTGTTAACTCAGGCTCAGGCTGCCATGCAACGGAAGAACGTGCAGGCTGATATGCAACAGAATGTAGTGGCAGGGCTGGCTTCTGTTGGCTGGATGGGGGAGCACGCCCAACCCATAAGCGATATTAAGGCTTTACCTGATGGTTATTATGCCTTGATTCTTCCCAATACTCAGGGAGACTATTTCCTTGCCTTCATTGTCGTAGAAAAAATAATGACCTTTGCTTTTCTTCTGAATCAGACAGGCGGTCTGATTGGCTATGTCACTAATGATCAAAAACTCTTTTCTTGGGGAATCAAATTCTACCTGAATAAGATGAAAGGCCAGCTTTATCGGGTTCATTTACCGGCCACAGTTGATGTGCTCAAGTACATATTAGAGGCTACCTCTACGGCCTTTTATAGCCCGTATGAAGAAGAAGTAGCCAGCCCGCATAAGGGGGATTGCAGTGGCAAGCTTGGAGTGACCCTGGCTTCAGATACCACAAAAGGGCATGACATTGCGATTCGGCAATGTTTTTTGAATCAAATGTCGAGCGATTTAGAAAAGATTTCATTGCCTAAGGGCCTGGACGAATCGCGGCTTCCGGATTTGTATGCCTTGTTAAGGTTAATGGATATGGGGCAAGCGATGATGGCCCTTAAGATTGAGCTTGAGCCCCAAGAGCTTCAGGAGTTCAACTCAGTCCGACAGTTAATGAGCGCTTCACTTGGAACGGGTGACTTTATCATGGTGATTCAGGAACCCTACGAACCGAAATTTGTTGCAATCATCTCGGCTCAAGATGCCACTATGACGCTGAGAATGTTGTGTTTCTCTGACAATATTGGAGAGCGAGCTTCGTTGAGAGCTTCCAGCGGGCTGGTTTGTGAATGGAATAGAGCGCTACAGGTGCTTATGTCGACTCTGAGAACAGGTCATTACGTCAAGGTTTATCGATTAAGTTCGTCTGATGACAGTAACAATTAATTTATCTGTCGATTTGACGGTTGATATGCAAAATAATTGAACATTAACCGTCTTTTCACGATTAATAAGTGTATTAGCAAACTTATAAGTTTATTGGATACTAAATGACTTACAGGCATAATTTGCAGGAATATTATCCGATAATTAACCGTTAGTCAGGAATCCAAATGCACACGCTGGAACGCTTGTCAGACTATCGATTCACTGCCTCCCAGTTGGGACGCTTCAGACAGATGGGTGAATTCCGTGGACGACAGCCCCATACCCTGCGTCAACAGGCTGAGATTCTCGATACGCTCAGGCAGGTAGCTACTCTGGAGTCTGTGGAGTATGGCAACAGTCTTGAGAACATTGCCGTCAGCAAGGAAGCATTAAGAAAACTGGTGCAATATGAAATTAAGCCAGCCACTTCAGCTGAAAGACAGATAGCGGGGTACCGTGATGTACTGGACAGGGTGACGGAGCCTGCAGAGCACACTAATGTTTCTCCGGGGCTTATCCGGCAGCTTCATGCCACCCTGTACAGTCACTTTCCCCATGAAGGAGGACGATGGAAAGCGACCAACAAGGATATTGTGGAGCGTGATTCAGAGGGTAATCGGGTAGGCGTTCTTTATCGAACCGTTCCGGCTACTGAAACGCCAAAAGCGATGGAGTTCAGCGTGGGGCTCTATCACCAGTGTCTGGAAAAGACGATAGAACCTCTGCTGGTGGTGAGTTGTGCAGTACTGGATTTTCTCTGCATACACCCGTTCAGTGATGGGAATACCCGGATTTCCCGGCTTATTGCTACTCTAATGCTTTCCATCAATGGCTATGATATTTGTCGCTATATCAGTTTGGAAAGAATCTTTGCCCAGAACGAGCAGGTTTATATGAATGCCCTCCGGTTCAGTGTAAAAGGTTGGCATGAAGGGACCCATAACCCCATGCCCTGGATTAACTTCTTTCTGGATAGTGTGATCAAAGCGTATGAAGAGCTGGAGTTAAGGGTGGATGCACTGCAAAACCAGGGCAGCCGGGCTCCCAAGTCGCAGTTGATTGCTATGGCAATTGACAATGCAAAGGGTCCTTTTTCAGTGGCTGATATTTGTATTCAGTTACCTACGGTCAGCCGGGAACTGGTGAAGAAGGTGGTTCAGCAGAAGCGAAGAAGCGGAGAGCTGAAGCCCATTGGCAAAGGGCGCGGGGCTCACTGGGAAAGACTATAGAAAAGGGCTCTTACAAGGAGCCCTTTTTGACAAATTCACAACATTCTGCCGAGCACATCGTTTTCAGGTTTATCCATAAACCGGTGTTTAAGTGCACCTACCACATGAAGCGCAATGATCCCCAGAAATGCGTAGGGAATATAGGTGTGAATCGTATGCAGGGTTCCTGCAAGCTCCTTGTTGTCTTCCATTAACTCGGGCAGAGGTATGCCAAAGAAGAAGACAGCACGCCCTCCAGCGTCCGACATGGTGAGACCGCTGACAGGCACAAGAATCATCAAGGCATAGAGAGAATAATGAGTGACTCTGGCCAATACCTTTTCATGATGCGGCAATCCTTTGGGTAGCTTGGGTACTTTGCTGAATAATCGTATCAGAATACGGATCACTACCAGCAGGAGCACCAGGATGCCGAAAGACTTGTGCCATGGGTAGATGTCGTATTTATAGCTGACATCTTTGGACAGACCTGCCATGTACCAACCACTGGCAATGATACCCAGGATTGTAAGGGCCATCAGCCAGTGAAGCAGTCTCATCAGGACCGGATATTTTTCAGATATCATGGATGTATCCTCTGGAGTGGAAAGCGCGTGCGGCTTAGTGTTCGTTATTTTATTCAAGGCAGCTATGAGTGAAGAACAAATTTCACCCACCAGGATGCATTTATTCTTACTTTAAAACGTGATCCTGTCACCTGGTTCCGGCAAATTATGTTATTCCGCACAGACTGCCTCCGCACAGCTCCTTGCGGGACTGTAGTACATTAATGGTGGTTGTCATCAGCGGGCGTCTTTACCGCCAGTCAGATGCAGGTTCTTTCACAGGGGGCTTTCACCCTGTAAGCCCATGCCGGGCGTAACAAAAAAATAAGCGCAGGGAACTAAATGGATAGACAATGATCTGAGACTACAAGTTATATGAAAAACAGAAACAGGAGTAAGAGATATGGACGGAATTACACCACCCGGCAGCCCAAATAATCGGTCGCCCTATCAACAGGAGACCGATAATTGCTCTGTTTGTCTCGAACCTTTTGCCAGAAGGGCAGTCACGGTTCTTGAACAATGCAGACATATGTTTCACGAAGACTGCCTGGAGACTTGGCTATTGGAAAATACAACCTGTCCTTATTGCAGAACCATTGTCAGGGAAAGGGAAGTACAACAAGCGCCTGATGAGATATTGAACTCTCTATTGAGAAGTCACACAGTCTTCTCTCCAGATGGGCAGATATTGAATCGAAGTTTAACTGCCTGATTCCGTTCTCTTTGAAGGCACCTTAACATTATCACCTGCTGCCAGAGCATGCGCTCTGGCCTGAGAGATGACAGAAAAAACCACAGCAGAAACAGTTGTGCCGCAAAGAGTGTATGTCTGATAATTCTATCCTTCCGATTTGGTTTTCAGAGAGGAAGGATAGATCAAGAAAATGAAAGGGTATCTATATCATCATCCAACAGCTGCACTGGTGATCTGCCTGATGGCATTGCTGTAAAGCTCATCCAGGCTTTCCGGATCAGAGACACATAATCCCAGATCTCTCAGAAGGCCGTCTTTCAGTCCATAAATCCAGCTGTGGACAGTCAGGTCTTGTTCTCGTAGCCAGGCATCTTGAACGATGGTGGTCTGGCAGACATTCAGAGCTTGTTCCACAACATTCAGTTCATACATGCATTCGAACACGTCTTCCTGATTGTCGAGAGTATTGAGGAAGGTTTGATGCTTGTGCTGTACGTCCTGAATATGACGTAGCCAATTATCAATCAGGCCCAGTTTGCCGTTCTTAACCGCTGCCTGAACACCTCCGCAACCGTAGTGGCCGGTTACTATAATGTGCTCGACTTTCAGGTACTCAACGGCGAACTGGATAACAGAGAGACAGTTGAGATCGGTGTGAATGACCTGATTGGCCACATTTCTGTGCACAAACAGCTCACCAGGTACCAGACCGGTAATCTGATTGGCGGGTACCCGACTGTCAGAACAGCCTATCCAGAGGTATTTGGGCGCCTGTTGCTGAGAAAGCTGTTCAAAAAAACCAGGTTCTTTTTCCCGAACAGCCTCTGACCATTCGCGGTTTTGGTCGAACAGCTTCTTGAGTCTGCGCATGGGAAGCTTCCTTAATCAGAAATAACGCCTAAGTATACAGCTGAAAAAACAGAAGCCAACAACAGCAGGGTTGTAAGGGAGTACCGAACCTGTATCTTCGTTGCAATTCCTCGCAACAGCTTTGCTGTTTTAAATGGCTGCGTGTGTCTTTTCAGGCATTTCATTTCTGCCCTGAAGCCTTGCCCAACTGGTCAGATCTCTTTATATTCGAAAAAGCGCAAGAGTAGCCAAATCAAGATCACCACTCACTGGGAAGATATTCCTGACCTTAAGCGACAGTATCCAGCACTGGATGTGATCTCTGGCCAGCGCTGGGTAAAAGACGGCTCTATTATGACATCAGCCGGTATTACCGCCGGAATCGATATGAGTCTTTCACTGGTGAGTTTGTTGCACAGTCTGGAACTTGCTGAGAAAACGGCAAAACAGATGGACTTTGTTTGGAACCGTTAATCCTACAAAAGGTGGACATTTTGACAGGTAATCGAGCAGGTATTACTTTTAGTAATACTCTTTCAGTGAGATCAAAACTATGTCAACCAGCTCTATTACCAGCAAAGGTCAGGTTACTATTCCTATTGAAATAAGGGCAAAATTCCAACTTCAACCTGGCGATAAAGTTATGTTTGAAGAGAAGGATGGAATGATTGTACTTACCCCAATGTCTGATGATATCGAAGCCTTGGGAGGATGCCTCGCAGATCATACTAATGGCCGGAAAGCGACTCTTGATGATATGGAGAAAGCCATTCAAGAAGGAGCTCAGGCATTATGGCAGGGTAAAGAAGGCGGCAAAAATGGAGGGCATTGATACCAATATTCTTGTTCGCTACCTTGTCAGGGATGATGAAAACCAATATCAACAGACAATCAGTTTTTTGAAGAATTGTAACAAGTTCTATATCAGTCCTGTAGTTCTGGTAGAATGTGTCTGGGTACTCACTCACTTCTATCAAGTCAGTCCAGCTCAGCAATGTCAGAAATTAAGAGCCGTTATTCAGTTACAAAAGTGCCTGACGCAGGACTATCAGGCCACACTCAAAGCCCTTGATGATTATACCAACGGTTACGATTTTGCCGATGCAATGATTGCTCATCATAACGGGCTTCAATGTAAAACCACCTGGACATTTGATCGCAAAGCTTCACGCCTCAGTCAATTCAGCTTGCTCAGGGACTTTGATCATTGATCCGGAACTTGTTGGAGCAGTGATTGACTGGGACTGAAAGCCTATCTCGCAAGCACTCACCTTATCGTTTGCCTACGCAGCCAATAGCTCTTACACTTCTGGTCATCGTAACCCTTTGGTTAAAATCCGACCGCATTTGGGTAGCCCCATCGTAATCACACAATTTTTTTGACGCATTCAAGCGGCTATCTTGAGCTTAAGAAGTTTGATCTGCATCACTGAATCGGAAAGGTCATCTCTTCTATTACTTCAAAAACGCCAACAATCATCGTTTCAGAAATTGAACTTTCTGGTCCCGGAATAATATGATAATCACCATTGGGTAGCTGCGATAAGTGAGGGGTGTGTGTGGTTTGCATTTCTGTTCCAACATTGTCCGGTAGATAACAGGGTAATAAATATTGCTCGGCTACCTCTCCCGGAATAAGGAGAAGCGCCCCTGGTCTCCGACTTCTGGCACTTAAATGTTTCAACAAATTCGCCATGCCGGGTTCCTCCACTTTATTTTTTTTATGATGTACATAATATCTTCCGTCAGATGTTCTAATTAAATACATTCTGCAACCAGAGCATGCGGAATTTTTATGTTTAACCTCTGCAAAATATTCAATGATCCCAAGTGTACCCACTATGGTAATTTCTCTCGTTTCTCCGTCCCGTACTACAACAAAATCTCTTGGTGAAGTTTTTGTTATCGTTCCGTAGGTCACAGGTACCTGAAAAAGAATGATAAAGTAAAAGAGCAAGAATATGCGTGTATGCATCCCGAGACTTTTTTAAAAAATAGAAAGAGGATGTATAGAAGATATACACAGCCTTCGCAAACCGCTTTAAAGAGCCCGGCCACATGCCAGTGCCTGTTGTCGTCAAGGCAGCCGACTCCTGGCAGAGGAATCCCCTACCGGTTCAGGAGGGGAAGATGTCAATGGTTAACGGTATTGATTCACCTGGTCTCTGAGCTCAATGGCGGCGGCCCTGGCTGCCTCGGCAAAGTTTTCATCACTGCCGGCATAAATGATGCCACGGGAAGAGTTTACAATGATGCCTTCACCCTGACTGTTGAGACCATTTTTAACGGTGGCCTCTACGTCTCCACCCTGGGCACCCAGACCCGGAACCAGAAAAGTCATATCACCGGTAATAGCACGGATACGCCTGAGTTCTTCAGGGTTGGTGGCACCAACAACCAGCAGCAGATTGTTATGGTTGTTCCACTCTTCTTTGGCCCTACGGGCAATCACTTCATACAGGAAGTCGTCACCGACCTTCAGGTTCTGAATCGCTGCGGCTCCGGGGTTGGAGGTTCGACAAAGGATGACGGTACCCTTATCTTCATAGCGGCTGAAGGGTGCAATAGTATCGATGCCCATATATGGGTTGACGGTGACAGCGTCTGCACGATAGCGATCAAACGCTTCCATAGCGTACTGATCCGCCGTGCTGCCAATATCGCCCCGCTTTGAGTCGAGAATGACAGGGATATCCGGATAATTATCCTGGATGTATTCGATGGTCTGGGCCAGTTCGTCTTCAGCACCACGGGCATGGTAATGGGCAGCCTGAGGTTTGTAAGCGCACACCAAGTCTGCGGTGGCATCAATGATGAAGCGATTAAATTCCAGAATAGGTTGCTCGAGCGCCTGAATGTGGGCGGGGAACTTCTCGGGTATTGGGTCCAGGCCTACGCAGAGCAAAGAGTTGTTCTTACGCATGGCAGCCTGAACCTGAGCCAGAAAACGCATAGCAAAGCCTTATGTTGCAGTGAACGATGTCTGGGCGTGCACTTTAACAGATTTAAGGCCGGGTTTGTTGCGACAAATAAGAAATTTGCCGGGCTGAGCCAACATCAACCTTTGTGCCTGCCTCTAATGAGCCTCCTGGAATGGCTTTGCTGTTGAGCACGAGGCTATTCTCTCAGTCCGCCTCAAGGTTTCTGAGGCTCCGTATCTTTTGAACGACCGGTAAACGCTTCCACAGGCGATAAGGTGTCTGACGGTTTGTTTGGCTGCTGTTGTCACCACGGGGGCAGCATATAAGGCCATCAACAGAGGGTGAGAGAGTGCCTGCATGATCACCAGAGTAGTGCCAACAATGGTGCCAGTCGTTTGCAGTACCCTGACGATGCGGCAAAGGTGCTTGCGGGTCTTCATGGTTCGGTTTTTGTTGAACCTTTTTACACTCGCTTCAATGGCTTTACTGACCAGTTTTCCTAGCAGGTAGCCTGCGACAGCACCAGGAGTCGCTACCATGGTGGTGAGTAATCGCACTCCGGCAGTAATGCCTGCGAACGGGCTTGCGGCGGCGTGTAGGGCTGTTTGGATAACGGCACTGATTGTTGATGATCCCTGCATAATCTGCACTCCTTGTGTTGCTATTTGATGTTGTTTGCAGAGTATGCAGGGATTCGCCGCCAAAATGACTGACAGAATCGTTAGTGACACTTGCAGATTTTGATAACCGGTGCAATTGGATTGCATCAGGTTTTGGTCAAACTGACCATTTCCTCACTCTGAAGGAACCCATAAGATAGTTAATAAAACAGAGATAGCGTTGATGCGAAAGTTAGTAATACCAGACCTTCAGCAGGTGGCAGAATGGCTCAATAAGGACGGTCATGAATTCTGGATGTGTGACCGGTGTGAGGGGTTGCATATCTCATCACTTCAGTCTCTGGATGGCGTACTCGATAGTCGTCTGTTTATTAAGCCATTTGGTATTCTTTTTTCAACCGAGCTGGATTTGAAGCCTTCCTCTGCATTTTTAGTTCAGGCCGATATGACCCGCCTCAACCATGGTTTACCTACCCTTAAACTGTTTCTGGAGATGCTGGATTCAGGCCATTTTTTGCTGGTGGCTTCCGATATTATGATGACCGCCAATGGCATCTGTTATAGTCAGTTCTCTGAATTTCTTGCAATGTCCCTGGAAGCCAAGAGCTGGTTGTACCGGGAGTGTCAGACCATGCAGTATGTCGTGTCAGAACAAGAGCATTGTGTCCCCCCGGTTGAAGGCAAGTTTTCGTTCCACTAAGCAATTTCCAGTTTTTATCAGAATTGGATATAAAGCGTTTAGTGCTCTGGCGAAACTTTGCAGTTGGCCTAATGTCATACAGTTAATATTCTGATGCGGGAAGTTCAGAACGTGTCCAATGCCACTCTTTTCTGTATCTGCTCTCTGGTCTGGGGCTCCACCTGGTATGCCGTCAGCTGGCAGCTGGGGACTGTTGACGCCATGTGGTCAGTCGCTTACCGGTTTCTGTCTGGCGCTGTGTTGTTATGGTTTATTTGCTGTTTCAGAGGCGGCTTAACGGGCTTTACCCGTCGGCAGCATCTCAGATTCTTTTTCCAGGGAACCTTCCTTTGCGGTATTTCCTACTGGCTGGTCTATGAAAGCGAAAAATTCATCAGTAGTGGGCTTTCAGCATTAATTTGTACGGGCATTCTTTATTCAAATGTTGTGATTGCTCGTTTCTGGTTAGGGCACGCCGTTAAACGTTCTGTTCTCATAGGAGCGACATTGGGCAGTGCCGGTGTGCTTATGGTGTTTTTTCCCCATATCTCACAGATTGATTCCAATACCCTGCAGCTAAAGGGACTGGCATTGGCACTGGGCGCTGCACTGATGTTTTCCATGGGCAGTGTCTCCTGTGAAGTTAATCAGAAAGATGGCTTGTCAGTGGCACCTGTGACGGTGTTTGCCATGTTTTACGGTGGTCTGGAAATGGGGGCTATGGCTTTGCTCCGTGGCGTTCCGCCAACGTTTGACTTCAGTCCGGGTTATCTGGTTTCCCTGATTTATCTGGTGACTTTTGGTTCGGTAGTGGCAATGACCTCATACATTGCCCTGATTCAGCGCATGGGATCTGACAGAACCGCCTATGTCGATATTATTTATCCCATCATTGCCTTGTTGATCTCAACCGTTTTGGAGGGGCACCAATGGACGCCGGTTTCTGTGTTGGGAGTGGCGGTTATTTTGCTGGGGAATTTACTGGCTATGGGTAACCGTTTTGATCGGCGCAGAAGCGGGACTTCCTGCTAACATAAAAATTCCTCTCTCCGATATCTATGGGGTTTCTCATGAGTGAGCACAAACCATTCATCTATCGAGCTATAGAGTTATCCAGTCAGGCTCTGGACAAAGGGGAGGCGCCCTTTGGTGCGGTGCTGGTGCATAACGGCAGAATTCTTTTGGAGTCTGAAAGCACTACCGAAGCAGAAAGTGACCAGACCCGGCATGCAGAACTCAGTCTGGTCAGCCATGCCTGCAGACAGATACCAAGAGAACAACTGTGTGAATGCACACTTTACAGCAGCACAGAGCCCTGCCCAATGTGTGCCGGAGCAATATATTGGGCCGGAATCCAGAAAGTGGTGTACGGATGCAGTATGCAAGCACTGGACCAGATTGCCGGGCACTCCACTCAAATGGGTTGCAGAAACGTTTTTGACTGCTGCTATGGCAACATAGAAGTCATTGGTCCTGTAGAAGAAGAGCTTGCATGCGAGCTGCATATGAAGTGCTGGCCGCATCCATCTTAAGAAGACATATCCACCCCTGAAGTCTGCGCTGGACTTCCAGTGCACAGTTGCCTGACACGTATGATTCAGGGAACGTGATATCCCATGGGCTTCATGGCGTCGTACTGTAGCCAGACTTTGTTCAGCCAATTTTCTTCACCCAACCAGTTCAGAACCCAGCGAATACCGTTGCCCATGACTTCCTTGTTCCAGGCCAGATAGCAACGATCATTCATGGGAATATCCAGAACATCCTTGCGAATCAGCAACTCCTGTTCAATGTAGGGCTGAACAAAGTGGCTTGGCATGATAGTGATGCCCAACCCTTTCAGCAGGCATTCAATAGCCATGCGAAAACTGGGAACCAGAAGGATTTGCTGGTCTTCGAGCAACAGGTTGTAGCCCTGTCGAAAGACTCTGGAAGTATCCTGAATGCAGATCGAACTATAAGTCTTCAGCATGTCCTGGCTGATCGGACCGGAAACGCTGGCCAATGGATGCTCTGGAGACATCACCAGGTCCCATGCCAGAGAACCCATAGATTTCCATTCAAAACGGTCATTAGTAGCAATATTGTCTGGAATGGTTTTGGGAGCACCAATGACCAGCTGGCATCGGTTGTGGAAGAGGGCATCCCATGAGCCGTTGTGAACTTCAGTATTGATTACAAGGTTGGTCTCGGGACGAACGGTTTGAAGGTCGCGAATCAAATCGTAAACCATGCCCTGGTTAACGACGTTATCCAGGGCAATCTTGATGTCATGTTCCCAGCCCGAAGCCATCTGGCGGGTTGTTTTTTCCAGTTCCTCCAGTTCAGCCAGCAGTTTGCCTGTCTGCTTGATAAAGTGCTCACCCGCCGGAGTCAGCTCGACCCGCTTGCTGTCTCTCAAAAACAGTTGTACATCCAGTCGCTCTTCCAGCTTCCGGACGGTGTAGCTGATGGCAGAAGGTACTTTATGCAGGTGCTTGGCTGCTGCGGTAAAGTTTCTGAAGTGGGCTACGGCCCTGACAATTTCGAGGGATTCCGTTGGGATCATGAAGTGAATACTACTATTTGCCGACTTTGAGGTGTCATTAGAGTATCTCTTAGGCTGTCAGAAAGGGAGTCTAAATGAGAGTTTTTTATCGACAGGCTCATACCTTTGTCGGCATGAGATGAGTCTCAGTACCGGGCTCTCCCGTACCAGTATTCAAAAAAGCCGAATGCCCATCCAAAAATACTTGCTGTATTTGGTGTTTTGAATTCACTAGGATAGCCACTTCACTTCGGGCGACTTCATGATTATGAGGGAGAAATGTATTGCACTGTTGCCTGTTCCTGCAATACAGAGACTCCGGCAAGAAGTGTTGAGTTCGCAGTCCGCGCTGCAGACTCAGGTGGATGATCAGCAAAACAGCCTTGAGCTGGCAAAAAATGCCTCTGCGACTCTGGTGCAGGGGTTTTTTTGTTTCTGAGATTCTTCCCTGCCTGATTTCGGTGGTGATATTACGCGCATTCGAAGATAAACTACGGCAGGCTCCAGGCACTTTTCTATTCTTTTCTGTCGCCGTTAAAGCTCTTTTGAGCCAGAGGACCAATCCGTGAACGATCTCACTGCCAGCAGTCGTCAGGCTCTGAAACTGATGGATCTCACTTCCCTCAACGACAATGATACGCCGGAAGTGATTATTGATCTCTGCCAAAAAGCCAAGACGCCGGCAGGCAATACCGCCGCAGTTTGTATTTACCCAAGATTTGTCCCCATCGCTAAAAAGACCCTGAAAGAACTGGATCTGAACGACGTGACAGTGGCCACTGTGAGTAACTTTCCAGAGGGCGGTGATGATATTGAACTGGCGGTCACAGAAACTCGAGCAGCTGTCGTTTATGGTGCGGATGAAGTGGATGTTGTTTTTCCCTATCGGGCTTTCATGGCGGGTGAGGAAGCCGCTGGAGTTGAGCTGGTTCGCCGCTGTAAAGAAGTTTGCGCAAACAAGGTGGTGCTCAAGGTGATCATTGAGACCGGTGAACTGAAAGACCCTGCTCTGATTCGTCGAGCCAGTGATATCTGCATTGAAGCCGGTGCCGACTTTATCAAAACCTCTACCGGCAAAGTGCCTGTCAACGCTACACTCGAATCTGCCCGCATCGTGCTGGAAGCCATTCGAGACAGTGGCAAGCAGAACGTAGGCTTTAAGCCCTCGGGTGGCATTCGAACAGCACAAGACGCTGCAGAACACCTGAAGATTGCCGCTGACATTATGGGGCAGAAATGGATCGACCGAAATCACTACCGCTTCGGAGCTAGCAGCTTGCTGGGAGGCCTGCTGTTGGCGCTTGGTCTGAAAGAACAGGAAGACGATTAAAAACAAACTCCGTCCAGGCTACTCTTCTCTGAAGGAATCAAGCATATCAGAGGCGCTGCTGTCAGTATCACTGCTTTCAGAACTGTAAGGCGTCTCCATGGCAAAAGCATATTTAGACATGAGCAAGTTGACGAAAGCTCGCAAGTCGTATATACGTTCATCCAGGTGTTTTCTCAGCCTGTCTTCTTTGTCGAACTCTTTTTCATCATCTCCCCCTGTGGTCTTGTCATGTTTGGCTCCATCAGCCTGCTGATTGGCATTGATGACAGCACCTGCCTCAAGGAGTACAGCACCTGCCTCAAGGTATAATAGCGTCTTGCGTGATTGTTCCAGCAGGTCCTCAAATCCTATGCAGAGGGTTACCAGTATGACTTGGTAATCATTTTGATCAGTAAAAGTTTTTTGTAATTGATATGACATGTATTTTTCTATGGCTATAAGCAATTCTTGAAATAATTCAGGATGTTCATTTCCCGGGTTATCTTTTGCGTCGGTTACCACCTTTTTAAATATTTCAAATAATTTCTGTTCTTTGGCTTCTTTACCGGTAAAGTCAGGAATGGTTTGATCCCAATTTGAGCGGCTAAAATAACTCGACATGTTGTCAATGTGTGTATTTGCGAGTTGTATAACAAAAGGATCAAGCATCAGGCTTAAGGTATCAATGAAACTCACGAAAAGACTATTCCAAACAACTAATTCAGGTTTTTTTTCACCGTATTCTTTTATTAGCCTTAACATTCGTTTATCTGATTTTATATTACGCAGACAAACCGGCATTCCGAAATCATTAACGTAGTAGTTGAGTAGAGAGGAAGAGGCTAATAGCATTGCATCGAATGATGCCCCGTATTTTTCAGTTTCAAAGGGGTCCTCCATTTTTCGCAACAAAAACTCAAGGCGCATTTCTTCCAACAGCATCAGGTCAGAGAAGACTGTAGCAGTTTCTTTAATATTTGCTTTTAAAACGTTGAGATCTTGTATGGGTTCTTTTACACCAAAAAGGTCACCTTTTTTGGCATAGAGTCTCTCGATACCAGACAAATGAGTAGCATCAAGCAGGAATGAGAGAAAAAAGAAACTATTTGCTTTAAGGGGGGTTCCCTTGCAATGGATGGCTGTATAGTAACTCACCATCAACTTCGCGAGGCTCCGTTGGTGCTGTGGATTGGCCATATCGATAGGAGATTCGGTACCCTGAATTGAATATAGAACTTCCATCAACTTTTTCTGGTCTTTGTCAATCTTAATATTGAGAATTAGTTTCACTGTATCAATCATACCAAGAATGGTCAGGCTTTCTTCGGGAGGCTTTGCCGGGACATAGCTCAACATAGTGTTTAAGATTTCTTCATCAATGCCTGTATTCAACCCCTGAATAATGGCAGCAACCTGTACACGGGTCATTGGTGGGAGTGGAGTGTCTATTAAAGGCTGAAGCTGCTGTGCTCGTGCTCCCTCCGATTCATCCATTTTTTTGACTTGCTCAGTTTCATGGTTCATGGCAAATATAAGATGGGTCGTATTCGGGTTGAGAGCAAAAGGAGAGATTCTCCCAACATAAGCATTATGGTTAATCAAATCATCCAGAAAACCAGAGGCTTTTGTCGTTTTATCGACAACAAACCCCACCTCCACTGGCGTTGAAAAAGGATTATCTGCCAGCAGTTTTGAACACTGGCAAGCCATCATGCTCAGGCCAAGGAAAGTAGCAACTAACTGATTAGTCTTGTCACGATGGAAAAAAATCGATTGCTTTGCTGTTTTGGGTAATCGAGCAATGAAGTTATTCATCAACATCTGCCTTCGTCTGTTTGTGAGTGCCCAGATAAACTAATTCATGGCTCGCAGCAGTGCCCAATTTTCAGCACCAGCCAGACTCAGTCTGACCACCCGGCACCAGGTTGAGGCAGCAGTTTGCCGGGAAGTCTGCGGCTGACGATTAAAAATAAGCACCGTCAAAGCTACCCTATGCCAGCGCCCTTAATGTCATAGCGACTACTGTTAGGGTTATCACTGTCAGAGCCATAAGGCGTTTTCATAGCAAAATCATAGTGACTCCTGAACCAATCGACGAAATCACTCAAGTATTTTATTCGTTCTTTCAGGTATTTACTCTTCTTCTCTTGTCCTTTGTTAATTTCTTTTTCTTCTTGTCCCTTTGCTGCCTTGTCATGTTGGCCTCCATCAGACTGTTGATTATCATCGGTGACAATACCTGGCTCAAGCATTGCCAAAACAGTCCGTGATTGTTCCAGCAGGCCGGCAAATCCTGTACCGAGGGTGACCATTATGACTTGGTATTCATTTGCATCAGGAAAAGTTTTTTGTAATTGTTGCTCTATGTAATTTGAAAGGGTTATAAGCAATTCTTTAAATAATTCAGGGTTTTCATTTCCCGGGTTGTCTTTTGCATCATTTAACACCTCTTCGAATATTGCAAATAATTTCTGTTCTTTGCCTTCTCTGTTTGTAGAGTTAGTAACGGTATCATCCCAGTTTGATTTGCTAAAGTAACTCGAGATGTTGTTAACGTGTCCTTTTGCGGATTTTATAAAGAAAGCATCAAGAATCATGGATATGGCATTAATGAGATTCACGAACTGATTGTTTGAGGCAACTAATTCTGGATTTTTTTCACCATATTCTTTTATTAGCACTAACATTCGCTCATCTGTTTTTATATACCGCTGATAAAACGGTATTCTGTCCATATGAACGTTATAATTTAGCAGGGTGGTAGCGGCTTTTATCATTGGATCGATTGGGGTCTCGTATTTTTCAGCTTTTGAGGGGTTATCCAATTGTTGCATTTGCCTAAGGTGTATTTCTCTCATAAATTTCATGCCAGAGATCACTGAAGCAGACTCTTTAACATTTGCTTTTAAAACTTCGTGATCTTTTATGGGTTCCTTTTTACCAAGAAGTTCACCTTTGTTGCAATGAAGTCTCCCGCTACAAGACGAGCTAATGGCTTCAAGCAGGAATGAGTTAAAAAAGAAATGAGCCGCTTCAGGGTTGGTTCCATTTGAATGGATGGCTGCATAGTAACTTGCCATAAACGTCACGAGGTTCAGTTTTTCGTATGGATCGTTGATATCGACAGGTGACTCGGCACCGTGGAAAGAATATAGAATTGCCATCAAATCATTCTGGTTTTCATCAACCGTAAGGTGGAGTGTTTTTATCAATTGCTGAATCATGTCTGCAATGGTCAGGCTCTCTTTGGGAGGGATTTCCGGAAAGTAACTCAATATAGTTCTTATGGAGTCTTCATCAAGGCCTGTATTCATCCCTTGGAGAATGTTACTAATACTGGTATGGCTCACTGATGGGAGCGGAATTTGCACTACAGGCTGCAGTTGCTGTGCAGCAGCTCCCTCCGATTCTTCTGAATCCTCATCCATTTTTTCGCCTTGCTCATTTTCGTAGTTCATGGCAAAGATAAGATGGGTCGTATTCGGGTTGAGAGCAAAAGGAGAGATTCTCCCAACATAAGCATTATGGTTAATCAAATCATCCAGAAAACCAGACGCTTTTGTCGTTTTATCGACAACAAACCCCACCTCCACTGGCGTTGAAAAAGGATTATCTGCCAGCAGTTCTGAACAGTGGCAAGCCATCATGCTCAGGCCAAGGAAAGTAGCAACTAACTGATTAGTCTTGTCACGATGGAAAAAAATCGATTGCTTTGCTGTTTTGGGTAATCGGGTAATAGAGTTAATCATCAACATCTGCTTTGTCCCGCTCATGAATGCCCTGATAAACTAGACCATGGATTGCAGCAGTGCTCAATTTTCAGCATCAGGCAGACTCAGTCTGATCGCCTGATACTGCGTCGAGTCGACAGGCTGCTGGGAGGCCTGCCGGAGGTAGTTGGTTTGAGAACAGGAAGAGGATTAAAATGAAACTCCGTCAAGACCACCTCTCTAAAAATCACTAGCAGCCTGTCGGAATTAAGCGTCCGTAGCGAGGATTGCAAGAAATTGAGGATAAAAATTTCTGCTTCTGAGGAGAATAGCGAGCTATTTGACGAAGAAGCAGGAATTTTTAGACCAATTTATTGCAACCGCAGTAGGACAGCCTTAAGTCCGACAGGCTGCTAGTGTCAGAGTCAGGCATGTTGGTATCAGTAGTGTCAGAGTCAGGCATGTCGGTATCACTAGTATCAGAGTCAGGCATGTTGGTATCAGTAGTGTCAGAGTCAGGCATGTCGGTATCACTAGTATCAGAGTCAGGCATGTCGGTATCACTAGTATCAGAGTCAGGCATGTCGGTATCACTAGTATCAGAGTCAGGCATGTCGGTATCACGAATATCAGAGCCACTAATGTCAGAGCCACTACTGTCATAGCCACTGCTGCCAGTATTAATGGTGTCAGAATCAATACTCTCAGAGTCACTGCTGTCAGAGTTATAAGGAGTCCTCATAGCAAAATTATAGTTATCTATGAACCAATCGACGAAATCATCCAGGTATTCTATCCGTTCTTCCAAGTGTTTTCTCTTCTTCTCTTCTTTGCTGAGTTGTTTTCCTTCTTGTTTCTTTGCTGCTTCGTCAGGTTTAACTCCATAAGGCTGCTGATTGGCATTGATGTCAAAAGTTGCCATATGAAATGCCAGCATCCTGCCTGATTGTTGTATCAGGTCGGCAAATCCTGTACCGAGGGTGACCATTATGACTTGGTAATCATTTTCATCAGGAAAAGTTTTTTGTAATTGTTGCTCTATGTATTGTCTTAAGGCCAGAAGCAATTCTTGAAATAATTCAGGGTTTTCACTTCCCGGGTAGTCTTCTGCATCTTTTAATACCTTTTCGAATATTTTGAATAATGTTTGTTCTTTGTCTTTTATCTCTGAAGAGCTGGTGATGGTGTCATCCCAATTTGATGCGCTAAAATAACTGGAAATGTTGTCAACATGTACCTTTGCCTGTTGTATAACGAAAGGATCAAGAATCAGACTTATGGCATCAATTAAACTCACGAACTGACTATTCGAGGCAACTAATTCTGGTTTTTCTTTACCATACTTTTTTACCAGATAGGACATTCGTTCAGCTGATTTTATATTACGTTGATAAAGGGGCATTTCGTTCTCATTAATCTCATTGTTGAGCAGGGAGGAGGCGGCTATTAGCAATGGTTCGTCCAATGTCTCAGGTTCTTCAGATTTTATGGGATCATTTACTTGTAGCAAAAAACTAAGGCGCATTTCTTCCAGCACTTTCAGGCCATTGAAGACTTTACCAGATTCTTTGACATTTGCTTTCAAAACTTCGTGACTTTCTATTGGTTTTTTTGTACCTAGAAGATCACCTTTTTTGGCAACCAGTCTTCCAATACCAGACAATTTAGTGGCACGAAGCAGAAATGAGCTAAAAAATAAATGAGCCGCTTCAGGGTGTGCTCTCTTTGAATGGATGGCTGTATAGTAACTCACCATCAACATCGCAAGGTTCTCCCGGTCTTCTGGTTTGGTCATATCGACAGGAGATTCGGTACCCCGGATGTTAAACAGAACGTCTATCATCGCATCCTCGACATCGTCAACCACAACATTGAGAGCTTTTAACACTTGCTGAATCATGCTCAGAATTGTCAGGCTCTCATTGGGTGGAGCTACCGGGACGTAGCTCAACATATTGTTTAGGGTTATGGTGTCTTCATCGAAGCCTGTATTGACCCCTTGGATAATGGCAGTAATTTGTGCATGGTTCATTGGTGGGAGCGGAATTTGAATTAAAGGCTGCGGTTGCAGTGCAGCAGCTCCCGCGGATTCTTGCGAATCTGAATCTGTTTTTTCGCTCCGCTCATTTTCATGGTTCATGACAAAGGTAAGATGGGTCGTATTCGGATTGAGAGCAAAAGAAAGGGGGTGGCCTAAATAAGCATTGTGATTAATCAAATCGTCCAGAAAACCAGACTTTTTTATCGCTCTATCTACAACAAATTTCTCTGGCACTGGCGTTGATAAAAGGTTTTCTGCGAGCAAATTTGAACAAGGGGAAGTCATCATGACGAGGCCAAGGGAAGCAGCAACAAACCGGTTGGCCTTGTAACGATGGAAAAATATCGATTGCTTTGCTTTTTCAGGTAATCGAGAAATGGAATAACTCATCAACATCTGCTTTCTTAAGTTTATGGATGCCCAGATAAACTAGTCCATGAATCGCAACAGTGCTCAGGTTTTAGTACCAGCCAGACTCAACCAGATCCCCAGGCCCTGGTTCGAGCTGGCAGTTTGTCGGGAAGCCTGCTGATGGCAATCCGCCTGAAAGAACAGGAGTAAGATTAAAGATAAGCTCCGTCAAGGCTACCTCATGCGAGCATCGTTACTGTCAGCGACTACTGTTAGGGTTATCACTGTCAGAGTCATAAGGAGCTTTCATAGCAAACTCATAGTGACTCCTGAACCAATCGACGAAATCACTCAAGTATTTTATGCGTTCTTTCAGATGTTTTCTCTCCATCTCTTGTTCTTCGTTCAGCTCTTTTCCTTCTTTTCCCTTTGTTGCCTTGTCATGTTGGGATCCATCAGCGTTCTGATTGGTATCGGTGCCAGTAGTTGGTTCAAGCATTGCCAAAATAGTCTGTGATTGTTCCAGCAGGTCGGCAAATTCTGTACCGAGGGTGACCATTATGACTTGGTAATCATTTGCATCAGGAAAAGTTTTTTGTAATTGTTGCTCTATGTAATTTGACAGGGTTATAAGTAATTCTTGAAATATTTGAGGGTTTTCATTTCCCGGATTGTCTTTTGCGTCATTTAATACCTCTTCGAATATTGCAAATAATTTCTGTTCTTTGTCTTTTCTGTTTGTAGAGCTAGTAACGGTATCATCCCAGTTTGATTTGCTAAAGTAACTCGAGAGGTTGTTAACTTTTGCTTTTGCCAATTTTATAAGGAAAGGATCAAGAATCATTCGTATGACAGTAGTGAGTTTCACGAACTGAAAGTTTGAGGCAACTAATTCAGGTTTTTTTTCACCGTATTCTTTTATTAGCGCTAACATTCGCTCACCTGATTTCATACCCCGATGAAAAATCGGTATTGCGTCCCTATCAACGCTATAGTTGAGCAAAGTGGTAGCAGCTTTTATCATTGGATCGATAGGTGTCTCGGATTTTTCAGTTTTTAAGGGATTACTCAATTGTTGTATATGCCTAACATAGATTTTTCTAAAAAAATTCAGTCTGGAGATGGCTGACGCATATTCTTTAACATTTGCTTTTAAAACTTCATGATCTTTGATGGGTTCTATTGTACCTAAAAGTTCAAATTTTTTTTGACGGAGTTTCCAGATATCAGATAACTCTATGGCGCTAAGCAGGAATGAGTCAAAGAAGAAATGAGCTGCTTCAGGAGAGGCTCCATTTGAATGGATGGCTGCATAATAACTTGCCACCAAGCTCGCGAGGCCCAGTTCAGGGTGAGGATCGTCGATATCGAAAGGTGATTCGGTACCCTGCAGAGAATATAGGATTGCCATCAAATCATTCTGGTTTTCATTAAGTGTAAGGTGGAGTGTTTTTATCAGTTGCTGAATCATGTTTGCAATGGTCAGACTCTCTTTGGGAAGGTATTCCGGGATGTAGCTCAATATAGTCCCTATGGTGTCTACATCCAGGCCTGTATTCAAGCTATAGAGAACGGAAGTAATACAGGCATGGTGCATTGGCGGGAGCGGAATTTCTATTAAAGGGCACAGCTGCTGTGCTGCAGCTCCTGCTGATTCTTCTGAATGCTCATCCACTTTTTTACCCCGCTCATTTTCGTGATTCATGGCAAAGATAAGATGGGTCGCATTCGGGTTGAGAGCAAAAGGCGGGATTTTCCCTACATAAGCATTATGGTTAATCAAATCGTCCAGAAAACCAGACGTTTTTGTCGTTTTATCGACAAAAAATCCCTCTGCCACTGGTGTTGAAAAAGGATTGGCTGCCAACAATTTTGAACCGGGGCAAGCCATCATGCTGAGGCCAAGGAAAGTAGCAAACAACTGATTCGTCTTGTCACGATGGAAACCTATTGGTTGCTCTGCTGTTTTGGGCAATTGAGCCATGGAGTTACTCCTCAACATAAGCTTTCTACAGTTTACAAATGCCCTGATAAACTAGACCATGGATTGCAGCAGTGCTTAATTTTCAGCGCCAGCCAGACACCAGTCTGATCCCCTGGCCCAGGGCAGGCTGTTGGGGAGCCTACCGGTGGCAGTTGGTCTGAGAGAACAGTGCCACTAAACAGGAGGAAGATTAAAAAGAAACTCCGTCAAGGCTAGCTCATGCCAGCATCGTTACTGTCCATAGTGACTACTGTTAGGGTTATCACTGTCAGAGTCATAAGGAGCTTTCATAGCAAACTCATAGTGACTCCTGAACCAATCGACGAAATCACTCAAGTATTTTATGCGTTCTTTCAGGTGTTTTCTCTCCATCTCTTGTTCTTCGTTCAGCTCTTTTCCTTCTTTTCCCTTTGTTGCCTTGTCTTGTTGGGATCCATCAGCGTTCTGATTGGTATCGGCGCCAGTAGTTGGTTCAAGCATTGCTAAAATAGTCTGTGATTGTTCCAGCAGGTCAGAAACTCCTGTACCGAGGGTGACCATTATGACCTGGTAATCATTTGTATCAGGAAAAGTTTTTTGTAATTGTTGCTCTATGTAATTTGACAGGGTTATAAGTGATTCTTGAAATAATTGAGGGTTTTCATTTCCAGGGTTGTATTCTGCATCATTTAATACCTCTTCGAATATTGCAAATAATTTCTGCCCTTTGCCTTTTCTGTTTGTAGCGTTAGTAACGGTATCATCCCAATTTGACTTGCTAAAGTAACTCGAGATATTGTCAATTTTTTCTTTTGACAATTTTATAAAGAAAGGATCAAGAATCATATATATGATAGTAGTGAGTCGCGCGAACTGAAAGTTTGAGGCAACTAATTCAGGTTTTTTTTCACCGTATTCTTTTATTAGCGCTAACATTCGCTCACCTGATTTCATACCCCGCTGATAAATCGGTATTGCGTCCCTATCAACGCTATAGTTGAGCAAAGTGGTAGCGGCTTTTATCATTGGATCGATGGGTGTCTCGGATTTTTCAGTTTTTAAGGGATTATTCAATTGTTGTATATGCCTTATGCTCATTTTCATAAAAAAATTCAGGCTAGAGATGACTGAAGAGGATTCTTTAACATTTGCTTTTAAAACTTCATGATCTTTGATGGGTTCTATTGTACCTAAAAGTTCAAATTTTTTTTGACGGAGTTCCCAGATATCAGACAACTCTATGACGTTAAGCAGAAATGAGTTAAAGAAGAAATGTGCTGCTTCAGGAGAGGCTTCATTTGAATGGATGGCTGCATAGTAACTTGCCATCAAGGCAGCGAGGCCTAGTTCAGGGATATGAAAAGGTGATTCGGTACCCCGCAGAGAATATAGAATTGCCATCAAATCATTCTGGTCTTCATTAAGCGTAAGGTGGAGTGTTTTTATCAGTTGCTGAATCATGTCTGCAATGGTCAGGTTCTCTTTGGGAGAGTATTCCGGAATGTAGCCCAATATAGTCCCTATGGTGTCTGCACCAAGGCCATCATACAACTCATAGAGAACGCTAGACATACAGTCATGGTCCACTAGCTCTAGCGGGAGCGGAATTTCAATTAAAGGCCGCGTCTGCTGTGCTGTGGCTCCTTCCGATTCTTCTGAATGCTCATCCACTTTTTTGCCTAACTCATTTTCGTGATTCATGGCAAAGATAAGATGGGTCGTATTCGGGCTGAGAGCAAAGGGAGGGATGTTCCCCATATAAGCATTATGGTTAATCAAATCGTCCAGAAAACCAGACGCTTTTGTCGTTTTATCGACAAAAAATTCCTCTGCCACTGGTGTTGAAAAAGGATTGGCTGCCAGCAATTTTGAACTGGGGCAAGCCATCATGCTGAGGCCAAGGAAAGTAGCAAACAACTGATTCGTTTTGTCATGATGGAAACCTATTGGTTGCTCTGCTGTTTTGGGCAATTGAGCCATGAAGTTACTCATCAACATAAGCTTTCTACAGTTTATAAATACCCTGATAAACTAGACCATGGATTGCAGCAGTGCTTAATTTTCAGCGCCAGTCAGACACCAGTCTGATCCTTGGCCTTGGGCAGGCTGTTGGGGAGCCTACCGGTGGCACTTGGTCTGAGAGAACAGTGCCACTAAACAGGAGGAAGATTAAAAAGAAACTCCGTCAAGGCTAGCTCATGCCAGCATCGTTACTGTCATAGTCACTACTGTTAGGGTTATCACTGTCAGAGTCATAAGGAGCTTTCATAGCAAACTCATAGTGATTCCTGAACCAATCGACGAAATCACTCAAGTATTTTATTCGTTCTTTCAGGTGTTTTCTCTTTATCTCTTGTTCTTCGTTAAGCTCTTTTCCTTCTTGTTCCTTCGCTGCTTTGTCATGTTGGGCTCCATCAGCCTGCTGATAGACATCGGCACCAATAGTTGGTTCAGGCATTGCCAAAATAGTTTGTGATTGTTCCAGCAGGTCGGCAAATCCTGTGCCGAGGGTTACCATTATGGCTCGGTAATCATTTGCATCAGGGAAAGTTTTTTGTAATTGTTGTTCTATGTAATTTGACAGGGTTGTAAGCAATTCTTGAAATAATTGAGGGTTTCCATTTCCAGGATTGTATTCTGCATCATTTAATACCTTTTCGAACATTTCAAATAATTTCTGTTCTTTGTCTTTTCTGTTTGTAGAGCTGGTTACAGTATCATCCCAGTTTGATTTGCTAAAGTAACTCGAGAGATTCTTAACAGATCTTTCTGCAAATATTATCGAGAAAGGATCAAGAATTCTGTTTATTGTATTAATTAGATTCACGAACTGATTGTTTGAGGCAACTAATTCAGGTTTTTTTTCACCATATTCTTTTATTAACACTAACATTCGCTCGTCTGATTTGATATGTCGCTGATAACAAGGTATTACGTTCGTATAAATGCCATGGGTGAGCAGAGTGGTAGCGGCTTTTATCATTGGATCGGTTGGTGTCTCGGGCTTTTCAGTTTTTAAAGAAATATCCAATTGTTGCATTTGCCTAACATAGATTTTTCTAAAAAAATTCAGTCTGGAGATGGCTGACGCATATTCTTTAACATTTGTTTTTAAAACTTCATGATCTTTGATGGGTTCTATTGTACCTAAAAGTTCAAATTTTTTTTGACCGAGTTCCCAGATATCAGATAACTCTATGGCGTTAAGCAGGAATGAGTTAAAGAAGAAATGTGCTGCTTCAGGAGAGGCTCCATTTGAATGGATGGCTGCATAGTAACTTGCCATCAAGGCCGCGAGGCCCAGTTCAGGGATATGAAAAGGTGATTCGGTACCCCGCAGAGAATATAGAATTGCCATCAAATCATTCTGGTTTTCATTAAGCGTAATGTGGAGTGTTTTTATCAGTTGCTGAATCATGTCTGCAATGGTCAGCTTATCTTTGGGAGAGTATTCCGGAATGTAGCTCAATATAGTCCCTATGGTGTCTTCATCAAGGCCATCATACAACGCATAGAGAACGCTAGACATACAGGCATGGTCCACTAGCTCTAGCGGGAGCGGAATTTCAATTAAAGGCTGCGTCTGCTGTGCTGAAGCTCCTGCCGATTCTCCTGAATGCTCATCCACTTTTTTGTCTCGCTCATTTTCGTGATTCATGGCAAAGATAAGGTGGGTCGTATTCGGGTTGAGAGCAAAGGGAGGGATGTTCCCCATATAAGCATTATGGTTAATCAAATCGTCCAGAAAACCAGACGCTTTTGTCGTTTTATCGATAACAAATATCTCCTCCATGGGCGTTGAAAAAGGATTGGCTGCCAGCAGCTTTGAACAGGGGCAAGCCATCATGCTGAGGCCAAGGAAAGTTGCAAACAACTGATTCGTCTTGTCACGATGGAAACATATCGGTTGCTTTGCTGTTTTGTGCAATTGAGCCACGGAGTTACTCATCCACATAGGCTTTCTCCAGTTTATAAATGCCCTGATAAACTAGACCATGGATTGCAGCAGTGCTCACTTTTTTGCACCAGCCAGACTCAGTCTGATCACCCAGCATTGCATTGGGGCAGCATGTTTGTTGGGAAACCTGCTGCTGGCCATCGGTCTGAAAGAACGGGAATAAGTTAAAGATAAGCTCCGTCAAGGCTACTCCATGGCAGCATCGTTACTGTCGCGACTACTATTAGGGTCATCACTGTCTGAGTCATAAGGCGCTTTAATAGCAAAATCATAGTGACTCCTGAACCAATCGACGAAATCACTCAAGTATTTTATGCGTTCTTTCATAAGTTTTCTCTTCCTTTGTACTTTGCTAAGTTCTTTTCCTTCTTGTCCCTTTGCTGCCTCGTCATGTTGGGCTCTGTTAGACGGCTGATTGATATCGCTACCAATAGTTTGTTCATACCTTGCCAAGGTAGTCTGTGATTGTTCCAGCAGGCCGACAAATCCTGTACCGAGGGTTACCATTATGACTTGGTATTCATTTGCATCAGGAAATGTTTTTTGTAATTGTTGTTCTATGTAATTTGACAGGGCTATAAGTAATTCTTGAAATATGTGAGGGTCTTCATTTCCCACGTTGTGTATTGCGTCATTTATTACCTCTTCGAATATTGCAAATAATTTCTGTTCTTTGCCTTTTTTGTTTGTAGAGTTAGTAACGGTATCATCCCAGTTTGATTTTCTAAAATAACTCGAGAAATTGCGAAGGTGTCCACCTGCTGATTCTATAAGGAAAGGATCAAGAAACATGTATATAGAATTAATGAGATTCTCGAACTGATTGATTGAAGCAACTAATTCAGGGTTTTTTTCACCATATTCTTTTATTAGCACTAACATTCGCTCATCTGATTTAATATTCCGCTGATGATACGGTATTGAGTTCACATCAAAGGCACAGTTGAGAAGAGCGGAAGCGGCTTTTATAATTGGATCGATTAATGTCTCGGACTTTTCAGCCTTTAAGGTATTATCCAATTGTTGTATATGCCTGATGTTAATTTCTTTCAAATATTTTATAGTAGAGATGACGGAAACAGATTCTTTAACATTTGCTTTTAAAACTTCGTGATCTTTTATGGGCTCTTTATTGCCTAGAAGCTCACCTTTGTTGTTATGAAGTATCCCGATACAAGACAAGAAGATAGCTTTAAGCAGGAATGAGTTAAAAAAGAAATGAGCTGCTTCAGGGGTGGCTCCATTTGAATGAATGGCTGCATAGTAACTTGCCATGAATATCACGAGGTTTATTTTTTGGTCTGGAAAGTAGGTATCGATAGGTGATTCTATACCCTGGACAGAATATAGAATTGCCATCAAATCATTCTCGTCTTCATTAACTGTGAGGTGGAGCGTCTTTATCAATTGCTGAATCATGTTTGCAATGGTCAGGCTCTCTTTGGGAAGGATTTCCGGAACATGGCTCAATATAGTCCTTAAAGTGTCTGCATCAAGGCCTGTATCCACCACTTGGAGAATGTCATAAATACAGTCATGGTCCAATAGCGGGAGCGGAATTTCAATTAAAGGCCGCGGCTGCTGTGCTGCTGCTCCTGCCGATTCTTCTGAATGCTCATCCACTTTTTTGCCTAACTCATTTTCGTGATTCATGGCAAAGATAAGATGGGTCGCATTCGGGTTGAGAGCAAAGGGAGGGATGTTCCCCATATAAGCATTATGGTTAATCAAATCGTCCAGAAAACCAGACGCTTTTGTCGTTTTATCGACAAAAAATTCCTCTGCAATTGGTGTTAAAAAAGGATTGGCTGCCAGCAGTTTTGAAGCAGGGAAAGCCATCATGCCGAGGCCAAGGAAAGTAGCAAACAACTGATTCGTCTTGTCACGATGGAAACATATCGGTTGCTTTGCTGTTTTGTGCAATTGAGCCACGGAGTTACTCATCCACATAGGCTTTCTCCAGTTTATAAATGCCCTGATAAACTAGACCATGGATTGCAGCAGTGCTCACTTTTCTGCACCAGCCAGACTCAGTCTGACCTCCCGGCAATGCGTCTGGCCAGCAGTTTGCGGAGAAGTGTGCTGATGGCGCTTACTTTGAGAGAACAGGAAGGAGACTAAAAATAAACTCCGTCAAGACTACTCTCTGTCATTATCGGGTCTGTCAGTATCACTACTTTCAGTGTCACCCATGACAGCATCACTACTTTCAGAGTCGCCACTGCCATAGTCGATACTGCCATAATCGATACTGTTACGGTGGCTACCACCGGAGTCACTGCTGTCAGAGTCACCGCTGCCATAGTCAATACTGTTACGGTGACTACTGCCAGAGTCAGTGCTGTTGGAGTCTCCACTGCCATAATCAATATTGTTATGGTGACTATAGCGATAGTCACTACTGTCAGAGTCACAAGGATTATTCATAGCAAAATCATAGTTAAGCCCGAACCAACCGACGAAATCTTCCAAGTAGTCTATCCGTTCTTTCAGGTATTTTTTCTTCTTCTTTTCTTCGCTGAACTCTTTTCCTTCTTGTTCCACTGTCTCGTCGTAATTGGCTCCATCGGCCTGCTGATTAGCAACAGTGTCATTCGTTGCCAGATATGCCAGCGTTTTGACGGATTGTTCCAGCAGATCCGAAAATTCTGTGCCCAGAACTACCATTATGACGTAGTAATCTTCTTCAATAAAAGCTTTTGGTAATTGTTTCTCTATGTACTGTTCCAGGGTTAGAAGCAACTCTTGAAATAATTCAGGCTTTTCATTTCCAGGATTGTCTCTTGCGTCTTTTAATACCTTTTCGAATATTCCAAATAATGCCTGTTCTTTGCCTTTTATGCCTGAAGAGTCAGTATTGGTGTCTAACCAATTTGATAGACTAAAATAACTCGATAGGTTGTCAAGATGTGTATTTGCGAGTTGTATAGAGAAAGGATCAAGCATCAGGCTTATGGCATTAATGAGACTCACAAACTGACTACACGAGGCAACTAATTCAGGTTTTGTGTTACGATATTCTTTTATCAGACTGGACATTCGTTTAGCAGATTTTATATTACGCTGATAAATCGGTATTTTTTTTTGATTAATGTCATAGTTGAGCAGGGAGAAAGCGGCAATTAGCAGTGGGTCGGCTGATGGCGTGTATTTTTCAGCTTGCGAGGGTTTTTCCGATTCGCTCAAAAATATAAGGCGCATTTTTTCCAGCACTTTCAGGCCAATGAAGCATTTATTAGATTCTTCGATATTTGCTTTTAAAATTTTGTGATCTTCTATAGGTGTTTTTGCACCTAAAAGCTCAACTTTTTTTGCATCGAGTCTGTCGATACCAGACAAGCTAGCGGCGTGAAGCAGGAATGAGTGAAAAAACCAATAAGCGGCTTGTGGGTGGGCTCCCTTGCAGTGGATGGCTGTATAGTAACTCACCATCAACATCGCGAGGCTCTGTTGATCTTCTGGCCTGGTGATATCGACAGGAGATTCAGTACCCTGGATGTTAATGAGAACGCCTAGTAACACATTCTGGTTTTCGTCAGACTCAACATGGAGTGCTTTTTTCACTTGTTGAATCATACTCAGAATTGTCAGGCTCTCATTGGGGAGAGTAACCGGGACGTAACTCAACATAGTATTCAGGATCAGAGCGTCTCCATTCAGGCCTGTATTCAACTGTTGGATATTGGCAGTAATTTGTGCATGGGTTATCAATGGGAGCGGGATTTGCATTAAAGGCTGAGGCTGCAGTGCTTCAGCGCCCTGTGGTTCTTCTGTATGCACATCCATTTTTTCGTCTCGTTCATTTTCATGATTTAAAGCAAAGATGAGATGTGTCGTATTCGGGTTGAGGGTAAAAGGAGGGGGGGTTCCTAAATAAACATTGTGGTTAATCAAATCGTCCAGAAAGCTAGACGTTTTTGTCGTTTTATCTTCAGTAAATATCTCCTCCACAGGCATTGAGAAAGGGTTTTTGGCCAGCAGTTTAGAGCAGGGACAAACCATCATGATGAGGCCAAGGGAAGCAGCAACCGACTGATGAGCCTTGTTACGTTGGAAAAATATCGATTGCTTTGTTGCTGTAGGTAATTGAGCAATGGAGTGTGTCATCAGCATCTACCTTATCCAGTTTATGAATGCTCAGATAAACTAGCCCATGGATTGCAGGAGTGCCGAATTTTAAGTATCAGTGAGACTCAGCCTTATCACCTGATTATGATTCGTTGAGCCAACGATATCTGCATTGAAGCCGGTGCTGACTTCATAAAAACCTCAACCGGGGAAGTGCGTTTAGCGCTACTCCTGAGTCTGCAGGCAACATGCAGATAGTCAGTTGCGACAGTGACAAGCAGAATATTGGCTTTAAACCCGCTAGTGCTAATCTGGCAGCATAAGACACTGCGCACATCGGGCAATTGCCGCTTTGAAGCCAGCAGTTTGTCGGGAAGCCTGCTAGCAGCCTGTCGGACTTAAGGCTGTCCTACTGCGGTTGCAATAAATTGGTCTAAAAATTCCTGCTTCTTCGTCAAATAGCTCGCTATTCTCCTCAGAAGCAGAAATTTTTATCCTCAATTTCTTGCAATCCTCGCTACGGACGCTTAAGTCCGACAGGCTGCTAGTGGTACCCGATCCTGAAGAACAGGAAGAAAATTAGTAGTAATATTTGTCCTCAAGTGCTTCGTCAAGGCTGGGAGGAAGAACATAACAGGCGGCAGGATAAAGACTATCAGGGTCCATGTTGTCAATATTCTCTATAGAAAAATCATAGAGAAAATCGAGGAACTCAACCAAGTGTTCTATCCGTTCTTCAAGGTGTTTTTTCTTCTTCTCTTTTTCGCTGAAATCTTTTCCTTCCTGATCCTTTATTGCCTCGCCAAGGTTGGGTCCATCAGCATGTTCGTTGACATCTGGCTCAAGAGTTGACTCGGGCATTGCCAACATAATGCGTGATTGCCTCAGCAGATCTTCAAATCCTGTGAAGAGGCTTTCGAATATGACTTGGCAATCCTTAAAATCATTGAAAGTTTTTTGTAACTGTTGCTCTATGTATTTTTGTAGGGCTAGAAGTAATTCACGAAATAATTCAGGATTTTCATTTCCCGGGTTGTCGTTTGCGTCGGTTAATACCTTTTTGAATGTTCCAAATAATGTCTGTTCTTTGTCTTTTATCTCTGAAGAGTGAGTAATAGTGTCATCCCAGTTGGATGCGCTAAAGTAAGTCGCCAGATTGTCAATGTGTGTATTTGCGAGTTGTATAGAGTAAGGATCAAGAATCAGACATATAGCATCAATTAAACTCAAAAACTGATTATTCGAGGCAACTAATTCAGGTTTTATTTCACCATATTTTTTTATCAGCCTGGACATTGTTTGAGCTGAGTGAGATTTATTATGATAAAGAATTTTTTTGCTCTTGCTAACGTCTTTGTTGAGAAGAGAGAATGCGGCTGTTATCAGTGGATTAATTGATTCCCTGGTCTTTTTAAATTTTGAGTATTGCTCCGATATGTATAAAAAAGTAAGGCGCATTTCTCCCAGCAATCTCAGGCCATCGAACAATCTGGCAGATTTTTTAATATTTTCTTTTAAAACTGTGCGATCATTTATAGGTTCTTTTACACCTAAAAGCTCATCTTTTTTGGTGTCAAGTCTGTCGATACCAGAGAAGCCGGCGGCGTGAAGCAGGAATGAGTTAAAAAAGAAATGGGCCTCTTGAGGGGTGGCTTCATTTGAATGGATGGCGATATAGTAACTCACCATCAACATCGCGAGGTTGTGTTGATCTTCTGTTTTGGTAATATCGACAGGTGATTCGGTGCCTCGGATGTCAGTTAGAACTGCTATCATCAAACTTTGGCTATTGTCGAGTGTATAGCCGAGGGCTTGTATCACTTGCTGAATCATGTTTGCAATTGTCAGGTTCTCATCGGGGGGGGTTACCGGGATGTAGCTCAGCATAGTGTTTAGGGTGACTTCATCAAAGCCTGCATTCAACCCCTGGATAATGGCGGTCATTTGTGCATGGTTCATTGGCGGGAGCGGAATTTCCATTAATGGTTGTAACTGCCGTGCTTCAGCTCCCTCCGATTCTTCTGAATGCTTATCCTTCTTCACGTCTTGCTCATTTTCATGGTTCATGGCAAAGATAAGACTGCTCGTATTCGGGTTGAGATCATAAGTAGGGATTTTTCCTATATAAGCATTATGATTAATCAAATCATTCAGGAAGCTGAACTCTTTTGTCGTTTTTTCTCTAACAAATCCCTCTTCCACTGGTGTTGAAAAAAGATTGTCTGCCAGAAGTGTTGAACAGGGGCAAGCCATTATGATGATGCAGAGGGAAGCAGCAACCGACTGATTGGCGCTATCACGATGGAAAAATATCGATTGCTTTGCTGTTTTAGGTAATCGAGCAATGGAATGACTCATCTACACCTGCCTTCAAGGGTTTATGGATGCTGTGTTAAAAAGTAGTCTATGGGTTGCAGCAGCACCGAATTTGCAGGGGCTAAATGACCTACCGAAATCACTACCGTTTCAGAGCCTGCCGTTTGCTGTGAAGCCGCTGCTGGTGGCCAGGTCAGAAAGAACAGGAAGAAGATTAAAAATAAACTCCGTCAAGACTTTCAGGAATATATCTGTCAGGATCAATAGTGTCAGAGTCATAAGGATACTTCGTGGCAAAATCATAGAACCAATCGAAGAAATCAACCAAGTATTCTACTCGTTCTTCCAGGTGTTTGATCTTCTGCTTTTTCTCTCTGAACTCTTTTCTCTCTTGTCCATCTGCTGGCTCGCTGGATTTAGCGTCATCAGCCTGATCGTTGGCATTGGTCTCAACAGTTGTCTCAAGCATTGCCAACATAATGCGTGATTGTTTCAGCAGATCCTGAAATCCTGTGGTGAGGGTTAGCATTATGGTTGTGTAATCATTTGAATTATCATGAATTTTTAGTAATTGCTGTTCTATGTGTTTTTGTAAGGTTATAAGTAATTCTTGAAATAATTCAGGATTTTCATTTCCCGGGTTGGTTTTTGCGTCGGTTAGTGCCTTTTTGAATATTTCAAATAATGACTGTTGTTTGTCTCTTGTCTCTGAAGAGTCGGTAGTGGGATCATCTGAATTTAATGCGCTAAAATAACTCGACAGGTTGTCAATATGTTTACTTTCGAATTGTATAACGGCAGGATCAAGAATCAGGCTTATGGCATCAATAAAAGTTAAGATCTGAATATTTAAGGCTGCTAACTCAGGATTTTTTTTACCATTATGTTCTAGTAGGCAGAGCATTCGTTGAGCTGATTCTATATTACGATGAGAATGCGGTATTCCGTTCTTATAAATGCCATAGTTGAGCAGAGATAAAGTGGCTTTCAGTTTTGGATCGACAGGTGTGTCGGACTTTTCAGCTGCTAAGTCATTCTCCAATTGTTGCAAAAAATAAAGTCGCATTTCTTGCAGCGATTTCAGGCCATAGATGACGGCAGCAGATTTTTTAATAGTTGCTTTTAGCACTTTGTGATCTTCTGTGGGTTTATCTATTGATTTTTCCAGACCTAAAAGTTCATCATTTTCGATACGGAGTCTCTCGATACCAGACAAGACCGTGGCGTGAAGCAGGAATGAGTTGAAAAGGTCATTAGCCTCTTGAGTGGATAATTTACTTAAATTGATGGCTGTGTAGTAAGCCACTATCAACATCGCAAGGTTCTGTTTTTGTTGTGGTCTGGTCAAATTGACAGGAGATTCGATCCCCCGGATATGAGATAAAACTTCTATCATTGCTTTCTGGTTGTTGTTGGCCACAACACCGAAAATTTGTTGTACTTGCTCAATCATGCTTTCGATGGTCAGGCTCTCGTTGGGGAGTGTTTCAGGGACGTAGCTCAACATAGTGTTTAAAGTGCTTGCCTCAATGCTTGTATTTAACTTCAGGATAATGTCACTCACTTCTGCATGGCTCATTGGCGGAAGCGGAATCGTCATTAAAGACTGCGGTTGTCCTCCTTCGGCTCCTTCCGATTCTTTTGAATTCTCATCCTTTTTTGCGCCTTGCTCATTTTCATGGTTCATGGCGAAGATAACGCTGGTCGAATTCGGGTCGAGACTAAAAGGGGGGATTATCCCAATATAAGCATTATGGTTAATGAGATCGCCCAGTAAGCTGGACTCTTTTGTCTCTTCATCTCTGACAAATATCTCCTCATCTGGTGTTGGTAAGAGATTTTCTGCCATCGGTTTTGAACAGGGGCAAGCCGTAGTGATAAAGCCAAGAGTAGCAGCAAACAACTGACTAGCCTTGTCACGATGGAAAAATATCGACCGCTTTGCTGTTTTAGGTAATCGAAAAATGGAATGACTCATCGACACCTGCCTTCTCTATTTTATGAATGTGCACATAAACTAGTACATGGACTGCAGCAGTGCCGAATTTTAAGCACCAGTCAATGCTATTACTGAATTTGCACGTTACGTTTTAAGCCATCGTTTTGCCTCGATTTGTGGACACCGTAAGTGCGGTGGGGAAAATAGACTTGCCCGTTAGGACAAGCTGTACCCGTAACCATCCGTAGACTGAATTTTCTTACAGTGTTTGTAGGATATGTCGGTTATTGTTCCCGTTCCATTTGCTATGTTGAAACTTCCTCGACTGCGTACCGCAACCCGTCCTGTATACGTTCCTTGCCGTTTACCTGCCGGAACGATAGCTTTGACGATATCGCCAGTCTGAAACCCTTTTACTTGTTTTGAGCCTTTAGCCTTTGTACGGGGAAATCCGTACTTGTCCACTCTGCACATTTGCCTCGATCCACGACCCATAGCCTTAATGATTAAGGGTTTTGTGCTTTCTGGTATGTATATGCTGGCTCCTGACTCTCCTAAACAGGCGGCATCTATCCATTGCTCTTTCTTGTATCCTTGCTGAGTGCGGTTGAACTTGGTTCTACCGCCAGTAGCAAAGGTGGTAGGAAGACCGATAGCCTGAACACGTCTGGCGGTTTCGTTTCTTGTGGCATTGACTAGCGGGAGCGGAAATTCGATTAAAGGCTGAGGCAGGAGTGCTTCAGCTCCTTCCGATTCTTCTGAATCCTCAATCATTTTTTCGCCTTGCTCATTTTCGTGGTTCATGGAGAAGATAAAGTGGGTTGTATTTGGGTTGAGAATAAAGAGGGGGATTTTCCTTATAAGCCTTTCGCGACCGCGGCGATCAGAACGTGGGTTTTGAAGCTGTTGGTGGCGATTATTCTGAAAGAACAGGAAGAAGATTAAAAATAAACACCGTCAATAGTCAAAACTAGCGTCAAAACTAGCTCTGACGGCCTCAACATTCTCAGAGCCATAAAGCGTGTCTACAGAATAATCAAAGTTAGTCTTGAACCAATCTTCGAAATCATCCAAGCATTTTTTCCGTGCTTTCAGATGCTTTATCTTCTTCTTTTTCTCTTCGTTGCTAAACTCTTTTCCTTCTTGACCCTTTGCTGTTTTGTTTTGTTTGGCTCCATCAGCCTGCTCATTGGCGTTGTTGTCAGTAGTTAGCCGATACATTGCTTTCGTAGTGTAGCTCTCCAGTAAGTCAAATGTTGAGCAGATAGATAACATTTCGAGTGTGTAGTCATTTTTATCAATAAACGTTTTTTGTAATTGTGTCGATATGTGATTTTCTAAGGCTAGAAGCCATTTTCGAAATAATTCAGGGTTTTCATTTCCAGTGTTTTTTTTTGAGTCGGTTCGTACTTCTTCGGATATTGCACTTAATGTTAGTTTTTTAAACACCGTGTCGATAGCGTCAATAACGGGATCAGCCTCAGCTAAAACATCTGAATTGCTAAAATTAATCGACATGTTGTCACCTTGTGTAAGTACCATTTTTTTAATGAAAGAACCAAGAATCAGGCTTGAAGAATATAGAAAACTCATGAACTTAATATTAGAGGCAACTGATTCAGGATTTTTCTCAACATACTCTTGTATGAGCATTAAAATTTGTTCGGCTGATTTTATATCATGCTGATAAAGCGGTGTTAGGTTCTTATCAATCCCATAGTTGAGCAAAGAGGAAGCGGTTAATAACATGGGGTCTACTAATGCCTCAGAAATTTCAGCTTCTGGTAGATTGTCCAATTGTTGCAAAATCTTAAGGCGCATTTCTCCCAACAACTTCAGGCCAGAGAAGACTGAAGCAGATTCTTTAATATTTGCTTTTAAAATTTCGTGATCTTTTATTGATGCTATTGTACCTAAAAGGCCAGCTTTTCTGGCATGAAGTCTCTTGATACCAGAAAAATCAGTGGCGTGAAACAGGAATGAGTCAAAAAAAGCATGAGCCACTTGAGGGGTGGCTCCATTTGAATGGATGGCTGTGTAGTAACTCATCATCAAAATCACCAGGCTCAGTTGATCCTCTGGTTTAGTCATATCGACAGGAGATTCGGTACCCACGATATTCGTTAGAACTTCTATCATTGCGTTCTGGTTATTGTCAGCCTCAACATGGAGAGCTTGTTGCACTTTCTTGATCATGCTTGCAATGGTCAGGCTCTCATCGGGCAGGGTTACCGGAATGTAGCTCAACATAGTGTTCAGGGTGTCTTCATCAAAGCCAGTATTCAGCCCTTGGATAATGGCAGTAATTTGTGCATGGTTCATTGGCGGGAGCGGAATTTCCATTAAGGGCTTAAGCTGCTGTGCTTCAGCCCCCTCCGGTTCTTCTGAATACTCATCCTTTTTTTCGCCTCGTTCATTTTCATGATTCATGGCAAAGATAAAATGGGTCGTATTTGGGTTGAAAACAAAAGGAGGGATTTGTCTTATGTAAGCATTATGGTTAATCAAATCGTCCAGGCAGCCAGGCTCTTTTGTCGTTTTTATTCCAGCAAATTCTGCCGCCACTGGCGTTGAAAAAGGATTTCCTGCCAACAGTTTTGAACAGGGGCAAGCCAGCACGATGAAGCCAAGGGAAGCAGTAACCAAATGATTAGCCTTGTAACGATGGAAAAATATTGATGGCTTTGATGCTATTAGTAATCGACCTATGGGATGACTCATCGTCGCCTGCCTTGTTGAAT
This sequence comes from Endozoicomonas sp. ISHI1, assembly GCF_024606225.1. Lineage (GTDB taxonomy): Bacteria > Pseudomonadota > Gammaproteobacteria > Pseudomonadales > Endozoicomonadaceae > Endozoicomonas_A. Next base: position 34,626 of record NZ_JAGRPU010000029.1, on the reverse strand, counting down.
TTGAATGCCCTGAATAAGGTAGTTTCGCCTGCCACGCCTCTGTGACCGTAATACTCAAGAACCCGGCAACCCTGATTTATCGAGCAGGCGATATCTGCATTGAAGCCGTTGCTGACCTCATCAAAACTTCGACCGCAATGCTACAACTGAATCTGCACAAATTTCCTGATAGCCCCGGTCTGAAAAAACTGGAAAAGTATCCAAACTAAACACCGTCAGGATTACCCCTGTCAGCTTCATCTCTGTCAGCAGGGATCGTGTTAACTTCAACTCCATTAACTTCAACTCCATTAACTTCAACTCCATTAACTTCAACTCCATTAACTTCAACCCTGTCAGCTTCAACCCTGTCATCTTCAACTCCGTCAGCATCAACTCCGTCAGCATCACCTCTGTTGGAATCACTACCTCTGTCAGCATCAGTACTGCCCACATCATTGCTTTCAGACTCACTACTGCCACTTTCATGAGGGCTGTTCATAGCAAATTCATAGTTAGACCCGAACCATTCGACGAATTCTCGCAAGTGGCTTATCCGTTCTCTCAGGTGTCGTGCCTTCTTCTCATATTTACTAAGCTCTTCTCCTTCTTGGCCTTCTGCTGCTTTTTCATCTTTGGCTGCGTCAATCTGCCTATCAAATATTTCCAACATATCATTTGATTGTTCATGCAGGCTCGCTAATCCTGTGCCGAGGGTTACCATTATCACTTGGTAATCATCTGCCTCAGTAAAAGCTATTTGTAATTGTTTCTCTATGAAGTCTTTCAGAGCTTGAAGTAATTCTCCAAATAATTCAGGACCTTCATTTCCATCATTGTATTTTGCATCTTCTGATACTTTCTTGAATGCTTCAAATAACCTCTGTTCTTTGCTTGTTGTGTCTGAAGAGTCAGTGTCGGTTTCTAACCACTTTGATTTTCTAAAATAACTTAACAGGTTTTCAATATGTGAATCTGTGAACTGTATAACGGAAGGATCAAGCAGCATGCTTATGGCATGAATCAAAGTCATAAATTGATTGTTAGAGGCAACTAACTTAGGATTGTTTTCACCATATGATTCTATTAGCTTTAACATTCGTTTATGTGATTTTATGTTGCGCTTATATAGCGGTATCCCGTTCTTCTCAACACCATAGTTGAGAAGGCTGGTAGCAGCTGCCAACAGTGGATCGGGTGATGCGCTGGATCTTTCGTCTTCTGAGTAAAAATTCAGTTGTTGCAAAAAATCAAGGCGCGCTTCTTCGAGTATTTTCAGGGCAGAAAAGACATTTTTGGATTCTTTAACATTACCTTTTAAAAGTTCGGGATCTTCGATGGGTTCTTTTATACCCAAAAGGTTACCCCTTGTGGCATGGAGCCTCCCTATACCAGACAAGCCGACAGCATGAAGCAGGAATGAGTTAAAAAAAACATTAGCCATTTGAGGGGATGACCCATTTGACTTGAGGGCTGTATAGTAACTCATCAACAACATCGCGAGGCTCTCTCGTTGTTGTGGTTTGCTTATATCGACAGGAGATTCGGCGCCCTGAATATCATACAGAACACTAATCAACGCATTTTGGTTTTCGTTGAGCGTTATGCCAAGAGTTTTTATCAAATGATCAATCATGCTTGCAATTGATCGGGCATGTTCGGGAGGGGTTTCCGGAATTTCCTCCAACATCATATTAATGTGGTTTGTATTAATATCTGTAGTTATGGCACGGATAATTTCGGAAATTACCCCATGGAGCATCACGGGGAGAGGAATTTCGATTAAAGATTGCAGCGGCTGTGCTGTAGCTCCCTCCGGTTCTGTTGAATTTTCATCCTTTTTTTCGCCTTGCTCATTTTCATAGTTCATGGCAAAGACAAGGTTGGTCGCATTCGGGTTGAGAACTAAAGTAGGGATATTCCCTACGTAAGCATTGTGATTAATCAAATCGTCCAGAAAGCTGGACTCTTTTGTTGGTTTTTCTAAAACAAGCCTCTCCACCGATGGTGTTGATAAACCATTTTTTGCCAGTAGTTCTGAGCAGGGGCAAGCCATCATGATGAGGCCAAGGGAAGCGGCAACCGACTGATTAGCCATGTTACGATGGAAAAAGATCGATTGCTTTGCGGTTGCTGATAATCGGGAAGCGGAGTTATTCATCAACATCTGCCTTTTTTAATTTATGGATGCCCTGATAAAGTAGTCCACAGATTGCAGAAGTGCCCAATTTTAAGCATCTTCAAACTCAGCCTGATCGCTCAGGCAACCCCGTTTTCTAAGCGCAGGAATTGCCGAGAGCTTGGAGTTCCAAGGTTCAAGGCCTGTGCACAAGGCAAGGCAGTTACAATCTGGACTTAAACCCGGGAGTGGCATTCGAACAGCGCAGAACCGGCTACTGCCAATGACGTTATGGGGCACAAATGGAACGGCCTTAAACAGTAACGTCTTCGAGCCAGCAGTTCGCCGGTAGCAGTTGGTTTGAAAGGACAGGAGGATTCATTTCTTCAGGACTACCTCTGTCAATATCATTGCTCTGAGAGTCACTGCTATCAGAGTCGCTGCTGTCAGAGTCACTGCTGTCAGAGTCGCTGCTGTCAGAGTCACTGCTGTCAGTGTCATAATGAGAGTTCACGGCAAAACCATAGTGAGATCCAAACCAATCCACGAAATCTTGCAAGTAATTTATCCGTTGTCCCAGGTGTTTTCTCTTCTTCTCTTCTTCGCTGAGCTCTCCCCGTGCTGCCTCGCCATGTTTAGCTCCATCAGCCTGCTCATTGGCACTGGCGTCAATACTTCGGTCAAGCATTAACAGAACTTTCCTTGATTGTTCTAAGAGGGCCTGAAATCCTGTGCCGAGGGTTACCATTATGAACTCGTAATCATTTTTTTCAGTAAACGTTTTTTGTAATTGTTGCTCTATGTATTTTTCCAGAGCCAGAAGTAATTGTTGAAATAATTCAGGATTTTCATTCCCCGGGTTTTCTTTTGCGTCGGTTATTAACTTTTGGAATACTTGAAATAATTTTTGTTCTTTGCCTTCAGAATCAGTAATGGTTTGATCCCAATTAGATGCAGTAAAATAACTCGACATATTGTCAATGAGTGTTTTTGCAAACTGTATAACGTAAGGATCAAGAGTCATGCTTATGGCATCAATTAAATTAATGAACAGGTTATTAGAGGCAACCAATTGTGATTTTTTTTTACCAAATCCTGTTAATTCTAACACCTTTAGCATTCGTTTAGCTGATTTTATATTACGCTCATAAAGTGGTAGTCCGATCTTATTAACACCACGGTTGAGTAGATTGGATACTTTTTCTAACACTGGATTCTGGACTTTTGTCTCGGATTCTTCAGCTTCTGAAGTATTTTTGATTTGTTTCAAAAAAAAATAAACGCGCATTTCTTCCTGCTTTCTTAGTCCAGCGAAGATTATTGCTGATTTTCTAACATTTTCTTTTAAAACGTCTTGATCTTCTGTGGGTTTGTCTGTGCCTAAAAGGTCACCTTTTATAGTATGGAGTTTTTCGATACCAGACAAGTCACAGGCGTGCAGTAGGAATGATAGAAAAAATTCATAAGCCATTTTATGGGGTAGCTTCTCTGAATTGATGGCCGTATAGTAAGCCAACATCAAGAGTGCAAGGCTCTGTTTTTGGTTTGGTTGGCCCATATCGACTGGCGTTGTGGTACCCTCAATGGACGATAGGACTAAATGCATTGTTATCATGTGACAATCAACCGGAATGCGAAGAGTTTGCATCAATTTCACAAGCATGCCATCAATTGTCAGGCTCTCATCGGGGGGGGTGACCGGAACGAAGTTCAACAGAGTGTCTAAGGTTTCTTGATCAATGCCTGTATTCAATTCCCGGATAATGTCACTCACTTCTGCGTGGGTCATGGGCGGGAGCGGAATTGTCGATAAAGGCCGTGGTATTTGTGCTCCAGCGCCTTCCGATTCTTCTGAATGCTCATCCGTTCTTTGTCCTTGTTCGTTTTCATGGTTCATAGCAAAGACAAGGTTGGTCGCATTCGTGTTGAGAGCTATAGTAGGGATATTCCCTACGTAGGTATTGTGATTAATCAAATCGTCCAGAAAGCTGGACTCTTTTGTTGTTTTTTCTAAAACAAGCCTCTCCTCCACTGGCGTTAATAAACCATTTTTTGCCAGTAATTCTGAACAGGGGCAAACCATCATGATGAGGCCGAGGGAAGCAGCAAGCGACTGATTAGGCTTGCCAAGATGGCAAAACATTGATCGTTTTGGTGTTTCAGGCAAGCGAGATAAGAAGTTATTCATCCACATCTGCTCTCATCAGTTTACAAATGTCCTGACAAAGTAGTCCATGTATTGCAGCAGTGCTCAATTTTAAGCGAAAGCCGGTCCCAGCCTGATCGCGCAGCCGGCTCCGTTTTCTAAGGCATTACCAAGAGCTCAGAGCTTCGTTCCCTTCAATCGTGGTTCAAAGCTTTTGGACAGGACGAGGCAGACAGAATGCAGGCTTTAATCGAACAATGCAGGACGCTGCAGAGCATCCGGCTATTGCCACTGAAGTTAGGGGTCACGAATGGATCGGCCGAAGCTACCGCCACGGAGTCAGTAGCCTGCCGGGAAGCATACTATTGGTATTCGGCCTGACAGAACAGGAAAAAAATTAATATTGAACTCCGTCAAGATTACCTCTGTCAGATTCACTACCGCAGGACTCACTGCTGTCAGAGTTATAAGGAGATCTTATGGCAAAATCATAGTAATACCTGCACCAATAGATGAAATCCTCCAAGGATTCTGTTTGTTCTTTCAGGTATTTGTTCTTCTCTTCACTGCTAAGCTTTCTTTCTTCTGATCCCTCGGCAGCCTCGTCGTGTTTGGCTTCATCAGCCTGCCCGTCGGCATCGTTGTCAGTCGTTGGGAGCATTGCAAATATAGCTTCTGATTGCTCCAGCAGATCCGTAAGTCCTGAGCTTAAGGTTAACATTATGACTTGGTAATCATTTGAGGCAATGAAAATTTTATGTAATCTTTGCGCTATGTATTTTCTTATGGCTGTAAGTAATTCTTGAAATAATTCAGGACTTCTATTTCCCGGCTTGTCTTTTGCGGCAGTTAATATCTTTTTAAATATTTCAAATAATTTCTGTTCTTTGCCCTCAGAGTCAATAAAGGTTTGATTCCAATATGATGCGCTAAAATAGCTCGACATATTGTTAATATTTTCATTTGCGGATTGTATATCGAAAGGATCAAGCATCATGCTTATGACATGAATGAAAGTCATGAACTGACTATTCGAAGCAATTAATTCCGGGTTTCCTTCACCATGTTCTTCTATCAGCGTTAGCATACGTTCATAGGATCTTATATTACGCTGATAAAACGGTATTCCGTTCTTATTAAGGCCATTGTTGAGTAGACCGGAAGCTTTTTTTAGCACTGAATCGTCGAATGATGTCTCGGAATCTGAAGCTTTTAAGCGAACGTCCATTTGTTCCAAAAACCTAATGCGCATTTCATCCAGCAACCTGAGGCCAACGAAAACTGAAGCAGATTTTTTAACATTCGCTTTTAAAATTTCGTAATCTTCTATTGGTTTATCTGTACCTAAAAGGTCACCTTTTTGAGCATGGAGTCTCTCGATACCAGACAAGCCAGAGGCGTGCAGCAGGAATGAGTTAAAAAAGTCATAAGCTGTTTCAGGGGATACTCCATTTGAATTGATGGCTGTATAGTAAGCCAACAACAACATCGCAAGGCTTTGCCGTTGTTCTGGTTTGGTCAAATCGACAGGAGATTGGGTACCCTGGATAGAAGGTAGTACGACTTCCATCATTTTCTGGCTATCATCGTCCAAAATGCGGTGAGTTTGTATCAATTTCCGAAGCATGCTTTCAATTGTCAGGCTCTCATTGGGCGGGGTTACAGGGATGAAGTTCAACATAATGTTTAAGGTTTCTTGATCAATGCCTGTATTTAACTCCCGGATAGTTGCAATGACTTCTGCGTGGGTCATGGGCGGGAGTGGAATTGTCATTAAAGACTGCGGTAGTTGTGCTCCAGCACCTTCCGATGCCTCTGAATGCTCCTTTTTTTCGCCTTGCTCATTTTCATGGTTCATGGCAAATATAAGATGGCTTGCAACCGAATTGAGAAAATATCGAGAGTCTTCCCCTATATAATCATAATGGTTAATATACTCGTCCAGTAAGTTAGACTGCTTAGTTCTTTTATCTTCAACAAATATCTCCTCCTCTGGCGTTGGCAGAAGATTTTCTGCCCGCAGTTTTGAACAGGGGTAAGCCATTATGATGAGGCCGAGGGAAGCAGCAACCCACTGAATAGCTTTGTCACGATGGATGAATATCGATTGTCTCACCGTTTCGGGTAATCGAGAAATGGAGTAACTCATCAACATCAGCCCTCTTTGGTTTATGAATGCCCTGATAAGGTAGTCCCCGGATTGCACAAGTGCGCAATTTTAAGCGCCTTCCTCAATTGAGCATAGGGTGAGCGTGTGAAAGTGCATTCAGCTCAGTTACTTTCCTGACTCTCTCTGGATTAGGTATTAATCACTGTGCTGCTCTGTATCTTTCTGAGTAATAATTAAGGGACTCGCAAGGAGTTGGTAGGGTATCTCACATGAAACGAGCAATTGTCCTGGTGATGGACTCGTTCGGGGTTGGCGCCAGCGCTGATGCCGATCAGTTTGGTGATGCAGGCTCAAACACGATTGGCCACATCGCCAAGGCCTGTTCACAAGGCGAGGCAGACATTGGTCGACGGGGTGTACTTGAATTGCCAATATTTGCCAGTCTTGGTTTGTTGCACGCGGCTAAAGATTCCTCAGGGGCCTTTCCTGCCGGCATGAACACCGATGTAAAGCTGATCGGTGCCCACGGTTACGCCAGAGAAATTTCCAGTGGTAAGGACACCCCCAGCGGTCACTGGGAAATGATGGGCGCTCCTGTATTGTTCGACTGGGGCTACTTCAAGGATAAGGAGAACAGTTTTCCACAGGAACTGCTGGATCAACTGGTCGAAAAATCCGGAATACCCGGTGTTATAGGTAATTGCCATGCTTCAGGGACAACCATTCTGGAACACCTGGGCGAAGAGCACATGCGCACTGGCAAGCCCATTGTTTACACATCGACCGACAGCGTTTTTCAGATTGCCTGCCATGAAGAGACTTTTGGTCTGGAAAGACTTTATGAATTTTGTGAAATCGCTCGTGAGCTACTTGACCCCTATAATATTGGCCGTGTCATAGCCCGTCCTTTCGTGGGTGATGACGCCGGAGACTTCCAGCGAACAGGGAATCGACGGGATTACTCTGTTTTACCACCTGCTCCCACCCTGCTGGATAAGCTGGTGGCCAGTGGTGGCGAAGTGCTCAGTGTCGGAAAAATCGCTGATATTTTTGCTCATCAGGGTATTACCAAAAAGTTCAAGGCGACCGGCATTCCGGCTTTGTTTGAAACCACCATGCAAGCTCTGGAGTCGGCCGGAGATCGTTCCCTGATCTTTACCAACTTTGTTGATTTTGATTCATCCTTTGGCCATCGTCGTGATGTGGCTGGTTATGCCCGTGCTCTGGAAGAACTGGACGCCATGATGCCGAGACTGCTCAACGCCATGCAGGAAGACGATGTGCTGATCATCAGTGCTGATCATGGCTGCGATCCTACCTGGCACGGTACAGACCATACCCGTGAACATATACCCGTGCTGGTCTTTGGCAAAAAGGTGCCGCCGGTTTCACTGGGTGGGCGGGAAACCTTCGCAGATATCGGCCAGAGTCTGGCCAGTTTCTTTGATCTGGAGCCCATGGACTATGGGACCAGTTTTTTGTCATAAGCTGGGCTGACTATTTACACGCGTGCTCTGCACGGCCCGCTTTTTGATAAGCTTTAGAGAGGAAAAAATGACCCCTCATATTCATGCCAAACCCGGTGCTTTTGCCGATGTCTGCCTGATGCCAGGTGATCCACTCCGTGCCAGGTACATTGCCGAGAACTTTCTGGAAGGCGCTGAACGGGTAAACGATGTTCGTAATATGTTTGGTTACACCGGAACATATAAGAATCGTCGTGTATCAGTAATGGGTTCAGGGATGGGCATTCCTTCAGCCTCCATTTACTACAAGGAACTGATCACTGAATACGGTGTGAACAAGCTGATTCGCATTGGTTCCTGTGGTGCAATCTCTTCCGATGTGAAGCTGCGCGATATAGTGATTGGTATGGGGGCGAGCACTGACTCGAAAGTGAACCGTATCCGATTTAATAACCACGACTTCGCAGCTATTGCAGATTTTGGTCTGCTGGAGAATGCCGTCAAGAGTGCCCGTGACAAAAGGATGCCGGTAAAAGTTGGTAATATCTACACTTCGGATCTTTTTTACAGTCCGGATATTCAGATGTTCGACACCATGGAAAAGCATGGCATCCTGGGCGTTGAAATGGAAGCAGCAGGCCTTTATGGCGTATGTGCGGAGTTTGGTGCCAAAGGTCTGGCAATCTGCACTGTCAGTGATCATATTCGTAAGGGCGAGGCCTTGTCTCCTGAAGACAGGCAGACCTCCCTGGACGAAATGATCGTGTTGGCTCTGGACTCTGTGCTGGTCGGAGACTGATCCCCCCATCGCTCCTGTCAGATCTCTGACTGGAGCTTGAGCGCCTGACTCAGTATAGAACCCGGCAACGAATGGTACCGTCGATTTCTTTCAGCTTCTCCAGTGCAATCTCACTGTGATCGGCATCTACGTCAATGACCACATAACCGACGGATTCATTGGTTTGCAGGAACTGACCGCTGATGTTGATGTTGTTCTGGGAGAAGACCTTGTTGATGGCTACCAGCACTCCGGGAATGTTCTCGTGAATGTGCAGGATGCGATGCTTGTCGGGATGTCCAGGCAATGACACTTCGGGGAAGTTCACAGACGACAAGGTTGTACCATTGTCGCTGTACATAATAAACTTCTCGGAAACTTCACGACCGATATTTTCCTGCGCTTCCTGAGTACTGCCACCCACGTGAGGCGTCAAAATCACATTATCCAGTCCACGCAGAGGGCTGACAAACTCGTCATTGTTAGAGCGTGGCTCTTCCGGGAAAACATCAATCGCAGCACCCAGCAACTTGCCTGTTTCAATCGCTGAGGCCAGAGACTGAATGTCGACAACGGTTCCACGAGAAGCATTGATCAGAACGCTACCTTCTTTCATGGCCGCAAACTGCACTTCACCAAACATCCATTGAGTGGCGGGTGTTTCAGGAACGTGCAGGCTGACAACATCAGACATGGCCAGCAGATCATTCAGACTGCCGACCTGACTGGCATTACCGATGGACAGTTTGGTTACCACATCGTAATAATAAACGTCCATGCCCATGGATTCAGCCAAAACACTCAGCTGGCTTCCGATACTGCCATAACCAATAATACCCAGCTTTTTGCCGCGAATCTCATAGGAATTGACGGCACTCTTCTGCCAGCCACCCCGGTGAGCAACGGCATTCTTTTCAGGTACACCTCGCAAAAGAAGAATGGCTTCAGCCAGAACCAGCTCAGCGACAGAGCGCGTATTGGAATAAGGGGCATTAAAGACCGGAATTCCCCGGGAGGTAGCAGCATCCAGCTCCACCTGATTGGTACCGATACAGAAACAACCCACAGCAATCAGCTTCCGGGCTGCAGCAAAGACGTCTTCTGTCAGCTGGGTTCGGGATCGAATGCCTACAAAGTGTACTTCGGAAATCCGGCGCTTCAGCTCTTCTTCCGGCAGGGACTTGGATACATAATCAATATTGGTATAGCCGGAAGCTTCAAGCACTTCCACAGCAGACTGATGAACCCCTTCCAGAAGAAGGAATCGAATCTTACTCTTGTCCAGGGAAATAGAGGGCATAACAATAGCTCGGATATCTTTTTATCTACCATGAAAAGTACTCCAGCCAAAAGAGTGTGAAGCACGGTCTATGGCTGAATACAACCGGAGTCATCTGGTTTTATAACCGACCGGGGTGGGGATAATAGCATAAAAAAGAGAAAAACCCTTACCTTGGGTGTATAAATGCTACGCTCGTTGCCCAATCACAACTTCAGGGTTTAAACCTCAGGTGCAGAGCAGTTATGATGAATTTTTTGTTTCAGACACCTATGCTTGATAGCGTAGTCAGAATCTGCCTGATAGCCTGAGACAATGCAGGATGTTCTTCGGAAAACTTGATCGCTTCCTGTTCAAGCTGTTCATTGTAATCCTGCAGGGGAATGTCACCTTCCGCCTGAGCCAGAGCCAGCTGTAGCTCATCGGTAATTTGCTTGAGCGCCCCTGCAGTACAATCATCCACTGGCTGTCCTTCAAGCAGGTCATGCAGATTCTGGATATTTAGGTGGAGTTCTTCAGACATGACGCGCTCCTGTGATCAGGTTAATCTGGAAAACAGAATCTTTGTACTGTGAATGATAGCTTCAGCAGTCGAACCCGGCTGATAAATACTAGCGATGTGCCAGATCATGAGCAAAAGAAAAATACAAGAACAAACAAGCAACAAGGAAGCCTTATGAAGTACAGGCACCATTGGCTAAGTGGCGACCGCATTGACTTGCCGACCGGCAAAGTGGTCTGTGTTGGTCGAAATTATGCCGAGCACATTCGGGAGTTGAATAATCCACTGCCCGATGACCCGGTGTTGTTTATCAAACCTTCAACATCACTGACATCTCTGGAAATGCCCTTTGCTATTCCCATTGATCGCGGAGAAGTTCATTACGAAACAGAAATAGCGATTCTGATGGATACCCGACTCCACAATGCCAGCGAGAGTGAGAGCATAAATGCCATCAAGGCGATGGGACTGGCACTGGATCTGACACTCCGGGATGTCCAGTTCCGGCTGAAAGAAAAAGGGCTGCCCTGGGAAGTGGCCAAAGCGTTTGATGGCAGTTGCCCTGTTTCGGGGTTTGTTGCCAGAGAGCACCTGCCCAATTTTGATGACATTCGCTTCAGCCTTAAAGTCAATGGTCAGACACGTCAGGAAGACACTTCAGCCCATATGCTGACCTCCATTCCGGGACTGATCAGCTACATAAGCCGCCATTTCACACTGGAACCCGGTGATATTGTCCTCACAGGCACTCCGGCCGGTGTCGGTCCTCTGAAACAGGGAGATCAGCTGGAATTGGCTATTTCTGAGCGGTTTAGTCTGGCAACATCCTGTATCTAAAGAACTCAGTATTTTTTCAGATATTGATGGTATAGAAATCAGGCCACAGGCAAAGGAAGGCCGGTGTCAGCGATGGAAACCCACAGCCTCCACATTCTGGTGGTGGAAGATAGTCAAGTGAACCAGATGGTGGCCAAAAAGCTGCTGGAAAAGTTAGGCTGTACCTGCAAAATGGCCCGCAATGGTCAGGAAGCGCTAGACATGCTTGAGACTTCAGAGGCCTTCGACCTGATTCTTATGGATTGCATGATGCCCATCATGGATGGTCTGGAAGCCAGTGAAAAAATCAGAGCCTCCGGCCAAAGTTACGCCGGTATACCCATTATTGCCTTCACAGCGAGTACCTCGGAATCGGATAAGATCGCTTGCAAGTCTGCCGGTATGGATGATTTTCTGGACAAACCGATCACACTTGCCGGCTTATCAGAAAAGCTGGCTCTGTGGACCAGATGCTGAAACTGCCTTGATTCCTAAGGGCTTCCGTCACTGTGGATCCGACTCGTTCTACCTTCTGAATCTATGGCTACAAAAACCATACTGGCTTCAGTCAACTTGGTACGACCGTTTTTGTCTTCAACCCAGGCTTCTACCACTATCCGAATCGACGTTTTGCCGACCTCTGTCACCCTTGTGAACAGTGCAAGAATATCGCCCATTTTCACTGAGCGCATAAAACTCATACTTCCGATGCTCACAGTGACAACACGTCCTGTAGCAATCTTTCTGGCCATAATCGAACCGGCCTGATCGATCTGCATGGCGACCCAGCCACCAAAGACATCGCCTGTCGTATTGACGGACTGGTAGTCCGCCAGCACTTTCAGTGTTAGTTCTCCCTGAGGTCCGGGAGCAAGATCATTATCCAGTTCCATATTACTCTCTTGTATTTAATGTTTTTATTTTTTGGCGCAACTGACTCTGAAAATCCTTATAGCTTAAAAAGAGTGTCAGGTTGTTTCTTGCGCTCAGGATCTTCTTAACCGTAAAACTTTTCCGGAAGCCATGTAGCTATTTCCGGCCAGACTGCCAGTGCACACAGCAATATCAGCTGGATCATCACAAAAGGCACGACACCTTTATAAATATCAGACGTTGTCACTTCTGTGGGAGCCACCCCCCTGAGATAAAACAGCGCAAAGCCAAATGGCGGTGTCAGAAATGAGGTCTGCAAGTTGATAGCCATCATGATGCCCAGCCAGACAGGATCGAGTCCCATGGCCAGCAGAACCGGTCCGACCAGAGGCACGATAACAAACGTTATTTCAATAAAGTCCAGGATAAATCCGAGCAGGAACATCACCAGCATGACCACCAGAACCGCTGTCAATTTCCCTCCTGGCATATGGGTGAATAACTCATGAATCAGCTCTTCGCCGCCAAAGCCCCTAAACACCAGAGAAAAGACAGAAGCACCGATCAGGATTAAAAACACCATGCAGGTCACTTTTGTCGTATTAGACAGTGTTTTGGATAACGTCTGAAACGTTAACTGTCGTTTCATTACAGCTAGCAAAAAAGCACCGATTGCACCCACACCCGCTGCTTCTGTTGGTGTCGCGGCTCCTGCCAGAATCGATCCCAGCACTAAGCCAATCAAGAGCAGTGGGGGCAACAGATTCATGAGCAGATAAGTATTATCCCCCTCATCATAAGCCCCGATATCTTCATCAGACAGACCAGGCGCCGCTGCCGGATTGCTCCAGGCTACGATCAGCAGATAGAGAGCATAGGCAGCCACCAGAATCAGGCCGGGGATAATAGCCCCGACAAACAGATCACCCACCGAAACGGTTTCGGGAGAGAAGATTCCCATCTTCAGCTGGGCCTGCTGGTAGGCTGTGGATAAAACATCGCCCAATAAAACCAGAGCAATGGACGGAGGGATAATCTGACCGAGACTGCCGGTGGCACAGATGGTTCCTGTGGCCAGAGACGCGGAGTAACCCCGCTTCAGCATGGTGGGCAAAGACAGTAAGCCCATGGTCACAACCGTTGCTCCGACAATACCGGTACTGGCAGCCAGCAGCATCCCGACCAGGGTGACGGATAGCCCCAGACCACCTCTCATTCGTCCAAAAAGGCGAGCCATACTTTCCAACAGCCCTTCAGCCACTCTGGACTTTTCCAGCATGCAGCCCATGAATACAAACAGAGGCACAGCCATCAGAGTCTGATTGGTCATTATGCCAAACAGGCGACTGGGCAGGGCATTGAGAAAAGACGGGTCAAACAATCCGGTCAGAACGCCAACCCCGGCAAAAGCCAGGGCAGTACCCGCCAGTGAAAAGGCTACCGGATAGCCCACCAGTAACACCATGCAGACGGCTGCAAACATCAGTATTGGAATGTACTCAGCCATCTTCCGGGGACTCCTTCCCTGCGAGAATAAGCACGGACCGCAATAACTCTGCCATGCCCTGCAACAGCAGGGTGACAACAAACACCAGAATCAGGCTTTTCAAAAGATACACCAGCGGTAAGCCGCCCGGGTCCGATGATGTTTCCATGATCCTCCAGGAACGGGAAACATAGTCAAAACTCATCAAACCAATAAACAGGCAGACCGGGAACAACAGAAACAGGGTTCCCAGGCCGTTCACCCATCCCCGTTGTCTGGCGCTCATACGGTTGTAGAAAACGTCTACCCGAACATGACCGCCCTGCTTCAGCGTATAGCTGCTGGCACCGAGAAAAATAAGTGCGTGGAAATACATCGCCAGTTCCTGAAGGGCAATGGAACCGGAGTTGAACCAGTAGCGAAGAACAACGACGAGACAGACACTGACGACCAGTAACAGGTTAAACCCGCTCAGAAGACGTCCAAATCTCTCTGTTAATCCATCAATACCGGCGACTGCTGTTCTTATCATTTTCCAGCCGGTGGTCATTTTTATCCTGCCTGTTACATCAATTTATTATTATTCTTGTTGAGAAAATTTCTGCCATTCTGTTGGTAGAAGATCCGTTCTTCAGGAACATGTCCCATGATTGTTGTCCGGAATTATAACGACAGCTTGAAAGCAGTTGTACCCTGTCCGGGCATTTCTTCAGCAATCTTCAATCAGCAAAAGATTGAAGACAGTGGTACCAAGTTATGAATATTGCGGATAAACAGCTGTCACTTTCAGTCATATAACTGTCACATTTTCATCTTATAGTTTTTGCCAGTAGACAAATGCCTGTAGCTGTAAGAGAGGCTAAAAAAATCCCTTTAGGAGAAATACGAATGAAGCTTAAAGCTCTGATAACAACAATTGCCCTTGTGACTGGGATGCAGGCTGCCTCTGCCAGTCAGATCGACGCTGAGATCCCAACTTATAAGAAAGCCAGCGGCGTATCAGGCAATCTATCCAGTGTCGGTTCTGATACTCTGGCCAACCTGATGACCCTGTGGGCAGAGGATTTCAAGCGTGAATACCCAAATGTGAATGTACAGATTCAGGCTGCAGGCTCTTCTACTGCGCCACCCGCTCTGACTGAAGGGACTTCCAACATTGGCCCCATGAGTCGCAAGATGAAAGACAAGGAACTGGAAGCTTTTGAGAAAAAGCACGGCTACAAGCCCACTGCAGTTCCAGTTGCAATTGACGCTCTGGCGGTTTTTGTCAACAAGGACAACCCTATCAAGGGTCTGACCATGGCTCAGGTGGACGCTATTTTTTCCTCTACCCGCAAGTGCGGTGGCGACAAAGACATCAGTACCTGGGGTGGTGTAGGTCTGGAAGGAGCCTGGAAAAACCGCTCAATCCAGCTTTACGGCCGTAATTCAGTATCCGGCACCTATGGTTACTTCAAGAAAAAAGCCTTGTGTAAAGGTGACTTCCGTAACAACGTAAACGAACAGCCTGGTTCTGCTTCTGTCGTTCAGTCTGTCAGTGCTTCTGTAAACGGCATTGGCTACTCCGGTATTGGCTACCAGACTTCCAGCGTCCGTACCGTACCCCTGGCCAAGAAAGCCGGTCAGCCATTTGTTGAAGCAACGCCAGCTAACGCTGTAAACAACTCTTACCCACTGTCTCGTTTCCTGTATGTATACGTCAACAAGCAGCCCAACAAGAAGCTGCCTCCTTTGGAAGGCGAATTTTTGAAGATGGTGCTGTCTCAGCAAGGTCAGGAAGTGGTTGTTAAAGACGGTTACATCCCACTCCCTGCCAAGGTTGTTGAAAAGTATCTATCTGAACTTGATCTTTAATTCACAGATTCATAAGTGATTCGCACGGGGCCATCTGGCCCTGTTTGTGTTTTCGGAATCAGAGAATCATGGCGGCAATCCAGCCAAAAATGATCATCGGGATGTTAAAGTGCAGAAAGGTAGGAATCACCGAATCCCGAATGTGGTCGTGCTGACCATCCACATTCAAACCGGCGGTGGGACCAATGGTGGATTCCGAAACCGGAGAGCCTGCATCACCTAACGCTCCGGCGGCTCCCACAAGACAGGCTACGGCCAGTGGCGTAAAACCAAGTTCCATACCCAGTGGCACATAAAGGGTGGCAATGATCGGAACCGTTGAGAACGAAGAGCCAATCCCCATCGTGATTAGCAAACCGACCAGAAGCATAAGAATGGCCGCAAGGGCCTGACTGCCTCCCACAAAAATCTGCACCTGACTCACCAGTGCCGGAATATCTTTTGTTGAACGCAGCACTTCCGCAAAGCCCGCGGCCGAGATCATGATGAAGCCAAAAACGGCCATCATTCGCAGGCCCTCATTGAATACCTCATCCGCTTCCCGCCAGTAGACTACCCGCCCGATGACCATTGTAATAAAACCCATTGCGGCCCCCAGAACCATGGAACCTGTCATCAACTGACTTACCAGCACCAGCACGATGGCAATGGCAGAGGTAATGATGGCAGCCTTGCTTAACTGAACATCTTGTCCGTGGATCAAAAGGGTTTCTTCTACACGATAGGCTCTCGGCTTTCGATAACTGAAAAAAACCGCTATCAGTAATCCCAGAAACATGCCAAAAACGGGAATCGCCATCGCCAGTGGCATCTGGCTCAATTCAATATCCAGCCCATTTTCATGGAGGTTGCCACCAAGAATCTGGTTCAGATACACACTGCCAAACCCTATAGGGAAGAGCATGTAGGTCGCGGTAAGTCCAAAGGTAATAAGGCAGGCTACCTGACGACGATCAATTGCCATAGCACTGAATACCGATAACAAAGGAGGAATCAGTATGGGAATAAAAGCTATATGGATAGGTATCAAGTTCTGGGAAGAAAAAGCCATCAACACAAGCGTCAGGAACAAACTGTATTTTAGCTTTACATTATTCTGCGAATTGTTGCTGCCTTTCACTTTGCGAATGATCTTCCCGGCCATCCACTCGGGTATGCCGGAGCGACCAATGGCCATGGCAAAAGCCCCCAGCATAGCGTAACTGATGGCAATGCCCACACCACCGCCCAGGCCTCTTGAAAATGCCTCAAGCGTCTGGACAATATCCAGACCTCCAATCAGTCCCCCGGCCATAGCCCCAATAAAGAGCGCCAGAACCACATTCACGCGCAACAAACTCAATGCGAGCATGACGGCGACAGCCAGAATCACTGCGTTCATATTATTTCCACATTGTACTTTATCGTTATTACGGCCAGCGGCTATCTACTGTGAAGCATGAACAATAGCGGCATAAGTAGATTGTAGTTAATTGCTTTGTTTTTCCCGCAAATAGAGAGTGAACAGGCCAAGCAAGCATTGGAGCAAAGAGGTATCCATGAAAAAGCAGTCTGGAATCAATTACCTGACGACTTGCTCTTATATTGATCAACTAATGGCCTGAGTGCCCGTGCCCGCCGGGCAACGGTCCTATCATTACTACCTTCTGCATTGCTCAACCTCACATAGACATTATTATCATCTTCAGGCCAGCAGGTCCTTCTTCCTATCTGCATTTGTGACACCAGATCCTGCACGGAGCACAAATTAACGGCTGGCTCAAGCGCCCGTGCTTGCTCGGCTATGACCGGATCATCGCACCCTTGTGCACTTCTCAACCTTGTATAGATGTAACTGTCCTTATCAGGCCAGAACTTTTTCCCCGCCTGCACTAGTGACACAAAATGCCGCACAGAGTAAAAATTAATTAATGGCTCAAGTGCCTCGGCCTGCTGAGCTATGGCCGGATCATTGCTACCTTTTGCAATACCCAACCTTTTATGGATATACCTGTCATCATCAGGCCATCTCTCTCTCCTTGCCTGTATCTGTGCCACCTGATACTGCGCAGCGTACAAATTAGCTAATGGATAAATGGCCTGTGCCTGCTCAGCAATAGCCGGATCAGCGCTATCTACCAAGCTTCTCAACGATCCCAGATGGACATAACTTTCATCTCCGGGCCAGCTCCTTCTCCCTGCCTGCACTTCTGAAACCAGATGCTTGGCAGAGTACAATTTCGCCAATGGATAAAGTGCCCTTGCCCGCCCAGCAGTAGGTATACTATCGGGATTTAATACCCTCCATGCCTCAATAGTGGTTGCATCAGTACCAAGTATCGCAATATTCAGCATTACGAAAACACTATGGTCATCTTCAGGCCAGACCCCTGTTCCAGCCTGCATTTGTGACACCAGATGCTGCACGAAGTGCAAACAGATTGTCGGCTTAAGTGCCCGTGACTGCTCAACAATGGCCGGATCATTGCTACCTTGTGCCGTTCTCAATCTTAGAGCGATAACACGGTCATCGTCAGGCCAGGGCTTTCTCCCTGCCTCAATGTGTGACATCAGATGATGCAAGGAGTACAAACTAACTGACGGCAAAAGTGCCCGCGCCTGCTCAGCAATGTCCGGATCATTGACACCTTCTGCCATTCTCAATTCTAAAAAGATATGCCCATCATTTTCAGGCCAGGTTGCTCTCCCTGCCTGCACTTGCGACACCAGATGCCGCACAGAGTAAAAATTAACTAATGGCCAAAGTGCCTGTATCTGCTCAGCAATGTCCGGATCATTGCTGCCTCCTGCACGAATCAACCTTTCATAGACATGCCTGTCATTTTCAGGCCAGGTCCCTCTACCTAACAGCATGTCCTTCAGAAGGTGAGTCACCTCTTGCATTTCTTTCAGGGCCTCTTTCAGGATCTCTTTCCGGATCAGAAAGCGACTCAGAGCACTCAGATCATGCCGACAGATTGGGCAGTAAGGATTTATTTGCCCATTAGCTTCTGTTGTTAGCCGCGGTCTCATGCAGTCCATATGGAACAGATGCATACATGATGTTTTCACCACGTCGTCAGATTGTTCAAAATTAAGCAGGCATACGCTGCAAGTTTTTCCAGCATATTCAACCTCCTGCGCTTCTTCAAAGTCATTCGAATCAGATTGAGGCAGCATAAATACGGGATACAACATAACTGTTTCTGACTGATGCACCTGCCCAAAACCCGGCAAACCTTTCCCTGATAGTTGAGCAAGTAGTTCCGAGGCATCCAGCGGTACCTGGCTGAATAAAGACTTATTGAATGCCTTCTTCTGGGAAATCCCTGTTAAAGCCGCAGATAAATCTGTGTCGCTGACGAATTGTCGGGATGCATTGGAAGTGGTGAGATATCCATTATGAAACCACTGTTTTGCCCGCTGGCTGATCCCGGCCAGAGCCAACAGGTAGTCAAACTGCCAGTCGGGCATATTAAGCAATCCCTTGCCAGGAATGCCGGGTATAAATGGAGGAGGTGTTGGTGGGTCGGGTGGAAATCCACTTCCTGATAATCGCAAGGCGCGTTCAGGTGCTGATGAGGGCGATTCTGGCAGTGCGGAGCTCGTGCTATTTTTCTCTCTTTTCTCATAAAAATTATCTGAAGACATCAGCCACTGCCACAAAGATGACAGGAGGGAGCCAAGCTGCTGGACAAATGAACCCGTGCCATCATCAATTGACCAGACCGGTGAGGATATATAGAACCATTGCGTTCCTGCCTGCGCTGCTTCATAGCTATCTGTAACCCCATCACCCTCGCCATTGGCGGTTCCATCTGCCTGCAATTCGGGGTCGATACACAAGAAGTTTCCTTCTTCCATTGAGGGAATGTCGAGATCGCCATTCAGGAAATAACAGCTACATGAACCTTCAGCCATTGGCACCCTGCCAATATAATAAGCGTTGGTGACGAACAGGGTTTCTTCAAGCGAGGGCAGAGAGCCTTCAGGAAAAAAGCAGACAAATTCGGGTACCAGACATCCCTCTTGATCATATGTCCCACTTGCAACGATGAGCGTACGTCCCCGAGAGTTGGCAGCAGCAAGTCCACTGATGGCCGTAGAGAGCAAGAGTGTACATACGAAGGAAAACAGTTTTAAGTTGCACACAAATTTTCGCTTTTCTTCAGTCGGAGCCTCAGTGTAGCTCATAGTACGTGGGCGCTTGCTCAAAAGTTAGCAATCCCATCAGCACTCACTGCGCAGCTCGCCTTCTTTCAGGAAAAACCAAAAAGCAAAGACCAGTAAAAGTGGATGTACTATAAGTATCGAAATAGAGTGTAAGTTGGCTGCAGCGCTTTTCAGACAGTTCATTCGGTCACGACTGTTTATCGACACTGACGGGGATACCGTTTTGAGATACTGAGAGCTGCAGTTTGGCTCTCATTTTTTTCAATTTTGTCATATTTCTGTAACACAGACCTTTTAAGGTACGCTCAATAATCTCTGCGACCAGTGCCATGTATCAACCAACAATAGAAGACAGCCCTGGTGTCGATTACAACACCCCGGCTCATAAACGTCATCAGTCACTTCGCTTTTTCAAAGATTACCTGACCCGCTGGGGTGTAGCGGTAGGTGGTCTTGGTGTTATTGCCGCCATCCTTCTGATCTTTATCTACCTCCTTTATGAAGTAGCGCCCTTGTTCAAAAGTGCAGAAATTGAACCCACCAGTACCTGGACACAGACGATTGCCGGGGAGCAGCGCCCGCTCTATCAGAGCATGGAAGAACAGGCTGAACTGGCGTTCTCCATCACTGCCGACGGGGCCCTGACTTTTGCATCCACCCAAACCGGAGAGCAGAAATATCGCTATTCCCTGCCCCTTCCTGCCGGAACCTCAGTTACCACAATTACAAGTGCACCATCCGACAACAACCTGCTGGCAGCCGGTCTCAGCAACGGTCAGGTCATTATTTTCAAGCATGCTTACCAAATTACCTGGCCTGATGACAAGCGTTTGATCACACCCAAGGTCACCTACCCATACGGTGAAGAAGCGATTGATCTGGTAGCGGCTAACCAGGCTGTTTCACACCTGAGTATCAGTGACAGTGAAACTCAACTGTTGCTCACCGGTTATGGTGACAAGCGCCTCTATATGACCGCTTTTACCAAGGAAGAAGACTTCCTGACGGAAGAAGTCACGCTGGAAGAAGAAACGATCATCCTGCCTGCAGTGAATGGGTCTATTCACGATGTCCTCATTGCTCCGGATCAGCATTGGCTTTTCGTTCAGTCTGGTGCCGACGGCCTGACATTGATCGATATCAGCAACATTAATGAGCCTCACGTCGTTTCAGAAACTGATCTGACTACCGACTCCGCCAGAGTAACGACCATGACGTTCCTGCTGGGTGGAGTTTCTCTGCTGATAGGCGATGAAACTGGCATGGTCAGCCAGTGGTTCATGGTCAGAGACGAACAAAACCAGTGGCACTTGCAAAGAGTTCGTGAGTTCGAGCTGGCCGGTGAACCTATTACACAGATAGTGCCTGAGCATCGCCGAAAGGGGTTTCTGGCAGCGGATGATAAGGGCAATGTTGGCATTTTTTACACCACAGCCAACAGAACCCTGTTGACTGAGAAGTTGACCAACGGCCCTGTTGAGCAACTGGTTATTGCCCCCCGAAGCAACTATATGCTGGTGAGTAGCAATGGCTCTACCGAATTCTGGCATGTTGACAATGAGCATCCGGAAGTATCCATGTCGGCTCTCTGGGGTAAAGTCTGGTATGAAGGCTATGAGAAGCCAGAATACATCTGGCAGTCATCCGCATCGAATAATGACTTTGAGCCAAAGCTGAGCCTGACCCCTTTGGCCTTCGGCACTCTCAAGGCCGCCTTTTACGCCATGTTACTGGCCACACCTCTGGCAATAGCCGGAGCCGTCTATACGGCTTATTTCATGGCACCTGCCATGCGCCGTAAAGTAAAGCCTGTGATTGAATTGATGGAAGCGCTGCCCACGGTCATTCTGGGTTTTCTGGCCGGTCTCTGGCTGGCGCCCCTGATCGAAAACAGTCTGGCGGGAATATTTGCGCTCTTGCTGATTGTTCCGATAGGCATTTTGCTCTTTGCTTTTGCCTGGGACTCGATGCCCGGTCGAATTCGTCACGCTATTCCGGAAGGTTGGCAAGCGGCCTTGCTGATCCCTGTTGTGCTGATCAGTGGTGCCATTGCCATGAATCTTAATGGAACCATTGAAGCCGCCCTCTTTAATGGCGACCTGAGAACCTGGCTGACGTCTGAGCTGGATATTCCTTACGATCAACGTAATGCTCTGGTCGTAGGACTGGCTATGGGGTTTGCAGTGATTCCCACCATCTTCTCTATCGCAGAGGATGCCATTTTCAGCGTTCCCAAACATCTGAGCTATGGATCTCTGGCACTGGGTGCGACGCCCTGGCAGACATTGGTGCGTGTTGTATTGTTGACCGCCAGCCCGGGCATATTCTCTGCCGTGATGATTGGTATGGGCCGTGCCGTGGGCGAAACGATGATTGTACTGATGGCTACCGGCAATACGCCAATCATGGACGCCAATATCTTTGAGGGCATGAGAACCCTGGCTGCCAATATTGCTGTAGAAATGCCGGAATCTGAAGTGGGCAGCAGCCACTATCGAATTTTGTTCCTTGCTGCACTGGTGCTCTTCCTCTTCACCTTTGTGGTTAATACTGCTGCTGAGATGGTTCGTCATCGACTGCGCAAGAAGTACAGTTCGCTTTAAGGAAGGAGCCGGAACATGAGCAATAAAATAAGCAAGTGGTATCAAACGGGTTCCCCCTGGGTCTGGCTGAATGCCGGAGCGGTCGCCATCAGTGTCATTCTTGTTGTCGGTCTTCTGGGTCTGATTGCAATCCGCGGTCTCGGTCACTTCTGGCCTGGACAAATTCTGGTGGCAGACTACGCCCCTCCCGGTCAGGAATCCCGGTTGATCGCTGGAGAAATAGCAGACACGGAAACCGTTTCTGCAACCCGTATTGAAGCGGCGGGTCTCCCGGTTCCGGAGGGCGTGGAAACACTGACTCGTGATTTGCTGAAAGTCGGTAACAGAGATGTCTCAGGCTCAGACTTTGCCTGGGTGATTGATCGTTGGCTAGAGAATCGCCGTTATCCTGAAAATATCGTTGCCCTGGAACGCCGTGAGTGGGGTAATTTCTACGGTTATCTAAACAGCATAAAACAGGACGGCAACGTCGTTGTAGAAGGCGATGCGGCTTGGCCAGAGTTCCAGAAGAGGCTGAATAGAGCTCTATCTATCTACAATGAAATCTACGCCATTGAAAAGCACGAAATAGGCTCCGTTAACGCTAAACTGGAACGCCTCCGTCTTGAACAGCGAGCCCTCGAACTCGATGGTACAGCCACCCCTCAAGCGCTTGCGGATATCGAAGCGCAACGGAAGGTCTATCAAGCTGAGTATAAGGTGATGGAAGCCAGACTGGGTGATTTGTATGTCGCTTTCAACCGTGACAGTCTGGTGGCTACAACCGTTGATGGTATAGAGATTGAGCAATCTTTTGGCAAAATCGTTCGGGCCTATAAACCTAATGCCATGACCCTGAGCCAGAAAATGCTTTTTTATCTCGACAAGGTCGGCGAATTTATCACTGACGACCCCAGAGAGGCGAACACAGAAGGAGGCGTTTTCCCAGCCATTTTCGGTACTGTCATGATGGTGATTCTAATGTCGATCATCGTGACTCCCTTTGGTGTAATAGCGGCTGTCTACCTCCGGGAATATGCTAATCAGGGCTGGCTGACACGAACCATTCGCGTAGCCGTAAATAATCTGGCCGGTGTCCCTTCCATTGTCTACGGTGTATTTGGCCTCGGTTTCTTCATCTACTTTGCCGGTAGCCAAATTGATCAGGTGTTCTTTCAGGAAGCTTTGCCAGCACCGACCTTTGGTACTCCCGGGTTACTCTGGGCATCAATTACTCTGGCCTTATTAACATTACCCGTTGTCATTGTTGCCACAGAAGAGGGGCTTTCACGCATTCCAAGCTCGGTCCGTGAGGGCAGTCTGGCACTGGGGGCGACCAAAGCAGAAACACTTTGGCGTGTCGTTCTGCCTATGGCCAGTCCTGCCATGATGACAGGGTTGATTCTTGCTGTTGCCCGTGCGGCTGGTGAGGTTGCGCCCCTGATGCTGGTGGGTGTGGTTAAGCTGGCTCCCAGTTTACCTCTGGATAGTAATTATCCATTCCTGCATCTGGATCAGAAATTCATGCACCTGGGCTTCCACATATACGATGTCGGCTTCCAGAGTCCTAATGTAGAAGCGGCCAGACCACTGGTTTACGCCACAGCTCTTCTTCTGGTTATTGTCATTGCGGTTCTTAACCTTTCAGCAGTGGCTATTCGCAACCATTTGCGTGAAAAATACAAGAGCCTGGAAGCATGAGACTGATTCGCTACAAAAAAACAGCCTTGAGCTATAAAAAAGTTTCCCTGAGTGTGCCAGGAAGGTTTAATTACGTATTAAAGGTAACATCATGCTGGATGAGGCACTGGATTTGAATACACCCACCCGGACAGAGAACAAACAGAGCAGAGTCACTCCTGAGACCAGCTCAACACCGGCGTTTAACCTCGAGAGTCTGGGACGCAGCCGTCGTAAGCTCAGTCTGGAACAGGAAGAAAAATGTCTGGATATCAGGAATTTGAACCTGTTTTATGGTGAGAAGCAGGCTCTGCACGATATCTCCCTGACCATCCCGAAACGCAGGGTCACTGCTTTCATTGGTCCATCAGGCTGTGGTAAATCGACTCTGTTGCGAAGTATGAACAGAATGAACGATCTGGTTGAAGGCTGCCGCATCGAAGGTGCCATTCAGCTGGATGACCAGAATATTTATCAGCAGGGTGTCAATGTCGCGGATTTACGCCGCCGCGTTGGCATGGTATTCCAGAAGCCAAACCCCTTCCCGAAGAGTGTCTATGAAAATGTCGCCTACGGTCTGCGCATTCAGGGCATCAACAAAAAGCGTATTCTGGATGAAGTCGTTGAATGGGCTTTACGCAGTGCGGCACTTTGGGACGAGGTTAAGGATCGCCTGCATGAAAGCGCCCTGGGCATGTCGGGTGGGCAGCAACAGCGTCTGGTTATTGCCCGCACAATTGCGGTAGAGCCAGAAGTTCTTCTGCTGGACGAACCGGCTTCAGCCCTGGATCCTATTTCAACGTTAAAAATCGAAGAACTGATTAACAAGCTCAAGTCCAGGTTCACCATCGCTATCGTTACCCACAATATGCAACAGGCAGCTCGTGTCTCAGACTACACAGCATTTATGTATATGGGTAAGCTCATTGAATTCGATGATACGGATACGCTGTTCACAAACCCGCAACAGAAACAAACTGAAGACTATATAACCGGCCGTTACGGCTAAATGCCATAGCTTAAGAATGCCATTGCCAAGAAAGCACCTGGAAAACTCATGGATACCAAAAGCGAACTTCTTAGCCATCATATTTCCCAGCAATTCAATCATGAACTGGAGGAGCTGCGAAATAATCTCCTGTCCATGGGTGGGCAGGTTGAAAAGCAGGTATCCGATGCGATCAATGCCCTGATCAATGCTGACAGTGAAGGGGCGATAGTGGTCTGCGAGAAAGACACAGACATTAACTATATGGAACTGGCTATCGATGAAGAGTGTTCCCGCATTCTGGCCAGACGCCAGCCAGCGGCCAGCGACCTCCGTCTGGTTATTTCCTGCTCCAAGGCCGCAACCGACCTGGAAAGGATTGGTGACGAGGCAGCAAAAATTGCTCGCTTTGCTATCAGCCTCAGTGAACAGGGAGAAGCGCCCAAAGGTTATATCGAGACCCGTCACATTGGTAACCATGTACGACAGATGGTTCAGGATGCACTCAATGCTTTTGCCCGTTTTGATGCTGATCTTGCTCTGGCAGTTGCCAAAGAAGATAAAACGGTCGATCGGGAATACAAGAGTGCAACGCGGGAACTGGTCACCTACATGATGGAAGATCCAAGATCCATCACCCGGGTTCTGAACATCATGTGGGTATTGAGATCACTGGAGCGGATTGGCGATCATGCCCGTAACCTGGCGGAATACGTTATCTATTTGGTCAAAGGGACGGATGTACGTCACATTGGTATTAAAAGAATCCAGGAAGAAGTCTTCGATAAGACCTGATCACTAAACTTCATTAGATCGCATTCAATAAAAACCCGAGGCGTACAGGACTCGGGTCTTTTGTACATCAGTTTTCCAGGCGAAGTCTGTTGAAAATGGCCTGCCCCAGAGGAATAAGATCTTTGTCTTTATCAGACACTTGATTAATTTTGTCTTGTAATGAATCTTTGTCATCGGGAAGCAGTCTGTCCGTCATATCGTAGTAGAGCATCAAAGTATTATGCAAAAAGTTAATACCGTTTATGCCCAAACAATTGATCGCAAAAGTTTTGAATTCAGCACCATCTTCTGCTTTATCAGAAACTTCAATGACATTCAGTTGTTCAGAGGCACGCACAAACTTATATAAAAAACCTGCCTCATTTAAGAGCCCCTTTAATTTGTCATGATTTTCTTCTAAAACACCAACCTCATCAAAAAGATCACGTAATGCCTGACACACAGCTTCCGGGTTGGGCAGACGGTCTTTAGCAATGGACAAAGCCTTAAAAACACTAGACTCCAGTTGAAAGAGGATATCTATTAACTCGCTGGCCAATGCTTTAGCCTCGTCAGAAGAAAAATCTTCGATACCAGCGCCTTTATCAACCAGTTTTTCCAGAAAGTCTTTCATCGACGATCTTGCTCTTTGCTCATAATGTTCAAGACGCCAGTTATGAAGTCTGGTGGCCACTTTCCATGGAGCCGCTTTCCGTTTATGAATTGACTTGTTAAATGACAATTCGGTTTTGGATGGGCTACTGGCTTTATCTAAAACCGTCGTTAAAACTTCAAGAGCTTGAACCAGTTTGCCACAAAACTTCCCATATAATCTTTTACAATCATTTTTAAAACCGGAAGGGCTTAAATGATTCGCAGTAAAAGACTTGATTCCTTCAAGACTCAAAAAACACCTCCTTGTCAAAAGAACATCAGACTGAATTTCTTATGTCATTTAAAACAATCAAACGTCAGATATAAGACACTCTTCAATTGCTTTCTTATTAATTATTTAAGACTAATAAACTGCGCTAGTATTAATTTCAGATACCTTTTTACAGAATAAGCAGTACCTCTGTTCTTTTATTTTTATTTCAGTGGTAGGAACCATGAATTACAGTGCAGCTGCAGAAGATGCGAACGAAGAGTGGGGTATACCTGAGAGCGACCAAAAGGAGTTTGATCCTTTACTGGAATGCCTCAGTATTCTGACCAAGCATTATGGAAAGCCCTTTTCTCACGATTCTCTTCGAGCCGGATTACCCTTGGAAAACGGCAAATTGACTGCAGAGTTGTTTTCCCGTGCAGCAGAAAGAGCGGGCCTTGCGTCGAAAACTCACAAAAGAAAATTGAAAGACATTTCTCCTCTGGTGACGCCTACTGTCCTTTTTCTAAAAGGACGTAAAGCTTGCATTTTGATTGATATCGATCATGAAGAAGGAAAAGCCCGTGTAATTATTCCGGAAGCGGGAGAGGGTGTTAAAAGCATCGACCTCTCAGATCTGGAAGAGCACTATACCGGCTACACCATCTATGTCCGGGAAAAACACCGATATGATAAGCGAACTCCCACGACGCTGAATATTCGCTCCCGACATTGGTTCTGGGGCACAATTCTCGGCTCCTGGAGAATTTATCGAGATGTCCTGCTGGCCTCCCTGCTGATCAATATTTTTGTGGTGGCCAGCCCGCTGTTTGTCATGAATGTCTACGACAGAGTGGTGCCTAACCAGGCTTTTGATACCCTCTGGGTGCTGGCTGTGGGTGCCGTTATTATCTTCAGTTTTGACTTCGTTCTTAAAATGATTCGAAGTTATTTTATTGATCTTGCCGGGAAAAAGTCGGACATACTGCTTTCATCACGGGTTATGGAGCGGGTGTTGGGATTAAGCATGTCAGCCAAGCCTGCTTCGGTCGGTTCCTTTGCCAAAAGCCTTCAGGAATTCGAGAGCATCCGGGAGTTTATCACCTCATCGACGGTGATTGCCCTAGTGGATCTGCCTTTCACTCTGATCATACTGATGGTGATTTTCATTCTGGGTGGTCCATTGGCCTACGTTCCCGTGTTCTGCATGGCTCTAATAGCTGTGTACAGTTTTGCTATTCAGGAGCCTCTCAAGCGTTCCGTTGAGAAAACCCTGCGCTCTAACTCACAGAAAAACGCCACTTTGATTGAGAGTCTTTCAGGCATGGAGGCCCTGAAGATTGCCCAGGCAGAAAGCGAAATTCAATACAAGTGGGAAAAAGCAGTCGGCCACATAGCTACCTGGAGTATCAAAACCAAGTTATTGAGTTCCTCCGCATCGACGGTCAGTGCTTACGTTCAACAGATGTGTAACATTGCGCTGGTGTCGTACGGTGTTTTCCTGATTTCTGCGGGTGATATCAGTATGGGTGGTCTGATTGCAACCGTTATGTTGTCAGGTCGATGCCTGGCTCCCATGGCTCAGGTAGCCGGCCTTGCCACTCGCTACAATCAGGCTAAATCTGCTCTTGATGGACTTAACCAGATCATGGAGATGCCGGTAGAACGTCCGGCAGACCGTGACTATGTCAATCGTCCTGAACTCAATGGAAGTATTGAATTTGATGGTGTTAATTTCACATACCCGGGTCAGGAGATCCAGGCTCTGAGAAACATCAATTTGCACATCAATCCCGGTGAAAAAGTAGCCATCATCGGCCGCATCGGTTCTGGAAAAACCACGATAGAGAAACTGATTCTTGGCCTTTATGAGCCTGATGAAGGTGCCATCAGAGTCGATGGTATTGACCTGAGACAGATCAACCCTTCAGACCTTCGAAGCAGTATTGGTTGTGTCTCCCAGGACATCACCCTTTTTTATGGCAGCATCAAAGAAAACATCACCCTCGGCGCCAGTTTCGTTGACGACGCTGCCCTGCTGAAAGCGGCTGAAATATCTGGTGTTACCGAATTCGCCAACAAACATCCAAACGGTATGGATATGATTGTGGGCGAAAGGGGGCAAAACCTCTCAGGTGGGCAGCGACAGAGTATCGCCTTAGCAAGGGCACTTCTGATGAACCCACCCATTCTGGTTCTGGATGAACCCTCCAGCTCTATGGATAACACCACTGAGTTGCGCGTCAAAGAACAACTGAAAAAGCAATGCAAGGATAAAACCATTGTTCTGGTCACCCATAAGGCTTCCATGCTGGAGTTGGTTGACCGCCTGATTTTGGTGGATAACGGAAAGATTGTTGCGGACGGACCCAAGGATCAGGTTCACGCTGCCCTAAAGCAGGGCAAACTCAAAATCGAATAACCCTCATTCAGCAAAGAGCTGCCAATGACCTTGAACGGATTAAACAGGATCGTGCAATGAGCGAGTACAAGGACGATAAAAACGCTTCTGAAATACCAGAGAATCAGCCCCATGAGGCTTCAAATGCTCAATCAACGACTCCGCTTGAGGAGGCAGGGAATAAAGCCGGTTCTGATGATCAGGAAGCTCTGACCCAAGAAGCCATACTGGACGAGCCGGCAGAGCTGGACAGGCAGATTGATGAAGATGAAAGCCTGAAGAATACTTCTCCATTAGAAGACAATGTCAGCACCGAAGACCTGGAGTACATGTCGGATACCAGTGCAGCTATGTTAATGAAAGCCCCGAGAGGCGGCAGGTTGTTAATTTACACTATGCTGCTGGCTATTGGCTCAGCCATCACCTGGGCAAGTTTGGCACCATTGGATGAAATTACCCGTGGTATGGGTCAAGTTGTTCCCTCTTCTCATCTACAGGTCATTCAAAACTTTGAAGGCGGCATACTGGAAGAGCTTTTTGTCCATGAGGGCGAGCTGGTCAAGGAAGGACAGCCATTGCTGCAACTGGATGATACCCGCTTCAAATCCACTTTCAGGGAAGGCGCTGTTGAGTATTACAGTGAACTGGCCAAGGCCGCCAGACTCAAGGCTGAACTCTCCGGCAGCCCACTGAAGTTTCCTCCCGAATTGAGTAGCTACCAGGATTATGTTGACCGTGAGATCCAGATTTACCAGAGACGCGATGCCGGCCTCAAAGCCGAGCTTGATATTGTCAACAAGCAAGCCTCTCAAGCCAAGCACGAACTGGCCGCTTCCGAGTCACAGCTGGAATTTTTAACCACCAGTCTGGAGCTGGGAGAAGAGGAGCTGGAACTGACCAAACCTCTGGCTGATCAAGGCGTTGTTTCTCACGTAGAGATGATCCAGCTCAAGCAGAGAGTGAATGATCTGGCATCCGAGAAGAATATGACAGAACTGTCCATTCCCAAGCTGAACGACGCTTATCAGGAAGCTCTGGCACGTAAGCGAGAACTGACGATCAAATTCCGGGAAGAGGTGGTTCAGGAGCTGAAAGACGTTGAAGTCAAGCTGGATCAACTGTCTGAAACACAAACCAGTCTGGAAGATCAGGTCGTCAGGACACTGCTTCGCTCTCCGGTGGAAGGCATTGTCAAAAAAATCAATGTCAAAACCGTTGGCGGTGTTATACAGCCTGGCATGGATGTCATGGAAATTGTTCCTGTAGAGGAATCCCTGCTGGTTGAAGCTCAGATTGCCCCTAAAGATATAGGCTTTCTCAGGGAAGGTATGAAATCTGTCGTCAAACTGACGGCCTATGACTTTGCCGTCTACGGTGGGCTTGAAGGTGTGGTAGACCACATAAGTGCAGATACCATCAAGGATGAAAAAGGCGAAAGTTTTTACATCGTTCGCGTCAGAACCCATGAAAACCAGCTTGGCAACCCTGAAAAACCGCTGGAAATCATCCCGGGCATGAAGGCCAACATCGATATTATTACCGGGGAGAAAACCTTGATGGAATATCTCATGAAGCCGATTCTCAGGGCCAGACAAAATGCTCTGACTGAGCGATAACACTTCTCAGGAAGGGAATATGAATTCCAATTCTGATGGTTCCAGACCTGTCATCGGGCACGTTCAGGAAACGGATGGAGAGGTATTCGCCATCGCCCCTGATGGCAGCAAACGCATTCTTAAAGAAGGCGATCCACTCTATCTCAATGAGAAGGTAGTCTCTGAATCCAATAGCCCTGTCTCTATTCTTCTGGTTAACAGCGAAGTCATTCAACTAGAGGGGCAGTCTCAGCTTGTCATGCTGGAGAATATGCTTCAATCTGCACCACACTCTGATCTTCAGGAGTCATCAGAAGTTGTAGAGATACTGGACGCTATTTCAGAACGGGCAGACCCTGTTGACGTTTCTGAACCCTCTTCAGCAGGAGAAAGTCATCGTTTCTCTCAAGATCCCCCGGCCAGTGAAGATGACAGTTCCTCTCAAGATCCCATCCCCTCCAGTGGCCTTTCCGGTGAAGTCGTTGTACTGGAAAGAGATGCCACAAAATTAGAAGAGCAAAAAGAGACCGGGCCGTTGTCGGTGTCAGTAGAAGACATTGAAAGTTTACCTGAATACACTGAACCACTACTGACGCCTGAAACATACACCGAAGTATTAATCGTACCCCCTGTCGTCAATTACGCTCCCACTGCACAAAACATGGTGATGGGAAGCAGTGAGAGCGCTTCAGAGCTCGAAGGCAAATTGAATGCCTACGACAGCAATAGCGGACAAGCCCTGACCTTCAATCTGGTCACAACACCTGATTCAGGACAATTGATACTCAATGACGATGGCAGCTTTCGGTTCCTGCCCGGCAGTGACTTCGATTACCTTGCAGCAGGCGAACAATCTGTTGTCACGTTTATCTTTGAAGTCCTGGACAGCAGTGGCGCCCGTTCAAGGGCTTCTGTGGATATCATCGTCACAGGTGAAGACAACGATGAAGATGTCAACGATGCCCCGGACATTGCCGAACCGTTATCCGCGGAGATTGTCCAGAGTGATGGCGAAACAACCATCGACTTGCTCTCAAAGGCATTTGACAATGATCATTCCGACACCCTCTATGTGACTCAGTTACGATTGACTGAAGGCAATGAGGCAGGCGTCAGCATCGGTCTGGATGGCAGCAGCCTCAGTATTGACCCTGAAGTCTATAAATATTTGGCTGCTGGCGAAACAGAAACCCTGACCTACGAATACCTGGTAACGAATGCCAGGGGAGAGTCCGTTTTAGAATCTGTCACCATTACCCTCTCTGGCGACAATGATCAACCTGAGGTCAGTGAAGCTGTCATCCAGACGATTGATAAGGACAGCGGTGACGTTAATGTTGACCTGTTGGCAGGTGCATTTGACCTTGATTCAACAGACACTCTGAATGCAGTCTCTCTAAGGATAACCGCTGGCGATCCTTCAGGTATTACTATCGCTGATGATGGCAACAGTCTTGCTGTGGATGCTTCTGCTTATGAACATCTGGCTGCAGGTGAGTCTGAAGTCGTCGAGTACAGCTACGACATAGAGGATGGTCATGGTGGCGTTGTCAGCCAGAGTGCGTCTATTACCATTGAGGGCAGCAATGATAACCCGGAAGATATTGAAATCTCCGGAACCCATATTGATGAAAATCAGGATGGCGCGGTGGTAGGTACATTGTCCACCACCGACAAAGACCTTTCTGATACTCACACTTACACCGTCGATGACCATCGCTTTGAAGTGGTAGATGGCGATCTCAAACTGAAAGAGGGCATAGCCCTTGATCACGAAACCGATGAATCCGTTGATGTTGAGGTGACAACCAGCGATGTTGATGGTGCAACCTATTTAGAGAGCTTTACCATTGAAGTCAACGACATCAACGAAGCCCCCGTCTCCTTGGACAGCTCTACCACCATTACTGAAGACTCCCTCTATCGCTTCACCCTGAGCGACTTCCCCTTCAGTGACCGGGACAATGCTGACGCGCTGGAAGTAGTCGTTATTGAGACCATTCCAGTCATCGGATCACTGGAACTCAACGGCACTAAGGTATCTGAAGGCGACGCCATCAGTCGGGCTGACATTTCTGCGGGCTTGCTGACGTTCCTGTCTGAAGCCAATGAAAGTGGAAATAACTACACCCAATTTAACTTTCGGGTAAACGACGGTGAGCTTTCTTCTGATATCCAGACTTTCACGGTCAGCGTCACTCCAATAGACGATGCTCCTTTTGCAGGGAATGTTGACCTGGGATCAACCCTGGAAGACACCTCCTATGTCATCACTGCTGCTGATCTTTTGGCTTCAGCCAGTGACATTGATGGTGATAGCTTGAGCATTCAGTCGGTCACTCTGGCAGACCCTGCGACAGGTCATCTGGCAGACAATAATGACGGCACCTGGAGCTATACTCCCACGGCTCATTATTTCGGTGACGATGTCACTTTTAACTTCACAGTGTCAGATGGATCCTCAGGGGATGAAGCCAGTGCATCAGCCACTCTTGACGTCATTTCTGTCAATGATGCGGCTGTAGTCACAGCAGGAGGGACTCTCACTTACACAGAAAACGACGGCGATCAAGTAATAGAGGGTCATATCACGCTGACAGACATTGACTCTGTCACAATAGAGAGCGCCACGATCACGATCAGTAGCAATTTCGTGCCAGATGAAGACAGACTGGCGTTCAACGATCACAACGGGATTTCCGGAAGCTGGGATTTATCAACCGGCACCCTGACGCTCTCTGGTACCGCAACGGTCGCGGAGTACCAGGCAGCACTGAGAACAGTCACCTACTCAAACAGCTCCGAGTCACCCTCTACCGCTGATCGGATCGTCAGTTTCAGTGTTGATGACGGTCATGACAACAGTCATATAGCCACCAGTACCATCACGACAACTGCCGTTAATGATGCTCCGATTACGGCAGGCACCCTGGTGACGTCCGACGAAGATACGCCTTATATTTTCAGTACATCCGACTTCACTTTCTCTGACCCGGATGCCGGACAGACACTGCAAAGTATTAAAATCACTCAGTTGCCTCTGGCAGGTGCGTTGCTCTTTAACGGATCAGCTGTCACTGCGGGCATGGAAGTGACAAAAAATGAGCTGTTGGCAGGTCGTTTGAAATTTGAGCCTGCTCAAGATGAACATGGTAATCTGTACGCCTCATTCGAATTTCAGGTCAGTGATGGCCACCTCTTCTCATCTTCAGCGACTTTCGACTTCAGCATCACATCGGTCAACGATGATCCAACGGTTAGCACAGCCATTACGAAAAATTATGTCGAAGACTCGGCTTCAGTCAACATCGATCTGCTTGAGTCTGCTGCAGACGTTGACACGGGTGATAGTCTCTCCGTGACCCAGATCACCCTGTCATCCGGCGATGACTCTGGCATCACCATCAACGGAAACACCCTTACCGTTGACCCCGGTGCCTATGACTATCTTGCGAACGGAGTCACTGAAACCATTGTCTACAGCTATGACATAGAAGACGGCAATGGTGGCTCAGTTTCCCAGACAGCCACTCTGGTCATCACCGGTACAAACGACAACGCACAGATAACAGGTCTTGATACGGCAACCGTCACTGAAGACAGTCATGCCAGCACCCTGACAGTATCAGGCTCCCTCACCATCACTGATGCTGACCAGAGCGAAGCCTTCTTTCAAGCTGAAACCCTGACCGGCACCTATGGTTCTCTGACTATTGATGGCAGCGGTAACTGGAGTTATTCGGCGAGCAATAGCCAGTCAGTCATTCAGGCCTTGGGGGATGGTGACAGTCTGACCGAGACCCTGACGGTGAGGTCTCTGGATGGCACTACCCACAATATCGTTATTACCATTCACGGCACCAACGATGCAGCAGTCATCACTGGTACTGATACCGGCAGTGTTACCGAGGACGCTGGCAATACCCTGACCACCTCTGGCAGCTTGAGTGTCACCGATGTTGATGGCGGCGAAAATAGTTTCACCGCCGAGACGATCACCGGCACCTACGGTTCTCTGACTATTGATGGCAGCGGTAACTGGAGTTATTCGGCGAGCAATAGCCAGTCAGCCATTCAGGCCCTGGGGGATGGTGACAGCCTGACCGAGACCGTTACCGTCAGGTCTCTGGATGGCACTACCCACGATATCGTCATAACCATTAACGGCACCAACGATGCAG
>NZ_JAGRPU010000028.1 GCF_024606225.1 Endozoicomonas sp. ISHI1 | reverse complement strand
GAGACACGTTACAGCTCGACGTTAAACCCTACGCAAGAGTGGAGTTAGACACGATTCGTCGTGCATCCACGGTGACGGCGTAGATAAGTCTACATAATTACAGATTATGTTAGATTTTTAGTAGCGGTATCATTGGGTTCAGGACACACCTGCCTCTGGGATCTTTTATCAGCACGAACAGTCACAGGATAAGACGATTGAACACCAGCGACCTCATCCGGTGCGGCAGGCTTAACCAAGTACCGCTTGTATCGCCCTGCCATTTTTGTCAGCCCGTTCCAGAAGTCTCGATAATAACTGGAATGGGTAGTGGCTCCGTTTATTTTATCATTTCCGTCCATTTCTTTTATTTCCCTCTATGGGTCCAGAGTCCGGTAATAGCACTCAGTTGTCATTATAGTTTCAACGAAGAAGCCGGGTATTTAGAGGACGATCACGATTTTTATCAGAGCTGCAAACCAATTCGTTGCAAAAACATGGGCATTCACTCTTAGCAATAGTTATAATATAACGTTTCACTTACAGACTGACACAGTTGCCCTTTATGATTTTTTCGAGAAAACCAAAGATACTATTCTGGCTGTCAGGCCTTTTACTCTCTCTATCACTGCCGACCCAGAGTCAAGAACCCCCCAAAGTGCTAACCTCCATTAAGCCCGTTCAGCTGATTGCTGCTGCTATCACCGAAGGTGTCACTTCGGCTGAAGTGCTGCTTCCTCCGGGAGCCTCTCCCCATAGTCATAGCCTGAAGCCTTCAGACGCCAGAAAGCTTTATGAAGCCGATGTTATGTTCTGGGTCGGACCCGATATGGAAGTCTTTCTGGATAAAACCCTGTCAGGTTCAACAAAAGCGGCCTCCGTGCCCTTGATGCAGGAAAGCAATCTGGAGCTTCTGAAGATGAATGAAGGAGAAGAAGAGATCCATCATCATCATGCCGAAGAAAGCGACCATCATCATCATGGCGAATACGACGTTCACATCTGGCTGAGCCCGAATAACGCCATAGCCATAGCCGAAACCATATCAGAGAAGCTGAGCGAGCTGGATCCTGAGCATAAAAAACAATACACGGATAATTACCATGTATTCAAAAAAGCGGTTCAGGCAGCTGACAAGCACAACATCAGCAAACTTGCTGTCTACCACAATCAACCCATGTTCGTTTTCCATGATGCTTATGGTTACCTGCAAAGGCATTACGAGTTGAATATTGTCGATCATTTCACTGCTAACCCGGAACAGCAGCCGGGTGCGAAACATCTTACTCAATTGCAAGAAAAGCTGAAAAAAGCCGGCAATAGCTGCGTTTTCCGTGAACCACAGTTCCAGCCTGCTTATATTGACCGGATCATTGATGGTACTGATGCCCATGTTGCTGTGCTCGACCCTCTGGCAACAGATGCAGCTGTAGGCCCTGATGGTTATATAGAGTTCATGGGCAGTTTGACGGATAACATTATCAGCTGCCTGAAGCAGTAACCATCGCTTAGTGCATGACACTCTATAAGGATGGAAATGCATGCATCAATCTCTATAACTTGAGATATTGTCTTGGTTCCCATGTTTTGTTCCACAGGGCATGGAAGCCAGACCCTTGCCCCGACGATTGGACGAGGGTTTACGGCGATTTAGCTAAAGCCTGAGCCCCATAAAACTACCGCCAAGAAACGCGGTCACAACCAGAAAGGGCAGAAGGGAAGCCAGCAGGGTTACCCACATTTTGAGCTTTGAGCGTTCCAGACGCAGATTCCATCGTTCTGCCGAAAAAGTCTGATCATCATCAAGTTCTGTGGATAACCCGCAGCTTGAACAGGTCACCTGCCACATTTCAGTGTCCCCAACCATCATCCTTGCCAATTCGGCTTCACCCAGACAACAGGGACACTTTTCCAGCTTCATAACGTCTCCTTCCTGTTTATGCACACATGAATGACAGCTTTTTCCAATACTTTTAACAGGTTATCCACAGATAGAGCTGTTATTCAAGGGCTATCTCATTAAGGAGCACTGCATTAGAAATGAGAGACGTGGCAATGTCCGTGAAGGTTTTAGACGGCAATATCGCCAGCTAAATGAACACGTATGTTTTGTGTCAGGGCCTGTGTGGCAAATGCCTGAACCACTTCTTTCAGGTTTTCTTGCGGTACATAGGCAATAGAGATGTGATTGCTCTGGTGACCCGCCATCAGGTCATCGCGGCCTACACCGTCCAGTACACAGTTCATCAAAGGCCACTCTTTACAGGTTGCATGAAGACGCCGCTGGAACTCTTCCTGAGGCAGTTCGAAGGCAGTGCCGGTGCCGATATGCATATGAACTTCCGTACCTTCATAATGTGCACGAGCCCATATAAACCTGCCTGCTTTACTCTGGCCGCTCACAGTAGAACCGCCTAACGGGAAATACATGGCAGGCTGACGGTGACCGACAGCACCAGCAATACCACCATTGATGTGTTCAAAAGGTATAGAACCGGAAATTTCGAAATCCCAGTAGAACGTGCCTTCAAACTCACTGCCCCAGCGAATATCGTGCAGGGTTGTCTCCGATGGCAGACCCAGACTGTCGAGCAGACGGAACATCATGGTTTGTGGTATGGCGGTCCCCATGTCAACTTCGTTAATGCATGGAATGGGCTTGCCTTCGGAAATCACTTCGCCATTTTCGTCTTTTATAGGGAAGCGGGCGGTTGAGCCGATGGCACCTTCCGCAAAGTCCGAGGCAGCACAACTGTCTTTCAGGCCTTGTTGATACTGAACACCCACGCTTGTCAGGCCAAAGCGTTTGGTGGCGCGAGCCATGGCGATCATCATGGCGCACTGCTCTTTTACCTGCTCACGAGTCAGTTCTGTGGCTGCATCGGTACCAAATCTGAAGTCCATGCCGCGATCGATATACCACTGCAAACATTCTTCGCGCTGCTCTTCGGAAACAAGGTTCATGTCATGTAAAAGGGCGGACTGGGATAATGCCTCAATGGGCATACCAATCCTGACCAGGGATTCCTGAGGAAATATGCCGTTCATCATGCCCATGCAGAACATGTCGTATAGCCCCATAATCTCCTTGTTTTTGAGAATGAATTCCCCTACCCGCTGACCTATTTTACCTGCCTCTGTGTTAGTCATTGGGTGTTCTTTGGTGATTTCTTTCAAATAAGAGGTATCGTGTTCAATCTGTCCGCTTTCCAGCCACGATTGCAGGCTCATGTAGAAGAAATCATCGTCAAAGTTTTCGGACCAGAGGCGGCTGTAATCTCTACCCAGGCTGGTCAGGGTGCCAGCCATGCACAGAGCCCCCACCAGACCGGGCCATGTTCCATCGAAGTTAGCCAGCAGCAGGATGGGGCCTTCATGATGCACCAGAGATGGTGCCACATGGTGAGAATATTGCCATGCGGTCATCAGCATAATAATCGGAGCCTCAGGGTCAAGAGAGGCCAGTACATCAGAGCCTTCACGCTGGTTGCTGATAAAACCATGTCCCTGCGCGTCCTTTACGGGATGAGCACGTCGGACTCTGAAATCAAACTTCTCTTTTAAGACGGCTTCCAGTTTTTTCTCAAAAGATTGCTGAACTCCCCAGCATGTCCGGTTAGCAGTATCCCGCAAGTCGCCATTGGCAATAACGAAGACTTCTTTATTTTCCAGAGAACCAGGTTCTTTTTTCTCGGGCAGGGTCAGAGTTATAGCAGTCACAATATGCCTCCATCAGGCTATGAGTTCCAAAAGCTCAGGTTATTTTGTGTTCATCTGACTAAAATCCACACATCATGGCTTTGTACTTCATCTGGTCTTCGTGCATTTCGTGAAAGACCTTGTACTTGGCATCATGAAAAGCCCGGGTTGATGTTTGAGGTTTGATGACGTTGCCTGTGGATGACATAGCAGACATGGCGTCCTTTAACTCGTCATAATCACCACAGGCCGTTGCCGCCAGCATGGCAGAGCCAAGGACGACTGCTTCGTCCTCTTTACTGAGGACGATTTCACAACCTGTTGCATTAGCGTGTTCACGAAGCCACAGAGGATTTTTCGTACCTCCGCCGCACATATGAATGCGATTTATTTGATGACCAGCGAGGTTCATCGTTTCGATGATGTGACGTGTACCATAGGACACTGACTGAATAGCAGCCATATAAATTTTGGCCAGCTCGGTCAGGCTCTCATTCAGTGATAAGCCTGAAACCATGCCCTTTAAATAAGGGTTAGCCCGGGGTGAACGATTGCCATGATGATAGCCCAGCAAATGAAAGTGAGCAGTAAAATAGGGGTTTTCAGTCTCAAGCCGGGCAACCTCTTCATTCAGAATTTCATACTCACTGCGCTCCTGCCGTCCGGCCAGTTTCATGAGTTCCGGATAAAAAACATGGTCGCGAATAACGTGGTCGATCAGAGAGCCGACAGATGACTGTCCTCCTTCACTCAGCCACATGCCCGGAACCATAGCACCCCAGTATGGCCCCCAGACACCATCAACAAAAACCGGTGTTGTGCTGACGGCCATATGACAGGAAGAGGTTCCACCAATAATGGCGAGGGTTGATTCCGGCTGGTCGCCAATAATGCCAACGCCTCCTGCATGGGCATCGATCATGCCCACAGAAACAATAGTACTGGTGGTCAGCCCCAACGCTATTGCTGCGGCATCCGTCAACTGTCCGGCAGGCGTGCCCGGGTCAACGATGGCCTGACCGATTTTTTCACCAACAATCAGGTCTTCCAAATCCAGCTGCCGGAACAAAGAGGTATCCCAACGTTTGTCGTGGGCAAGATAAGTCCATTTGCAAACTTTGGTACAAGTGCTCCGAACATCCCTGCCAGTGGAGCGATAAACCAGATAATCCGACAGGTCGAAAAAACGCGCAGTGCGTTCATAGTGCTTTGGTAGGTGGCGTTTCAACCATTTCAGTTTAGGCAGTTCCATTTCAGGACTGACTTCACCACCCACAAACTTCAGGACCTCACTTCGTGTGGCATTCATTTCGGCAGTCTCTGCCAACGCCCGGTGATCCATCCACATGATGATATTCTGATCATCCAGTTCCGTCGGCGAGACGGTTACAGGGCAATCATCCGCGTCCACAGCAACCAGAGAGCAAGTTGCGTCAAATCCGATTCCCTTTACCTGCTCCGGCTTGATTGCTGAATCAGTCACTACATCTTTTACAACGTTACATACCTGCTTCCAGATATCAGACGACGATTGTTCAACAAAGTCCGTAGCAGGACGAAACTGCTTGATTGGGCTGGCAGCCAGGGCGATTTTCTCTCCCTTCGCGTTGAACAATCCCGCCCGCACACTGCCCGAACCCACATCCACACCAATGTACAAATGTTGCATAAATCGTCGTCAGGGTACGCCATTACATGAATTCAGGGAGATTGAATATTTGTAGCGTAAACAGATTCTTGTCATAGAAGCACTACTCCTCAGGCTATCTTGCTGCAACAATATTAGGCTATAAACCAAAGAGCGTATTTTATTCTGGAATCTATTTGTTATGAGACTGAATCAAGAGCCTGAGGTATTACTCATGGGCCACCCTCTGTTGTTTCAGGAACAACCTCAGGTCGCTGTCGGAGAAATAACTTCAGATGACTTCCAGCACAACCTTGAGATCCTCAAGCAAAAGCAATTGTGTACCCTGGGAGTAGGGCTTGCGGCTCCCCAAATAGGTTGGCCCGCCCGTGTTTTCAGTCTCGGTATTTCAGAAATCAACCGATCCAGATATCCTCAGGCTCCAGACATCCCTTTTGCATTCTGGATCAATCCACAAATCATCAACTTCAGCAGCAACACTTGCTGGACCTGGGAAGGCTGCCTTTCGGTTCCGGGCATGAGGGCATGGATTGAGCGTCCTGAGAGCATCACAGTGGTTGGCTATAACGAACAGGGAGAGCGCCAGCAAAGAGACCTGTCAGGTTTTACAGCCCGGGTCATGCAGCATGAACTGGATCACCTCGATGGAAAACTGTTCCCTATGAGGGTGGAAGATAAAAGTCTGATTATTCCCAACCAATCGATTGAGCATCAGGAAGAATGGGCAAAAGATTGGCCAACCGGAAGTGCTCGCAAAACGATACGTGGCCAGATTTCCGATACGCGGTAATGAAACTAGAAAATCTCATCACCGCCATCAATCAGATGAGTCGTGTCATCCTGAACACGTAACTCCTCACGATATCGGCGACGGTTCAGCAGTTTATTCTGTACTGGATCTGGCAACTCGGTAAACTGAATGATCTGCTTATCAATGAGCAGGTCGATCAGGTCTTCAAGCACGCGAATAAAATCGGCATCCGCC
This sequence comes from Endozoicomonas sp. ISHI1, assembly GCF_024606225.1. GTDB lineage: Bacteria > Pseudomonadota > Gammaproteobacteria > Pseudomonadales > Endozoicomonadaceae > Endozoicomonas_A. The sequence goes on along the minus strand of NZ_JAGRPU010000028.1, from coordinate 75,525 downwards.
GCCTGCATAACCTTGCCACCAAGGGTTGGGTTTTGTTGCAGGAAGGTATGTACGGCTTCGTCTTCCAGATTGACGAGCTCCCAGTCTTCTGTAAGTTGCTTGTCTGCAACTGCCTGAATTTCACCTTTTTCATCTTTGAGTGCGTATAGCATCCTGCCGCTCCTAAATCCGCCGGTTGATAGGTAATGACTGTAGCAAATCAGAAATCAGCCCCCGGCTGATATCAAACAGATCATCGCCCTGCAGGCCTTCACTGGCACCGTTTACATCCCAGATCACTTCACCACTGCGGATATCAATAACCGTCAACCCCATGGAAACATGGGGCCTGCCACTGTCATCGTAATACCACTCGAAAATCTCACCGGCGAGCGCGAAGCTGATGTCATTCTGCTTGGCCCACTGCATGCCATTCTGGTAACGATGAGCTGCTTGCAGAGATTTTGAGGCTGTCGTCACTTCCGACTCAGGGTACAAACGGGCCTCCTCAATGCCCCGCGAAGGCAAATTAACCATCAGTATTCTTTCTACCTGAGTGGTAATACTGGTCGCTTTACTGTGATTAACAAAGGGAAGGACGGCCCAGTCAGCGGTACCTGGCAACCCTTCCCGATAAAGACCTGAAGTAGCCGCTGTACCACCCAGGCCACCCGAGATATTAAAACCGCCAGACTGACACCCTGTCAGAACCAGCATTGCTGTTAGCATCAGTATTAAAAATCCGGGCCTGGTTTCATTGAACATAATCTTTAAGTTCTCCATGGTTCAACCTTAACCATTGCAGCGCAATGACAGCCGGAGCGTTGGAAATACGACCATCTACAACCATCTGCCAGGCTTGTTCTGCTGTTAACACATGCACTCTGATATCTTCACCTTCTTCCGCCAGTCCGTAAACCCCGCCAGCCGATGAGGCATCGACAATGCCGCAATAAAGCATCATACGTTCATTGGTTGCACCGGGGCTGACGTAAAAATTGGAAACCGGTAAAAGATGCTTCACTTCACAATCAGCTTCTTCTTTTACTTCACGAATAGCAACCGATTCCAGGGATTCACCCGGCTCAGATATGCCCGCAACCACTTCGAGCAACCAGGGGTCGTCATCGCTCATCAGAGGGCCTATGCGAAACTGCTCGACCAGCACCACTTTTTCCAGAACCGGGTCATAAAGAAGTACACCTACAGAGGGCACTCGCAAAACCGCTTCCCGATCCAGTGCTTTACTCCACCCTCCCCGGAAAAGGGCATGTCTGACTTTATATCGGCATAGCTTCAGAAATCCAGACCAGACTCGTTCTTCGCTTTCAATATGAGTGTCTTCGACTCCAAAACCAGATAATTTCATAGCACACCTTATTGATATAAATGATGCTGAAGAATGTAATCATGAACCGAAGGCAGCAGCAAAGCAGCCAGGGCTTTTTGGTTGTTATCGTCTGAACTCCCCGAAACCAATAACTCCCTTACCCGGGTACTGCGAATATTCTGACGTTCACGGGCAGTAAAGACCTGCCAGCGCTGTTCAATGTCCTTAGATCGATAGAAGCGCTTCCAGTTCCGGGGATCCGCATTATCGGGTCCTCTGATAAACCCGAGCTGATCCCCGGGGTACTTCTGCTCTAAACGTTCCAGCAAATCAAAGGTATAGACTGGCTTTTCGGGATTATCTGCCAGCATTTCCTGCTCAATCCCAGAAACTTCTATCTGACATTGGGGCAGTTGTACTGAGTTCATCAGCCGCTGGCACATGGCCATCCGGTGATGAAACGGTAGCATCGACTTGGAAAAAGCATGGGCAGCGCTGGGCACCAGCAATATCAGGTCAAACTGCTGCCGGGCCTGTTCCAATACATCCAGATGCCCCAATGTTGGCGGGTTAAACGCAGAACCCAATATGCCTATTTTCCTGGCGGTCATAGTGTTGTTTCCAAAATCACACTCTTTGGTACTTCCACTTCCACTGCGATGGGCAAATGATCTGAAATAGGCAGATTAAGGACACCGAACTGATGGACTATCAAGGAAGGGCTGACCAGAATATGGTCCAGTGAGCGACTGGGGCGCCAGCTGGGAAAAGTATTTAGTTCTGAATGAACAGCCTGCAAGTCAGTGTCTTTCAGTGGTGAGTTATTGAGCAGTTGTTCAGCGTGGGTATTCATATCGCCCATCAGAACCACATGATTGTAAGTTCTGACCAAGTCTCTGATATAGGAAAGTTGGCCATTTCTGGCCCTCTGGCTGAGAGCCAGATGCATCATCACCACGACTAAAGGGTTCCGGGTATCTCCAAACCGGGCAACGATTGCTCCCCGTCCCGGAATCAATCCGGGCAGTTTGTGATCTTCAAGAATAGTGGGCTTGAAGCGACTCAGGAATCCATTGCTGTGCTGCGCCAGCTTGCCGAGATTTCGATTCAACTGGTGATACCAATATGGAAACTGGCATTTAAGGGCAAGGTATTCGGTTTGATTGATAAAACCGCTTCTGAGGCTTCCACCGTCGGCTTCCTGAAGAGCGACCAGATCAAAATCGGGGAGGGCAGCAGCAATCTGATCCAGTGTTCTTGCCCGCCTGGAATGAGGTAAAAGGTGTTGCCAGCCGCGAGTCAGATAATGACCATATTGCTGAGTATTGATGCCTACCTGAATATTAAAGCTCAGCAGACGAATGTGCCCGGGCTTTTGTGATCGGGGGTTGTAAACCAGCTCACTGCGGTGAACGGATCCCGGAGCTCTGTCCCTCTTCAAACGAGAAGACAAGGCCCCCTTCAAAGCTCTAATCGGCATCAGTGAAACCTGAATTCCGGATGCTGTTCAGTCCAGCATCTATCTTGTTGAAGGGGTCATAATGTTCAGCTTTTTGCCTGTGACGCTTGCTTAGCCTCAGGCTCTGCCTTGGCTGCACGCTCATCACGCACTTTCTTGATCAGGAAATCAGCAATAACAGGCATGTTTTCCAACCCCACCCTGGGTTCAATAACATATCGGCCATCAACTACCAAAGCTGGAACACCGTTTAACTGATAACCTTTGATTTTTGAACCACCCTGATTCATCAGGTTCAGAACTCCGAAGGAGTTATAGAAGCTGGCAAATTGCTTGGGATCAATACCGTGGCGATTCTGAAGAAAGTCCCCCATGGCTCTCACGTCGCCAAGACGGTTATTCCGATTCTGAATTTCAGCAAAAATACTTTCGTGTATTTCGTTCAGTTTTTTCTCTTCAGGAATCATAGTTTCCAGAGTGTAGTAAAGCTGGGCATGGACTTTCCAGATGTTTGGACCAAAGAAACCAGGCGTACGAACTACACGAGTGTCCTTTTCCAGAGAAGGCTTCCAACGCGCAACAATGGGTTCCAGAGTGTAACAATGCGGGCAGCCATACCAGAAGACTTCTGCCACTTCGATCTGGCTTTTCTTCACTGAAGTCTGAACCGGGTTAGACAGAACCTGGTAATCCTGACCTTCCTTGTATTTGTCCTCTACAGCAGCCTGCGCCATTAATGGCAAAACCAGAGCCAACCATAAAAATTTCAGTTGTTTTGGCATCTAAATACACTCCAAGCCTTTTATAATGATCTATCTGATGACAAGTTAACAGAAGTCCGGGGGCCCGTCTGCCTGAATTTGATACGTTCGTTGGTTCGTAAATCGGTTATACGCAGGGCAGGCTTGCACAGGAGTACCATTGATTGGCTTTTTTCATGGTAAAAAGCTCAGACGAAGAAAATATGTCCCTCTTCCTTCCAGTCATAAAAAACGGTTTGCAACTCATCATTGCAAACCGCTTTTTGCGCTTATGGCTAAACCACTGCACTATCAGCTCTTCTTAAACAGCCGATAGTGTTATCTGTTATCGCAGACCACTGATATAACTGGACAGAGCGTCCACTTCCTTATTGCTCAGCTTTTCAGCGATGCTTCTCATCACTTTGGTGTCGCCATCATTCATACGAACGCCCTCGCGGAAATCACGCAACTGCTTAGCCGTGTACTGAGCGTGCTGACCACTGATTTTCGGGAAGCCTGCCAAAGGGTTACCCTGACCGGTTGGAGAGTGACAGGCAGCGCAAGCAGGAATGCCTTTCTTCTGATCACCAAAGCGGTATAGCTGTTCGCCCAGCCCCACCATTTCAGGATCGGCTACCCCCTCAGGCGCAGGCTGACTGGCATAGAAAGCAGCGATATCTTCGATATCCTGTTCTGTCAGCTGCCCTACGAAAGGCATCATTTCCGGAACACTGCGGTTACCGGCCTTAATGTCTGAAATCTGTTTAACCAGATAGCGTTCGCCTTGCCCTGCCAGATTGGGGAAATTGGGAGCCAGGCTTACACCTGTTGCTCCATGGCAGGCGGTACAGTTTGCCACTTTGGCTTTTCCAGCATTTGCATCCCCTTTCGCAAATGCCACACCTGATACCCCCAAGGACACTACCAGAGCGAAAATAACTTTTTTCATTAACCTGACCCAGCTACGGCACTTGCCATGAGTGACTGTTATTATTCCAACCTTTCCAGTCAGCTGTTCAGCATCTGTTTGTAAAGGCGGAGACCTCTCTGTCTTTACAAACATCCTCATTATTCAGCTGATTTTTTCGACCTGTTTTCGGCCTTTATTCTGAAAATGGTGGATTAAAATGGCTGCATATGCCTCAAAACGACCGCCATTATATACCTTATTGCTATTTTCCGATAGGTGGTCGAGCCCAGTAAATTCGCCGCTGTTCAGACAAACTGTTTTTTCCCGGGACATCTGGCTCATGATAACCGGCTGCCAATCGTCGGCAATTGCTTCGCAGCTATTCCATTTGATCCACAAGTCAAGCAAAATTGCGCCCACTTTTCATTTCTATGGTAAAACTCCCTGACCAGGGAGCTTGCTGACAGGTCTGACACATGAGTGAACCCAGAAGCGGTTTAAATTATCGCAAGGCCAAATTTCTAACCAGCGCCCCCAGGCTGAAACTGTGCCCGCCCGATAATGGCAGGGAAGTCGCTTTTGCGGGTCGCTCCAACGCCGGTAAATCCAGTGCCCTGAATACTCTGGTGGGCTCAAAAATTGCCCGCACCAGTAAAACACCCGGACGCACCCAGCTGATCAACTACTTCAATATTGAAGAGAGCATCCATCTGGTTGATCTTCCCGGTTACGGCTACGCAAAAGTGCCGGAAGCGATGAAAATCGAATGGCAAAAACATCTCGATGATTATTTAACCAACAGAGAGTCTCTGATTGGTCTTGTGCTACTGGTGGATATCCGCCACCCTCTGAAGGAGTTTGACCGGATGATGGTCCAGTGGAGCATTGAATCTGAAATGCCACTGCATATTCTGTTAACCAAGAGTGACAAGCTGAAGTCTGGTGTCGCCAAACAAGCCCTGAATCATCTAAAAAGAGAGCTCTCTGAGTATCCGCAAATTTCCATGCAACTTTTTTCTGCCCTGAAGAAAACCGGTGTTGATCAACTGGCACAGCGTCTGGATACCTGGCTGCTGGTCGATGATGAAGAACTGGAAATGCAGGATTGACATCCTCCCACCACTAAACCGCAAGCGGTTATAGTGGGGGATTCCCGTTAGTCACCTAACAGGCTTCCTGTTTCAACACGCCTTCCCTAGATGGTTGCTTACGCAGCCACCCCCGTTCCAGTCGCTCCACAGGCTAACCCCGCCAGCCCGGCGGTTTTGATATTCAATGCTGCATTAATGTCCCTGTCGTGATGGGTTTTACACTCTGGGCACTCCCATTCACGAATAGACAACGGCAGACTTTCATGGACAAACCCGCAACCGGAGCAACGCTTTGAGCTTGGAAAGAATCGGTCGATCTGAACCAGTTCTCTCTCAGCCCACTCTGCCTTGTACTGCAACTGTCGGACAAATTCTCCCCAGTTTGCATCGGCTATGTGTTTTGCCAGTTTTGGATTCTTAATCATGCCTTTCACGTTCAGAGACTCTACACAAACAACTTGGTTCTCGTTAATGAGTTTGCGGGATGCCTTGTGAGTGGCATCCATCCGGCAATCGGCGATCTTGGCATGAAGGCGAGCAACCTTAAGCTTTGCTTTGGCTCTGTTGCTGCTGCCTTCCTGCTTTTTTGACATTTGGCACTGAAGGTAGGCGAGCTTTTGCTTGTAGCGTTTGGTGTACCTTGGATTACCGGATTTTTCACCGTCTGAAGTGATGAACAGATCATTTAAACCTAAATCAATGCCCACTGTCTTATTTCTAATAGGCATTGCTTTAGCTTCAAATTCGCACAGCATGGAAACAAAGTACCGGCCTGCCCGATCTTTGCTGATAGTGACACTGGAAGGCTCAGAAGACGGTTCTCTGCTCCAGCGGATACTCAGTGGCTCCTTGCTCTTGGCAATGAATATTTGCCCGTCTTTGAACTTGAAAGCAGACGAAGCAAAAGTTGCACTCTGTTTTGCGTGTCTCTTCTTGAAGGTCGGGTACTTAGCCCTACCTTCCCAAAAGTTCTTGAAGGAGGTTTGTTGATGGCGCAGTGATTGCTGAATGGGTACTGAAGAAACATCGTTTAGCCACTGATATTCAGGGTTCTTTTTCAGTTCGGTAAGCTGCTTTGATGCTGCGTTGTAATTAACACTGTTGCCGTTCTTGTAGTACTCGTCGGTACGCCAGCGAAGAATATGGTTGTAGACAAAACGTACGCAGCCGAAAGTTTGGGCAAGTAGCTGTTCTTGCTCAAACGTTGGATAGAATCGGTATTTGTAAGCTCGTTTAGTCATTTTTACAAACATATTATCTTTTGTGTAAGGATTCAAGCTTTTGCCAGTCCTATCGGACTGGTCGCTATCTATCTCCACCCAAGCTCTGCGAGCTATGGATGGAGTATTCCGCGAGAATTGATAAAAAAGTTCCAGCCGTCGGGGGAGAGACGACTGGAGCGATAAGCTCCGCCACAAAAAGGCAGAGTGTTCGCAGTCACTCAACACACAAGGAGTGCTGTGAGAGAAAATGGCAGCCTTAAGACACTCGTCCAATGCCTGGCTTTCTTTGAGGCAAAAAAAAACCAGTTACCGAAGGGGGGGGTGGTAACTGGTTCATTGCAGGCTACGTCGGGGAACACAGCACTGCTTTTATTGCCAACACTCAACACACAAGGAGTTTGCAGAAAGGATTTTTTCCTCTCTACATATATTGAGACAACAGAATCTGAAAAAAGTTCCCGAAAGATGAATTTTTTTTTGTTTTTTTTCTGGCAGGTATCCAGGAAAAAAAAACCGGCGACCAAGGGGGACGGTCACCGGTTTATTGCACACTGTGCCGGGGCACAGCACTGCTATTATTGCCAACACTCAACACACAAGGAGTTTGCAGGAGGTTTTTTCCTCGCTACATATATTGAGACAACAGAATCTGAAAAAAGTTCCCAATGATGTGAAAAAAATACAAAATTCTTAAGCATCATGAAATTTTCAGGGAGACGATTATCATCAGAGAAGCTTCAGTGAGCTTCATCCCAGTTGTATCCATTGCCCGCTTCAACCAGCAAGGGCACATTCAGCTCTGCGGCTTGGGACATCTTCTCTACGATGCCGTCTTTTACGACCTCAAGCTGATCTTCCGCAACTTCCAGCACCAGCTCATCGTGCACTTGCATAATCATTCTGGCATCCAGATCACTCTTTAAAAGCCACTGATCCACTCGGGCCATCGCTTTTTTTATGATATCTGCAGCCGTTCCCTGCATTGGGGCGTTGATAGCAGTGCGCTCAGCTGCCTGACGACGCATACCATTGCGGGCATTGATTTCCGGAAGGTATAGCCTTCGCCCAAACAAAGTCTCAACATACCCTGTCTCTCTGGCAGACTCTTTCGTTCGATCCATATAGTGAAGAACACCTGGGTAACGATCGAAATAAAGATCGATGTACTCTTGTGCAGACTTTCTGGAAATACCCAGCTGTTTGGCCAATCCGAAAGAAGACATCCCGTAGATCAGACCAAAGTTAATCGCCTTGGCACTTCTGCGCTGATCAGAACTGACCTCTTCCAGTGCGACACTGAAGACTTCCGCAGCCGTGGCTTTGTGAATATCCAGACCCTGATCAAAGGCTTCCAGCAAACCGGCATCATTAGAAAGATGTGCCATGATTCTCAGCTCTATCTGTGAATAGTCAGCGGCAATCAACTGATACCCTTCAGGCGCGACAAAGGCCTGACGAACCCTGCGTCCTTCCTCGGTACGAATAGGAATGTTCTGAAGGTTTGGATCAGAGGAGGACAAACGACCTGTTGCTGTTACCGCCTGATGATAAGAAGTATGAATTCTTCCAGTGGCTGGATTGATCATCTGGGGCAACTTATCGGTGTAAGTCGACTTCAACTTGCTCAGGCCACGATGCTCAATCAGGAGCTTCGGCAGGGGATAATCCAATGCCAGCTCCTGAAGCACGTCTTCTGCGGTAGAAGGCTGTCCTTTAGGCGTTTTCTTGATGACCGGCAGACCCAATTTCTCAAACAAAATCGTCTGCAACTGCTTGGGAGATGCCAGGTTAAAAAGCTCTCCCGCTTCATCATGGGCCTGCTTTTCAAGCTCATGGAGACGCTTCCCAAGCTCCATACTCTGCTGTCCCAGCAGGCGGCCATCCACCTTGGCTCCCTGTCTTTCCATCCGCGACATAACGCCTACCAGTGGCATTTCTATGTCACGAAATACAGAGCACAGAGACTGCTCAAGCTCCAGCTGAGGCGAAATCGTTTCATGCAGTCTCAGGGTAATGTCGGCATCTTCTGCGGCGTAGGGTGCTGCTGTTTCAAGATCAATCTGGTTGAAGGTGAGCTGCTTTTTACCTTTGCCAGCAATCTCTTCAAAGGTGATGCATTGATGGTCGAGGTATTTCTGAGCCAGACTGTCCATATCATGGCGGGTAGCGGTTGAGTTCAACACATACGACTCAAGCATGGTATCCCAGTAGATACCTTCCAGACTGATATCATAGTTAGCCAGTACACTTTTATCGTATTTCAGGTTCTGGCCTACTTTTTTCCTGTCAGGATTCTCCAGCAACGGTTTAATCTGCTCCAGCACCCAGTTTCGATCCAGCTGATCGGGTGCACCAACATAGTCATGAGCTACTGGCACATAGGCTGCCTTACCCGCTTCTACAGCAAAAGAGAGTCCGACCAGTTCCGCTTCCATATAATCCAGGCTGGTGGTTTCGGTATCAAAAGAAAACAGTTCCGAGTCATTCAATACGTTCAGCCAACGGCCAAAGGTCTCTTTATCAAGAACCGTCTCATATTCAGCATGAATAGCAGGCCTGACGGGCTCAGGTTCTGCACCTCCGCCCATGCCTTTTTCCAGTTCAGCGATCATGGAACGGAATTCATACTCTTTGTACAGAGTCAACAGAGCTTCTTTGTCAATGGGTTCCGCTTTCAGATCTTCAATCGCAACAGGCAACGCCACATCGGTTTTGATGGTGGCCAGATCCCGGGAGAGCAAGACAATATCTTTATGTTCTTCAAACTTACTGGCAAAATTTTTGCTGCCCCTGAAGCCCAGGGCAGGTACTTCTTCCAGACGTCTTGCAATCTCATCAATACCACCAATCCCCTGTAACAGAGCCAGAGCGGTTTTCTGCCCAACACCGGGCATACCGGGAATATTGTCACTGGAGTCACCCATCAGGGCCAGGTAATCAATAATCAGGTGAGCAGGAATACCAAACTTGTCCACGACGCCGTCCAGATCGGTACGGGTATCATTCATGGTATCGATCAAAGTCACATGCCCGGAAACCAATTGAGCAATGTCCTTGTCACCGGTTGAGATGACGGTATCAATTTTCTTCTCTGTGGCTTCTTTGGCCAGTGTGCCAATGACATCGTCCGCTTCTACGCCATCAATCATCAACAATGGCATACCCAGGGCACGAACCATTTCGTGAATCGGCTGAACCTGTGAGCGCAGATCGTCCGGCATGGGCTTGCGGGTGGCCTTGTAATCTTCGTACATATCGTGCCGGAAGTTTTTCCCCTTGGCATCAAAGACCACTGCCACCGGACTGCCCGGATACTCCTTAAGCAGACTCTTCAACATGTTCGTCATCACACGGATAGCCCCTGTTGGACGACCGTCTGATGTTCTCAGGTTCGCTCGTTCTGAAGCATGGAAAGCCCGATAGAGGTAAGAAGACCCATCTACGAGCACAAGGGGCGTACAGGCTTGATCTGACATTGCTGAATTGATCTCTGGTTAATGGGTAACAGTAGCATTCAGACATTGATGTGGGTGAACACCGAGAGCTACAGCCTCCCAAATATTGGAGTAGACTGCTATTCTAATCCCTTTTTCCCGCTAGACACATGGTTATTCCTTGAGGCGCGCGATGAAATCAATAACAGGTTCACTGGCTTTTGCGACAATCATGTCTTTATTTCTCGTCGGCTGTGCCAGCTCTCCACCGTCCACTAACCCAACAGAAGCTGCATTGGAAAAGCCTCCCAAAGTTGTTCAACCTGAATCGGCAACAATCAGCAAAGAAGATTTTGAAAAAATCCCTAAAAATCTGCGTCCCGAAGATCTGGAGCAAAGGCATGACACCACTGTGGTCATTCGTTCCGGCGACAATGAAACCATCAGGGAATACCGGATAAATGGTTTTCTTTATGGTATTCAGGTTATCCCCAAAGTGGGCGAACCTTATTACCTCATTGCAGCAGATCACATGGGCAACTTTATAGACCCCACCAAACCCGAGATGTTGATTCCGTCCTGGACTATTTTTCGGTGGAAGTAGATAGCTGAGCCTTCCCCTGTGATGGCGTCTCAGAAAAATCTGACAAAGCTAACTGTGACCGAAGAGCACTCCCGTCCGGTTCTTCGAGAGTATTATTTCGATTATAAATAGAAGTTTGGTTATAATATAACATCGTTCATTCGCCACCTTTCATTGTCATGACCAGTGTCCACCAGCCTCACGATCATCACCACTGTATTTCAGGAGCTTTGCAGGAAGCTCGTACTCTCTGTCAACAGAGGGGAGCCAGGCTGACCCATCTCCGTGAGAAAGTACTGGAACTGATCTGGCAAAGTCATCAGCCCGTGGGAGCCTATGACATTCTTGCCGAACTGGCTAAGCAGGAAGAACGGGTGGCCCAACCCCCCACCGTTTATCGCGCCCTTGATTTCCTGATGGAGCAGGGTCTGATTCACCGTCTATCCTCACTTAACGCTTTTATTGGATGCCCCCACCCCGGCACAAAACATAACAGCTGTTTTCTGATCTGCCAGAACTGCCGCGTGACACAGGAAATCGATCATCAGGCCATTAATCAGTCCATTACCTCTTGTGCCTTTGATCAGGGATTCAAAATCACTGATGCCGCAATTGAACTCACCGGTTTATGCTCAAACTGCCAGAAATCCCGGGAGTCATTATGAGTTCAGACAAAGACAATAAAACAGCAACAACCAAGGATCTGAGTAAACCTATGTCTGAAGAAACATTGATCAGACTGAACAACATCCATGTTGCTTTTCGGGAACGAGAAGTCGTTACCGATATTTCACTGGACGTGGAAGCTGGTGAAATCGTGACCCTGATAGGCCCGAATGGAGCTGGTAAAACGACACTGGTCAGAGTTGTTCTGGGTCTGCTGTCTCCTGATTCCGGAAGCCGTTCGGTAAAAGAAGGTCTGCGTATCGGCTATATGCCTCAAAAATTGCATGTTGACGAAAGCATGCCCCTGAGCGTAAGACGCTTTCTTTCCCTGACAGGACAGTCAGAAAAACACATTTGTTCGGCACTGGCAAGAACCGGTGTCGCCCACGTCATGAACTCACCGGTTCATTCACTTTCAGGCGGAGAGCTGCAGCGAACATTGTTAGCCAGGGCATTGCTGAACAGACCTCATCTGCTGGTGCTCGATGAACCGGTTCAGGGTGTGGATGTCAATGGCCAGAAAGAGCTTTATCATCTGATTACCGAACTCAGAAATGGGAGCAGCCCCGAGCTGAAAGACGGCTGCTCTGTTTTAATGGTCTCCCATGACCTTCATCTGGTGATGGCTTCAACAGATCGGGTTATTTGTCTGAACCAGCATCTCTGTTGCTCAGGCCACCCCCATCAGGTTCGTCAACACCCTGCTTACCTGAAGCTTTTTGGTGGAGAGTCCGAAGAGCTGGCTATCTACACCCACCATCATGATCATGAACATACCGTTGATGGTCATATCATCCACAAGAATGACAATAGGAGCACTCATGCCTGAACTGCTCCTTACCGCACTGCTGGCAGGATCAGGGGTTGCCATAGTGGCAGGACCTCTGGGTTGTTTTGTTGTCTGGAGGAAGATGGCCTACTTTGGCGATACTCTCTCTCATTCGGCACTGCTGGGCGTAGCCTTGGGGTTGCTGCTCGATATTGATCTTAACCTGACCATCATAGTGTGTTCGCTGTTTCTTGCTGTTCTTCTGGTCTCGCTTCAGGAACAACAAAAAATGGCATCCGACACGTTACTGGGAATACTTGCCCATAGCAGTCTTTCCCTGGGCCTTGTTGCAGTCAGTTTTTCCGAGAACGTCCGAATCGACATGATGTCTTACCTGTTTGGAGACATTCTGGCGACCGCACCTACAGACCTGCTCTGGATATACGGCGGCGGCGCACTGGTCCTCACCACACTGGCCTGGCTGTGGCGGCCCCTTCTGGCCATGACCATTCATGCAGAGCTGGCACAGGTTGAAGGTTTTCCAGTTAAAAGAACCAAACTGATTCTGACCTTACTGATGGCCCTGGTCATTGCTGTGGCTATGAAAATTGTTGGTGTACTTCTGATCACTTCTTTAATGATTATTCCAGCCGCAACAGCCCAGAGGTTTTCCCGAACACCAGAACAAATGGCGATCATTGCCGGCATCATTGGCTTACTGAGCGTTGCAGGAGGACTGACTGCCTCCTGGCAGCTGGATACCCCATCAGGACCTTCCGTTGTCGTCTGTAGCTTCCTGATTTTTGTTCTGGGTTTGAGCTTCAAGCGCAGCTGACGAGATTAGTCCTGATACAATTCATCCACGCCCACCATCACCCGTGCCAGCTTGTCTGAATCCAGGGGTGGGCGAATAAAGCCGTGATAATCCCCCCTCGGATTGATGATGACCAGGTTGGCGCCATGATCCACCAGGTAATACTCATCCACCGGATCAATGACCGGTGTGTAGGGGATGTTCATTTGTACGGTCAGGTTATGGATATCTTTCTGGTTGCCCGTCACTCCCACAAAATCAGGGTTGAAGTGAGGGACGTAGCCATTCAGCTTCTCCACAGTGTCCCTGCGAGGATCCACTGTCACCATAAAATAGTGCATTTTCTTCGCGATTTCAGGGTTATCCTTCTTCAACAGTTTATCCATCTGGTTCAACTGACCCAACGTAGTGGGGCAGATGTCCGGGCAAAAGGTATAGCCAAAGTACACCAGAGACCATTTCCCTTCGAGATTAGCCTCAGTAAAAGGCTGACCCTTGTTATCCACCATGCCCTTCATTTCAAAGGTCCGTGGCTTGTCAAAAACCACTGCCCCCATCCGCTGCAAGTGCTCCAGTGTGAGCGATGGTTTGTTCATGTATTTGTAGAATGTCAGACCCATAATGACCGCGACAATAGCCACCAGAATCAATACTGTTTTATTCACGCTGTTTTTCATCCCGGATGCCATGAAAAATCCTTTGAGCCTTCAGCCTCAGTCTAACCGATAGCCTGTTAAAGCCATAAATAGAACGCATAATGATCCAGCAGCAGTACCACGAAGAGCAACATCAAATAAGTAATGGAATACTTGAATGTCTTGATAGCAGCATGGGGCCTGCTTTCTTGCAGGAGAGCAATAGCCCAGTAAAGAAACCGCCCTCCGAGAATCAATGCACCCGCCAGATAAAGAATGCCACTCATACCGGTCAGGAAAGGCAAAACACTGACCAGGACCATAATCACGGTGTACAGCAAAATATGCAGCTTGGTGTAAGCCTCACCGTGCGTCACCGGCAACATGGGAATGTCGGCCTTGGCATATTCAGCTTTGCGATGGATAGCCAAAGCCCAGAAGTGGGGTGGCGTCCAGGCAAAAATAATCAAAACCAGAAGTAAGGCATTACCTTCAAAGTGTCCGGTCACTGCCGTCCATCCCAGCAGGGGAGGGGAGGCACCGGCAATCCCGCCAATGACAATATTCTGTGGGGTCGCACGCTTTAAAATCAGAGTGTAAACCACGGCATAGCCCATCAGTGAGGCCAGTGTCAGCCAGGCGGTCAAAGGGTTGACCAGAAACACCAGAATTCCTATGCCCAACACACCCAGAGTAAAGGCAAACAGCAAAGCCTGAAGCGGCTCAACTCGCCCTGTGGCTATCGGTCTCTTGTGGGTTCTGGCCATCACCGAATCAATCTGTCGGTCGACCACATGATTGATCACTGCGGCGGATGCAGCCGAGAGGGCAACACCCAGATTACCAAAGATGAGAATATCCATAGGTACCATGCCCGGCGTCGCCAAACACATACCAATCACCACCGTCAGAACCATCAGGGCGACCACTCTGGGTTTGGTCAGCTCAAGATAATCACGCCAGTGAACGGATTCCTGAAGGGATGCGCCGCCCTGCTTTTGAATGATCTTACTCATGATTGAACCTCACTGAATCCTTCAGACACGTTCAGACGGAAGTTGAGAGCGACCAGAATCAGCAACAAAACCGCACCTCCCAGGTTATGAGCCACCGCCACTGAAAGTGGCAGGCTGCCCAGAATGTTACTGATCCCCAAAGTGACCTGTACCAGCAGAGCCAACAGCATCAGTGTAGCCAGCACTATCAGGCTGCTTCGGTTACTAGACGACTGAGCATTACTATATCGAAGTATCTGCATAAACAGAAACAGCAGCAACACGGTCGTCACCAGTGCCCCCAATCGATGTAAAAAATGTATCGCGGTCCGTGCTTCAGAGTCCATTTTCCCACCCAGATAATTCGGGCCAATGGACTGACTGAAATTCAAACCTTCTGCAAAATCAGCACCGGGCAGCCATTGCCCCTGACACATGGGGAAATCAGGACAGGCCAGAGCCGCATAATTGGAACTGGTCCAGCCCCCCAATGTGATCTGCAAAATCACCACTAACAGCCCGACCGCAGCTAACCCTCTCAAGCGATCTTTCTGTTCAGAGGAGGGGAGTTTTTCCCAACACAATCCGGACAAACGAAGGGTCATCAGAAACAACAAACTGAACGTAGCAAAACCACCCAAAAGATGTGCCGTCACCACTTGGGGCCAGAGCTTCAAGGTCACGGTCCACATTCCGAATGCCGCCTGCAGAATAATCAGCCCCAGAATGAATATAGGCAGCTTTAATGGCTGCCCAGGCTCTTGTCGGTTCCGAAAGGCTTGAATAGCGATCATCAGAACCAGCAGCAGTAGAGAGCCTGCTACATATCGATGCACCATTTCTGCCCAGCCTTTGTCCACCTCAACCGGCGCATGGGGAAAAAGTGTTTCCGCTATGGCTATTTCCTGCGCTGTTTCAGGCACTGTCAGGAAGCCATAACATCCTGGCCAGTCAGGACAACCCAACCCTGCATGAACCAGTCGTGTATAAGCCCCTAACCCGACAACCACAGCGGCCAGCAAGGTTGCGAACAGAGAGAGATAAAAACCCGTTCTCTGTCGCTTTGTCTGGCTTATTGTTTTTGTAATCGATGCTGTTGTCATGGAACACCTTTCAATGTCAGCCAATGTTTGATGCTTTAAGCAACTTCCTCAAGTCTTTTAATAAATCTCCACCGTACTGCCCTGGCTGATACTTCATCATGATATTCCCCAAGGGGTCAACGATGTAAAAGCCATTCGTTGGCCACGCTCTTTTTTCACCCGGTTTTTTACCCAGAGTGTTCAACACCGATTCTTTACGACTGCCCAACCAGATCAGATCAGGATGTTCACTGAGTACACGCTGGTTCAATTCAGGATTGGATGAGGAAGAGATAAAAAGCCGGACGACCCGGTCGCTGTCTCTGCCGAGCGCCAGATGAGCCTGACGGGTTTGATAGAGCGTTTCCTGACAGGCCTGATCGGAGCAGGCATCGTCACCAAATACCAGAATCCCCCAGCGACCCTCCAGTGCCTGCTGGTCAAACATTTCATTATTTTTCTCAAGCATCATACTTTGGAAGCTGGCGGGGGGTAATAGCAGCTCTCCCTTATTCGTACGACCATCCGGCACAAACTGCGTACCGAAGAAATAAAAGTACCAAGCCAACCCCATAGCCAGAGAAGGCATGAGAATGACCAGAGCCAGTTGCCAGCGACTTTTTGCTTTCTTTACTCTTTTCATTCTTATAATACCCGGTTGATTAAATAGTCATATTTCTACATTCAAAATTTAAAAGGAATCCGGATCATCACTAGCTTGCTCGAGGCCCATAAGGGAATAACCGGGTTCTCCATATTTGGGAGGTCCCATAAACCGTAACACAAACGGCAACCAGGTTATTTTTGCCGGTGTCTGCAGTAAAATATCGCCGTCGACCTGAATAGAAAGCGGTGTCTCATCCTGATGTTCAATGTCCAATTGAGTAAAGACAAGCGCTCGTTGACCTGACCAATTACGTAATCTCTCCATAGTCGTCCAAACCAGACCTGACCAATTGAGTAATCTGCCTATAGTCATCTGAATAAATGTCCATATAGGATGCATCCTCTGCTGACTATAAAGCACCTTCCCCCGCGTACAGAACGGCTTCATATAATTAAAAAGGGCAATTCCTCCTCCGAACGTTGGCCCTGTACTCGCAGCCAGAAAATTCAATGGAATATTGAACCTGCCTTTATCAGAAGTGCACCTGACCATGGGTGTATTCCATCTCATGGCTGAACTGATGGCTAACATTGCAGAAGCCATACTTCTGGGTGAATACCTGAGCAGTCGGCTTGGTCGCTCACCACTGTCGTGATCGTTTTTATTTTTTGTCATCTGAGTCGTCACACCCAGATTAAACCCGCTCACTGCCAGAACCGTTTGCTTCTCACAACTGCCTGTTTGACAACCTTCAATTTTGTAGGCACCAAAGGGCATAGAGGCTCCGTAAACCAGCGACCGAAGGGCATGCATCGGGTTACACAGTTTGAGTGTTCTCGCTATATCGTTTCCCTTGCCCGCCGGTATCACACCAATAACAACTTGCGGTTCACTTGCCAGACCCTGAACCACCTCGCGGACGGTGCCATCCCCACCAACGGCAACCAACAATAACTGATCTTCCTCAGCGTGTTGCCCCTGCTGCCAGTCCTCATATGCCTGCACTGCCAGGTACGTTGCATGACCGGCGTTTTCTGTAAAAAACACTTCAAATGTCGCTTGTTCCTGAGCAGCAGCCTGGTCTTGTGAGCCGACTGCTGTGTAGTACAGGTTGACAGCTTCTTCAATTCTGTCCCAGACCCTGGCACCTTTACCATTATTACTTGCAGGATTAACGATAAAGCAGACATGGCGAATCGTTGCAAATCCGTTTACAGGAACAAGAAATACAAAAAGCAGCAGGCCAGATAAACAAAAAACTTTGCTATTCACAGTGAGCTATCCTCTTTTCTGTTAGTCGCGTATACCTGTCCATAACCGCCACGTTCAAAATTTAAATGGAATCCTGCCTTTCCTTCGCTCTTTCATCCTCCGCTTCTTCAAGGTACATTCCGTGATAACCGTGATCACCAAATACGGGGGGTCTCAAAAACCGGAACACTTCCGGCAACCAGATTATTCGTGCCGGCGTTTGCAGTAAAATATCACCATCAACCTGGATATCCTGAGGTGTCTCTTTCACGTGCTCAATGTCCAATTGAGTAAACTGAGCCCGTTTCAGACCTGACCAATTGAGTAATCTCTGCATAGCGACCTGAGCAAGTGTCCAAAGGGGGGGATCCCATTTCTCACCATAAAGCAGCTCTCCCCGCTTACTTTCCGCTCTCTCGCCATATAAAAAGCCAAACTCGCCCCCGATCGTAGGCCCCGTCGCCCCTCCAGCCATAATATTCAAGGGGATATGGAACCTGCTACCCCCATCAATACTGCACTTGACCATAGGTGTATTCCATCTCATTGCAGAAGTGAAGTCTGATAGCGAATAGACCCTACTTCCGGGTGAAAAGCTCATCAGGCGACCCGCTCGCTCACCGCTCTGGTAATCGTTTTCCCTTTTTTTCACTTGAGTCGTCACACCCAGATCAAACTCATTGACAGCCAGAACCGTTTTCTTCTGGCAACTTCCTCTTTCACAAGCTTCAATTTTATAAGCACCTAAAGGCAGAGCGGTCCCATAAACCAGTGTCCGAAGGGCTCGAGCCGTGTCACGCAATCGAAGTGATCTCGCTATATTGTTTCCCGTACCCGCCGGTATAACCCCAAAAACAACCTGCTCCCGGTGAGCTTCCAGACCCTGAACCACCTCATGAACAGTGCCATCCCCTCCCACTGCAACCATTAATAACTGGTCAGGAATTCGGCTCCCTTCGCGCTGCCCTTGCTGCCAGCTCTGGTACGCTTGCGTTGCCAGCTCCGTTGCATGACCTGCATGTTCTGTAAAAAACACTTCAAATGTCGCTCGTTCCTGAACAGCCGCCTCATCCTGTGAGCCCACTGCTGCGAAATAATGATTGACAGCCTGTTCAATACTTTCCCAGACTCTCGCACCCTGACCGTTATTACTGGTTGGATTAACGATAAAGCAAACGTGGCGTATCTTTGCCAATCCGGTTTCCGGAATCACTGGAAATCGGTTTTTCGGAATCACTGCAAATCCGTTATTCGGAATAAGAAATACAAAAAGCAGCAGTCCATACACATAAAACACTCTGCTATTCACAGTGAATCCCCCCCTTTCCAATCAGGATCATCTCCGGCTTCGTCAAGGTCCATTAAAGCACGACCGAGCTCTCCATATTCGGGGGGTCGCATAAACTGGAACACTGCCCGCAGCCAGGTTATTTGTGCCGGTGTTTGTAGTAAAACATCACCATCGACCTGAATAGAAAGAGGCGTCTCATCCTCGTGTTCAATATCCAATTGAGTAAAGCAAAACCGTTGCAGATCGGACCAATTGAGAAATTTCTCCATAGTCATCTGAATAAGTGTCCAAAAAGGGTTGGTCCTCTGCTGACTAAAAAGCATCTGTCCATGGCAACTGTATGGAGTCATATCGTTAAAAAGGGCAACTCCACCTCCGATCGTTGGTCCTGTCCCCGCTACCAGAAGATTTAAGGGGATACTGAACCTCTCACGATTAATACTGCACCTGACCGTGGGTGTATCCCATGTCATTGCTGAACTGACAGCTAACATTGAATAGGCCACACTTCCGGGTAAGTATCTCAGCAGTCGGCTCGGTCGCTCACCACTGTCGTGATCGTTTTTCTTTTTTGTCATCCGGGTCGTCACACCCAGCCCGAACTCACTCACTGCCAGAACCGTTTTCCGCTCGCAACTGCCTCTTTGACAACCTTCAATTTTGTAGGCACCAAAAGGCATAGCGATTCCATAAACCAGCGTCCGAAGAGCATGCATCGGGCTCCTCAATTGGAGTGTTCTTGCTATATCGTTTCCCTCACCCGCTGGTATAACACCGAACACAACTTGCGGTTGACTTTCAAGACCCTGAACCACCTCATGAACAGTGCCATCCCCACCAACGGCAACAATCAATAAATGACCTTCCTGCTCCAGCTGCCAGTTAAAACTTGCCTGAGCTGCCAGCTCCGTTGCATGACCGGCGTGTTCCGTAAAAAATACTTCAAATGTCGCTTGCACCTGAGCAGCAGCCTGATCTTGCGAGCCGACAGCTGTGAAGTAACGATTGACATCTCTTTGAATACGGTTCCAAACCCTCGCACCCTGCCCATTATTACTGGCAGGATTAACAATAAAGCAGGCGTGGCGAATCACGGCAAACCCGTTTTTCGGAATAAGAAATACAAAAAGCAGCAGGGCATATAAATAAAAAAATCTGCCAGTCACGTTGAGCCATCCTCTTTTTCGTCAGTCCCGGATACCTGTTTATGTTTATGTTGGCTTTGACCCAAGCCTGAGGATCGCATCTGCCAGAGATACAGACCCAGCAGGACCAGAGCCATTAAAAACCATTGAATAGCGTAGCCGAGATGTTTCTGAGAGGTGGTTTTCATTGTCAGAGGGCGAATCAGATAGGTGCCGGGCTGATTCTGTTCCAGCTTAAGAATATAAACGGGTAGAGACTGTCCCAGCGCTTCCCCCATTCGCTCAAAGTTGACGACCTGGATTCGCTTGGGCCATTCTTCGTGCCAGATATCTTCACCCAGTGTGAAGGGGTTCCCCAATAACCGATACAGTTTGCCCCTTAACTCAAGCTCTCCATCGAGTGTTTCGATTTCCGGCAATCGTTCTCTCGATTCAGCAGGCAGCCAGCCTCTGTTGACTAGCAGATACTGACCGTCATTGACCAGAAAAGGCATGATCAGGTCGTAACCGGCACGACCTTCGTGAATCTGGTTATCAAGAAAAAAAGCCCGATCGGAAAGAAAACGACCACGGACACTGACAGGCAGATACATGGAATCAGAGTAACCACTGACATCAGACAGACTGAGTGCAGGCATGGTCTGTCGCTCTGCCAGAGTTCGCTCAAGCTCAAGCTTCTCCTGGTATCGTGACATCTGCCAGAACCCCAGTTTGATCAGCAGGGGTAAAAGCAGCACCACCAACAACGACAACTTAACGCGATAGCTATACTTCGACATCGGGTGCTCTACCAAACTCCACTGTTATTCTGATCTGAATGCCGATAACGTAAGAAAAACAGTTACACCACAGATTTATTTAAAAACCGGTTTAGCAAACTGTTTTTCATAAACTCAGGCTTCAGCAGGGAGCGTTATATGTGGTTAAAAGTTATTATTGTTCTTCTCTTTTTTGCCGTCGTATTCTGCTTGGGCAGAGGTCTGTACTTTCTACTTAAAGGTGATAGCGGTTCCGCCAAACTGGTGAATTCGCTCACTGCCCGGGTTGGCCTGACCGCCCTGATCATGCTGATCATTGTGGTGGCCTGGCTGTTTGGAGATATTCACAGCAACGCTCCCTGGCTTTACCGTTAAACGACTGAAATCGTTAACCGCCACTTCCTTCAGGGAGTGACGGCATTACCTCAAATCAGATAGACAAAAATGAACAGGCCGATCCAGACCACGTCGACAAAGTGCCAGTACCAGCAGGATGACTCAAAAGCAAAATGGTTATCCGGCTCAAAATGCCCCTTATAGATACGAATCAGCATGACCAGTAACATCATGGCACCGAGAGTGACATGTGCCCCGTGAAAGCCGGTCAAAATAAAAAACGTTGAGCCATAAATACCTGCGCTCAAAGTCAACCCAAGCTCATTGTAGGCTTCAGCATATTCTGCAGCCTGAAAGTAAAGGAAGGTAAAACCCAGAATCAGGGTGAGTATCATCCATACCTTAACCTTGGCTCTTTCCGCCTTTCTGAGGGCATGGTGAGCAATCGTCAGGGTGATACTGGAAGCGACCAGTAACAGGGTGTTCAGCAGTGGAAGATGGAAGGGATCGATGACCCCACTGGCTCCCGGAAATGTTTCATTATCTGGATTGGTCATCAGCGGCCAAGCCGCTTCGAACTCTGGCCAGAGGTGTTCATGAGTGGAAGCACCATCTCCCTCACCAGCCAACCAGGGCACGGCGAAGTAACGGATATAGAAAAGCACTCCAAAGAAAGCCGCGAAGAACATGACTTCAGAAAAGATAAACCAGCTCATACTCCAACGGAAGCTCCGGTCCATCTGATCACTGTAGAGCCCTTTGCGGGACTCTTCGATGACGTTACTGAACCAGCCAAACAGCATATAGGCCATGATCAGGGAGCCACCGAAAAACACATAATGTGCAAACGAATCTTTTACCCCGGCAGACATGTCATTCATCATCATGCCTGCACCCAACAGCGTGGTAAAAAGACCTATCGAAGCAATGATCGGCCACTTGCTCTGGGCCGGAACATAATAGGTACCTTCACCTTCTTGCGCCATCAGAATCTCCTCAGGACGGCTGCGTCCTCTCTCCCATTGTCGTCACATCAAACAAGGTGTACGACAACGTTAGTTTGGTGATATGCCGGGGTAATGCCTGATCCACAATAATTCTCAGCGGCATGATTTTTTCTTCGCCTGCTTCCAAAGTCTGGGTGGTGAAGCAAAAACACTCCACCTTGTGCAAATAGTTGGTGGCCTGAAACGGTGAAACACTGGGAATGGCCTGGCCAATCATTCGCTCACCGGTTGGGTTGCGGGCAAAGAACTCCAGCTCTCCAACCTCTCCGGGATGAACTACTACTTCTGTGACGCTGGGCTTGAAGTCCCAGCTCATCTCAGCATTGTTGGTGGCCACAAACTGCACTTTCACACTACGGCTGGTATCTACTTCAGCCGTCTCGGCGTTATACCGGTATGGATTCGGATCGGTTTTGCCGTTGAGACCCGTTACCTTGCAGAACACGTCGTACAGGGGAACCATGGCAAAGCCGAAGCCAAACATACCGCCAGCCACCAGACCTGTCTTGATGACGGTTCTTCGCGACAGGTCGTCCGGGGTATCATCGTCAGCATTCATTCAAACACTTCCCTACCGTTCGGAAAGAAACTCAACCGTATCATAAATATCGCTCATAGAAAGGCCGGTATTCAAGCTATCCAGCATGACGCCCGGCTCTCCATGACAGGCTGCCTTTTCTAAAAAAACATCTCCTTTCCAGCCCCAGAGACTGACCAGTTGACAACTACTATCAACTATCAGGTATTCACCTTTTTGAGCTTTCAGAGCCTCTTGATATTCTTCAAGTTTGGTCTCACAATCCACTTCGCGGATGCCAGGACTGAGCACCTCGACTAAGAACCGTGCGCTATTTTGTATATCCTTGTTATTTCTGGGACCACAATAAACCATAAAATCAGGATATCGATAGCTGACTTTCTGTTTACTTTGAATTCGCAGCTTCATATCACTGACAAACTGATCACACCCCATAGCTTTAGTGCGTGAAAACAAAGCACCAGCAATGTTAGTGATAATGACACCATGATTTCTGTTCCCAACGGCCATATCAAAAATTCTGCCATTGACGTATTCATGACGAATGTCTGAAGACCGCTCCCATTGCAGGTACTGTTCCTCTGGGTAAATTTCCAGAGAGCTATTAGGTTTTGCCAATCCCACTGGTCACACTCCTGACCGCCATTATTGTCTCCTCCATTACAAAAAACCGCCCTGCACAGACCCAACCACTGAAACTCAGCGGACAGCTTTTTACTTCACATCCGGTGGCGTGGTAAAGGTGTGGTAAGGTGCCGGTGAAGGCAGACTCCACTCAAGACCTTCTGCACCTTCCCAACTTTCAGCTTTGGCTTTCTCGCCCCCCTTGATGCACTTGACCACGATAAACAGGAACAGCAGCTGAGTGGTTCCGAACATAAAGCCGCCAATACTGGCAATCATGTTGAAGTCTGCAAACTGCAGGGCGTAATCAGGAATCCGGCGAGGCATGCCTGCCAGCCCGATAAAGTGCATCGGGAAGAAGGTCAGATTCATTCCAATGAAGGACAACCAGAAATGCGTCTTGCCCAGCGTCTCGTCATACATATGACCTGTCCATTTGGGCAACCAGTAATAGACTGCGGCAAAGATGGCAAAAATCGCTCCGGGTACCAGTACATAGTGGAAGTGAGCCACTACAAAATAGGTGTCGTGATACTGGAAGTCAGCAGGGGCGATTGACAGCATCAGTCCGGAAAAACCACCAATTGTGAACAGCACTACGAAAGCAATACTGAACAGCATGGGGGTTTCGAAGGTCATGGCTCCCCTGAACATGGTGGTGACCCAATTAAAGACCTTCACACCGGTGGGCACAGCAATCAACATGGTGGCATACATAAAGAACAGCTCACCCACCAGAGGAATGCCCACGGTAAACATATGGTGCGCCCAGACAATAAACGACAAAAAGGCAATACTTGCGGTGGCGTAAACCATTGAGGTGTAGCCAAACAGGGGTTTCCTTGCAAAAGTTGGCAGAATGGCTGACACAATCCCGAAAGAAGGCAGGATCATGATGTAAACTTCCGGGTGCCCGAAGAACCAGAAAATGTGCTGGAACAGCACAGGGTCACCACCGCCACCGGCGTTAAAGAAGCTGGTGCCAAAGTGGATGTCCATCAACATCATGGTTACAGCACCGGCCAACACTGGCATAACAGCAATCAATAGATAAGCGGTAATCAACCAGGTCCATACGAACAAAGGCATCTTCATCATGGTCATTCCAGGTGCCCGCAGGTTCAGAATGGTGGCGATAATATTGATCGCTCCCATAATCGACGAAATCCCCAGCATGTGGATGGCAAAGATAAAGAAGGTGGTTGACGGTGGTCCATAGGTGGTTGATAGAGGCGCATAGAATGTCCAGCCAAAGTTTGGGCCGCCACCTTCCATAAACAGTGTGCTGATCAGCATTACTGCTGCAAAGGGCAGAATCCAGAAACTCCAGTTATTCATTCTCGGCAGCGCCATGTCTGGCGCACCAATCATCAATGGAATCATCCAGTTAGCCAGACCGACAAAGGCCGGCATAACTGCACCGAATACCATAATAAGACCGTGCATGGTGGTCATCTGGTTAAAGAAGCCGGGATCAACAATCTGCATCCCTGGCTGGAACAGTTCCGCCCGGATGACCATCGCCATCGCACCACCGGTCAGGAACATGATAAAACTGAACCAGAGATACAGGGTGCCAATGTCTTTATGGTTCGTAGTCAGTACCCAGCGCATCAGTCCCCTGGCAGGGCCGTGATGGTCATGATGCTCGCTTGGCTTTTCATTTGAACATGTGTCTGTCACAGCAGTCATGGTTGTATTCCTCACAGTCCAGCCTGATGTGTATTGGTATTCGGCTCATTAGCCGTTGGCTTATCAACGGCAGCGGACCCGCCTGAATGTCCGGTAGCTGACGGTTTGTACTCCCCGGTATTCTTGTATTCCAGAATCTGCTTCGGCGTCACCAGATCACCGGTATTATTGCCCCAGGCGTTTCTTTCATAGGTAATGACTGCCGCCAGATCGACTTCGCTTAACTGGGCAGCAAAGGCCTGCATAGCGGTACCCTTCTTGCCGTTCAGCACAATGTCGATATGGGCTTTGACCTGATCTTTCTCAACGGTCATTTTTGATCCCTTGAGAGCAGGAAACAGCGGTGGCATACCTTCACCATTAACTTGATGACAGGCCGCACAGACTCTTTCGTAAGTATTTTTGCCACGCTCCATCAGCTCAGCCATGGTCCAGTTTTTACTGGTTAACTCACGCTCTCTGGCGGCCAGTGTTTTCTTCTCGGACAACCAGTCTTCATAGTCATCGGGTGACCTGACATCCACCACAATGGGCATAAAACCATGGTCCTTCCCACACAGTTCTGCACATTGACCACGATAAATTCCGGGACGATCGACGTTGGTCCAGGCTTCGTTAATAAAACCCGGAATAGCATCCCGTTTAACGGCAAATGAAGGTACCCACCATGAATGAATAACATCTGCTGCTGTCACCAGGAAACGGATCTTTTTACCCGCAGGTAGTACCAGTGGTTCGTCAACCTCCAGAAGATAGTTGGGGTCTTTGCTGCGAACGTTATAAATCTGTTCCGGTGTTGTTTTGAGATTACTGAAGAAGGACACTCCTTCTCCCAGATACTCGTATTGCCACTTCCATTGATACCCGGTAATTTTGATATCAATTTCAGCTTCATCCGTATCGTAAATATCAATCAGTGTTTTTGTTGCCGGAATTGCCATACCCACCAGAATTAAGAGAGGAATGGTCGTCCACAGTATTTCAACTATCGTACTTTCATGGAAGGGATGGGGCTTAGCGCCTCTTGATTTACGGTGCATGAAAATGGAGTAAAACATAACACCGAATACCAGAATGCCAATGACCACACAAATAATAAATATGGTCATATGCAAGTCGTAAACAGAACGACTGACTGCTGTAACCCCCTCGGTCATATTGACTTTCCAATCAGCTAACAGACGGCTGGGAATCAAAAAGCCTGATAAGATGGTCAAAAAAACCAGGAAAGATTTTCGACTTCCGGAAGGTAAACGAGCGGAATAGACCAGAAATTTTCTTGATCCCGGCCACGACAAAAATGACCGAATGGTTCGAAATACATCGGCATATCCGAAACCCGCCACTGGCACCGTCCAGAGTGGGCGATATTTACCGCTCATGGTTTTTGTCCCGCTCATGGCAGTTTTTATCAAAAGAAAGAGAGCTAGCGCGTGCTGCATCATTCCCTTACATCCCCTGACTGTCCGCCCAGACAGGCGGTGACTTTTTGTTATTATCCAGCAGACCCAAGTCTTGCTTTCAGAGGTGTTGGAGCAGTAAGCGTTATGGCCTGGACGTTCCAGAGCCACGCTTACTGACTTAATTGATTGCCGCTACTACACAGGAGCCATTACAGCATCTTGCCTGAAAACTTCAGTGCACTTTAACCATCAGAGCTTTCGACGACAGAACCTTCAGTCAAACATCGGCCTTTAGTTTGTTTTACCCTTCAGAGGAAAACAAACCAGCACTGCCCATGGTTGCCTGCCGATACTCAGAGTGCCAATATCCAATCGCAAGAGACCACTCAGTAACTGACAATGTCATACTACTTCGGACCCAACCTGCAAAACCCAAAACACAGGAACATCCTGCAAATACTAATACCCTTCAGACGCATCTCGTAAGACATTTAGTCTGACAACAATCGCTCAATGAGTATAGTCCCAGTACCTCATTAAACAACATGATTGCACAAAATGAAAAGAGTCTTTTCAAAAAACATCTTAAACTAAAATGTCACTTGTCGTTTAAATAAGTTATAAGAAATTTAATAGAAAGAAAACTTTTTTGAGCTTCATTCTGATGACTTTTCTGAGCCACCTCAGTTCTGTGTCGCTTATGACAGCTCTAAAATCCATTCAACTGAAAAACAAAATCTTCATTACGCCATAAAGTGATCTCTTCAGAATCATTTCTTCAAGCACATATAGTGCGTCATTTTTTTGACTACACAAGCGCTTGCACTTTTTCATTTTCATCGTGATTTACAGTCTTTTTTTAATTCTAATTTAATGAATAAAAGATCTTATTATTATGAAAAAGAGGTATTTAAAAAGGCTTGTGTTCTGATTGGCACTATGGTCTTTTTAACACCTTCAAGGTGGCGTTGCAGTACCCCAATTAATAGCAACCGCAACGGAGACGAGACAATCATGGACGTGCAGGCAATCAGCAATCTGATCGATTGCGCCCGAAAGCATGAAGAAGGCTCAGGCCACCTTCAGTCGCTTGTCTGTCAGCAGGTGGAGTATTTGCACCACACGATCGAACTTCCCGAAGACATGGCCAGTGAAACACTGCTGAAATTTGCAGTTGAATACATTGACCATATACCTGACTTTCTTGAAGCACTGGACCAGGCTTCAAAGGAACTGGATATTGAGGCTTTCATATCCCCGTTTCTGAGCATTGCCGAAGAGAACTTTCTTGCACCGGTTCTACAGTCCCAAAATAATGTGGGACTGTTTGATCTGCTCGATAAAGCCTACTTTACTCATCGCCTGATTGAGGAAGTAAACGACAGTTACCTGTCCCGAATCGGCTGTACCCTGATCCCGATGAACATGACCTGGGCCAACCTGATCATTCATGCCATTCTGGGTGAAGAGTTCGGCAATGAGCTGGACAAAATTGCTGAGCAGACGGCAAGACATATGATGCGTTCGCAGGAACTATACAATGACCGTATGCTCAAGGACTTCGCCAATAAGCGTAATCCGGAGCAGTGGGTATCAACCTGGTCAAAATGGAATTGCCTGTCCAGCCGGATGGGCATTGAACTGAAGTTTACGTCAGCAGCCTGACCCTGAACGCTGACGATTGAAGTAGACGTTAATGCAGAGGACTGTATTTGAAAGTCGCTTGTTAAACCCCGACAGCCATGGTGCTTCACTAAAGCAAAGCACCTCAGCAGGAATGGTTTATGACAACGTCTGATTTCGAACTCCAGGTTATTGATCCAGTATTCGTACGATCTGAACACCCTTGTCCTTGTTAGCATCATCATCCGACTCACCACCTTCCGGGGAGACCCTCGTCACTGGAGGCTTCCCCGCAAGAGAAGGGTCTTTTTCCATCACATCCGAATAATGGCAATCCACGCACTCGCGATAGTTTTCACCGTTCTCAGTGTACATTCTCACCGAATCCTGCCGACCACAGGAAGGGCAGACGGCTCCGGCAATAAATCTTTTCGTTGTCATAACTCTGAGGCCTACAGCGCATAGATGACCATGGCGCATAAAAAAATAACGAGGCTTCAAGACCCGGTGGCCTCAAAACCTTTGACTCATGACCGTCTGATCAGGAGATACCCGAATGGCGCAGCAAGGCATCCACTTCTGGCTCACGGCCCCGGAAATTCACAAACAGCTCCATCGGCTCGGCTGAACCGCCTTTTTCCAGAATTTCCTCAAGAAAGGACTCACCGGTCTGGCGGTTGAATATACCTGCTTCCTCAAATCGTGAAAATGCATCCGCAGACAGCACCTCAGCCCATTTGTAGCTGTAGTAGCCCGCCGCATACCCCCCCGCAAAAATATGACTGAAGCCATGCTGGAAACGATTGAAGGCCGGAGGCGTGACCACAGACACTTGGCTGCGAACTTCATCCAGTACCGATTGAACCGTTTTCCCTTCGCTATCGCTCTTTAAGAAATCTTTATGCAGTCTGAAATCAAAGAGCGAGAACTCCAGCTGACGCACCATCATCATGGCGGACTGGAAGTTTTTAGCGGCCAGCAGCCTGTCCAACTTATCCTTTGGCAGGGGTTCACCTGTTTCAAAGTGGCCGGAGATAAGAGCCAGACTTTCTTCTTCCCAGCACCAATTCTCAAGGAACTGACTGGGCAGTTCTACCGCATCCCAGGCTACGCCATTGATTCCGGATACTGCAGAATAATCAACCCGGGTCAGCATATGATGCAGGCCGTGACCAAACTCATGGAACAGGGTCACCACTTCATCGTGTGTCAGCAGGGCAGGTTGGTTCCCAACCGGTGGCGTGAAGTTGCAAGTCAGGTAGGCCACTGGCAGCTGGACTTTGTCGCCAATCTTGCGACGCACCCGGCACTCACCCATCCAGGCACCGCCCCGCTTGTGTTCACGGGCATAAAGGTCGAGATAGAATCGACCAATCACACCGCCATCACGAATGACATTGAAGAAACCAACGTCTTTGTGCCAGGTTTCAACGTCGGTCACCTTTTCAAAGGTAATACCGAATAGGCGCTCCACGACAGAGAACATGCCATTCACTACTTTCTCAGCCGGGAACCAGGGACGCAACTCTTCCTGAGAAATAGCGTAGCGTTGCTGCCTGAGCTTCTCGGCATAGTAACCAATGTCCCAGGCCTGCAAATCATCAGCACCATGCTCTGCTTTGGCAAACGCTCTCAGTTCATTCAGTTCTTTTTCTGCCTGAGGCTTACTCTTACTGGCCAGATCTTCCAGAAACGCCATGACCTTATCAGTAGAGTCAGCCATTTTGGTCGCCAGTGAGTATTCTGCATAATTGTTGAAACCCAGCAATTCGGCCAGCTCCTGACGCAGTTTGAGAATTTCATTAATGTTGTCTGAATTATCAAATTCGCCCGCATTCGGGCCCTGATCTGATGCCCGGGTACTGAATGCTGTATAAACCTCTTCACGCAGTTCACGATTGTCTGCATAGGTGATCACCGGGAAATAGCTTGGAAAATCCAGATTCAGCATCCAGCCTTCGCTGTGTCCTTTGGACTCAGCCAGCTGTTTCGCGCCTGCCAATGCCGATTCAGGCAAACCGATCAGCTCTGACTCATCGGTCATCAGCTTGGACCAGGCCATGGTGGCGTCCAAAACGTTGTCGGAAAACTGGCTGGTCAGTTCAGAAAGGCGTTTTTGGATGTCACCATAACGGGCTTTTTTCTCTTGGGGTAAGGCAACGCCCGCCAGTTTGAAATCACGTAAATTATCCGTAATGACTTTTTTCTGGGCCTTATCCAGCTTTTCGAACTCTGCTGACTCAGACAGCGTCAGATAGGCCTGATAGAGGTCCTGATTCTGACCCAGCCGTGTTGAATATTCAGAGAGCAGAGGCAGACAGGCATTGTAAGCATCTCTTAATTCATCGGTATTCACGACAGCATTCATGTGGCCCACCGGAGACCAGGCCTGATTAAGCCTGTCACCCAGACTGTCCATGGGTTCCTGAAGAGTCTTCCAGCTGAACGATTGATTTTTATCCGCCAGAAGTGCGTCTACCGCTTGCTCACTCTCGGCAATAATGGTCTCTATAGCCGGTTTTATATACTCTGGTTTAATCTTGGCAAAGGGAGGCAGTTCGCAGGTTTCCAGCAGTGGGTTGCTCATAATTCAGATGCTCGCTGTTTATTGTCCAAACTGAACGTTCTTTTTATGTCTATGGGTGCAGGATTATCGGTTTTCAAGGACAATGCAATACCTACGAGCAAAGAAGCCAAACACCATGACAAGCCATTCCATCAGAACCTTCAGAGGTCATACCCCAACACTGGGTGACCGGGTATTTATTGACGAAACCGCTCTGGTCCTGGGCGATGTAGAAATTGGTGAAGACAGCTCTGTCTGGCCCATGGCAGTAGTGCGTGGAGATATGCACCGCATCCGCATAGGCTCACGCACCAGTATCCAGGACGGTTCGGTGTTGCATATCACCCATGCCAGCACTTTCAACCCTGATGGTTACCCGTTGATTATTGGTGATGAAGTGACGGTCGGTCACAAGGTCACCCTGCATGGCTGCACGATCCACAATCGTTGCCTGATTGGCATTGGAGCTGTGGTAATGGATGGCGCAGTGGTCGAAGAGGAAGTCATTGTTGCTGCGGGCAGCCTGGTGCCACCGGGAAAACGACTGGAAAGCGGATTCGTGTACAAAGGCAATCCAGCCCAGAAAGCTCGCCCAATCAGTGAAAAAGAGAAAGCTCTCTTCTCTTACGGTGCGAACAACTATGTGAAGTTGAAAGACGAATACCTGGGCATTTAAAAAAGTTATTAAAAATTAATTTAATATAATTAAAATTCATTTTCGCCCATAGTATTACAGACGGTTGAACTAACCAGACCTAATCTTCCCATATCAGTTGATGATTTGGGGAGATTCACCATGAGCGAAACTATCAAGCCTATCGACAGACCTGCCTCTCAACAAGCCCACTGGATCGCAGACAGCCAAATGGATAATCAGGAAATCTACAATGCTGAAAAGCAGGCTGAGAAATTCCATGAAAATCTCAGTGCCCTAACCGCTGAGCAGAGTTCTGGACCTATGAAAGATAAACAGGCCAGATTGGCATTGTTGGTGAGCCAAAAGAATTTTGTTATTTAAGCCTGTGCAAGTTAAAAGGTCTGCTAAGCTGACGACTTCATTCACTTAAACAGGCTCCATGATTTATGTCCTTAGAAGCAAGACTCGAAAAGCTTGAAGCACAGCATAAAAATCTTGGCGCAGATGTGCACAGTCTGGCCAGGGTGTGTGCAGATATAAAAAACATTGCACTCACTAATCAGAGTGATATTACCGGATTAAAGTTAGATGTTTCCGAGGTGAAGACGGATCTCGCTGCCGTCAAAGCCTGCATAGCCGCACTGACAGAAGCTACCCACGCAGGGTTCAAAAGGGCGGATGAACAACACAACGAGTTCGTCAGGGAAACCCGTCAACGCTTTGATGAACATGATAAGCGCTTTGATGAACATGATAAGCGCTTTGATGAAGTCGATCAGCGCTTTGACAAGGTCGATGAGCGTTTTGACAAGGTCGATGAGCGTTTTGATCAGCTTGAGTTACTCATCCGTCAGAGGATTCCCAATACTCAAAACTGATCACTTCCCAAAGCTTATCCCTCCCCAAAAAGCTCGCCAGACTTCACTGGTCGGGCTTTTTCATACCAACATCAACAAATCAGGATTGGTTTTTTAAAAGCCAGATGATATAAGCCCGCTTAATCCTTTTTATTCCAATTTTCGAGTCTGAGCTGCACTGATGGAAATCTACTCCACAGCCATATTGCTGTTCCTGATTATGGATCCGCTCGGCAATATGCCAATCTTTATCTCTGTTCTAAAAGCTGTGCCTCCCAGGCGTCGGGTCAAAATCCTGATGCGGGAAATGCTGATCGCTTTGTTGATTCTGGTGATTTTCCTATTCGTCGGTGATGCCATGCTGCAAGTGCTCCACCTCAGGCAGGAAGCAGTCAGCATTGCAGGGGCGATCATCCTCTTTATTATTGCCATCAAGATGATTTTCCCGCCCAGCCGGGGTGGTGGCATTATGGGTGACTCCCCTGATGGCGAACCTTTCATCGTACCTTTGGCCATCCCTCTGATTGCTGGTCCTTCTATTCTGGCCACCCTGATTCTGCTGGGTAATCAGCATCCGGGAGAACAGGGTAAACTGGTGACAGCAATTTTGATCGCCTGGG
This sequence comes from Endozoicomonas sp. ISHI1, assembly GCF_024606225.1. Lineage (GTDB taxonomy): Bacteria > Pseudomonadota > Gammaproteobacteria > Pseudomonadales > Endozoicomonadaceae > Endozoicomonas_A. The sequence continues at coordinate 42,857 of NZ_JAGRPU010000028.1, read as the reverse complement.
CCGCATCTGCAGCCATCCTGATGTGCTCAAATCAATTTATGAGAGTCTTGGGCAACCGTGGTGTATTCGCTATTGAGCGATTGATGGGGATGATTCTGGTGATGCTTTCTGTGCAAATGTTTATGGACGGTATTGCCAAGTATCTGAGCTGACCACTAAACGCCTGGAGGCTGTCACAAGTCAGCCTCCAACGTCAAAACTCGTAAAATCATCCTTATTTATATCCTCCATGTAAAATACTTATCTCCTGATGCGCTGTAAAAAAAGTGTAACTTCGCCAGCATAAAAAAACTGCATCACCCTTATGAAAAAAATTTATAACTATATATCAAGGAAAAGCGAGTTTATTCACCTGTATTTTTATAAATTTCAACAAGTCTACCTTTTTGAATGATTCAATTTTTATGCACCTACGTTCAAAACCTTCTTGATCCTTTTTAAAACTTTTAGTTATATTCGGTTACCCGCCCGTTGTGATTCGGTTTTTCTGTATTAAAAATACAAAGTCCGAAGAGCCGATGAGCAGGGTCGGGGAAGATTTCCGTAATCTGTTTTTCGGGATCAATGCAATGCCCGGCGGAATTGACGACAGTAGTCCATCAAATAAAAACAACCACCATTAGATGACTCTTCGCTCAGGTTGAGATCATTGAACAAGGTGTTATAAAACGGCAATACACAGGATCGTGTGTTACTCGTCTTGCTCTGACACATTCGTCAGCAGCAACAGCACCCGCCCATTACCATAACTCCAATCAGAATTATGCGTTGACCGTTATCAGACCGGTCATCGAATGAAGGGGATAAGAATATGAAGAAGCCATTCAAGGCTCTGAAACTGGTCGGCATTCCGGCTTTGACTCTGGCCGCCAGCATCATGGCAGCCACCAGCGCCAGCGCCGCTGTCGTCCCGGCAGGCACACAACTGGCACAGGTCCAGGAACTGGTTCGCGGGAACGGCTCAGAACCTGCCTCTATCGACCCTCAGAAAGTGGAAGGTGTTCCAGGCTCTAACATCACCAAAGATCTGTTTGAAGGTCTGGTAACTCAGGATTCTGAAGGCAACACTATCCCGGGGCAAGCTGAAAGCTGGACTGTTTCCAAGGATAATAAAGTATTTACATTTAAAATTCGTGACACCGCGAAATGGTCCAATGGAGACCCGGTAACAGCGGGCGATTTTGTGTTTGCTTTCCAGCGTGCGGTTGATCCTGAAACAGCCTCCCGTTATGCCTGGTTCATGGAAATCCCAACCATCGTCAACGCTTCTGCTATCGTCAAAGGCCAAAAGCCAGCCGACAGTCTGGGCGTTAAAGCTATTGATGACAAAACCTTCCAGGTCACTCTGGAGCAACCTGTTCCTTACTTCATCAAAATGTTGGCTCACCAGACCACTTTTCCGGTTCCCCGGAAAGTCGTTGAAAAGTTAGGAGACAGCTGGACCCGTCCGGGCAACATGGTATCCAACGGGGCTTACAAGCTGGCTGACTGGCGTGTTAACGAAAAAATCGTTCTGGAGCGTAACAATAACTACTGGAACAATAATGAAACCGTTATCAACAAGGTGACTTACCTGCCTCTCCAGAACACTCCTGAGCTGAACCGCTACAAGGCCGGTGAAATGGACATGACTTACGTGATTCCTATTGAACATTTCAAGTCCCTGAAAAAGGCGAGCCCCAATGAAGTGAAGGTAACCCCATATCTGGGTACCTACTACTACAGCTTTAACACTCAACGTAAGCCTTTTGATGATGCTCGTGTTCGCAAGGCTCTGTCCTACGCCATCGATCGTGATGCAATCACCCAATACGTGAAAGGTCAGGGTGAGAAGTCTGCTTACACCTTCACCCCTGATACCATCAGCGGCTTTGTACCACCGACCACTGCCTACAGCAAAATGCCCCAGGCTGAGCGAAATGCACAAGCCAAGCGTCTGATGACTGAAGCTGGATACGGCCCGGACAAGCCTCTGGAGCTGGAAATCCTGTACAACACGGACGAGTCTCACAAGAAAATCGCTATCGCCATTGCCCAGATGTGGAAGCCACTGGGTGTGAAGGTCACTCTGGTGAACCAGGAGTGGAAAACCTTCCTCGATTCCCGTAACGACGGCAAGTTCGAAGTAGCCCGTGCCGGATGGATTGGCGACTACAATGAAGCCTCTACCATGCTGGATCTGAATACCTCCACCCACGGTCAGAATGACTCCCAGTTTGTAAACGAGATGTATGACGAGCTGATGGCTAAATCCAGAGTCGTGACCAGCGACGAAGAACGCTCCCACCTCTACACTGAAGCCGAGAAGATTCTGGCTGATGAGATGCCTGTCGCTCCTATCTACCAATACGTAACCAGCCGACTGGTTAAGCCCCACGTCGGCGGTTACCCCATGAGCAATGTTGAGGACAACGTTTACACCAGAGATTTGTATATCAAGAAGCATTAATCTCTCTGGCGTGGAAAACCCCTGGTTCCCACGCTCTTGAGGGATGTCGCAAACCTCTGATTCCCGGGCTCAAGCACGGGAATCAGAGGTTTCGTGACTGCCTCTCCTGCATGGAAACAAGTTTTACATACAGTCAGGGACACATAGTCGTCTAAGACTAACAAAGAGTGTACCTATGTTTATATTTATTCTGAAACGCATCGGCGTTGCCATTCCGACACTGTTCATTCTCGTTCTTTTGTCGTTTTTTCTGATGCAGATGGCTCCGGGCAGCCCTTTCACGGGCGATTTCAACATGCCGCCGGAAATCCTGGCCAACCTTGAAGCCAAGTACCACCTCGACAAGCCGCTCTGGCAACAATTTGCCTATTACCTGAAAGACCTTCTGCAGGGCGACCTGGGACCGTCTTTCAAGTACAAGGATTACACCGTTAACGAACTGGTGGCGCAGAGCTTCCCGGTTTCCCTGACCATTGGCTCACTGGCGTTTTTGTTCACCGTTATTGTGGGGGTTGGGCTGGGAACTCTGGCAGCCCTGAAACAAAACTCCTGGATCGACTACACCGTTATGACGTTCTCCATGGTGGGTGTCGTGCTTCCTTCTTTTGTGATTGCGCCGCTGATGGTACTGATCTTCTCCATCAGCCTGAAGTGGCTGCCAGCGGGTGGCTGGAACGATGGTAGCTGGCAGAACATGATTCTTCCCGTTGCTGCCATGGGTATTCTTTATGTAGCGGCAATAGCCCGTATCATGCGTTCCAGCATGATTGAAACCCTGAACAGCAACTTTATTCGTACTGCCCGGGCCAAGGGTCTGCCAAGGCATCACATTATTCTCAAACATGCCCTGAAACCGTCACTGCTGCCGGTTGTTTCTTATCTGGGTCCGGCTTTCGTCGGCATTATTACCGGCTCAGTGGTCATCGAAACCGTGTTTGGCTTGCCCGGCATGGGTCAGCACTTTGTTAATGGTGCACTGAACAGAGACTACTCGCTGGTACTGGGACTGACTATCATCATCGGATCACTGACCATTTTGTTCACCGCTATCGTCGATATTCTCTACGGGCTGATCGATCCAAAAATCAGGGTGGGGAGTTAAACCATGGCGTCTATTTCCTTGAAAAGCGGCACTGTGAATAACATGGTGAAAAATGAGAGCCACAAGGCTGTGGAAAACTTTTCTGAACAACTTGCCAACGGGCGGTTGGAGATTGAAGGGCGCAGCCTCTGGGCCGATGCCCGCCGACGATTTCTGAATAACAAGGCTGCTGTCGCCAGTATGATGGTTCTGGCAGCGGTGACGTTACTCATTATCTTTGGCCCTATGGCCAGTCAGTTCAGTTACGAAGAAATTGATTGGGCCAATATGGCTGCACCGCCCTCTATGGAAACCGGCCATTTCTTTGGTACCGACCATCTGGGCCGGGACCTTTTCGTACGTACCCTTGAAGGTGGACGAATCTCTTTTATGGTAGGCGCACTGGGGGCTCTGGTAGCCGTGATCATCGGAACCATCTACGGTGCCATGGCGGGCTTTTTGGGCGGCCGTGTTGATAACCTGATGATGCGGGCGCTGGAAATTCTTCAGTCTTTCCCGTTTATGTTCCTGGTTATCCTGATGATCACCTTCTTCGGACGCTCCATATTGCTGATCTTTATCGCCATAGGGGCCGTCTCATGGCTCGATATGGCACGTATCGTCAGGGGTCAGACCCTGAGCCTGAAGAGCAAAGAGTTTGTCGAAGCAGCCATCATCAGTGGTGCCAATTCCAGCCAGATTATTTTCCGTCACCTGATTCCGAACCTGCTCGGCATTGTGGTGGTTTACGCTTCCCTGTTGGTACCCGGCATGATTCTGTTTGAATCCTTCCTGAGCTTCCTGGGGCTGGGTGTTCAGGAGCCCATGACCAGCTGGGGCGCATTGGTCAACGAGGGCGCCATCTCTATGGAAGTGGCAATCTGGCAGCTGGCCTTCCCGACTGCTTTTTTGGTGATTACCCTGTTTTGTTTTAACTTTATTGGCGACGGGCTCCGCGATGCCCTGGACCCGAAGGATCGTTGATATGCAACTATTAGATGTCGATAACCTGCGGGTTAAATTTACGACACCCGACGGAGATGTCACGGCCGTAAACAATATGACCTTTTCTCTGAACGCCGGTGAAACACTGGGTCTGGTAGGGGAGTCGGGGTCAGGTAAAAGTCAGACCGCTTTTGCCCTCATGGGACTGCTGGCCAAAAACGGTATTATTGAGGGTTCTGCCAAATTTGAAGGCCAGGATATTCTGTCTCTGAGTGAAGCTGAGCTGAACCGTATCCGTGCCCAAAAGATCTCCATGATCTTCCAGGATCCCATGACCTCGCTGAACCCTTACATGAAAGTAGGGCCTCAGCTGATGGAAGTTCTCCAGCTGCACAAAGGCATGAGTAAAAAAGAGGCCTTTGAAGAATCCGTAAAGATGCTGGATGCGGTAAAAATGCCCGAAGCTCGCAAGCGTATGAGTATGTATCCCCATGAGTTTTCAGGGGGTATGCGTCAGCGGGTTATGATTGCCATGGCGTTGCTGTGTCGTCCCAAACTGTTGATTGCTGACGAACCAACCACCGCTCTGGACGTCACCGTTCAGGCCCAGATCATGGAACTGTTGAATGAGCTGAAGACCGAGTTTAACACCGCCATCATTATGATTACTCACGACCTTGGCGTTGTAGCTGGCATCTGTGACAAGGTGCTGGTGATGTATGCCGGTCGCACCATGGAATATGGCACCACTAACGAGGTCTTCTACGATCCTCGTCATCCATACTCCCGAGGTCTGCTGGGTGCGATTCCCCGATTGGATACAGAGGGTGAGACTCTGCCGACCATTCCGGGTAATCCTCCGAACCTGCTGAGCCTGCCACAGGGCTGCCCTTTCCAGGAGCGCTGCCCTCATGTCATACCACGTTGCCAGCAGGAAGCCGCCCCTCTGGAAAACTTTGGTGACGGTCGCCAGAAAGCCTGCTTCTGGACACCCGATACCCCCGTTAATACTTCCGGCAGGGAGGTGGCAGCATGAGCCTTCAGCGCAACAAAGATAGCTTTCAGCGCAAAAATAGCCTTCAGCCTATTTTGAAAGTTCGGGATGTAAAGGTTCACTTCCCGATTCATAAAGCCAAAAACTGGCCCTGGGAGAAATCCCCGGTTCTGAAAGCCGTTGATGGTGTCAGTTTTGATCTCTTCGAAGGAGAAACTCTCGGCGTCGTGGGTGAGTCTGGTTGCGGCAAATCAACACTGGCCCGCTCGATCATTGGTCTGGTGAAAGCTACAGAGGGTGAAATCCTTTGGCAGGAAAGCAATATTGCCGGGCTACCAGAAAAAGCCATGAGAGAGATCCGCAAAGATATCCAGATGATCTTTCAGGATCCTCTGGCGTCACTGAACCCGAGAATGACCGTAGGCGATATCATTGCCGAACCTCTGCGCAACTATTATCCGGAACTCTCGAAAGATGACATTCTTTCTCAGGTTCGTGAAATGATGGCCAAGGTAGGTCTTCTGCCAAACGTGATTAACCGTTATCCCCATGAGTTCTCTGGTGGTCAGTGCCAACGGATTGGTATTGCCCGGGCACTGATTCTCAAGCCGAAGCTGGTGATCTGTGATGAGCCGGTGAGTGCTCTGGACGTTTCCATTCAGGCGCAGGTAGTTAACCTGCTGAAAGAGCTTCAGAAACAAATGGGTCTGTCCCTGATCTTTATTGCTCACGACCTGAGCGTAGTGAAACACATCAGTGACCGGGTCTTGGTGATGTATTTGGGTAATGAAGTGGAAACCGCCAAAGCTGAACCCATGTATGATACTCCGCGTCATCCTTATACCAAAGCTCTGCTGTCAGCGGTGCCTATCCCTGATCCGGAAATGGAAAAAAAGAAGGAGATTGAACTGCTGGAGGGCGACCTGCCATCGCCTATCAATCCGCCCAGCGGCTGTGTCTTCAGAACCCGTTGCCCGATAGCAGGGGCCAGCTGCGCTGAGCATCGTCCAAGGCTGATGGATTTAGGTAGCCAGCATTTTGCGGCCTGTCCCAAGGCCTGATTGACTGCTCACCTGTCCAAGCAGCCTGTCGGAATTAAGGCTGTCCTACTGCGGTTGCAATAAATTGGTCTAAAAATTCCTGCTTCTTCGTCAAATAGCTCGCTATTCTCCTCAGAAGCAGAAATTTTTATCCTCAATTTCTTGCAATCCTCGCTACGGACGCTTAAGTCCGACAGGCTGCAAGGCAGGTGAGTCGTCTTGCCGTTCAACTAACCTTCCGGCAACCAATTCTCTGTCATGATTTGTTCAAAATCCCAGGGACAGGTTTCAGGAAAACTCCTCTCATTCAGTCTCTGATGCGGCTGGACATAATCATTCATGGCTTGAATAGCCAGTTTCTTGCCACTGGCGAAAGCGTCGCCAAATACCTCACAGACTTTGTGATTCAGGTGGGAACGGTCCTGTAGCAGAATGACCAGCTGTTCCCTCTGTTCCCGGATGGCGCCTTTCCAGCTTCGGCAGCTATAAGGCTCTGGAAGCAACGGATTAATGACCTGAGTCTGGTACTGGTATTTGAGCAAGTGCAGCAAGAGAGTCGTTAGCCTGGATCGAAGGGTGTTTCGATCATTGCCCGTATCATCAAACTCCTCAATGACTCTCTCCAGATCAAGTTGATCAAAGCGCCGGTTGATCAAGTGATCTTTCTGTTGCTCTTTCCAGCGGTAAAAGTCAGTTTCGTACAGGTTTTCCATAAGCTACCTCCATTGCTCTTCCACTTTAGGCAAAAACAAAAAAGGGAGCAAAGGCGAACTAAAGATTCATGATGATACAGAGCATATTTTTGACCAAATTGGATTTTGGATACGACTATTATGGATTTTTGGTGTGACTATTATGAATTTCAATCACTCAGTCATATTGCGTATCGGCTGGGTAAGTCAGTAAGGACAAGACTCCCCGACCTGATCCTCCCAGACAAAACAAACAATTGACCGGCACAGTGATTAGCTTATCCGAGAAGGGTAGGGTAACGACTTAATCGAAGAAGAAACGGGGGATTTTCACGGTAACAAACAGAACATAGTACGTGACACGCGTCCAATTTCAAATTGATAATCCGCTCCGATTGTGGCAACCCGGAGAAACATCGTGGACGTAAAGAAAACCGTCATCTTTGCTGTATTCGCTGGTCTGGCCTGCACTCATGCTTCTTCCAACGGCGATTATGTCTGTGGCGATGATACATTGGAGTACCTGACCTTCAAGTTAGAGAACCATACCAGTGAAGACATGCTACTGGATATGGGGCATCCCAAGTATGGCATCATCGAAGGCGGCAGAACACGTTATACTGTGTTCTCTCAAGGATCTATCACGCTACACGGATGTAACGGCTCGATCCTTGCCGGATTTGAGACCTATGTGCATCTGTACGGAGAACAATACCGTCAAATGTTTGACTGGCATATAAACATGCCTCTCTTTAAAACCGACAACAGCATTAGCTTCAATCGCTATGAACCCAAGCATACCTGTGATGTGACCTACTCCTATGAAGGTCACGGTTCCCTGAAAATGCAGGCGCATCAAAGCTTTCCTGGCGATATGGCCTCGATAGTGGTGGCCTGTCACGATTGATGGCACCTGAATTGGATTACCAACACAGCTCCCCGATGTGCACCCCCTGAGGGATAATGATTAAATCTGCCTCAGGGGTTGTCATCCTGACATTTCAAGGGTTTAATTCGCGCGTTCTAACAGCCTTGAGCTTGATCAAGGGTCGAGTCCCTCGCCAGAGTGAGGCACCTCTATAATGGTTCCAATTCACTGCTGGTCCTGAATTTCCAGACTCTCTACTGCTGTCCCGACAACTGGCTGGTTGGACCTTCCCGTTATTGAAGGTCGGTTTTAAAAGGAAAGGCATCATGCTAAAAGACAACACATACCTTGAGACCCTCTATGATGGCTACGGCCAGAGCTTTTCCGTCGATGAGATGCTGTTCGAACAGAAAACCGAACACCAGCATCTGGTCATATTCAACAACAAGATGTTTGGTCGCATGATGGCGCTGGATGGTGTTATCCAGACTACAGAGAAAGATGAGTTCATCTATCACGAAATGATGACTCATGTGCCGATCCTGACTCACGGAAACGCCCGGCGAGTACTGATCATCGGTGGTGGTGACGGTGGTATCCTGCGTGAAGTGCTAAAGCACAAAAACGTTGAGCACGTCACCATGGTTGAAATTGATGGCGCTGTGGTCGACATGTGCAAAAAGTGGCTGCCCAACCACTCCGCTGGCGCCTACGAAGACCCACGAGCCCACCTGGTGATTGACGACGGCATCAATTTTGTCAGTGACCGTGAAAAAACACCCGACGGCAGCTTTGACGTCATCATTTCTGACTGCACAGATCCCATTGGTCCTGGTGAAGTGCTGTTCTCTTCAGAGTTCTATGCTGGCTGCAAACGTCTGCTGAAAGAAGGCGGCATCTTTGTCGCTCAGAACGGCGTCTGCTTCATGCAACTGGAAGAAGTAGAAACCACCACCCGGCGTCTGGGCCATTATATGGATGACTGCTACTTCTACAGTGCTGCTGTACCCACTTATGCAGGCGGTATCATGACCTTTGCCTGGGGTTCCGACAATCCTGAAGCCCGTCATGTTTCTCTGGAAACAGTCACTGAACGTTTTGAAGCCTGCGGTGTCGAAACACGTTATTACACTCCCGCTATCCACAAGGCAGCTTTTGCTCTGCCCGGATACGTAGAAAAGGCGATACAGAAGGTCAATGACTAACCCAGCGATGCCCGACTTTCCGGAAAGCACGATCAGCAGCCATGAGCCACTGACTACAGACAGCGAATGGAGCGTGGAAGCGTCACGCTCCACCTACAATGCCCGCTATTGGAGTCAGGGATACTTCGATATTAACGATGACGGCGAGGTCGTCTATCTGCCCAGGGGCAGACCGGCTGTCAGTCTCAATAATATTGCTGCTCAACTGGTTCGCAAAGGGGCGTCATTGCCCATTCTGGTACGTTTTCCGGAGATTCTCCATGATCGGGTTAACACTCTGTGTGACGCCTTTAACCAGGCCATTGGCGAATACGGCTATCGAAATGATTACCTGGCGGTTTATCCCATCAAGGTGAATCAGCAGCGGGCCGTGGTCGAGGAGATTCTGGAAAGCCAGGCCTCCAGACAGGATCGTCAACTGGGTCTTGAGTGTGGCAGTAAACCTGAGTTGTTGGCAGTACTGGCCATGGCGAACCGTGCCAGCTCTGTCATTGTTTGCAATGGCTACAAAGACAGAGAATACATTCGTCTGGCGCTGATCGGTGAAAAGCTGGGGCATCAGGTGTATATCGTTCTGGAAAAAATCACCGAGCTGGAAATGGTTCTGAAAGAGGCCAAAGAACTGGGTGTCCCCCCCAGGCTGGGTCTTCGTGTTCGCCTTGCTTCTCAAGGCAAGGGAAAATGGCAGGCCAGTGGTGGCGAGAAATCCAAGTTTGGTCTGTCTGCCAGCCAGGTACTGAATGTCATCAAGCGGCTAAAAGACAGTGACAACATGGATTCTTTGCAGCTGCTGCACTTCCATCTGGGTTCCCAGATGTCGAATATTCGTGATATCCGCAAGGGGATCAGCGAGTGTGCAAGAGTTTATGCGGAACTGTATCGCCTGGGTGCCCCGATCCATTGTCTGGATGTGGGTGGCGGCCTGGCTGTGGACTACGAAGGTACCCGAAGCCAGAGCAACTGTTCCATGAACTACAGCCTTCAGGAATATGCGAACAATATCGTTTATACCCTGGGCGATCTTTGCGCTGAACAGGCCATTCCTGTGCCAAGGATTATATCGGAGTCGGGTAGAAATCTGACGGCGCACCATGCCGTCCTGATCACCGACGTAGTGGGTGTCGAAAGCTACGAGCCGGAAGAGCCTGTGGCACCGGGCAAAGAAGCCCCGCAACTTCTCCACAATATGTGGGGCTCCTGGAAAGATCTGGTGAAAGGTGTTGAGCAACGGGCACTGGTTGAATTGTTCCACGATACTCAGAGTGACCTTTCTGAGGTTCATACCCAATTCGGAATAGGCCTGCTGGATCTGGAACAGAGAGCCTGGGCAGAAAGTATTAATTTAAGAATCTGTTATGAGCTGTCCAAACGGCTGTCTCATAAAAATCGTTCGCACAGACCTCTGATTGATGAGCTGAGTGAAAAACTGGCTGACAAATTCTACGTCAACTTTTCACTGTTTCAATCGTTGCCCGATGCCTGGGGTATTGATCAGGTATTCCCGGTGCTGCCACTTTCCGGACTGAACCGCCCGCCCGAAAAGCGTGCCGTTATGCTCGATATTACCTGTGACTCCGACGGCACCATTGACCAGTACGTTGACGGTCAGGGTATAGAAACCACTCTGCCTGTCCCTGAGTGGCATTCGGACAAGCCTTACATGATTGGTATTTTCCTGGTTGGTGCCTATCAGGAAATTCTTGGTGACATGCACAATTTATTTGGCGACACCGACACAGTATCCGTTCGTGTCACAGACCTTGGATTAATTGAGATGTTTGATTTCCAGGCTGGGGACACCGTAGAAGATGTTCTTAAATACGTGAATCTGAAACCGGAAAGCTTCCTGCATACCTATCAGAAACTGGTGGAAGAATATCTGCCAGAATCCAGCCGGACCTCTGTGCTGGAAGAGCTGGAAGCAGGCCTAAAGGGCTACACCTACCTTGAACACCTGGGAGGAGTTGAGCTGTGATGTTCTTCGAAGGCTCTGAAAAAAAAGTAGAAGTCATTACAGCGGCCGAGGCGGGCTCGCTGCGTGAGCTGGGCAAAGACTTCTGGTCTGATATGGTGGCCAAGGCTCAGGCGGACATTCTGACGACCCTGAGTAATGACTATTGCGACGCTTATCTGCTGTCAGAATCGAGTCTGTTTGTTTGGGAAGACCGCTTCCTGATGTTGACCTGTGGAACCACGACTCTGGCCGATGCATTCCTTTATTTTCTGGAACACATCGCTGATGAACACATTCTGTTTGCCAGTTTCCAACGCAAAAATGAGTACCAGTCGCATCTGCAGAAAACGTCTTTCGAGAAAGATATTAACCGGATTCAGTCTGAGCTGGAGGGTAGTGCCTTCCGTATCGGCAGTCTGGACAGTCACCACAACTACATCTTCCATCTGAATCGTCCCTATCATCCCCATGCGGATGATCAGACCAGCGAATTACTGATGTATCATATCAAAGGTGCAGCTGCTCACTATCTTCGTAGTGAAGGACAAACGATTGAAGGCATCCGGCAATTGCTCAGACTGGATGAAATCCTGCCAGATTTTGATCTGAGTGACTGGTTGTTTGAACCCTTTGGCTACTCTCTCAACGCCATCAAGGATGATCGTTACGCCACTTTCCATATCACACCTCAGGAAGACAGCTCCTATGTCAGCTTTGAAACCAACCTGAATATGGAAGACACCGCTATTCTGGAAAAGCTACTGGAAGCCCTGCGCCCCGGGAGCTGGGATCTGATTGGCTTTAATGCACCGGCGCCCTTGCGGGAAAATGGCGAGTTCAGCTGTCTGACAGAGTGCCGTCTGCCTCTGCAGTGTGGCTATGAAATGAGCTTTAATCATTACCAGCACAAAGAGCAGCGCTCATTACAGGCGGTGGAACTGACGGGATAAAATCATGACTACGTCGATAAAAAAGGAAGACCACTCCCTTTACGCTAACGCCTTTGGCTTTCTGCGACAGCCGTTGGATTTCAATCCTGTTCAGTCGGGAGCTGACCTGATCATTACCGGCATTCCTTTTGATCTGGCGACTACAGGACGCAGCGGTGCTCGCTTTGGTCCCGAGGCCATTCGCAAGGCATCGGTAAACCTATCCTGGGAGGGCAAGCGCTGGCCCTGGTTCTTCAACCTGAAAGACTATCTGTCCATTGCTGACTGTGGTGACCTGGTCTTTGAATGCGGTAACGCCCAAGATATGAGCGATACCCTGTTTCAGCATGCCGACCAGCTATTGTCTGCTGGCAAACGTATGCTGTCGTTTGGAGGCGATCACTTTATTACCCTGCCTTTGCTGAGAGCTCACGCCAAATATCATGGTCCTTTGGCATTGGTCCACTTTGATGCTCATACCGACGACTATAACCAGGGTGGCAAGTTCGACCACGGAACCATGTTTTATCATGCTCAGGTTGAAGGGTTGATTGATGCCTCGGCTTCAACCCAGATTGGTATTCGAACCACTTACGATCACAAGAACACCCGTTTCAATGTTCTGGATGCCAGCTACGTTAACGGTGCACCAGTGGCAGAGATAATCGAAAAAATACGCGAAAAAGCAGGTGATCGTCTTGTTTACCTGACCTTTGATATCGACTGTCTGGACCCGGCCTATGCTCCGGGAACCGGAACACCGGTTTGTGGCGGCCTGAGCTCGGACCGGGCTTTGCAACTGCTCAGAGGTCTTCAGGGACTGGATATTGTGGGCATGGACGTGGTTGAAGTTGCACCAGCTTATGATCACGCCGATATTACCGCTCTGGCGGGTGCTACGATTGCTCTTGAGATGCTTTATCTACAGGCAGCCCGATCAGAAGCCACCTGACAACCCTTCAGCTCAGACAAGCTGCCCGTTAGTAGCCTGTCTGGCGGGAAGTTGTCCTACCACTCTGATCACATCAAGCTTATCCGAACATGAGAGCAGGGCGGGGTGTGAGCCCGGCTCTCCTTCCGGTATGGGTTGTCCTACCTTCTGATAAAAGTCTACCCAATAAGGCAATATTTCTCCGGTTTCCAGATCACGGAACCCCATGGGGGTTTCTGGAAATACCGGTTCTCCCTCGTTAGCAGACCTGAACGCTTCCAAAACAAGAGCGCTACAGTACCAGGCTCGTTCACTGATATCGGATCGAGCATGACCCTGCGGAGAAAAGTCCCTATTGTAAGGAATGTGCAACTGCTGATCAGCAAAGGCCAACGCTTTATTAACTAAAGGAAGCCATGGTGACTTGAGACGAGCCACCAGAATGCATGGTCGTCCCAGTCCATCGCACACCGATTTATCCATAAATTGAGTCAGGGTTATTGTCTGAACCTTTGGCATCACCGCTTCAACCAACTCCCCGCTCTCAGTCGCAATGGCCACATGATTCAGGGCCATGCCGTTATAACCAGCAAACAGTCTACTGATGACCCACTCCAGCTCTCCTCCCTTGCGAAGTTGAAACAGAAGGTCGCCTTTTTGCAGTTCTGGAATGGGCATGGAATTTGGCTGCTCAGTCATTTACCAAAATCCTCATCGTTGAAAATAGCGATCTAAAATTTGCTTTCTGATAAGATTTAATTGATGTTCTAATTCTGTATATAGAGATGGCAGAAATAATGACATATCTTGTTTCCCCAGCAATAGTTTTGTTGAATCATCTATAGACAGTCGGATCTGATCAATTTCTAAATTTCGCTCAACGTTATGTATAGATACTCTGACTTGTAATACTCCACCGACAATTACTTTTTCACTTAATATTTGAACCTTAACAGGGTTGTTCCAAACAAGCTGGTTGGTTTTCGAATCAAATTCATAATCTCCATCACTTGTCTTAGTAAGAATAATTTTTCGATCTAGAAACGTTATTTGATTTGGTATTGAGTTTGCTATATAGCCCTGAATCCCAGAGATTATTTCTGGAGAGCGACTTTCTAATTGAGCAAAGAGGCTTTCTAGTTCCTCCTCAATCATTTCTTTAGCCTCACCGTATACGCAAATTTTAGGGCCAAGGAGTTTTCCAAGGGGTTTTATAATCGGTTTTGTATCAAATGTGTAATGGTAATTATTAACCTTCCCTGTGTTACAAAAATGATTCAGACTTACTTCAGTCCTCAGGGTCATATCGAATTCTGTATGCTCTTGCCATATCTTCCTTTCACGAATAAATTTTGGAATTAATTTTAAAGAAATTATAGGTCTTATATATATGCGGCAAAACACATGATATGGGATCTCAAAATAGATACGATCATTTAACGAATCCACCTTAACTTTTATCTCATTAGTTTTTGTTATGCGTAATTTATGTTCTTTATTTCTCTCAAAGAGAAAGGGCTCGGTTTTAGATTTTTCATTTACCATTTCCTGTATATAGCCCGCTACAGATTTATCAATACAATCCCGTTCCTCAGGGGTTAGCTCCCTTTTGGTATAGTAAGAATATGCTCTGTGAGCGTTTACACCTCCGATTATAAATCCTATACCTGCACCTACAAGCGCTGCGGAGCCACACCCATCCAGCTTGTCGTTTCCCCTGAGCCAATTAGTGCTGAATCGACTTATCGCAGAGGTAGCACCGCCCGCTACAGATCCGCTTAAACTTCCAGCAATAACTTTCATAGGTTTGGATCTTGCCATTTCTTCATCACAAGCATTAATTACGCGAGCCGTTGCTTGGGATGATATCCCTCTTAATATATTCCCGACACCTCCGGCTGTACCACCTGAAAAAGCTCCAATAACAGCATTTCTTGCTGTTTCTTTAGTAAAAAAGGTACCGTTTTCTCGATTAATTACAGCTTTAGTTGCACTTTCGGCAAGATTTGAGCTAAATCCACCAACCGCTCCTGCAAGAACGTCATCCACTACTAAAAAGCCTGTGGTTGCGGCATTGCCTAGGGTTGCTCCGCTGGTTATTGAACCAGTAAATTTACCTAATACCTTCAATGCTCCGGAAGTACACAAACCAGCTACTGCTCCACTTATTCCTCCTATGAAGCTTTGTTTGATATACTCTCCTGGATCGCAGTCTCTTGCTTTACAGCTATATATTGAGCCTTGTATCCCTGAGCTAATCAATGCTCCTCCTACAGCCGCTTCCAGCTCACCCGTACGCAATGTAAGTGTTACTCCAGCCGCAACTTGAATGCCTCCTAAAGCAACCCCTATAGTCGTTCCGATAGGCCCTCCACCCCTTAATCTTGGATGAACATATACCTTATAACTTCCGTCGTTTAATCTGTGGAGGTCTACCCATGTTCCTTTACAAAATCCTCGCAAATGGCAGATCTCATTCTGGATTTCCTTTGGAATGTTTACAATGTCGTATGGGGGAATAAAAATCGTTTTCCCATCCTCCGACATAACCCAGGCTTCCAACCCATTTTGCCCGAGCATAAGAGCAACTTGCATGCCTTTAACCGTCCAGCTATTGATCAAGCCATTAGAGGTGTATGGCTCAGGTAAGCTAAATCGACTTCTTTCTTCATGGCCAGACTGCTTCTTTGTATTTTCTGGAAGTGAATCTGCCTGCTGATCTTCAATACCATTAGCTTGTGCACCTGCATCGGGGCCAACACTGCTTTTACCACCTCTTGCTACTTGCAATAACTGATCACTAACGCCGCTCGCCTCTGGTGCTTGCAGCATGTATTCATTAATGATTTCTTCAGAAGCTGTGCCCTCCGGTTCCAATCTCACTATCTCCTGTTTTTCGTTCAATAGCTTCAACTCAAAATCAAGATCGAATTCATCAGTCTGCTCAATCACTGCTGCAATCCGTTCAACGATAATGGCAGCCTGTATATCCTTTTCATGGTCTTCAATGCCTTCGGACATATCTAACAGGTGTTCTATAAACTCCGCCTGTCCGTTGAGCAGGGGCTTCAACCACCGTATGACTTGTTGTGTACTTCCCAGGTTTTTGAGGAGTTGATTGAATTGCGTTGGAGTGAGACGCAAAGAACTAACCTGGTTCCCATTGATATTTACACGCAGCCTTCTGTCGGACTCACCACTCCAGGTTCCAAACAGCCAGTGCATAGGGTTGTCACCTGTCAACTCTGTCAGCCAGCCCCAGTCCAGTCTGAGTATGGGACCTATGCTGATCTCCCAGTCGGTATTGCTTTGCAGTGCCATCCAGTGTGGTTTCCAATGCTGGTTATTGTCATCGCCGGGCCAAAAAATACCACCACCGTCACCACTCTCCGTTCTGTCAAATTTCGATCCTGCCTGAAGTCCTGTTATGTTCAGCCCTTTTCCCTTTTTATTTGGTTCATTTTCCGTCGTTTTTTTATCTTCCTTCTGGCTTCTGGCGGTTGCCAGAGCGAGTATGGGTTGAGTGGAGAGTATGAATTGACCAACGTCATAGCTGTATTTATTTAAGAGTGTTTCTGAGCATCGGTAGGGTCTTATCAGGGTGATATCCAGCTGCCAGCTTTTGGTGGTTAAATAAAAAATACTGCCCGAAGTTGAAGGGTCAAACTCCTCAGAGAGACTTATGATGTCAGCGTTATTTTTAGACTGGATATGTGCTGCGCAGATCACCAGTTGCTCAAAAGGCTGAATGGTGAGAGTCAGCTCAACGCTTCCTGAATATCCTGACTCTGGAGAAGGTTGGATGTAGAAACGGGACTTTATCTGATCTTCAAGTGTTGTCATTGATGGCGGTTGCCATTCGAGTAAGTGAGGGTGCGGGAGTGTTGACTCTGGTGTGTTTTCTTTTGAATCCATTGCTTGTGACTGATGTGGATGCGAACTACTCTGTTGACCAGCAACTCCATCCCATGCCTGCACGAGACCAGCAATCCAAAATAGAATCAATAAATGTAAGTATGCTCGTTTAAGGAATAACGACAATTTGAGGTTATTTTGTTTCCTCGCCGTCAAAACTTGAGGGGCCATGGAAATTTGCCATCAACAAGATGTGATTAAGCGGTGGGTGAAGAAAAAGCCCTTTGCACCAGTGACGAAGCGTAAAATCCAGCTGAGAAAGGGGTTGTTAAACCACGCACGATGCGCAGAGAATTATAGCAGAGTAGGGGTAGCTTCATTTTTTTGCTATGGAATAACAGCTGAATACGTTTTTGGTTTTTTTTCATTGCAGCCTTGATTAATGCCTACCGGCCAGAACCCCTAGCAGCCTGTCGGACTTAAGGCTGTCCTACTGCGGTTGCAATAAATTGGTCTAAAAATTCCTGCAATCCTCGCTACGGACGCTTAAGTCCGACAGGCTGCTAGATGATCTCTCGATTGATCAGGTGATTGAGCGGCACCATTCGTCTGTGTAAGACACCAAATACCACCAATACTTCCTCATGCATCATGTAATAGATGACATGGCTCGAATGGGAAAAACTCAACACATTTGATCCGACCTCTGTCCTATGCTTACCAAGGGATGGCGTTTCAGCAAGCAGGTGAATGGTTTGCCGGAGTTCCGATAGGTATTTTCCGGACTGAGCAGTTCCCCATTGTGCTACTGTGTACCGGCGAATTTCGATCAGATCAGATTGTGCATCCGGCGTTAAGCGATAAGCAGCCATCAGTCATGTTGGCCTGCTTCCAGCTCATCAAAGAATGCACCACCATCAGCCAGTTTGCCTGCTTCTATATCAGCTTTGGCCTGATCTGCCCTTAACTTCAACATTTGCAACTTGAGCGTCTCGATGTTTTGGTATTCGTCAGCTGAGATAACCACAGCAACGGGCTTACCATTCTTACTGATCTGAACAGGGCTACGCTGCGCTTTGAGCAACATATCTCCAAAATGGGTTTTGGCTTCATTAGCAGAAAGAGCCTGCATAGTTTTTAGTCTCCATAATATCGTTCGATTCGTTTATTATAATCAAATCAACCTATTTCCGCTAAAATGTAGAATATAAATTTCTGCTTCGTGATTTTCGACGGTTCACCCAAAAGCGCCGTATCACCTACGAAAAACCGTTACCAGGGATACGGCCTGCAAAATTGCTTTTAAGTCGCCTTTTTCTCGAAACGTCTGAGCATAGAGAATTACGAAAAAGCTATTGAAATGTTTTTTTCAGAGGCCGCCCCCCCGGGTTTGGCTGCTCAGTCGTTCAGCCTCCAGAGAGTTCATTTCTGAGCATTTCCAGAACAGGAATGGTCTCAGGACGAACACCTCTCCAGATAGCAAATTGCTCTGCGGCCTGTTCTACCAGCATACCCAAACCATCAATCACGGCTCCTGCCCCCTGACCCAAAGCCCATCGATTGAATACCGTATTAGACGCTGAATACATCATGTCATAGCAGCAGGTCGAAGCAGCAATGACTGTTGCCGGAACAGGAGGCAGATCGCCGTGTAAACTGGCGGAAGTACCGTTGATGATGATGTCAAAAGAGCCTTCGAGTTCTGAAAAACCGGAAGCTTTTACGGGTTGCTCAGGAAACAGACCAGCCAGAGTCTCAGCCTTGCTGACAGTCCGATTGGCAATCACCAGTTCCGATGGTTCCTGTGCAAGGATCGGCTCAAGGACACCTCTTACTGCACCACCAGCGCCCAAAACCAGTACCTTCGCTCCTTTGATAGAAACACTGTTGTTGACCGTCAGATCGCGAACCAGACCGAGTCCATCCGTGTTGTCTCCGTTGAGAGTACCTTGTTCATCCATCCAGAGTGTATTGACTGCACCTGCTTTCTCAGCCCTTCCCGTTCGCACGGTTGATAGCTGCCATGCCTGCTCCTTGAAAGGAACCGTTACACTCAGACCCAGGTAGCCACCATTATCAAAGAAGCGTTTAACGGCCTCTTCAAAGTCATCAACCGGAACCAGTTGGGCGTTATAACTCAGCCTGTGCCCGACAGACTCTGCAAACATGGCATGAATTCTTGGCGACTTGCTGTGCTCAATGGGGTTCCCCATCACAGCGTAGTGATCAACAGGTATGGCCATTCTTTTTTTCTCGGGGAATGCAGCTAAAAAACTTCCGGTACTCTAGAGGATGTTGGTAGAAAATGGGAGAGATAATTATCCAGCCATACAATATTCTCTGTTGAAAATGGACAGGATGTACCACTTGCGCAATAGTGTCAGGATGCTAATCTGTATATTTTATAGATATACGGATTAGTCTTATGGCCATGAAGATAAAGAACGTTCGATTTGATCAAAATGACCTCGAGCGGCTCGACAAACTCGCCGCTATTCATCAAAAAGATGTTTCGACGCTCATTCGGGAAGTGGTAACGGATTATATGGATGCTGAAGAGTGGCAACTCCAGCAGGTTGAAGAGACGGTCAGTGCCGTTGAATCAGGCGATATGGAAACCATCTCTCTGGAACAATTCCTGAAAGAGGAGCGTTAGTCAATGCAGGTCAGGTTGTCAGTTGCTGCCAGAAACGACTATCGGAAAATTGCCACCTATCTTGATGAACACTGTCCAGCCGTCACTGATCGAATTCTGGATACTCTGAAATTTAACCTGGATCGCCTGCAAGACCATCCTATGGCAGGCAATAAGGTGGGACGCTATCGCAAAATACAAGTGGTCGGTACGCCCTACGTGGTTTATTACCTTCTGACAACCAGAGAATTACTGGTTGCCCGTATCTTTCACGAAAAACAAAAGCGGTAGCTCGTTAAATATCAGACCCACTCTCTGGGTTTCAGGAATTCATTGTAAAGACGGGCCTCTTCTGTCCCATCTTCCGGGTGCCAATTGTAATCCCAGCGCACAACAGGAGGCAAAGACATCAGGATAGACTCAGTGCGCCCACCGGATTGCAGACCAAACAGTGTTCCACGGTCGTATACAAGGTTAAACTCAACATAACGCCCGCGTCGATACTCCTGGAAATAACGGTTCTGTTCCGTGTATTCAGTATCTTTACGCTTCTGAACGATAGGCAGATAAGCTTCGATGTAACTATTGCCTACCGCCCGCATAAACTCGAAGCAGCGTTCAAAGGGCCATTCATTAAGGTCATCGTAGAACAGGCCGCCCACACCACGGGGCTCATTTCGATGCTTCAGGAAGAAGTAATCGTCACACCATTTCTTGTAACGGGGGTAGACCTCTTCACCAAAGGGCTCACAAGCTGATCGGGCCACCTGATGCCAGTGTGTACAGTCCTCTTCGAAACCGTAATAGGGCGTCAGATCATAACCGCCACCAAACCACCAGACCGGATCGGCCCCTTCTTTTTCGGCAATCAACAGACGAACATTGGCATGAGACGTTGGCACAAATGGGTTCCTGGGATGAATCACCAGGGAGACTCCCATGGCCTGAAAGCTCCGACCTTCCAGCTCGGGTCTTTTCGCTGTGGCGGAAGGTGGCAGTTTATCGCCCTTCACATAAGAGAAGTTCACTCCCCCTTTTTCAAACAGCGAGCCGCCTTCAATAACCCGTGCACGACCACCGCCGCCACCGTGGTAATCCCAGGTTTCCTCACGGAAAACAGTGCCAGAGTCTTCTTTTTCCAGAGCATTACAAATAGCGTCCTGCAGTGACAACAGGTATTGCCTGACTCGGTCTACCTGTTCATGGCTGTCTACAGGCTCATGGCTGTCCAGCGATTCGCTGCTGTTTTCTGGACTGGTGGTTTTTCCAGTACGGGCATCGGTCACCATAATACTCCCTGAGCTGGCTGGATAAAAAAGAGACGCAGTTTAACAGAGCCGATATTAACCAGCCCGGACCAGTTGTCCTGTCTGAAGATCACGAATTTCAGAGGGTTCGGTCTGTGGACCCGTTTCACCGGAAACAATCAGAGATACCTGCTGCCCCATCTGTTCCTGAACATGTTGCTCTGTCATTAAAGGAGGTTCTCCTGCCCGATTGGCAGAAGTAGATACCAGCGGCTGCCCGGCCTGTTCACAGAGCTTTACAACCAACGGGTGAGCACTCACCCTGACAGCCACCGTATCAAATTTTCCACGAACCCAGTCCGGTGTCCACTGATCAGGATCAGGCAGCAGCCAAGTATAAGGACCCGGCCAACAGGCTGATAAGGTTTCAAGCTGCGCTTCAGTCAGGTTAGAAAGCAGGGGGGCAAACTGCTGTTGAGAGGAGGCGACCAGTATCAACCCTTTTTCAACAGGGCGATGCTTGATGGCCAGCACTTTGTAGACAGCTTCCCGATTCCAGGGGTCACACCCGAGCCCCCAGACCGCCTCCGTAGGGTAGGCTATGACGCCGCCCTGTTCGATAACAGCCTGAATTTTAGACATAGCGTTTTATCAACTTGATCAGCGAGTAGCAGAGTTTAGCAAGGCTGTGTAAACGCTGCTAGCTGATCAGGATTGACTCAAGCTTGTGTCGATGACTTCCGGACAAATTCATGCAGCGCAGGATAGGCTGCCTGATCGAGCCATTGCGCGAGATCAGAGAGTTTGTTTTGCACACTGCCAGAGCTATCACCACAAACATTGATGTGGCCCATCTTACGGCCAGAACGTTTTACTTTGCCGTACCAATGTACATGAACGCCTGCCACTGCCATCACCGCTTCAGGAAGCCTGTCTTCACCCAATATGTTGATCATGGTGGTTTCTCGGATCAGTCGGGTGCTGCCCAGAGGCATTGCACAGATAGCGCGAAGATGGTTTTCGAACTGACAGGTTTCAGAACCTTGCTGAGTCCAGTGCCCGGAGTTGTGCACTCTTGGCGCGATTTCATTGACCAGCAGGGAACCACTCACATCAAAAAACTCCAGTGCCAGCACTCCGACATAGCCAAGACTCTCAGCGACAGCAGTGAACATCTGCTTTGCCTGTTCCTGCAATGCCTGATCAGTGATGGCTGTAGAAAGACTCAGTACTCCGTTGGTATGAACATTCTCGGCCAGAGGGTAGACAGCAACCGTTCCGTTTGCACTTCGGGCACCGACCAGTGAGACTTCACGAACAAAGGGGACAAACTCTTCAGCAACAATCGCCTGATGATCAGTAGCTGCAATGCATTCGGCCA
Source organism: Endozoicomonas sp. ISHI1 (assembly GCF_024606225.1). Classification (GTDB taxonomy): domain Bacteria; phylum Pseudomonadota; class Gammaproteobacteria; order Pseudomonadales; family Endozoicomonadaceae; genus Endozoicomonas_A. The sequence goes on along the minus strand of NZ_JAGRPU010000028.1, from coordinate 20,651 downwards.
TTTCTGCCCAGATGGTATCAGCCTGATCAAGCTCTTTTAACCGCCACTGCCCTTTACCGTCGTAGCCGCCCAAAGCACTCTTGAGAACCATAGGCACACCCACATGCTCAATCGCTTTGTGGAAGTCTTCATAAGTCTGAATGACAAAGTATCGGGCATTTTTAACACCGGCATCGTCCAGTCTTTTTTTCTCGATACGCCGGTCGCCACCTGCCTTGATGGCTTCTGTAGAAGGCAGAAATTTGCCGCTTTTCTCACAGACAGCCAGAATATCGAGGGGAATGTGTTCAAATTCTGCGGTAATGACATCAGCCTGTCTGATAGCGGATGCCAAGTCATTACCGGTGGTCATTTGAGTCAGCGGGTGAACCACTGTTTCGCTGTTGACATCATAAGCACTTATTTGAATGTTCAGCGGTGCGCCAGCCAATGACATCATTCGCGCCAGCTGGCCTGCCCCCAGCACTAAAACATGCATCAGATTAATCCTCAGCCGGATTGGGATTAGCCAGAACCGTGTCCGTTTGTTCTTTACGGAAAGCTTCTATCTTAGCCATGACCGCTTCATTGTGCGTACCAATGATTTGAGCAGCCAGAATACCCGCATTGGCGGCACCTGCCTCGCCAATGGCCAAAGTTCCTACGGCAATCCCCTTGGGCATCTGTGCGATAGACAGTAATGAATCTATACCTTTCAGTGCTTTGGACTGAACGGGGACTCCCAGAACAGGCAGGCTAGTGAAAGCGGCTGCCATGCCGGGCAGGTGAGCCGCGCCGCCTGCGCCTGCAATGATGACTTTGAGGCCCCGCTCTTTAGCGCCTGTGGCATAGTCAGCCAACAGCTGGGGAGTCCGGTGCGCTGAAACCACTCTGGTTTCATAACGGACTCCAAACCGGTCCAGCATGTCCGCTGCCAGTTTCATCGTTGGCCAGTCTGACCTGGACCCCATGATAATGCCGACTTCCATCTCAAACTCCTGTAAGCCGTGTAATGGTCGGTGGATGATTCGGGGTAGATTATAAGAAGACTTGTACGTTTGAGCGAATAGGCATTAAAAAATCTTGCAATAAAATCTGAATCACAGGGAAAACGATCATTTTTTATTCAGTGTGAGACTCAGGCCCACACTAATGAGCATAAGCATCCCCAACGTGAATCGGGTTCTACAAACTAATACCATAGGGATGAAACCTGTTCATGGTTTCATTTCGCTGTGCTGCTGGCAAACCAGCCTTGATGCGTTTCCGGACTTTGCCGGTCCACAGTCTAGTCGGTGATGTTCGTCTTACAGACCCCACTTTTCTAGTTAATGACCGTGAAGATTCTGATCTTTGTGCCTGTTATGAAGTTTGGCTTGTAGTGCAAAATTGGAACACAAAAATTTTTTTAACACAGTGCGCTGCAAGGTTTAAAATAAGCATCTTTAAGACTATTTAATTCAGGGGTAGTAATGGAACCGTACAAGCAGTAGTTTGGCAAGGATTACCCACTGGGCATCCGTATTCCGGTCTACTTCAAAGACCAGTCGTACCGTAACGATACCGGCCCTTCCTTCGTGTACGTGCAGGGGCACAAAATTCTGAAAATCTGCGTGCTTCCCGAAGACCCTCGACACCGGGAAATTGACGACAGCCTGCGTTACTCTCTGATGGAAATGAAAACGTCACAAGATGATGATTATCAGGAGTTTGTAGACGTGCGATTTGAGGCAGAGTCGCCAGAAGAGTTTGAACAGGTCATTTTTGATGAGCCAAAACTGAAGCAGTGGTTAGTAGGTTAGGCGTAGCTGCTTGAAAACAAGTTCCGCTTTGCCTGCAAACATTAATTTGTCTTATAGAAATACAAGGAATTTTTTTGAGTAAGAAGTTGTTCTTGATTCTGGGTAACGGATTCACCATAGATTTCCTGAAACATATTGGTCGATTTGATGATATAGACGTAATAAATTTGTTTCGAAGAGGCACCGAGGTTCCTTGGCCAGCAACAGGAATGCCGGGCTTCCTGTCTTTTAAACACTGTCCGAACTTATGGAACCTAGGGGCCAGACCAAACATGAGTGCCAGGGACGCAATGGATCTGATCGAGGACATTATCACGTGCGTAAACGTCTATGCATCAAAGAAGAAGCCTGATGAGGTTGGCCTAGGTGACCGACCTAACGATATCTATATCCACGCCTACAAGGAATTCATCCAATATATTAAGCACTTGTTTGTTTTTTATAACAAACAAGTGCCAGAAATACCGGACTCAGCTCAGAGCTGGCCTTGGCTTGAGTTTATAAGGCATGCCAGTCAGTCAGATAGCTATAGCGAAATAGTGGTCGTCACATACAATTACGACGTATGGCTAGAGCGCCTTCTAGACCGATTCAAGATACCCTACAAAGTTGGGCTTGTGGGTGACAGAGTGGAAAATGCAAGGATAAAAATACTCAAGCCTCATGGCTCAATTAGTTTTCTTCATGAGAGCAAATCTGCCAGAGACTCTTATGGAATAAAGTACGACCGTGAGCTTCAGGATGGTTCGACAGAGGAATTTTCGGTTGCTTATGATGGCCTGGATGATAATCACCTTATTACAGCCCTGATTCCCCCAGCAGGTGACTCAGAGCGTTTTCGTCACACGTGGTCTTTTCCTATTAGAGCTGAAGCAAAGCTCAAGGCTGATAGGCTAGACAAGGATGACGAAATGATTATTTGTGGCTTGTCTTACTGGCACGTAGACAGGTCTGAGCTTGACGAGCTGTTTACGGGCTGTGACCCCTTACTCGACGTGACCATGATAAACCCTAACCCTCAAAGAACAATCAATGCTGTTCTGACAAGTATATTCAGTAATTTTGTTACATATTCCAGTTCTGAGACTCTCAAGGAGAAGATGAAATGTCAGTCAGCCTGATGCGAGAAACGAACACGATCACGGTGGCTAACTTCTGGGAGAGCTACTTACTGAACAAATATAATTTTGCCCCTGCTTACCAAAGGGACAGTGTTTGGAGCGACGAAAAACAGTCATTTTTCATTGATAGCTTGCTTAAAAACTTTCCCATTCCGCCTATTTTTTTACATCAAAAAATAGACGATGATACAGGTAAAACAAAATATGATGTCATCGACGGCAAGCAGCGTTTGACCTCTATAGTTCGGTTTTTAAAAAATGAAATACCGGCATCAGATGAGTTTGAAAACACACCTTTTCATGATGAAAAAATAGCCGGGGTGTACTTTAGGGATTTAGATGAAAAGAATTTGACTGATTATAAAAAACGGTTTTGGAGGTATGTTATTCCCATTGAATATATAGATACTTCAGATAAAGAAGTAATAGATAATATATTCGACAGACTAAACCGTAACGGGGAGCCATTGAAGGGACAAGAGTTGAGAAGGTCAAAGTATCATGGAAGCCAGCTTCTTGACCTTATCGAAAGGGTTTCTGAAATCCCATTTTGGAGAGAGCGACTGGAAGGTACAGATGTCGCCAGGATGGAGCATTACGAATTTATTTCGGAAATAATGTTTCAGCAAATTGAGGGGAAGCCATTGCATGCGAACCAGAATATATTGGATGAGCTTTATGAGAAGTACAGTAAAGAAACTCTAGACTGGAGTTACATCAAAGCCAGGTTTTCACTTGTTACTGACTTTATGAAATCTTTGGATATTGAGTATCAAAAGTTCAATGTCGGAGGCGTTTCACATCTTTATGGCATCTGGTGTCTGTCAGACTTTTGTGAAAGAGAAGGCATAAAACCTCATTGCATTAAGGGAAAACTTACTGAATTCTATACAAAACTTCGCTCCCGAGACTCTGACAATGAAAATGTCGAAGCCTACAGCAAAAGTATGTCTTCCAGAACCAAGGATAAAGGGCAGCGGCAGCGTAGAGTGAAGGCGCTGAAAAATTATCTCGAGTTGGAGTGATTTTTTTCATACAGTTGAACTTGGTATAATTGCCGTTTTGAACATTAAACAGGTTTTTTGATGAAAACGATTGAAATGTGTGCTGGTGCCGGCGGTCAGGCCATAGGTTTGCACGTGGCAGGTTTTTCTCATGCAGCCCTCATTGAGATCGATCATCATGCCAGTCAGACTTTGCGCCTCAATAATCAGGCTCATGGCTTGGGGTGGGACAATATCATTGAGAGTGACCTAAAGCACTTTGCAGAACATGAAGCTGAAGACTACCAGGGGCAAATTGATCTGGTTGCAGGGGGAGTGCCATGCCCTCCATTCAGCAAAGCCGGTATGCAGCTTGGTAGCAATGATGAACGTGATCTTTTCCCCACGGCGCTGGAGATTCTTCAGAAGGTTCAACCTAAAGCCGTGATGCTGGAAAATGTTCCAGGGCTTCTGGAAGATAAGTTCAAAGATTACCGAGATGAAATATCTAATACGCTCTTTGAGATGGGTTATCTCTCTGATTGGAAGCTGCATCAGGCCAGTGATTTTGGTGTGCCCCAGTTAAGACCCAGAGTTATCCTGGTGGCAATGAAGCCTGATTACTTTAAGCATTTTCACTGGCCTCAACCTCTGAATACGCGACCTAAAACTGTAGGTGAAGCTCTTTGTGATCTCATGTCATCGAATGGTTGGGAAGGCGTTGATAAATGGAAAAAGAGGGCTGATAAAATAGCTCCGACACTTGTAGGTGGATCTAAAAAACATGGAGGACCCGATCTGGGGCCTACCAGAGCCAAACGACAGTGGCAAGAGCTTGGTGTAAATGCTCACCGAGTTGCAAATGATGATGAGATTCCAGGAGAAGGTTTCATAGGCGTTCTCAAAAGAGATGGAACGATCCAGCCTGGTTGCGAAGGGATGCCGTTGCTGAATATTCGAATGGCTGCAAGAATTCAGGGTTTTCCTGACTATTGGGAGTTTTTTGGTGGAAAGACCCATGCCTATCGACAGGTCGGCAATGCATTTCCCGCACCTGTTGCAGAGGCTGTAGGTAGACAAATCAGGAAGGCACTTCTGCAGAAAGCACCGGTTCGTAAGTTGGCGTCATCACATCGAGCCTTTGAAACAATGGATATGTTTAGGGATCAGGATCTCACTGCACGGGCAGGCTGATCATTAACAAGCATTTGCATGAGCGATACCACCCAATCATGTCGGCTTACTGGTCAGAAATTCTTCACGATAAGCTTCTACAGCTATTCTGATAGCCTCTTCTCGACTGATGGATTTAGTCTCGCTGATACTGTCAATAACCTTCAGTACTGGCTCACTGAGGTTCAAAATAAAAGGTACACCATGTTTTTCAGGGAAAGCCCATGAACAGGTCTAACAGTTCAGGTGGCAACCTTCGCAAGCTCTCCTCTTCCCAACATTGCAGTTGTTACACATAGGCTGCCAGTTTCTAAATCATTAGTTCCTCCGCGGGAAAGAGGTACTTTGTGGTCTGCTTGTAAACCTCTGACACCCGCTTCGGTTTGTGTAGCGCAGGTTGCACAGGTATTTTCAGCTTCAGTAAAAAGACGATCTTTTTGCGCTTTTGTGAGATATTTTCGCGCTTGTGGAGCAGTCAGAGTGTCTGATCTAAAACGCCAGGCATGGCCTTCAAATTCTTCCTGATAAGCAGATTCCAGGTCACAACCCAACGCATCTCTTAACTCTCTGGTTCGACGATCAAAGTACTTCTGACTTGTCAGTTCAAGCAGTTCAGCGGAAGATACCCAAGGCTTAGGAAATGGATTGCTATCTTGTCCCCATAAACGCTTCAAGATGGTCTGCTTTACATTACTCAACTTCTTCTTGTTGATGGGAAGCTTCTGATAATACTCTTCGAACGTCATAGATATTTCATTTCTTGTACGAAAGTTTGTGGTATATCGTACCAGAAGTGAAAGATTTAAATTATTAGTGAATGTCATTGTCTGTGCGGCTTGGATTGGCGAGTTATAACCCGATGGCTTGCGGAATGGCGCACTCCCGCATAGGGATGCCCCTGCTTTACGACCTGCCGAAATTACGACATACCGCAAAGCCCATGCAGGTTGAGGCTATTATTGACCGATATGAAGCAAGAGCTGGCGAGGAAGTGAGATAATTACCCCACTCGGATATAACCACCAGGCACCGACTCAATAAAACCCTCCAGCTCCATCTCAGTCAGAATGACAGAAACTTCGTCAAACGAGAGCCCTGATATCTGGCAAATCAGATCCACACTGATGGCTTCAGCGCTCATAATTTCCAGAATGACTCTCTGAACCCCTGATAAATCAGAGTTGATCGGTTCTGGCTCAGAGGTGGATACCACATAAGCTCTCAGATAGCTCTGTAACTCGACCAGGATATCCTCAGCCGATTCAACCAGAACAGCTCCTTCCTTTATGAGCTTATGACAACCACGACTGAGAGGATTTAAAACAGAACCCGGTACAGCAAACACTTCTCGTCCCTGCTCAGCAGCCAGTCTGGCCGAAATCAATGAACCGCTGTTAAGCGCTGCTTCTACCACCAGAACACCGACAGACAAACCACTGATGATGCGATTTCTTCTTGGAAAATGTCCGGGTTTAGGTGTCGTCCCCAGAGGAAACTCACTCACAATTGCGCCCTGCATGGCTATAGCCTGATAAAGGTCGCCATGACTCCTTGGATAAACCACATCCACCCCGGTTCCCAGAACCGCTATGGTACTGCCATAACTGCCCAATGCTCCCTGATGAGCGGCTGCATCAATTCCCAGCGCCATGCCGCTGGTAATCACCAGTCCCTTTCGAGACAAATCCATGGCCATCTCCTGAGCCAATCGACGAGCCTGAGGGGTCGGCCTGCGGCTTCCGACAATGGCCACTTGGGGCTCATTCAACAGATCGAGATTACCCATCACGTAAAGCAAGGGAGGAGGGTCACTTAACTCCTTGAGAGCAGCAGGGTATTGAGGCGATTGCAGGGTAATAATGTGATGAGCCTGACTGGATTCCAGCCAGAGTCGACAATGGTTCAGACGCTCAGTAATATCTGGTGTCTCAGGATTTCCCGATAATTGCGCCGCCAGTTTTTCCGGCAGCCCCATCCTCAATGACTGATAAGAGGCTGACAAAACAGCGCTTGCAGAACCAAACTCCCGGACCAGGGCATTGAGGCGAACCGCACCCAGTCCGGGCTGAAATGAAAGCAGCAGCCATTGTTTTAACTGCTGCCAGCTGGAGTCATGTTGTTGAATCATCGCACCTCAGGGGCTTTTCAGAGTATCGCCTACACCTATTTCTTCATAGGCCGTCAGCACAATACCATAGCTCACTTTTTCAAAAGGGCGATAAATCATGATCATGCCGGCTTTCTCAGGAGGCAAATTGACCATTTCACCACTGATCTGATCTTTAACCTCCGTATTCTTGTAGGCGTTGAATATATCGCCCTGACGCAAACCTTCCCGGATACCCCGGTTAATAATGACGCTGTTGAACTGACCCACTTTTTTTACACCATCAACAACAGAGACAATTTTGCCTTCTAACGGCGCATCAGGTGCCCTGGGAAAAAAGGTGGTTTGGAGGCTAAAGGTGTCTGCCGGCACTACCTTATCACCCGGCCTCACCTCCTGAAGACTTGTCTGGATGTTCAGGCTGGCAATGCCATTGTCTACTTTTTGCAGGGAGGCACCTGCTATTTCATGGCCGATAATACCCAGTACTTCACCACTGTCAGGATCCCTCAAAACGCCTCCGGCCCTAAGAATGTCGAGATTCTTGTCCAGTGAATCTATGGGTCCCCGGGCATAAACCTTGTCTCCCGCACCGGTAATGATCCGTTCCTGTCTGGAAGCAAATATATAAGGAGCACCGTCTAACGCCAGTTTAGAGGTAAATACCCGGCTGCTCTTGAGAAAGGCATCGATTGCGCTGAGTGGGATAGCAGGAATAGCCGCTTCAGCAGGCAGTGTTCTCACTTTCGGGCTAAGTTTGACAGTTCTGCCACTCTCGCCACGACGGACAACCGTCAGCCTCGGGCGACCATCGATGTAGACAAGGCTCACCAGGTCTCCGGGGAAAATCAGATGGGGGTTATGTATCTGGGGGTTTGCGTGCCAGATTTCAGGCCACAGCCAGGGACTTTTCAGAAAACGGTTGGAGATTTCCCAGAGCGTGTCCCCTTTTTTTACCAGATAATCCTGGGGAGAATCTGACTTGATCGGATTCTCGTAAGCTATCCCTGCTGACGACAGGCAGAGCAGAAGAATGCCCAGTACTGTGCTTCTCATTGGTTCACGATCCCTTGCACTTGTTGTTGGTTTTATCCCGGCAGTTTACCAACGGGTCCTGTCATCGGGCAATCAAACGCTTCAATACGAAGAGAATCTGCCCACTGAATTGTGACTTATCCTTTTTATTTCGCTGGCCCCATAGCCGATAAAACAACAGATCGGAGACAAGACTGAATCACTATTGTTCTCGACCGGCAACGGTCTTTCTGTACTTCAGAACAAATCAGAAAACTATCCAAACCAGTGATTTTTGCCTACATTAGGATGGCTGGAAAGCAGCCGGGAAGATGAAGACACCCGTTAAAGCAGCCAGCAAAGTTATATATTTTCCTGGTCAGTATTATCATCGTTGCCATCAGCGTCGGTCATTTCCTGATCGGCAATGAATCTCTTTAATGGTGGAGCAGTAGGAAGTTGGGCAATTTGCTCTTCAAATTTAACCCGCTTTCTTATTGCCAGCTTTGACAGATCTTGTAGCGAAAGAGTGGTATTAGAGCCTTTGATATAGTTGACAGAGATTGCTGTGCTTGTCCGAACAACGGACACAGCCAGGAAAACAGTTTTATGCTTTAGCCCCGAAAATGCGTCTCCCAGATATTTCCCGCCGATTTTGAAGCCTATAACTCCTGCATTCATATCAATTATACAGCTTATCTTTTCGGGCACATCAAATGATCCATTTGATTTATCTTCGGGGTAATTGCCTATAATTTGACCATTATGAAGCAGTTCCTTGCTTTTTATATCCCAGCCCCATGATGACTCTGTGCCGCCAAGAAGATTTCTGTAACCTATTCCTTGATTAGGGGATCCTTCCAGTGCGACCCCAATCACCGGATGAGTACCTCGCATTCCGGTCGGCCATTCAATATCCAGAATATGAATACCTTTTGAAAAGCCGGTATCCGACATGGCAGTATCTATTCCTTTACCGGGGTTATTACGTTCTAATTTTGTTGGGTCATCTTCGTAGATGTTAATATTGCTGCTGCTTTTGGCTTTATCCCAAATGGTGCGTGCGGAGAGAGCAGTATAATCCTCACTTTCCAAGGCTTTTAAAGATAGAGATGTATAGGTACACTCAGGCAATCGGACCATTTGGTCGACTTTCCTTCCTGCCCAGTAACTATAAAAGCAGGAAGTTAGAGAAGGTATTGATAAATACGACAGGTAATGTGAAATATGGCTTGTTAGATTCATAATTACATCCTTGTTAATTACTCAATATCTATATTTATTTCGACAACTTTAAATTAAAAAAGTTCTTTTTTCTGACCCTATCTTCACCACTCCATAGGTAACTTTCCGGGTTTGAACGATTAAAAATCAACTTCAAACAGCCGGTCCTCGCCAACAGTCATACACTTGTCCCTGCCTGCCATTGTCTGACTGACTGCCAGACAATGGCAAGACCATGGAAATCATACTCCGATGCTGCGCTCTTCTTAAGCCCACGACCATCTAGCAGCCTGTCGGACTTAAGCGTCCGTAGTGAGGATTGCAAGAAATTTTTAGACCAATTTATTGCAACCGCAGTAGGACAGCCTTAAGTCCGACAGGCTGCTAGTTACTTCCCCCGATAAAACTGCTTTAAACACAGGCAGCTCTCATCAAGTTCAGCACCTGACCGTAAATAAATACTTAAAAATGGAACGTTCGCACTTAAAACTATCTATATACCAAAAAGAAATTTAAAATTACCTTCTAATCAAACAAAGTAGCTTGAGAATACCCATGGCGCTTCTGGAAATCCTTCAATACCCTGACGAAAGACTTCGCACCATTGCCGAGCCCGTGGCTGAAGTAAACGACGATATTCGTAAAATAATCGATGACATGCTTGAAACCATGTACAAATCCGGGGGCGTTGGTCTGGCAGCCACTCAGGTCGATATCCATCTGCGCATTGTCGTGATGGACTTTTCCGATGATGGCAACGAGCCAATGGTTCTGATCAATCCAACGTTCGAACCTCTGACCGACGAATTAACGGATCTCTCTGAAGGCTGTCTGTCCATCCCGGGATTTTTCGAGCTGCTGGATCGTCCGGCTCAAGTCCGTTTGACTGCCCTGGACAGAGACGGAAACCCATACTCAAAAGATCTCGATGGCCTGCCTGCTGTCTGCGTACAGCATGAGATGGATCACTTGAATGGCAAACTGTTCGTGGATTATCTGTCGCGCCTGAAACAGGAACGTATTCGCAAAAAACTGGTGAAAAACAAGCGCCTTGCTATGGCTTAATGCTTCTGAAGACCTCCCGGAAGATGAGTTCCGGGGGGACTCAGATTTTACTCAGCCCCTTACTTTATCTATCATCGCCGCCAACCCTATCGTTCTGTCGAGCTTGTAGAAAACCCAATGAAAAGCCTTCGTATTGTCTTTGCCGGTACTCCGGATTTTGCCAGCGCCCACCTTCAAGCGGTTCTGGACAGTCAAGCGGTCATAGACAGTCAGCATGAAGTCATTGCCGTATACACCCAGCCAGACAGACCGGCGGGACGGGGCAGAAAACTGAAGCCCAGCCCGGTGAAAGCGCTGGCGCTGCAACATAATATCCCAGTGTTCCAGCCACTGTCTCTGAAAAAAGATGAAGCTGCCCGTGAACAGCTCGCCGCACTCAAGCCAGATCTGATGATTGTAGTAGCCTATGGTCTCATACTTCCGAAGAGTGTTCTGGATATTCCAACCTTTGGCTGCATCAATGTGCATGGATCGATTCTGCCGCGCTGGCGCGGTGCAGCCCCTATCCAGAGGGCCATTGCGGCCGGAGACGAAGAGTCCGGAGTCACCATTATGCAGATGGATGAAGGCCTGGATACTGGCGATATGCTGATTAAAGCCCACTGCCCGATTCACAAAACAGACACATCTTCCAATTTGCATGACCGCCTGATCGAAGTAGGCCAGCCGGCCCTGATCGAAGCCATTAATGCTATCGCTGAAGGCACTATTACTGCGGAAAAGCAGGATGACCGTTATACCAGTTACGCCCACAAAATGACTAAGGAAGAAGCCCGCATTGATTGGCACAAAACAGCAGCTAATCTTGACTGCCTGATACGGGCATTTAACCCTTGGCCAGTAGCGACAACCGAGTTGGAAGGGATCGCCATTCGGGTCTGGGAGGCAGAACGGGTTGAAGAAAACCACGCTGAAACACCCGGCACTCTGATTAAGGCTGACAAATCAGGTCTGGATATTGCCTGTGCAAAAGGCATACTCCGTCTGACTAATGTACAGTTATCTGGCAGTCGTGCCATGCCCGTTCAGGACCTGCTCAACAGCCGCAGGGATATGTTTATACCCGGGACAAAATTCAACTAATGGCCAAACAATCTTCCGTTCGACTGGCAGCAGCCAAAGTGATTAGCCGTGTTGCTTCCGGTGAATCCCTGAGTCAGGTTCTACCTGAATATCAGGAGGGTCTGCGCCAGAAAGATCAACCCCTTCTGGCAGAGCTGAGCTACGGCACGCTGCGTTACTATTTTCGTCTGGATAACTGGCTCAGTGCCCTTATGGACAAACCGCTGAAATCAAAAGAGCAGACCATTCACAGCCTGATTCTGGTGGGACTCTACCAACTTTTCTATACGCGCATTCCAGCACACGCCGCTATCGGAGAAACGGTCCAGGTCACCCGTATGATGGGTAAAGCCTGGGCCAGGGGTCTTGTGAATGGCGTTCTGCGTTCTGCACAGCGTCAGGAAGATGCGCTCAATGCACTGTCCGATTCCAACGATATTTGTCTCACCGCTCACCCACAGTGGCTGATCGGCAAGATCCGTAAAGCATGGCCTGATCATTGGCAGGCTATAGCCCGGGCCAACAATCAGTCTCCTCCCATGACCCTGCGGGTTAATGAGCAGCATTTAAAGCGTGATCGTTACCTGAAAAAATTGCTGGATAACTGTATCCAGGCTTCATCTTCTCTGGTGTCTCCCCAGGCAATCACCCTCACACGGGCTCTCCCGGTAGAACATCTGCCCGGCTTTTCTGAAGGTGTGGTCAGTGTTCAGGATGAATCCGCCCAGCTTTCCGGAAACCTGTTGCCCATCAAAGAAGGCGACAAGGTTCTCGATGCCTGCTGCGCCCCGGGAGGAAAAACCTGCCAATTGCTGGAAATGTTTCCGGGTATTGAACTGGATGCCCTGGACATAGATGAGAAGCGACTGACTCGTGTTCAGGAAAATCTGGATCGCATTGGCCTGAAAGCCCAACTCCTGACCGGTGACAGTACTCAGCCTGATCAATGGTGGAACGGACAGAGTTACGATCATATTCTGCTGGACGCTCCCTGCTCAGCTACCGGCGTAATCCGCCGCCACCCGGATATTAAACTGCTTCGCAAACCCGAGGATATTGATGCATTGGCCGAGCTACAAGGCAAAATCCTTAATACCCTATGGTCATTGCTAAAGCCCGGTGGCACACTGCTCTACGCGACTTGTTCCATAATGCCGGCTGAAAACAGCAAACAAATTGCCGTTTTCCTCGAACGACAAGTAGACGCAGCACTGCAACCCCTTCCCGGAGAATGGGGACTGGATACCGGCTTTGGGCGACAAATTCTGCCTGGTTCAGGAGACGGCTTTTTCTATAGTCTGCTGAAAAAAGTACGCGGTGATTCTGACGTGACCATTGAGAGCCCTCAGCCTGGTGAGAGCTCTCAGCCTATTGAAAGCTCTCTGATAATAAAAAGCCATCAGGAAAGTCTATGAAAATCATCATTCTCGGTGCCGGACAAGTAGGTGGAACTCTGGCAGAAAACCTGGCCAATGAAGAGAACGACATCACGGTAGTGGATGCCAACGGCGAGCTTCTCAGGGAGCTACAGGATCGTATTGATATCCGGACCATCCAGGGTATGGCCTCATTCCCCTCTGTACTCAAACAGGCCGGTGCTGATGATGCTGACATGCTGGTAGCGGTAACTAACAGCGATGAAGTGAACATGGTGGCCTGCCAGATCGCCTACACCCTGTTTCACACACCTTCCAAGATTGCCCGTATTCGTCAGGCGGCGTACCTGAACAAGGAAAACCTGTTTGGCGATGATGCTCTGCCCATCGATGTATTGATCAGCCCGGAGCAAGTCGTCACCAACTACATTCGACGCCTTCTTGAACGTCCCGGAGCACTTCAGGTTCTGGACTTTGCCAATGGCCGCGCCCAACTGGTGGCTATGAAAGCCTATTATGGCGGTCCATTGGTTGGCCAGGAATTACGCTACCTGCGTGAACATATGCCCAGCGTTGACACCCGGGTGGCTGCGATTTTCCGCCGCGGCAAGGCCATCATGCCCAAAGGTACAACGGTGATTGAGGCCGATGATGAGGTCTTCTTCATCGCTGACCGCTGTCATATCCGGGCTGTCATGAGTGAACTTCAGAGGCTCGATGATGATTACAAACGCATCATTATTGCCGGCGGTGGTAACATTGGTCTGCGCCTCGCCCAATCGGCTGAAAATGATTTCAAGGTGAAAATCATTGAACAGAATATGGAGCGCTGTCAGTTCCTGTCCGAGACCCTGATCAAAGCCATGGTTTTCAACGGCAATGCCTCCGATAAAGAACTGCTGATTTCTGAAAACATTGAAGAGACAGATGTCTTTTGTGCCCTGACCAACGATGATGAAGCTAACGTCATGGCCGCTATGCTGGCCAAACGTCTTGGTGCCCGTAAAGTAATGGCTCTGATTAATAATCCTGCCTACGTTGATCTGGTTCAGGGAGGTGAAATAGATATTGCGATTTCCCCGCAGCAGGCCACTATCGGGAGTCTTCTGAAACACGTACGAAGAGGGGACGTTGTTAACGTTCACTCTCTCCGTCGAGGCGCAGCAGAAGCCATTGAAGCCATTGCTCACGGCGACGAACATTCATCCAGAGTCGTCGGTAAAACGGTTCAGCAGGTCGAGCTACCTCCCGGAACAACCATTGGGGCCATAGTCAGAAACGATGAAGTGTTAATTGCACACGACACTACCCGTATAGAGTCAGGAGATCATATCATTCTGTTTCTGACCAACAAAAAACGTATTCACGAAGTAGAACAGCTCTTTCAGGTTGGACTGGGCTTTTTTTAAACGATGCAGTCGTGCTGGTCTTGCGCACTTAATCATTGAATCAGACAGCATGGCCGCTGTCTGTATAACCAGAAAAACAGGGTCTTATGCAGTTTTCTGTCGTTTTGCCTGTCTTGGGCATTCTTTTGATGCTATTCAGCTTCTCCAGCCTTCCTCCTCTGGCGGTGGCGATGATTTATGGGGAAACTGAAATTTCACTGTTTTTATATACTTTTTTCCTGACGTTTCTCATCGGTTTGTTACTCTGGTTTCCTTTCAGAAAAATCAAATCAGATTTACGCCCCCGCGAAGGCTTTATCATCACCGTCCTTTTCTGGGTCGTTTTGGGAGGCATGGGTTCCCTGCCACTCTTACTGATGGAAGACCCGGGCCTCAGTGTGACGGACGCTGTATTCGAGTCCATGTCGGGCCTCACCACCACTGGCGCTACGATACTGACGGGCATTGATCATCTGCCTAAATCAATCCTCTTTTACCGTCAGCAACTTCAGTGGCTGGGGGGCATGGGTATCATTGTTCTGGCAGTGGCTATCATGCCTATGCTGGGGGTCGGAGGTATGCAACTTTATCGGACAGAAACACCGGGCCCCATAAAGGACAACAAGCTGACACCCCGAATCAAGGAAACAGCGAAAGCACTATGGCTGCTCTACCTGACACTGACAGCAATATGTGCGCTGGGTTACTGGCTGGCAGGTATGAATCTTTTTGATGCCGTCAGCCACAGCTTTTCCACCGTAGCCATTGGTGGTTTCTCAACCCACGATGCCAGCATTGGCTATTTTGAATCACCACTGATTAATGCCACTGCCACCTTCTTTATGCTGGTAGCCGGTATTAACTTTGCGCTTCACTTTTTCGCCTGGCGTAATAAATCCACCTATCACTACTGGAGAGACCCCGAGGTTCGCACTTATTTGCTGATCCTTCTGGTGGTCTCATTAATTACGGTGGCAGGTCTCTATTTCTCCGGCACTTATGATCTGGCAAACTCACTGGATCACGGTATTTTCGAAGTCGTTTCTGTTGCCACGACCACCGGTTATGCCACCAGCGGTTTCTCAGCCTGGCCAACATTCCTGCCACTTCTTCTCTTTATGACCAGTTTTGCCGGGGGATGTGCCGGCTCAACGGCAGGTGGCATGAAGGTGATTCGTGTGCTGCTGATCTTCAAACAGGGGGTAAGAGAACTTCGTCGTTTGGTTCATCCCAATGCTGTTTACACCATCAAACTGGGTGGCAAGGCCGTTCATAGTCGAGTCGGTGAGGCTGTCTGGGGATTCTTTGCCACCTATGTATTTCTGTTTGCTGTCATGATTCTGGCCGTAATGGCCACGGGCGTTGACCTGACCACTGCTTTTTCTACCGTAGCGTCCAGCATGAACAACCTGGGCCCCGCCCTGGGTGAAGCCGCCGAAAATTACAGCGCTCTTCCCGATACAGCGAAATGGATTCTCTGTTTTGCCATGCTGCTGGGTCGTCTGGAAATCTTCACACTGCTGGTATTGTTTACACCCACATTCTGGAAATACTGAGAATAGAAAAGTTATTCACAGCTATCAACAACTTATCCACACCTTCATCAGAACTCCATGATCCTGCCCCATAGAGTTTTGAGGATATTGTTGCTCTGTTATACACAACGACCACATTTCCAGAGGGATACAACGGTATCCGCTCCAGAACCAAAACGTTATAATCCGCTGCTGTTTCCAGAAAATGACACTTAATGCACAAATGAGCCGTTTCACGCTCAGGCTTTCAGTGGCATTGCAAGCACCCGGGTCGTCATGGAGGTTGAACCAGAAGCGTCAGCTCCCTGAATTGTCGAGGCTATTGGCAGCCGGGATAGAGGAATAAAGCCTAATTTTGAGCCTCCATGAGGTAGTACTGTGACTTCTCAAAGCACGCCTGATATCAAGACATTCCAGGGCCTTATCTTGGCCCTTCAGCAGTTCTGGGCTCGCCAGGGCTGTGTCATTATGCAGCCACTGGACATGGAAGTGGGCGCAGGCACCTTCCATCCAGCGACCTTCCTTCGCGCAATAGGTCCTGAAAACTGGAACTCTGCCTACGTGCAGCCCAGCCGCCGTCCAACCGATGGACGCTATGGTGAAAACCCAAACCGCCTACAGCACTACTATCAGTTCCAAGTGGTGATGAAACCCTCTCCGGATAACATTCAGGAACTTTACCTGGATTCCCTCAGGGAGCTGGGCATCGACCCACTGGTGCATGACCTTCGCTTTGTAGAAGACAACTGGGAATCCCCAACACTGGGTGCCTGGGGTCTGGGCTGGGAAGTCTGGATGAATGGCATGGAAGTCACTCAATTCACCTACTTCCAACAGGTAGGTGGTATTGAGTGCTATCCGGTCACTGGCGAAATCACATACGGCCTTGAGCGTCTGGCCATGTATATTCAGGGTGTTGACAACGTATACGACCTGATTTGGACTGAAGGTCCACAGGGCACAGTGTCATACGGCGATGTTTTCCACCAGCAGGAAGTAGAGATGTCTACTTTCAACTTTGAACACGCTGACACTCAGGAACTGTTCCATCAATTCGATTTTTATGAAGCCGAATCCAGGCGTCTGGTTGAAGCGGGCCTGCCTCTGCCTGCTTATGAGTATGTCCTGAAAGCTTCTCATACCTTCAACCTACTGGACGCCCGTCACGCCATCTCGGTGACAGAGCGTCAGCGCTTTATTCTGCGAGTCAGAACCCTGGCCAGAGCCGTAGCCAAAGCCTACTTTGATACTCGCCTTCATCTCGGCTTCCCACTGGCCAGTGACGATATCCGTACAGAAGTTCTGGCCAGTCTGGAAGACAGCAAGACACAGGAGAAGAAGTAATGAGCCAGAAAGATTTCCTGGTCGAGCTGGGAACAGAAGAACTACCCCCGAAAGCGCTGAAAAGCCTTTCCAATGCATTCACTCATGGCATCCTGGATCGCCTGAAGAACGCTCAACTGTCTTTTGACAGCTTTGAAGCCTTTGCCGCACCTCGTCGTCTGGCTTTGCTGATCAAGGGTCTGGATACTGCACAACCTGATCAGCAGCTTGAGCGCCGCGGCCCCGCGGTAAAAGCCGCCTTCGACAGAGAAGGCAAGGCCACTAAAGCAGCCGAAGGTTTTGCCCGTTCTAACGGCGTTTCAGTCGATCAGTTGGAAACGCTGACAACCGATAAAGGCGCCTGGCTTGTCTACCGTACGGTTCAACAGGGTTGCGAGACCACTCAACTACTGCCAGACATGGTCAGCCAGTCTCTGAATGAACTGCCTATTCCCAAGCGTATGCGTTGGGGAGCACAGCGCACTGAGTTTGTTCGCCCAGTCCACTGGTTAGTGATGCTGATGGGGGAAGAGGTAGTCGATTGCGAAATTCTGGGCCTTCAATCAGGTAACCAGACTCGAGGCCACCGATTTCACGCTAACCAGCCTCTGACCGTTAACCAGCCTGCCGATTATCATAATCTTCTGAGAGAGCAGGGTAAGGTGATGGCTCTCTTCGAAGAAAGACGCAATCTCATCAAGCAACAGGTGGCAGAAGTGGCGAGCGGCCTGGGTGGCGAAGCGGTCATTGATGAAGACCTGCTCGATGAAGTGACAGCATTGAATGAGTGGCCCGTTGCCCTGTCCGGTCGTTTTGATGATGAATTTCTGGAAGTCCCCGCAGAGGCCCTGATCTCTTCCATGAAGGAGCATCAGAAGTATTTCCATGTCGTGTCAAGAGATCCATCTCAGGAAGGAAAGTTACTTCCCCATTTTATAACCATTTCTAATATCGAGAGCGTAGAGCCCGAACAAGTAGTATCCGGTAATGAACGGGTAATAAGACCCCGTCTCTCGGATGCCAAATTTTTCTTTGATACGGACAAAAAAACCACACTTGAAGCTCGCAGGGAGACCCTGAAACCTATCGTCTTCCAGGCACAACTGGGATCGTTGTTCGATAAAAGCGAACGTATTGCTAAACTGGCTGGTTTCATCGCCAGACAGGAGACTGGGCAAGAACAGTTGGCTGTCCGTGCCGGAGAACTGTGTAAATCAGACCTGACTTCAGAAATGGTTCTGGAATTCCCTGAATTACAGGGCATCATGGGTCAGTACTACGGCGCAAACGATGGCGAAGCACAGGAGGTATGTCTCGCTTTGAATGAGCAGTACATGCCACGCTTTGCAGGTGATCAACTGCCTTCCAATCTGACAGGTTGTGCCGTAGCGATTGCTGACAAAATCGATACTATTACCGGCATCTTTGGCATCAATCAACCACCTTCAGGTAATAAAGATCCGTTTGCACTGCGAAGAGCCACCCTGGGTGTCCTGCGTATTATTGTTGAGAAGAAACTGGATCTGGATCTTCGTGATCTCATTAATCAGTCTGTCGAAGGTTATCAGGCACAAGGGGTTGTGCTGCCAGCAGCCAATAATGAACAGCTGACAGAAACTGTTCTGGATTTCATGCTGGAGCGATTCCGCTCCTGGTATCAGGATGAGCAGATTCCTGTAGAAGTCTTCCTGTCTGTTAAGGCCCTGAAACCTTCTCGCCCCTTCGATTTTGATCAGCGCGTTAAGGCAGTGCATCGCTTTAGCCAAATGGCCGAAGCCGAAACGCTATCTGCCGCCAACAAGCGTGTTTCCAATATTCTGGCTAAAGCCGGAAATCTGGTCATTCCTGACGCCGTTGACCCCGGACTGATGACAGAAGCCGCGGAGAAGGCTCTGGCCAAAACCCTGGCCGACAGCAAAGAAAAGGTTGCACCGATTCTGGAACAGAGACAATACTCAGTCGCTATGGAAAGTCTGGCACCACTGAAAGACTCTGTAGACCGCTTCTTTGATGAAGTATTAGTCAACGCTGAAGATGAGCAGGTTCGTTTGAACCGCTATGCGCTTTTGAAACAATTACGCAGGCTGTTCTTACACGTTGCCGATATTTCATTACTCTAGGGGGCGTTCTTATCCAACCGAACGAACAGATAAAAACATCAGTAACCTGACCGGAAAGACACCTAAAAGTGATCTAGAGTATGGCATTTAGGTTTGCTATGACTCGCACAGTACTCAAAGATCAACAATGGGATCGGATCAAAGACATGCTGCCGGGTAAAGTCTCTGACCCCGGACCAACAGCTGACAACAGGTTATTCATTGAGTCGATTCTCTGGCTTGCTCGTACCGGAGCGCCTTGGAGGGACATGCCTGAAGAGTTCGGTGACTGGCACAATATATACAACCGATTTAGTCGCTGGAGCTCGAAAGGAATATGGAGTCAAGTCTCTGAAGAACTGAGTCAGGATTGTGATATGGAATACCTTCTGGTTGACGGATCAATCACCCGTGTTCATCAACACGGTGCTCCAAAAAAACGGATAACATTGCCGAAGCAGTTGGAAAATCAAGGGGAGGTTTAACAACCAAGATCCACGCTGCGACGGATGCACTTGGTAATCCTGTTCGCTTCATTCTCACAGCTGGACAAGCATCAGAGTACGGACAGGCAAATGCCCTGATAGAGGGATTTTCAGCGGACTTCGTTCTTGCTGACAAGGGATATGACTCAAATGCATTCCTCCTCGAGGTCAAGAAGTCAGGTGCTGAAGCAGTGATTCCTCCGAAGCGAAATCGGATAGATCAGCGAAAATATGACAAAGAAATTTACAAGGAGCGAAATCTAATTGAGCGACTATTCCAAAAGCTCAAGAACTTTCGGCGAGTTGCAACTCGCTATGAACGCTTGGCACGAAATTATATGGGAATGCTTCAGATAGCAGCCATCATGATCTGGTTAGCATGACAAAATCAGTAAATTGATCGTCTGGTTAGATAAGAACGCCCCCTAGGTTGCAATCAGGACTGTCTTTGTTGCAGAAATTCTGATCAAAGCTTGATACAGTGAGTGCGGCTTTTATGTCGCACTTTTTATTTACAGGGACATTAACAGGATCAATATTGTCTTGGAATTGCATAACCTCTCCATGTAAGCGGGAAAGTGACGCTGGAGCGATTTCTGGTAGTTACCTGTCAGAAATGCCGCTATTTCATTTTTGTAAGTTTCCATTCGAAGATAAATCTACCTACGGCACTTCCAACCCTAAAAGCGGCTGCGAAATTGATCTCAGCAGTGGCGGGAACAGATTTAAGAGGTTATGACGGCTGGACTCCTTTAGAATTGGACAAAGAATATAACTATCAATCGATTATTACCAAATTGAGCGGAAAGCCCCGTACTTCTAGTTCGGGGATGGATAGCTCGCAGTCTGAAAGACTGCCTATGCAAAATACTTGTTGTATTTACAGCTTTCATTGTAAAATGTAAGCATGACTAA
>NZ_JAGRPU010000027.1 GCF_024606225.1 Endozoicomonas sp. ISHI1 | reverse complement strand
TGTCCTACTGCGGTTGCAATAAATTGGTCTAAAAATTCCTGCTTCTTCGTCAAATAGCTCGCTATTCTCCTCAGAAGCAGAAATTTTTATCCTCAATTTCTTGCAATCCTCGCTACGGACGCTTAAGACCGACAGGCTGCCAGGGTGATATTGACACTTGGGGCTTCGCCATTCTCAGTGATGCCCGGTCAATGAGGCCTGATCTTACAGCGCTGATGATGGACAATAAAACTTATGAAACATTCTTCAATAAAACCTCTCATGAAAGCCAGCCCGTCAAACAAATGCCTGAAAACCTGACACCAGAAGAGCAGTCTCTCTTCAATCAACTACTGGATTCAGAGAAAGGCAGGACTCGTCTCGAACAGGAATTTTTGAATCAGGACTATGTTTTCAGACACCTTGCTGACTGGAAGACTCATCATTAATACCACAGTCAGGATCTCATGAAGTAACCCAGCACCTCATCGGCATGAGGCCGGTTCTTTGGATTCCAGGCCAGCATTGACCTTATTAATTCCGCATAGCGTTTATCAATAGCTTCCACTTCTTTGAGTCGTTTGCTCAGGTGCTCATTATAAGCGTCTTGATCGTTCATCTTGTTCAGATCAAAGCGACTGGAAAAAAGCCTTTTGCGCGCCAACATCTCGAAGAAAATAACCCCCGCTGAAAAAACATCGGTTTTCCCGGAAATTGCCGTGGGCTCGTCATAAAAAAGTTCAGGAGGCCTGTAACCTTGTGTACAGGCTTTGTAATTTTCAGCCGGACCCGCATACTGAGACAGACCAAAATCAATGATGGAGAGATTGTCCCGGTCATCTACTACCAGATTTCCCAGTTTCAAATCCAGATGCCAGATCCCTGCATCATGCAAGTGAGCAACACCCTTCATTAACTGCCGGGCATAGGTCTCAATCGTCGGCAATGACAGCCCTGCAGGGTGAGTACATAAAATTTCTTGAAGTGATTTACCTGCGTAGGGCATCAGCAAAGTATTGTCCTTCGTATCAATAAACCTGACAATATTCGGGCCCTGAGACGCTCTGAGAAGCCACTTTTCAACCTTGAGATACCGTTCACACTCTTTACGCACAGCACACTTTCTCACGTAGATGCTTTTACCTACAGGGGACTCCCAGTGCTCACAGGTCGCAGAGAAGCTTTTATTCTCTCGTAATACTTTGGAGTACACCCTCTCCTCAGGCACATTAATCAGCCTGAGCTTACCCAGTACGTAATAAGCAGCCGATGCAACGATGTCACAGGGATTCCGGGAGCGATCCTGGTCAGTCAGTAACCTGTTGCCGGGATAAGTAGCGCTTTGAACATCCATTGTTCTGTCCTTCCTGAGCTTGATATAAGATTTGAGTCACAAAAAGCAGAAAAAGTTTTCAGAAGAACTAACAGAAAGGTCAGTAAACCTGACCTGTTGAGGGGGATAAAGCTCATTACTTATGTCACAATCAGGTTTTCATGAAGTAGCTCAGCACTTTCCCGGCATCAGGCCGATGCTTCGGATTCCAGGCCAGCATTGACTTCAGCAAAGCCACATAGCGTTTATCAATATGCGCCACCTTTTTCAGTTGAAGGTTCAGGTGCTCATAATAAGTGTGTTGGTTCATCATCTTGTTCTGATCAAACTTGTCGGGAAAAAGCTTTTTACACGTCAACAGCCTGAAGAGACAAACACCCGCTGAAAAAACATCGGTTTTACTGGAAATGGCCTCAGGTCCTTCGTAAAACATTTCAGGAGGTTTATAGCCTTTTGTACACACTTCCAAGTTTTCAGATGGACCTGCATACTGAGACAGACCAAAATCAATGATAGAGAGATTGTGTTCGTCATCTACTATCAGATTGTCCAGCTTTAAGTCCAGGTGCCAGATCCCCGAATCGTGCAAATGGGCGACCCCCTTCATTAACTGCCGGGCATAGGTCTCAAATTCGGGCTGTGATAACGCTTCTTTACTATGAATAAACTTTTCATAAAGTGACCGGCCTGCGTCGGGCATCAGTAAAGTATCGTCGTCCGATTCAATAAGCCTGACGATATTCGGGCCCTGAGCCTCTCTGAGAAGCGCCTTTTCCATCTTGAGTTGGTGTTTACGCACTTCGGTTAAACCACACTTTCTCATGTAGAGGCTTTTACCTCTCGGAGTCCCCCAGAGTTCAAGGGACACCGAGACGCCATTTTCCACATGTTCGACTCTGGAGGCCAGCAACCCCTCATCCACACTAATCCGCCTGAGCTTACCCAGTAGGTAGTAAACAGCCGATGCAACCATTTCACAGGGATTACAGGAAAGCCCCTGATCTGTGGGTGAGCTGTGGTCTGGATAACTGCGGCCTGGATAAGTAACGCCTTGAACATCCATTGTTTTGTCCTTCCTGAGACTGATAAGAGGTTTGAGTCACCAAAGGCAGAAAAAGTTTTCTGAAGAACTAACAGAAAGGTCAGTAAACCTGACCTTTTGAGAGGGATTTCGTAGTAAACTTCTGCGGCTAACGATCATTGCCTTGGTGGGAGCCCTCTATGAGTTCAGATATCCAGCATCCCTATGAACGACTGACGCCTGACCGGGTGATGGACGCAGTGGAAAGTCAGGGATACCTGTGTGATGCCAGAAACCTGGCTCTGAACAGCTACGAAAACCGTGTTTACCAGGTGGGGATTGAAGACGGCTTACCGATTATTGCCAAATTTTATCGTCCCGAGCGCTGGAGCCATGATCAGATTCTGGAAGAACACGCCTTCTCGCTGGAACTGCAAGAAATGGAATTCCCAATCGTGGCCCCCCTCCAAAACGAGAATCAGGAAACCTTGCATGAGTTTGAAGGCTTCCAGTTTGCCCTGTTCAAACGCATGGGAGGCTATCCACCGGAACTCGATAATCTGGATCACCTGCTGGTTCTGGGTCGTTGTATGGGAAGGCTGCATAAACTGGGCTCGGCAGCGCCTTTCCAGCATCGTCCTGAGATTAATCTGCAAAGATACGGCATCGATAATGTCAGCTGGCTGCTGGACAATGATTTTATTCCCGCCACACTCAGAGAAGCTTATGAAACCCTGACCCGGGACATTCTCGATCGTCTTGCCCGAATCGAAGCTCAATACCACCCAAAAATGATTCGTGTGCACGGTGATGCTCACGTCGGCAACATTCTCTGGCGAGATGATAACCCTCACTTTGTCGACTTCGACGACACCTGCATGGCTCCCGCTATTCAGGATTTATGGATGTTTCTGAGCGGCGACCGGGCCAGCCAGACCACCCAACTGGCAGAACTGCTGGAAGGTTATGAGGAATTTCATGAGTTTGATCCCATAGAGCTCAATCTGGTGGAATATTTCCGAACCCTGAGGCTGATCAACTACTCCGGCTGGCTGGCTAAACGCTGGACGGACCCGGCCTTCCCCATGGCATTTACCTGGTTCAATACCGAGCGTTACTGGTCAGAACATATTCTGGAGCTTAGGGAGCAGATGGCCAATCTGGATGAACCAGTGCTATCGGTTTATGGGAATAGGTGAGCTTAACTCAAGACTCTTGGGAGGCTGAACTACTCATGTCTATACTGCCGACACACTCTAAACTATGAGGCTTGCAAGTGCGTTCAGTAATATCAACCATGATCGTCAGCTTAATTCTAATAACCTGCCCTGTATCTGCTTCAGAAACAGATGAGGAAATATTGAAGAGTAAGCTCTCAGTTGCACTGGCAGTTTATAACTTGGCTCCTCAGCTTGCTGAAACTTTTATTTCTGAAATTATGAGCTTTTTCAAAGTTGCCCCGGATATATTCACTCAATTTCTTGTGGATGATTACAGTCTGGTTATTGGTTATGGCTTAAACAGTCAAGGAGAAGTGACTGTCAATTCAGTAGGTACTGGTACAGGTAGTAAGTCGGGGCTGATTCTTGTTGCTTCAGAATAGGCATTGCGCCTGGTTTCGCCTTGCCGCCGCAGGCGGCGACGAGGGTAAAAGCTGCTAGGAGGCTGACCGAGAATAGCGCCCGTAGCGAGGACGGCAGAAAATTGAGGATGAAAATTCGGTTTTGTGAGGAGAATAGCGAGCTATTTGACGAACAAAAGCGGATTTTCAGACCAATTTGCTGCCGCCGCAGTAGGGCAGTCTATTCTCGGTCAGCCTCCTAGCTATTGAGACTCATGGATCAAAAAAGGTGACATCAATCCTGATGCGGGGGGTTCGGTTCAGAGGGCAGATACTCGCTTAGCCCTTTATCAAGCCCGCCGAAGAATAGATCAATGCAACGACGTGTCAGTGTAATCAGATCTTCGGATGGTTCTTCATTACGAAAACATTGTTCTTCATAAATCTCATCTTGTTCAGGGCTTAGCTCAGGCCCAAAAACTGGCCTGAGAAAACCTGAATAATAGAGTTTGGTTTTGTAAACAATAGTGCCTTTATTCAGGTCACCGATTATAACAGTTTCCCAATATGCAGGAGCTTCAGATACAGGACTGCAATCATCATACTCACACTTTTTGTTGGTTGCCCGAGCTCCAGTCTCTTTTTCTGAAGCTTTTCCTTTATCATCACTGGCATCATAGTTGTCATCAGAATCATAAGGGCCAGCGACTACTGCTGATCCTTGATGACGTTCAAGATTGGCTCGATCCAGATAATAAACTTTATCAGGGTTGAATTGAGACCGAAAATACTCAGTCAATAATGGCAAAACAGACGAAAAGTAAGCGCTAATGCTATCTTCCATATCAAGAAAATTTGATATTCGGAGTTGCTGGCTAGGGGCAGCATCCGTTGGAGTCGCCTGAAACGTAGCTGACACTGTCAGTACACCATCAACAGTCTGCTCGTCAGTTGCTAAAAATCCATCGGATGAATAGTGATCCCTGTTAAATGACCATACTTGAAGCCCTTCGATATTGAAAAGGCTGCTGGAAGAGCCTCCCTCTATAAAGGTTTTGAACATTTGCATGAGACTTAACGCTGTCAATGGCAGGAGAGCGTCGTATCTATCGTCTCCAGAATACCCTGTACAGGGGAGCATCACTGTAACCAAAACTAAAATTAAACGAATACATTGTTTCATATTATCAAGCCTTTTTACTGGCAATAAGTTTATTGAACATGAGTTCGATTCCAAAAAGACAGGGGGCCCCCGCGATTTAGCTATCTCCCGGCTGCTGACTATCAATAGCTAACAGAGGCTCCCGTGTCTATGACCAGTGTATTCAGTGATATTGATGGTTTCTGTCTGGTTTTAAACAAGATTGGCATAAGCCACTTACCTGCAATACCAAAAACCCACTGTGTCAGGTTAGTTTTCCAGGTTGCTGATTAATCAATAAAAGTTGGACAGTCCTTTATGTGCCACACAACTAGGGTAAAGGTTTAATATTTGCAATCGCTAAAGTCAAAGGATTTTCAAAAGATTCTTGATAATGATTCAATATGTCTTCAGCAGTATGAAAAAAAATATTTTCACCTCCCAATTTCCCTATACAAACATTATCTCCAATGTGAATAAATATATGAACGATTTCGTTGTTGTTTAAAATTGCAACAGGAATGAATGGATTCTCTATCTTTGAATTTTTTAAGATTGTAAGTTCTATGCGGAAATTATCTTGAAATGAATTTGAATTAAATTCCATAAAGTTAACAAATTGAAAGCAAGTTGTTGGGATTTTTTTACCTTTATAAATATTACCAACAGTCTTGTTTCCTAACAGAGGAACCACTTTATCTGGGGGGCAGTCATCGAAAAAAACTTGCAATCCTGCATTTATACATTTTAGTAGTTGTTCTTGCCAGAAGTGTGAAGGCTTATACTCGTGATTGCCATCTTCTGTTTTAATGTTAAAAGAGAAAGAACTTTTTGAGCAGTCATCACTAATCACCATCATTTTTTCTGCCAGCTCATTATCTCTTTCATTGCCATTGATACAATTAAAAATGGTGACGTCTATTTCAAAAGGAATATACTTTAATGTCACCTCTCTCATGCCCATATGACTCTGAGCCAGTCCTTTAAGAGTAGTGCACCTGTTTTTGGATCTATCAATTTTTATAGATACTGATGGCTCTACACATTCCACAGGCCTGTTATAAAATGTTGCTCCAGCTTTATGTGAATCGAAAGCGCTCTGTTTTTTGGCTACCTCTATTGTTGAGAGCAACCCTTTATTTGTAACATTGCTGACCGGTGTCGTCATGGTGAAACTCCTTTTTCATTTATTTCACTATTCAGAGTCAATACCATGCATAAAGTTCAAAACATAATAGTTAGCAAACGTTTCAGTGGGTGGTTACGCCGCGCCGCCGCAGGCGGCGACGGGGGAAAAGCTGCTAACTATTGAGACTTATGGATCAAAAAAGGCGACATCAATCCTGATACGGGAGGTTCGGGTCAGAGGGCAGATACTCGCTTAGCCCTTCATCAAGCCCGTTGTTGAATAGATCAATGCAACGACGTGTCTGTGTAATCAAATCTTCGCATAGTTCTTCATCTCTATCACATTGTTTTTCATACATATCTTTTTGTTCAGGACTTGGCTCAGGCCCAAAAGCTGGCCTGAGAAAACCTGAATAATACAATGAAGCTTGGTAAGTGATCGTGCCTTTTTTCATGTCACTGATTACATGAGCTTTCCAATTTTCAGGGGTATCAGATACAGAACTGCAATCATCATACTCACACTTAAAAAACTCACACTCTTTGTTGATTGCTCTTGCTCCAGTCTCTTTTTCTGAAGCTTTTCCTTCATCATCACTGACATCATGGTCGTCATCAAAACCATCAGGGTCATCGTCTACTGCTGTTCCTTGATGACGTTCAAGATTGGCTCGATCCAGATAATAAACTCTATCAGGGTTGAATTGAGACCGAAAATATTCAGTCAATAATGGCAAAACATACGAAAAGTAAGCGCTAATGCCAGCCCCCATATCAATGAAATTTGAAGATCGGGGTTGCAGGTCAGCGGTAGCATCCATTGGAGTTGCCTGATGAAACGTAGCGGACACTGTCAGTATACCATCAACAGTCTGCTCGTCAGTCCACCCATCGGATGAATAGTGATCCCTGTTAAATGACCATACTTGAATCCCTTCGAGATTGAAAAAGCTGCTGATAGAGTCTCCCTCTGTAAAGGTTTTGAATATTTGCATGAGACTTAATGCTGTTAATGGCAGGAGAGCGTCGAATCTATCATCTCCAGAATACCCTGTACAAGGGAGCATCATCGTAACCAATACTAAAATTAAACGAATACATTGCTTCATTTTTATCAGGCCTTTTTTCTGGCAATAAGTTTATTGAACGTTAGTTCTATTTTAAAAAGACGGGGGAACGCCCCGGAATCTAGCTATCTTTCCGTTGCAGACTAAAAATAGATAACAGAAGCTCCCATGTCTATGAAGAGTGTATTCTGATGTTAATGATTTCTGTCTAATTTTTGAAAACGATTGGCATAAGCAGCTTACCTGCAATTCCAAAAGGTCTCCGGTTTTATCGTAAACCCGCTGTATCCGACGACAGTAACTTTAACCAGCATTGAACCCGGTGCGGACCCACACGGCAGTGGTGTGAGGAGAGCGGGAGAAAGGCTAGGTCATACCGTTTATGGAACTAAATTCTTCATCTGGAGTCCGATTATTGAAGTGCGGATTAAACCAGGGAATTAATATGGATATTGTAAGCTTACCAACCAAAAGGATGAAAATTGACGCAGAAAGTAAAAGTCAAGAAAAGTGTTTTCATGGTTTTGCACAGGGCACTATACCAAAAGCCCATATGTTCGAGTTTAAAGACAAACTGGGTGATGGCGCATGCGGCGATGTGTATCAGTCGAAGTGTATAACCGAACGTAAATGTGATATAGCTATAAAAGTTATTCCTTTGATAGGTTGGAAAGCGGAGAGTGCTATTGATGAGAAAAACTCTATACAGTCTTTAATAGCTAACCCCCATCCTAATATTATTGAATACTTTGGTGTTCTGGAAGAAGACAATAAAATGTATATTGTGATGGAGTTAGGAAAAATTAGCTTCGATCAATTTTTAAAAGAAAACTTTTCAAATTTATCAGTTGCACAATTTCATGAAATTATTTTTCAAGTTCTTGAAATTTTAAATCATCTTGATTTGATAGGCGTTTGTCACAGGGATTTCAAGCTTGAAAATATGGTTTGCCTGAAAAATAAAATAAAATTAATCGATTTTGATCACATCTTTAAAAAAGAATCACCTTTTTATAGTCATCCATCATCACGACTTATTAATGCCGCACTATTTTTATCAGCGATACAGTTGAAAATGAAATGCGGCGCTATAAGCGATAAATATTACGAGTTACATTCTAAGTTTGGCAGTGCTTTCTTATCAGATGATTTTAACGAGTCTGATGCAAAAGCTTTATCTGAAAACCCTGATATCTGGCATGATCAACTTCCTTTAGAAACACGACAATTATTAAGCAGAAGTTTCATAAATGAAAAGTCTATTCAAAAACAAATTATAAAAGAACGAGACAATGTTTCACCCAGGTGCGAGCTTGTTTTTTAGAACCTATAGAATCATCTGAATAAGCACTGAAGGCCCGCCAAGGCTCTATTCAGGCTTGGATTGGATATGTTCCACGGGGTTCTGAAAAACAGATACTCAAATAATGACCATGCTGTCTTTAGGCCACTGCTTAATGTTTTGTCCCGAAGTTACCTGTCTACCACCCAGTGTTTTATTAGTTGGTCAATTAATAAACGGGACACCACTTCTGACACAGTAGGGAATAGGTGAGCTTAACTCAGGACTCTGCCGCCGGTTGCTTTCCCTTGTAGAAGGTTGTCTTGAGGTAGTCTTCTGTCAATTCAAAGCACGGTTTGTTCCCATTGTGTTGCTTTAGGAGAGGTACAATTTTAGTTCGCACACCCATTCCTCTGGCCTCTACATAGCCATAGTCCCTCAGAACTTCGACTATAATCGGATTTCTCGGGGAACGCTGTCCAGCTAGCATTTTTTCGACAGTCATAGAAT
This sequence comes from Endozoicomonas sp. ISHI1, assembly GCF_024606225.1. GTDB lineage: Bacteria > Pseudomonadota > Gammaproteobacteria > Pseudomonadales > Endozoicomonadaceae > Endozoicomonas_A. Next base: position 74,181 of record NZ_JAGRPU010000027.1, on the reverse strand, counting down.
TCTGCAAGGTGCCTGAGCTAATCAATTCCAGACGGTCGTTGTATATTCCTATTTCAATATCGACAGATCGTGTCCAGTCTCTGTGTGCAAGAGCATTAATAACCAGCTCCCTTACGGCTGCTTTAGGGTAGTACCAACGCCTTTCCCTGCGAAAATGACTGTCTATTTCTCCAGACTCTTCGCTTATATAGGGTTCAATCAGGTCAATCAGCTTCTCAATAAGTCCATAGTGTATCTCTGACAGACTTCGCTCACCGGCTTCATCTTCTTTCCAGAGCCCTACCAGTGGAAAATCCAGTCTCTTGTCAATCTTGGATTGATAAGTTTTATCTTCTCCATCAAAAGCAATCACCCTGATTCCGGACTGCCTCAAATAACGTCTGGGGGAAATACCAAACAATACCATACCCGCAACGGTGCAAACTGGAGAGCTGACACCTTCAGTCATAAACCCTAAACCAACTAACCGATTAATCCAGGAAGACTTATTCTGGGGAATATCAGGCTCTGAGAGAACATTTTTCAGATAATCAGACAGTCGTTCTTGATCCAGAGAGTTATAGCTGGAGCCTGCTACAGGCAAAGCTTCGGTATGTAGCACTCCGCCGCAGGCAAACAATCTTGCCTGCTGCTCTCTTGAAGCTCTTCTGGATGTTGAACCGACTCGAATAAAGACATCTTCACGGCCTTTATGTCTAAGTACATAGGGTTTTGATACCCCTTCTGTAAAGCTGATCACAGCAATACGATGGTCAGAATCAAGCTGAACTTCTTCGTAATAAGGCAGTAACATGGGATGAACTTTATCTGCGATAGCGTTCATTACCCATTCTTCATGTTTGTCTCGTTCTATACCACTGATGGAGCCATCATCTTCCATTCCCATTAGCAGCATACCTCCTTTGAGGTTAGCCATTGCTACCACTTCTACAGCAAGCTGCTCGGGACGAATATCATCCCGCTTAAATTCAACGCCTGAGTTTTCGCCATTGGCAATAATTTCCAGTAGCTCTGATTTCAGCATGTTCAATTGAATCCGTACTTTTCACGACGTTGATTAAAAGCAGCCTTCCCTCCTTCGAGAATATCAGCCGCAAATTTCTGAACAGGTTCCACATCTATAGCTCCCTGAAGTTCGAGGGGGATCTCTGCCCTGCGTTCTTCTGGATTGACTTGAAGGACGCCAATCCACTCCGCATCGCCAAAAACAGGGATATTGGCGTTATGTGTGGCAAAAATAAACTGCCTTTCCAGCTTAGCCTTTCGTAGTTCAGCGACAATCCTGTCAGCAATAAAAGCGTTGTCCAAATTATCCTCTGGCTGATCCAGGATGAGGGGGTCTTGGTTATTCAGTAGTAGCATATGCAATATAGCCGTGCATTGCTGCCCTACTGAAAGGTCATCAATATGTCGGTAATCTTCAGCTTGCCCCTCATGGGCTACATTAAGTTCGATGACTTTTTTGTCCAACAACTGCACCTCTTCTAATTCAAGCAACTGCTTTTCAGAGAGAGTGACAAGAGCGCTGGCGACTGTGGGAGTGATCTCCCAGCCAGAATTCTGCAGAGCATCTGTTCCCTGACGTATAGTGCCAGCCAAACTCTCCGGAGAAAACTGTCCCTCTTTGAGCCACTCTAAACGCTTGGCACCGATACCTTCCAAATTAAACGACAATACAAAGTCAAACAGGTTCTGCCTGTCCTCAGCCACAGCCAGATCTACCTTCAGCTTTCCTCTTAACCTATTGTTCAATTTCCTGAGATTTCTCGTTGCATTACTGGACAGCTGAACCTGAGCCTCACTCAGTTCAGACAAAAGACTCTTTCTACGTTCATAAAGAACTCTTATTTGTTCTTTCCTATGCTTCAGAGACTGTGTTTTGGGACGAATGCTCTCAATTTCTTTCAAAATCGTCTGGTAGAGTTCACCTATTTCCCTGCCACTCTTGCCCTGACTGGTAGGTATCTTCTTGAACTCTTTTGTCAGGGCTTCCTCATCGGCCCTGATTTGCTCTGACAATCCTTTCTTCAGAGCGTCTTTCTTACCACATGCAGCCGTCCATTTCTCTCTTGCTTGTTCCAGCAACTTTCGAATGTCAACTCCTAGTTCTTCAAGCAGCAGCCTCTGAGAACTCAATAATTTTTTATGTGGCAATCCATCAAGAGCCTGATCACTCAAGAACTGGACATCAGGTAAGGAATCCAGAGCAACCCTCAATCCTTCATCAAGCTCGGAATACTCATCCTCTACACGCTGAGTGAGCTGCTTTTCCTTTTCCAGTCTGGGAATAGCTTCCAGCTTTTTTTCTAATCCCAATGATTGGAATTGTCCTGCCTGATCTTCCAGTTTTGGTAACTTTGCAACATCGGCTTCCAGCTCTCCCTGCAACTCCGTTGCTTTCAGGATTGATAACCGATTCTCTTCCAGATTTGAGAGTATCTGTTGAATTTTTTTATGTTCCCGGGAGTCTTTATTTTGCAAAAAACGACTGAGCAAATGATCTCTGCCCTCTACCGTTCTGGCTGTTTCATAAATTTCATTCTGTCCAAGCACCTCTATATCTGGAAGCAGCTCCAAAGGAGAATGAGGAGAGATATTGCCTTGCTCATCTTTGACAACAGGCCTGTCACCATAGCGTCTGGAAACAGTAAACCACCTTCCCCCCATAGCAGCTGAACGCACTCTTAGTTCCACATGAGCTTTTTCTTTTGAAAGATTTTCCTTGACTATTTTTTCATGCAATTTTCTTGCTTCACTCATCACAGGCTCTTTTGCCAGTACAAAGCGGACACTCTCTATCAAAGTTGATTTTCCGGTTCCCCTGCCACCAATCAAAGCATTTAAATGATCGGCCAACCCAACTTGAACACCGTCAAGATAACCATTAGTAAACCGAATAGACTCAATGACAGAAGCATGATTTTCAGGAACATCGTAGTTCAAGCGCAATCTGGATTCCGGGTCAAGAAAAGCCTGCCTGAAAGACTGAAAACAGGGTTTGGTCATTTTGATAAGGCAACTTGCACTTTTCTCCCGCAGTTTCTCCGGCGCTTCAACATCTGCAGCATTAATCAAAGCCATAGGCCTATCACGTTGATACTGAGGACTCCTGTTTAACGCCACCTGATAATAAAAGCCATTCTCTGCAGGTTTAAGGTCATCAATTGTACCCGGTATCTGCACCGCTCGAAGTTTAGGATTTGTCCAGATATGATTCTGTCTGAGCTTAAGCACCCCATTATCATTGGTGCTATGGGCTGCAAACAAAACCCCTCCCAGTCTGTCTACTTCTTCAATTAAATGAGCTGAGCTTAGCTCAGAAGGTCTGGTTCCATCCTTGATATCAAGCAGCTTCAAACTACCAAGATATCGCTCCAGCACTTTAGAACTGGTTTTTTCTGAGAAAAGGCATACAAAGTGAACGTTATCATTGGCAGTGACCTCAAACCCTGGAAAAACAACAATGCCATGAGGTTCCACTTTTTCCCTGATTGCATCAATACTTTCAACCCGACCATGATCAGCAATCCCTAAAACCTTGATTTCTTCTTCCAGACAAACTTCTAAAAGCTTCTGATTGTACGCCTCTTCGTCCGTCGCAATATCCTGACCACGATATCGGATATAGTCGAAAGGATTCACCTGAAGCGCACATTTCCAAAATTTCGCCTTTGTGTATTGTTCAGGCATGCTAATGAGTTCCTCGACAGATCATGACAATAATGACCCCAATTACTCATCATCAAAATTGACATAGGCATCAGGAGCGAGATTCTCAAACCGGGTGTACTGACCAATAAAGGCCAATCTTACCGAGCCGATGGGGCCGTTACGCTGCTTACCAATGATGATCTCGCCAATACCCTTAAACTCGGTGTCCGGGTTATAGACCTCATCACGGTAGATAAACATGATAACGTCAGCATCCTGCTCAATCGCTCCGGATTCACGGAGGTCGGAGTTGACCGGACGCTTGTTGGGGCGTTGCTCCAGAGATCGGTTAAGCTGAGACAGCGCAATCACCGGTACGTTGAACTCCTTGGCAATGGCTTTCAGGGATCGGGAAATTTCCGAGATTTCGTTGGTACGACCTTCACTGAAACCGGGAATCTGCATCAGTTGCAGATAGTCGATCATAATCATGGCCATATCACCATGCTCACGCACCACACGACGGATACGGGATCGCATTTCTGAAGGACTGATACCAGCGGTATCATCAATGAACAGCTTTTTGTCCTTGATTTTTTCTACCGCTGAAACCAGCTTCGGCCAGTCGTCTTCTTCCAGCTTACCGGAACGCACTTTGCTCTGATTAATCCGCCCCAGAGAAGACAGCATACGCATCATCAGCTGTTCAGAGGGCATTTCGAGACTGAAAACCATCACTACTTTTTCGGTATTGAGCAGGGCGTTTTCGACCAAATTCATCGCGAACGTCGTCTTTCCCATCGACGGCCTGGCCGCAACAATGACCATATCCGACGGCTGCATACCCGAGGTCATAGTGTCCAGATCACTAAAGCCTGTAGTGATACCAGTGATGGCATCACCGGCATTAAAAAGCTCATCAATTTTCTGAACCGTGTTATCCAGAATTTCCCGAACACCTACCGGGCCGCCGGTTTTGGGGCGTTCTTCAGCAATGTTGAAAACCAGTCGTTCAGCTTCATCCAGTATCGTCTGGCTGTCGCGACCTTCAGGGTTGTAGGCGATTTCAGCCATCTTTTGACTGGCATTGATCACCTTTCTGTTAACAGAACGCTCCTGAATGATTTCGGCGTAAGCTTCAATGTTGGCAATACCGGCAACATTGGCCACCAACTCAGTGATGTACACCATGCCACCGGCTTGTTCCAGTTCGTCCTGATTCTCAAGGGTGGCGGCCAGTGTCAAGGGATCAAAGGGAAGCGTCTCGTTCGCCGATTTGGCCATCGACGAGAAAATAATTTTGTGACGGGGATGATAAAAGTCGTCAGCCGTGATCTTGTCGGCGACTTTATCCCAGGCTTCATTATCCAGCAGCAGGCCACCCAAAACAGACTGCTCTGCCTCAATGGAATGAGGTGGCGTCTTCAGGGTCACGGTCGCTTCATCAATGGGCAGTTCGCCTTCTCGGGGCAGTGCTTCCAGCATGATTCATGAATACCAAAATCGGAGCTTTAAGAATACAGCAACTTGATGGGGGACTAAACTGCTGAAGCGCATGATTTTGGGGGGGGGGGAATTCTCTAACGCATCCAGATTATTCTTCACGGCAGGGGGGGGTTGTCATAATTTTTCCATAATCAAACGCTATAGTGATCACTTTCAAAGAATCATAAAGGAAGAATCACTATGGGCCTTGGCGGTATCAGTATCTGGCAACTGTTAATCGTACTGTTGATTGTTGTCATGCTGTTTGGCACCAAACGACTTAAAGGTCTTGGCAGCGACCTGGGTGGAGCTATCAAGGGTTTCAGGAAGAGCATCAGCGATGACTCCGGTTCTTCAGAAAACCTTGCGACCAATAACCAGGACAATGACAAGAACAGGGAACTGAGTCATAACAAAGCCTGAGGACTGTCAGCGTGTTTGATATTGGCTTTGCCGAACTGCTGGTTATCTCGGTACTCGGTCTGGTGATTCTGGGGCCCGAGCGCTTACCTCACGCAATAAAAACCGGCCTGCAGTGGATCAACTACCTGCGTAGCAGCGCCAGCAATATAAAAGAAACGGTTAACAGAGAGCTAAAGGTCGATGAGATCAAACAGGATCTTCAGCTGGACGAGCTGAATCAACAGGTTCGATCTCTGAAACAAGAAGCAACCGTAGCCACTGAAAATCCCTCCAAACCATCCGATTCCAACATAAAGGCGGCCTGAGTGCTGCCTTTATTGGATGCCTGCCGAGACATTTATGAAGACTGAAACCCCGACGGTTCAATCAGAACAACCCCTGATTCAGCATCTACTTGAGTTACGAACTCGCGTACTGAAAAGCATGGTGGTCACCCTGCTGTTCTTTGCCGTACTGTTTTACTTTTCCAATGACATTTATGAGCTGGTGTCTGAACCCCTGCGCTTGTTGATGCCAGAAGGCACCAGCATGATAGCCACCGATGTTACCTCCCCTTTCTTTGCTCCATTTAAACTCAGCCTGGTACTTTCCCTATTTCTGGCCATTCCCTTTATTCTTCATCAGGTCTGGGGATTTATTGCTCCCGGCCTGTACAAGAATGAAAAGCATCTGGCCATCCCATTGCTCATAACCAGCGTCATACTCTTTTATGCCGGTGTCACCTTTGCCTATTTTGTGGTGTTTCCATTGATCTTTGGTTTCTTCACCACGACCGGACCTGAAACGGTCACCATGATGACTGACATCAGGAGCTATCTGAACTTTATTCTTAAACTGTTTTTTGCCTTTGGGCTGGCCTTCGAAATCCCTGTCGCAACACTGTTACTGATCTGGTCTGGCATTAGCACCGTTGAATCCCTGTCCAGGAAACGTCCTTACATCGTAGTGGGCTGTTTTGTGATCGGTATGCTTCTGACACCACCCGACGTGATATCCCAGAGCCTGCTGGCTGGACCTATGTGGCTGTTGTTTGAGCTTGGACTTTTGTTTGCCCGGATGACGCCTTTTATGAAAAAGTCTTCTTGAGAATGAAGAAACCCGCGTCAAGGTCCGTATGTATCGGGAAAGCCTGGCAAGATTTAAAGCGAGTAGCAGGCCATTTTCGGCCTGCAAAAAACCATAGACTCAAGCAACCAAAAAACCCACATAACTACTGTTTTTATTAGAAAAAAAATAAAAAAAGAAATAAAACCGACATTTAGCCGGAAGCTAAATAGGCAATTAGACGCTTTATAAACCGTCAAATAGACGCTAGAGTAATAGACAATTAGCCGAAACTTGAAACACCTTCTGATGCCATACTTCCCACGCTACTTACAACCAAAAATAGAAGAGGCCTTGCAGGATACCCCTGTAGTTTGCCTGCTCGGGGCTTGTCAGGTGGGCAAACCTTGATTCCGGCAGCCTCAAATACACGTAGTTAAGAGAAACATTTCGCGTCACCATCAGTGATGGAAAACGACATAGCAAAATATTTTTCACAACAAAAAAGCCGATGAGCATTCCACTCATCGGCTTTGTTATATTGGCAGTCAGGTGACGGTTATTAAACCCCCACTTCACCACCACCGTCTTTCATAATCACCACCGTGGAAGAGCGCGCCCTGTTTGCACCGCTTGCATCGGTTGCGTCGATTGTCCCAGCGGCAGGCCAATTCGATGGATGCTGCATATTCAGGAAGAAGCTCTGGTGATCTGGTGTGAATGCCAGACCGGTCACTTCACAACCATTCGGCCCCACAAAGAAGCGCTTCAGCTGGTCCTGGTTGTCGGCGTTGACGGCCAGCATGTCCTCAGTGCTGTTCAGTTCAGATGGAATAATGGCCAGCATCTGGTCATTGGTATTGTCATTAGCGCCACCATCCGTTTGAATCCAAAGCAGGCCACGGTCATCGAATGCCAGACCGTCCGGGCTGCCAAATTCATTGGCTTCATTCAGACCGGACAGGTTCACCAGAGCACTTTCAGAGGCAAAAGAGCCGAACAGGAAGAACTCCCAGGTAAACTCACTTGGATCGGCCCCTTCATTCCAGCGAATAATATGACCATACTCATTATCTTCTCGAGGATTGGCCACATTGGTATCGGTATCGGAATTGCCGTCCTCATTATCACGATTAGTGTTGTTGGTCAGCGTCACATAAACAGAGCCGGTCTTAGGATCTACCGCAGTCCATTCAGGACGGTCCATTGGGGTAGCACCTACCAGATCAGCAGCGCCTGGCGTATTCAGGATAATCTCAGCCTGAGTTGTGAATCCTGAAATATAACCTAACCTTCCACCGTCTTTGGTCGTTGCATCGGGCGTCAGAGGCAACCATTTGCCATTGCCTTCCTCATCGAAGCGAGCGGCGTACAAAGTACCTTCATCCATGTACTTGGCACCGGTGGCGAGACGATCTTCAGTGTTGGCGTCTGCCGGATTCCAGAGTTCTTTGGAAACAAACTTGTAGATGTATTCAAACTGGCTGTCATGGCCAGAATAAAAAACAACGGGCTGACCTTCTTCCAACTTGCCAAACGAACAATCTTCGTGGCGGAAGCGACCCAGAGCCGTGCGTTTAATGGCTTTAGCCTGAGGATTGTAGGGATCGATTTCTACAATGTATCCGTGGCCATTGGCTTCGTTACGGAAGTCTTCAGTCACATCTCCAGAGCCCGGGGTTACATCAAAACGGGCAAACTCGCCGGTTTCTTGTTCGTCAGAAGATATAACAGTATCCCAATCATAACGGGTACCCCTGGAACTGATGCCCAAGCGTATTTGTTCTTCAGTCCAGTTAGACGGGTCATCGCTACGGGTAAAATAGCCAGGCCAGTTTTCTTCACAGGTCAGATAAGTCCCCCAGGGCGTGTGACCATTACCACAGTTATTATTGGTACCCCGGGCGAGGGCTTTATTTCCTTTCTCCTCGGTGTATTTGGTAATCAGCAAATCGCTGTCAGCCACCGGTCCGGTCAGATACATTTCAGTGCCTGCGGTGTAACGCTTGTTGTAGTCGCTGTTTTTCACGACATCCCAGACACCATCAGTCAGTTTGATGTGAACTACTGAAACACCATGGGCGTTGATTTCTTTGCGAACTTCTTCAGCAGGACGTCTGCCATTATTGTCAGTTGCCCCATTTTCATGCAGTCGAGTCTGATCAATAAACTCATGGTTTATACACAGCAGGCCTTCAGTACTGCTGCCTTCAAGCGGGAAGAAGTGCATACCATCATGCATCATGCCAGTAGCATTCGCCTGATCGGTGGAAGTATTTGTGCCATCATCCTTCCAATCTGCGGCCAGATCATTCAGCGGCGTTCCCCATGGCGCCAGAACCTGAGCGGAGTAGCCAGCAGGTACAGAGACAGCATCGGTTTTGGAGCCGGAAATAGAGTCAAAGCCGAGGGAGAGATCTGATGAAACAACATCATCGGAGTCATCGTTACAGCCGGTTAAACCAAAGCTGGCCAGCGCAGTAAATGCTGCCAGCGCACCGCCACGTTTTAAAACACCCCGACGGGTTAATTCTTTTTCCAGCACTGCCGAGATCGGCCGATTATCACTGGAGTTGTATACCGTTGGATCAAAAGTATGTTTGCTCATGTCATCTCTACTCGTTCAAGCCAGCTTTATTTTTTGTTTAATATCCTCTAAAGCAGGCTCATTAAACGACACAAGCATTACAGTAAAATGTCTTTAAGATGACAGAATTAAAATAATCCTTTGGCTGAAATGAAGGCGTTCGCAGAGGTTGGACAGAGGCATGAGGCAATGCAGATACAAAAATACCCGTGGGCCGAAACCCACGGGTATTTTTGTATCAGGCGTCGCTAAAAACCGAACTTATTCAGCTTCAACGAATACCTTGATGGTCGCTGCAACGTCGGTGTGCAACTGGATGGCGATGTCGTATTCACCAGTAGCGCGGATAGGACCTTCGCCCATGCGAATTTCGCTCTTGGCTACTGCAACGCCAGCGCCTGTGATGGCTTCAGCCAGATCACGTGAACCGATAGAACCGAACAGTTTGCCTTCGTCGCCCGCTTTGGCGGTCAGGGTCAGTTCGATTTCAGCCATTTCAGCTGCACGCTTTTCAGCAGCAGCCAGCTTTTCGTTAGCAGCCTTTTCCAGCTCGGCACGACGAGCTTCAAAAGCTTCAACATTTTCCTTGGTAGCAGGCACAGCCTTGCTGAAAGGAATCAGAAAGTTACGACCGTAACCGGCTTTAACGGTTACCTTGTCGCCCAGGTTGCCAAGGTTGGCAACTCTCTCAAGCAGGATAACGTCCATCGCTAGCCTCTTACCTTATACCTAGTGCCTGTCAGCCCTGAATCTGCTGATTCACGCGGTTGCGAAAATCAAACAGACTGTCAAGACAAGCAGTCAAAACAATAACCGGGTATGCCAGTTGCGTAAGGGTGATCAACAGCATATATAAGCCAATCAACCAGAAGCTGCCCCGTTGGCGCAGTTTTACCAGCCCGTGGACCAGTGCCAAACCTGCGATAAACAGTGGCAACGATGCGATGGGTACCAGGGCAGTCAACATGGGTGACAATGCCGACCCCATCAAAGTTATGATCAGAAGACCTACCCCAACAGCTGCGGGCAACCGCACCTTGCGGAATTCTTCACCGAATCCACCAGGGTTGAACAGATCGGCCTGCCAGGAACGCGCCAGCATCAGAGCCAGGACACAAAACAGTATGTGCACCCAGGCCAGAGCACCCGCGACGCCGTATTCCAGAATCTGTCTCAGATGATCACCCAGTTGCAGAGTCTCTTCGCTGCCACTGCTCTGGAGACTCTTTTTCAAAAACTCCATCACAGTGTCAGTCATGGCACTGATCATCTGGGGTGATATCTGGTACATGGCAAAAGCCACGAGGCCTCCCAGCGGCACAATGGCCAGCAAGGTTTTCGGCCATGAGACAGTCTGGCGCAGGACACAAGCCAGCAACGACGTGGTTACCAGCCCAATCAATACGCTGTACTGACCAAAGGCGGCCCAGGCTATTCCGGGCAACAGAGCCCATATCAGGACTTTCAGCCCGTGGTCAATGCCGCGACGCAGTACCACCAGGGATACAATGGCCGCACTTAACCAGAAAAGCATGGGAATACAGGCAAATATGACCGCCAGAAACAATGAATGTTTCGGGCTTTTCATTACCAGTTCCGCCAGTTTACGCATCAAGCAATACCTTCAGTTCCAGAGTTTGCCGACTGATCAGTGACGATCAGTGTATGGCAGCAGTGCGATGTAACGCGCACGCTTGATAGCTGTCGCCAGCTGACGCTGATAACGGGCTTTGGTACCGGTGATACGGCTTGGTACGATCTTGCCAGTTTCAGAAACATAAGCTTTCAGGGTGTTCAGATCTTTGTAATCGATCTCTTTCACGCCTTCAGCGGTGAAACGGCAGAACTTTCTGCGGCGGAAAAAACGTGCCATTGCAACGTCTCCTTGAATTCAACAAATGGTGATGTTCTTAATCCTGCCAGCCTTGGACTGAAACAGCCTTGAGCCAGAGACAGTATTAAGGACGACTTACTCAGCAGCGGCTTCTTCAGTAGCAGCTTCTGGCGCTTCAGCAGCTTCTTCGCGACGCTCTTCACGACGATCGTCACGGCGCTCACGCTTCTCTTCAGCCTGCATCATGATGGATGGCTCGGAAACAGCCTCATCACGACGGATCACCATGTTACGGATAACTGCGTCGTTATAACGGAAGTTATCTGTAAGTTCGTCCAGGATCTCGTTGCTACACTCGATGTTCATCAGAACGTAGTGAGCCTTGTGGATCTTGTTGATTGGGTAAGCCAGCTGACGACGACCCCAGTCTTCAAGACGGTGTACCTGACCGCCGTTTTCGCTGATAGCACGTGTGTAACGCTCTATCATGCCTGGTACTTGCTCGCTCTGGTCAGGATGCACCAGAAAAACAATCTCGTAATGACGCATTATTTGCTCCTTACGGGTTAAACAGCCTCCCACACTTCAAATGAAACATACGTTCCATTTTCAGAGCAGTAAGGCAAGGAGATGGGCTTGAAATGACAACCACCTGAAAGATGCCTGCACACCACGCCCAGCATACAAAGAGCGGAGGATTTTAGAGAAGTGTGACCATGGTTGCAAGAATTATAAACCGATGGCAGTCTGCGTTATAACGCTGGAGAGTCCGAGAATCTGAAGCCCGATGCTGCTTTTTATTGAGATAGATCGACAGACCTTCTACGATATCTTTCAATCCTGCCACTTTCTCTCAACAAATGGTCGCCAGTGGGTAAGCTGAATAAATTTCTATTAATTATCGCACTTTTGCTTTCAACCCTTTCTTCTGTTTGTCAGGCTCAATCCCATCTTACCTATGAGGTCAAGGGTCTGAAAGACGGGCAGAAGCGAAACGCCGAACGCTTTCTGCAAACCCTGCCTGCCATTGAGCCCCAGCAGTTGCCCCGCTACCAAAGCAGTATTGTTGAGGCAGTACAGAAATCTCTGCAAGCGCTGGGCTATTTCCAACCAACCATTTCCATGAAGATGGATGACAAGGATAGAGACCAGCTGAACATTCATGTTGATCCGGGACAACCCGTACTGATCCGCACCATTAACATTGAGCTGAAAGGAGATGCCCGAAAAAACCGGTCGTTCAAGAGAATCCTCAAACGTTCACCGCTCAAAAAAGGCGCTGTATTTAATAGCGGAGAATATGAAGAGCTTAAGACGACGCTCAGCACCCAGGCCCAGTCCCTCGGTTTTTTTGATGCTCAGATGCAAACCCATACAGTCAAAGTTTACCCGCAGGAGAATGCGGCTGATGTTGAACTGATTTTCGACTCTGGCAAGCGCTACAGGTTTGGGGACGTTGTTTATGGTGAAATCCCTGAAAACACCCGAACCCTGATCCAGAAAATGCTGACCTTCAAGCCCGGCTCACGCTATCAGTCCATCAAGCTGGGCAACCTGAACAAAGAGCTGGCCTCAACAGGCTATTTCCAGCAAATCGACATCCGTCCCATGCGGGATAAAACCGTAGACTACCATGTTCCCATTTATATCGGTGTCAGTCCCAAGAAGTATCATGAAATAGAAACCGGTGTCGGTTATTCCACCGATGAGGGGCCCAGACTTTCTCTGACCTGGGATATCCCTATGATTAATGACAAGGGACACAGCCTGACCAATGAAGCTCTGATCTCAGCCCCGAGGGCCGAACTGACTTCCAGCTATATAATCCCCTACGGTAATCCATTAACTGAATTCTATGAACTTCAGGTGGGTTATCAATATAAAAAACAGGAAGACACTGTCAGTAACCTTGGATCGACGTCTATCCATAAATGGAAAAAAAATCCACAGGGCTGGGACCGCGATCTGTTTTTAAGGATTCAGTACGAAAGCTACAAACAGGGCCTTCAGCATGGCGAAAGCTTTCTGGTCATCCCGGGCATTTCCATGACCCGACGCCATGCCAGAGGTGGCAAGCTCGACCCTCGAAGCGGTTACCTGATCATGTCCACGGCAGAATTCTCAGATAAATACCTGGGCTCTGATCAGAACTTTGTGAAGTTCTGGGGTCGCACCAAAGGCTTGACGACGTTGGCAGACAAACACCGATTTATTGGCAGAGTGGAACAAGGTGCTATCTGGATAAACGACGTAAGAAAAATACCTCCTTCCATCCGTTTCTTTACCGGAGGTGATCAGACGGTCAGAGGCTACGACTATGAAAGTATTTCCCCCAAGGACGCCGACGGAAAGCTGACAGGTGCCCAATATATGACGGCGCTCAGCATGGAATACAACTATCAATTTCTGGAACACTGGCGAGCCGCTGTTTTTGTTGACCATGGAACAGCCACCAATGACTACAGGGACGACTGGAAAACCGGTGCCGGCTTTGGTATTCGCTGGATAACCCCTCTGGGCGCTCTGAGATTTGACGTCGCTTTCGCTGTCAGTGAACCTGATACGCCCTATAAACTGCACTTTACAATGGGGCCGGAAATATGAAGACGGCTCTGGCTATCTTAACCTCTCTCGTCACGCTCCTCTGCCTGGTGCTGTTTTTGCTGCTTACTCATACCGGTAACCTCTGGCTATGGAAACTGGCTCGCGCCCAATTACCTGAACTTCAGGGTGAACTGATCAAGGGATCGACAACCAATGGCCTTGTCTTCCAGAATCCAGGCTGGGTCGATCAGGATACGATATTCAAAGCAAACCGGCTCACTCTGCACTGGCAACCGGGAATGCTGTTCGGAGGAATTCTGGTCATTGATGAACTGGAACTGAAAAATCTGGTCATTAAACTGCCATCGCCCGATAAAGAACAAGCCCCTTCCAACGAAAAGCTGGTATTACCGGAGATAGAGCTCCCTCTGCCGATCACTCTTAAGAAACTGACTCTGGACAGAGGCACTTATGAACAGGGTGAGATTAAAGAAGAAGTGACTAACCTCCTTCTCTCTGCTGATGCCCGACAATCCCAAATCACTATTCATGAGTTCAAGGTTGAACACGCTTTGGGGAAAGCCAGTCTGCAAGGAAAAATAACACTGAGCGGCGATTATCCACTGTCAGCAACCTTAGATATTCAGCCCCCCCCCCTGGATGGCAGGCTCCAGCCAAAAAATCTGAAGGCGACTCTTCAAGGCTCTCTGACCGATTACCAGCTAGCTGCCAATGCCACAGCCATTGCTAATGTCTTATCCACTCCTGAGACCCAAAAAGAAACCCGGATAAAGGCCTTGCTCAAGGCTCGGGGCAGTCTCGAACATATTGCGATCGAAAACCTGAACCTCTCAACACCTGAAGGTGATGCAGATCTTTCTGGTCAGCTTAGCTGGACAAAAGGTATTGCATGGAGCGGGAAGGTGAACCTCAATAGTCTGAACACAGCCAACTTTTTGCCCGGGTATCCGGGGAGGCTCGACGGTGTATTGGCAAGCCGTTTTAATCTGGACGGTAAGGCATGGCATCTGGTGATTTCTGAAATGCATATCACTGGCAAACTCAGGGAATGGCCCGTCTCAGTCTCCGGCACACTGGACATCAATCATCTTTATAACTGGAAGTTAGATCACTTCAATGCCAATTTCGGTGAAAATCAGTTAAGCGCCCATGGTCTTATTGATAAACAGTGGGATATAGAAGCGAAACTCAATGCTTCAAAGCTGGCAGAACTTTACCCCGGCCTTGACGGTGAAGTGAAAGGTTTCATCGATGTATCCGGAAGCAAACAGCAACCCAGACTGACCTTTCAACTTGATAGCTCCTCTGTCCGTTATCTGGACACGGCGATTAATGGCCTTTTGGCAAAAGGTCATATTGAAAAGAAAGAACACATTCTGGGGCAGGCTCGTATCAACATAGAGGCCCTGAAACAGGGCCCCCACACACTAAACCAGATATTGCTTGAAGCACGAGGCAATGAAAAGCAGCATCAGGTCCGGCTCTCAACTCAAGGTAAAGCACTCAAGAGCATCATCACCCTGGCTGGCAGCTACCTCAACGAACAATGGCAGGGACAGCTGACGCGCAGTGACTTGAACACAGAATTCGGAGACTGGTCACTGAAAAAGCCTGTTGATATTTCAGCCTCGGCAGCCGGTGCTTCATTCTCTGAATTCTGCCTGAAGTCATCCCCTTCCAGTATCTGTGCTCAATCCAGCCATCTGGGCAAGGACTCAGGACATCTCTCCTTTCACATTGAGCAACTGGCACCTGAAAGATTCAAGGCCTTTTTCCCCAACGAGTTTGACTGGCAGGCACTTATAAACTCTAAGGTCGAGGTAAGCTGGAAGGATAATCAGCCGACATTGTCGTTAACGCTTTCTTCAAGCCCCGGAACACTTCAGGCTTATAATCTGTCCGGCGAT
The DNA here is from genome assembly GCF_024606225.1 of Endozoicomonas sp. ISHI1. Classification (GTDB taxonomy): domain Bacteria; phylum Pseudomonadota; class Gammaproteobacteria; order Pseudomonadales; family Endozoicomonadaceae; genus Endozoicomonas_A. Next base: position 58,685 of record NZ_JAGRPU010000027.1, on the reverse strand, counting down.
TACCGCCAGCTCAACATGGAAGCCCGAATCGCCAACAACCAGCTTCAAAGCTCTTTTAACTTCCTCTCCGACAAACTGGGGCGCGGCCGTCTGACCCTGACCGTCGATGACCTGCAAAACCAGAGAACCCTGAGCGGTCAGCTGAATATTGATCATTTATTGCTGGAAATATTTGCACCTTTCTTACCTGAAGTCAGTGATCTGAAAGGTACTTTTTCTGCCCGGGGGCGAATGGAAGGCTCTCTTGCCAAACCGCTCTTTTACGGTCGCCTGGCCATTGAAAATGGCTATGCCAATACCACGCGAGATATTGTCAGCGTTTCTGCACTTAATACTTACCTCAATGTGGCCGGTGATTCAGGCACAGTAGAAGGCAAAATGCAGGTGGGTAAGGGCTCACTGGATCTGGGAGGGCAACTGAGCTGGAAGGATCTCCGACAGCCAAGCGGTAACATTACGCTGGAGGGACAAGACCTGGATGTTAATTACCCCGGTATTGGCGAGATCAAGCTTTCACCCAACCTGAAGCTGACACTGTCTGAAGAGGTGACACTGACAGGTATCATCCGAATTCCGTGGAGTCGCATTACCATCAACAGACTTCCTGAGAGTGCTGTTTCGGTGTCAGACGATGTCGTGATCGTTCAGGAAGGGCAGACTTCAGAGCTCCGGGAGCAGGCTCTAAAGCTGTTTTCGATGAAGCTACGGGTAGTACTCGGAGACGAAGTCCGGCTCAATGCTTTTGGTTTCAAAGCCAGACTCACGGGGCATCTGGATCTTTTGCAGCTGCCTGACAAACCCCTTGAAGGAAACGGCACTATTCAACTAGAGGGTCGCTACCACCAGCTGGGCCAGGATTTACTGATCAAGGACGGAAAAATCATTTTTCAGGGGCCTGTCGACTCTCCCTATCTATTGGTCAATGCCGTTCGAAACCCGGAAACCATTGAAGATAATGTGGAGGTTGGCATCAAAGTCAGTGGCCCTGTCAATAAACCTGAGTGGACGGTTTATTCCAGCCCGGAAATGCCACAACAGGAACAACTTTCCTACCTGCTGCGAGGCAGAGGTCTGGAAGGCGATGACGGTTCCGGAGCGGAGGCGATGCTGGTGGGTATCGGTGTTTCCCAGTTTGGTGGTATCGCTACCTCCATTGGTGAAAGCTTTGGTTTCAGCGACGTCTCGCTGGATACAGCAGGCAGTGGCGAAGACACCCAGATCACCATTGGTGGCTACATAGCTCCCGGTTTGCGCCTGCAGTACGGTGCAGGTGTTTTTAACTCAGTGAGCGAAGTGAAGGTTCGCTATGAACTCATGCCCAGACTCTATCTGCAGGTTGTCAGTGGTCTGGCTCAGGCTGTGGATATTTTTTATCGCTTTACCTACACTCCTGATTCTGAAGGAGGGGCTCAGTAGTCACGCTAAAGAAAACTTGAAAGGCTTCAGTGTGTTGAGCGACACCGACTGCTCTGACTGCCAGACGTCATAATTATTCTGCATGATGAGCCAGCTTTCCGCAGTTCTGCCAAGAACCTTGGAAAATCTTCTGGCCATCTCGGTAGACACAGCGCTTTTTCCCTGCAAAATTCTGTTCAAAGTAGAGGGTGAGACCTCTAAGGCCTCAGATAGCTGCCTGCAGCTTACTTTAGCTGGTTCCATGTAGGTTTGCTTAATAAACTCTCCGGGATGGAGTGGGTCGTGCATTCTCATCGATGATAATCCTCATAGTTCAGTATTTCAGGAGTTTGCATTCCTAAACTTATGAAAGCCGACTCCTATCCCTGAAAAAAACGTGCATAATGCTGCGCCGCAAGATTGACCAGACGCTGTCTCGACTCGAGACTTCCCCAGGCACAATGGGGAGTGACGATCAAATTTGGCAGAGACTTATTGAGCAGGATATTCCCGTTTCCGGGAGGCTCTTCTGACAACACATCAAACCCGGCACCTCCCAGTCGCCCTGCCTCCAGCGCCGAGACCAAAGCACTCTCGTCTACCAGCCCACCTCTGGCGGTGTTGATCAGAATGGCCCCTGGCTTCATCAGCGAAAGTCTTTTCTGATCCAGAAGGTTGGCCGTACTTTCACTCAATGGACAATGCAAACTGACGACATCTGACTGTTTCAACCCTTCGTCTAATTCTATCCGGTCTATAGAGGTTGTCGGTGAGCCAGGTACTCTAGCCTTCAATACATTCATTCCGAATGCTCCTGCCAGTCTGGCAGTCGCCTTGCCCAAGTCACCATAACCGACAATGAGCAGGTTTTTACCTCCCAGCTCCATGATCGGATGATTAAGCAGACAGAATCTGTCGCTTTCTGCCCAGGTGCCGTTCACAGCATCTCGTGAGTAAGCGGGAACAGAGCCCGCCAGAGACAAGATTAAAGTCATGGCATGCTGAGCAACAGACGCAGTGCTGTAACGCTCTACATTCTGGACTTTAATACCGCGCAGATCACACGCAGCAAGATCAATATTATTCGTTCCTGTTGCCAGTACTCCGATATACCGGAGGTTGGGCAGCGAAGAAAGCGTCGACTCATCAATCACCACTTTATTGGTGACAATCGCGACCGCATCACGACAACGTTCAATCACATCTTCTGGTTCACTCTGATCGTATATCACCAACGGTACCGGAAGCTGATGAAACGCCTCCAGAGACACGCCGTCACCCAGAGTAGCCCGATCCAATAAAACGACATTCTTTTTTGTAGTCACATTTTTTACCTTTGGAATCCGGTTTTATCTTTTCAAAAGACAGTGGCCTGCTATCCTGACGTTACGAAAACAGATTCCATCAGGAGGTCTCAATGGAACCTGCCCATCACACCATGAACGATCTGTTTGATCAGCTTGGACTGCCCAGCAGTGATCAAGAAATCAATGCCTTCATCGAAGAGCATAAAAAAATGCCCCACCGGGTAAAAATTGAGCATGCCGACTTCTTTTCAGATAGTCAGCAGGCTTTTATTCAACAGGCATACAATGAAGACGCTGACTGGGTTGTGTTGATTGAACATCTCGACGCCCTGTTGAGAGAAAAACCATCCTGAGAATTTCGGATTGCTATAACTGTCTTTGGCGAACCGCCTCAAACAAGCAGACACCTGTCGCTACAGAAACATTTAAACTGCTGACTGACCCTGACATGGGGATAAAGATTAATGAATCGCACTTGTCACGGGTCAGTCTTCTCATGCCCTTACCTTCAGCGCCCATCACCAGAGCCAGGGGACCCTTGAGGTCTGTTTTGTAAATATCAGAAGCACTTTCACCCGCGGTTCCAATCATCCAAATGCCACGATCTTTCAGCCATTCCATGGTTCTGGAAAGATTGGTTACCTGTACCAATGGAACATTCTCTGCAGCACCACTGGCCACTTTTCGAGCTGTCGCATTCAGGCTGGCCGATTTGTCTTTGGGCGTAATCAGGGCATGGACCCCTGCAGCATCTGCGGTTCTTAGACAGGCACCCAGATTATGAGGATCGGTCACACCATCCAGTATTAATAGAAAAGGCGGCTCATCCAGTGTATTCAGAAGATCTTCCAAATCACCTTCCCGGTAGACTTTCGCCTGCGCAACACGGGCCACTATGCCCTGGTGCACCCCTTCAACTTTCGAATCCAGTCGGCTGCGTTCGACAAAACGCACCGTCACTCCCTGGTTGCGGGCTTCCTCCACCAGCGCATTAATGCGCTTGTCAGTGCGACCTTTCTGGATCATCAGTTCCAGAACTTTTTCCGGAGAATGCTCAAACAGGCTTTGCACAGCGTGCAGGCCAAAAACGACATCATCACTCATTACGGGAATTCGTATACAGGGTTGGAATTAGGAATGAACGCATATTAGCAGAGCCAAAGGTTCAAGTGGAATGTTGATCTACTCATCAGAGGCTTCAATGAGCCGTTAATGATTGAAGTCTTATCAATCATTCAGAGTCGATGCGCAGACAGTTTTCGGTATATATATGGCTGTATTTGAATGAACTCATGTCGATATTCAAACAGGCAGGGCGCAATCGAACCGACTCCGGCTGTGCCACCCGATAAGCGTAAAGATGAGAACCACATTGGCCACAGAAAACTCTTTTCTTTCCTGTTGAAGATTCGTACTCCTTCAGCAGTTCCTGTCCTGTCTGCAGCTCGAAATCAGCACTGTCGATTGTCACTCCCATGGCAAAAGCTGAAGAATGAGCTTTTCTGCACGTCAGACAATGACAGCATTCAATCTCGACAAACTCGGATTTTACCCGATAGGAAACCTGCCCACATAAACACTGACCGAAATACATAGACGTTCTCGCTCTACAGAAACATTATTAGGCTCTATTGTGCAGAGCAAATGAAAGATCGACAACTGTCGACTGCGCCCGACAAGGCGCATCATCCCAATACTGGAAATGAGAGTCTGCGCTCTATTCCTGCCAGGTGGTCATAGTGTCATCCCTGATCTATGCTGTGATTCTGAATTTTTGGGGTTGTTATGGAAAAGTCGTTATTTTCAGAATTAAAGCGTATTGGCATTGATGAAGAACTGGCCAGCAAAGTCAGTGCTTCCCTTGATCCTGAGTACAATGCCAGTAAGAAAGATGTGCTGGTAATGCAAGAAGCCATCATGCAGGTGCAACTGCAAAGTGAGCGCAGCTATCAGGCACTCAGTTCAGAAATAAGCAGCCTGCGTTCTGAAGTGCATAAAGAGATAGCCGGTGTCCGCGCTGAAATCACGGATGTCCGCACTGAAATCACTGATTTCCGCGCTCAAATTACTGATGTCCGCACTGAAATCACTGATGTCCGCACTGAAATCGCCGATGTGCGTTTCGAGATGGGCTCCATCAACCGGCAATACATCATTACCTTCCTCGGTTTGATTACCACCATTGTCAGCGTCTTTGCCATCAACTGGTACTTCCATTAACACAAAAGTTGGTTAGCCCGCCTATTTCACCAACGCGAGCACAGACAATAGAACTAACTTGTAGCTTGACCAGGAACTAACTGACGGGAAGCACGTGAAAAAAAACAGCAAAGAAATGACAGAAGCTACCGCCCAGGACAAACACATGCCAGATAGCATGGTTAAAGGGCAGCTTTTTCCACAGGTAAAAAACAGCCCCGAGGGTATAAGAGAGGCCTCCCGCTACCAGCCAATAGACGCCCTCCAGCGATATCTTGCTGGCTAATTCTTTTGACGCAAAAAGAACCAGCCAGCCCATCAAAATATAAGTGGCTACTGAAAGTTTTTTAAAGCGTGGACCAAACCAGACTTTGAAAACAATGCCTGCAATAGCCAGCAGCCAGACAGTAGCAAACATGATCCAGCCCAAAGTATCCCTCATACTGACCAGTAAGAATGGGGTATAAGTTCCAGCGATCAGGAGATAGATGGAACAATGATCCAGCAGTTTGAAGACCTTCTTGGTCTTCTCATGCTGGATGCTGTGATAGAGCGTGGAAGAGAGAAAGAGCAGTATCAGCGTTGCCCCGTAGATACTGAAACTGGCGATGCGCCAGACATCATGCTGCTCGGCTGCATAAGCTACTAAAAGGGTCAAACCAGCAACACTGAGCAAGGCGCCCAGACCGTGGGTGATACTGTTTGCAATCTCTTCAGCCAGGCTATATCTGGCCATGAGGTTGTTTCCTGTGTCGGTGTTTCGTGACATCTTAACACTCGAAGCGGACTATCGAGCCCGGATAATACTCAAGATTCCGATTAATGCCAGAGCAGATGACAAAGAAAGATCAATTGACTGATCAAAAAATCAGAAAGCAAAGGAGTGCCGCCTAACCACTTTCAAATCACTTAGCTTTTCTCTTTCCCGGCTGCCTGCCAGCAGGTTTTGCTGAAGGCTTTTTATCGGCTACTGGCTTCTTACCTGCTGACGGCTTCCTATCGGCTGACGGCTTCCCGGCTTTCTTGCCAGTGTTTTTAGCCCCGGCTTTTTGCTTGCGGTTGGGCTTTCGCTTCTTACCTGTCGTCTTCTTGCCTGACTCTTCAGACTTTGCCGCATCCAAGAGAGCTTTTTTTGCCGCCCGACTCTTGGCCACATTGGCTAATGGCTTACCACCTTTTGAGGGGCTTTTTCGGGGTTTACGAGAACGAGAGGGTCTCAGTCCAGCGCCTGTGGATAATTCGAAATCAATTTTCTGGTCATCCAGATTGACGCTGGCAACCATGACTTCGATATCATCACCTAGCCGATAACCTCTACCGGTTCTTTCACCCACCATGCGATGGTGAACGGAATCATAGTGGTAATAATCACCTGGAAGGCTGGTAACGTGTAGCAACCCCTCTACATAAATATCATCCAGGGCGACAAACAGGCCAAAGCCGGTCACAGACGAAATGACACCGGAATACGTTTGTCCGATATGTTGCTGCATATACTCACACTTCAGCCAATCCATAGCATCCCGCGTGGCTTCGTCTGCCCTGCGTTCGGTCGCAGAACAATGCTCGCCCATAGCCAGAACTTCATTGCCATCATAGGGATAAATAGTCTTTTTGTTCATCTCACTGGCGCCCACACGAACAACGTGACGGGTTTCAACGGAAGAACGAATAATATGACGAATAGCCCTGTGCACCAGCAGGTCGGGATAGCGACGAATCGGCGAAGTGAAGTGCGCGTATTCGTCAAAGGCCAACCCGAAGTGCCCCTGATTATCCGAGGTGTAGACTGCCTGACTCATGGAGCGCAGAACGACAGTCTGGATCACATTGTAATCAGGACGGTCTTTGACCGATGCCAACAGAGCCTGAAAGTGAGCAGGCTTCAGTTTACCCGCTGGCAGCGATAATCCGAGACTGGCAATAAAGCTGTTCAGGTTGAGCCGCTTCTCCATAGTGGGCCCTTCGTGCACGCGATAGAGCCCGGGAACCTTATGCTTCTGAAGAAATCTGGCAGCACAGACATTGGCGCAAAGCATACATTCCTCAATCAGCTTGTGCGCATCATTGCGGACAGCAGGAACAATTTTTTCGATTTTTCGGTTACGGCCGAAGACGATCTGTGTTTCCACCGTTTCAAAATCAATGGTGCCACGTTCAGAACGAGTACTTTTCAGAACCTTGAACAGGTTGTAAAGCTCTTCAACATGAGGAAGCACCGTTTTTCGTTCGCGACGCAGAGCTTTACCGTCATCACTAAGCGGCTTTGAGAGCATTTCCCAGACCTGGTTGTAGGTCAGACGGGCATGGGAGCGGATCAGGCCCTCATAGAACTTGTAACCGGATATTTTACCTTTGCCGCTGATGGTCATTTCGCACACCATGGCCAGACGATCCACTTCAGGATTCAGAGAGCAGAGTCCGTTAGACAGTACTTCCGGCAACATAGGAATAACATGCCCCGGGAAGTACACAGAAGTGCCCCGGTTATAGGCTTCCTTATCCAGAGCTGTTCCGGGCTTTACGTAATGAGACACATCCGCAATGGCTACTAATAAACGCCAGCCACCACTTTTTTTGGTGTCACAGTAGACCGCATCATCAAAGTCTCGGGCATCTTCACCATCAATGGTAACGAAAGGCGTTTCTCTGAGGTCCACACGGTGCTTTTTGTCCCGCTTAGCCACTTCCGGCTTGAAACGGGCCACCTGCTCTTCCACTTCAGGAGGCCACTCATGAGGAATGTCATGGGTCCGTAATGCGACGTCCACTTCCATTCCGGCATCTTGCCGCTCGCCCAATACTTCTTTGATCAGGCCCACTGGCTGAACACGGCGGCCCGGCTGCTCAAGAATTTCAACCAGAACATATTGCCCATGGCTGGGCATCAAAGGACCGGGCTTAATATGAATTTCGCGATCAATTCTGGAGTTTTCCGGTACCACAAAAACATTGTCGTTTTCCATGTAAAAGCGCCCTACCAACTGAGTGGTATTACGCTCTATGACTTCAACAATCTGACCTTCACGTCGTCCTTTACGATCAACACCGGTTTCGCGAATAACCGCACGATCACCATCAAAAGCCTTGCGCATTTCACGCCATGAGAGGTAATAGTCTTCCCCACCCTCATCAGGAATAAGGAAACCATAGCCGTCCTTATTACCCTGAATACGCCCTTTGACCAGATCCATTTTACTGAGCAAGCCATAGGTTCCCTTGCGGGTTTCCAACAGCTGACCATCACGAATCATGGCTTTTAGGCGGAATAAAAGAGCTTCCTGCTGCTCTGGCACAGTTACACCCAACTCACGGCACAATACTTTATGGTTCGCCGGAGCCCCTCTTTTTTCCAGAGTCTCCATAATAAACAGACGACTGGGAATGGGGTTGTCGTAGCGGGCTGCTTCATCGGCAGCCTGGGAGTCCAGTTCTTTCCACCCTTTTTTGGGCATAGAGTTTATCAACCTCTCGGTGATCAAATAATGTCTGTATGCAGTGTAACCCTACTCCGGGTAACTAGCAGCCTGTCGGACTTAAGGCTGTCCTACTGCGGTTGCAATAAATTGGTCTAAAAATTCCTGCTTCTTCGTCAAATAGCTCGCTATTCTCCTCAGAAGCAGAAATTTTTATCCTCAATTTCTTGCAATCCTCGCTACGGACGCTTAAGTCCGACAGGCTGCTAGCGCGCATCTTTGCCTAGTATGCCCATACTTGCAACAGAATTCCTACCGTATATGTGTTGGCACACAGGGCGATGCATTGATTCAGGTCAATATTGCGTTACTACCAATTAGTTAAACTATTAATAGTTAAGAAGTAAACTTTCTGCACCCACACACAAGGGACCACTATGAACAGAAACGTTCTCTCATTCACTATTGCTGCAGCTGTTGCTGTTTCTGCTGCCTCTGCTCAGGCTTATGAGGCCGGAGATTTTATTTTCCGGGGCGGAGTTGCCAGTGTTCAGACGGATGTTGATAGCGGGGGGTTAGAACTCAACGGGGTTGAGAACAAGAACGCAACAGTTGACGTCAACAATGACACCCAGCTGGGACTCTCCTTTACCTACATGCTGTCGGATAAGTTTGGCGTTGAGTTGCTGGCAGCTACCCCGTTCAAACATACTCTGAAAGGAAAAGGTGATCTGGCAGGATTGGGGGATTTTGCCGAAGTAAAACACCTGCCGCCTACTGTGAGCCTTCAGTACTATCCAATGGACAAAAATTCCAGATTCCAGCCATATCTGGGCCTTGGTTTGAACTACACCGTTTTCTTCAGTGAAGATTTCAAAGGCTCCGCAGGTAATGACTACAGCGATCTGGAATTAGACAGCTCATTGGGTCTGAGTGGACAACTGGGTTTTGACTATCAGCTGAACGAGCACTGGGCCGTCAATGCTGCCGTATGGTACATGGATATCAATACCACAGCGAAGTTTAAGAACAATGCCGGAAACCGCTATAAGCTGGACGCAGAACTGGACCCACTGGTTTATATGGCCGGTGTTTCTTACAAGTTCTGATTGAAAGGGAATCCCCGCCAGTGAATGAGGTTGTCGTAAAAGGTAGCGAGCGCAGCCCTTTTTCGACAGCCTCTCAGTCGTGAGTTTGAAAAGTCTGCTGTCATGACGGAAAAATAGCTAGCGAGAAGCTTGCCACTTTATGAGATTTCCGGGTTAATCCTCAACCATATATTCAAGAAGATCTGGATGTTCAGCCTCTATCATTTCCCTGAGTAAAGGCAAGGTGTTAACTGAATGGCTGACACCGTTGACCAGTTTAAATGTCGGCCTTGGGATGCCATCAACGGTATCAATGGTCTGCATATATTTATTGTCGAACATTTCAGGCTGCTTTTTTGCAAGTTTTTTCAACAGACCAAAATGGGTGGATAACAGTAGCGTAAGATGGGGCAACTGACCCAGCTCTTCGGCGATAATATACGAGCCTATAGCAGCCTCTTGTGGATTTGTGGTTCTTAGCAGTTCATCAGCAAGAACAAGATCTCTGCTCTTGTTGGTTCTGCCTCGAACAATTTTAAGTAAATGGCTAACCTGATTGACTTCTGTTTCAAAAGAAGACCTTCCAAGCTCATCATTTTTTTCCATAAGAGTATTGATAGATGTGTAGGGTCTCAGGGTAAATGTTTCAGCAGAAGCAATACCAAGGTTTTGAGCCAAAAAGGCCACATTAATACCCAATGTTCTGAGAAAAGTCGATTTCCCGGAAGCATTAATACCTGTCAGAATGACATTTCTGACTTTTTTTCTTCCAGCACCAATATGGATATCAGAAGCGACTCCCTGTGAAGAGTCCAAACCAGGAGGCCTGAGCTTCTCGGCTGAAAGGTATGGACGCCTGGAATTACTTTCATCAAACTCAACAAAGGTATAAGGGTTTTGCTCAGAATTGATCTGTCGGCTGACAGAAAGCATAAAGTCGATCCATGAAAGCTTTTTCAACCACCGGTTAATTGAGCCATGCAGCAAAACAACAATTCTCATTGCACTGGCAGCATGCTGTATGCTCGATGATGAGAAATATCCATAATCTTCGAGCGTCAAAAGCTTCATCTGCTCCATAAGTATTCTAAGTAAACTTTCTTCTTTATCAGTGAAATTAAATAACCCGGTATTTTTTCCAAGGTTATACAGAGCTGAGAAAAAAGGACGCAGTAATAGTAACTCTGAAGTAATTTCTCTATTGACTCTTTTCAAATCATCGTGATTCTGCTGGAGCGATTTGAGTTTGTATAACGTACTTAAAGCTAATGACCACGGAAGAATGTAGCTTCCTGTTTTCTCCGTGATAACCAAACCGTTCCATAATATGCTTTGATCAGTATGTATGTTGACATTTCTTGATGGGGTACTTAATTTAAACAGCCACCCCGAAGTCAGCAACCCTAAAACTGGCATGATATACATCAAGGTTCTGAATTGTGGCGTCACCCCATGAATATTATTCTGAAGCATTAGCTCCTGCATAGCTTTTTCATTTTTTAATTCTATCCCTATGAGTGATTCCGACTCGGCCCAAGTGCCTTCATCATGAAGTAAAATGGGCATATGAAAGAAGTAAAAGAATGGATGTTTTTTATCCAGAAGCCGAACGACCGGATTAATATATTGATTAATTTCATCAATACTTGATACTAAAGCGGTAGCTGTATTGGGAGCCATTAAACTGCGAAGGATCTCTTTGCGTTCCTTCAGTGTTTTAATGCTACTTGTAGAGCCTGTAACCAGTTGACAGGCTCCGTACACTTCTCCAAGTAATGAGGTACCTGGAAACAGCCTGTCATACAGGTGAGCGTACCCATCTTTCCTGAACACCTGCATATCCTGCCATATATCCGTCTGAAACATACCCTGAATCTCAGCAGACTGAGAGCATTCAGGATAAAGATGATGCAACAGCAACTCTCGCTTTCTTCGAGAGGAGAGCTCTTCATGAGCTGTATGAGAAGAACTTTCCTCACTCTGATATGCCTCTGACTGGAACGATTGATTGTCAGAGTCCGAAAACTTGATCAGGTATTGTCTTTCAAGGATCTCATAAGGTGTTTGCACAGCCTGAACCTGGCTGGTTATCAGGCAAACTGGCAATAGGAACAGATGCCGTAGAATCATACTTAATGTGCTCGGTAAGTACGTATTTTTTCAGCAATATCAGGCAGTTCAGACTGAAAAGTTTCAGCCAGAAATTCAAGCGCAACTTTGCACTTGTTAGGGCCTTCCTCTATCTGATAGGTCGGCCTGATATAGCCAGAGCTGTTTGTCATCCCCATGTGCATGATGTTAAAGGATTCCTGCCATTCGCCTGTATCAGCCAGGTCATAATGAGTGGATATCAGTGCCATTAAATGGCTTTGTCTTCCGAGAGCTTTTAAAACAATCTCAAAACCTTTTCTACCATCATCAGGGTCTGTAGTACTGAACAGCTCATCAAAACAGACAAGCTTGTTTTCGTTATTTATTATGCCTGGCTTCTTTAAAAGCTCTGATACGTAGCGCAACTCTTCCATGTAAGACGACGACTCCCCAGCCTTGTCAAACTTGTCCATGTAGCTTCCTGCTTCATGAAAAATACTCGCTTCATAGGATTTGGCTGCGGCAACTCCCAGGGTCTGGGCAAGAAAAATACTGTTCAAGGTAACAGCCCTCATAAGAGTGGATTTTCCGGATGCATTATTGCCTGATAGCAAAAGTCCCACTCCAGTAACCGGTTCTGTATTATACTCCAGCTCCTCGTTGTCTTTGAGATAACTCCCTGCACACCCAAGCTGCAATGTATTAGAAACAGCAGTACTGTTATCAAGCAAAGGATTCCAGAAGCCCACCATGGAAAGACAAGGCTCAGGCTCTGATCTGAATCGGGCAATAGTGACTTCATTAGCATTTTCAACAGCCTCAGAAGCATGCATACGAGCAGCTATCGCCAGAAACAAATCCATTTCCCCTACTTTAAAGATAACCTTGGCGAGAACGTCCTTTATCCTGATCAACTCTGTCGCATGTAATATCACAGCTTCTGCATTGCGACCCTTTACGACAGCTCCAGCAAGATTTTCTGTTGCTTCGAGAAAGCCAATAATTTCTTCAAACTCCTTTGTGGTGAAATGAATTTTTAACGCTTCAGGCAAACCATCTGATAGTTGCCAGTCAACCACTTGCTGCAGGTAACCAGAGACAGCACTTATATATTCTTTGAGCATTTGACCGCTCACTCTGCGCTGTCCAGCAAAATATTCTTCTAGCCTGGACTCAAGAAACCATATCCACTGGTTCAAGCTTATGCTGACTACAACTCCACCCCAACTGCATAATGACTGTGCTGAACAATAAGTCGGCTGTCTCAGTGCTGAAAGTATCAATGCCAGGTAACCAGAAAAAGTTAAAAAGTGCGTAGATATTGATAATATTCCACTGCCTACAGGATGGCTCCACAGCTGCTGAAAAAAACCCTGATTCATGTATGACTTTAACTCTTCCTGAACAACTTCTGAATTAAATAAGGAGTCCTGATAATAAATGTCAGCTAATTTTGGTTCCCACTGTCTGAGCCCTGATAGTTGTTTTTCTATTGATGAGTAATCCGGATTCGTAGCCAGTATTTGTTGTATTCTTTCCTGCCGGTTCTCAATAGTCGATACATCGGAAGTCGGCCACTTTGCCAGAACCATCAGCCGAAAGACCTGCCCTGCCAGCGTATAAGCCGGGAAAAGACGATTTAAAACCGTTGATTGCTTTTCTCCTTTTTCGCCAGCCGCTTTGGTGTCGATCAGGATTTCCTGATTCATTCGCACAGGATGGGTGGCTTCAGAAAAAAATGCATACAAAACAGGCACCAATGCAGCCAGAGCTTGCAATTCGTTATTCTTTTTAGCTTTTTTTTCTTCCTCTATCTTTGAACTTAAATTACCTTTATTTAGCTCGTAACGAAGAGGACTGACGTATTGATACTGTTCGATATCAACAGCATTAATGTCTTTTTTTTCATAGCGCTGACCTGAAAATGAAACGAAGAGTATACGGCTTATTTCCTCCTGAGTATAAGCCCATGCTTTTTTCAGAAAAATCAGTTGAGCTGTAAAAACAATCACAGTAAGGCAAAAGAAAATTCTCGCGGTACAACTTGATTTTTTCAAAATAACTTTACCAGAAAAGCGTCGCCATTCAACGAGAAACGTTTCTACTAAAAAACAATATTAAAATATTCATCTGTTAATCTGATACTTTCAAACATCAGAAATTTTACCCAAATAAACAGCAGAGTCTGTTGTTTTTTAGAATATTAAGATATAGACAACCTTGAAAAATATTCAAGGTTTTTTCACCCTCAGAACTAATAGCTCACCGTGATTCCTGCACTCTGCTACATCTGCCCAAGCTTATGAGACCTGAGGTTTTATTTTTCGTGGCGGAGTAGCCAGTGTTCAGACGGATGTGGACAGCGGGAGTTTAAAAACCAATAGGGTTGAAGACAAAAACACTACAGCTGACGTCAACAATAACACTCAGCCGGGGCTCTCCTTTACCTACATGCTGTCTGATAAGTTTGGCGTTGATTTGAGCTATACCGTTTTCTTCAGTGAAGATTTCAAAGGTTCCGCGGGTAACACCTGCAGCGATCTGGAATTAGACAGTTCATTGGGTCTGAGTGGACAACTGGGTTTTGACGATCAGCTGAACGAGCACTGGGCCGTCAATGCTGCCGTATGGTACATGGATATCAATACCACAGCGAAGTTTAAGGACAATGCCGGAAACCGCTATAAGCAGGACGCAGAACCGGACCCATTGGTTTACATGGCCGGTGTTTCTTACAAGTTCTGATGGAGAAGAAATCCCCGCCAGAGAACCCGGCGGGGGGCTGGATCAGCCGAAAGGCTGCTCCAGAATAATGGTTTCTACACGATCCGGGCCGGTAGAAACGATGTGGATCGGTGTTCCCACCACTGCTTCCAAACGACGGATATAGGCACGAGCGTTCTCAGGCAGATCATCCAGACTCCTGGCGCCGAAGGTAGACTCGCTCCAGCCTGGCACTTCTTCGTAAACCGGTTGAATCGTTTCGTATTCTTCAGCATCGACAGGAGTCGTGATCGACTCACCCTGAGCATTCTTGTAGCCGGTGCAGATCCTGATGGTTTCCAGACCATCCAGAACGTCCAGCTTGGTCAGGCAGAGTCCGGACACAGAGTTGATCTGTACAGACTGACGCAGTGCGACAGCGTCAAACCAGCCACAACGACGAGGACGGCCCGTAGTGGCACCAAACTCGTTACCCTTCTTGGCCAGGTGCATACCCACATCGTCAAACAGTTCAGTCGGGAAAGGACCGGAACCGACACGGGTCGTATAAGCCTTGGTGATGCCCAGAACGTAGTCGAGATAAAGAGGGCCAAAACCACTGCCGGTAGAAACGCCACCGGCGGTTGTGTTGGAAGACGTTACGAACGGGTAGGTACCGTGATCGACATCCAGAAGAGAGCCCTGAGCCCCCTCAAACAGGATGTTATCACCCTTGCCATGATGCTCGTGAACCTTGTCGGTCACACGCTCAATCATCGGTTTGATCTGCTCACCCATGGCCAATGCTTCATCCAGAGTCTTCTGGAAATCGACAGTATCAGCCTTGTAGTAGTGCTCCAGAGCAAAGTTATGGTACTCAATGACTTCTTTCAGTTTCCGGGCAAAACGCTCAGGGTGCAGCAGATCAGCAACACGCAGTCCACGACGGGCTACCTTGTCTTCGTAGGCAGGGCCAATACCACGACCGGTGGTACCGATTTTATCCTTGCCACGGGCCACTTCGCGAGCCTGGTCCAGGGCAATGTGATAAGGAAGAATCAGCGGGCAGGACGGGCTGATACGCAGACGTTCACGAACAGGAACACCACTGTCTTCCAACTTATGAATCTCTTTCAGCAAAGCTTCAGGAGACAGCACCACGCCATTACCGATGTAGCATACGACGTCTTCACGCAGAATACCGGAAGGAATCAGGTGCAGAACGGTTTTTTCACCGTCGATCACCAGTGTGTGGCCGGCATTATGGCCGCCCTGGAAGCGCACAACCGCTTCTGCCTGCTCGGTCAGCAGGTCAACGATTTTGCCCTTACCTTCGTCACCCCATTGAGTGCCCAGTACGACAACAGTCTTACCCATGGTAAACGGTCTCTTACTTTCTAGAATAAACAGACATGACAAAGTTCAGTTCAAAAGATTTTCTGAACCAACTCTCATGCATCTGTGACAGGCCGGAAGAAGCTTGATCAACATCAGTTTCGATCAAACTTCCGGGTTATTCTACAACCCACTCTCCGTCACGGCAGACCAGCTGCCGGTCGCAACCCGTGCCCGCAGCGTCTGTCTCTTGTTCGGGCAGTTGGTAAACTACCCGCTGTCCCTGCCGACGCAGTTTCTGCACAACGGCAGGGTCTGCATCAACAGGAGCAAATATCGTCACTCGTTCATCATCGGCATCCGTTTTCAGACTCAGAAGACCCTTCATCTCAATTAATGTCTTCAAGTCAGTACTGAACCCGGTGGCAGGGCGGGCTCTGCCAAAGACTCGCCCGATGCCATCGTATCGACCACCTTTGGCAATCGCCTGCCCCTTTCCGGGAACATAGGCCGCAAACACGACGCCTGTATGATAGTTATAACCGCGCAACTCACCCATATCGAGGTAGAGGTTGGCTGACGGGTAAAGCTCAGCGACCCTGCCAGCAATCACTTCCAACTGGTCGAGCGCTTTGAAAACTGCCTCTGGCGCGTCTTTCAGTAACGCACGGGCATCATTTATCACACTGGCATGACCTGTCAGGGATGCCAGCGCTTGAAACATGCTTGCAGTACCCGAACAGATTTGCCAGCTAGCCAGCAGCTCAGACACTTCGCACGCTGCTTTTCTTTGCAGAGCATCAAACAGTTTCTGCTCCTGTTGTTCGCTCAGTCCGGCATATTCCACCAGTGAACGATAGATCCGGACATGACCCAGGTCGAGGTTCACAGACTCAATACCGACCGCTGCCAGTGTTTCCAGCATCAGGGAAATAACTTCAATATCACTCTCAACACCGCTATGACCGTAAAGTTCAGCACCCAGCTGAATGGGGGACCTTGTGGCTCCCAGCGACGCCGAACGGGTGTGAAAAACACTGCTCGCGTAACAAAGTCGAACCGGCCCTTTTTCTTTCAGGGTGTGAGCGTCAATTCTGGCAACGGCTGGCGTGGTATCCGCCCTCAAACCCATCGTTCTGCCCGTGAGTTGATCCGTCACTTTAAACGTCTGCAACTCCAGATCGTGACCCACGCCGGCTGTCAGTGACTCCATGAACTCCAGATGCGGAGGCATCACCAGTTCGTAGCCCCAGCCATCGAATAAATCCAGCATCTCACGACGCAGCATTTCTGCCTGACGCGCTCTTGGAGCGAGAATTTCCTCAATGCCATCTGGCAATAACCAGCGATCTGCGACGGTCATAACAGCCCTCTTTTTTTCGCTTTTTACCACTGTTCCCGGAGCCTGACTGAGAATAGACTGCCGACCTCACTTCGGGCGCTATTCTCAGTCAGGCTCCCAGAGCGATAGATTATTTCGCCCTTACGTGAGCATACTCAGGATTATGAGTCCTACCAACATGCTGCCAAAGCCTGCCATACGCAGCTGCCGGTTATCAATCTCTGACAGCTTTGTAACCATATTGCGCCAGCGCTGGGGATAAAGGAAAGGCAAGACGCCTTCCAGAATCAGCATGAGACTGAAGGCTATGCCCAGATGTTGCAACATATCCACAGATGACTCCCCAAAGCTTTCCAGTCCGGACAGGTCCACAAAAAAACCGGGCAGAACCCGGTTTGCGGTATCATACCACTGGCTGAAGCAGAGTTCACGACCAGCTATCGATTATTTATCATTCTCTGGCTTGTCAGGAAGCTCAGCAACACTGTTTCTTTCCTTTATTGTCACATATCACAAACCGGGTCCCACCCGGTTTTTTTGAGCCTATCCCCTGGGGAGTGTTCATCTGGATATGATGAAACATCGGGGCACAGCCTTCAGTCTCATGCTGATTCTGCTGGATGACGTATTGCCAAGAATGCTTCCCCGGTGCTGGAGTAACCAAAGGTGGGCCTGAATGTCTTTCCTTCTTTTCTTTATTTCCCGGGCACGAAGAAGCCTGGCTTCGATTATAAATAAAACGGCTTCAGATTTAGGGTCTATTGTTATGCCTCAACAATAAAAATCTATGGGCAAATTCAATCATGAAAGCAGTAAGATTTCTCACCATGCCGCGCCTGTTTATGTTACTCATTCTATCTGTCATGTTGCCGGTGTCCGGCCACAGTTCTTATGTTTCTTACGTTTCCAACCTGTTGAGCTGGACAGGATGGGGAGGCTCTTTCACACCCCTGAAGACATCAGAACTTATTAGCAAAATGTCGTTTATGGAGAACAGTCCGCCGCTTCACCTTGTTTACGATCTCAAGACTACTTACGATAAAAGCAAGCCAGCAGGACTGGAAAAAAATCAGCTATATGTCAGCCTGGATAGCAAGGCAGGCGATATATTTCATTTTTGTTTCAGAACTCCCCCCTCGCCATCTACGGAACATTTTCCCTCACCACCAGTGATTACAGAGGCTTCAACAGGACAGGGTATGCCGGATATTCAGGCTGGGAAAATGAGGCTGGTCGAACTCACACCAGACAGAAGCGGCTGGCAACACGAGTATCTGGCCAGATGGCGTTTACCGGCAGGAAAATCGTCGCTAGTGCTGTCGGTTCAAGACAATAGCAATCAATGGAGTATACAACCGGATTGTAGCGGTATTTTTTCGGAGCACACCGTTTTACCGTCACCCTCCGATGACAACACCCCTGTTAGCAATAGTTCCGGCAGTACAAAGCGATCATTTGTCGATATTTTTTTCCGTACCCCCCAGGCTCCTGAAAATGAGTTCAATAATCTTGACGACACCAGCCACTCCAATACGCCTTTTGCAATACCCGGAACCCCTGATGTCACCGATAACAGCGAGCCATACGCAAACTCTGGCGGCGGCGGTTTTGGTGGCGGCGATGATTTAGACGATTTATTTAAAAAAAGGCCGGGAGGTGGTATCGCTCCGCTTTTTTCTTTTGAACTGATGAGTAATCTGGTCAGCAGAGTGATCCTGGTGCGCCTACCCGACGCTAACGATCAGCTCGTTAAGAAACGGGTTTGGGAAACCCGGATTGTTCTCAAAATCAAACGGGGTTGGAATGAGCAGAACGTCCTTATTTCACAGCAACTGTGGGATAAGATAAGGGGTGCAAACCTTGAACGGAATTCGGGACTGTTTTTGGCATTACTCAGGAGTCCGAATAATCCGGAAGCAGCATTTGATCATTACCTGAGTAACAACCCACAACAGACAGAGGACTACCGTGGTTATGCAGAACAAGAGTTCATTTTAAGCCCAAAACAATTACGCAGTGTGTCAGTCTTTCCGGGCAGCTGCCCAGAGGGGATCGGCTGCCCAACAGGGACTGAAACGATCGAAAAAGGTGTTTCCAGAGTTAATTTAAATGCCCCTCCCTCCTACAGCCAATCTCAAGCAGACTATCTTCATCAAAAGCGACACGCCCACGGTGGAAGCGGAAATGGGGAAGACGATGGTTCCGGTGGGGCACCAAACACCAGAATTTGCCAAACTTGTCAGAAAAACCGACCTATATTCTACGACAATATGTGCTTTGATTGCGCTAATGCCGGAATGGTTGCATTTGAGCAGAATCTTAGCGGACCACCTCCTATCGTAAGAAACAAGGAAATACCGGTGGCCTTGGCAAAAGTGGTTGATACCTCAGCTATCAAAATATTACGCTGGCTCGTTGATTTGGTCTACGAAGGACGGGAATTGAATCTTTTTCACCACAGCATGTTCTACCAGAAGTATGAGCTTTATAACCTTTTAACTGAAAGCTTTTTGTCGCACAAAGAGACTCTGGAAAGATTTCATAAGTACTGGGTTAAATTTTCCAGAGGTCAATTATCTGCTGGCAGTTTGATTCTTCAGGTCGGGGCACTGGCGAATAATCATGGAATCGATAAGCATACTGAGGTAGCAAGAATTGTTAAAACACTTGCCCGTCACAGGGACATATTTGAAACCAAAGATCACTTGGATAAATTAAAAGAAAACAGATTAGAAAATGAGCTGACAGGCAATAACCTTGTAACACACAATGAGCTATATAATCTCGTATATTCACGCGTAGATAATCAAAAGATAAAAGAATTAATAGATTTCATTTATCAAATATTCAAACAAACCAGTGATTTGCTAACAGAGGAAACGGTTCCTTCTAAACAGGATACATTTACACATTTAGGCACCTTATCCAGAAAGCTGAATAGAGATTATGGTTTTGGCTTTCCGGTTTATAATGATGGGAAGATAGACATTAAGCCCTGGGGCATGGGACTATATACTTTTATTACTCAATCTAACAGGTATCGATTAGAAAGAAATATACAATCTCAAACACTTGATGGCCTTGGATTTGATGTCTCTGACGATAATCCATCCACACCTGAACAGGTTAAAGCTATAGTTACCGGTTTGGCTATTTTAAGCTCAACACTCTCGGGATATTACGGTTTCACACAAAAACTTTCTCTGGATCAACGTGAGCTTTTCGTTAACTTTTCCAAGCTTGCCAGAAAAGAGCTTGTTAATTTTCTGGAATCAACCAGTTCAGATCAAAAAAATGCGTTCATAAGTAGTATGTTTTTCGTCTTTGGCGAGATTCCCAGAGAGCTGGCTGATGAACTGACTCAGGAACAGCCACCTTCACTTGTCAGGGGCGCGCAGGCACCTCTGCAAGCATCAGTACATCGCCAGTATGAGCAAACAACAGGATACACTCTGGACTCGCCTCTACCTAAAGAAATATTCACGGATTATGGTTACAAGATAGGTACTAATTGGAAAATGTTTGCCAGACGTACGGAAGTGGATTTTGAAGAATATCAGTTGGACGCTATTGATACCGACAACAGACAAGTTACGGAAAAGGTAATGAAGATGCTGAATCAATGGAAGCAACGCTCTCGTCGACCTATTACCTTTAGAGACTTCCTATATGTCCTTAAAAAAATAGACCGAAATGATATTAGAAACTCGATAGAAAAAAAATATAATCTTCCTCAAATATAGAGTTTTAAAAAACAGTAGTTTCACTGTTTAATTCATATTCAGTCAAGAGCAACCATCTCAATATTGCAAAACAAGAGATGGTTGTATCTGATCACAGATTCATCCTTCAGGAGCCCGCCTCCTATACAATTTTTCTGGCCAGAATGCGGTCACCAAAACATCTACCACTACCACAGTTTTTTAACTGCTATTTGAAGTTTACTGGATAGGCCCACAAAAAAGCCGGGCAGAACCCGGTTTGCGACATCACAACACTCACTGAAGTAAGGGCAGCAGCATCGTTTCAGTCCATCCGGACCTCTGCAATGCCGTACCCGGCAGCCTGAACACTTACTTTTTGCTGCCTGACTGATTGTTCAGATAGTTGAAGAAGTCATTGTCAGGCTCCAGCAACAGGATGTCGCCTTTACTGTCAAAAGACCCTTTATAAGCTTGGAGGCTACGATAGAAAGCGTAAAATTCAGGATCCTGACGATAAGCCTTAGCATAAACTTCTGCCGCCTTGGCATCACCATCACCTCGAACAATCTCAGCTTCTTTATAGGCATCTGCCTGAATAACGCGCTGTTCGCGGTCCGCATTAGCACGGATACCTTCGGCCATTTCCTGACCTTTAGAGCGGTATTCCTGAGCTTCTTTTTCACGCTCGGAAGACATACGCTCGAATACCGAGTCACTGACCTGAGGTGGCAGGTCGACTTTCTTAACCCGGACATCAACCACAGTCACACCCAGCTCTTCCCTGGCCACTTTATCGAGATTACTGGTGATATCATTCATCAGCTTATCACGCTGACCGGATACCACCTCGTTCAGTGTCAGACCACCAAACTTGTTACGCATTCTGGATTCAGCACGCTGAGAAAGCAGTGTGTTAGCACGAAAAATATCACCAGCTGTAGACTTGTAGAATTTGGCTACATCCGCAATTCGCCACTTGATGTAGGAATCCACAATAACGGCTTTCTGTTCCAGCGTCAGGAAGCGCTCAGATGGCACCTCGAGGTGTTGCAGACGGGCATCAAAAATGCGCACGTTATCCACAAACGGGAATTTAAAGTGCAGACCCGGCTTGAGATTCGGGTTCACCAGCTGACCAAAACGCAGTTGCACAGCGCGCTCACGCTCGCTGATAACAAAGAGACAACTCCAGGCCAGAACCAAGATGACAAGACCGGCGATCAGGGCTGTAAAACCTTTCTGATTCATCGACCAACCCTCCCACTGCTACGTGCACTGTTCACTCGCTTGCTCAGCTCCTCTGCAACGCGATTACTGATGTCAGACAAATCCTGACTGCTCAGCTCAGATGGCTGGGCTGGCATGGATGACTTGCCCTGGGTCAGTCTATCCAGTGGCAGGTAGATCATATTATTGCCACCCTTGACATCCACCAGTACCTTGCTGGTGTTCTTCAGGACTTCTTCAACAGTTTCGATGTAGAGACGCTCACGTGTCACTTCAGGTGCACGTTTGTACTCTGTCAGCAGCTTGGAGAAACGATCAGATTCACCTTCAGCTCTGGCAATGACCTCATCGCGGTACGCATTTGCCTCTTCAATAGTCCGCTGAGCTTTACCACGGGACTCAGGAATAACCTTGTTTGCGTAAGCTTCCGCCTTATTCTTGGCACGCTGTTCGTCTTCCCGGGCACGGATCACATCATCAAAAGCGGCCTGAACTTCTTTTGGAGGCTGGGCACTTTCTATGTTGACTTTCCCAATGCGCAGCCCTGTACCATAGTTTTCCTGGTACTCCTGCAAACGAGTACGAACTTCCTGCCCCAGAACTTCACGCCCCTGGGTCAGTACCTGATACATCTCAGAGCTGCCGACGACATGGCGCAGAGCACTCTGAGTGGCCTGTTCAAGACTCATCAGTGGCTTGGCGACGTTCAGAACATAATTTTTAACGTCTTCAATGTTGTATTGGACAGACATGGAGACTTCAACAATGTTTTCGTCTTCAGTCAGCATCTGCTGTCTCAGGTTATAGGTACGAAGTTCAGTCACCTTTTCCTGAAACTTGCTTTCAAAAGGTGGGAAATACATGTGAAGACCCGGACCAACGGTCTCGGTATATACCCCGAAACGCAAAATAACAGCACGCTCTTTTTCATCGACGGTGTAAATTGCGTTCCACAGATAGGCGACAATTGCCAGAACTATGATTCCGATAAACATTCCTGAAGAAGAACCGGAGTCATTGCCCCCTCTGCCTGAACTGCCTCCGCTCTTGCCACCACCAAACATTGAGTTCAGTTTGTCCTGCAGTTTGCGGAATGCCTCGTCCAGATCAGGTGGCCCCTGATTTTTGCCACCACCGTTATTTTTTCCACTACCCCATGGATCCTGGCTGTTTCCACCCGGCTCGTTCCAGGCCATATATGTCTCCGTAGAGTCAGTAACGAATTCTCTGCCCAGCTGATGCGTCAGGACTTGGATGGTCCAAACTGGCTCTGTGAGCAAACTATTTTGCTGTAAAGCTGATCCTCGCCATCACGACAGGGTTATTCTCTTTACAACAGTACAAAAAAACCCATAAGGCGATCGGCCTGACAGATCTGTGAACGTGACCTTGCCCGGACAGGCGTATTGTCTCCCCGGTCGTGATCCCCGAAGGCTTGACTGGAAGAGTGAATATTCAGCACTTTTCCAACACCACGACTTTCGGATACAGACCAGTTGTGTCGTTCCGGGAGCCTGTCTAACTCAAGCTTTCGAGTATGAAATTATCTCAGGTCTGACAGGACTCCTAGGCCAGATTGTAGAGTTTGGACAGCAGGAAGTGCAAGCTCATATTAGTAATCACCGCATCTTCCTGACACATCACTGACTATTCGGTAACAATAATCCTACCCTTCTATCAGGCAATCTGCCTGCAACCCTTCCTGTTTAGCGACACGGTCAAAGTCACTTCTGGGCATACGGATAGCCAGCAAGAGCTCACCATTGTCAGAATACTCTTCTGACTGAATGGCACCCATTTGGTACAAACGTGCTCTCACTTTTCCTTGGGCAGCCCTCAGCAGCAGACGCCCCTGAACCATATCATCGCCCAGCAATTCGGTAATAGCCTTTTCGATTAACTCCAGACCCACACCGTCTTTTGCAGAGACCCAGACCCTTTCAGGTCGCCCATTATCATCACGCTGGATTTTAGGCGTTACCTCAGCCAGCAGATCAATCTTGTTATAAATCTGCAGTGCAGGTACTTCATTGGCATCAATTTCTTTGAGAACCTCATGCACTTCCCTGATGTTTTCCAGACGTTCCGGATCATGAGCATCGATCACATGCAACAGCAAATCTGCCTGACGGGTTTCTTCCAGAGTCGCCCGAAAGGCTTCGACCAGCTTATGAGGCAGGTGTCGAATAAATCCTACCGTATCCGCCAAAATCACCGGCCCCAGATCGGCAAGATCCAGCCTTCTCAAGGTTGGGTCCAGTGTGGCAAACAACTGATCCTGCGCATAAACATCCGACTGAGTCATGCTATTGAATAATGTAGATTTGCCTGTGTTGGTATAACCCACCAGAGAAACCTGCGGCACTTCTGCCCTCTTTCGGGAACGGCGCCCCTGAGCACGCTGCTTACGAACTTTTTCCAATCGGCGGGTAATGCTCTTAATTCTCGCCCTCAGCAATCTGCGGTCAGTCTCCAACTGGGTCTCACCCGGCCCCCGCAGACCAATACCCCCTTTCTGCCTCTCCAGGTGAGTCCAGCCACGGATCAGACGGGTACTCATGTATTCAAGCTGAGCCAATTCAACCTGCAGCTTACCCTCAAAGGTTCTGGCACGCTGAGCAAAAATATCCAGAATCAGTCCGGTGCGGTCGATGACACGGCATTCCAGCTCTTTTTCAAGGTTTCTTGCCTGACTAGGCGACAAAGCGTGATTAAACAGAACAACTTCAGCCCTTTGCTGAAACACGGATTGACGGATTTCTTCAACTTTGCCAGGACCCACAAAATAGCGGGGAGAAGGAGACCGCACGTTCACTGTGATAAAAGCCAGAGTTTCAACACCAGCGGAACGAACCAGCTCCATAAATTCCTGCGGATCTTCCCGTTCCTTGTCTTCACTCATATCCGGATGAACAAGGATTGCACTTTCACCACCTTCATGGCGTTCAAAAAACAAACAGAACTCCTGAAATTATTTTCTTTCACAAGGAACCAGTAACCATAAAGCAGACGTCGTTCCCGGATGACTCAAGACCAGATGGCATTATGGCAGGACGACAATGTTTCTCTTATGGCTGCTAACTGCGACCGGAACCATTCATTTACGCAGCAGAGAGTATTAAACGATCTGAATTATTCGTTAAAAACAAGCTGCCAGCGTGTCAGTATACCGCCCGATTATTGTTCTACACAGCTGTTTCTTCCATATGACACTGTTCATAGTGGAAAATGCTTCAATCGTAGACGCAGTGTTTATAAAACTCTTAAACGTCAAAAGGCGCTACGAAAGCGCCTTCTAATCAACCAGCAAAAAGTTCATTCTTGCTCGTCGTGCTCGGCCATGCCTTCCTGCCCCTGCATCGGCAGACGTACCGGACGGCTTGGCACTACAGTTGATACTGCGTGCTTGTAAACCATCTGGCTAACAGTGTTTTTCAGAAGGATTACGAACTGATCGAATGATTCGATCTGTCCCTGGAGTTTG
This sequence comes from Endozoicomonas sp. ISHI1, assembly GCF_024606225.1. Classification (GTDB taxonomy): domain Bacteria; phylum Pseudomonadota; class Gammaproteobacteria; order Pseudomonadales; family Endozoicomonadaceae; genus Endozoicomonas_A. The sequence continues at coordinate 33,394 of NZ_JAGRPU010000027.1, read as the reverse complement.
ATGCCGTTTACCAGGTAAATGGAAACCGGCACGCGCTCTTTACGCAGCACATTAAGGTAAGGGTCTTGTAGAGAATGCCCTTTTGACATTTCTGTACTCCTTATTAATTCTCGGGTTTTTGAATAGCCTTTGTTCACTTCTAGTTGGGCTATTCGCTCGACCGGCAGTGCCAGTACCTGATTGTTCAATCTGTGTACAGCCCAGAAATTCAGCCGGGCAACAGTAAGCGAAGCCCCGCACTGCCATCAATAGGTAATACTAGCTACTCATACCGGACCTGCAGAAACTATTGCAGGTGCTCACGTACCAGCCTTTTCCAATACACTTTGTCAATGATGTAACCAATACAAAGCCGGGGCCAGAAGAGTTATACAGAAATCACACTTCTTATTATTCCTTATTTGAGGACGGGCTTCAGCCATTTTAAGGCTTCTTCTAACCGGTTTTCCGACGTACTGTCCAGCCAGTGTATATCGGGCCAGCTTCTGAGCCAGGTCAACTGTCGCTTGGCCAGTTGCCGGGTAGCGACCACTCCTTTTTCCACCATGGTGGAGTAATCCATCTCCCCTTCAAGATATCCCCAGACCTGGCGATAACCCACCGCTCTGATGGAAGGCAGTGAAATATCCAGATCTTCCCTCTCATAAAGAGCCCTGACTTCATCCATAAAGTTGTGCTCCAGCATCAGCCTGAAACGGGTTTCAATGCGCTGATGAAGTATTGATCGATCCTTGGGAGCAATAGCCAGATTGACTACATTGTATGGCAGTCGACTGGCTTGTTGCTCCAGATGCCAACGGGAAAGTACCTTACCTGTCGCATAATAGACTTCCAGTGCCCTTTGCAGGCGCTGAGTATCCGTTGCTTTAATACGAAGTGCGGCTACAGGGTCGACACTCTGAAGCTCTTCATGAAGCGCCTGCCAGCCCTCAGACTCTGCCCTGCCCATCAATATTTCCCTGATTTCAGGATCCGCGGCTGGCAGGGGTGCCAAACCATCCCGAAGCGCCTTGAAATAAAGCATGGTACCTCCCACAAGAAGAGGTATGTTTCCCTTATTAGTAATTTCCGTCATTTCCCTGAGAGCATCCTTACGAAAGTCAGCTGCAGAATAAGGCTCGGAAGGATCCCGGATATCAATCAACCGATGAGGAGCCTGAGCCAGCTCCTGCGCAGAGGGCTTAGCTGTTCCTATATCCATGCCCTTGTAGACCAGTGCCGAATCAACACTGATCAACTCACAGGGAAGTTGCTCTGCCAGCTGGATAGCCAGATCGGTTTTGCCGGATGCAGTGGGCCCCATCAGGAAAATAGCCGGTGGCAGTTTTTCTTCAGAAGAGACCCTCTGTGTACTCGGTTCGGATGCCATAAACAGAAAAATAAAGCGTTATTAGAAAAACGGGTAGCCGAGTGTACCTGAAGCGTTCCCGGGTTCAAAAGCTATAGACTGGAAATTTATGAAAGAGTTCCGCGAACCTGACCGGGGATGGCAAAAATTTTTTAGCAATTTGTTGCCACCACAGTAAGGCAGTCTATTCTCGAACAGACCCTTAGTTTAATTGGAGCACAGGAACAATGGAATGACCGACGCCAACTGATCGAAAAACAGGTTTATCATGAAAGCAGTCCCGTTTTTAAAGCCCTCTTACCGAAAAGTACTTTCAGCAGCAGCTCTTTCTTTAACGCTATCCCCTGTAAATGCAAATGAACTTTATAGTCAGTTTTTTAGTTTTGGGGACAGTATCTCAGATACCGGCAACCTGAAAATCCCTTTTTCCGGGCGTTTGTTCCCACTCACTTTCTCAGACAAAACTTTATACAATCAGAATATTGCCGGCACAATGAGGCTTGATCTTAGCCCTTCTGTGACGGGTGGCAATAACTTTGCCGTGAGTGGCAACTCCAGTGAGGAAATTCTTTTATCAATCACGTCTGACAGCCCGTACACGCCATTAAATCCAGAGCAATTTTTCCAGGCTCAAAAGCAAAATACCTTCTTCATGAGAAACCAGGGGCAGGCAGATAAAAAAGCCATGTACATGGTTTTGGGAGGCAGCAATGATGTGGTATTTGTGGTGCATCAGCTTCGGACACCCCGGGAAGTTGCTCAAAACATGGTGGGCAGTGTCAATGCTCTCCAAAGCTATGGCGCTCGTTATATCGTTTTGCTCAATGTTCCCAATCTTGGAGAAACACCAGGAGGAGAGCGTGAGTTATCTGGCACCCGTGACCAACTCAGTATGGCCAGTAAAGCGATTGATGACGCCGTCCTCACAGAGCTCCAAAAGTCCAGTGCCAATATCTTCTATATGAATCTGTCTGGTCTGGTTACAGAGGTGTCTGATAACGCGGCAGCCTTCGGTTTCATTGATCTTTCCTCTGAAAATACCGATATCACCTGTATGGTTAAGGGTGAGCCAATTGGCGTCCCATGCAGAGCGCCTGATCAGGGGGGAGACCAGAGAGAACGCATCACAACGGGGGTTGCACAGAAGTCAATATTCTGGGATGGCCTGCACCCCTCCAGCGTCATGCACAAAATAGGCAGCGATTATATTTTGTCGGCCATCAGGGGGGCCACCGAAGTCGGCGGCTTGCCAAGAATTGCAGACTCTCACTCAGCCACACTGGATAACAATATTTTCAATGAACTGGCACAGCATCGCTGGAAAGACGCGGAATCAGGCACCTTGTCATTTTTTGGCGGCGGAGCCGGAGTAGAAAACCAGATTTATGACGCTGTTGGCAGGAAAGCCAATAACAACAAGGGCTATGTCATCCATGCGGGCCTGCACTACCAATTGACAGAAGCACTCAGGCTGGGTATCGCCATACAGGGTGCTGAAACTCGATACACACCCGAGCAATCCAACTATAAAACCGACAGTTTCGGCGGCAGTCTTTTTGCAAGTTACCAGGGAGAAAGGTTGTTTTCCAATGCGGCAGTGAACTATTTCGACCTCGATTATAAAAATAAGCGTGGTTTCCGTTTAGGTGCCCTGACACGTAAAGAAAGTAGCTCCACTACAGGTAAGCTCTATGGATTAACACTGGATACGGGCTATGCACTTTACGACAATGGCAATATAAAAGCAGGCCCCGTCGTATCCGCCAGTTATCATAAATCATCAGTAGATGGCTTTACCGAATCCGGAAACAATCTCTCTTCCATGGTATTCGGGGATCAGGAGCTGGACTTCAAGAATGCAGCAGCAGGTGTTTTTCTGGATGCCATTAACGACAGAACGCGTCTGGGCATTCAGGTTGATTACAACAAGGATCTCAATGATGACGACCTGAGAACCATTGACCTGCGACAGAAAATAGCTCGCCGTACGGCCTATCTACCCGCTGATATCACTAGCAACGATGCCTGGCGAATGAAGGTGAGAGTGGGGCACAGCCTGACAGCCGATATGGAAATTTACGGCAGCTACCAGTTCAGCAAGGCAGATGACTATCAGACAGATTATCAGGCCCTGCAACTAGGTATATCCTGGTCCATCTAAAGTCAGAGTTTTCTCGAATTGGGCTGTCTGGTTATTCTGTCAAAGGCCGTGGATGATTTGTTGGAGCGGAAAGGATAGTCAGACAGCCCTGCTTTCCTGGCGGATACACTGGCTCCAGGGTAAATTAGCGCCCTCGCAAAAACAGTTTGTCCAGCTGATCCAGTGTCAATAAGGTCCAGGTGGGTCTTCCATGGTTACACTGTCCGCTGCGTTCTGTCCGCTCCATGTCCCTGAGCAGAGCATTCATTTCTTCGGTTGAAAGACGACGATTAGCTCGTACTGAACCATGACAGGCCATGGTGGCCAGTACCTCATTTATCTGACTTTCCACACGATCACTGTCACCGTGCTGCATCAGATCTGAAAGCACATCACGGACCAGCTTTTCTACATCAGCATTGTGAAGCATAACCGGCAACTGACGCACCAAAAGTGTTTCTGGTCCCATTCGCTCAAGCGCCAATCCAAGCTGTTTGAAGTACTCATAATTTTCTTCGGCACAGGTCGCCTCACGATCACTGACAGCAATTGATTTTGGTACCAACAGAGGCTGGGCTTTAATACCATCGGCATGCCAGGAAATTTTCATCCGTTCATAAGTAATGCGTTCGTGAGCAGCATGCATGTCGACCAGAATCATCCCCTGCTCGTTCTCAGAGAGAATATAAATACCTTTCAGTTGTGCTATGGCATAGCCCAGGGGTGGGATATCTGCTGTCTGTTCTGGCAGATTTACGGAGGTAGACTGTTCGGCTGGAGTATCATTGATGGCTGAGGGCTGATCTTCCTGAAGAGAGCTTCGCTCCGTGGCACCTGAAGCATAAAGCTCACCGTATGCCTGAATCTGCTTCTGAATTTGATCTGGCAGAGGTGTTTCTCTTGCTTGTCTTGCACCTGAAAACGCTGACGGCTGCCCGGAAGCTGCACTATAAGAAAAGGAGGCACTGGCTGGAGCCGGGGACAGCTTCATACTTTCCTGACTCTTGAATTCGCCACCTTCAATGCCTGAGGCTTGGCTTTTGGGCTGTAAAGACAGAGCCGCTGAAGGCAGTTGATCTTCTGGAGACACTTGTCCCAGAGCACGATGCAACGTACTGAACAGGAAGTTATGGACTGTTCGACCATCCCTGAATCGGACCTCGTGCTTGGTTGGGTGAACGTTAACATCCACCTGCGCCGGATCAAGCTCAAGATACAAGACAAAGGTTGGATGCCTACCCCCATAAAGCACATCACGATAGGCTTGACGCACAGCATGTGCGACCAGTTTATCTCTGATTACCCGGCCGTTAACAAAGAAGTACTGAAGATCAGCGCTGGAACGGGAAAACGTTGGTAATCCTACCCAGCCCCAAAGCTTTAGATCTGAAACCTCGACATCAACAATCACCGAGTTTTCAATAAACTTTGGTCCACAGAGAGACGCTACCCGGCGATCTTTCTCAGCCTGTGTGCTGCAGGGTCTTAGTTGATGAATACTGCGCTGGTTATGCCTCAGACCAAACCCTACATCAAACCGGGACAAGGCCAAACGTTTTACGACTTCTTCGAGATGGGAAAACTCTGTTTTTTCTGTCCGCAGGAATTTCCGCCGCGCAGGGGTATTAAAAAACAGATCCTTGACTTCAATTGTCGTACCCACGGGGTGGGGCGCTGGATTTAAAACAGCTTCCATATCACGCCCTTCCGAACGAACCTGCCAGCCCGACTCCTGACCATCAACATGAGACGTTAATGTTAAGCGTGAAACCGAACTAATGGATGCCAGAGCTTCACCACGAAAGCCCAGGGTGCCGACACCTTCCAGGTCTTCCAGTTCAGAAATCTTACTGGTTGCATGTCTCGACAGGGCTAATGCCAGATCATCTTTGGCAATGCCATGTCCGTCATCACGAATACGGATTAATTTGACACCACCACTTTCTACTTCGACATTCACTCGTTTTGCGCCGGCATCAAGACTGTTTTCCAGCAGTTCTTTAACAACCGATGCAGGACGTTCAACCACCTCACCGGCAGCAATCTGGTTAGCAAGGCGGGTATCGAGTAAACGGATAGGTTTCATAGAGGTAGGTCAATCAGTCCGGTTTTATTGCCAGAAAGACTATCAGTCTCCATCAACTTTTGCCAAGTGGTTAGAATCCTGAAAGACTGAACGCTAAAGTTGGCACCCAACTAATGGTAAGATCCACCAGCGCAGGTGTGGCATTGTGGTCGTAATACAGCGCAGAAATCTCTTCCCTGAAATCCTTGAGTCGCCAGAGTGCCAGCATTGCCGGAATAAACTGATAACCCGGAGTGGAGTACCCCAGCAATGTCAATGCTGGCAATAATGGACCGGTAGAACCACAAATCTGCGCTATCTGCAGGATACGCCGTCCAATGTTTTCGTTGACTTCATAATCAACCTGATTTTTCAGAACGCTCTTAAGACCTGTCTTTAGCTGTTCTACCTTCTCCTCTGAGACAACACCGGTTACGACCCCCTTAACTTTGCCTGCTGCCGGAGACAGAGTATCGACTACTTTGAACAGAAACTCCCACACTTTATTTTCAAGCTCTCTCACAGGCATACCGGTCAGCGTATCAATCACTGGAGCTTCTTCCGGCTCTTTTTGTTCTGTTATCTGTTCTGCCAGAACTTCCGGTTCGCCGGCCAGCCCGCGCTTTTTTTCCTGAGCTTCCAGCTCCCTTTGTACTTCTTTCTGCTTCCAAATCTGCTCAGGCATCAATAAACGTTGCCCGATAGCAACAGACCGGGGTGCAGAAGGTCCAGCCCCCCCTCTGACGACCAAATCAATAACAGGGTACTCTGTAATCACCTCATAGGATTCCAGCAAATCTGACAGATCGACTTTAGGCTCCTCAAGGCCGGGGGGAGAAAACGCCAGGTTTTCAAACTCGGCAATGGACCGACTATCCAGCTTGGTAAAGGTATCGCTGAAAACCCGATACCCAGGCCGATTGACCCGGTTGTTCTCATTAAAAAGGTTATCCTGACCACGGTTCGACAGGTCATTGGATGATGACTGGTTCAGATGGGTGGGTAATGAGTGAACTAACGCCCTCAAATGCATAACCGGTTCCCCCCGGGATTTTTCACATAATGACACTTTATGGGAAAAAAACCGGGAAGGAACTGACTAGCCTGTCAGCATGACTGACATTCTCTTCAGGTGCCTTTTAGTTGGGAATAACCAACATCTGTCCAGTTCTGATCGTATCTGATCGGCTGATATTATTGGCTGTTTTCAATGAACTCAGACTGATATCAAAACGACTGGCAATCTCTGACAAAGTATCACCGGCCTGAATCACATACTGGTCCGGGCGTGTATCTATTTTACCCTCAGCCTTAAGCCTGGAGACCAGAGTACCGGGCGGAGGTTTGTTCACAAAGTAGCCTTTTACTCCTTTGTATATCTGTCGGGCCATGGCACGCTGATGGTTTCGGGTTTTCAGTTTACGCCCTTCTTTAGGGTTGGAGATAAAGCCTGTTTCCACCAGGATCGAGGGAATATCGGGAGACTTCAGAACAACAAATGCAGCCTGCTCCACTTGCTCCTTGTGCAACCTATTAATCGTACCAATATGCTTTAGCACCCTGTCACCGACTTCCAGACTGGAAGACAGCGTTGAGGTCATAGAGAGATCCAGCAAAACACCCGCCAGAATATCGTCTTTGTCACCCAGGGATATGCCCCCTTCACCACCAATCAGATCTGACGAGTTTGCCCTGTGAGCAAGCCAGCGGGCAGTCTCTGAGGTCGCTCCCCCCCTGGACAAGGCATACACCGAGGCACCATTCGCACGGGGATCGGTAAAAGCATCAGCATGAATGGATATGAACAGATCGGCTCCAGCTTTGCGAGCGATAGCAGCACGTTCACGCAGAGGAATGTAGTAGTCTCCGGTTCTCACCAGAACAGGCTCGAAGCCGGGCTCTTTTTTCAACAGCGCAGCAAGGTCTTTGGAAATGTTCAGCGTGACGACTTTTTCATGCCCCCCACCATAGGCCAGAGCCCCCGGATCTTCGCCACCATGGCCGGCATCAATAGCCACAACAATATCTCTTGCAGAAGGAGTTTTAGTGGGCTCTTTTACCGGCCCTGCTGTTTTTGTCGAATCATCAAAGAGGTCCACCACAAGACGATAGCCGTATGTGGCATTGGGCTTAAGCAGGAAGCTTTTGCTGGTGACCTTATTTTTCAGGTCCAAAACAATGCGCAGGTCTTTCTTATTTCTGACACCATAGCGAATCTTGTTTATAGGGGTGGTACCGAGACGGGGACTGGCTACATTTTTAGTTTTTTGAGTGCCACGAATATCCAGCACCAGCCTTCGGGGGTTGTCCAGAAAGAACTGCGAGTGAGCCACTTCACTGGAGACATCGAAGACCAGACGGGTTTTATCAGGAGAACGCCAGACACGAATATCATTGACCTGGGCTGCCGACAATGGCAGAGGTAACATCAGCAAAGCAGCAATAAAGAACTTCCTTATCCTTGACGACATTCTCCCTCCTGCCGTCCCTGCAGTCTTCTCAACAGACCCTGCCCGCGTTCGGTCCCTGCTTTGACCAGGGCCTTGCGTCCGGGCAGGTTGTAATCCAGTTGTACTTCCAGATCGGCATCTGGCAGAGCCCCCTCACCTTTGCAGGGCCACTCGATCAGACACAGACAGTCTTCTTCAAAATAATCCCGCCCTCCGATAAACTCAAGCTCTTCAGGATCAGCCAGACGGTACAGATCAAAATGATAAACCTGTTGACCTTCAATGCTATAGGGCTCAACCAGAGTATAGGTCGGGCTTTTAACCGCACCCTGATGACCAAGACTATGCAGAATACCCCGGCATAAAGTGGTTTTCCCGGCCCCCAGGTTTCCCACCAGATAAATGACGGCGTGACCGCCGCTTACTTCAGCCAGCTGCTTGCCCAGCTGAACCATTTCCTGCTCATTATCAATCAGCAGCTCAATCCTGCCTTCCATACACTCACTATTATCTTGACGTAGACGGGTACGTGCACCCGTTCATTGTTTGTTGTTTCTATAGCTCAAGGCTGTTTTGCTATTTTATTCAGTTGACTTCTTATGTAAGGCACGGTTTCCAGCGCCAGGATCCCTCTTTCGCCCTGAAGCTCTGCTAAATGGTCTGCACCTGTCGCATGTAACCAGACCCCCAAAGCTGCAGCAGCATGGGTCTCCAGCCCTTGAGCGGCCAGTGCAGCAATCACGCCACTGAGTACATCCCCCATACCCGCTACAGCCATTCCCGGATTACCATCAGAACAGAGGTTCAGGGTTTTTCCGTCGTATACAAGTGTACCCGCCCCCTTTAGAACGACCACCGCGCCGAAACGCTTAAATAGTTCTTTCGCAGCCTTAACCCGATCAGCACTAATGGTTGAACTTCGGGTCTCCAGCAGTCTCGCCGCTTCACCGGTATGAGGTGTGAGAATCATCGGGTACTTTCGATATTTAAGCAACGCCGGATCTTCCGAAATAATATTGAGGCCATCGGCATCGACCACCACAGGACACTCGGCTTGCAGTACTTCTGTCAGTAGCTCCCGGGCCCACGGATCTTTTCCCAGACCGGGTCCCACCACCACAAGATTTTTCCCTTCCATGAGCGAACGAAGATCTTCCGCTCCTGAAACAGCCGATGCCATTAACTCTGGACGACGGGCTGCCAGGGCCAGGAGATGTTCCCGACGAGTGGCCACTGTGACCCGACCCGCACCACAACATAATGCAGCTTCTGCCGACATAATCGCTGCTCCGGGCATACCATGGTTCCCGGCCACCACCATAACATGTCCATGGTCGCCTTTGTGTGAATCTCTGGACCGGGGCTGAACCCAGCGACTCAGCCTGTCTTCTGACAACCTCAGAGCTTCGCAGGGTACAGCCTCATAAACCGCTTCCGGCACTTCCAGATCAGCAAACTCAACTTGTCCGGACAGCTCTTTTCCTCTGCCAGAACTCAGCCCCAGTTTCATACCAATGAATGTCACGGTCACATCCGCTTTTATAGCAACGCCCAGAGCAACGCCTTTATCGGCGCAAAGACCGGAAGGAATATCAACAGCCAGAACAGGTCGGCCCGATTCATTGATTCGAGTCACAACGTCTCGATAGTGTCCCTCAACGTCTCTTCCCAGCCCTGTTCCCAGCAGGGCATCCACGAAAACGTCGCCGGTCAGTGGCGTCTCTGGTGTGTAAGGCTCAACATCAACACCTGCTGCTATGCAGGTTTGGTAGGCTAGCAGGGCATCTCCTGACAGTTTTTCCGGCGAGGACAGGAAAGTCACTGAAGCCGCCCCACCCCGTTTGGCTGCCAGCATGGCCACCAGATAACCATCACCGCCATTATTCCCGCCACCGCAGAAGACCCGAAGCCGTTTGCCGTGAAGAAGGTCTGGCCAATGATTTATCAAAGAGCGAAAAGCCGCACGGGCAGCCCGATTCATCAGTTCAAAGCCATTGATTTGAAAATCATTGATTGCCGTATCATCCAGCCGACGTACTTGTTCTGCGGTGTAAAGCCGATCACAGATGTCAACTTGAGCGCTATCGTACATAAGTGTTCACCCCTGCCTCCATAGATTACCCTAATATTGACAGGTAAACAGCTTCGATTCCGTGCGGGACTTGGCCAACAATCAGGCTTTTCTGCGTGTCTGTCACTATTCTCGACAACGAGTGTGTTAGAATACTTGGCAATATTCTCAGATTCTTTCCTGGCAGTAACTGATCAACGTGTCTACCTCCAACCGCTCTTCTGAAAACCTTGATTATCATAAGCTGGCTGACGATATTCGTCTTTGGGCCAGAGATTTAGGCTTTCAGCAGGTGGGTATTACCAAAGCCCGAATCCCGGACCGTGACAAAAAGCACTTTCTGCAGTGGCTTGATCTGGGCCTTCATGGAGACCTGCAATATATGGAGCGGCACAAAGAACTCAGATGCCACCCTGAAAAGCTTCATGAAGGTGTCATAAGGGTTATCTCCGCCAGAATGGATTATCTGCCCGCAGAAACCGAGACCGTCAAGATTCTGAATGAGCCGGAAAAGGCTTATGTCTCCCGTTATGCTTTGGGACGTGATTACCACAAGCTGATTCGCAAGCGCTTAACCCAGCTCGGAAAAAAAATAGCTGATATTGCCGGAAGCCATGGTTATCGCGCCTTTGTTGACAGCGCACCGGTGATGGAAAGACCTCTGGCTCAGCAGGCCGGTCTGGGCTGGATGGGCAAACACTCCCTGATTATCAACCGTCAGGCAGGTTCTTTCTTTTTCCTGGGAGAACTCTTTACCAATTTACCTCTGCCCACTGATGAACCTTATGAGAAGGACCATTGCGGTCGATGTACTGCTTGCATGGATATTTGTCCTACCAGCGCGATTGTAGAACCCTACAAAGTGGATGCCAGAAAGTGCATTTCCTACCTGACCATTGAAAACAGTGGACCCATACCCGAAGAGCTGCGCAGCAAAATCGGTAACAGGATTTTTGGCTGTGATGACTGCCAGCTCACCTGTCCCTGGAATCGATTTGCCAGACACACACAGGAAAGTGACTTTCAGCCCCGTCATCATCTGGATAACAGTGATCTGGCTGATCTCTTTCTGTGGACGGAAAAAGAATTTCTGGAGCGCACGGCAGGTTCACCGATCCGGCGTGCAGGTTTTGAAAGCTGGTTGAGGAATCTGGCGGTAGGTCTCGGCAACGCCCCCACAACCGGGAAAGTCGTGTCAGCGCTTCGCCAGCGCAGGGACCATCCTTCGAAGCTGGTGAAAGAACATGTGGACTGGGCGCTTAAACAACATACTCAACAACACAGCCCGGATTCTCACGATTAAATTTACACATGGACTACCCTTAGGAGCTACCGAGGTACAGATTCCAAAGGTTTTTGATCATGTCTGTAAAGTTATCGGGTGAATCACTCACGCCCTTTCTTCATATTGTTAAACAATACGATCATTACATTCAGTCCAAAGATATTCGTGGCATCATGTCGTTATTCGTAACAGACGATGAGCCTCACAGCTTTGGACTGCATGTCAATTTGAATGAACGGAAAACATTAGAGCAGCGGTTTACGGACTATTTCAATGCCGGTGAATCCTGTACCGCAGCTTTTGAAGCAGGAAAAAGCGAGCCAATTGTTTACCATTTTGGCGAAGCGGCCTGTCTCTGCATGATGCTACCCGTGAAGGGGTTTGAAGATACCCGAATCCGGGTCACTATTTTTCTGGAAAACCATTGTGGGCAGTGGCTGATACGTCACCAGCATATTTCCCCTTCGCCCGATTGAAGGGTTTGCCAGTCAGCGACTTCTGACTGGCCGCTCTCAATCATTTAAATGACCTTGGGATGTGGCTTTCCTGGTCCTGACTGTCTGACCACCTGTTTGGTTTCTGCACCCCGTTTGCGACTGGCAGGCGTATTGGGTTTATGACCTCTGGAAACCTCTCCAGAGCGCTGCCCGTCCTGATGCTGTGCTCTGGGTTTCTTTGGCTTTTTAGGCTTCTTGCGTTTCGGTGAACGAATATCCAGTTTCGATTCGGGCAAAGCATTCACAGGCTTGAAGCCGGGGATTTCCTCTCGGTCAATGACCTGACGGGTTAACCTTTCAATCGCCACCAGCTCTTTGAATTCGTCGGCACACACCAGAGAGACGGCTTGTCCGGTCGCACCAGCCCTACCCGTTCTTCCGATCCGGTGAACGTAGTCTTCGGCAACATTCGGCAGATCATAGTTAACGACTTGCGGCAACTGATCAATATCCAGTCCCCGTGCAGCGATATCGGTGGCCACCAGAATGCGAATTTCACCGCGTTTAAACTCAGCCAGTGCTTTTGTCCGGGCACTCTGACTTTTATTGCCGTGTATAGCAGCAGCCTGAACCCCCTTGCCCTCAAGATGCCGTGTCAGCCGGTTGGCACCGTGTTTGGTTCGGGTAAACACCAGCACCTGACGCCAATTGTTCTCTTTGATCAACTGAGTCAGCAGTGCGGTCTTTTTGCTTTTATCCACAGGGTAGACACACTGGTCTACGGTTTTAGCGGTGGCGTTTTTTGGTGTCACCGAGATCTCTACCGGTGAACGCACCAGACCTTTTGCCAGTTGACGAATATCATCGGAGAACGTCGCCGAAAACAGCAGGCTTTGCCTGTTTTTGGGAAGTACCGCCAGAATCTTGCGAATATCATGAATAAAGCCCATGTCCAGCATACGGTCGGCTTCGTCCAGCACCAGTACTTCCAGCTGTTTGAACTTCACAGCATTCTGGTTGTAAAGATCCAGCAGCCTTCCCGGGGTTGCCACCAGCACATCCACACCTCTTCTCAACCTCATCATCTGGGGATTGATCTTGACCCCTCCAAATACCATGGTTGAGCGAAGAGGAAGATGACGACTATAGATTTCCACACTTTCCGCCACCTGAGCTGCCAGTTCCCGGGTCGGTGTCAGAATTAACGCCCGCACCTGATTGGCCTGAACACGAGCCCCCATTGCCAGCTTTTCCAGTATGGGCAGCGTAAAGCCTGCCGTTTTCCCGGTACCTGTCTGAGCTGCGGCCATAACGTCGTGGCCTTCAAGCACTGCAGGAATAGCCTGAGACTGAATAGGGGATGGAGTGACATAACCTTGCTCTGTAACAGCTTGGAGGATGGGAGCTGATAAACCCAGCGAGTCAAAACTCATGAAAGATTCCCGGTTGGCGTCATTCAGCAGAACCGGGCTGAAGACATGGAGGGGTGGGCAGCTTAACGTATATGTCTGACTGAAGCTATCTGGCTTTTGCTGTCAGAGCTGCAATGATGAAAAAGAACTGACGAAAAAGAACAGCCACTCTTTTTTCAGAGTCACTGTTCTGATTATCTGATCAGGATTGAATAAAGTGCTGACGGTAGAAACGCAGCTCTTCGATGGATTCGCGAATATCTTCCAACGCCAGATGAGTGCCTTTCTTGGTAAAATGATCCAGCATCTCAGGCTTCCACCTTTTTGCTAACTCTTTTAACGTGCTGACATCGATATTGCGGTAGTGGAAGAAATTATGAAGCTCTGTCATGTAAAGGTTCAGAAAGCGGCGATCCTGACCAATACTGTTCCCGCACATGGGAGAGGCACCGGCATCGGAATGCTGTCTGAGAAAGGCCAGAGTCATTTGCTCAGCTTCAGTCAGGCTGATCTGGCTCTCACGGACTCTCTGGGTCAATCCCGTTTCACCGTGGGTTTTGATACACCACTCATTCATATTCTCCAGCACTGCATCGCTTTGATGCACCGCTATCACCGGGCCTTCAGCAATAAAATTCAGCTGACCATCTGTAACAATTGTCGCAATTTCCAGAATTTGGTCCTGTTCAGGATCAAGACCGGTCATTTCCAGGTCGATCCAGACAAGGTTGTCTGCTTTAGCCATCAAGCACCCGATTTCCTATGAAGTGATGTGCCAGCCCGTTTGCAGTGAACACGGCCCGGAGCTAAGCATTTGAAATAGCCCTAAACCCAATCCTGTGACATTTTCATAAAAAAATAATTGCAAATGAAGAAAGCCATGGCTGACTTATTAAGTCTAACCGATCATAATCCCTCCGTGAAACCTACACTCGCTCCCAACTGACCGCTCTGCGGCTCAATATTGATTGGCACCTTCTGTCTACCCATTTAAAAATATGGGCATCGGCGAGACAAAGGCTATTCACGGTCAGGAGCCATGAAAAGCCAGAACCCTATTCAGCAGATCAGGTAAAACCTTGAGCAAACCATGAGTAAGCGCAAACTGACGCGCAAACAGAAATGGCGCATAGAGAAGGTCCAGCAGGAGCGCATTGCCCGGGCCCAAAAGCGAGAACAGCTTATTGAGCAGCAAATGCAGGACGATAACCTGGGGCCTGAACAACAGGGTCTGGTCATCGCCCACTATGGTGCAACACTGGATATTGAGCCACCAGGCCAACCCGGGGCTATTCATCGATGTCACCTGCGAACCAACCTGCCACCTCTGGTCACCGGCGATCAGGTGGTATGGCGCCCGTCTCTGAAAGACGGAACCGGAGTGGTGGTTGCCCTTGAAGATCGCACCAGCCTGCTAACCCGACCTGACAACCATGGTCGAATCAAACCCGTTGCCGCCAATATCGACTACATCGTGTTGGTCATAGCGCCAATACCCATTCCCCACGCCAACCTGATTGACCGTTATCTGGTGGCTGCTGAGACCGTAGGCATCGAACCCGTACTGTTGCTGAACAAAATCGACCTGCTGGATGATGAGGGCATGGAACTGATGAACGACATGCTGTCGATTTATGAAGATATTGGTTATCAGGCCCTCCGGGCCTCTACCCGCTCCGAAGATGGACTGGCCCCTCTCAAGGCTCTGCTGGATGAGCATGTCAGTGTCTTTGTCGGGCAGAGTGGTGTAGGCAAATCTTCTCTGGTTAATGCCCTGTTACCTGGTGTTGATATCCGCGTCGGTGAGCTGTCCGAAGCGACCGGCAAAGGTATGCATACAACCACCGCCGCAAAACTCTTTCACTTCCCCGCAGGTGGCATGTTGATTGACTCACCCGGCATTCGGGAATTCGGCCTCTGGCATATTGATGCCCAGTCGGTTCTTGAGGGTTTCAGGGAATTCAGACCTTATCTCGGTCATTGCCGTTTCCGCGACTGCCAGCATGAGAAAGAACCGGGCTGCGCCTTGAAACAGGCTCTGGAAAATGGCGAGATTCTGGAAGAAAGAATGTTCAGTTACAAACAGATTGTCAACTCTCTGGACGTCTGACAGGTCCGTGATAGCATATGCTATCGCTTTATCTCATGAGCCATGAAAGAAGAAGTAAAATGAATTCGATAGAAGATCTGCCACTGATTCTTGAAGCTGAACAGCTGGCGCCTCTGCTGGGGCACGAAAACCTGCTGATAGTAGACTTGTGTAACCCGCGACTGTACGACCATTCTCATGTTCCCGGTGCGGTCAGTGTTGCGCCACAGAGCATGGTTTCTGGTGTAAAACCTGCCGCAGGCAAATTGCCTGCCGTTGAACAGCTGAGCCAGATGCTCTCCAACATTGGCTACAGCAAAAACAAACACATTGTTGTTTATGATGACGAAGGCGGTGGCTGGGCGGGCCGTTTCATCTGGACTCTGGATGTGATCGGACACAAGAAATACAGCTACCTGAACGGTGGTGCGCACGTCTGGCTGAAAGAGGGCCATCCCACCGAAAGTACCATTAACCGTCCTGAGCCTACCCGGGTTGATCTGAAGATTGACAACTCCGTGATAGCCAGCAAAGAGTTCATCATGGATTCTCTGGAAGACCCGAACACCGTGATCTGGGATGCCCGATCAGCTGATGAATACCAGGGTGAAAAACGTTTCTCCCAAAGAGGAGGCCACATCCCGGGAGCCGTGAACCTTGAATGGACACTGGCCATGGATCATGACCGTAATCTCAGAATTCGCAGCGACATCGCCGGTGTTCTTGAACAGCTCGGCATTACCCCGGACAAAAAGGTGATTACCCATTGTCAGAGCCATCATCGTTCGGGGTTTACCTATCTGGTAGGTAAGTCTCTGGGGTTTTCTATCAGAGCTTACGATGGCTCCTGGTCAGAGTGGGGTAATCTACCAGACACTCCTATCGAAACCTGAGGGATGACTGCACTGTTTAATCGCAAGCAGTGCACACATTGTCTATTTCATTGCTGACTTGTGAGACCCGGTTCTCATTATTACAATCCAACATCACTCAAAAACAGGATGAGTCCTGACTGTGAAAGAACGATTATTTGCCTTTATCCAATATTTCCTGCCTCACCACCTTATTTCAAGGGCGGTATACTGCTTTGTTGAGTGCACCTGCCCCAGGTTCAAGAACGCACTGATCCGACGTATCATCAAACAGTATGATGTTGATATGAGCGAGGCAGAACGTGAAAATTCTGAAGATTACCTTCACTTTAACGATTTCTTCACACGCTCTCTGAAAGAGGGGATGCGTCCCCTGCCTGAAGATGAAAGTCTGATCGTCAGTCCTGCTGATGGCGAAGTCAGCCAGCTTGGCAATATTGAAAATGGCAGGGTTTTTCAGGCCAAAGGGCACGACTACAGTCTGATTGAACTGCTGGGCGGAGACAGTGATCTGGGTCAGGAATTCATGGGGGGAAAGTTCGCTACCATCTACCTTTCTCCCCGTGACTACCATCGTGTTCACACACCTTTCGGTGGCACTCTTCGCAAAATGATCCACGTTCCTGGTCGTTTATTCTCGGTAAATCAGGGCACCGTTGAAAACATCCCTAACCTGTTTGCCCGCAATGAACGGGTCGTGGCTATTTTTGACACTGAGCACGGACCGATGGCCGTTATCATGGTCGGTGCCATGATTGTTGCCAGTATTGAAACCGTATGGGCTGGACTGGTTACCCCCATCAGAAAAGAAGTTCGTACCTTTCACTACGGCAAAGACTCTGCAAAACAGGTCTCCCTGAGTCGGGGTGATGAAATGGGTCGATTCAAAATGGGCTCTACCGCCATTGTTCTCTTTGGCAAAGATCAGGTTGACTGGCTTGAGTCATTCGAAGCGGGATCGGAGATCAGGATGGGAGAGGCTCTGGCTGAGCCTGCAAAATAGATGAAGGACTCAATTAAGAATACACTGCGGTTTTTGATCGCCCGGACTTGCAATGACTATTAAACTCGGCGTCGTGATGGACCCTATTGAGTCCATCGAATACAAAAAGGACAGTACTCTGGCAATGCTGGTCGCAGCCCGGGAAAAAGGCTGGGAGCTGTTCTATATGCAGCAGGAAGACCTGTATCAGTCAGAAGGTGTCGCCTATGGCAGTATGCGCCCCTTGCAGGCCCGCTACAATCCGGAGGATTTTTATTCTCTGGGAGACCGGGAAGAGCAGCCTCTGAGTACTCTGAATGTCATTCTGATGCGTAAAGACCCTCCTTTTGACATGGAGTTTATATACAGCACCTATCTGCTGGAACAGGCTGAGGCGGCTGGCACACTGGTGGTCAACAAACCCCAGAGTATTCGTGACTGCAACGAAAAAATGTTTGCCACCCTGTTCCCTCAGTGTACGCCTCCGGTCATGGTGGCCCGCAGTGCGAGACACCTGAAAGCCTTTGCTGAGAAACACGGTGATGTGGTTCTCAAACCACTGGATGGCATGGGAGGGTCGTCTATTTTCAGAACTCACGCCAATGACCAGAACTTCAGTGTGATTGTCGAAACCCTGACCCAACACGGGCAACAACAGGCCATGATCCAAAAGTACATTCCCGAGATCAAGGCAGGTGACAAACGCATACTTCTGATCGACGGCGAACCCATACCTTACGCTCTGGCACGTATTCCCGCCGAGGGTGAACTGCGTGGCAACCTTGCCGCCGGCGGCAGTGGTGTGGGTCAGGCGCTGACCGAAAAAGATTACTGGATCGCTGAACAGGTGGCTCCGGTACTGAAAGAAAAAGGCCTGCTGTTTGTCGGGCTGGACGTCATTGGAGAATACCTGACCGAGATCAACGTTACCTCACCCACCTGTATACGACAGTTGGATGATCAGTTTGGTATCCGCATTGGTGACAGGTTGATGGATAAGATTGAGGAGAAGTTGTCTGTCCTGTGATCAAAAAAAGGGGGAGGGTTTTATCCCCCCCTCTTCATCGAGAAACATTTCATTCAGAATCAGTTAAATTTCTTTGAAGACGACAATAATTGTATGATTCTTTGAAGCTTGTGGTACATTTGATCGAGATAAAATCTTTCATCATTGTTAAAACAGCATGGAAAGCTTTGTTTAAATTTCTTGATTTTGGATTGAAGTTCCTTACCCAATTGAAGAAGCAAAGACTTATCTTTATATTTCGTCGAAAAAAATGTTGCCAGTCTTAAACGATGTTCATTATCAACTTCATCAATACCAAATTTTTTATTAAACTGAGTTGCGGCTTTAAATGCATTTTTGATGGTCTCTTTATCGGCGTCCTCTCTACAAGCGGCATCCATAGCCTGATTCAGAATATCATTTTCAAGTTTACTCTTCATTTGGTGCGCACGAGTTTCAAAAACTTTCATACCACCTATTGGGTCTAACCTTTGAAATGCATCAACAATGGCACCAACCATACGGCTAAAAATATTTTTCCTGCCTGTTTCAGCTGTGACATTGACATCAACTAATCTATTTTCATCGCTACTGGCACAGACAGAAACACTGTAATTTCTGTCTGCTTGCACTGAGTGAAATGTCACTTCTTTCTCGCCACCTTTGAACCCACCAATTCCGTCAATGAGTGTTCGATCAACCAGAATATTTTTCCAGTTATTGATGTTAGTGAGATTGGCTGCTGGACATCCCTGTATATTCATACCCATTACCTCCATGGCAGTTAATCAATAAAATAAATACTCCTATCACTTGGGATAAGCATTAAATATGTTTTAAAAAGATATAGAAAATTCACCCTGACGATAATGACCGCTCAGTTAGCAACACTGACAATTGATAGTGACTAATGAGTGTAGCGAACTTTCTCAAACCTCAATGATACACATCAACTGCCTTTTGCAGAGCAGGCGATGAGTTGTCAGGAGATAATTACCTTCGCTATCTTGTCTACTTGATCAATGACGGATTCCGGTGATTTCTCTACGAAACGAGCACCCCGGCACTCAAAATCCATGGATTTCATCTGGTGAACCAGAATAGACCCGTGGGTCGTCATTGTTTTGGTTAACAGCACTTCCAGTTTGACACCTCGAATGGTACTGGTAACAGGGGCGATGATGGCGAGCCCTGTATGCTGGTTAAGAAGTCTACGGGAAAGCACATAACCCGGGCGGGTTTTCATGATCTCCCTGCCACTACCGGGTTCAAAATTGATGAGTACAATATCGCCTCGCTCTGGTATGTACATCAAACTTCCTTACCGACAGGTAACATGTCCACCCACTCTTTGTCCTCGTCGGTCATGACCAGACGTTCGGTCGGGCTTCCTTCAAGCAGGGCTTCAAGTGTTAACTCTTCTTTGACAGGGGACAAGACAATCTTGTTGTCCTCAATGGACAGGTTCAGCTTTGACCCTACTGTTATCCCCAAGGTTTTCAGTACGGCTTTGGGTATACTGACGATACTGGCTCCACCGGACTTCCTGACAGCTATGGACGACATAATGCTTTCCTCCTGATATTTTACCCAAGTATAACCATGATTAAGTTTTACTCAAGTATAATTTTATACATCCCTGAAAAGCCGACTCTACAGCGTGAGATAGGTATGAGTTCCATGACTACTCAGTTAACAACACTGACAATTGATAGAAAAAGCCGGGTTCAAAAGAAAATGAGTGTTATTTTTTCAAAATACTCTCAGGAGCTTGAGTCGATTTTAATTGGTTGACTCCAAAAGCTGTCGTTCTCTATCATCCCGGGATGAGATTCTTAATCAAAGGTTTTACTCATTGGCGACTCTTTGGTATGAGGACAGGCAAATTAAAGTACTCAGACATATTGCCTGGCATTTAGTATTTTAATTCAAAGTCAGGCTGATAAAAAAGTGTTTTATTACAACTCTGCTGGCAGACTGTCCCAACCGGGTCAGGCTTTTTACGAGCAAAATAGATGCATGGTAACGATAGCCATGAAACTACTTAGAATTATTGGTCATATCTCCCAACTCTATTGACCCCTGATCCACATACCCCAGATTTTTAAACGTAAATTTCATTGCCCTTCGCTCAAAGGATATTCACAGTAATGAGTGTGCTGAACTTTCTCAAACCTCAATATTACACAATTATCGCTACCAGTAGACAAGTGAGGTAGTGCCGTTTCAAAAATAAGTCCCCAAACCCTGAAAACAGTACTTGCGCACCCCATTTTCATTGATGACAATGCACAAATAGCTGGTAAGGTATTGAAACAACCTTCCAGCTTGAGGGAGTTCATTTATAAAATCCAGGATGCAGTGTTCAAGAGGCCCACACCGTCAATGACGACCGTTTCTTCCGCCGACCGCTTAGGCTTTACCATTTTCATGGCAGCCGCTGTTCATGCCGTGATTGTGCTCGGTCTGTCTTTTGGTCTTGAGGACAAGGCTCCACCTCCAAAAACGCTGGAAGTCGCCCTTGCAACTTATAAGAGCCAGGAAAAACCAAAAGATGCCGACTTTCTGGCCCAGCTGAATCAGCAGGGCAGTGGCACACTTGAAAAGAAAGACATACCCACTACTGATCGCAAAGCAGATATTCAGGACAATCAAATTAACGAGGTAAAGCTTCAGCCTCAGGAAGCTGCAGCACCTGAAACACAGGCAGAGAAAACACCACAGGTAGTTACCCGGGCTGAGAGCAAGAAAAAGGTTCAGGACAGTGACGTTATTGACCAGCCCACAACCGAACAGCCCAAAAAAGCCGAGCCCCGCAAGCACATTGATCTGCGTCAGGAGATTGCCAGCCTTGAAGCTCAGCTCAGTGATCAGCGTCAGGCCTACGCCAAGCGCCCTAACGTAAAACGACTGACCTCAGCCTCCACCCTATTTGAACCCGGTGCTGCTTACAAAAATGCCTGGAAGCAGAAAGTCGAGCGTATCGGCAACCTGAATTATCCCGCCAAAGCCCGCCAACAACAACTTTATGGCGAGCTCCGGCTGATGGTCGCCATTAACCGTGATGGCACTCTGTCTAATATCGAAATCTTAAAATCTTCAGGTTATAGCGTTCTGGATGATGCAGCTATCCGAATCGTGAGATTAGCGGCTCCCTACGCGCCCTTCACAGATGATTTACGGGATTACGATATTGTCGAAATCATTCGTACCTGGCGTTTTGAAAAGGGTGACAGACTGTTCAGCCAGTAACGCTTGTATGTCGGCAGTCATTGAGTGCTTTATTTGCCATCGGGGCCGTTTGCCCTGATACTCCCCTCATGAGCAGAGAAACCTTTCAAAGCTTCAAAAACCACTTCCTGATCGCTATGCCCAGCATGGCCGATACTTCTTTTGCAGGCACTCTGACTCTGGTTTGTGAACACAGCCCCGCCGGAGCGTTGGGAATTATCATTAATCGCCCGATCGGACTGACACTGGGTGAAATTTTCAGTCAGGTAGGCATCAAGGACGCAGAAGAATGTTTCCTTAGTCCCGATGCAATTTATGCCGGCGGCCCTGTATCAGTTGAAAGAGGCTTTGTGCTTCACTCTGGCAGCGATCACTGGGAGTCCAGTCTGGAAATCAGCCAAGGGCTTCAGCTAACCACTTCCAGAGACATTCTATTCGCCATGGCCCGGGACGAAGGCCCTGATGATTCGCTGGTAGCCCTGGGTTATGCTGGCTGGGGTGGGGGTCAGCTTGAAAGAGAGTTGTCTGATAATGCCTGGCTCACCTGCAAAGCGAATCAACAGATTATTTTCGAAACGCCTTTTCAGCGACGTCTTGATGCTGCCGCCAAATCACTGGGGGTCGATCTTCGACTGCTCTCTGATCAGGTTGGCCACTCTTGACGCTCCTTAACGAAAATCTATCTCTGGCAACGTTTAAGAAAACATGACTGAAAAAAAACTGAACACGCTGATGGGCTTTGACTTTGGTACACGCAACATTGGCGTGGCCGTCGGTCAGGCTGTGACCCGAACAGCAACCGCATTGCCCTCTGTCAAAGCAAAAGACGGTATTCCCAACTGGGCCGATATCGCCGCGCTGATAAAAGAATGGCAGCCTGATGCAGTAGTGGTCGGTATCCCTTTGAATATGGATGGCACCGAGTCCCAGATGTCGATGCGTGCCAGAAAATTCGGCAAACGTCTTCATGGTCGTTACAACCTGCCTTTCTATGAAGCGGATGAGCGTCTAAGCTCTTTTGAAGCCAAAGACTGGGCAAACAAACTGGGTCATAGTGGACACTATGGCTCTAATCCGGTCGATGGTATGGCAGCACAAATCATACTGGAAGGCTGGATGAACGATGAGAACAACCCGGTGCTCTAGCTACGCTCTTTCAACTCTGTTGATTCTATTCTTGGTCGCCCCGTGTTTGAAATCCCGGGCCAGTGAGAGGGACATTATTCACCCTCTCTGCTTTGAGCCTTTCGCCAGTCTGGGAAAAACCAGCCACTCCCCGGGCAAGAAAACCATCAAACTGAATGACTGTCTGAATAAATACATCAAGTACCCTTTCAAAAAGCCTGACCCCTGGCAAGCCGTTTTTGAGAAAAACGATCAACCCAAAGACAACAGTGAGGCCGGCTTACCCACATACTCCAGCTACCAATTAATCGGAGAGATGGAAAACCGGCAGGTGTTGATGAGTTATTCTGCCGCTTACGGAGGCAGCGGCACATTCAGTCATGCTTTTCTGGTTGATGGCATCTCACTGCAAAATCAGGTTCCCGACAAGAATACACTGACTCAGACGTTGTACATTGAAGGCGGCGATCGCTGCTTCGGAAGTATTGAACACCTGTCAATTATTTCGCCACAGAGATTTGAGATCCGGCGCAAAGTAACACCCAGTGCGCTCATTGGTTTTGGGATGGAGGCGGACTACGCACAAAGGGTGACGAAGGGCCTGCCAGACTGTGCTTTATGTTGCATAGGCAGTTTAGTGGAGCAGGTAGATATGAAGGGTAATCGGGAACTGATGAACATCATTCTGCTGCCAAGAGAATTGCGTGAAACGGATACAGCGCAGGAACGCTGCCTGAACCGTCTCACCAAAGCAGACACCCATACCGATATTTTCACCAAAGAAAATCTTAAAACCCTTCAGCAGAATTACATCGATGAGTGTCTGGGGGATATGACCCCCTCCCTCAAGGATCTTCTCTAGCTCATACTCATACACGACTAGGAGCCTGACCGAGAATAGCGCCCGTAGCGAGGACGGCAGAAAATTGAGGATAAAAATTCGGTTTTGTGAGGAGAATAGCTAGCTATTTGACGAACAAAAGCGGATTTTTAGACCAATTTGCTGTCGCCGCAGTAGGGCAGCTATTCTCGGTCAGGCTCCTAGCAGCCTGTCGGACTTAAGGCTGTCCTACTGCGGTTGCAATAAATTGGTCTGAAAATTCCTGCTTCTTCGTCAAATAGCTCGCTATTCTCCTCAGAAGCAGAAATTTTTATCCTCAATTTCTTGCAATCCTCGCTACGGACGCTTAAGTCCGACAGGCTGCTAGAAAATCTCCTCATGCTGCAGACTAAGCTTGTCCGCCATTTTGGTCAAATGCTCACCATTAGCCCCTGACCCCAGTTTAATCAAAAGGCGCAGGTCGTTGGGTGAATCAGCATGAGCCAGGGCGGCTTCGTAAGTAATATCTCCATTGTCGTATAGTTCAAACAATGCCTGATCAAACGTTTGCATACCCAGCTCACGTGAATTCTTCATAATCGTCTTGAGTTCGTGAACATCACCGTTACGGATCGTATCCTGAATCAAGGGGGTATTGAGAAGAACCTCAACAGCTGCCCGACGGCCTTTACCTTTTCGGGTTCTCACCAGCTGCTGGGCAATAATGCCCTTCAGGTTCAGGGATAAATCCATCCATATCTGAGTGTGACGATCCGCCGGGAAGAAATGAATAATCCTTTCCAGAGCCTGATTAGCGTTATTGGCATGCAGTGTTGCCAGACAGAGGTGCCCTGTCTCTGCGAATGCCATGGCATATTCCATGGTTTCACGGGTTCTGATTTCACCAATCATAATGACATCCGGCGCCTGTCGCAGGGTATTTTTCAGACCCACAGCGTATGACTCGGTATCAATGCCCACTTCACGCTGAGTGACAATGGATTTGCCATGTTGATGAATAAATTCAATCGGGTCTTCAATACTGATTATGTGCCCGCAGGCATGCTCATTCCGATGCCCGATCATCGCCGCAAGAGAAGTAGATTTGCCGACACCGGTCGCCCCGACAAAAAGCACCAGACCACGCCGGGCCAGCGCAAGGTCTTTGATCGTCTTCGGCAACTTGAGCTGGTCCAGCGTCGGAATCTCAGTCTCAATCCTTCTCAATACCATGCCAGCCAGATTTCGCTGATAGAAGGCACTGACACGAAAACGACCGATTGTAGACGCTGAAATCGCAAAGTTGCATTCATGCTCCCGATTAAATTCAGCTTTCTGATCCTCATCCATAACACCGTACACCATATCCCGTGTCATGGTGGCTGTAAGAGGCTCCTTGCTGACAGGAACGATCCTGCCATTGAGTTTAAAACTGGGCGGAAAGCCAGCCGTGATAAACAGGTCAGAGGCCTTCTTTTCGGCCATCACTTTGAGTAAGCGGTTAATATCCATAGTCAGAAGTTTTCCGGGTCCCGGGCTTTTTCCTGGGCCACATCTCTGGCAATCTGGCCTTTTCTCACCAGCTCATGGAGGCACTGATCCAGTGTCTGCATGCCAAGGGAACCGCCGGTCTGGATAGCAGAGTACATCTGGGCAATCTTGTCTTCGCGGATCAGGTTACGGATAGCGGAAGTACCGATCATGATCTCGTGGGCTGCCACACGTCCGCCACCGTTTTTCTTGAGCAGAGTCTGGGAGATAACCGCCTGCAGTGATTCTGAAAGCATCGAGCGCACCATGGCTTTTTCTGCTCCCGGAAATACGTCCACCACACGGTCAATGGTCTTGGCTGCGGAGGTGGTGTGCAGGGTTCCGAAAACCAGGTGTCCGGTTTCTGCAGCAGTCAGGGCAAGACGAATGGTTTCAAGGTCACGCAGCTCCCCCACCAGAATAATATCGGGGTCTTCACGCAGTGCTGAGCGCAGTGCGTCGCTGAAACTGTGAGTATCCCTGTGAACTTCCCGCTGATTTACCAGACATTTTTTCGACGTGTGGACAAATTCAATGGGATCTTCGATGGTCAGTATATGCTCATACTTATTGTCATTGATAAAATCCATCATGGCCGCCAGACTGGTACTTTTACCGGAACCTGTAGGACCGGTCACCAACACCAGACCCCGGGGCTTCAGGGCAATATCCTTGAACACCTGACCCATGCCCAGATCTTCCAGGGAGAGCACTTTGCTGGGGATAGTTCGAAATACGGCACCGGCTCCGCGGCTCTGGTTAAAGGCGTTGACACGAAAACGGGCGACCCCGGGAACTTCAAAGGAGAAGTCCGTTTCCAGCTTATCTTCGTAGTCTTTTCGCTGTTTGTCGTTCATGACGTCATAGATCAGGCTGTGAACTTGCTTGTGATCCATAGGAGGCAGGTTAATCCGGCGAATATCTCCGTCTATACGAATCATAGGCGGAAGGCCAGCTGAGATGTGAAGATCCGAAGCGCCTTGCTTATAACTGAAGGCCAGCAGTTCGGTTATGTCCATGAATTTCCCCCTGAAACCCGGACGCAGGTAAAATAGACCGGGACATCTTCTTATTTTCGACCGAAATATCGGTTTCTACCTATTAACGCACTACTGTACAGGCTGATGACCTCATTAAAAAGTCAATTCGACCAGGTTTTTGAAAGAATTTATAAGGCCGAACAAGCCAGCGTTCGGGAAGGCCAGGTGAAACTTCTGGCAGTCAGTAAAACCAAGCCCGCCGAGATGATTGCTGAAGCCTGGCAGCTGGGCCAGCGGGATTTTGGCGAAAACTATTTGCAGGAGGCTGTGGATAAAATCACCCAACTCTGTGACCTGGAAGGCTTGGTCTGGCACTTTATCGGGCCCATCCAGTCGAATAAAACCCGCGATATTGCCTCTCACTTCCAGTGGGTACACAGTGTCGATCGTTTTAAAATTGCCCAACGACTGAATGATCAACGCCCGGAAGAACTGCCACCCCTGAATATCTGTCTTCAGGTCAATGTCAGCGAAGAAGAAAGCAAATCCGGAGCCACTCTGGCAGAACTTCCTGAACTGGCAGCGGCCATATCTCAATTACCGAGACTACGGTTGCGTGGGCTAATGGCAATACCCGCACCGGAAGCCGATGAAAGTAAACAGCGGGCTCCCTTCAAAAGGCTGGCTGATGCCCTTGAATCTCTTAACCGTGGGCACCATCTAACTATGGACACATTATCCATGGGAATGACCGGAGACCTGGAGGCTGCCATTGCTGAAGGGGCTACCATGGTTCGCATTGGTACAGCTCTGTTCGGGGCCAGGCGTCATAACCACCAAGGAATTAAGAATGACCAATAAGACCATTGCATTCATCGGTGCTGGCAATATGGCCACCAGCATCATGGGTGGATTGATTGAGCACGGTTGGCCCAAAGACAGAATATTCGCTTCTTGTCGTACGGAAGCAAGTGCCAAAAAGCGTTCTGAAGAACTCGGCATTCACACATCTACCCGCAGCCTGGAAGCAGCAGCAAAAGCGGACATTGTGGTGCTTGCCGTTAAACCCCAGATGATGAAAGCGGTTCTGACTGAACTGTCACCGGTACTTCAGAAACAAAAACCTTTCATTATTTCCGTCGCCGCCGGTATTCGTCTTGACAGTCTGGATGTCTGGAGTGGTGGAGGGCTGCCGATTGTCCGCAGTATGCCTAATACACCATCACTCTTGCATTGTGGCGCCACAGGCCTGTTCCCCAATAGTCGGGTGACGGATGAACTGAAAGCCATTGCCAATGAGATTTTTTCACCGATTGGCATTCTTCACTGGCTGGAGAGAGAAGAACAGGTCGATACCATTACCGCCTTGTCAGGCTCAGGTCCCGCTTACTTTTTCCTGCTGATGGAAGCGATGGCAGAAGCCGGGGTCAGGCTGGGGCTGGATCATGAAACCGCTGAACGCTTTTCATTGCAAACCGCTCTGGGAGCTGCAAACATGGCTATTCAGAGTGATATTGATGCTGCCGAGCTTCGCAGAAGAGTCACCTCTCCTGGCGGCACCACTGAACGGGCTTTAAAAACCTTCCGCGAGGAAGGCTTCGAAGCCGTGGTTTACAAAGCGGTTAAGTCTGCAAAAGAAAGGGGTGCAGAACTGGCAGAACATTTGGCTGACTAGTAGACGTTAACTGCTATTTCCCGCACCCGGAAGTTTCATAGTAAACTGGTCAGGACGTAGGGCACAGCCTCATAAGCCATCTCGCTTCCCCGGCTTGCTGAATTTTATTTAACGCTCATGGCTGTTTTATTTAACATTCATGGCTGCTTAAACACGAAGGATTTTTATGTCGGCATTCTCCTCCAGCCTCGTCTTTCTGATACAGACCCTGGGAGGTCTGTACATCATGGCTGTACTGCTGCGCTTTCTGCTGCAACTGGTTAAAGCAGACTTTTATAACCCCATCTCCCAAGCCATTGTCAAAGTCACTTCCCCACTACTGAATCCTCTCAGGAAAGTGATTCCGGGAATGGGAGGCCTTGATCTGGCTTCCCTGATCCTTGCCCTGATCTTGCAGATACTCCTGGTTTACGTACTCTTTATGGTTCAGGGTTTGGCTGCTGAGGCGATTCCTTTTCCCCAGATCCTGATTATCAGCCTCAAAGAGCTGGCGGGTGAAATCTTGAACATTTATATGTTCAGCCTGATCATCATCGCCATTGCCAGCTGGGTAGCGCCCGGCAGTTACAACCCGGGCCTGATGCTGCTGCATCAACTGACCGAGCCTCTGAGCAGCAGGATCAGACGAGTGATTCCCCCTTTGGGAGGTCTGGACTTTTCCCTGATGGTACTGGTTTTGATCATCATTACCCTAAAGAACTTCATTGCTGCTTTGTAATACGGTTTGAGCCCCCCAAACCTCCGCCTTTTTGCCGACATCGCAAAACGCTCGCAATCCATTCTCATGCTTTCAGGCTCTGCGGGTCTTCTGGCCCTGTGGGGCCGAGATGAGAACAAAACTTTTGCGACGACCTCTGGAGCCC
Organism: Endozoicomonas sp. ISHI1; assembly: GCF_024606225.1. Classification (GTDB taxonomy): domain Bacteria; phylum Pseudomonadota; class Gammaproteobacteria; order Pseudomonadales; family Endozoicomonadaceae; genus Endozoicomonas_A. The sequence continues at coordinate 5,013 of NZ_JAGRPU010000027.1, read as the reverse complement.
CGGAACGAGTCACAGGCTTGTTGAACGCTGTGGACTATTCCATATCGACATCGTCATCCTGCCCTGTTCCGCGGGTGTCGTTGGAATCTTCCGGGGTGCCCGCAAGCTCCGTTGATGGATTATGAGCGTCGCTTATTGGCCGAAGTCGCCGAAATGGTAATGACTCGGCTGATAGGGTGTTAAGAAACGAAGATCCACGGCCAAAGCCGCAAGACATGGGGTCGAAACCAGCCACAAGATGGGAGATTGCTCCTGAGGCTTGCGATTGAGATGGCTGGCTTTGTGGTTGGTTTTGTCGCCAGTTTTGTCCTTCGCCATTTGCACCTGATGGAATGACACTCACCGGAGATCCACCGGCTTGGGGCTGAAAGGTTTGTGTTCCTGTCATGCCGTGATGAGTCAGGCCCGCCGAACTTCCTTCGAAGCTCAGCGACCCTTCAACTGATTCACTACCGCCGGATTGTCGGAGTCTGCAAAAGCCATTGCAGGAATCGAAGAAACAATTAAAACTCATAGTATGGTTCCCAAGCTCCCTTAGATCACCATTAGCGTCGCTTACCATAACGCCGTATGGCCGAAATCGCTCAAATGGGAACCTGTCGGCTTCTGAACGTGACATGACGGTACGAACCCAAGGTTCACTGCAAGTCGAGGGGTCGAAACCAGCCACAAGATGGCCAATTGATGCTGAGTTTTGTCGATCGCGAAATGCAATTGATGGAATGACAATAAGCATAGAACTACCGACTCCTAGCTGATAGGTTCGCGTTCCTGTCATGCCACGATTAGTGTGGCCCGTCGAACTTCTTTCGGAACTCCGCGACCCTGCAACTGATTCACTGCTACCGAATTGTCGGAGTCTGCAAAAGCCATGGCAAGAATCGACGTAACAATTGAAACTCATAGTATGCCGGGGTTGCTCAGGGCCCTGGTTGCCACCGCCGCCAGAGCCGGAAGACATGAAGCTGGAGAAAGCAGCCATGAGATGAGGCATTGTTCCTGAGGCTTGCGATTGAGATGGTTGGCTTTGTGGTTGGTTTTGTTGCCCGTTTTGTCCTTCGCCATTTTCGGGTTTTTTTCTGGTGGTGATCAAAACCGGGTGATTCTCCTGCATCAACATAGATGCTGCCTCCAGTTGATCCATCGTGTTAAACAGGGGTGAATGAGCGTTCCAATAGCTTTTCAAAAGCAGGCCAACAGCGGCAAACGCTTCTACAGGTAACCATGAATAAGCTTTGGCCCCGAGAGAGTTGTCGCTGGTGGTCAGAACCAGTTTGTAAGCAAGCAGCAGATGAGTGGCGTAAATCAATTCCCACGAGATCGATTCAATGAGGGACGTTGTTTCACCGTAACGACCATGCCGGTATGGTTTGTCTTCAGGCGGAAAAATTGAACCTGCGTCATTATTTGTGTCGACACAGCATGACGGATTATACGACACTGCATTAAGATCACGCTTTATAGAAAAGCTACCTTTTGGAGCGCCTCCGTCCTGTTCAAACTCGACAACAAAATCTCTTGATAAAAGTTCAGCCTGACCGACGACAGGCAACACGAGCAAGAGCAACAGTAGCGCCGCCGATAATGAGTTTCTCATTATTTTTTCATTACCCTACTTTGCAGTTTTTAAGGAAGGAGAGTAGACCAAGAAGGTAATGAATCAAGAAAAAAAGTATCCTTACTATGTCAAAAACCAAGCTTTTACCGGGCAAGAACTCGCTGCGAAGAAGCTGACAGAGTCTGACCAATGCAAAAGTTCAGTTTGATCCATACCGAGAGATTACGAGGCTTTAAACGAAAATACCCAATATACTCAAAGCAATGAGAAACACCTGTCTACAAAAATTCTATAGGCCCGATGTATCTGATTCTGAGTGTAAACTCATTGCGCAGCCGCTCCGGAACATTTTCCCGCAGGAAGCCCTCCACCTCAGCCTGTATCTGCCGCTTTTCTTCCTGGGTGCAATCGAAATCAGCGGTTACTTCAAACTGAAGTTGGCCTCTGGTCTTGCCCGACGTTCCCAGCCCGCACACACGTTCATTCATCGAAAGCAGAGGAGGAACGATGCCCATTAATTCTATCTTCATGCCTCTTATAATGCTCTTTTCAGAGTCGGATTGATCAACAACACTGGAGGATGTGCTTTGCCCGGCTGTTGCTCCTGCGTGATCTGTCGTACTTTTTTCGGAATTTAGCGCTCCTTCAACAGACGCTTTGTCATCGGATGATGATCCGAGCCTACAAACGCCATGACAGGAATCGACGTAACAATTTAAACCCAGAGTATGTTGGCGTTGATCAGGGCCTTCGCTATTGCCACCAGAGCCAGACGACAGAGGAGAAGTGACAGAGCCTGTACAACAGTTGGTTGTGGTTGTGGTTGCTCCTGAGGCTTGCTGACTGGATGATGCTGATGGCGGGGTTTGTTGTTGACCACTTCCGGGTAGCATCATAGTGGTGATCGCAAACGGATCACCTTGGTATGAATGCAGTTGATCCATCGGGTTGAACAGTGGCGAACCAGCGCCCCAATAGCTTCCTAAAAGCCAGCCAACAGCTAAAAACGCTTCTAAAGGTATCGATGAATAGGATTTGGCGCTCAGAGCTGCGTCATGGGTACTCATAATCAGCTCGTAAGCAACCAGCGTACTAGTGGCATAAATCAATTGCCACGATATGGACTCAAAAAAAGACGTTTTATCCCTGCAACCGTCGACTCTGTGCGGTTTGCCATCATATGGCAAAACTGCTTCTGTATAGTCGTTTGTGTTGGCAAGGTACGACGCACTGTTTAACAATGTGTGATGGTCTGGCTTTATAGAAAAGCTCTTTTTTGGAGAGCTTCCACCCTGAAGCTCGACAAGAAAACGTCTTGTCAGTGATTCAGCCTGACAGATGGCAGACGGAGAGAATAGCAACAACAGCAGTGTCGCTGAGAAAAAGTTTTTCATAACTCAATCATTACATCCACTTTTGCAGTTTCTAAGGGCAAAAGATAGACCAAGAAAGTAATGGATCAATAGAATATGCATCCTTTTCTGTCAAAAGCGCAATCACTCCTTACCCTCTGAAGGCATCATCGTTCACATCAACACACTTGAGTTTTCAACGCCTTCTATATCTTCTATCACGCCATCTGTTAGGCGATCTGCCATGGCATCTTATGTGTCTCGAAAGCTCGTGAACATTATAAAAGATCCTCCCGCATAATCGTGGATCGTTATCCGACGACCCGACCATTATTACGTCACAGAATTGTGGCCCAGTGTGGTGTGTTCTGGTGTGACGCAACATCATTTCGGCATTCCTGCGAACCACTCCGCATGGCCGCCGCTCGCCATCCATCGTGGTCAGCATCTCGTCACAGACCAGAGGTGTATGCGCTGCCTCAGCATTCATTGAGCGTAATGCTGAAAGAAATAGTCTGGGCTCTTCCCGGTGAACTTGCGTGGGAAGATCATTTCGGATCGGAAACCGAAAAATATCTTCAACTGAAAAGGGAGGAACTGAGCTTCGTCCGGGTGTTGATCCTGTGTCGTCTGCTGAACTTTCTTCGGAATTCAACGGCCCTTCAACTAGTTCACTGTTATCCAATGATGGTCGGAGTATACAAACGCCACTACAGAAACCGACGTGACAATTTATGCCGAAAGTATGCAGGCGTTTTTCAGGGTCTTCCTGACCGCCGCCAGAGCCAGAAGGCAGGGGGCAGGTATTGGAGCCTGTAAGATGAGTGCTTGTGGTTGCTCCCGAGGCTTGCTGACCGGATGACGCTGACGGCTGGCTTTGTTGTTGCCCATTTTGGTTTTGTCCGGGAAGCGTCATAGTGGTGATCGCAAACGGGTCATCCTGAATTGCCTCCAGTCGCTCTATCGAGTTAAACAGCGGTGAATCGGGATTCCAATAGCCTTTCAAAAGCCAGCCGACAGCGACAAACACTTCTGAAGTTAGCCATGAATAAGGTTTGAAGCCAGAGACTGCATTGGTAGTCAGAACCAGTTCGTAAGCAACCAGCAGATTCGTGGCGCAAAGCCATTGCCACGAAATGGACTCAATAAGGGGCGTTTTTAACCCATAACCGCTTCCGGGTGGTTTAACATCTGGCAGTAAACCGCACCCTGCGTAGCCGTTTGTGTCAGCAATATCTGAAAAGAACTGGTCTGGAGAACCTGTATCCTGATCCTGTTTAATCTCGACCACAAAACGCCTTGTCGACGTTTGGGCCTGGCAAATGACTGAAAACGAGAGCAGCAACAGCAGTGCCGCAGATTGTGTTTTCTTCATTTTTACCTCGATAGATTTTTTTTGTAGAGATGAACCCGGGAGCCTGACCGAAAAGGCGGCTGCTAAGGTGTTGATATGTATTAGTCCGTCAGTTCCTCAGGTAATCACACTTATTCACTTTATCTGCTGGAGCACTGAGTTTATCGTCCTCGTCCAGATCAGCAGGCTTGCGTTTTCGATGTCTGCGTTTGTGATTCGACAGGGCTTGAGCATCCTTGCAGACTCTCCCGCATGGTCGCCACTGACCATCCGCCCCGACCTTGATCTCGACACAGGTTTGTATCCCGCTGTGGTATCCGCTTTTGTGACTCGATAGAGATGCAGCACTTTTGTAGACTCTTCCGCATGGTCGTTGCTGGCCATGCTCCCCGACCACGATCACTTCACAGACTTTTTGCCCGGAGTGTACTTGTTGCCCGGTGTGATCTCGTCTTTTGTGATTGCTCAGGACTTTAGCATTCCTGTAAACCTTCCCGCATGGCCGCTGTTGACCATCCTCCCTGACCACAATCATTTCACAGGTTCGTTGCTTGCCATGGATATTTATTTTGTGATTCGACAGGGCTTGAGCATCCTTGCAGACTTTCCCGCATGGTCGCCGCTGACCATCCGCCCCGACCTTGATCTCGACACAGGTTTGTATCCCGCTGTGGTATCCGCTTTTGTGACTCGATAGAGATGCAGCACTTTTGTAGACTCTTCCGCATGGTCGTTGCTGGCCATGCTCC
>NZ_JAGRPU010000026.1 GCF_024606225.1 Endozoicomonas sp. ISHI1 | reverse complement strand
GAAGCCGTGAAACCAGAAACTGGCAATTACCGGCAGAGGTATGGCTTAACCCTGAGCGATCAGAGAATCAGCAGCATTGTGATTTAGCTGCATAAGTTGAGGCGACATCTACCTTGAAAGTTACCGCTTCCGAGCCAATGTCAACTGCCGCCTACAGCCGTGATGAGGACGAAGGTGCTTGGTAACGACTCCATGAAAAACGCCCAGATGGTGAGCCAGCCGCTCAAAACGCTTAATAATTGATGATTTGAAACATATGTGGGAATTACGTCCTAAACTATTAGTAACCTTTATATTCAAGGAGTGAACAAAAAAATGTCTCAGTTAATTGAGGAATTCAAAAACGAACATCTGCAAATCAGTGACTTACTTTTACAAGCACGTGAAGTTGGCATTGGTAACCAGCAAGGTCAGAATTTAATACTCTCCGCCAAAAAAATGCTGTTGGCCCATTTAAACAAAGAAGATAAGTACCTTTATCCTGTATTGAGAGAAGCCGCTGAGAATGATGAAAGCCTGAAGTCTACCCTGACTGACTATGCACTTGATATGGATAAGATTTCCGCCGAAGTGATGATTTTTTTCAGCCTGTATGAAAATAACGATAATACTATTGAAAACTTTCAGCAGGACTGCAACAACATTTTAAGGGCATTGAGCAAGCGAATTACTAAAGAAGAAGCAGTTCTCTACAAGACTTACGACAAAATCAAAGGCGCCTGAAGCCACCCGCTTAAATGATCGGCTGATTCCCGGCCGATCATTATTCCTTTTCAGAAGAATACAAATCCTGGCAGCACAACACCAAGGATCATCCGGAATAGAAAAAATGGCATGCGCCCGATACGGATGTCGTCATCCTCCCCAGTGTAAAGGATGGTGTTTCCTACTATCAGACGGCAATGCAATGCCGCAGTGTAGCGGGTCTCATTACTTACGACCTGTGTTTTGGTAATTCATTTATTCCCTTTTGTTAATTGCCTACAGTGGTAGGGGCAATGGAGGTCTTTATGGAAAACTTGTATGACACTGATTTTTTCACGTGGTCCTATCATCAAGCCGAGCTGATCAGGCAAGGTCATTTCGTGTAACTCAACTGGGACAACCTGATCGAGGAAGTTGAAGACATAGGCAAGGCTCGATACCGAACCTTACGGAGTCGTCTGGAACAGCTATTTTTGTATTTGCTCAAATGGCAGATGCAGTCGGAAAAGAACGAGCTGCACGATATGAAACAGTGGCACCGGTCTTCTGGAGGCGATGGAACAAGGTAATTGTGTTGGATATTGTGTTGTGAGTAACTGACACCTGAATCAGTGGCAGCTTTCAGATAGACAAAACCTCAGGCTGTGACTCTATTTCAAAAACTGATGAGGTTTTTATAGATCATTTTACCAGTCGATAAGAAGAAAAAAATCTCCCATTAACAAAGAGACTTTCTGATGTCATAACAAAAGGTTTTATTAATGTTTGTACTGTTTTAGATCCAAGAAATAATTCACCGATAGAAGGGGTATGTCATGATTTTGCTTATTATTTACACTTTGGGCTTCCGATTTTAAAGTCCACGAGATATAACACTCATGACTCTTTTTACCAATCACTTTCGAACATAAAGGTCAATGAATTTACTGGAGAAAAGGATCTGATCTTTGGAGATATTGTACAAATAACAAGCCAACCTTCCAATACTGGAGATAAACCTTTAGTTTTTCATAGTATGGTTTATATCGGTGATGGCAAATACATTAATAAACTTTCTAACCTGGATATTTACATCCAGGATCTTGAGTCAATATTAGATACTTTTGAAACGTGGAAAAAAGGAATACTAAGGATTGTTAGGGATGTCAGCAGATGACGCCTGTTCTCATGAATCAAGATTGTTCACCATGAGATTACTTTCACTCAATACTTGCGGCAATAATCACTAATGTACGAGAAAAACCGGCACAACAAGGGCTTTACCGACCGGCCCAACCATTATTCACCAAATTTATACCAAAGATTGCGGGCTTCACTTAACTTGAATAACGCTATCCGATATACTGCCCGCGCCCGGTTGGCTGAAGAAGCAATGGTTACAGTTCTTTTCACTGCTAATCTGTAAAGAATAATTCCCACCGGTATACGATGCCTGCACACATCGCCATGGGCATGAAAGTAATCTAAAGTGAACTCCTGTTCTGGAGGAGGAGCAGTGGTATCCGTCAGAGCTTTCTTCTCTACCCGCCCAGCCATATTGTGCAGGACCTACATTCACAGGAACATCAGCAACTGTCTGGCCCACCGCTGTAGAGATTACGGGAAAAGTGACCGGACAGGCCGCACAGATGATGAGGGTTGATCCGTGCTAGAAGCCTACAGAAAACATGTCGAAGAGCGTGCAGCAGAGGGTGTCCCACCAAAGCCACTGAGCGCTGAGCAAGTCACCGGACTGGTAGCCTTGCTGAAAACCCCGCCAGTCGGTGAAGAAGAGTATCTGCTGGACCTGCTGGAAAACCGCATTCCGCCCGGCGTAGACGAAGCTGCTTACGTAAAAGCCGGTTTCCTGTCCGCCATTGCCAAAGGCGAAGCAGAATCCCCACTGCTGGATAAAAATAAAGCGGTTGAACTGCTGGGCCTGATGCACGGTGGCTACAACATTGAGACGCTGGTAGAACTGCTGGACAGCACCGAACTGGCGGAGCTGGCTGCAGAACAACTGAAAAGCACCCTGCTGGTGTTTGATGCTTTCCACGACATTGAAGAGAAAAGCAAGGCCGGAAACGCACACGCCAAGGCTGTTCTGAAGTCCTGGGCAGATGCCGAGTGGTTCACCCAGCGCCAGACGGTTCAGGAAAGTATCAAGGTTGCCGTCTTCAAGGTGTCTGGTGAAACCAACACCGATGACCTTTCTCCTGCACCAGATGCCTGGTCTCGTCCCGATATTCCGGTTCATGCCCGTGCCATGTACAAAATGACGCGCGACGGTTTGGAACCTGAAGAGCACGGCGTGATCGGCCCTCTGCAGCAGATCGACAAAATCAAGGCAAAAGGCCTGCCCGTTGCCTTCGTGGGCGATGTAGTGGGTACCGGCTCTTCGCGTAAGTCCGCTACCAACTCGGTATTATGGTTCTTTGGTGATGACATTCCGGGTGTGCCAAACAAGCGTGCCGGCGGTATCTGTATTGGCGGTAAAGTAGCACCTATCTTCTTTAACACTATGGAAGATGCTGGCGCTCTGGTTTTTGAAGCCCCCGTTGATAAGCTGGGCATGGGGGATGTGATTGAAATCCGTCCATACGACGGCAAAATCCTGTCTGAATCCGGTGAAGTGCTGTCTGAATTCGACTTCAAATCCGACGTCATCCTGGACGAAGTTCAAGCAGGCGGCCGCATTAACCTGATCATAGGCCGTGGTTTGACTGACCGTGCCCGTGAAGCTCTGGGTCTGGGACACTCTGATATTTTCCGTCGTCCTGTTGCTCCCAAAGCCTCCGACAAAGGTTTTACCCTGGCCCAGAAAATGGTTGGCAAGGCCTGCGGTGTTGAAGGCATCCGCCCTGGCACCTACTGCGAGCCCAAAATGACCACCGTAGGTTCTCAGGACACTACGGGTCCAATGACCCGCGACGAACTGAAAGACCTGGCTTGTCTGGGCTTCTCTTCCGATCTGGTGATGCAGTCTTTCTGTCACACAGCAGCTTATCCAAAGCCTGTTGATGTTGAAACTCACCACACTCTGCCAGACTTCATCATGAACCGTGGCGGTGTGTCCCTGCGCCCGGGTGACGGTATCATCCACAGTTGGCTGAACCGTATGCTGCTGCCAGACACGGTCGGTACCGGAGGAGACTCTCACACCCGTTTCCCACTGGGTATTTCCTTCCCTGCCGGCTCCGGTCTGGTAGCCTTTGCTGCGGCTACCGGTGTTATGCCTCTGGATATGCCTGAGTCCATTCTGGTTCGCTTCAAGGGCGAAATGCAACCCGGCATCACCCTGCGTGATCTGGTTCACGCCATTCCTCTTTACGGTATCAAGCAAGGTCTGCTGACGGTTGAGAAGAAAGGCAAGAAGAACGCCTTCTCTGGCCGCATTCTGGAAATCGAAGGTCTCGAGAGCCTGACAGCGGAACAAGCTTTCGAATTGTCTGACGCTTCTGCTGAACGTTCTGCTGCCGGTTGTACCATCACGCTTTCTGAAGAGTCCATCGCCGAATACCTGAAATCAAATGTGACGATGCTGCGCTGGATGATCAGCGAAGGTTATGGTGACCCTCGTACTCTGGAGCGCCGTGCTCGCAAGATGGAAGAGTGGCTGGCTAATCCGACGATGATGCGTGCGGATGCTGACGCTGAATACGCTGAAGTGATTGAAATAGACCTGTCTGAAATCAAAGAGCCTATCCTGTGTGCTCCTAACGATCCAGATGATGCCCGTACACTGTCTGACGTGGCAGGCGACAAGATTGACGAAGTTTTCCTGGGCTCCTGCATGACCAACATCGGTCACTTCCGCGCGGCCGGTAAACTGCTGCAGCAGAACAAGGAGCCTCTGCAAACCCGCTTCTGGATGTCTCCTCCTACCAAGATGGACAAGGCCCAGCTGGAAGAAGAAGGCTACTATAGCATTTATCAGGACAGCGGTGTTCGCACCGAAATTCCGGGCTGCTCATTGTGTATGGGTAACCAGGCACGTGTAGAACCAGGCGCCACTGTGCTGTCTACTTCTACCCGTAACTTCCCGAACCGTCTCGGTGATGGCGCTAACGTATACCTCTGCTCTGCCGAGCTGGCTTCTGTGGGCGCGATTCTGGGCAAAATCCCTACGGCTGAAGAGTACATGGAATACGCACAAAATCTGGATTCCATGTCCAGTGAAGTCTACCGTTACCTGAACTTTGATCAGGTAGAGTCCTATCAGAAGGCGGCCGATGAGGTTATCGCTAAAGCAAGCTGATCAGTGACCTGGTTGTCGTCACAAGATCCCCGCCATTGTGCGGGGATTTTTTTTCTAACTCTGAATGCCAGAAGTGTGATCGATGGGAGAATTGACGCTGTATTTCAAACCAGCATAAAAATTCGTTGGAAAGTCGACAACTTTTCCGGCCAACTCTGTCAGCCAACCTTGCCAGATACCTTTCAGCCCTGTGAATCCCTATCAGGGATGAACTGATTATACTTAAGACTATCGGTAGATTTTCTGGCTCAAGCATGATTCCAACGTCTGATTCGGTCAGTTCAGCATCCAACTGGCAGCTTTTCAAAAGCTGGGTAAAACATAAACTGCGCTCAGCCTTTACCTGGAACCGGAAAACCCGGGTACTGGAAGACCCTGCAGCCTTGCTTCAGGAAGCCAGGGCCAGAGGCGACAACCCTTATTCAGGAATAAAACTTCGAAACATCAAACGGGATGAAAATCCACAGCCTCAGATCAATAGAACCGCCCAACATTACAGAAATGACTTTGCCCGTATTGGTATTGATGTCAGTTCACTGGCCGAAGAGACTGACCTCTTTTTGGAGCTTCAGTACAAACTGCTAACCCGGGCCAAGAGCCTGCAATCCAAAATCTACAAACAGGGAATGCTGGAAGATATGCAGGCCTGCTCCAGGCTTGTGAATCGAGTGATCGCCGGTGACTGGCCAGCTGTCCTGGATGATCTTACTCCGGACCACCCTACTGAAGGGATCCACGAATTGGTGGATTTTGTCAGACCTCTTCAACTTTTGCTCACCCCCCCGAAAGAACAATCGACCATCACCCAGGTACAAACGGATGTCAAAATACCTTCCGACCAATTGTTGGGAAAAGAAGTCTTTTTGATGTCCGGGGATATCAGCCTGATGAATGAGTTACGCAACCCACCGATTGAAGTCATTGCCTGTCCCTACACCCCCATGGGATCACCCAACGAAACAGCTTTACTGAGTCAGCTTTCCGAGATTGATCCCGGCCTGTCAAGAAAAGGGTTTCGGGAAGCCATTAAAAAGATGAAACCGGGGCTGGCCGCCATTACAGCCAGCCCCGCTTTGCAGTGCAGAGGCTTCAGTCATATGGTACATGCCATACTTCCTAAGGCTGAGTCCGGGACTGTTCATTCAGAATTAGTCAGCGCCTACCAATCGGCCATCGAAGCCGCTCACAGGAAAAACCTGTCGAGCATCGCTATCCCCATCTTCAGCTCTGAACTGAATCTTACCCCTCAAAGAGCGGCGACTGTCGCTTGTATTGCTGTCAGCCGATACATGAGCAGCCACACTTATGGAACCAGACCGCCCAAAGTCTATCTGGTTTGCCCCAGCACAGAGGAAGGTCAGAAAATCCAGGGATATATTAACCATTACTTGAGCCAGAAGATGCCGAAGCCTCCTGTGCAAGACTCTCCCTGACTCTAAAAACGAGTCAGAAGCCGCTTCAGCTCGTGCATTTCCGAACCATTTTCCCCATAAGCTGCTTGTATATAAGCCTCACAAAAAGACATCACAGGCTCTGCGAGCGTATCATCTGATTTGGAGATACGGCGTGCAAAACTCAACTCTGCTTCGCCATCTCTCGGGACAAAACCTTTTCTGGCCATTTTTTTAAGGAAGCGGGCATAGAGTTTCTGCAGTGGAGGTAGCGACTGCCGACGATACAATAAAGTCAGCGATAATACGGCCAATATCAAGCTTACCCCCAGCGCCAGAGCCGTCGCCTGCCGCCAGTAAAAATCTTTATCGCCCAGCAGGCTTCTCAGAAACGCCTCCTGTTGATCCTGCTTGAAGTTCACGACCGACCTCTGCCATTGATATTCTGCTTTCTCAAAGACCAGCCTGACTCTGTTAATAATGCCTGACTGACGATAACGATAGAGAGATAATGGACTGTCTGGCAAAAAAGTTTCGGCAGGGCCAATAGCTGCTTCCAGGCCAGATGCTATTCTCTGGGGTGAAACTGCGGCGGTAGGATCAAACCTCAACCATCCTTGCCCTGCCACCCAGATTTCAGCCCAGGCATGAGCATCGAACTGTCGGACCTGAATCAGGTTTTCATCTTCCTTGAACTCTCCGCCCTGATAGCCACCGATGACTCTGGCCGGAACACCTGCTGCTCTCATCAAATAAACAAATGCACCCGCATAATGGGCACAAAAACCTCGCCGACCTTCAAACAGAAATTGATCAATCGTGGAACTTTGATCGTACAAAGGTGGGGAAAGGGTATAGTAGAAGTCATCCTGACGAAACAGCGACAGTAGTCGACCCGCCATTTTCACGGGATCCTCACCGGCCTGGTTGAACAGTCTAAGCGCATATTGCCGACTTCTATCATTTCCGACTACCGGAATCCGGGTATTCAACTCAACAAGCCAGCCAGGCATAGAGACAGATCGAGCCCGGGGCAACATCCCATCCAGGGAGTACAGCAGTCGACTGTCAACCGGTTGCTCCGATGCCAGCCTCATTGTCCTGTAGAAATAACTTTTTTCAGCCACTGTACCGACAGCTCCCAGGGAGTACATCCATGGTTTTCCGGTAGGCTCCATCATGACTTCATATTGATAACTTCCCAGACGATTCTTCCACCACCCTTCAGTAACAGGCTGCTTACTGACCCAATTTTTCTGCGACATAGCGGCAACAGAAAACAGCTTGTCCGTCTGCTTCCAAGTCTTGCCATCAAACTGATCCAGCACCACAGCCCGCCAGTATCTTTGCTGAGCGGGTGGCACATCAGCTGCAAAGCGGGCACGAAACACCAATTCATCTGAACGACTGAGTCTTGCTATATCGCCCGGAGTCATGGCATCGGTTAAACCGACTCTGCCACTGTTATCAGGAAGAGGTACTGACCAAAGCGGCCCCATGCGAGGTACCAGGATAAACAGAAGAATGGTTAAAGGAGCCGCCTGAAAAGCCAGAAGACCTGCAAACCTGATACTCGATACAACAGGTGTCGTATCCATTTCCCGGAACAAACCTTGCTGAGCCGCAATCAACATGACCAGACAAAACATAAGGTATAGCGTCTGTAATAACGTCTGGGAAAACAGAACGGCTGTTGCCACCAGAAAATAGCCGATGTAAACGACAACCAGCGCATCCCGCTGGCTTCTCATTTCCAGTAGTTTGAATGCATAACCTGCGGCCAGAATAGAGACCGATGATTCCAGGGATATCAATGGCCTGAAACTGACCACCACCGAAACAAGAGCAATCAGGATCAGCCCCAGGCGCAATAAAAAAGGTGGCCAATGCCCTCTACCCTGCAAAATGGCAATCCGCCAGCCTGCGGAAAGACAACCTGTCAGAATAATAAGCAACGGAACTTGCTTCCAAATGGGGAACAAGACTGACAGAAGTGCGGCAATTAACCACAATGTTGAGATTCTGCTCACCTGAGCATCACTCAGCACGTTCACCTCCGGACCTTTTAATACCCGGAGCCCTATCAGAGCCAGAAGCAAATAACGCCAGAGTTTCAAGGCACTCTTTTGAATGCTTATGCCCTATATTGGCAGCCAACTCTGTTCCGGGAACGGACAAACTGTATGGTCTGTTACTGGCTTCACATTCCAGACACCATCCAGCCAAAACAGAGAGTTTATCTTCCAGACTTACACCGGGATTATGCTGCAGGCAGAGCTTAACCTGATGACCTAAAGGTTCCTCAAACAGCTTGGTATTCAGCTCACTGGTTCTCGCATAGCCTTTCCAATCAACATGACCCGAAAGATCCGTCTCTTTATAACGGCGAAAACCGGCAAAATCATCCTGCCCTGATCGTGTTTGTCTACCGGACTCCTCTCCTACTCCCAGCAGACTTGGAACAGGGTGGGAAAAATCAGCCCTGGGATAGATCAGGGTGTGCATTTCCAGCTGGACCCAGCTCCATGCCCTGCAAAACCCCAGAGGGTACACACTCTCTACCTTCATCCTGCCCGGACGAAACCAGCCTCTGGATTTTGCTTTTACCTGCAGAGTGAAGTCCTGATTGGTTTCGAATGAGTAGGTCACCTGCTCATTTTCAGGCCAGCCTAATCGCACAGATTGTCGCCCCCGGCCCCCTGACTGCAACTGCAGATGAACTGATATCAAGTCCCCTGCATGACCCGAATCAGCAGACTTTGAAACCAGAGTCATCCCCGCAAGATTTTTCCAGGTGTGAAGAATGGAAAGCATAAACAGACTGACCATAAAAAAGGACAGGCCAAAGGCCAGACTGTTAGCATAATTGGCCGCCAGTATAAAAATGAGTACAGTAACAGACAGCCAGATATAGCCCCCTATTGTGGGCAGGATAAATATCCGCTGTTGATCCAGAGTCACCCTTGGCGCTGGTGGAATGCGTCGATCCAGCCATTGGTGATATCGCTGTCTGATAGCGGCTGCTGGCATACGTTTCATCCCATGATGCGAGTGCCCGTCAGCAACTCCCTGACCGATTGACTCTTTTCTTTCGCCTTTAACCGGTGATCGGCAACAGGGACAAACACAGCCTGAACATCTTCGGGAATAACATAGTCCCGACCTTCCATCCAGGCCCAGGCTTTTGCAGCCGCTATCAATGCCAGACCTGCTCGTGGCGAGAGCCCAACATTGAAATAACCCACCTCTCTGGTTCGTGAAATAAGCCTCATTACATAATCCAGCAACATCTCCCCGACATGTCCCCGGGCTGATTCATTCTGAGCTTTGATCAATTGATCGGCATTGAAGATCGCAGGCAGCGCATCCATTTCCACCCTGCCGGCTTCGCCTTTCAAAATGGCTTTCTCTGATTCGGGGTCAGGATAGCCCAGCTCCAATCTCATCAAGAATCGGTCGAGCTGGGATTCTGGCAAAAGAAAAGTGCCTTCCTGATACACAGGATTCTGGGTTGCCACCACGAAAAAAGGTTCGGGTAAGGATTGTGGCTGTCCATCGACCGAGACTTGGCGCTCCTCCATGGCTTCAAGCAAGGCACTTTGCGTTCTGGGTGAAGCCCTGTTGATTTCATCCGCCAGCAACAACTGGGAAAAAACCGGTCCCGGCTGAAAGGTAAAGTTGGCGGTATTTTTATCAAAAACGGTAACCCCGGTAATATCGGCGGGTAACAAATCACTGGTAAACTGCACGCGTTGATAACCTAAGCCCATGACCCGAGCCAGTGCATGAACCAGCGTTGTTTTACCCATTCCGGGCAGATCTTCGATGAGCAGATGACCACGGGCAAGAAGACAACACACCGCAAGCCGAATTTCCAGATCCTTGCCTCGGATAATCGTATTCAGAGCATGAATACATTGATTGACTTCACTCATTAATAGGGAACCGTTATTATTCTTTGAAGGCCTTGATTTTTATAGTAAAAAACATTGATCGCAGAGTAGAACAATGTTTTTTGTGTTCAAAGCTTTTTTATCGGTCAATCGACACAAAAGGACAGAATTCCTTTTCTGCTCCAGGGGGGCTGATTTAAAGCAGGGCTAACCCCCTATCAAGATCCGCCTTCAGATCTTCGAGGTTTTCAAGACCCACAGCAACCCGGATCAAATTCTCAGTAATACCGGCCCTTGCTTTGTCTTCCTCAGAGAGACGACAGTGTGTCGTGGTGGCCGGATGAGTGATCGTAGTGCGGGTATCCCCGAGATTAGCCGTTCTGGAAATAAAAGTTACGGCATTCATCACTGTCCAGGCCTGTTCCCGGCCGCCTTTCACTTCAAACGCAAGAACACCGCCAAAGGCTTTCTGTTGACGCTTTGCCAGAGTGTGACCAGGGTGCGACTCAAGGCCACTGTAGTGTACCTTTTCGACAGCAGGATGCTCGTCCAGCCAACGTGCCAGTGCCATTGCATTGCGACAATGGGCACCTACCCTCAGGTTCAGTGTTTCAAGAGACTTGTAGAAATTCCAGGCATTAAAAGGGCTCATTGAAGCGCCAGCCGCCCGTTGCCAGAGATGCATCTCACTGATCAGATCTTTGCTGCCGACAGCCACTCCCCCCATGCAGCGTCCCTGACCATCGATAAACTTGGTAGTAGAGTGGACAACAATATCTGCGCCAAGCTTCAAAGGCTGCTGAAGAGCCGGTGTACAGAAGCAATTATCAACCATCAGCAAAGCATCATTCTCATGAGCAATGGCGGCCATGATTTCCAGATCGACTACTTCACCCAAAGGGTTTGAAGGCGTTTCCAGAAAAAGAAGGCGCGTTTCAGGGCACATCGCATCTCGCCATTGCTGGTAATCCGTGAAATCAACAAAAGTCGTTTTTACACCAAATTTGCCCAGGTATTTCGCAAAAATGGTGACCGTTGTTCCAAAAACACTGCGAGAGCAGATTACATGATCGCCGGCTTTCAACAATCCCATGCACATGCCCAGGATAGCCGCCATGCCTGAGGAGGCGGCACAGGCCAGCTCTCCCCCTTCAAGGGCTGCCATGCGGTCTTCAAACATTTTCACCGAAGGGTTGGTATAGCGTGAGTAAACATTGCCCTGCTCATCACCGGCAAACACTGCCCGGGCCTGCTCAGCACTGTCGTAAGTAAAGCTGGAAGTCAGGTAAATAGCTTCACTGTGCTCTCTTTCACCGCTGCGAATGACACCTGTCCTGATAGCCTGAGTTTCAAACGCCCACTGATCCTGATTATTACTTACGTCGTTATCTTTCATTTCTGATCCTATATACCGCTCTGGGCTGTTTATGAGCTTAAAATCCCAAGGTTCCGGGTATATGTCTTGCTGAGACTTTTCGATGCAGCGTGGGAAAACCTTCAGCCAGACCTATCCCAGATGGCTGACAAGGCCAACGATAACGAAAAAAAACCGCAGTTGACAGTAGAAATAACCACCCTGGCTACTGAGTTTTCAGAAGATAAAAGAAAATCCCCGACCCCTGAATGTGGTAATCTGGGAATACGATGATTAATGGTTAACATGGTTAGATACCTAACCGTTTTCACCCATGGCTGTTCAGGAAAAACAGAATGCCCCCTCACCTGCTTTTGATTGATGCTCTTAATCTTATCCGAAGAGTACACGCTGCTGTCAGGGCTCCTGATGAAGACAGCCAGATAGACGGAGCTATTTCAGCCACCGTCGCTTCACTAACAAGAGCCATAAAAGAAACATCGCCAACCCACTGCCTGATGGTTTTCGATGGTAATCCTCCTACCTGGAGACATAATCTTTTCCCTGATTATAAAAAGGGCCGCAAGCCCATGCCCGAACCATTAAGAAAAAGGCTGGGAGATTTCAACCGGGCTTTCCTGAACATGGGGGTAAGAACATTCAGAAAGTCGGGTCTGGAAGCAGATGACGTTATTGCTTCTGTGGCCTCCAAGGCATCAAAAGCCAATGTCGAAACCACCATACTTTCAACAGACCGTATTTTTCTGCAACTGCTGAATGCTCCTCAGATAAAGCTGCGTGATCATTTCCAGAAATTCGATTATCAGAGAGATAGCGTCCAAAAACTTTATGGCTTTGGAGCAGACAGGCTAACCCAGTTCTGGGCCATTACAGGTGTTGGAGATGTGCCCGGAGTTCAGGGTGTGGGAGATAAAGGAGCCACCTCCCTGATGTTGGAACATCAGGAAATAAGTAATATCTTTTTGTTGGGAGAGGAGTCTAAAGGGGCAGCAGGGAAAGTAGTAAAGCAGAAAGATCAGGCATTGTTAAGCTTGAAACTGGCGACTCTGGCTTGTGATCTTGAGGTTGGGGTGAGGATGAAAGATTTGAGGTATGGATCTGTATCTGAAGAATAATTTTTTAAGAAGAAACCTTATTAATCAAAATTTCTATAAAACTGATCGATTATATCATCGAGTGTATTATCAAAATCATCGGATATCTCAATCCGCCCCTTCAGAGCACCAAAACCTCTACTTTCAGGTTACTCTTCGTGAGGAACCAATCTCATAACAGGCTTATTTCTCTGTGTGATAATGATATCGGCATCCTCTTCAATTGCCAGTCTGACAAGTTCTGACAACCTGCTTTTTGCCTCACGCATTCCAACTGTAATTTGCTGTGAACCTGACATTGACATAAATGACTCCCTTGCTAATTAAACCAGACTCAGATTAGCCCCTACTAGCAGCCTGTCGGACTTAAGCGTCCGTAGCGAGGATTGCAAGAAATTGAGGATAAAAATTTCTGCTTCTGAGGAGAATAGCGAGCTATTTGACGAAGAAGCAGGAATTTTTAGACCAATTTATTGCAACCGCAGTAGGACAGCCTTAAGTCCGACAGGCTGCTAGCAAGGCTAACAGGGGCTCGACTCTATGAACATAGTGTTCAAGGAAAAATCAGGCAAGCTCTTCATCATTGTGAAGGTCAATGATCGAATCGCTTCCCGCATTAGCCCGGGTCTCTTCGTTTCTGCTGGCAGCAAGACGGCTTAAATATTCACTATCGATACCGCCGGCAATGTATTTACCATCAAAAACAGAACAGTCGAAGTCGGTAATGTCGGGATTCAACGAAGAAACGATTTTCTTAAGATCATCCAAATCCTGAAAGATCAGACGATCTGCCCCGATTTCCTGCTCGATTTGCTTGTCAGTCCGATCGTAGGCAATGAGCTCTTCTGATGTTGGCATGTCGATCCCATAAACATTTGGGAAGCGAATCGCAGGAGCAGCAGAGCTAAAATAGACTTTCTTTGCGCCACTGTCTCTGGCCATCTCGATGATCTGCTGACAGGTCGTGCCTCTGACAATGGAGTCATCGACTAACAGGACATTCTTGCCTTCAAATTCCTGTTGAATGGCACTGAGTTTTTGGCGAACGGATTTCTCGCGGACTTCCTGACCAGGCATGATGAATGTGCGACCAATGTAGCGGTTTTTAACAAAGCCTTCTTTGTAAGGAAGCCCCAATCGGTTGGCAATCTCCAGTGCTGATGTCCGGCTGGTGTCAGGAATAGGCATCACAACATCAATATCATGCTCTGGCCACTCTCTGAGAATCTTGTTAGCAAGGATCTGCCCCATTCTCTGATGAGCCTGATAGACAGAAATACCATCAACAATGGAGTCAGGGCGGGCGAGATAGACGTACTCAAAAATACAAGGATGCTTGGTGCCCTGAACACACTGGAATGTGTGCAGCTGATTATTTGAGTCTATGAAGACAGCTTCGCCTGGCTCGACGTCACGAATAACTTCAAAACCAGAGGCACTCAAAGCGACGGATTCAGAAGCCATCATATATTCTGTGCCTTTTTCGCTTTCCCGCTTACCGAAGATCAGGGGGCGAATACCGTTAGGGTCACGAAAACCAATGATACCGTGACCATTAATCATGGCGACGACAGCATAGCCACCTTCGCAACGCTCATGGACTCGACGAACCGCCTGGAAGAAGTCTTCCGGCTTGGGCTGCAGCTTGCCTGACTGCTCCAGTTCATGGGCGAAGACATTCAGCAGAATCTCTGAATCAGAGCTGGTATTGATGTGACGAAGATCTTCTTCAAAGAGTTCCTGCTTGATGCTCTGGGCATTGGTCAGATTCCCGTTATGGGCAAGGGCAATACCATAGGGAGAGTTAACATAGAACGGCTGGGCCTCGGCTGAGCTGGAAGTACCTGCGGTAGGATAACGAACATGAGCGATGCCCATATTGCCCACCAGTTTTTTCATGTGCCGGGTTCTGAAGACATCACGGACCAGCCCGTTATCTTTTCTCAGATAAAAGTGCCCTCCTCCCAGGGTCACCATACCGGCTGCGTCCTGCCCCCTGTGCTGAAGCACGGTCAGCGCATCGAACAACAGCTGGTTAACATTCACTGTCGCCGAAATACCGACAATTCCACACATTTCTCACATCCTCAGGCTGGATCAGCGGCTCCAAAGCTCTGGCAAGGTCACCTGAAAGTCAGAAAAACCCTGTTTTTTGTGCTTATAGCTGTCTTTAGAGCCTATTTTTTCTCAAAAGTTCAGAAAGCGCCCTCTGGACGTTTGCCTGTTCCCGGGAAGCTTTCAGAGATTATTTCAACCGGCTTGCAACATAGGTTCAACCCACTGGACCACTGTTTGTCTGGACCAGTCTGCAAGTAGCAAAAAGTGCGGCAATAATACCGAATCTTGCCATGCTTCGTCATTCTCTAATGGAGCAAAAGTCATTAATCCCACCACAAGCACCACAAGCAAGCAGCCTCTGAGCCCGCCGAAAACCATACCCAGTATCCTATCAGTCCCAGTGAGACCGGTGGCTTCAACCAATTCTGAAAATAATCGATTAATCAACCCGCCCACCAGTAGCGTTGCGACAAAAAGCAAAATTGATGCGGAAATCACTCTAACAGACGGGGTTTCTACATACTGAGTTAACAAGTTCGCAACACTGCCGTTAAAAGTCCAGGCCACAAAAATGGCCACTACCCAGGTCAGAAGAGAGAGAACTTCTTTGAAAAAGCCACGTTTAAGGCTGATAAGAGAGGAAACAGCCACTATGGCCGCAATGACCCAATCAATCCAGGTAAAGGTCAAAGGAATACTCCTGCATAAGTCTTTATTCAGGCTAGATTATCGGTTTTGAAACACGTACTCAACATACAAAAAGCCCGTCTCTATGGACGGGCTTTTTGTATATGTGATTCCCTACTCTTCGAAAATTATCCTGGATTCGTTCTTCTTCATAAAGGCTTCACCGATGAACTTCACCTGATCAAGGTCATCCATATTCTTGTAAGGACCATGTGCTTTACGGTGTTTTACTATCTCTTCTGCTGTTCGTCTGCCTACGCCTATAAGCTTTTCGTCCAATTCCTGAACGGTGGCTGTGTTGACGTTAACGACCTGTTCTTTTTCGTCGCTATTGGCAAATGAACCGCTAGAGAATATTAAAAGGCTGGAAAGAGCAATGCTTGAGAAAAATGTATTCATAATCAAACTTCCTTATTGATTATTAACGTTTGGCTTCAGATATCTTGAAACCGTTATTTTCAGTTCTAGACGGATTTTTAAAAAAAACCAAACAGATGGAAAAAAAACTATGAATACAACAGAACCATTGAATGTAAATGACTGATTTTATAAAGAACTCAGGACAGACTCCAGAATAAACACCCAGACAGCACAGCCAATGTTTTGACAATATAGAAGTACGAATAACACCATTTCTTCAGGCTCTGACAGCAAAAAGTCGAGGGTAAAACAAACCCTCAGGAGCCTTTCGGATTGATGACTTCGAGTATAAATTTCAGAACAAAACGAGCCGGAGTATTGAGTGTACTCATGGCTGCAGTCAGTATCACCTACTGATTTTGTATTAAACTACGCCCAGCCCTATAAATGAAACTTGAGCTATCTTAATGAGCGCAGTTTAGATTCGTAAAGCACAAAGTGAGTAAGATAGAATGAAGGAAAATGGGATAACGGACAAAGCAGGTAGCCTTTATGCGAGACTTGTATGATACCGATTTTTACAGCTGGACTCAGAGACAGGCAAAACTGATTCGTGAAGGTCGCCTCGCAGAACTCGACCTGGAAAATATCCTTGAGGAAATTGAGAGCATGGGTCGCAGTGATTACAGAGCCTTGCAGTCCCGGCTGGAAATACTCTTTATGCATTTGTTGAAATGGGAGCATCAGCCAGAAAAAAGACAAACAGGCCACAGCTGGGAACGAACCATCCGTGTGCAACGTAAGCAGGCATGGCGAATTCTACAGGATTCTCCGGGTCTAAAACACAAAATTGATGTTATGCTTCCTGTTGCTTACAAAAGAGCCGTCGAAGATGCCGCTGAAGAAACAGGACTATCACCTTCCACTTTTCCCAAGGAGCGTCCCTGGAGCTATGAGCAAGCTATCAATCCTGAATTCTGGCCCTAAAACTTCTCAGTCCATAAGATAAACTGAACAGTAACTATGAAATCCTATAAAACAGCAGGTCATTTTTGTGCGTGATTTATACGATACTGATTTTTACAGCTGGACCCAGAGGCAGGCAAAACTGATCCGTGAGGGCCGCCTGACAGAACTCGATCTGGAAAATATCCTTGAGGAAATTGAGAGCATGGGTCGCAGTGACTACAGGGCATTAGAGTCCAGAATATGCGTACTTTTCATGCATTTGTTGAAATGGCAGTACCAGCCTGAAAAAAGGCAGACTGGCCAAAGCTGGGAAAGAACGATCCGAGAGCAACGCAAGCAGATCAGGCGAATTCTAAGAAAAAATCCGGGACTGAAAAGCAAACTGTCAGAGATTTTGGTTGAAGCTTACTCGGACGCTGTAGAAGACGCCTCAGATGAGACAGAGCTACCCTCCTCTACTTTTCCAAAAGAATGCCCCTGGAACTATGAGCAGGCGATGGACCCGGAATTTTGGCCGTAATGTCCTTGTATATATCCAGAACGGGAAGTTCGAGAGCGACTGAGTACAATAACAAAGAGTCTGCTTCTTCGTAACGCTGTGTACACCATTGACTCCCTTCTCGCCAGTAAAGATCCACCAGAAACTCATATTGAGAAACCTGCATGTATTCTTCCAAGGTCGCTATTTGAGTATATGCCTCAAGTTTGGCAAAACGATCATGCTGTTCTGTGGATTTCGAAAAAATCTCAATAATCAGTTTTGGATTCTCTTCAACATAATCATCACCAGAGCCACGGCCACAGGACACCATTATGTTGGGGTAGAAAAAGATATTATCACTTTCAGAGCCTGCACTGACTTTCATGTCAGAAGCAAAGACATCACAGCCAGTGCCAGAAAGATGCTGATGAAGCCTCGTTGCAAGAGAAACTGTCAACAAGTTATGCGTTCGACTGCCACCCACCATGGGGAAGACATATCCATTGATATACTCTCTTTTTGATTCAGCCGCCTTTTCAGACTCCAGGTATTCATCAACGGATAATAGTGGATTTTTCATAACATTTTGCATCTGGCTCACCGATCATTTCTGAAATATGAGCCGATCAATATAGACAGGAATTAAGCAAAAACCCTGGCAAACGACAACTCAATGATAGTTCAAAACCGCTCGCTCAGGATTTGATTCAGCTTGTCTGGACCGATCCATCCAGTCCACAACATCAGACGTTGGACTAAAACCATTCACATAGCTGGAAAGCAGATTTCTCAGATCAGTGAAACGCCCATCTCGTGCCACCTCAAAAATAGTCTCCAAAGCCAGTCTATAGTCATTCCAGGATTCTTTGCTTTCCATAGCCATACTGATTTTAGGATGGCTGGTACCTGCCACATTGTCTCCAATCAACAGTTCTTCATAGAGCTTTTCACCAGGGCGTAAACCCGTGTAGACAATTTCAATATCACCTTCAGGATTACTTTCGTCTTTGAGAGTTAAGCCGGATAAATTAATCATCCGCTTTGCCAGATTGGCTATTTTGACAGGTTTCCCCATATCCAGTACAAAAACCTCACCTCCGCTGGCCATAGCACCGGCTTGAATCACCAAAAGAGCAGCCTCTGGAATTGTCATAAAATAACGATTGATGTCTGGATGAGTCACCGTCACAGGGCCACCAACCCGGATCTGCTCACGAAACGCCGGGATGACAGAGCCACTGGAACCCAATACATTTCCAAACCGGACCATTGTAAAACAGGTATTAACCGGTATTTTTGTTTCTGCCACAACGCCAAACCTGTCCGAGTGGAACAGTTTTACTGAAAGTTCAGCAGCCAACCCCTGCAAAGCCATTTCTGCCAGGCGCTTTGAGGCACCCATAACATTTGTGGGCCGCACTGCCTTATCAGTAGATACCAAGACAAAGCGCTCTACCTGAGTAACAATCGCGGCTTGTGCGGCATAAAGTGTTCCTAACGTATTATTTCGTAAACCTTCTTCTATATTATGTTCAACAATAGGTACATGCTTATAGGCAGCAGCGTGATAAACCGTATCCACAGAAAATCTTCGCAAGGTTTCAATTAATCGCTCCGGATTATTGACCGAACCCAGCACTGCTGCAATCTGAACCGCTTTACAGTCATTTGAACTATTTTGTGTCTTTATTAAATCCTGTTCGACAGAATATAAGCTGAACTCACTGTGCTCATAAAGCACAAGACATAAAGGCTTCCTTTTAAGAATCTGCCGACAGAGTTCAGAACCAATAGAACCACCTGCGCCAGTGACCATCACCACTTTACCAGTGATACACTTTTCCAAGAGATCTTGTCTTGGCTCCACCTCGTCTCTGCCAAGGACGTCACCGATATCAACAGGCTGAATTTCCTGCATTTTCATTCGACCGCTAGCCAGATCAGACACGGCAGGTATTGTTCGAATAGGCAGTCCGTGCTGCTCAAGTGTCTGAACAATCTCTTTTCGCCTTAGCCTGCTCGCAGAGGGTATGGCCAGTAACACCTCCTGAACGCCTGTTTCCTGCACCATTTGCCCGAAACTTGAGGGTCGGTATATACGCCTCCCTTGAATAGCACGACCGGCATTGTCCGGCTTATCATCTAAAAAAGCGACTGGCTGGTACTCAATCCCCCTGTCTAAAGCGGACATCACCTGCACTCCCGCAGCCCCGGCGCCATAAATGGCGACAGGAATTCCCCGGCGTGAGTGCCTTTGCCTGCTAGGGAAAAATTCAGGAAAGATATCTGCTATGGATTCCTCTAATAACCAGCTTCTAATCACGTAGCGTGTGATAGTCATAGTCGGCAGCAACAGGAGCCAGTATATAAAAGGAATAGAGCGTGGAAGTTGGGCCTGTCCGGAGAGAAACCCAACCAACATCAGGCAGATAGCAGCATAGGAACATGCTTTAAAGATGACGATAAGAGAGTCAGAGCCCATATACCGCAGGACAGCTCTATAAAGTCCCATTTTAACCAGAAAAGGCAAGGTGACTGCCACAGCAACAATAAAGGCTGGATAATAGCGAGTAAAGGGGTCAACCATACTCAGGCGAATATAAAACGCCATCCACAAACAGAAGATTATTGCTATTGAATCGAATAGCAATGCAACTAGCCGTTTACTTGAGCGTGGGAGAGAGAGCAGTGTGTTGCGCATTCTTATCAAACCCAAAGGTTAAAGCTCAACTTGAGAGGCATGACGCATAACGTCTCGAAGAACTTCTACAGTTTTATTTATTTCGTCATCTTTTAGAGTTGGATGAACAAGAAACATTAGACTACTCTCTCCTAGTTCTTGAGCTACTGGGAGTCGTTGCTCAGGTTGAAGCCCTGTATTATCAAATGCTTTCTCCATATAAATTTCTGAACAAGAACCATGCAAGCAAGGAACACCCCTGGATTGAATTTCAGCAACAACCCTATCTCTTGTCCACCCTTCCTTCAGTTTTTCAGGCTGAACAAAAAGGTAATATTTATAGAACGCATGTTTAATATACTGTGGGACTTCAGGTATACGCAAAGCTGCAAATTCCCGAGACACATCTCTTATAGCTTCTGCATTAATCTGTCGTTTATTGCTCCATTCTGACATTCTTTGAAGCTGAATACGGCCTATAGCAGACTGCATTTCCGTGAGCCGCCAGTTGCTACCGAATGACTCATGAAGCCACCGAAAGCCCGGCGGATGCTGAGTCTTATAAACTGCATCATATGACTTACCGTGGTCTTTATACGACCACATTTTTTTCCATAATCCTTCATCATTGGTCGTGACCATGCCGCCCTCTCCGCCCGTTGTCATAATCTTGTCCTGACAAAAAGACCAGGCGCCAATATGACCAATAGAGCCAACACATTGGCCCTTATAAGTAGCACCATGAGCCTGAGCACAGTCTTCAATGACAAACAGGTTATGGCGATCAGCCAAATCCATAATGTCGTCCATTTCACAGGGCCAACCTGCCAGATGTACACAGATAACAGCTTTCGTTTTAGGTGTTATAACCTTCTGAATGGTTTCTGCGGTTATATTTTGCGAATCTCTGTCCACATCAGCAAATACTGGAATGGCACCCGCCAAAACGATAGCACTGGCTGATGCAAGAAAAGTACGGGATGTGACAACTACCTCGTCTCCTGATTGGATGTTCAAAGCTTTCAAGGCAAGTTCAAGAGCAAGTGTCCCATTTGCTACGGCTACCGCATGTTTTGTGCCAGACCAAGTAGCAAATTCCTTTTCGAACTCCCGGCCCTGCGTTCCAGTCCAGTAGTTAACTTTATTAGAGAGCAAGGTTTGTGAAACAGCGCTGGCTTCTTCCTCAGTGAAAGAAGGCCAAGGTGAGAAATTGTTATTAAGCATTTATGTAGTAATCACTAAAAATATAAACATTGAAAAATCAAGGAAGGAAATAAATGCAATAATTTAAAGCATTTATGTTCAAATGACTCGCTTAGCAGGTACACCAATCATTTTAGCTCCAACCGGTACATCATTAATTACTACAGCACCCGCACCAATGACCACATCAGAATATACTGATAAACCCTGAATGACAGAAGCTCGCATTCCTACCCAGACCCGCTTGCCTATAGAAACACAGCCCGCAAGTGATGCCCCGGGTGAAATATGTGAACCATCTCCAATCATACAGTCATGATCTACAGTGCAGCCTGTATTCAGAATACAAGCATTACCAATTTCAGAATCCACGTTGACAATAGCACCAGCAAAAACAACAGTACCAGCCCCAATTTTAGAAAATGGACTTATAACTGCAGAAGGATGAATAACCGGAGGGAATTGTGCACCCGCTTTTAAACCTTGTTCAAGCCACGTCAAGCGGTGATTATCATAATTAACACCTACGCCAAGTGCCATAAACGGAAATTTATCAATAAAGTCTTTTAGATCAGTGACACGGCCAATCACAGACCATTTACCAATAAACTTCAACTCTGGAAAGCGATCATCCAGGAAAGCAACACCACTCCATTGGCCACTAGCCAAGGCCGCGTCAGCAACAACTTTAGCATGCCCACCTGCACCAAGAATTAGAAGTTCCATAACTGTGTTAGCCTTTCTTACTATTTAACTCTTGATTAGTAAGGTCTTTATCAGACCCGGTAAAGAATGGCATTGTTGCATGTTCTTGTGCACTAATATCTTTTTTAAGTAGCACCTTCTTTATAGTCAAAAACAAAATCTTTACATCAAGCCAGAATGATTGATTCTCAACATACCATATATCGAGTTTAAATTTATCATCCCAAGATATAGCATTTCGACCATTAATTTGAGCCCAACCTGTAATTCCAGGTTTAACCTCGTGTCGTCGATACTGTTCTTTTGAGTACAGCGATAGGTACTGCATCAATAAAGGTCTTGGACCTACCAAGCTCATATCACCTTTTAAAACATTCCAGAGTTCTGGTAGCTCGTCCAGGCTTGTTGCTCGCAACCAGCGGCCGAAATCTGTCATTCGTTCGCAATCTGCCAAAGGAAAACCTTGTTCATCATAGGCATCGAGCATGGTACGAAACTTGACCATCTCAAAAGGTTTGCCGTCTTTACCTGGACGAGTTTGACGAAAAAGAACAGGGCTACCCATAGATTTTCGAATTTTTAAATAAATTATACCAATAACAGGGCTGAAAATAATCAAGCCAACAAACGAACCAAAAATATCTATGAGACGCTTAAGCATTATTAGAACTTCCTGTGACCAGCCAATCAGCAAATTGCTGTGATAGTTTACTTCTATCAAACCTTTTTTTTGCTAGTTTACTAGCAGCTGCACTCATCCCAAGTAACTTTTCACGATGATCTGCCAAATACACCAGCGAATCTGCAAAAGCTTTAGCATCTTCAGGCGGAACTGTAAGTCCACAATCATTTTCATTAATCATATCTGCCAGCCACCCTGGGTAGTTATTTAGCACAGGAAGGCCACAGGCAATATAATCGAAAAATTTATTGGGTGAAGTGCCATAATAAAATGCTGGTACATTTGCAAGGACTTGCAAACCTACGTCAGTCGCAGCCATTAATCCAGAAAGTTTTTCTTTACTAACAGGATCATGAAAAATAATATTATCCAAGCCTTCCTGTTTAGCACGTCTTATCATTTTTTCTTTAACTTTACCTTGGCCGATAAGAACGAATTTAATATCATTTCTACCATCTTTCTTTAAAACCAGAGCTGCATCAAGAACTGAATCCAGACCATTGGCAATACCATGAGTCCCCGCAAAAACGGCCATTAAATCAGTATCCTTTACTCCTGATGGACGCCAGCTTTTAGCATTTGCATTACCAAAAAGTGTCAGATCACAACCATTTGGAATCATGGCAATTTTATGACGTGGAATATTCAGTCGGGCAATACCATCGACTATTCCCGGAGAGAGGCCAATCAACCGATGAGCACTTTTATAGGCTGCCCATTCTAGCCTTCCCATAGCCCAAAGCACTATAGGGTTATTAATGACACCCATCTCTCTGGGTAGTTCGGGCCAAAGATCGCGCACCTCAAAAACAAACGGCTTACCACGCAACCAACGAGCAATAATACCGGGTATGGCTGCTGTCAGAGGAGTACTGGTGGCAAACAACAAGTCATAGTGTTCAGAAAGTGCAACGCTAATACTTTTCAGGGCAAACTTGAAAAAAAGGGTTGTACGTTTAACAAAGCCATCCTGATTGGAATATTCAAGTTGGAACTCTATAACATTGATTCCATCCACCATACCCCGACGTACACCTTTGTCAAAAGGTTGTTCCAACCCGGTATGTCCACCACTGTATGAACCGCAAACCATAGTGACCTGATGGCCTTTTTCAACCAGTCGTTTGGCCATTGCATAGGAACGAATACCTGCTGAACCTTTTGGCGTACTAAAATGTTGATGGAAGTAAAGAAGCTTCATTTGATAAATGTTGTATATAGATTTTGATTTTTAAAAATTGAATTTGTGACTTCTTTGTCATTCAAACACGAAAATAGTCTCAATAGTTGAACAGGTATTAACTTCAACTTCCAGAACTGGCAGCGGCGTCTTTTCACCGTAGTGACGTGACTCAAAACCGGTTATTAGTTCGATACGTGTTAATGTTGAATGACTGTTAATTGTTAATCGAATGCCATCAAGGGAAAGCTGATTATCATCTAAAGACCAATTACCAGGCATCAACCGCCAACGAAGCACTGCATTTTCATTAAATCCCTTGATCTTATCAGTCACTATTAAGCAACCGGAACCCAAGGTAACTTTGCGATAGTGTTCAGCACCCCAAGCATCACGATAGCCACAAGACCAAACTTGGGTTCCTCTTTCATAAGTGATACTGGAAACCTTAAATGGCTCTGACCAATCACTAAAAAGAAAACGACTAACTTTGGGCATTTGATCCCTGTTATCAAATTGTACAGTGCTGTGGCTTGCTGTACCGGGAAAATAACTCTGCCAAGGTTCACCTGTGTTATAGCTAAAACTACCACCGTCACGAATAATATTTTTACCCTGATGCCAGAGATCAAGATGGAGCAGATCAGCCTGATTAGGCCTAAAACGAAAACGTGGGTAACGTAAATAAAGCTCAGTATCAGAAGCAAGATCACTAAGAAAGCAATACCCACCTTGATCAAAACAATTGGAAAACCGCACAAGGTAATGGGTATCTTTTACATCAATACCAAGCCATGACAAAGATTGGTCCCAGGCACCAGGGGGATAAGCCCGGTGTTTATTAAATAGAGCACTGGCCAACTGTACAGAAGGCCGAAAATCACGGTAATCGGTATCTGAGAGCACAAATAATCGTGCACCGTCATTAGCTCCAAGATTGGGTGCATCACCGGTTGCTGGTTGGGTCATCATGCACAGCCACTCAGTAGCCGCTTTTAACTTTTGATAGAATGTGCAGCTGAAAGCCGGTTCTGACAATTGCTTACGCCAGAACTCAACCATACTGTAGGTATCTAACATGACCCTGTGATAATTCACCGAGTACTGAGAAAAACTGCCATCGTTTTCGATAAGCTTGTTAACTCGATTCTCCAACCATCTCCGACCCACTTTAGCAAAGTGTTCTGCATCGAGCCTATCCTCTGCTTTAACAAGCGTAATGGGTAGTTGTTGAAGCCAGATACCAGCGATAAAAAGTGCAGCAGCTTCACTGGTACCGTGGTTATTATCCTGTGCCATAGCATATGCCAAGGTGGGTGCTATCCGATGACAATGTGCCAGCACAAAATCAACCATAACTGATTTGGGTTCTGAGTGCTCACCCAAAATAAAAGCCGCCAGCAGTGTCTGCATCACTCTTATTGATGCTTCCTGCCCACACTTCCAGTTCGGCCCGCCATTGACTGGATTTTCCCGACACCAATCTATAAGCCAGTGATTAAGCGCATCTAGATAGCGAGTCTCTTGGGTATGACAAAAGGCTCTTGCTAAAACAAGCAACCAGTCAAAACGAGAAAGCTCCCATACTCGCTTGATATCACCAACTTCTGGATTGAAATCCAAAATAGCTGACCAGTGCGTCGTTGCATTACCTGCCTCAACACCCTCAGGAGTACAACGCCATTTCGGAGGAACGGGTAACTGCACAGTCTGGCAGGAAAAAAAAGTAAACTTGCCAGACAAGAGTTCGTCAGCCTGTTGTTGAATCGCACACTTATCACCAAAAGCACGATTAACGCAATCACCACGAAACAGAGGTTTGACCGGTAAAAAAGAAACTGGCATCTGTTTTTGGTACAACCCTGCCTTTTTTTTCAAGCGATAAAACAAAACATCGGCGAGATTTACAATACCGAGTTTTCTGTAAGTATTGATTTTATTGAGCACGAATTCTTATAAATTTAGAAATTGAATTTGGAAACAGGTCAAATCATTGAATATTGTAGAATTGACATTTAATGCTTTCCCTATTTCCATATAGTCAGAACAAAATTGAAAGCTGATAACAGCTGACTTCGCTCTTCGACAGCCACAGCAGTCAGCGCTACAGTAGCAAAGAGTTGGAAAACCTAACCCTCACGCAAGGCATCAACCACATCCACCGTTACTCGTGCCACCTCAATAATTTCTTCCAGTGGAATTGGTGCAGGCCTTCCCTCACGAATAGAGTTTAGAAATGCCTCAGCACAAGCTTCCTGACCTTTGTTCTGTTTATTCAGATTCATCTTTCTAAATCCGGGCCAGTTGTAGCCGGTCATCCTGCGGTAATTGTCGATCTGTAGGGTAGCACCGGCAGCGAATACTTCAATACGCTCTTTGGGGAAACTGCTACCACCATTAGCAAGGTAGTGGATCACACCAAAAGAGCCATCAGCAAAATTCAACATAATGGCTGCTTTGTCTTCCCGAATCGCCACCGAAGGCACGTTACCAACCTGGGTGGACTGATAACTGGTTATAGGACTGCCCGCGAGGTACCGCATTAGATCAATATAGTGACAGGCTTCACCTAATATACGTCCACCGCCGACAGCTGGATCCTGAGTCCAGTGATCAGCCGGAATAGCTCCCGCATTCATGGTCATTATAAAAGACTTGGGTTCTTTTATAGCATCCAACAGAGTTTTCATTTTCTGAATCTGTGGGGAGAAGCGTCGATTATAACCAACCATCAAACGCGGCTGAATTTCCGCTACGCCCAGCGCTTCAACTATACCGTCGATTTCATCATGATTGAGAGCCAGTGGCTTTTCTACGAACACATTTTTGCCTGCTTGCAAAGCCTTAGCGACAAAAGCAGCATGGCTGTTGTGCTGAGTGACAATGGTGACGGTATTGATAGCAGGTTTAGCCAGCATGTCATCAACAGAGGTGGAAGCCTCAGTAAAACCAGCCTTCTTGCCATGATGAACACCACTTACACCTCCGCTAGTAACAATAGTGTGAAATTTTGCCCTGGCTTTTTCAAACGCAGGGATAAGAATACGTGATGCATAATTGCCAGCTCCAATAAACCCGCATACCGGATCATTGGGGTGATAAACCGATGCCTCATCAGACAACATCACCCGTTCAACGCGCAACGCCTCAAACGTTTGCTGCGGATACTGCAAAAGTATACCCAATGTATTCGGTTCATCCGTTAAGGTTTGATAGGCTTTCAGGGCATCATTAAAAACAAACCGATGAGAGATCAATGGCTTCATATCCAGCCTCTCATCCGCCATCATATCCAGAATGGCTTCAAAGTTGCGCTGCTCAGTCCATCGGACAAAACCCATTGGATAGTCCTGCCCCTTTTCTTCATAGTTGCTATCGTAACGCCCTGGACCGTAAGAGCAGGAAACCTGGAAAGTGAGCTCTTTTTCATAAAAGTCCGCCCGGCTCAGATTAAGCCCGGTAACCCCTACCATAATAATGCGGCCACGTTTACGACTCATGCGTGCAGCTTGAGTCACTGGATCATTAGATTTAGTGCTGGCGGTTATCAATACGGCATCCACGCCTTTACCCCGGGAAAACGCCATACCTGCCGCAACTGGGTCTTCACCCTGAGCAAGATTAACCGTTTCAGCACCAAACAACCGAGCCAGCGCCAATTTATCTTCATCAAAATCAACACCCAGTACCCGACAACCTTGGGCACGAAGCAGCTGAACCGTCAACAAACCAATTAGACCAAGGCCGGTTACCACCACGCATTCACCCAGCGTTGGTTGGGCCAGTCGAACGCCTTGTAAGCCAATCGCTGCAAGGACGGTAAAGGCTGCCGATTCATCGTCTACATTATCTGGAATCTTCGCACACAGGTTCTGTGGCACCCGCACAATATCTGCATGAGGGCCATTACTGACCACTCGGTCACCAACAGAAAACCCTGTAACACCATTGCCCGTTTCAAGTACGACACCCGTATGGCAATAGCCTAATGGCAATGGCTGATCCAGTTTCGACTTGATGGCATCCAGTGTGGCAGCCAAACCATCGGTACGCACTTTTTCGATCACCATTTTTACTTTGTCTGGCTGCTGTCGTGCTTTTTCTAATAGGTTGGCCTGACCGAATTCAACTAGCATACGTTCCGTGCCAGCAGAAATTAGCGACGTTTTACTTTGTATTAATAGCTGGCCGGTTTTAGATTTGGGAGACGGAGCTTCAACCAGTGTGGTTTCACCGGTGGACATGTTTTGGAGGATTTGGTACACAATCTTAATGCTCGATATTGTTAACAACAGCTTTGAATTTACCGGTTGAAGATTTTTCTATTTGATCAACATAGTAAAAATCAACCAAAAGTTGGGGGCAGATAATGTCCTTGACTCTTTGACGCAGTATTTTTTCTAACGAACCAATATTTTCTCCAGAGCGTAGTTTTATACGAATGGCGATTTTCTTTAATTCGTTTTGCACAACCTGAGCTTCTTCGATATCACCGGTATCTTTAAATAGATAGTCAAAACGCATTACCTTTCTACCATCAACTGTCAGCACATAGTCATCAACTCGACCTTCTATACTATGAAAAACCTTACTATGCCTACCGCAAGGGCATTTAAAGTCATCAGGCATAGCAATAGCAATATCTCCCGTGTCATAACGCAACAATGGAAAGGCTTCGTTATAAAAGCCTGTACCAACTAGGCGCCCCCTCTTTCTACCGTCTGGTAATGTTACTTCATCAATAAGTTCCACATGGCAAAACTCAAAGTCCTCATGGTAATAGCCATGTAAGCACTTGGATAGGTTACAGTTGCCTTCCGTTAGCCCATACTGATCGGTGATAATTGCACCAGTAAATATAGACATTTCATCCTTTTGGTAATCAAGGGTGTTTTCTGCACCACAAAAGATGACTCTCGGTTTTGAACTTTCATTTAGTGCAAGACCAAAACTATTCGCTAGCCTAGATACTTCAGAGATAATGCTTGGATAACCACTATAAAATACAGGTGAAATAGTATTCAGAAACTCAACGATGCAACCAATGTTTTTTCCATTAATATGCTGCATATTAATGAGATATTGATTCTGGGCTTTATTGTATCGCCAGAAGGGAGGCTTAACCTGTTTACTAGGTACAACCAGCTTTCCTGTAAAATTTACACTTAAGTCCTTATAGCTCACGCCAAATCTGTGCCTGTGTCGAAACCATACCCCCCACTGCATGGCTGTATCATTGTATGTTTTAATCATGCGCAGAGCTTTACCTGTAGTCCCACTTGTTTTTATGAGGTAGTTTTGAGTGGTTGTTTTATTATGCAAAGAAGCGTAATTATTAACAACAGTCTCCTTAGTCAAAATAGGCATTTCTGAAAGCACATCATAAGGATTAGTAACAATCTTGCTCAAATCTTTAGTAATGAATTTTGAATAGAAAGGTGTTTTCACTGACCAAAAAATAAGGTTTGTAATTTTTTGCTTTTTATAATATTCAATTTGATTTTTTCCAAGCCACTCTTTGCATATCAGATCAGAAAGAAAAAATCTGAACTGATCGTTAAATCTCTTTTTGCTTTCAATATAACCGTACATTGTACAGAATAGATTTTGCAGACAAACAGGTGACTTCTGATATATTATTTCTTTAATATTCATGAATAAAATTTAATTAAAAATTTACTTAATAAATAACCTGAAGAGTTAGTTCACCACAAGATATTTGCACAAAGTTTTTTTAATCTTGTACTAGATTGAACTCAGGAAGCCTATATAGCTATCAATAGAATCAATTTCCTGCCTACCTAAATGTGGCTTCTGATCATTTAAGGATGTTTTTATTTTTTTAATAAAATCAAGGTCGTCCATAAATCTGTATAAAGTGACACCTCTAGGTCTTTCTACTACATCGCTAGCAAGGACACGAATATTAAGTGCTTGAGACTCCAGTATTGCAATTGAAGTCCCATCAATTGATGTTGGTCTTATATACAGATCAATAGAGCAAAGTAAGCTTGGAAAAT
Source organism: Endozoicomonas sp. ISHI1 (assembly GCF_024606225.1). Classification (GTDB taxonomy): domain Bacteria; phylum Pseudomonadota; class Gammaproteobacteria; order Pseudomonadales; family Endozoicomonadaceae; genus Endozoicomonas_A. Next base: position 55,543 of record NZ_JAGRPU010000026.1, on the reverse strand, counting down.
CAACCTCACCTTTCAGATAAATAATTTTGTCTTTTACAACATCAGAAATGGTTTTGACATCATTTAAGTATTGTCCGCTTAAATCCTGAAAAACCAAATAAACATTATCAGGAAATGAGTGTAAATTTTTTAAAACAAACTCAACGCCATAAATATCATTCTGTTTGAATTTTGTTTTTGTATGGGCATATAAGAGGATATATTGACACCCATCCTTTCGATCGAAGTAAGACGTATCATTGATGTTAAAACAGAAACCTTCCCTGTATATGCAAGGTGATTTCAAGATCGGCTTGTTAGGAGAAAAACTTTTTATGGTATCATACACACCCTTATTCCAAACTATAACGCCATCAGAGAAATAAACAGATAGCCTATTAAATAAATTTCGAAATCCTTCTACTTCATAAACAGATCCATGTACAGTAAATATGTTTTTTTTAAAAAATAATTTCCCTAGTAACGTTAAAAGAAAACGCTTCCATTGGATAGAGCAATTTGCATGAAGAAAAGCTTCTCTACCCTTTTTAATCACGCCAACAAAATCCAAGCCTTGACACAAAACAATATTAATATTCTTAGCTTTTAGAGAATTAGTTAAATTTTCAACTGATTTTGTTACTCCACCAATAGGTGGTGATACCTTACCAAAAATTACAACTTTCATTATAAATATACTTAAGTGGTTATAATCGACTTATTGTATAGAAAAATAGCAAATACTATTGCGAATAAAGACGTAATAATATTAGCCAGACAAGGCTCATACAGGAAACTGATTATTACTTTCGTTATGACTAGAAAAAGTCCAATGACAATGGGTAAAAAAAAACTGCCTGCTTGTATAAGCGAAGTAGCAACAAGCATTGTTACGTAAATAGAAAAAACAAATATCGACAAAAATAGGATTTCAATTAGATTAATTTGTGGAATTTTTAATATATTTAAAAAATCAACGAAAAAGACATTTAAAAAACATAAGACTGCAGCGATAGAGAGAAAGCCAAGAAATACAGGAAGAATAAAGTTTCTATACTTAACTTCCTTCTTATCTAGAATCATCTTTCTTATCTGATCAAAATTAAAAGTACATAATCCAAAAAAAGCTACAAATATAGACAAATAAAACAAGTAAGAAGTAACGAAATCTACGCTTTGATTATCTGCAAAATCTTGAATATATAACCTGTCCATACCCGCCAAAATAGTAAAAATTAGGAAATAAAAAAAAGAACCCAGTGATCGTATAGATTCATCGATTAATTTCGACGCTTCTTGTAAAAAAGACCTTACATTAAAATGATAAAGTAATAGATTTTTACTAAATATCAAAACAGCCATCAGTGTAATACTATAAGCTAAAATGGAAGCCATTAATCTTACTGTAAGATTAATATCATCTTTAGACAGTAGCCATGAAAAAAAAAGAAGAAGTAACTCAAAAAAATATACTAAAGATAGGTTCTTCTGTGAGCGATAAATTCCATGGTTTATAGCACAATCTACATAAAAAAATCGTTCTAGAATTCTGAACGATAAATAAATTAAGATTAGAAAAGTGCTCGTGCTGTGCATCAAGCCTATTGGCAACAAAACTAAAAGGAGTATAAATGTTACATTTAAAACGCTGCTTAATCGTAAAACTCCCCTCCAAATTGAATTAAGAACTGGCTGAATAACGCAGGTAAGTAAAGATAAAATAAATATTATTTCATTAAATCTCACATATACTTCTTCACCTCCAAACGTCAGTGTTAAAAATACGCTTAAAAATAGTAACCCTTGTTGAAACAGTCTTAAAACAAAAATGCTCAAATATTTTTCCTTAACTTAGTATTAAAGAAAAAACCAAGAATTGTTCCAAATAAAATTCCAGAAAATGGTGCCCTTAGTGGCGTGTTAACATTGAATGAAATTAAAATAATTACACACATTACAATAAGAAGAGAATATGTACTTCCATCTTTATAGTCGGAGTGCATAGCAGCCTTCACGCCATTACTTACAGAGTGAATTATAACAAGTAGAAAAACAACCGTGCTTATTAGACCTCCTCTTAAAAACACCTCAAGAAACTGATTATGTGGTGTTCTAAAGTCACCTACTATCATGGAATAGCCTGTACCCCAAAAAATATTTAAATCTTCCCCTGTTTCGCTAAAAACCTTATTGATAGCACTCAATCTACCAGCGGAAATATCACCTGAATGTGCAATGCTAATAAATTTATTTATTAGCACGGATTCACTCAGCATTCCAAGCCAAAAAGATGAGGAAAAAACTAGAACAATAACAACAAAAGCAGCACCACAAGTGTAAATCAGGGCTCTATAATACTCACCGCTTTTATAAAGATATTGTATGTAAGACAATAGGCCAATACTTGATATTAAAACCGATTCCCTTGAGCCTATGATTAAAATATCTACAAGAATGATTGCTGAATAGACTTTGTTTTTTTGAAATAGTGAGATTATAAATATGCAACTAAGAATGGTCGGATAATAGACTAGTTTTTGATAAATCGAAAAAAAACCAAAAATACTGTCTTCCCCCCTGAATGCAAATGCTTCTAAAAAACCATACGATTCTATGGAGGCTACTATATGTAGTATGCAAAAGAATGTAGATATAGCACAGGTCAATCTTAGACATTCCGCTAGGTCTATTTCTTTATTAACATAAAGTTCACTTATAACATATCCGACACAATATGAGAGTATGAACGGAACTATAGAAATAAGATATAAACTAGGGTCTGCATTTTGACTAAGTATAGAAACAAAAAGAAATGATAATGTTGAGAAGATGAGAAAAATAAAAATCAATTGACTGTCTTTGTACAGTAATCTTTTAATATATCTTAATCGAAATATGATAACAAAAAATAGCACATAAAGAGAGATGGGGAGAGTAAATGAGCCATCGAGACTAGTACCCTGGAATACGCCCTCACCTGGAAAATAAAAAACAGGTATAATTATACATATAAGATAAAATTTTATTAACCAATTTTTCCTGTCAGTCATCATTTTTTGAGCTTAATTTTATACTTAATTTAATAATAGAAAAATCGTGGTAAAGTCTTTCATTGTGCATCGCATAAGCTTGCCGCGATTATTTTATTAAACCCAGATACCCCTAGTATCAACCGTATAACCAACCGAAGGTTTAAATCGCTTGAATTGATAATGATCAACCAACAGTACATATATATCCGCTTTGGTAAATGCTGTATCCAGATTCACCAGCTCAAAATCTTCTTTCAGGGATTCTACATTCGGCTCAACGACAATTACTTTACAATCTAAGGTATTAAACAGTTCTCGGGTAATCTGCAGTGCCGGGCTTTCCCGTAAATCATCAATATCTGGCTTAAACGCCAAACCAAAGCAGGCAACAGTAACCTCTTCCCGCTTTTTATTGGGATGGTCTGCCAGAAGTTGCTCCACTTTCTGTTTAACTTTTTCAATTACCCATGCAGGCTTACTGTCATTTGTTACCCGTGCCTGGCGAATCAGCCTGGCCTTTTCTGGTGTTTTGCTGACAATAAACCAAGGGTCAACAGCAATACAGTGACCACCTACACCAGGACCTGGTTGTAGTATGTTCACTCGTGGATGACGGTTTGCCAGTTCAATCAATTCCCAAACATTGACATCAAGCTCGTCACAGATCACAGACAGTTCATTGGCAAAAGCGATGGATACATCTCTGGATGCGTTCTCGGTGAGCTTTGCCATTTCTGCAGTGCGAGCATTGGTGATAATGCATTCACCCATTACAAAGGTTTTATAGAGTTCAACCGCTTTTTGGGAGCTTTCGCGGTTAATACCGCCGATGACCCTGTCGTTCTCTACCAGTTCTTTTACCACATAGCCCGGCAGAACTCGTTCAGGGCAGTGGGCAATATATAAGTCACCATTCTCTTTTTCACTGAACGGTACCAACAGATCCGGTCTGGCATCTGCAATCCACTGCGCCATTTGTTCTGTGGCACCCACCGGTGAGGTGGATTCCAGTACAACCAGATCGCCTTTTTTAAGTACCGGAGCAATGGCTTTGGTTGCCGATTCAATATAAGAAAGGTCTGGTTCGTACCCCTCTTTGAAAGGAGTTGGTACTGCCACCAAAAAAGCATCTGCAGGTACAGGTGTTATTGTTGCCCGCAGATAACCAGCAGTAACAGCAGCACTCACCAGCATGTCCAGATCGGGCTCAACAATATGGATTTTACCATCATTGATGGTGTCAACAGCCTGCTGGTTCACGTCCACCCCAATAACGTTCATCTTGCGGGAAGCAAACATGGCCGCTGTAGGTAGGCCTATATAACCAAGACCTATTACTGAAACTGTTTTAAATGTTGAGTCATGCATTGTTTTTGTATCCAGGAATGGGTGATTTTTGTCCTAAACCAACCCATACGAAAAGCCGCATAACGGCAGCAAAAAAGAAGATAAAAATTATGAATTGATCAGATGACCGATAATTCTGTCGCTGGCTTTACCATCCCCATATGGGTTCTGGGCTTTGCTCATTTTTTCGTAGATTTTGCTGTCATTCAGCAAAGTAGTAATGGTATCAATAATTCTTGAAGAATCCGTACCAACCAATTTGACGGTACCTGCCGTTACCGCTTCTGGACGCTCTGTTGTGTCACGCATTACCAACACTGGCTTACCAAGAGACGGAGCCTCTTCCTGAATCCCACCAGAATCGGTCAGGATAATATCCGAACGGTTCATTAACCAAACAAAAGGCAAGTAGTCCAGTGGTTCGATCAAATGGATATTATCAATGTCACTCAACAACCGGTTAACGGGTTCCCTGACATTTGGATTCAAATGTACCGGGTAAATGATCTGTACGTTGGGTTTCTGCTTGGCTATTACTGCCAGTGCTTCACAAATGCGCTCGAAGCCATCACCAAAACTTTCCCGGCGATGACCAGTAACCAGAATAATCCTGGAATTGTTGGCAATAAAATCAAACTGATCTGAGAAACGTGATTGAAGCTCATGATCATTTTCCAGTTTATTTTTTACTTCCAACAGCGCATCAATGACTGTATTACCAGTAATCAGGACATTTTCTTTCGCAACGTTCTCGGCTAGCAAGTTGGCTTTCGCACTTTCCGTGGGCGCAAAGTGCCATTTAGCAATAGCTGTAGTAATTTTTCGGTTCGCCTCTTCTGGCCACGGTGAATACAAATCTCCAGTCCTAAGGCCTGCTTCAACATGCCCCACGGGTATTTGCTGATAAAATGCAGCCAGTGAAGTTGCCAAAGTTGTTGTAGTATCACCATGCACCAAAATCGCATCTGGCTTACACTCGCGAAGAACGGATTCCATACCTTTTAGAATATTGCTGGTTATATCGGTCAATGTTTGACCTGGCAGCATGATGTTCAGATCATAATCTGGTTCTATTTCAAATAACTTCAATACTTGGTCAAGCATTTCCCGATGTTGCGCTGTCACACAAACTCGGGCTTCAATTTTGGGGTGTGAATATAATGCTTTGACGACAGGCGCCATTTTAATGGCTTCAGGACGTGTACCAAAAACGATCAAAACTTTCATAATTTTCCTTAACCCGGAAAATGACACCATATCTTAGCGGTCATTTTCAAGGCAGATGACGTCTAAACTCATGCAGCTAAATCGCACTTCTGCTTATTCACTACTCACCATAATACCGCCGACAATACCACCTAATGTAGTGCGTCGTTCTTTTTGCAACTTAACCGGCGATTAGCCCGTACGACTTTTTCTAAGATGTCATTTGCCTTAGCAGTCCAGATAAACGGCTTGGGATTTTGATTATGTTTTTCAATATATTCATCAATCGCGCTGACTAGCTCTGGCACACTGATAAACACACCACGGCGTAACCGCTGACTCGTGAGATCCCGAAAAAATCTCTCAACCATGTTTAACCATGATGCTGACGTTGGCGTAAAATGCATATGAAAACGAGGATGTTTTTCCAGCCACTCTCGCACCTTCGGGTGTTTGTGAGTCGCATAGTTGTCGCAAATCAGGTGCAGCTCTTTGTCTTTTGCCGTTTCCCTATTTATCTGTTTAAGAAACTTCAACCATTCCACATGAGTATGACGCTGCTGGCACTGACCGATGACAGCACCATCAAGCACATTCAACGCTGCAAAGAGAGTGGTTGTACCATGTCGTTTATAATCATGAGTCATTGTTGCGGCACGCCCTCTCTTCAACGGTAAACCAGGCTGTGTTCGATCGAGCGCCTGAACCTGACTTTTTTCATCACAGCACAGCACCAACGCATGTTCAGGAGGAGACAGATAAAGTCCGACAATATCTTCAAGCTTCTCCACAAATTTCGGGTCTCGGGACACCTTGAATGTCTTTTCCAGGTGAGGCTTGAGGCCATATGCATGCCATATCCTGCGAACACTTCTTTCACTGATACCGCTAACAGCAGCCATAGTTCGGGTGCTCCAGTGAGTGGCATTTTCCGGAAGGGTGTTTGTGGTCAGACTCACAATCTCAGCGGCATCAATCTGCTTTTTACGGCCACTGCGAGCTCGATCCTGTTCAATCCCGGAGAAGCCTTCCTGGGCATATCGGTCACGCCAGCGGCACGGCAGAATCATGAAAGTGCCTGCCCAACAAGAACTTCAGCCAGAAAGCGTGTACTCATAGCTGCTATCTTTTAATTTCTCTTCAGACCTGCTTTGAAGGTTTTCGTGTTGTTCAGCAGATTGACTGCAATATGTCTAAAGCCTGCTAAAATTTCTGCTCCGTCATTTCTTCGGATGCGACACTCGTCTTCTCTCATCGCAATATCAAGTTTCCAGTGAAGTTTATTCTCGATGTGCCAATGCTCCCGGCTGGCCTTACCCAATTGCTCAGCCGTTAGCTCTGCAGAGCTGATGTAGTCGAAGGAAAAATTCACAAACTCATCGAAGATATCACTGATAAAATACATCCGGCTTTCTGTGCGGCCATGACCTGTTTCTCGGGTCATATAGCTTATTGAATAACAACAAACTTCTCTAGAATCACTTTCCGGAAATTCTCAGGCACCTGATCCCAAACAAAAAGATCGACCCGAAATGGCAGGTTACTTTCTTCCAGCGCTTCCCGAAGTTCAGCTATCGCAATCGCTTGTTCCGGGCCGGAAAAGATCACCATATCAAGATCCGATGCGAAATGGGCCTTGCCAGTGACTCTTGAGCCATAAGCCCAGACTGTGATATCGGGCAAATGTTTTTTTAGCAATGCCTGTAGTAGCATCCGTTCATCGCGCGTCAGGTCAATGGGTTCCGGGGGATGATTGGTAGAACCGTTCATTCCCAGTGTTCTCCGCTCATGGTCTCGTATAGGGCAATCGCATCTTTTATAAAATCACCCATTAAATCAAGTGCTACCTTTGCTTTTTCACCATCATAATCATGAGATGTATCAATACGGCTATCCGCATAGATCAACCATTGCGAAATATCCGACGGCAATAGTCTATTTTCATTGGCAATCCTGAATAGCGGTTTCGGGCTGTTGGGAACGTCGGGTAACCCCAGACTGATTTTCAAATAGCGTTTTAGCACTTTCCAGAGACGGTCATAACAGGTTTCAAATCGCCGGATAACGGATTCCGATACTGCCTCTTGCAGCCAGCCGGGTAATGTGTGATCAAGTGTCTGCTGATGATGGTATTGAGATTCCAGCAGTGTTAATGACTGTTTGAACTTTCCGTATTCGATTTTAATGTTGTCAGCCACCGTTGCACTCCCCAGGCAAAATAGCACCATAGCGCAAGGCAAAATCCCGAATATTGCGGTAGACCTTTAACAACTTGCTGGCCAGCGGCATGGCTCGATTCAATGTCTCGGCGTTCAGTTCGCTGTCTTCCGGGTAGTCATGGGCAAAAGCATTACGCATCTCAGGAAATAAAGGCCATTGGGCTGCATTATCAATGGCCCCTATTTTTTCCAGCCGGTTGAGCTTGTCGATAAAGGTGTTCAGTGCCCCCTGCTCTCCCACTAAATCCAGAACGTGAGGAAAGAGTTTTACCCCCATGGCATCCTGTAATTTACTGAACCGGGTGGAAAATTGGTCCATGTAAGCCACTTCAGTCGGGGTAAGGTTGTCAAATGCATTGACACTTAATGGAAACAGGCTTTCCACTTCGGCCATCACCCATTCAAGACGCAAGGCATGTCGGTCACAAATCCAGAGGGTGCGCCCGGTAACGTCTGCAATTTGTCGTCCGCTACTCATTCATTACCCCAGCTCTGTTGCCATTGAGTCGAATCCCGGTACTTCTGGCTTCATGGTGAATCGCTTCCCGGCGTTTTCCTCGTCGGTAAATGACCAGGTCAATTTTCTGGTCACCGATGTGCTGTTTGATGTCCACCAGGCTGTGGAGTTTGGCATCAAAAACCGCTTCCGGACTTTGCAGGTCGGTTTCTATATAGAGATCAATATCACCGCCACGCTGGTTATCATCAACTCTTGAGCCGAAGAGCCAGATGTCAGTTTTGGCACCAAAGTAATGCTGAAGCACGTTGCAAATATGGGCCGCATGTTCGTTTGTGATTCTCAATGGTATTAACCTGTCGTATACACCCACGAGAAAATCATGAAAGTGCCTGCCCAGCAAGGACTTCAGGGATTTTCATGATTTTTCCCTGTCCTAAACCCTGACTACAACATCAGCAAGAGTGATGCTAACCACCATCATACCGCCGACAATACCCCCTAACCCTCTCAGCAACATCAAGCAATACTGGCACAAATTTGAGAACCTGAGGAAAAATCAGGGTCAAAGCCTCTGGCTGATATTCATGGGCAATACTGTTTCTCAGTTCACGAATTTCTATAAATTCAATGGCGTTATTAATCAGACCTTTTTTCTCAGCCCGGTTGATTCTGTCGCGAACGGTACCTCCATGCTCCAGATCTATAACATCGATCAGGCGGAATATTTTCTGCAGCAAGATGTCATTAAAACGGGCAAAGCGAGCGGTGAGGGATTCAAACTTTTCCAGATCTTCAAGCTCTGGCATGCTTTCCTTTTGAAGGCTCACAGACTGGCAACGAGCCAAAGACCATTCAAGCAACTCCTCCATGTGCTTCATGCTTTCCAACTGTTGCTGCAATAGCAACAACTGGTCTTCTTTTATCGCTACCCGTCGTTTTTCGGCTTTGCCTTCATTCACAGAGAAACTCCTTCTGCCAATGCTATTCGAGTAAATGGGTCAGAATCATCAGCAGCAATGACCAAGTCTATTTTTTGTTCTCCCAGCTTTTCATAGAGCGCTAACCTGATCTTCTGTTTATCCGCCGAGTTCAATTTATGCGACAGAATCAGTAAGTCTATATCCCCACCTCTGGCCTGGTCATCAACTCTCGATCCAAAAAGCCAAATTTCAGCATCAGGGTCAAGCTGCCGGATAACTGTCACAATGGCTTGCTGCTCGGATTTAGTCAATCGCACCAGACACTCTCTCAATCATTGCTTAATTTTCACCTGCCGACTTCTTTAAGCTGGCTGAGCCAGTTCTGACAACAAACAAACCTCTTGCATAAGCTTCGGATTTTATGATAGTTGACATTCTCGCCGAGCAAGACTTTTACTCTTTAAAATTCCGAAAAATAAAAAATATACCCAGCATTTATTCACGCTACCGCCCTTCAGATTACACTCTCTCTGAAAAGCAGCTTAAAAATTACCTACTATTTATTGACTAAATAGCTCTAGCAGGTATTGCAAAACCAGGAAGTTTGTGATCGACAGACTTATCTAACCATCACGCAGCATTACGATAAAGGGGTTAATCCTACACATGATCATCAGTGAAAACCACCTGCATTAAACGACAACTTTACAAAATAACCTTAAATACACTCAGGAAAACGAGACAATAATAGAAGATAAATCAATTCGAAGGAGAAACTTCAGCACCACCGCACAAAATTGCACCAACCATCAAAAACGAACCCACAACAAGCACCCTGTCCCTGCTAGTTGATACTTCTTTTAGTTGCTGAAAACCTAACTCTACATTTTCAGCGATAACAGGCAGTAGTTCAGAATATCTGGCAACCGCTTCACTCAGAACAGTCTTATCAAGCGCTCTGGGCGAATCAAAATCGGCAACCACCCACTCATCGACCACTTCAGACAGAGACTCGATAACTCCGTGATAATCCTTATCTTTGTAGATCCCAATCAGTGCACGAGTTTTTCCTGAGACCGGATCTGCCTTCAGGCGCTCTGCCAGCTTTGTTGCTGCCTGCGGATTATGCGCAACATCGAGAATAGCCTGAACTTTTTTCCCCCTTTTATTGATCTCCATCACTTTTTCATAACGACCAGGGAGGCTCGATATTTTTAAACCTTCTACGATTGCATCACGGCTTACAGCATCAGGTAAAAACTGAATTGCTTGCAGAGCAGTAGCAGCGTTATCAATAACTAATGCGGGCATAGGCAGGTCGACATACTCAATACATTCACCCGTTTTGTTTAAACCCTTCCAACTCCATGTTCTACTTTCTTCTTTTAGCTCGAATTCTTTATCTCTTCTGTACAGAGCTGACTCCAGCCTGACAGCTTGATCGACGATACTGCCTGGAGTCTCCACACCACCAAATATGGCTGGTTTTTCGGAGCGAAAAATACCTGCTTTTTCTTTTGCGATCGCTTCAATACTGTAACCCAACCAGTCCTGATGATCCAACCCTACTGTAGTGATTACGGAGACATCCGGCTCAATCACATTAGTGGCATCCAGACGACCGCCCAGCCCAACCTCCATAAGCGCAATGTCTACTTTTTCTTTCTGAAAAACATCTACGGCCAACAGCACTGCGAATTCGAAATAGGAAAGCCAGTCACCGCCAAGCCCGTCGTTCACTTTTTGAAAGGAGGCACACAGGCTTTCATCGCTTGCTTCAACACCATTGACTTTAATACGCTCATTGAATCTGTGCAGATGCGGAGAGGTGTAGACGCCTACTTTGTAACCAGCAGCCGAGAGAATAGACTCAAGAATAGCGACCGTTGACCCCTTACCATTAGTGCCACCAACCGTGATAACGAAAGGAGCAGGTTTTGTAAGATCCAACCTTTCAGCCACTTTTCTTATACTGTCCAGCCCAAGTTCCATTTCGTGTTCAGGCCGGGTGTTTTCCAACCAGTCAAGCCAATCAGACAGCTGCTCGAAGGGAGGCTGACCGTTTTGCTGGTATGTCATGCAGGGGATTCCTTAGAAGAACATCTTGGGGGACGTATGGTTGCATATTTGCTCAAATCATTCTACATCTGACCTTCGGGTGAATCCATTGTTGGGAATTTCGATGACTCAACAGCTTTACGAGACTGATTTTTATAGCTGGACACAGCAACAAGCCAATTTAATCCGTCAGGGTCGACTGGGAGAACTGGATTTGGATAACATTCTCGAGGAAATCGAAAGCATGGGCAGAAGCGAATATCGCCAGCTGAGTCATCGACTGGACGTATTGCTCATGCATCTTTTGAAGTGGAAATTCCAACCTGAAAACAGGAGCACAAGCTGGCAGGGCTCAATCAAAGAACAAAGATTCCGCCTAAAAAAATTCATTGAGGAAAATCCGGGACTTAAGCCCAGACTCCCTGAGGCAGCTGCCGAAGCTTACGACGCTGCAAAAATCAGAGCATTCAAAGAGACTGGCCTACCAGAAACGACATTTCCCACACAATGCGAGTGGCCCTTTGAACAGGTGATCAATGATGAATTTTGGCCAGACTAACTCATTAATAAATATCTAGTGTAGTGCGACTAACTAACAGTACATAAAGACTCGTAGCAGCTATTGCTGATGTCATTCCAACCACTCAAATCGTTCTACGTCTGGCTTTGAACGGGTGATCTCTAATGAATTTTGGCGAGGCTAAACATGCCTCAAATTAAATACCCCTGAGCTTATTATTGTTATTTGTGAAAGGTCGTACTACCTTGAACTACTGCAAAATACTCCAGAGAGAGCAGCGCTATGCCCATGGCAGTCAAAAGCGTAAAATTTGAACAGGAAACGCTTGATAAACTTAATGAGCTAGCACGGATAAGAGATCGAGACGTCTCTTATCTAATCCGTGAAGCTGTGAATGATCTGATTGACAAGACAGCGTGGCAAATAGAAGAGGTTGAAAAGACACTAGAGGGTATTGACTCTGGAGAAGTCTCTACAAGACCACTGGGTGACTTTTTGACAGAAGCCAAAGAAAGTCTGTCTAAAAAGCCATGAAGTCAAGAATATCAAAACGAGCCGAGGATGACTTCCTCAGTCATATCGAACACCTTGATCGACTACACCCAAATGCTGCAGGCAAAATCGCTCAATTTATGTCGGCTACCCTGGAGCAAATTGAAGCATTCCCAGAGGCAGGCCATAAGGAACGCTTATATCGAAAGCTACCTGTTGCCGGAACTGAATACGTAGCTTACTACCGTATCAGTGCAGACGTAGTAGACATAGCCAGAATACTGCACTTAAAGCAACTCAGATGATTTTAAAAATCCCCTGCGCTCACTCTGATTTAAAAAAACAGCAACTTCAGGACGCATAGCCACATTAAGCCCAACAACGTATATTCACCGTTGTGCAAGATCAAGAAAAAAGCACTTTTTGAAATCTCCGGCCAACTTTACAGGTATCACCCAGTTGCAGTAATCACGTCTTCCCCATCTGCACCGAATTCCGAATCCGACTCAACAGGCACTGAAGCCATTCCCTGCATTTTTCTGCAAAGTCGAGCGACCGTCGAACGCATTTCGCCCCGATCAACAATCATATCGATTGCCCCATGCTCCAGCAGAAACTCACTACGCTGAAAACCTTCAGGCAACTTTTCACGAACCGTCTGTTCGATCACCCGTGGACCCGCAAAACCGATTAATGCACCGGGCTCGGCAATATTCACATCACCCAGCATAGCCAAAGAGGCAGATACACCTCCATAAACGGGATCTGTGAGCACAGAGAAATAAGGTACTCCCTGTTGTTTCATTCGCTCTAATGCCGCACTGGTTTTTGCCATCTGCATCAGGGAAAACAAAGCCTCCTGCATGCGGGCACCACCACTGGCTGAAAAACAAACAAAAGGAACCTTGAGTTCCAGACTCAGCTCTGCGGCACGGGCAAACTTCTCGCCAACAACAGAACCCATTGATCCACCCATAAAGCTGAATTCAAAAGCCACAGCAACCACAGGCAGACCATCCAGCTGGCCTTTCATAGCGACCAGAGCATCTTTTTCACCCGTCTGCTTTTGAGCAGATGCCAGACGGTCCTTGTATTTCTTTGAATCCCGGAACTTGAGCTTATCGACAGGCTCTATCTCAGAGAACAATTCTTCAGTAGTGCTTTTGTCCAGAAAGTACTCCAGACGCTTTCGGGCACCGATACGCATGTGGTGACTGCATTTTGGACAAACGTACAGATTTCTCTCAAGCTCTGGGCGATACAGAACCGACTCACACTTAACACACTTGCGCCATAATCCTTCTGGCACATTACTGCTCTTCTGCTGACTTGTAGAACGTGACAGCGAAGGTATCAATTTATCGACTAGCCAGTTACTCATTCACGCTACCTGTCTATTGGCAAGATTGAAAATAGAGAGCGCCTGAATGTTCAGGGCACTCCCTATTGTCTATCGCCTTAATTCATCGGGTTAACCTTTATCCATTGCCTGACGCATTGCTTGTAGATGACCAGAGACCCGGTCGATAGCACCTTCGCCCTGGCGTTGGTAATTGGCCAGCTCGGATACCAACAGGGACCCTACTACCACACCATCTGCAACCGAAGAAATGGCTGCTGCAGACTCACCATCACGAATACCAAAACCGACACCAACAGGCAGGTCGGTAAACCCTTTGATGTGAGCCACTCTGGACTGAACACTGCCGAGATCCAGCTTGTTTGAGCCTGTCACTCCCTTCACTGAAACGTAATATACGAACCCTGAAGCAACAGAGCAGATCTTTTGAATGCGCTCATCGGTGGTAGTGGGCGTAATCAGGTTGATCATATCAATCTGCCTGGGCTTTAAATGCTCAACCAGACCGCCAGCAAACTCCGCGGGCAAATCAACAATCAGTACACCATCGACACCGGCTTCAGCGGCCCGCGCAGCAAACACCCCATAACCCATAACTTCTACCGGGTTAAGGTAGCCCATCAGGACAATCGGGGTCGTATTATCGTTTTCCCTGAAGCGAGTTACCATTGAAAAAACGTCATTCAATGTAACACCTTGTGATAATGCCCGCTCATGAGCCTCTGCAATCACCGGTCCGTCAGCCACGGGATCCGAAAACGGGAAACCCAATTCGATCAGATCAGCACCGCTGGCTACCATCTTGTGCATGATGTCTACGGTCTTATCCGCCGGATCACCCGCCGTCATGTAGGGCATCAAGGCCTTACGACCTTCCGAAGACAATCGCTCAAAGCATGGTTTAATTCTCATTATGATTTCTCCCTCAATGCTTAGAACGTAAGTCCATCAATTTCAGCCACGGTATGAATATCCTTGTCGCCCCGACCAGACAGGTTGACAAGAATAATCTGATCTTTCTCCATGGTTGGAGCCAGCTGCTCAGCAAAAGCCAGGGCATGAGAACTCTCAAGAGCCGGCATAATACCTTCCATACGTGTCAGGTTTCTGAATGCAGCCAGAGCCTCATCATCTGTGACACAGGGATATTCAGCACGACCCACAGATCTGAGATGACTGTGCTCGGGGCCTACTCCCGGATAATCCAAACCAGCCGATACTGAATAGCTTTCAGTTATCTGACCATCGTCGTCACACATCAGGAAACTGCGCTGCCCCTGGAAAACGCCCTGCCTCTCTCCAGACATTCTTGCAGCATGCTCTCCAGACTCAACACCGTGACCACCGGCTTCAACACCGTAGATTTTGACGTTTTCATCCTGCAAAAATTCGTAGAATAATCCCATAGCGTTGGAGCCACCACCTACACAGGCTACCAGAGCATCGGGCAGACGCCGGGTCATTTCCAGACATTGCCTGCGAGCTTCACGACCAATAACACTCTGAAAATTACGCACCATTTCCGGGTACGGATGAGGACCACAAACCGTTCCCAGAATATAAAAGGTTTCTTCCGGACGGGTTACCCAGTCACGGAGTGCTTCGTTGATAGCATCTTTCAGTGTTTGAGAGCCACTCTCTACCGGCACAACTGTGGCCCCAAGCAGCTTCATTCGGTAAACATTCAACGCCTGACGTTTAACGTCTTTGGCACCCATGTAAACGATACATTCCAGACCCAGCCTCGCGGCAACCGTGGCGGTAGCTACACCATGCTGACCTGCACCGGTTTCGGCAATGATCCTCTTTTTACCCATGTGTTTGGCCAGCAGCGCCTGACCAATTGCATGATTGATCTTGTGGGCACCGGTATGATTCAGATCTTCACGCTTCAGGTAGATTTGTGCACCACCCAGACTTTCAGACCAGCGCTCAGCATGATAGAGCGGTGAGGGCCTGCCTACGTAATGAGCCAGATCACGGTCAAAATCAGCCTGAAAATCGGGGTCATTCCAAAGCTTCTTGTAGGTCAATTCCAGCTCTTCAAGAACACACATGAGTGTTTCTGCGACATAGCGTCCACCAAAACGACCAAAATGACCGGATTCATCCGGCAGCTCGTGCAACTTTTTATAATCCAGAGTCTTATAATCTACAGTCATTGTTTTACCGCCTCGACAAAGGCTTTCATCTTTTCGGGGTCTTTGCCCCTGTCATTCTCTACACCACTGCTGACATCGACAGCAAAGGGCGCAACCTGTTCTATGGCTTGCGAAACGTTCTCAGGATTCAGACCACCCGCCAGAATAACGGGCTTATCCAGACTGTCCGGTATCAACTGCCAGTCAAAAGCCTCACCGGTTCCGCCGGGTATACCTTTACGATAAGAATCCAGAAGCAGACCACAGGCACCGGGATAAGCGGCAGCACTTTCCTTAACAGACGTCCCGGGACGTACTCTGAGTGCCTTGATATATCTTCTTCGCCATCGCTCACACTCCTGATCGGTCTCATTGCCATGAAACTGCAACAGATCCAGCGGGACGTGATCCAGAACCTCCCGGATAACGGATTCCTCAGCGTCAACAAACAAACCCACCAGGGTGATAAAAGGTGGGATTGCCGTGGCAATTTCTCGAGCCTTACGGACGGTCACAAACCGCTTGCTGGGCGCATAAAACACCAGACCCAGTGCATCAGCACCCGCATTAACCGCTTCCAGCGCTTCTTCTACAGAGGTGACTCCACAGACCTTGATCCGAGTCTTCAACGATACCTCTCCTAATGCCTATAGCTGATAAAGAACGCCAATAGCATTCGATGACAGCGAACTCTCCCGATCATCAGACAAACCGGTTCAATAAGGTTTCTATGATGAGTAAGCGATGGGAGTCATTGAACAGGATGCTTCCATACAGCTTCCCCCTGCAGGAGCAGGAAATGAAACAGGATCTGAAAGCAGAAGGTGGATGTTAGCAGAAACAGCCGACTCTTGTCTCATACTGAAAAGACAAGAGCCAAATCAAGAGTAAGACTCACCTCAGTTCAAACGCCTGGAAGGGTATTGCCCCCTGATGGCCAGATTGTAATAACGACCGACAGAGTCAGCAGACAGCAAATCCTGATAGACACTCTTAGGCACATCGTAATATCGATAGAGACTGTCACTACCCACAAACTCGATTTCCAGTATCCGGGCTGTTGGATCATAGCCTGCAGATGCCAGCGCCGATGAGTCTACCGGCTGCCGATCAAAGGGTAAGGTTTCCAGACTGTAGGCAACGCTTCTGATCTGGTCCTTCAACAACTGGCCACTGGGATCACCTAAAACATAACTCATCCCAAAGCTATGATTTTTCCAGTCGTCGCTCACAGTACTGTTTGTTACATTGGCAGGTAAAGGTCCAAAGGCAGCGCTTCTCAATAAATTAATCACCAGATCATCAAAAAGCGTCAGGTATCGGGTCACACTCTGCTGATCAACTGGATAACTCAAGGGATAACCTACCTGACTGGCCGGAGTCGCCACTGACACCATGCCCATTAACTTCAACTCATTCCAGGCAATACCGGCAGTCGAAGTCTGATAAACCGAACGCCAGGACTCATTACCATAAAAGTTCCCCTGAGAATGAGCCACTAGCAGCCTGTCGGACTTAAGACTGTCCTACTGCGGTTGCAATAAATTGGTCTAAAAATTCCTGCTTCTTCGTCAAATAGCTCGCTATTCTCCTCAGAAGCAGAAATTTTTATCCTCAATTTCTTGCAATCCTCGCTACGGACGCTTAAGTCCGACAGGCTGCTAGCAAAACCTTCCGGCATTGGTTGATGTCTTGCGTGTATTGACTGATATGCCTGCGAAGATCACTGTCGAACAGGTAACTGAATGCATCATAGCTGGTTACAATCAGCTCCAACCCTTCCCGGAACCAGTCCGGTGCCAACTCCAGACCCGAAAGCCACAACAAAAAATTACTGTAATCCTGCAGCAGCTTTTGTCGCGCCACTTCGAGTACTTGATCGACAGGGTTTTCATTGTAGTTATAAGAAAGCTTATAGTTGATCCTGTAGCCGGGCAGCTGATTTCTCATCAGTCGAATTAAGCTATTCCTTGACTCTCGAGCAGCTTTTTGACTATTAAACATCCCATTACCGTAGTAAAGAGCCAATTCGGGTGGAGAAACCTGACATTCATTTGCATTCACTATTGAAGCCGCTAGCAAAAGCAGCACTATCAAATAATTTTTCATATTCTTCCCTGAATATTTAGTTCTGCTGTTCACGTTTAAAGTTACATTGACTCTCCAAATCATCAGTCAAAGTGAATGTCATACCGCTGAAGTAACTGTTTAGCTTGTTCCATGCCCTCAATCTCTCTGACGTATTGTATGTTTTTGCTTCTAACTCCAAGAGAAACTTTGTTGCCTTATCCTCCAAAACAAATGACATACAGTCCAGTGCGGCGCCTGTTTCTGGCTCAAGAGCTATCACTGCGTTTTGGTCATATGCGCTTATCAACTCTTTCTGGAGACTATTGGCAAATGACAGAGCAGCTTTCCTCTCCTTTTCAGAACCTCCTAATGCTCTCTCAATAAACCGTTCAACATCATCACGAACACCATCTTGATTACTGTCAATTCCTGCCAGACCTATCAACCCATCCTCACCAGGATCAGTTGGCAGATCGAATAACCAGCGAGTGTCGACAGATTGCAGACACTGCTCCCAGGAAAGGCTTTCAAAGCGCTTATTCTTGTTCAATACCAGACAGTAGCGACTATCTCTGAATTGAAAGCTCAAACGTTGCTGCAGATACCGAACCGGATAAAGGACACCAAATTTGCGCTCTGACGTTAATGGATAAAACTGCTTGCGCCATCGGAAAACATTCAGCCTTCTGCCTTCTCCAGAAACCACCTCATCTTCATCTACCTCCCAGTCTTGCATTTTGTCCTGATCACAAGACCGGGAATAGGCCAATCTTCCACCGCTGAAGTGAGGCAGCCAGTTAAACTTTTTTTTAATATTCTGACTCCATTGGTCTCGCTCCTTCGAACCCTCCTGCAGACAGACCCCCTCCTCCTGACCGCCCCATTCCAGTGATCCGGCCCGAGTGAATCCACTCAACACCAATAGAGCTGCAACGAAGACAATAAAGCCTACTGTAGACATATGTCGTTTTCTCATCACCCATCCCTGGTTGCCTTAAAATAGCCATGAACGAAAAAGCATTTTCGCGGCTGTAAAGGATACTAATCGATAAAGCCAGATGCCCTATTCAATAACAGACCCCACAGGACACCGGGTTGTCAAGGAACCTCCGGGTCACCAGGGCAGCGCCGAAGCTACAAAGAAAGGGTTCGGTTCACTTTTTGGCAGTTCATACTCTGCCGGGTAACCTACATCGACAAAATAAAGACCATGGGGCTTTGCTGTAACACCCCCTTCAGAACGACTTCTGGCATCCAACACTTCTTTTGCCCAGACAGGTGGCTTTCTACCGGCACCAATCTCCAGAAGAACACCCGTGATGTTTCTTACCATATGATGAAGAAACGCATTCGCCCTGACATCTATCACAACCATATCGCCATGCCTGTAAACATTCAGGTGCTGAATTTCACGAACCGCATGTTTCGCCTGACACTGCACCGCACGGTAAGAATCAAAGTCATGTTCACCCATGAGGTACTGCCCGGCAATATTCATCCACTCTACATCCAGTGGACGGTAGTAAAAGGTGACACCTCTGGGCAGATGAGCAGGTCTCACCGGGCGATTAAGAATTATGTAGCGATATCTGCGCCACAAAGCAGAGTAGCGAGCATGAAAGTCTTCACTGACAGGCTGGACCCAGTTGAAGGTGATGTCATCCGGCAAGTTGGAATTCCCACCAAATGTCCAGCCGTAGCCACTACGAACTGACTCAGTGTCAAAGTGAATAATCTGGTTACAACCATGCACACCGGCATCCGTTCTTCCTGCACAAACGACAGCGACAGGATGATTGGCTACTTTTGACAACGCCTTTTCTACAGCAGCCTGAACCGAGGGAAGCCCTGACTTCAAACTTTGCCAACCGTGGTAGCGGGAACCATCATATTGAACACTGGCAGCTAATCGCGGCATGAAAAACACTCACTCCATTCATTAAAAGGAGGGAAATTTATCAGGAGGCAGAAAGAATTGGTAGGGGTAGAAAGATGAATAAAAAGCCCGGAGTGGGTCTATTCCGGGCTTTGTCTGTCATGATTAAAGTCTGTTAACCCGCTTGCTCCATCAATGCCTGAGCTTCCTGCTTTTGTTCGTCGCTGCCAGATTCCAGCACCTCAAGCAGAATATCCCGGGCCCCTTCATTATCACCCATGTCAATATAAGCTCTTGCCAAATCCAATTTGGTTGCCGCTTCATCATCATCAGAAAGGAAGTCCAGATCATCATCTTCCAGAACTGATTCCAAATCCGGCAGCCCATCACCAAGACCCAGAGACTCTTCTTCCGCATCAAGACCGACTTCATCCAATTCGAGCCCCGGAACATCCAGATCATCGACTGAAGCTGAATTCTCTTCCTGAGCAGTTGCTGCCGACTCTGACGACAGTTCCAGCCCATCAAAAGCCTGAGAAGCATCATCCCTGACCTGTTCAGACTCGAGATCAGAATCATCCAGCTGGAAGTCCAGATCATCAGTGGACTCAGTGACCTCATTATCTAATTCCAAGTCATCCAGATCAAAATCCAGATCACCAAGTTCGGCGTCAGGATCAACATCGCTTTCATCGCCGAGTGCTTCATTCAGATCAAATGACTCAAGATCATCATCTTCTTCAATAGCCGCTTGCGGAGCAATATCTCCGGAAAAAGCCTCTTCGGAGAATGCTTCAGATGAGAAGCGGGCTTTATAGGCATCAGCCTGACGAAGGGCATCCTGATCATCCAGCGACTCAACACCCGCCAGAGCGTCTTTAAAGCTCTCCAGATCATTATTTTCAGCATGAACTTCCAGCAGTTTGAGTCTCAAATCTGCTCGATCAGGCTCATTCTCAATGGCTTTCTCCAGCAACTCAACAGCTTGTGGAAATCGGCCGTAGGCAATATAGATATCGGCTTCACTGATCGCATCGTCGGTCTGTTGAGTCGTCTCTTCTTGTTCTTCATCTGCCAGCAAAGTGTCTTCATCAATTTCAAGCGTCTCATCCAGTTCGAACTCTTCCCGCCCCTCCTGAGGCTCATCAGAAATCAGTGTCATAGGTTCCAGATTGGACTCTTCCTCAATCTCAATCTCATCCTCTTCTTCCTGCCTGCGCCGACGGTAGACTAGCAAAGCCGCAATTAAACCTAATGGAAGCAGAGCTGACAAAGCCAGATAAAGGGGATGACTGAACAGGAAGCTCAGGAAACCAGGCTCAGATTCTGGTAATGGCTGCACAGGTGTCGGAAGCGTTCTGCTTTCCAGCGATTCTTGCTCCGTTGCCCCTCCGGGCTGCTGCGTCAAGGCAGCCATCTGATCATCTTTCAGATTTATCAGCCGCTTCAGGGTACTGATCTGATCATCGAGATCTTTTAAACGACTCTTAAGCTCTTCATTCTCGCGAGTCAAGTCATCCATCTTCTCACGAGTCATTGCCAACTCACTCTGCAGGGCCGTGGCTGTCGAATTTGCTGCCCCACCCCCCAGATCGCTGCCAGCACCGGTGCTGTCATTAGTGGCAACAATCGACAAACGCCCATTGTTGCCAGCATCGTCATCACTTGTTACAGCAGAGCTTCGTCGAGTTGCATCCAGTTGTTCAAGACGAGCCTGCCATTCACGATTCTGTCGAGCCACCTCACCAACAGCATCCTGGAAACTCACTTCTTCAATTTCCACTCTGTCAGGCAAACGCAACACCTGCCCTTTTTTGAGACGATTAATATTGTTTTCAATAAAGGCTTTAGGGTTCTTCTTCTGCACGGCCAGCATTGTCTGCTGAACACTCAAATCACTGGCAGGCCTGACACTTTTGGCAATATTCCAAAGATTGTCATTAGGCTGCACTTTATAAGTATCTGACTGGCTTTGTCCGGAGTAGTTACCAATACCGGTGCGAATAGGCTGTTCCCTGACCGGTGTCCCCCGGATAGGTCTGGTTGTTTCTTCTGGCTGGTAGCTGGAAGGTTGGCTCTCAGAGAAACCCCTCTGGTCAAACGGATTCACATTCTGACCACGTGAAGGCGAAGGGTAACCACTGTTGTACGTCTGGGTAAACGCAGGGGTTACCGGAGCCGCTGGTTCCTGGCTGAAGGCAGGCGGATCGAGCAGCATGGTGTATTCCCGGAGCAAGCGGCCACTGGGCCAGTGCACTTCCAGCAGGAAATTAAGGAAGGGTTCACGAATAACCTGATTACTGGTGACATGAATAAAGCCCGTGCCATCCTCTCTCAGAATGGTTTTGAACTTCAGGCCCGATAGACTGAAAGGCCTGTCGAGCCCTGCCCGTTGAAAATCTTCACGAGTGGCAAGATTGGGCAGAATCTCGTTCCGGGTCAACTCTCTGACTTGCAGCAATTCAATCTCGGCATCCAGCGGTTGATTGAGTGCAGAATTTAAGCGCACTTCACCCAACCCCAGCGCATTAGCCAGACCGGAACCCATTGCTCCCGATATGACCATAGCTGCTACAAGCTTTTGCAGTTTCATTATGAATCCTTGTTATCTGCGCGTATAAGCAAACCCGCCCGTAAACACACCTTACATCGACGCCAGAAGCAGAACCGAGTCAGACACGGCTTAATTCCGGTCATCAACACCTCTCAACCCTCGCCTTTTCGGTCTCAAGGTTTTTTCACTGACGACTATTTTTATAATAAACGGCTTTTCAGATGCATGCGGTACCCTCAAACAGAAGACAGGTGCCCATTGTGTATCCAACATGGAATACATCAAAAACTATGATCGTTCATAGCCGTAAAACCGGTACAGTTAATAGTCAGGAAGCCTCTACCCGTTCAAGGCAAGGCCCCGGGACAAAAAATCATTCTGACAATTTCAATAGGGAACTGTCACTATTCTTAGCTAAGTTATCATTTTAAAAAGTCTTTTAGCAATATCTCTGCCACCGCCAATGCCTGAATTGCGCCACACCGCACAGGATCGGCGACAATCCAGAGACATATTTGATCAGCATGGTCCGGATTTTGACGAATCCGGCCAACAACAATGACATTTTTTCCCGCGACGGTTTCAACAGAAGGCATTTCATCAACGGCTGCCAACTCAATGCCAGCGATCCCGGTAAGAAGCTGCCTGATAGTCTGCTCATCCACTGAACGATCAAGATCCAGATGCACTGCCAGACTGTCACCGAAGAACACAGGCACACGCACACAAGTAGCACTGACCCTGAGATCATCCTGATCCAGCCCCTTCACAAGTTCTTCTGCGATCAGTCGCTCCACTGATGTAAAGCCCCCCTCAGTGACATCACCCACTTGAGGCAAGACATTAAAAGCAATTCGCTGCTCAAAAAGCTGTTTCCTGACCGGTTTGCCACTGAGCAGGTCAATCGTCTGCCCACGCAATTCTTCAATCCCTTTCTGACCACTTTCAGCCAATGAAAGGTTGACCATGACATTGACAGAATCAATACCCACTGCGTTTTGAAGAGTCTTCATGACCTGAAGCATCAAAGCAGCAGGGCTGGCAGGAATAGCCACCTCCTGCAAGCCTTTCAGCTTGGCCGCATCCGACAGACCTGGTAAGTATATCTCGGCCTCAGCACCGATAGCGCCATTAACCACACGGCAGCCATCCTCACCGGCCAGATTCAGAACCTCAGGATTAACTTGTGACCCAGCGGGGATAATCAGAAGGTCGGCATCGGCATAGTTAAACGTCAGCGCACTGAGAACATCAAGCTCAGTGCCTTTGAAAGTGACTGTAGCCTCATCACCAGGCTCAGTGGACTCTTCAGATCCTGACAGTGGATAGACCACACCAGGTACTAAATGACTCTCTTCCAAAACGGTCAACACAGCTTCCCCGGCAAGACTCTGTGCATCATAAATTGCTAAATTAAAGGTTCCACTCATGGCCTTCTCTGTATCAATAGATAATTGTCGGGGAATGTATCAGGAAGTGTTCAGGAAAGCACCACTCAGACATGAATTACAGTCACGCCTGAGTGGATGAAGTCAGGCAGTATCAGCTATCGAGCCGGAAGTGTGCTCTGGCTGTAGCCACCGGTGTTTCCCTGCGGCTTTGCCAGGCAGTGATCGAAACATTGGCGATCCGACTACCCTGCCTCACCACATCGCATTCAGCAAAAACATCCTGAACTTTTGAGCTTCTCAAATAATCAATAGAAAAATCCACAATCTTGGGAATTTTAGGTTCATCCATAAACAGCATCAGGTGAATGACAGCAGACATTTCCATGAAACCACCCAGCACTCCGCCATGGAGTGCTGGCAAAACAGGATTACCTGTGTTCTCCCTGTTTTCAGGCAGAACGAAAAGGGCATCATCACCCAGGGACTGGCAACGCATACCAATTTTCCTGGCGTAGGGCAGAAGCTCCGTCAGACGACTGTAATCACTGGTCGCCCTGGCCTGAAGCAAAACCTCTCGAAAACCGTTCTGAATGTTCATTTTGCCAGCCTCTTAGCCATTTGACTCAACGTTCGCCCGGATCTCATAAAGGTCCCCACACCATGAGCAAAAGGTTCGCTAAGGTTGTCCTGGTAGGCCACGCCTCTGGTAAAGACAACGGTTTTAGTGACTCGATAGGCTTCAGCAGAGCAGCGAACCGGCTTGAAAGGATCAGGAAACCCCAAATGGTCAATTCGCAGGTCAATGGTAGGACAGGTCTCAAAATCGGGCAGACTAATGCAGGCGGCTACACCAAAAGCACTATCCATTAAGGTTGTTATCGCTCCTGAATGAATGATACCACTTCCCGGGTTGGCCTCCAGCTCTTCGTTAAACGGCATGCTGACGATAACATTTTCAGAAGATGCATGCTCCGGCTTCATCCCCAATATACGACAGTGGGGTACTGCATGGAAGAACTGCTGGACAATACTTACTAACTGCTCATCGGTATTCATGTCAATGCAATCTCAAATCATAGTAAGTACCAATGTACAGTATAACTATTTTCAAACAACTGTTTAATTTGACGAAAGTCTCAATAAATTCCATTCCAACCGGTAAACCATTGAATAATCATGTCGCTGGTCATTTAGACACTGGATAGAATGGAACTGAGCGCAATATTTGCACCCAGTTTTTTTATCTGATTAAGCAATCTCTAACGGCGGGATTTCTGCTTCTTCTTCCTGCCGTCCGTCTTTTTGCCTTTCAGCTCAATAATACGACGCTTATGAGTCACCTTCCGTTCACCGCCAGGATTCTTCTTGTGAACGACTTTGCGTTCTGCATAAGGATTCTCTGAAGAACGGAATTCAATACGAATTGGTGTCCCCATGATCTTGAGAACCTTTCTGAAGGTATTTTCCAGATAGCGCTTGTAGGAAGCAGGTACTTCCTCCGTCTGGTTGCCGTGAATAATGATAGTTGGCGGGTTCATAGCTCCCGCATGGCAATAACGCAGTTTGATACGACGATTTCGAACCATGGGCGGTTGGTGAATTTTAGTAGCATCTTCCAAAATTCGTGTCAGCTGGTTAGTAGACAACTTGCGAGTCGCACACTCATACGCTTCATCAATGGAATCGTAGAGATGACCAACATTTGTGCCGTGCTTGGCAGAGATCATATGTATACGGGCAAAATTGATGAACTCGAGTCTTCTGGCCAGTTCTTCTTTTACCTTTTTTCGCTCTTCTTCTTTCATGCCGTCCCACTTGTTAACGGCAATCACAACGGCACGACCTGCCTCCAGTACAAAGCCCAGCAAATGCAGATCCTGTTCCACGATACCTTCCCTGGCATCAACAACCAGTACCACGACATTGGCATCTTCAATAGCCTGAAGAGTTTTAATGACCGAAAACTTTTCAGCCACTTCATGGACTTTACCTCGGCGGCGAACGCCCGCCGTATCGATCAGAGTGTAATCCTGCCCCCAGCGTTCATAGGGTATGTAAACGCTGTCGCGGGTAGTTCCGGCCTGATCATAAACGACAACACGTTCTTCACCCAGCAAACGATTGACCAGTGTCGACTTACCAACATTCGGGCGCCCAACGATACCAATCTTGATACCTCTGGCCTTGACCGTTTCCGAGTCCTCTTCATCTTCTTCAAACTCATCAGACTCCGGGCCCATCACTTCTTCGAGGACACCTTCAATCATGCCTTTGACACCACGGCCATGAACGGCCGCAATATGAAAGGCATCACCAAAACCAAGAACGGCAAAATCAGCTTCTGCCTGATCAGCATCAACGGTATCCGTCTTGTTAAGAACCAGATGGTACTGTTTGTTTTGCTTACGCAGATGATCAGCAATCATTTCATCAGCGGCCGTCAATCCGGCTCTGGCATCGACCAGAAACAGAACAATGTCTGCTTCCCGGATAGCCGCCAGGGATTGTTCTGCCATAGCCGAATCAATACCTTCCTCATCACCACTGATACCGCCGGTATCAACAACGATATAGGGCCTGGAGCCCATTCTGCCTTCCCCATACTTACGATCACGAGTAAGACCGGCTACATTAGCAACCAGAGCATCACGAGAGCGCGTCAGACGATTGAACAGAGTAGACTTACCGACGTTGGGTCGCCCCACCAGGGCAATTACAGGAACCATAGACTTCATTCCACAGGGGCTATTGAATACCCCCAAAGATTAACCAGTTACAGACAAACTGCCGTTCAAGAGGGAACAATCTGTCCTGAAACCTGTTTGAACAGGGCCTTAAAGCCCAATGGCAACAGATTCCCAGCATTCTAATAACAGAAAAAGGGCCGAACCTCCTGAGGTTCAGCCCGGCTTTCTTCCTTTGCCAAACTCACTGCTTAATTCAGCAAATCACTTTTGATTCAGCGCAGTCAGGATACCGTCAGCACTGAGCACATACAGAAAATCACCCGATACCACAGGAGGTGCTTTAATCGCCGATGAACTCGCCTTAAAGCGACCTGCCATGGCACCATCAACCTGAGACAAAAGATGAACATAGCCTTCCAAATCACCTACGGCCACAAAGCTGCTGTAAGTCGCCGGTGCTGTCAGCAAACGATATTCCAGCTTATCCTGCCTCCAGCTAACCGCACCGCTGCGTTGATCCAGAGAACTGATATAACTGCTGTCATCGGTCAGATACAGAGATCCAAAACCTTCCGCAATGGATTTGTAGCTCGATAGCTCTCGACTCCAGCGTATACGCCCGCTATACATATCCAGGGCAGCTACATTACCCTGAAAACTGACCATAAACAGATTGTCACCTACAACCAGTGGCTCGGCCTTAATGTCGACCATTCTCTCCAGCTCGGAGGTTCCTTTAGGAAGAGAGACACGACTGTTCCACAAAGGACCTCCATCATTAACTCTGAATGCTTTCGCCTCACCATTGGAGAGCCCTACAAAGACAGCTTCCCCCTCAATAAGGGGTGTGCTGGAGCCTCTCAAAGTCAGAGCAGGCTGCAGGTTTTCCTGATGCCAAAGCTCTTTACCGGTCTCAGCATCCAGAGCGGTAATGGTGTCATCAATACTCTGGACCATTACAACACGGCCATTAGTTTGGGGAGAAGAAATGACTTCACTGCTCACTCTGGCTTTCCAGAGCTCACTGCCATCTTCCTCTCTGAGAGCAATGACATGACCGTCCAGGGTTCCAATAAGTAACATTCCGTAGTCAGCAGTAATACCACCACCGACGGGTAATTCCAGACTCTTCTTCCAGATTTCCCTGCCGGACCCGAGATCCAGGGCAGAGACATTTCCTTGGGCGCCTGCAACATAAATTACGTCGCCAGATACAGAGGGCACCAGCCGCTCATAACTGTCCTCGACACCTTTACCGATGCTTTTGGACCAGACCTCTTTCAACTCAATATCTGGTTCAAACTCAGTCAGAGGTTTTGGTTTGCGGACTATTTCCTCATCATCGGAAAAAAGGCTGCAGGCAGCCAGCCCCAGTGTCAGGGAAACGATCAGCAGTGATCTGATTATCCTTTCCATCCATTAGCCCTCTTTTATGTTGGCTGCCAGGTCATCCAGTTTGAACTGCAGCAAAGGCCGGGACTCTCCGTTGGTGCGGGCGGCTTCCAGTGCCTTTTCATAGGATTCACGTGCTTTGTCTCTCTGACCCATCGCCAGATACGCATCGCCTCGAACAGACTCGATTGTAGCTACAAAACCGGCTTCTGACTTGGCCTTGGTCAGGACATCCAGCGCTGCTTGAGCGTTATCGCCAGACTGGCTGAGCATCACTCGCGCCAACCTGGCACGAGTTACCAACTCAACTTCCAGATCAGGCTTTTGAGCCAGCACCCATTCAAGAGAAGAACGAGCACCCTCAAGATCGTTATCCAGAACCTGTTCACGAGCCTGAAACAGCGTTGCAAAAGCCGCATAATCAGTGCTCTCATAATCAGACTGCAGAGTTTCCACTACGTGTTTAACGGTGGATTTCTGCTGCTCTGACAGTGGCTGTCCATGAGCTGTCTGGGTAGCTTCCAGAAGACTCTGGTAAAGCTGTGATGAAGCAGCTGCTGTCTCCAGTTGATTCTTCTGGTAAGCCTTGTAGCCAAAAATAGCGATGACTGTGATAGCGACACTGGCAACAACGGGCTTTCCGTATTCCTGCCAGAGGTTTTTGAGCAGTTCTACTTCTTCTTCATCTGAGCGACTCACGCTTTACTCCTGAATTCGCTTTTTCAAAAATTCAACCACAGCAGGAATACCCATGCTCTCCTGCTCACCATCCGTTGACAAAGGCTTAACGGATACCGACTGACTGGCCAACTCATCTTCTCCAACGATGAAAGCGTAATCAGCTCCGCTGCTGAAGGCCCTCTTCATCTGCCCTTTAAAGCCTCCGCCGCAATTCACCAAAATGCGCACGCCTGGAACACCTGTTCTTATTTGCTCGATCATAGGGAGAGCTTTAGCACTGACACCCTCCCCTCGGGTGACGACTGCGACATCAACGGTTTTATGAACTGACCCGGGAACCAGGTTGAGTGTTTCCAACATTAACACCAGACGCTCAAGCCCCATGGCAAACCCTACTGCCGGTGTTGGCTTGCCACCCAGCAATTCAACCAGGGCATCGTAGCGGCCACCACCGCAGACGGTTCCCTGTGCGCCAAGACTCTCTGTTATCCATTCAAACACGGTCCGACTATAGTAATCCAGCCCGCGAACCAGACGTGGATTGACATCATAAGAAATCCCTGCTGCATCAAGAATACTTTTCAGGGTTTCAAAATGCCCGGCCGATTCAGCGTCCAGATAATCGTGCAGTACAGGGGCATCTGCAACAATTTCCCGGGTGCGCTTATCTTTGCTATCGAGAATTCTGAGAGGGTTAATACTCAAACGATTTCGACTGTCTTCATCCAGTTCCTGCTCAAAGCGGGATAGGTACTCGACCAAAGCCTCACGATAATTCTGGCGAGCTTCCAATGTTCCCAGAGTATTCAGTTCCAGACGCACATGTTTATGGATACCCAGCTCTTTCCAGAGCCTGGCAGTCAACAATATGAGTTCTGCGTCAATATCGGGGCCAGCCATGCCGAAGGTTTCAACACTGAACTGGTGAAACTGACGATAACGTCCTTTCTGTGGGCGCTCATAACGGAACATGGGGCCCATAGTCCAGAGTCTTTGTGTCTGGTTATAAAGCAGACCATGCTGGATACCAGCACGTACACAACCCGCTGTACCTTCAGGACGCAGAGAAAGACTCTCGCCGTTGCGATCCTCAAAGGTATACATTTCCTTTTCGACAATATCCGTACCTGCACCAATACCCCGGCTAAACAGAGGACCGGGCTCAACCACAGGCATTCTGATTTCGCGATAACTGTAGGTCGCCATCAGGTTACGGAGTCTGGATTCCAGATACTGCCAGGCTGGACTCTGATCTGGCAGGATGTCATTCATCCCGCGAATGGCTTGAAGTTGCTTTGCCAAGTTCTGAGGTCCTCTCAATCCTCTAAAGTAGCGTTGGTGAACAGGTAATAATGGCAGATAATGCCAGAAGTGTTACTACAGACCGGCAACAATTGCTCAAAAATGCTTATTCCAACGCAAAAGCGTCAACTATAACTTTTCCGGAGCCCCGAGTACATGACAGATAGGTTCGTCACGGAATCCGTATCTTAATCAGCCCGCTTCCAATACCAGGCTTGCTACCCTGCGGCCGGGCTCAGGTGCCTTGATCGCGACTTTTTTGCCATCAAACTTGAGATCCGCCACACCTTTAACATTGCCAAAACGGACCTGAACGGAAGAAGGCACTTCGAGCCTCAGATTAGAACCCGCTCTGTGAACATCGGTATAGAGGTCATGACCACTCATATCCTTGATCTGGATCCAACAGTCCTCTGCAAACTCAACAGCCAGACTGACCAGAGAGCCATCTGCTTCGTAGGGAGAGCCGTTAGCTTCAGGAACGGCGCCTTCAACTTCAGGAGGGGGGCTAACGGCTTCAGGAAGGGCATTCTCAACTTCGGGAAAAGCGCCATCAGTTTCCGAAAGAGAACCTTGAGACTGACTAACAGATTCTTCACTGTCATGGGCAACAGCAGGTAGAACGTCCTTTTCTAATTCTGCTTCAGGCTCAATAAGAACGGGAGCCTGTTGCCGGGAATTCACTCCCGACGGGGAAACAGAAGGGTCGTCCAAATTCCATTCATAATAACTGCCCGCGCCCACCAGAATAACGGTGAGAAGGCTCGCGCCCCAGGCAAGCAAAGGAGACATCGGACGCCGGCTTATCAAAGAAGTGCCCGCTTTAAGGTGAGTAGTTTCTGAACCTCTGTGCCCAGTGAAACGATCAAAGTGATCCACCAGCTCATTGCCATCCAGTTCAAGAACCCGGGCATAAGATCTGACGTATCCCCGGGCAAAAACCAAGCCTGGCAACGCCTCAAACTCATTACTCTCTATGGCCAGAATATACGACTCTGGTACTTTCAGTCGATCTGCAACTTCCTCCACTGAAAGTCCTGCTTTATGCCTTCCAGATTGAAGTAACCGGCCCGGAGAATGATCAGCATCCGCCTCCAGACCTTCCTCACTGTTTTGCTCATCAGTATTCATAACTGCTTCTACTCCGCACTCCCTCTCCAGTGGAAGAAGGGAATAAGCGCCCTAATTGCAAAGAATAACTGGCTGCGGCATCCTGATCACCATTGATTCTGGCCAAACGAACCCCCAGTCTCAGGGATCGCTCATTCTGACGGGAAAGACGGGTAAAGACCTGATAGTGCTTCCAGGCTTCACGAAACTGGCCCTGCTTCTCAAGTATTGCTGCTAATTCCAGACTTGCACGGGGTAAATTACTGTTCAGTTTCAGAGCCTTGTCAAAATGCTCCGCAGCCAGGGTTAAGCGGCCTTGTCTTAATGCCACCAACCCCAGATTTTCATAAGCTCGACTTCGGCTACTGTACCGAACGTCATCAGCGGCCTTCTCAAATTCGCGGTAGGCTTCGCTCAGACGGTTCTGACTGAAGAGAAAAACACCGAAGTTATTATGAATTTCAGAAGAATCAGAATTCAGGGAAAGAGCTTCCTTGAAGGATTTTTCAGCTAGACTTGCCTCTCCCTGAAGCTGATAAACCAGCCCCAACATGCCATAAGCATCAGCTGATCGAGGCTGGATCTCCAACGCCCGGTTGATAGGCTTAACTGCTTTCTCGGTTAAGCCCTGTTGCACATATCCTCTGGCCAGTTCCAGGTAGCTACGGACAGCTTCGTTTTCATTGACGGGCTCAGGCCCACCGCTTGTCACACAGCCACTCAGGATGATACTGAACAAAACTGCACTGATTCTCAGTTTTGCGATCATGCTTTTCCCCGTTTTTTAATTATTTTGAACATAGTAAGTGAACCGGGATAGCCAAGGCCACAGAAATTTGCCCCCAACTATCGTAACTTTCAGCTCAAACAAGCTGTTATCAAAGCCAATGAATTGACAACCGGATACTCTAATCAGCTGGCATTCACCTGGCGAGCAGTGATATAGCGTTCACTTCTTCGTGTTTTGTCAGCAACCTGCCCCACCAGCTGACCACAGGCAGCGTCAATATCGTCACCACGAGTCCTGCGCACAGTCACATTAAAGCCAGCTTCCTGCAGTTGTTCCTGAAAGCGACGTACAGCATTATTGCTGGGGCGTTGGTAACCGGAATGCGGGAACGGATTAAAGGGGATCAGGTTGATTTTACAGGGGACGTTTTTCAACAACTGAATCAGTTGGGCCGCATGCTCAGGCTGATCATTCACTCCGGCCAGTAGCGTGTACTCAATGGTTACGACACGTTTGTCAGGAAGCCCGCTCATGTATTGATCGATCGCATCCAGCAATTCTGACAGTGGATACTTGCGGTTGATCGGAACCAGCACATTCCTCAATTCGTCATTAGGAGCATGAAGTGAGACAGCCAGAGATACATCAGTCACTTCACCCAATTTACGCAGCGCAGGAACAACACCCGAGGTGCTCAGCGTCACCCTGCGCTTGGACAGACCATAACCGAGGTCGTCCATCATCAGATTCATGGCGTCGACCACATTATCAAAGTTCATCAAAGGCTCGCCCATCCCCATCATTACGACGTTGGTGATAGAACGATCTTTCTTTGCGGGGACATTATTAAAGTGACGCGCAGCAATCCAGACCTGACCGATAATTTCGGCCACAGTAAGGTCGGAGTTAAAACCCTGCTTGCCGGTTGAGCAGAAGCTGCAATCCAGTGAACAGCCTGCCTGGGAAGATACACACAGGGTGCCACGCTTTCCGTCCGGGATATAAACTGTTTCAACACAGCTGCCCGAAGTGACTCTGACTACCCACTTGCAGGTGCCATCTTCAGAAAACTGGCTACTGACAACTTGGGGACCACGAATTTCAGCCACCTCTTTCAGCTTTTGTTTGAGGGTTTTGCTGATATTGGTCATTTCATCAAAGTTATCGATGCCAAAATGATGAATCCACTTGAGCATCTGCTCGGCACGAAACTTCTTTTCACCTATGCTGAGAAAAAAATCCACCATCTTATTGCGGGACAGATCCAACAAGTTGACGAATTCGTTCTGAACCTCACCGGCCTCAGCACTTACGGTGATCAACTCTGACATTGTTAATACCTCAAAAAGCCATGAGCGTTACATGACGCACGACAGCCATAGGACGGGCACGCATTATTCCTCGCCCGGAATGAAATACACTCCTGAAATGGCTGCATTCTCATTAACTGCGATGAGAGACTGTGGGAGGCCGACATTGAGTTAATGAAAAATGATTCACGAAAAAACATGTGCGCCATTAAACCACAATAGCCACGGCATTTTCATAGATAAAAATACGGGGCACACCTGAACCCTGATTTCAGGGGACAGCATGAATACCCCGTTATGTCATTATCGAGTACGAGGACAAACGTCTGCATCTTCAAAGAAGTAGGACACTTCTCTGGCAGCAGAAGCCGGAGAATCCGAACCATGCACTGCATTTTCATCAATAGTCTGAGCAAAATCAGCACGGATAGTCCCGGCAGCGGCTTCAGCCGGATTGGTAGCTCCCATAAGCTCACGGTGATGAGCAACAGCGTTTTCGCCTTCCAGAACCGATACAACAACAGGGCCCGAGGTCATGAAAGACACCAGATCGTTAAAGAAAGGACGCTCTTTATGCTCAGCATAAAAACCTTCTGCCTTCTCTTTGCTCAGCTGAACCATGCGGGTTCCAACAACTTTGAGGCCAGCTTTTTCAAAGCGGCTAAAAATTTCGCCGATGACATTTTTAGCAACAGCGTCAGGCTTGATAATTGACAAAGTGCGCTCTACGGCCATTACACTCTCCAAACGTTCTTCTATTGGCCCATTACAGGTCAAGTTTATAATTCAATGCGCTACCTCCAGTCATTGGGGAAGCTTGGATGGCATTGTAAACGATCACTATCTCAGTGTCAGTTTTATCCGCACAAAATCATACAAGTCGAAACCAAATTCAGGTCATCGAATTTCAAGACAATGTCACCCCGGATATTCCATGCCAATTATCAGCAGTGTTCTCAATGAGCAACTACAATTCTAACGCACTCGCGGGAGTGCAGGGTAATTAGCAATTGTCTTGGCTTCTGAATAACTTAACATGACAAGGATAAATATGACTTTAACAGACAGGATAACCAGACGCTCTTCTGGATACGGGGCAATCCGGCTTACACTGTTATTATTTTTCTTTGTATCAACATCAACTCCCCTTCAGGCTACCCCTCATGTATGCCAGAAGTGCAAGAATGTTTATAATGATGATGATTTTCTAGTCTGCCCAATCTGCCACCCGGCACCTGCTGACCCGCCAGCTCAACCAGAAACACAACACTCCCAACAATTAAAATGGGTGATGCGGCTTTTTATGTTGGCAGCGCAAGCGCAGCCAGATTCAAATTTTATTTTTTCCCCTGACAGTCTCTTTCAGGCTCTGTCGGCTTTACTCGCGGGCGCCTCCGACACTACTCAGGAGTTACTGGCAAAATTTTTGGAAAGGAATTCTCCCTCCTCTTCCACAACAGAAGCACCAGGTGCCAGTCCAGGGCAAAGCGTGGTTTACACTGCCGGCAACGCTTTATTATTAGCCTCCCGGTACCAGCTTCAGGATTCCTATCGCAGGGAAGCCGAAAAGATGAGCACGGCTATTCATGACAACATTGACTTCCGCAACAGGCCATCCTTAAAAGCACTCGCTGAACAGCTTAATCAAGAGTTCTGCTATTTAACCCATGGCATGATTCGATCTTTTTGCAGTGCCAATCAATGGAACACAGAGACCGCACTCATTCTCATAAATTCTGTTTACTTCAGAGGGCTGTGGAAGCAACCTTTCTATCGTAAAAACGGAGGAGGACTCTTTACTCTGGAAAACGGTACAAATGTACACCTCAGAAGAGTTTTACATCAAGAGATACGACACACAGGGTACGCTATCCAAAATGAGTGGCAAGCAGTAACGGTTCCCTACCGTGGAAACTATGAAATGGTACTGGTTTTGCCACCGGAAGGAACAGCACTCTCAACGGCATCTCCTGAAATAATGGCCAATTTACTTGCGTCACTGCAAGCTGTGCCAGAAATAGATCTTACTTTACCTGCCTTTGAAAGCTACTCTGGAACTGAGTTGAGTTCTGTGTTGAGAAACACGGGCCTGGAATGCTTATTTCAACAAGGTAGGGTGACTTTAGGAGGCATGCTAGTCGGCTCCTCAAAAGGGATCTTCTTGTCCGGCATTCAACAAAACTGCGCCATAAAAGTCAATGAATTGGGGACTGAAGCTTCAGCAATCACTCAAACGTGCTTTGTCGATGGCATCAGAAGAAATATCAAAATTAATTTTAACAGACCATTTCTTTATATTTTGCGACATAAGGACACAGGGAGAATACTCTTTATAGGGCAAATACTTCACCCTGAAACCCTTAACTACCGTTAACTGAAAGAAAAAAGATCAATGATGACTGCAAGGTTCTCATTGATCCTGCCAGTCAGACTGATCACTCAAGCTCTTCAATCCAGGCCGCCTGAATAGCTTCCAAAATCTTTTCTCCACAACGCGCCGGATCATCATCAAAATCTTCCAGAGCCATCACCCACGCTCTCAGATCAACAAAATTAACAAATTTCGGATCAACATCCGGGTGCGCATCAGCCAGCTCAGTAGCAATGTCGAAGATGTCTGTCCACCTCATAATCTTTCTACCTTATATCCGGTGACCTAATCAGCAGAGAGAAAGAGACTCATAAGAGTCTCTCAATCGAAAGCACAGCAGGCTCAATGCTTTTCTGACACCTGGTTAAGCGTGTACATGGGTATTTCCACCACCAGATTCTCTTCAGCCACCACCGCCTGACAGCTCAAGCGAGACTCAGGCTCCAGACCCCAGGCTTTGTCGAGCAGATCTTCTTCCAGCTCATCCGCCTCCTCCATACTGTCAAAGCCTTCACGGACAACCACATGACAGGTCGTACAGGCACAGGACTTTTCGCAGGCATGTTCAATTTCAATGCCATTAGCCAGAGCCGCATCGCATACGGTCATTCCCGCCTCAGCCTCAATCACGGCCCCTTCCGGGCAGATTTCATCATGAGGCAGAAATACGATTTGTGGCATGTTCAGGACTCCTTGAATTCGTCAATCTTATGGCCCGAGAGTGCCTTTCGTATGCCAGAATTCATACGCCGGGCAGCAAACTCATCACTGGCCTTGCTGATACGTTCAATTTCGAGCTTGATGGCCTCTGCATCGCCCTGACGCCTCACAGCGCCCAGGCTTTCAAGGTCAGCCACCAGTCGGTTAAATTCATCTTCACTCAGCAGTTCACGCCCATCAGCCTCGAGTGCCGTTACCAAAGCTTGTGTTAAACGATCAGCCTCTACTTCCTGCTCCCGCAGTTTTCTGGCATCACGGTCTTCGACAGCACTGCTCATGGACTCTTTCAGCATACGAGCGATTTCATCATCGGTCAGACCGAAGGAAGGCTTGACCTGCACACTACTTCTGACACCCGTAGCCATTTCTTCCGCGGATACATCCAGCAGACCATCTGCATCAACCTGGAAAGTCACACGAATCTTGGCAGCACCCGCAGGCATTGGGGGAATACCGCGCAATTCGAAATGCGCCAGCGAACGGTTATCACTCACCAGCTCTCGCTCACCTTGCAGAACCTGAATGGCCATTGCTGTCTGGCCCTCTTTGTAAGTGGTAAATTCCTGAGCCCTACTGACTGGAATAGTCGTATTCCTGTGAATGACTTTTTCCATCAGTCCACCCATGGTTTCCAAACCGAGCGACAGAGGAATTACATCCAGCAGCAACATTTCTTCAGCAGACTTATTCCCTGCCAACACATTAGCCTGTTGTGCAGCACCCATTGCAACAACCCGATCCGGATCAATAGACGTCAGTGGTTTCTTGCCAGTAAATTCGGCCACAGATTCACGAACAAAAGGCACACGAGTAGAACCACCTACCATAACCACTTCATGAATATCAGCAGCCTTAACACCTGCATCACGCAAGGCTCGCTTGAACGCTCTGATGGTTTTAGAAACCAGTGGCTTTACCAGCTCGTTAAACTGAACACGGCTCAGTTCACCCTGCCAGCCGGCAAAGGCAACTGATACGCTATCTGAATCAGTCAGGAACTCTTTGACCCTGCAGGCCTCAGTCATTACCGACCTGTAACTACCACTATCAAGATCCGTTTCAGACACAGAAGCAGACTCCAGAATCCAACGTGCAACCGCTTTGTCAAAATCATCACCACCCAGTGCCGAATCCCCCCCCGTAGCCATGACTTCAAACACGCCTTTCTTAAGCCTGAGTACAGAGATATCGAAGGTACCACCACCGAGATCGAAGACAGCAATAACTCCTTCAGACCCGACATCCAGACCGTAGGCAACAGCTGCTGCTGTAGGCTCATTCAAAAGCCGATATACGTGTAACCCGGCCAGCTTGGCTGCATATTTAGTCGCCTGCCGTTGTGCATCATCAAAATAGGCAGGTACGGTAATGACCGCACCATCCAACTCACCCCCCAGGCTTTCACTGGCACGCTGCGCCAATGAACGAAGAATTTCAGCAGACACTTCAACCGGACTGACAGCACCACGACGGGTTTCTATAAGAGGCATACTGCTTTCTGACCGGCCGAAGTGATAAGGCATCACCTCACCCAGTGTATTGACATCTTCAAGACCACGCCCCATCAGTCGTTTAATTGAGACAATAGTATTCAGTGAATCATCTATCACGTGAGCTTTAGCTGCCAGCCCAACCTCAACTCCCTGTTCTGCGTATCGAACGACTGAGGGCAGGATATGATAACCATCATGATCAGGTAATGTTTCCACAGAGCCGGATCGAACCGTCGCTACCAGAGAGTTGGTAGTTCCCAGATCAATGC
Source organism: Endozoicomonas sp. ISHI1 (assembly GCF_024606225.1). Taxonomy (GTDB): domain Bacteria; phylum Pseudomonadota; class Gammaproteobacteria; order Pseudomonadales; family Endozoicomonadaceae; genus Endozoicomonas_A. The sequence goes on along the minus strand of NZ_JAGRPU010000026.1, from coordinate 17,853 downwards.
CTACTGCGCGTTTTTGCTGATGAGGCTCCGGAGCCAGCCCGGGCTCAGATATCTGAAGAAGTGCCATATTCGATTCTCAATCACCCAGAAGCTCGGCTTCCAACTGCTCCATTTCGGCAGACAGCTTCACCATGAATTGCATTTTTTGAACGACAGCCGCAGCCTGCTCCAGAGAAGCCTCACCCCCCTTTTGCCAGAGAGAGGCAAATTCGCTTTGATAATCTGCCATAATTTGATTCACCTGTGCCATCAGCCGCTCTAGTTCAGATTCAGGATCCTGATGTTCACGAATTTCGCTGACAGCTTCTCTCAGCTCCATCTGCTCCATCAGAAAGATCGTATCCATAACCGTATTATTTTCAAGATCAACGGGTCGCCCAGCGAGTTCCAGCAAGTAAAGAGAACGATTGAGAGGCGACTTCAGTGTTTCGAGCCCTTCGTTAACATAGGCTGCGTACTGAACCGCCAACCTTTGCTGACGCTCATCTTCACCAGCAAACCGGTCAGGATGAACAGACTTTTGCAATTCACGATATCGTTCGGATAATAACGCCTGATCGACTTGAAATCCGACAGGCAATTGAAACAGCTCGAAAAAATTCTTAGTTAAATCGACCACGATACCAGACATTCCAAATGAGTAGAGGTCGGAATTATATGGGCAAATAAAATGCCTGAAATCCCGAAACCTATTTATTACGCAACCTTTATTATGCTCACCTTCCAATGACAAAAAGCCCTTCGCCACCTGAGTGATGAAAGACTCTTCAATGCATTCAAAAAGGGGTGGGTTCAGACTGCATGGATATCACTGTAAGCGAGCGTTCAAACGTTGAAGCTCTCACCACAACCGCATTCACTGGATGCATTGGGGTTGTTGAACTGAAAGCCTTCATTTAAACCTTCCCTGACAAAATCAAGCTCAGTGCCATCAAGGTAGACCAGACTTTTCTGATCGGAGTATATGTTGACGCCCTTACTTTCAAAAGACAACTCGTCTATAGCTGTTTCATCCACGAACTCCAGCACATAAGCCATGCCCGAGCAGCCAGAAGTTCGCACCGCAACACGGATGCCAAGCCCCCTGCCGCGCTTCTTCAGTTGACCCCTTACATGCCGGGCTGCGGCCTCTGTCATGGTGATCGCCATGAAATACTCCAACTCAATACATAAATCCAATAGGCCAATGGAATACCATTAACCTTAAGACTCGCCGTGCTTGGTACGATAATCGTCGATTGCAGCCTTGATCGCATCCTCAGCCAGTACTGAACAGTGTATCTTCACAGGAGGGAGCGCCAACTCTTCGGCAATATCCGTGTTTTTGATTTCCGATGCCTGATCCAGCGTCTTGCCTTTCATCCACTCTGTTGCCAGAGAGCTGGAGGCAATAGCAGAGCCACACCCGTAGGTTTTAAAACGGGCATCTTCAATCACACCCTCGTCGCTGACCTGAATCTGAAGACGCATTACATCGCCACAGGCAGGTGCTCCGACCATCCCGGTACCGACCTTATCAGATTTGTCGTCAAGCTTGCCGACGTTTCGGGGATTCTCGTAGTGATCGATTACTTTTTCACTGTATGCCATGATATTTTCCTCCCACCCGGTTCGATATTAATGTGCTACCCACTGAACAGTACTCAGATCTACGCCATCTTTGTACATGTCCCACAGAGGCGACAGCTCACGCAGTTTTTCTACAGCCTCTCTCACCTGGGCGACAGCATAATCCACTTCTTCAGCCGTTGTGAAACGACCAAAGCTGAAACGCAGTGAACTGTGTGCCAGTTCATCGCTGACGCCCAGTGCGCGCAACACATAAGACGGCTCCAGACTGGCTGAAGTACAGGCCGATCCGGAAGAAACAGCAAGATCTTTCAGGGACATAATCAGAGACTCACCCTCTACGAAGGCAAAGCTGATGTTGAGATTACCAGCAACGCGGTGCTCAAGGCTGCCGTTGACATGCACTTCTTCCATGTCTGAAATACTGTTCAGAAAACGCTGACGGAGTTTCAGGCTGTGCTCGTTGTCAGCACCCATCTCTTCCCTGGCGATACGACAGGCCTCACCCATACCCACAAGCTGATGAGTAGGAAGAGTACCTGAACGCATACCACGTTCATGACCGCCACCATGAATTTGAGCCTCAATACGAACACGCGGCTTGCGACGTACGTACAAAACACCCACACCTTTAGGACCATACATTTTGTGAGCAGATAAAGACATCAGATCCACTTTGAGGCTACTCAGATCAATTGGAAGCTTGCCAGCACTCTGGGAGGCATCTACGTGAAACAGAACCTTGTTAGCACGGGTGATTTCACCAATGGCTGCGATATCAGTAACCACACCAATCTCATTATTGACATGCATGAGACTGACCAGAATGGTGTCTTCGCGCAAGGCATCACTGACCTGCCCGGTGGTAATCATGCCTTCAGAGTCTGGTTCAAGGTAGGTCACCTCATAGCCTTCACGCTCCAACTGACGGCAGGCATCCAGGACCGCTTTGTGCTCAATCCTGGAAGTAATGATGTGCTTGCCTTTTTTGCTGTAGAAGTGCGCCACACCTTTAATAGCCAGGTTATCAGACTCAGTAGCACCTGAAGTCCAGACAATTTCACGGGGGTCAGCATTCAATAGGTCTGCAACCTGCCTGCGAGCATTTTCAACTGCTTCTTCCGCCTTCCAGCCAAATACATGTGAACGGGATGCAGGATTACCGAAATTGCCTTCAGATAGCAGACATTGACTCATCTTGTCAGCAACGCGGGGATCACACGGTGTTGTTGCTGAATAATCCAGGTATATAGGTAGTTTCATCCCGTACATCTCCAGGCTCTCGGGCATTCGTGATGCCCGAGTCGCTCAAGGCTGTTTGTCCCTGCGATCAAATAACATCCCCTCATCAAAGAAGGCTATTGATCGCGCTCTTGTTTTTCAGTCCCTGCTGCTCATCCTGACGGATTGCAACACTCTGAATTTCACGTCTGGCAACGAGATCAGCAAGACTGATACCACTAAGGAATTCGTGGATTTGCTGGCTGAGATCATGCCAGAGATCATGGGTAAGGCATTTAGCTCCCTTCTGACAGGAACCACTGCCATGACATCGTGTGGCATCGACCGATTCATTAACTGCGTCAATCACTTCTGCCACATAGATTTCATCCATATCACGACTCAGGCGGTAACCGCCTCCGGGCCCCCGAACACTGCAGACCAGATCTTCCCGACGGAGACGAGAGAACAGCTGCTCCAGATAGGACAGAGAAATACCCTGGCGATCGGAAATATCAGCCAGTGCCACCGTACCTTCATCAGCATGAAGGGCCAGATCCAACATAGCGGTTACGGCATAACGCCCCTTCGTTGTTAATCGCATGCTGGCACCATCTCCGAACTAGCCGACATGAGCCGGTGTTATCTAAAGAATCCGATCTACTGATTTGCTGCCTGTCCCGACAGCCGCTTCACCCTGCATACGTATAGAAACCACGACAGGATCAGTATTCGTGCGGATTATGGAATACCCTAGTAATTTAGTCAAGTATTATAAATAATAGCGTGAAAGCCCCCTTTTAGCCTTAAACCAGCCAAAGCAGGAAGGATTAGAAAAGAATCAAACAGAGACTAAGTCAGGAATTTTAAAGCAGTCGATTTAGCTTAATAATCAACTGCCCAACCATCCAGAAATGCGACTCAAGGGTGCTACAAAAGTGCTGCGACCTATAAGCCGACGCTATTGTATACAAGCAGCGCTCTGCGTCCAAGCAAATTATGGGGTCGAGAAAGCCTCATCTTCGGTATCGGATTTGACGCTGGCAAAGTCTTCTTCCCTTAATTCAGGCAGCTGCTTGTCACCGCAATCAAGCCCAAGCTCCCTAAGTGTGCTACAGAGTGCCTCTATACGGCCATCCACTGCCTGCATATGATCCAACATGACAGATATTGCATTTGCCGTAGGGTCGGGCATATCTTCGGTAACTGCGTAAGCATCAAAACCAATTTTTTCAGCCATTTTCTGGCGCCGACTGTCCACTTCTTCGCGCTTTTTGACGATACGCCCCGGTATGCCCACCACGGTCGCACCTTCAGGCACTTCACGGACTACCACTGAATTAGAACCAATTTTGGCATTTGCGCCCACAACAAAGGGACCGAGCACCTTGGCACCAGCACCGACCACAACACCCCGCATAAGCGTCGGGTGACGTTTACCCTGATTGGAAGGGTGTTTTTTCCCCCTGTTGGGTGAAGTTCCTCCCAGCGTCACACCATGGTAAAGAGTCACATCATCATGAATGATGGCTGTCTCACCGATCACCACGCCCATCCCATGATCTATGAAGAAGCGTCGACCAATGCTGGCACCAGGATGTATTTCTACGCCGGTCAACCAGCGACTGAATGTAGACAGTGACCGACCCAACCAACAGAAACCAGATTTCCAGATCTTATGCGCTGCACGATGCAACAACAAAGCATGAAGCCCCGGATAGTTGGTAAGAACCTCAAAGGTGCTCCGAGCAGCCGGATCACGCTCCATGACCGTTCTTATGTCTTCTTTTAAACGTTTTAGCATGGGTCAATACGTCACTTGTTATCTAGTAACTACTGTTATTTTTGAATCTTCACTCTTACTTCTTTTGAATATTTCCGGCCCTATCACCACAACCGGCAAACTTTCCGGTCTCTGACAAAATACCTCTCAGAATACTCAGCTCGACGCGGTCTGGACGAATGCGACCGTACATCCGCCTGAGCTTAGCCATGATCTTCTCATGACTGCTGTGCTCAAGAAAGCCAATTTGTACCAGCGTCTTATACAAATGTTCATAGAAACGCTCCACATCATCCTGAGATGCCAGATCATGGGTTCTCGGTGAAGGCAGCGGCACCTCGCCCCGGGTGATGGCCAGCCATGCCATTCTTAATTCATAAGTCATCACCTGAACAGCGGCTCCGAGGTTCAGAGAGCTAAAATCTGGATTGGTGGGGACATGCACCTGTAGATGACACATCTGTAACTCTTCATTAGTCATTCCACGATCTTCCCTGCCAAAAACCAGAGCAATATCCCCTGAACTTGCTTCACAAAGAATCTGGTTAGCACAGGCACGTGGATCCACAAGAGGCAGTGACACCCCTCTGACTCTGGCACTGGTACCTACCACAAAGTGGCAGTCCGCCACCGCCTCTTCCAAAGTCCTGACCACTCGGGCATTGACCAGCAGATCATCAGCTCCGGATGCCAGTGCATCAGCCTTACCTGAGGGAAATTCCTGCGGCTCTACCAACACCAGCTTGCTGAGCCCCATGGTCTTCATAGCCCTTGCCGCCGCTCCGATATTACCCGGATGAGTGGTATTGATCAGAATAATGGAAATATTGTCGAGCACCAATGGCTCAATTGCGACTGCGTCACTCACTGGGGAATATCTCGTTTGAACCACAAAAGGAGCCAAAAGCTCATCAAGAACCATAAAACGCATCCAAATTTTGTAGCGGACGAATTTTATGATGCAAACAATCCAATCGGGGAGTGTAACCCAAACAATGACTGACAGCCACGAGAGCGAAGTCTCTATTAGCCGTAACCGAAAAACTGATAACAACCCGTACCCTCATCCTGAGCATCATCGTTAAACAGATACTGCACAGAAACACATCGAAAGGTTCCTAACCACAAATAACACTGCTATACTCCACCGCCTGTTTTCCCAGTCACTGGCCCAGCAACCGGAGCTTTATGATTCCGGAGAAGGAAACCAGTCTGTACCAGTACCAGGCTGCCGACCCCCTCGGTCAGCATTTTGATCTTTCACAGTCAGACGTAGTCCAGCCTATGCAACCCATGGTGAATATGGCCTTGCGAGCAGCTCGCTCAGCCGCCGAAATTATCCTTCACGCCCACCAGGACCTCGAGAGCCTCAAGGTGCAGGCAAAAGACCGGAACGACTTTGTCACTGAAGTAGACAAAGCTTCCGAGAAAGTCATTATAGGCGCTTTAAAGAAGGCGTACCCCGACCACGGATTCTTTGGCGAAGAGTCCGGAATTATTGAAGGAAAAGATGAAGGCAAGGACTACCTCTGGATCATTGATCCACTGGACGGCACTACCAACTTCATCCGTGGCATTCCTACTTTTGCTATTTCCATCGCCTGTCAGTTCCGTGGCCGCATTGAACACGCTGTTGTGCTCGACCCCATTCGCGACGAAGCATTTTGTGCCAGCCGTGGACAAGGCGCCACACTGAACAGCAAACGCATTCGCGTGAGCAGTCGCAAGAGCCTTGAAGGCGCTTTAATCGGTACTGGCATTCCATTCTCGGGCAACCACCTGAACCATCTGGATGGCTACCTGAACATGATGCGCTCCCTGCTGGGCGATACAGCTGGCATTCGTCGTGCTGGTGCTGCCGCACTGGATCTGGCCTACGTGGCCTGCGGCCGTCTGGATGCTTTCTGGGAATTCGGCCTGCAGAAATACGATATGGCGGCCGGCATACTGCTGATTCAGGAAGCCGGCGGTCTGTGCAGCGATTTTAACGGTAGACACGACTTCCTTGACAAGGGGCAGGTCGTCGCCGCCAACCCCAAGTGCTTCAAAGAAGTACTGCAGCGCATTCGCCCATTTGCCCATGACAATATGGGACGCTGATCTACCAGAGCCTTACCCTTCTTGGGGTAGGGCTCACTTGTGAGGCAAAATCACTTCACCAGTTTAGCCACATCTCGAAAAACATCGCACTTTGCTGTTCTCATCAGTTCAAACAGTGACATTTCAACATTGGTCATCTCAACCCCCATGCGCGCCAACTTGTCTAACGCCAGTCGCTTGCTATGCTCTGATCTGGAGGATGTCGCATCTACCACTACTTCAACTTCATAACCCGAAGCCATTAAATCCAGAGCCGTTTGATAGACACATATGTGAGCCTCAATACCTGCCAACAGAATTTGTGTTTTTCCTGAAGCCTTGAGCGAGTCCATAAACGTCTTCTGCCCACAGGCACTGAATGATGCCTTAGCTATAGGAGAGACACCTTCCAACTCATCGGCAACCTCGGGAGTCGTTCGTCCAAGTTTTTCGGGCAGCTGCTCCAGCCAGAAAACAGGCAACTCAAGCTTTTGAGCCCCTTTGATCATTTTCACCAGCGCATCATGCATTTTTTCCTGCTTATACATCAATGTGGCAAGCTTACCTTGAACATCAACAATGACCAGAGCAGTATTATTCTGACTCAGCATACTGACACCTCAACATGGGAGAATCACTGATTTATTAAATCACAAACTACTCCTATCTGAATGAAAGCCCACCACAATAGAGCTGACCACGATCATCGCTCCATCCATCATCTGGCGTCCCGACCATTTCGCCCACAGGCAGACAGTTGCAGATAACGCCCCAAACGCTAATTCGGTTCCTATGAGCATCAATGCCCGAGAAAAAGAGCAAATGCTGCCGGTCTGATAGTGGACTTTCAGCTCGAAGCCATCCAGCCGCCAACACGCATACTCGAACAGCGCCATACTTGGCGCACCACAAAAAAACCGACCTTTTTACAGGCCGGTTTTTCATCAGGCTAACAGGAGTCTCCATAAAAAGACTTGATAAAGACAACCATCAGGGTCTGTGATCAGCATCGTCTTCCTTAACAGGAACAATCAAGTCTTCACGACTGATCTTCATGTAAATCAGCAGGTTAGACGCAATATAGATGGAGGAATAAGTACCCACACCAATACCCACAATCAGGGCTGTGGCAAAACCATTGATCATCTCTCCACCAAACAGGAAAAGTGAGAGCAACACCATCAAGGTTGTACCAGAAGTGGCCAATGTCCTACCCAGTGTCTGGGTCAGGGATACATTGATGATTTCATCAGCACCCCCCTTTCGCAGTTTCCTGAAGTTTTCACGAATTCTGTCGTACACAATAATGGTATCGTTCAAGGAGTAACCAATGACCGCCAGTATCGCCGCCAGAACTGTGAGGTCAAACTGCAACTGCAGAAAGGAGAACAACCCCAAGACAATAATAGTGTCATGAGTCAGCGCCAGAACGGCACCAACAGAGAACTTGAACTGGAATCGGAAAGCGATATAAAGCATCACCAGCCCCAGGGCCATCAACATACCCAGCCCCCCCTGCTCTCTCAGTCGCTCACCCACCTGAGGACCAACAAACTCTACTCGCTTGACGACAACACTACCATCGTGATTCTGGTCCAGAAGCTTGGCAATATTATGACCCAGAGCCGGATCATCACCGGGGATACGAACCAGAATATCACGCACAGAACCGAACTCCTGAACAACGGCATCACTATAACCGGCCTCACCCAGCTGGTTACGAATCTCTTCCGTGTTCGCTGGCTGATCATAAACCAGCTCAATCAGGGTACCCCCCGTAAAATCCAGCCCCCAGTTGATTCCCTTGGTAGCCAGAGAAGCCAGGGAGCCCACGATCATGACAACGGAAAGAATGGTTGCGTAGGTTCGCAACTTCATAAAATTAATGGTTTTATAGCTCAGGGCTACTTTATCGCTCTGGGCTGCTTTCTTATCTGCCATTGAGACCACCTCAGATGCTCAGTTTCTTCAGATCACGACGACCGCCGTACACCAGATTCACCAGTGAGCGGGTCACCATAATCGCGGTGAACATGGATGTGACGATACCGATAGACAGAGTCACAGCGAAGCCCTTGATTGGACCGGTTCCGACGGCAAAGAGAATGAGGCCCACCAAAAGCGTGGTAATATTACCGTCAAAGATCGATACAAAAGCACGGTCATAACCATCATGAATCGCACGCTGCACCGGACGCCCCAGCTTAATCTCTTCCCGAATACGCGAGAACACCAGCACGTTGGCATCCACTGCCATACCCAGCGTCAGAACGATACCGGCAATACCAGGCATGGTCAGGGTAGCGCCAAAGATACTCATGACAGCAATCAGCAACATCAGGTTTATGGTCAGGGCAATATTCGCCAGCAAACCAAACACCCGGTAGACCACCACCATGAACATAACGACCAGACCAAGCCCCATCAGAGTAGAGTCCAGCCCCATTTTAATATTCTCGGCACCCAGGCTTGGACCGACTGTGCGCTCTTCCACAAAGTACATAGGCGCTGCCAGTGAACCTGCTCTGAGCAACAAAGCCAGCTCAGAGGCTTCACTGGACGAATCAAGGCCGGTAATACGGAACTGGTTACCCAGCGCTGACTGAATAGTGGCCAGACTGATCACTCGTTTTTCTTCACGGAAACCAGGCACCTTAACCTTGACAGATTTTCCGTCAATTTCACGGGTCTCACTTCGGGTCACAGGCTTCTGCTCAATGAAGATGACCGCCATGCTGCGCCCGATATTATTCCGGGTGGCGTTATTCATCTTCTTACCGCCGGTACTGTCCAGACTAATGTTTACCTGAGGCTGTCCACTTTCGGTATCAAAGTTGGACTGGGCACTGGAAACACGCTCACCGGTAATAATAATGTCGCGCTCCAGATTAACGGTGCGCCCCTGATAATCGAACGTCTCTGTAGTGCTTTGGGGAGCATTGGGCAGCGCCTCAAGACGGAACTCAAGGTTAGCGGTTTTACCGAGAATACGCTTGGCTTCTGCGGTATCCTGAACACCGGGAAGCTCAACAACGATACTGTTTCGTCCCTGACGCTGCACCAGAGGCTCAGAAACACCCAGCTCGTTAACACGGTTTCGAACCGTCGTCAGGTTTTGCTTAACCGCATAATCTTCCAGTTCACGGATGTACTGTTCGGAATAACGATAGGAAACAGCATGACGCTCTCCCAGATCTTCTGCCTCTACCAGCAGATCAGGAAACTCACGCTTGATAAGACGCTCGGCTTTGTCACGAGTCGCTTCATCCAGAAATGCCAGTTGGCGGGCACCGTCAGCACGCTCAGGCATAGTGCGATAGCGCAGTCTTTCCTTGCGCAGCAGCGTGCGAATTTCGGTATTGGAAATATCCAGCTTGGTCTTAACGGCCCGCTCCGTATCTACCTCCAGTTGGAAGTGCACACCGCCGGACAAATCCAGACCCAGTTTCATGGGATAAGCCCCCATAGAAGTCAGCCATTCCGGTGTCGTCGGTGCCAGATTGAGCGCTACAATATAATCATCGCCCAGCGCATCCTTAATCACCGACTTAGCCAACTGCTGTTGATCAGCATGCTTCAGTCGAATCAACAAGGCATCATTTTTGTTATCACTGGCCTTGACCTCAATATTGGCCTTGGTCAGCGCTTCTTGTGCCTTACCCTGCACACCAGCATTCATGGTTTCTGTTGAACTGGCGCCCGATATCTGAATAGCAGGATCATCGGGGTACAAGTTGGGCAGAGCGTACACAAAGCCAAGGGCAACGATGATTGCAATCAGCAGGTACTTCCACAGCGGATATCGATTGAGCATGGCCCACCGGTTCCTGTTCTATATATTAAATGCCTGGATCAGGAGCCTGTTCAAGGAACAAAAACTCTCCCTGATACTCAGGCAAAGTCCGTTTCTCCAGAAATAACCGGAAACCATCCTCGATTTCCGGTCGCGCTTTTTATCATGAAAAATTTTTCATCATCGGCGATGCAGAAAAATTATTTCTTTAAAACATGGCTCTTAATTAGCTCATGGCTGCTACTGAATGGCTTTAATAGTACCCTTGGGCAGAGAAGCAGCCACTGAAGATTTTTGGAAATTCAGCTCGATATTCTCGGCAACCTTAAGGGTAATAAACTCATCCGTAGTGTTCATGACCTTGCCAACGATACCACCAGTGGTGACGACCTCATCCCCCTTAGACAGGTTGCTGAGCAGGTTTTTGTGTTCCTTGGCACGCTTGGACTGCGGGCGCCAGATCAACAACCAGAAAATCAGTACAAAACCTCCCAGCATGATCAGCTGACCGTACATGCCAGGACCCGCAGGGGCTGAGCCAGCCGCTTCAGCAAATGCCGGACTGATGAATGGGATCATTCAGATACTCCTTAAAAACAATACACAGTTAAATTCCGTTACAACAAAAACAGGGCCGTACCCACCTCACAATAACGGTACTGGTTGACCACGCTTTTGGTAGAACTCTTCGACAAAGTTATCCAATTTACCTTGTTCAATGGCGTCTCGCAAACCTGTCATGACCCTCTGGTAGTAGCGAAGATTGTGGATTGTATTGAGCATAGAACCCAAAATCTCACCACATTTGTCCAGATGATGCAGATAGGAGCGACTGAAATTCTGGCAAGTATAGCAGTCGCAACTTTCTTCCAATGGCCGGTTATCCCGCTTATGAACGGCGTTGCGAATTTTAATGACACCCTCATCCACAAAGAGATGACCATTTCGGGCATTTCGGGTCGGCATCACACAGTCAAACATATCCACCCCACGACGCACGGCTTCAACAATATCCTCTGGCTTGCCCACACCCATCAGGTAACGGGGATGGCCTTCAGGAACTTTATTGGTGATGTGTGACAGAATGCGCATCATGTCTTCCTTGGTTTCACCCACAGAAAGACCACCAATGGCATAACCATCAAAGCCGATCTCGGTCAGCCCCTCCAGGGAACGATCACGCAGATGCTCAAACATACCACCCTGGATAATGCCAAACAGGGCTGAAGGACTGTCGCCGTGAGCCTCTCTGGATCGCTTTGCCCAGCGAAGAGACAACTCCATAGACTCTTCTGCTTCTTTTTCTGTGGCTTCGCCATCGGTACATTCATCAAAGATCATGACAATATCAGAACCCAGCTCACGCTGAACCTGCATGGACACTTCCGGACTCAGGAATACCGGGGAACCATCCACAGGCGACTTGAATGAAACCCCCTCTTCAGTAATCTTGCGCAATTTTCCCAGGCTGAATACCTGAAAACCACCCGAGTCTGTCAGAATTGGCCCCTGCCATTGATTGAAATCGTGCAGATCCCCATGCTCTCGAATAATCTCGGTACCGGGACGCAGCATCAGATGGAACGTATTCCCGAGAATGATCTCCGCTCCGGTGTCGGCAATATCCCTGGGCATCATGCCTTTAACAGTGCCGTAGGTGCCAACGGGCATAAAACAGGGCGTTTCAACCGAGCCGCGGGGAAAGGTCAGCCGTCCACGCCGAGCTTCACCATCAGTGGCCAGACCTTCGAACTGCATGAAGCACTCTTCTCTACTCATGAGCCTCTCAATTCAGATGACACAGCAGACTGCATTCATCTGACTCATTTCCAAAATTTAACCAGCTTTTAAAGTGGGAACGGGTCCGGACTTTTTCAAGCCCGACGTTCGACTTTCTTTTTCAGGCTTTTCGGGTCAGCCACATGGCATCGCCATAACTGAAGAATCGATAGCCTTCTTTCACTGCCTCGTTATAGGCCCGAAGTATGGCGTCTTTACCTGAAAACGCACTGACCAGCATTAGTAATGTTGACTGTGGAAGGTGGAAGTTCGTGATCATGGCATCCACGGAACGGAATTCATAACCCGGAAAAATAAAGATATCGGTATCGCCGAAGAAGGGGCTGATTTCCCCGCCTCTGGAGGCCGACTCCAGGGAACGTACCGACGTGGTCCCCACTGCTACCACTTTATTCCCCCGGGCACGTGCTGCTTTGACTGCCTCACAGACTTTTTCTGGTACTTCTATGTACTCAGAATGCATTTTATGGTCAGCAATATTATCAACCCGAACTGGCTGAAAGGTGCCAGAGCCTACATGCAATGTAACAAAAGCTTGCTCAACGCCTTTATCTTTCAGACGTTGCAACATAGCCTCGTCAAAATGCAGGCCAGCAGTAGGTGCTGCCACAGCACCGTCTTTTTGAGCAAACACCGTCTGATACCTCAGGCGATCCGCACTGCCATCTTCACGATCAATATAGGGAGGAAGGGGCATATGACCATGCTCCTTTAACTGAGACAGCACAGGCTTATCAAAGTCCATGAGAAACAGCGCTCCCTGTCGCCCCGTCACTTCAGCTTGAATGCAATCATCAGCCAGAAAGATACGACTGCCCGGTTTTGGCGCTTTGCTGGAGCGAACGTGCGCTAAAACTTTTCGTTCCTCTAAAATACGCTCTATCAGAACTTCCAGCTTGCCACCGGTTTCCTTTCGGCCAAACAATCTGGCAGGAATCACCCGGGTGTTATTCATAACCAGCAGATCGCCGGGCTCAATCAGATTTTCTACATCGGCAAACTGCCCATGGGTAATGGTTTCTGTAGGACCATCAAGCCGCAACAGTCGACTACCGGTTCGCTCCCGGGCAGGAAAACGGGCAATCTGTTCGTCGGGCAGCTCAAAATCAAAATCACTGACGCGCATAATTATGTGTGTGGTCTCGTACTAGAAGACTAAACAGCCAGAAGCAACTCGACCCGTTCGAAACACAACTCCGGTTGAACAGGGCCATTTCTTAAAAAAACGCGTCAATATACTGCAAAACTGTGGTCCTGTCAGGCAAGATTCCACACACGTTTGCTTCAGTCACGATGAGGAAGATAAAGAGAATACGAACAGAAACGCTGCCCCCCAACACTCAACGCAGAACGGCTGTTGAAAACGGTACGGGGTTATGTATACTACGCCACATCTTCTCAGGACAGCTCAGTTCTGAAAAACAGTGCCGGTGTGATGGAATTGGTAGACATAGGGGATTCAAAATCCCCCGCCTTTGCGGGCGTGGCGGTTCGAGTCCGCCCACCGGTACCAATTAAATGATATCCCCATCTAATTTGAACCGTTCGTTTAATCGGCTCAAGCTCATGTTTAGTGACTATTAAGCTGGTTGCAATAGTTTAAAAAGCCCTTCTCGGAGTTTTCAAATCCAGCTTTGCGGGCGAGTTCCCAAGGCCTCTCACAGCTGTGTGTACGCTCACACCAAAGATAGCCAGCAGAGCCAATGCAACCATGCTCATCCCGATCAGAACCAGCCAAAGGTCCGGACTCCAGTTCGTCCGAGCTATTCGTACTGCAACCAGCAAGAGAAAGGATGATAATTAGTAGACAAGGAATTAGTGTTTTCATAAAACAGACTCACGTATCTTTTCTGGTACTAAACCCAGAATCTGACGTGACAATTATAGAAGAAACTACTTATGAAACAAGGTAATGGGCTTGTTATAAGAGGCTGCAAGGTTTAAAGGCGTTGAATCTGGATGTGCTGAATTCTACCATCATACACGACTACATCTTCCAAACCAGAATACTCTACTGTCTCACCAGTGTGAGTTTCACCCACAAAGTTAAAATTGAAATGAACTATCCCAGGCTTGGTTTCTGTGACGCTGATTACTTTCCACTCGAGCCTTGCAAACATACCATGATAAAGCCTCTGCACAGACATGATGTCATTCACTCCCAGAAAAAGCTCTCCATTTCCTGATTTGTAGGTAGAACTTTCACAAAACAGCTTTGTAATTTCATCAAAGTTACTGTCGTTTGAGAGTTGGAAGTAAGACTCTGCTATTTCCAAAGAATTCATCGTCTTTAAAGCATCCCGATCATACACACCTGAGTTATAGCACAGACTTGCCCAAGAACATAACACCACGTCCAGCGTTGGCCGTCAGAAGCCCAGAGGGCTATACTGCCGCCCATTGTCATGCATACTGCCCACAATGTTATGAACTTTAACCATGATGGCGACTCTGAGCACTATTGATAAAGAAAAAAGGAGTCTAATCATGAGCACACCGATCAGTAATACTTCAAATCATGGATTGTTCCCAACAACAGACATGGCCAACAAACAGAACGCTTGCGATTTACAAAAAACTGAGGCTGCGTTCTATAGCATGTCCTTGGAATCTGTAGAGCCATTAGTCTCTATCAAGATTGATAGATCTAAAAAAAGAGACAGCATTTTTACTGGGTTACTTGAAAGTGGCCTGGAGAAGAAAGCGGTATTAAAGTATCTTCCATTTGAAATAGAAGATGATCTTTTTAACTGCATCGATGGTAATGAAAGAGATAATGATTTAGCTAAGATAATTGGTGACAACACGCCAAAAAAGGTTATATCTTTTAACATCAAAACCCAAGATGGAAATCACGACTACAAACCTTCAAATTCATGGCAAGAACGATTCATAAAATGTATAAATCAAGGATTAAAAAATATTTTTGATGATTTACCTCCAGAATTAGAAGATCGTTTACCAGGAAATAAAACTTTTAGCGACCTTTATAAAGGTAAAAAAACTCCAACAACCTGCTTTCAATTTGTGACTTTTATGGAGGTCAATTCAACATCATATCATGATAAACTTTACCCTCACCTTACAGCCCTAAAAGATTCAGACATAAAGGATCATTTCATTACTGTTGTAATTTTAAATAACAAGGAACTTGTTCATACATTTATTCATATTGGAGATAATGTTTGTATAGGTAAAATAGGAGGTTCTAATATCTATTTTCATACTGTTGAAGATATATTAAGTCATTACCAAGAATATTATGAAAAACCTTTGGGTTTAGCGATTGCGAAGATAAAAACTCTTCAGTAGCTGTATGGTCAATAGCCTACGGTCCGAACTTTTCCAATGATCATGAAAGATAGAAATACCCAGCATGATCGACCAGCTAATTCAGGGCAGGGGTTCTCAAAAGTGCCGGTCAGCAGCTGTTCCGAGGGACGGGAGTAAGAATATTATTTACCGGTTCTGCGATACTTTGAGGATTTTTCTGCAGGTCAACACCTGCTTCCACCTTACTTGGAAGGCACTTCGGATGAGGTCGAAGCCTGAAACGAGCAGAAGGCATTTGTTATGCCTATACTATCGGTCCGACATATAGCTTTTAAAACTGAATATTGAAATGATGACCAATCGTGCAGCTCTATTATTTCTGGCAGTCACCTATAAAATTTGTGCTCAACCTGATGGCTGTCTTGTAGTGACAAATGAAGATTTGTTATTAACAGAGCATGTCGAGTCTCTTTTTAGAAATAGAGTACCTGATGACTTACGTCCTCAATTAGTGCAAGAAGTAATTAGAATTATTGGTAATTCTATCAGAAAGACTGATCCAAAACTCTCCGAGAAAGATATTTATGATCGTTCTAAACAATGGCTCCAGAAACAACTAGATCAAATGAAACAAGTGGATCGAGAAGATTTCCCTGAATACTATGAACAAAATAATAACAATGACAGTGATGAAGCTTTTGTTAAGTAGGAATAACGCCTGGGTCAATCTTCACCCTTGATGTGTCGGGTGGAACCCTGGTGAGCAGAATTTACCCCAACCACCCGTTAAGTGACTATACTCGAACGCTCAACTTAACCGAGATAATGATAATGCTAATCCATATACGATCATATTTTGTATTCGCAATACTTTTATTAGCTCTAACTTTAAGTGCAACGACAAAGGCTAATGCAGGTGATTTTTTTCGAGTTTTAAGCATACCTACACTCAGGGCATTAATCCTAAGTTACTTTTCCGCTAAAGATATTTTTTCTCTAATGGAAGCTCTTGATATTGGGGTTTATCAAAGCATTAGCCTCTTTATAGAAGACGATTTGTACAATAGAATCAGTGCTTTCAACCTTGACTACATTGAGCCTTTTCTATGGCGAGAGTGCGAAGATCAAGATCAAGGATGGCATGACTATAGAGCGTTTACACATTGGTTCTGTGAATCTGAAGATGAATTTGACGACCCGGAGATCAATGGTCACATAAGGGGCGTGCCAATGCATGGTATGATTGAGTACAAACCTTTGGTTAAAATTTCAAAAGAAAACATAAAATTCGTTATTTCCTATGTTTGGATAAGATTAGGTGATGAAAACATATGGCATGTATTTGGTGAAATGATAGATGGTTCAGCCTTCTATTTTAATTCAGAATGTTGTTATTCCGGCTTTCCAGAATATGGAAACGGTTTAGTATGGATAGCGCCAACCTGGGATAGTTTATTAAAAAACATGAGCGAGTCTGAAATCGAAATTTTTATTTCAGCTTTGAATTTAGATGATTTATCTAAAGATATTTTACTCCACAAAAAAACAGCGAATCCTTCAGATTACACAGAAGCATTTAGTTATTTTTTACAAACTTTGATTTTAAAAGATGAGTACGAATCATACAAAAAACAGATCAGGTTTGAAAACCAAGCATTAGATTCAAAAAAACTACCATCATATATAAACTAACTTCGAAGTCTTGGTGTTCGTTTACCACTCAACACCTCCGCTTCAGGCTCGCGCCGAAAATTCGTCAGGCCAGGTAAAGGGAATCAGCCCCGGAACGAATCGAATGCATTTATTACACCTTAAATCAGAACTCTATTTTCATCTATGGAAACAATCAAAGTGATAAAATTATTTACAGCCCTCCTATTTCTTCCAGTTTTTTTCCAAACTGTAAAAGCACAGGAGTGTTCTCACCCAGAGAACAGCGCCTGTCTCTGTAAACTTATAAAAAAAGCAAATGACATAGTAAATATACAATGTAAACTGATCGCAATATTACCAGCCATAAATGGTGAACCTCAAAGCCAACCACCTATACAAGCACTCAACTTGCAACAGGCTACACTGCAAAATGAACTGAGTCATGAATTTAATCAACTGACATCGAATCCACAGCAACCACCAGCAGACCAAGTAGTAGGATTACGCTTATTTCTGTTATTACAAATACAACTACAAATAGTAATAATAAACAATCCCGCTGTGTCAGGATAGATGTCGCCTCTTTTGATTCATGACTCTCAATAATTGAGAGCATACAAAAAGAGGCTGTTATGACTCGCTACTCCAAAGAAATGAAAGAGTCCATTATCCAGAAGATGAT
>NZ_JAGRPU010000025.1 GCF_024606225.1 Endozoicomonas sp. ISHI1 | reverse complement strand
TCCCGAACTCGGAAGTGAAACGACAGATCGCCGATGGTAGTGTGGGGTTTCCCCATGTGAGAGTAGGTCATCGCCAGGCATTGAATAAAGCAAAACCCCAGTTGAGTGATCGGCTGGGGTTTTTGTTGTGTGTTGGAACCACCCGATCCCATCCGCTTTTCATCGCCGCAGGGTCGTTGATTGCTCCTGCATAAACGACACTTCCACCATCCCTGGTGGTCGCGCTCGGAAGTGAAACGACACATACCTGGGCGGCCCCCACCGATGGTAGTGTGGGGCTTCCCCATGTGAGAGTAGGTCATCGCCAGGCATTGAATAAAGCAAAACCCCAGTTGAGTGATCGGCTGGGGTTTTTGCGTTGAGGCCAGTGAAACGACACATACCTGGGCGGCCCCCACCGATGGTAGTGTGGGGCTTCCCCATGTGAGAGTGGGTCATCGCCAGGCATTGAATAAAGCAGAACCCCAGTTGAGTGATCGACCGGGGTTTTTGTTTGTTCATGCTTTGTTTGTGCAGTAGGTAAGCCCCAGACAAGAAGTCCGGGGTTTCGGGTATCATGGAGTAATTATCCAAGAAACGCCTGATAAGCCTTATTATTCGTCTCCTCGCAATAGTTGTATTCTAAGTCAGCCAGAAATTTGGCTATGTGCTGTCTCTCTGTTTCTGGTACTTCCAGACCTACGGCGACGCGGCCATAGGCAGCACCATGGTTTCGGTAATGGAACATACTGATGTTCCATCGGGCACCCAGTTTATCCAGGAAGTTGAGCAGGGCTCCCGGACGTTCCGGAAATTCAAAACAATAAACCACCTCATCCTTCACTGCTTTACTGTGGCCGCCCACCATATGGCGGATATGCAACTTGGCCATCTCGTTTTCACTAAGGTTCTCTACCGGATAACCTTTCTCTTTCAATTCATCGATCAGATTATCGATAGGCATCTGATCAGGATGAACTTGGACACCTACAAAGATTCGGGCATTTTTGGGATCATGGAAGCGGTAGTTGAATTCGGTGATGTTCCTTTTACCGAGGGTTTCACAGAACTGTTTGAAGCTGCCTGGTTGCTCAGGGATGGTGACAGCGATGATCGCTTCGCGCTTCTCACCCAATTCTGCACGTTCAGAAACATAGCGCAGACGATCAAAATTTATATTGGCGCCACTGGCTATAGCCATCAGTTTTTGATGACTGGCACCTGTCTCACTGACATACTTTTTGAGGCCAGCCACACTAGCTGCACCGGCAGGCTCACAAACCGAGCGGGTATCATCAAAGATATCCTTGATGGATGCGCAGATTTCATCAGAGCTGACCGTGATCACTTTATCAATGTATTGCCGACAGAGCTTGAAGGTTTCTTCACCGATCTGTGCTACGGCAATACCGTCGGCAAAAATCCCCACATGAGGCAATGTTACCCGCTCATCAGCTTCCAGAGCTGCTTTCAGGCAGGCAGATTCTTCATACTCAACGCCGATGACCTTGATATCGGGACGCAGATATTTGATATAGGTCGCTATACCCGCTGCCAAACCGCCTCCACCGACAGGGACAAAAACCGCATCGAGCTGTCCAGAATGCTGACGGAGAATCTCCATGCCGATCGTGCCCTGACCGGCAATCGTGTATGGGTCATCATAAGGATGAATGAAGGTATAGCCCCGCTCCTCAACGAGTTTCATGGAGTAAGCCAGTGCCTGATCAAAGGTATCGCCATGAAGGATGACCTTGGCTCCTCTGGCTTCGCAAGCTTTGTACTTTATTTCAGGAGTAGTGCCGGGCATCACGATAACGGCTTCGATACCCATGGTTTTGGCTGCCATAGCCACGCCCTGGGCATGATTACCGGCAGAAGCACAGGTCACCCCGCGGGCTTTTTCCTCGGCGGTTAACTGGGCCATCTTGTTGTAAGCGCCCCGGATTTTAAATGAGAATACGGGTTGCAGGTCTTCACGCTTCAGAAAAACCTGATTATTCAAACGCTTGCTGAGAAAAGGAGCCTCATGAACAGGAGTCTCAATCGCCACATCATAAACTTTGGCTTCGAGTATCATTCTTATGTACTGATGAGGCATGGGACTTCACTTTCTTAATAACTTATCTTGGTTGGACTGATTCTAAACAGCCATGTACGCAAGAAACAATCTTTAATCGTGTTCAGATAATAAAAGGTTATACGGAATTTAAGGTATTTAGTTCAGCGGGGGCGTATTTCTGGGGGTATAATCCCCGCTTCATTGTATATGACCGCAAGGTAGAGACATGACCCAGGACGAGCTGAAGAAGGCGACTGCCGAGGCTGCATTGCAGCGGATTCTCCCTCATCTGGAAGATGATATGATCATCGGTATTGGCACGGGGTCCACGGCCAATTTCTTTATTGATGCTCTGGCAGAGCACCGAAACAGTTTTGATGGTTGCGTAGCCAGTTCAGAGGCTTCTGCCGATCGTTTGAAACAGCACGGCATTCCAGTTTATGACCTGAACAGTATCGGTGAACTGCGCTTTTATATTGACGGGGCCGATGAGTCCAGTGATCACCTGCATCTGATCAAAGGCGGAGGAGCGGCCCTGACAAGGGAAAAAATTGTGGCTGCAGTGGCGAAAGAGTTTATCTGTATTGCAGACGAGAGCAAGCTGGTAGACGTGCTGGGCGAATTTCCGCTACCTGTTGAGGTTATTCCTATGGCTCGCAGCCATGTTGCCCGAGAGTTGGTTAAGCTGGGCGGTGACCCCGCTTACCGGGAAGGGGTTATGACGGATAACGGCAATATTATTCTGGATGTATGGAATCTGAAGATTACTGACGCCATAGGTCTGGAAGAAAAAATCAACCAGATTGTGGGAGTCGTGACCAACGGTTTGTTTGCGGCGAGACCCGCTGACGTGCTACTGCTGGGTACTGCTGAAGGGGTTAAGACCATCAAGCGCTGAGTAACGCGAGCCGGGTGCAAACCCGGCCATTTTTCCTGACATCTCAGCATGAAAAGTTATTCATCACAGGCACTGATAAATAATGTTTTCTTGACTCGTAGCTGTTAGAAAATGGAATTCAAAAAAAAGTGAAGTGAAGCCAGGACGCTGCCCAAAGAAAGTGACAGTATAATCAGTTCGCCGGTGTTCAGTTCATGATCCTGAGTATTGTGTTGTTTTGTATCCATACTGCTTCTCCCTACATCTTGTTATGAGCATTCCCTTGCTGGATATTTACACTCTAGGTCTGTAATAGTTCTGCCGCCTTACGACGTTGGTAGATATTTAGACTTAAGTCGAAGAAAAAAGTTTGGAAAAAAAAGCTGCTATGACTGAAAAAAATCCTTAATATAACTTTTCGAGAGAAAGAAGGATTTAAATAATCAGAAAATGGAATTAGGTCCTTTCCAAGAGAACAACAGCATGATAAGAAAAATGAACAAAACTCTGGCCGCTCTGGCGGTATCTGCCGCCGTAGCAGGCGCTTCCGGCTTGGCTCAGGCCGCCGACACTATAAAAATCGCTTTGGCTGGCCCGGTCACAGGTCCTGTAGCCCAGTATGGTGATATGCAGTTCAGTGGTGCAAAGATGGCTGTCGAGCAGATCAATAAACAGGGGGGCGTCAATGGCAAGCAGCTGGAAGCGGTGGTCTATGACGATGCCTGTGATCCCAAACAGGCTGTAGCGGTTGCCAACAAGATCGTTAATGACGATATCCGCTTTGTAGTGGGGCACCTGTGTTCTTCTTCCACCCAGCCTACTACCGACATCTATGAAGATGAAGGCATCCTGATGATCACCCCCGCCTCCACCAGCCCGGATATCACCAGTCGTGGGTATGAATTGATATTCCGCACCATTGGACTCGACAGTCTGCAAGGACCTACTGCAGGTAACTACATCGTAGAAAGCATCAAGCCCAAGCGCATGGCGGTCATTCATGACAAGCAGCAGTACGGTGAGGGCATTGCAACAGCCGTTAAGAACACGGTTGAAAAAGCCGGTATTGATGTAGCTGTCTTTGAAGGTGTCACATCAGGAGACAAAGACTTTTCGGCACTGATTGCCAAGTTGAAGAAAGAAGATGTCGATTTTGTTTACTACGGTGGCTACCATCCTGAGCTAGGTCTGATTCTGCGTCAGAGTGCGGAAAAGGGTCTGAAGGCTAAATTCATGGGGCCTGAAGGTGTTGGCAACAAAGATATTTCAGCCATTGCCGGTCCTGCTTCAGAAGGTCTGCTGGTGACATTGCCGAAGAGTTTTGATCAGGATCCTGCCAATGCCACACTGGTAGCTGCTTTCAGAGCAAAAGGTGAAGATTCATCCGGTCCTTTCGTATTCCCTTCCTATTCTGCCGTTCAGGTTATGGCTGAAGGCATGGAGCTGACCAAGAGTGAAGACCCGGACGAAGTAGCCGAAGTTTTGCGTTCAAATACCTTCAGTACGCCAACAGGTAACCTGGCCTTCGATGGCAAGGGAGACCTGAAAGACTTCAGCTTTGTCGTCTACGAATGGCATGCTGACGGAACTAAATCTGAAGCTTCAAAATAAGAGCCCGACCGGAAAATACCATCGACTATAACTGTGTTGGTATTTTCATTAAAGGGAGTGGTCTGCTCAGGCCGACATTGAAATGTTCAGTTGTCGGCCTGTTTGTAACTCATCTCCCACCTCTCAATCCCTGTTCAATCTCTTCCACACTGGGCAACTGCGATTGCAGATTTTCCGGCAGTGACTGAGTGAGCTGGTATTCCGAGACGCCAATGGGCTTTTGCATATCGCTGAGGGAATACTCTGCTACCAGCTTGTCTTTGTTCTTGCATAGCAGGATGCCAATGGTGGGCGCATCGCCCTCTTTACGCAGCTGTTCGTCCACGGCCCTGATGTAAAAGTTCAGTTTGCCTGCGTGTTCTGGTTCAAAATCAACCGTCTTTAGCTCAATCACCACATAACAATGCAGCTGGGCATGGTAAAACAGCAGGTCGATATAAAAATCCCGTTGTCCTACCTGTATATGATACTGCTTGCCCATATAAGCAAAGCCAGCCCCTAATTCCAGCAAAAACTGGGTGATATGCTCGGTCAAACCCTGCTCAAACTCACGCTCGTTGTAGTTTTGGGTCAAGCTCAGGAAATCAAACACATAGGGGTCTTTCAGGGTCTCTTGTGCCAGATCAGATTGTATGGCTGGCAGGGTGGTACTAAAGTTACTGACGGCCTGCCCCTCACGCTGCCAGAGGCTACTTTCTATCTGGTGAGTCAGAACACTCCGGCTCCAACCGTATTTGATAGTGTTCTGCACGTAATACAGGGCTTCCTGCTTACTTTGGCATTTATTAATAATCAGTTGATTATGCCCCCAAGGTATTTGGGTTAATTGTGCAACAGGCTGTTGCGCAATTGACCTATCTTCAGACCAGAACGTATACCATTGTCTGATCAACTCAAGATTTCGACGAGAAAACCCTTTGATTTCAGGAAATTCCGCCATTAAATCCTTACTGAGCTGTTTCAGGAAGCCGTCGCCCCAATTAGCTTTGGACTGTCGACGAACAATGTCCTCCCCCAGTTCCCAATAAAAAGCCAGTAAGGTCGAATTCACCTGAACAGTTGGAACTACTGAACAGGAGCCTAACGAGTTATTACGTTTTTATTCGGCCTTAATCCCAATGGAATTAATGGTTCCAAGCTTTGATTGTAATTTTTACGGATAAATTACACTTTTTTTGTAATTACATATAACCCTATCTGTTCTATGCTCTTTAACCTAGGATATATGAGGCATTGAGCTATGACTGAAGTATCGAGGTATGAGTCGAAACTGTTTATTCATCATGCACTGGAATCTGTAAAAAGTTCAGGTGGGAACCAGAAACAGTTAGCTAAGTTGTTGGGGATTGAAGAGACTCGGCTTAGCGAAGCAAAAAATGGTAGATACTCTATTACCCCATCCGCTAAGCAAATGATTATTGAACATTTTGGTATGCCAAGACCTGGAAAAGGTGTTTATGTCAAAGGTGAGGTTTATGACAGTCTCGATGAGTTCATATGCAACTATGAGCAATCCAGTTTGGATAGGCACTTAAGTCGCTTAGCTAAGACGTTCAGTAGGTCGGACTATCAGGAAATTGCTTGTGGTTTATTCTATTGCTTGGTTGATAATGTAAGCGCTTCAGAAAAGCGCGATCTGAAAATTAAGATGATCAATGGTATTTTAAACGATGATCGCTTTGTAGAGTGGGGGAAGAAAGTAAGTTCGTATATTTATGGTGTTGAAAACCCCGCTTGTAATTCTCATAAAAGCTATGATGATCCGCCTGAACCTTTACCAGATTTTTCTTCTGAGCTAGAAAATGATCTGCTGAAAGGTTTTATTGATAGCGAGAGGAAATTATTTTCTTTTCCTAAAGGAAGGGATATTCATAAAGAAGAGTTTCGGAACACCTTTTATTGGCTGTGGCTATTAAAATACCATATGCCTGAGTTCAAGTTTGGTTTTCCTTTTGATGTGAAAACTCATCAGATGAAACAGATTGTTCTTACTGGGCGTGTAATAATGGATGACACCCATCAGACTGAAAAGGTTCGAGATATCAATCTTCACAAGGCCAGCGAGGTATCCACTCAATACAGCAGATACGAAAAGTTGGGTCATGTGCCTTATCTTGGGAGATATGTTCATCCGGAAGTAAGTATTGATCCACAATCCAAAATCAATTCAAAACCCGACTACTGGCCAATAACCCATCTCAAGTTATTTATGAATGAGTCAATGGAATATCACCTATGGATTAAGCTGGCCAGAGATTATCAATATAGTGATTCTCCTCAGATGGCAGATGAACGGGATATCATCATACGAAAAATACATTGGAAGGATTTATTTTCAGATATCGAGAAAATCAGAAAGTGGGTTGGCGCGGCTAACAGTCCAGAAGAATCTATCAAAACACAGATCGCGCTAGCTGGTGGATTTATTCCTGGTGCTGAAGTCCTTTGAGTCAGAACAAATATGGAAATCTTACCCTGCACTTCAGCAATGAAGCCCAGTGCAGGGCACTCACTCACCCCTTCAACATATCAAACACAACCCTGGCAAAGCCCCGAGCCAATTCAGGGTTGGAAAGATACTGCAACATCATTTCCTGTTGGGCTTCGTTGCTGTCCATTACAGCGTCATCAATGGCTTGTGGGAAGTCACCGAGCAGTGCTTGTTCAGCGGTATTGTTCTCAATCTGCTTCATCACGGTTTCGTTTTCGGCCAGTTTGTCCCGAACGGTGAAGGCATAACTGATCAGATCCGCATCGGTGAGGTTGTCGGTAATAAACATCTCATTCAGCCGTGCCACAATCTGGGATAAGAACTCTTCTTTCTTGTTCTTGGGTTTGGCTGAACCAACATCGCTGGAGGGTTCCAGTTTATAGCCCTCAGCGTCTTCCTTCAGTTCCCTCTCTTTTAAAGAAATGGCCTGCTGTCGAATCCTGGACAACCGGTAATGGCTCATCACCACGTTATCCAGGTCGATGTCATCTTCCTCGATGATTTTTTCACGGAGCAATGGGCGCAGGTAGCGGGCGAAGAGGCTGAGTTTTTCCAGATCCTTGTCGTCGTAGTCCACAATCTGGGACATAAACTCGTAGAAACGGGTGAAGGTGCCTAAATCCTTCTTGAAGATTTCCAGCCGATCTTTTTCCAGCTTGCACTCTTTGAAGCTGTTTTCAGCATTAGCGATTAACACGGCATCTTTGGTCTTCTTGGTGCGTTCAAACATCTCCTTGGCACAAACATAAGCCTCTACGGCGGAACTGTACCGTTTCTGCCAGCGATCCACAGCGGGCTTGCAGATATTGCTCACCGCTGCATTGCTTTTGCTCTTGGAAAGAAAAGCCTCGCAGAACTGTTCGACTTCGTTCCAGGTGAAAATGCCGCTGGCACGGAGCTTTTCGTAAAGGTCGAATACCTTATCCGGGTCTGTCACATCCGCCAGTTCAGCGATTTGGTAATACGGCTGAAACGCGTCCAGAATCTCTTCCGGCTCATTGACGAAATCCAACACAAAAGTGCCGCACTCGGCTTTCCCGGGGTAAGTACGGTTCAGGCGGGACAGGGTTTGCACACATTCAACTCCCCCCAGAGGTTTGTCCACATACATGGCGCAGAGCTTGGGTTGGTCAAAGCCGGTCTGGAATTTGTTGGCGACCAGCATAATCTGGTAGTCGTCGGTGTCGAAGGCTTTACGCATGTCCCGGCCTTTTAGCGCAGGGTTCATAGCGGTTTCAGTAAATTTTTGGTCCAGCAGAGCAGCGCTGTCCGGGTCGTCTTTGTGAAATTCCACCTCGCCGGAGAAGGCAATCATCACGGCGATCGAACTGTTGTGCTCTGAAAGATATTTATCAAACGCCAACTTATAACGCACTGCTTCCTTACGGGAACTGGTGACCACCATCGCCTTGGCCTGACCACCCAGCAAGCCCATGACATGCTCTTTGTAGTGCTCGATGATGACTTTTACTTTTTGGGAAATATTGTACTCATGGAGCCGCACCCAGCGGTTGAGTTTCACCTTGGCTTTTTTGCTGTCTACCTCTTCGTCCTTGGCCTCTATTTTTTGGGCCAGCTGATAAGCCACCTTGTAGTTGGTGTAGTTTTTCAGCACGTCGAGAATAAAGCCTTCCTCAATGGCCTGGCGCATGGAGTACACATGGAAGGCTTCGGGCAGGTTCTTCTTGGAAGCAGGCTCATTGGGCTTGGGCAGGCGACCAAACAACTCCAGAGTTTTCGCCTTGGGTGTCGCAGTGAACGCATAGTAATTCAGGTTGCTGCTGCCCCGGCGTGAGGCAATGGTTGCGTCCAGCATATCTTCTGAAGACAGTTCTTTGTCCTCATCCCCATACTCTTTATCAGAAGAGACACCCTCCACCATCAACACTTCTTTCAGCTTGCGGGCGGTGGAGCCGGTTTGTGACGAATGAGCTTCGTCGGCAATCACGGCGTAACGGCGTTCCTTCAGTCTGGTACTGTTCTCAATGGCCGCCAATACATAAGGGAAGGTTTGGATGGTGACAATAATAATCGGTTGAGCACTCTCCAGGGCCGCTGCCAGCTTCTCCGACTTGGAGCCATCGCCTTCTTTTTTGTTGATACGCCCCACTACACCGTCGGCGTGTTCAAACTGGTAAATGGTGTCTTGTAGCTGATCGTCCAGCACGGTTCGGTCGGTAATGACTATCACCGAATGGAACTGCTTATTGCCTTCGTCATCATAAAGAGTGGAAAGCTGGTGGGCAGTCCAGGCAATGGAGTTGGATTTACCGGAACCGGCACTGTGCTGCACCAGATACTTGTTGCCTGTGCCTTCCGCCCTGGCCGCTGCAATCAGCTTGGTGACTACATCCCACTGGTGATAACGGGGAAAGATCAGGGTTTCCTTTTTCGACTTGCGGCCTTCCCAGTCTTCCTTCTCTTCGATCTGCAAATGCACAAACCGACCGATAATATTCAGCAGGTTATCGGGCAGCAGTACCTCGTTCCACAGGTATTCGGTGGCGTATTCATTCTTGTCTTCTGGTGTATCATTGCCAGCACCGCCTTCCGCCGTGCCTTTGTTAAACGGCAGAAAGAAGGTATCGCTGCCCGCCAGTTTAGTCGCCATATACACTTCGTACTGACTCACGGCGAAATGCACCAGCGCACCCCGTTTAAAAGTCAGCAACGGTTCCGGCTTGCCGGTTTCCGGGTCTTTGGGCAGACGGGTCTTTTGATATTGTCGTTTAGCGTTTTCGATGGCCTGTTTGAATTCCGATTTCAGCTCCAGCGTTGCCACGGGCAAACCGTTGATAAACAACACCAGATCAATGCGCCATGCCTTGGCTTTTTTACCGGTTTCTGCCAGATGTGCGTCGACGCCTTCCCCCTCGGGGGAAGGTTGGGATGGGGGGACAAGATTGACATAAGGCGAATAAACAAGCTCCGGCACCACACGACAACGGTTTTCTTTATAGCGGGCCAGCGTATCCGGGTTCAGGGTATGTTCCGGCATAAACTGGCACAGGGAGAACCGGGCATTGCGAATCTTCAAACCATGACGCAATACGCCCAGTGTGCCAAAGCTGCGAAGCTCCTTATCAATGGCATTAGCGTCGGCTTTCTTTAACTGGTTGACCAGATGGCTGATAAAATGCTGTTCCGAATCCATCGGGAAGCTTTTGCAGAATTTCTGCCATTCCTTCGGCTGGGTGTTCTTCACAAAATCCAGCACATCGCTGGTATACAACGCCGTTTCCCGGTCGTACTGGTCACCACTGCCCAGCAGCCAGCCTTTGGCTTGCAGGCGGGCGATCATATCGTTTTGGAATATCGATTCGGTGGTGCTATCCATATTTCACGGTCTCAAAATGGTACCTAAAGGTCTCGATATGGGACTCTTCAGGCATTGTGCAGACAGTGTCTGCACAATGTATCAATCTGTCTGAATTGTCTCCACACTGCGGAGACAATTCGAGGATTCCACTATTCAGTTTTATTCTCAATACGTTTTCGGGCGTTGCGGACAGCTTGCTGGAAGCGTTCTTCCAATAGTTCTTTGGGTGGCATTTTGGTGAGATAATCTGCAACATGGATATCACCTTCATGTAGTCCCAGTAACTCAATCTGTTCTTGCTTTTTACCTGCACAAAGTATGATACCAACAGGCGATTCTTCACCGGGTCGGCGATCGTATTTATCAAGCCAACGCAGGTATAGTTCCATCTGACCTTTGTATTCTGCCTTGAAATTATCTTTTTTCAGTTCAATAGCCACCAGACGGTTCAGGTCTCTGTTATAGAACAGCAGATCAATATAAAAGTCGTCATCATCGATCAGAACCCGGTGCTGGCGGGCAACAAACGTAAAGCCCATACCCATTTCTAGCAGGAATTGCTGCATTTCTCGCAGAATGGCGTCTTCAAGGTCTTTTTCCACGAAGGTGTCATTCAGGTCGAGGAAGTCGAGAAGGTAAGGCTCTTTCAATACAAAACTTTCATTGATCCTGCCTTTTTCCCGCAATTGGTTCAGGTCGTGCTCTATGGTTGTTTCTGGCTTTCTGGACAGCATTGTGCGCTCGTACATCAAGCTGCCCATGCGATTTTGCAGGGTTCGGGTTGACCAGCCTTCCTGAGCTGCCATCAGGTAGTAGAACTCTCTTTTCAGGTCGTCTTCGATATAAATCAGTGCTTTTATATGGGTCCAGCTCAATTGTCTCCGCACTGCGGAGACAATCTCAGGATCGGGAAAAGTCTCCGCAAAGCGGAGACAATGATGGAGTTGTTTGTTGCTCCATCCCCTGCCAAAGGCTGCTGTCAGTTTTTTAGCCAGATCAGTGATAATTTGCTTGCCGTAATCGGCTCTTTCACCTTTCAGCACCTCAGTATGAATGCGCTGCCCCACCTGCCAGTACAGGAGGGTCAGCTCGGCATTGATGGCCACCGCTGCCCGTTGTTTGGCTCTTTGTATCAGGTCCTTGATGTCGCCGAACAGGTTACCTGGCTCTTTTGATGAATCGGGTGTTTTGCTCATGCGGTGGCCTCTGTGGGTTGTTCTTGTTGTTGTGCTTCTGGTTGCCAGTCACGCACGTCAATTTTGCCGGTGACGACAGCGGAGATTAGGGCTGTGCGGCGTTCTTGGAGAAGCTCAATCGAATGTTGACTTTCTTGCAGAGAAAGATCAAAAGCGGAAATTATAGATTCAATATGCTCAACAATGGCTACAGCCTCTTCATCAGAAGGTGCTGGGACGCTTAAATTCCCTAAAGTCTTTAAACCCAGTGTCTGCTGAGTTCCATACGTCCAAGATAACTGAATCGCATCTTGCACTTCGGATGATTGGAACAAATAGAATACAAACTTCGATAATGCGGCTGCCTTGGTTCGTACTATTGCCAAGGGAACCCATATATTGAACATTTCATCTGTTGTAACGAGCGCAACTCGACCTGTAGTTGCGCCCAATTTGACCATTAATATATCGCCATACTGTGGAGAATAACGCTTGGAATAACGCTCATGATTTTCAGCAGAAATGTAGCCCCATTTTTTATCAAAATTGATTGTTCCGCCTGATATAGCTTCTGCCGAGATAAACGGAACCCCTTCATCTTGTCGAGTTGGGGATTCATGGGGACCGTCAATAATTGGCGTAGATACCAAATGTTTTAAAGAAACAACTTTCCAATGCTCCGGCACTTCCCCAAGCCACTCTACACCGGAATCCTTCATCGGTGCATCCGGGTTCAGCCCCTTGGTGACAGCATGACTGATCACCGCCTGTCGTTTTTCTTTCAACAGCCGGATCAGGGATTGCTGTTCTTCGATCAGGGTGTCGATTTTGGCGGTTTCGTGGTCGAGGAAGTTGGCAATATGGGTTTGTTCAGCATACTCAGGGGTTGCAAATGAATATGTATTAACGACTTCGCCTGGAACACGCTTCAAGCCTCCAGCTCCAGTCATGGCCGCAGTTGCGATATCCATGAAGCTGTCTTCTTGAAGGCGATAATACAGGAATCGGTTATTTACTCTGCCGTTAGATCGAAGAACATATATTTCTGATGAACCAAAACCAATTCCATTGGTAAGGCCAGCAGCTACAGCCATATTCTTGTTCTCAAAGCATGGTGTTACTTTTGCTATGAGAACATCGCCATTTTCAAAGTATGTATATCCGTCATACACATCACTGATTTTGCGTGTTTCATCCAGAGTGATGGAGTTCAGCTTTAGCTTTTCCATTGGAAGGAAGCTGCATTCTTTGTCCATTACTGAAGGATCAATGGCGGATTTTTTCGGAGTCAGTTCAGCCAAGTATTTTACGGGAATGACACTCCAGTCTTTTGGAACATCACCCAACCACTCAACCCCAGAATCCATATATTCCGGATAAGCCGCATATCTTTTGCGCTCAAGGCTGTTACCATCCATCACAACTCACCCCCCAGTCCCTGCTCAATTTCTTCAATACTGGGCAGTTGCGATTGCAGATTTTCTGGCAGTGATTGGGTCAGTTGGTATTCCGAAACACCAATAGGCTTTTGAATATCGCTGAGGGCGTATTCCGCCACGAGTTTGTTCTTGTTCTTACACAGCAGAATGCCGATAGTCGGCGCATCGCCCTCCCTGCGTACCAGTTCATCTACCGCTTTGATATAAAAATTCAGTTTGCCTGCATGTTCCGGCCTGAAGTCACCCGCTTTCAGTTCAATGACTACGTAGCAATGCAGGTGTGCATGATAAAATAAGAGGTCAATATAAAAATCCTGCGGTCCTACCTGTATATGAAACTGCTTGCCCATGTAGGCAAAACCTGATCCCAATTCCAGTAGAAACTGAGTGATATGCTTAATCAATCCCTGCTCCAGCTCTCGCTCTGTGTAATTATCAGTGAAGGCAAGAAAGTCAAACATATAGGGGTCTTTCAGGGTTTGCTGTGCAAGGTCGGACTGGACGGCAGGCAGCGTTGCATTGAAGTTGTTGGGCGCTTGTCCCTTCCGCTGCCAAAGTCCACTTTCAATCTGGTGAGTGAGGACGTTTCGGCTCCAGCCATGTTCTATGGTTTTGCCCACGTAATACAGAGCTTCAGCCGTTGTTTGGCACTTGCTGATTATCTTCAGGTTATGCCCCCAGGGAATCGACGTTAATTGGCCAACAAGCTGTTGGCTTTTTTCAACCTCATCCCGGTAGAACAGATGCCACTGACGGATGTATTTGATGTTGCTGAGGGAAAAGCCTTTAATATCAGGGAATTCGCTGCTTAAATCCTTATTCAGCTGCTTTAAAAAACCATCACCCCAATTTGCTTCAACCTGCCGCCGAACAATGTCTTCCCCCAGTTCCCAGTAAAAATTCAGCAGAGTGGAGTTCACCTGAACGGCTGCCTTGAGTTGGGTTGCCAGCACCTTCTGTTTAAGGTTTTTCAGCCAGCTTTTGTATTCCTTATTCAGGCTCAGGTTAATGTTGTTTTTTGGCTTGCTCATGAATGAACCTCTTTCAACAGGTTCATGATTCTAGCACTCACCGCATCCAGATCAGCATCAATGGCTTCCAGCGCACGGGGCGGCTGATACACATAGAAGTGTCGGTTAAAAGGAATCTCGTAACCCACAATTCCAACTTCACCATCCTGGGCATCGCACTTGTCGGCATTGATCCAGGCATCCGGTACATGGGGAGCCACTTCCCGGTTGAAGTAGGTTTCGATCAGGATGTGGGTGGGCATTGATGGGTCAAGAGGAATGTTCTCGTTATCCCGCAGGTCGCCATCGGTCTGGAATTCGACGATTTTGCCTTTGTATTCAAATGCGCCGTAGAGTGGTTGGGCTTCTTCCTTCAGCACCTTTTTGATGACTGGCTCGGCTTCGGGGTTCTTGAAGGTGACGGCAACGAGGAACTGCTTTTTCTCTTTGGCATCCAGCTTCAGGTTGGCGGCTTTGAGGGCGGCTTTCAGGTCTTTATCGAACTGGTTAAAGTCGTTGGACAGTACCGTTCCGACTGTATTTTGCAGAGTTTGGGCTTTCTCCATCAGCCCCCGCTGGAATAGCCAGAGTTTGTCGTTCAGTACCTCTTTAATCTGCTTCTCTTTCAGTTCTTTGAAGTCTTTTTTGATCTTGGTGCGAATGGTTTCTTCGTTGTCTGTCAGTGTTGTATGACATTCTGTGCCGAATTCCTCAACCATCCAGCGCATAACGGCGTTATACGGCTTGGGTGCATAGCGTAGACCCGTTACAGCGTCATCAGTAATCTGGGCGGACAGGCGAAGTGGGCGTTCCACGGTAATACGACGGTAGCCGAATTCATGACTGTCGAAAATTTTGGCGGCAAAGTTTTCTTCGGATGCTTCTGTAAAGGCTCCAAAGTTTTGGGTAATGATGCGACGGTCAGCTTCGCTCATTATGTTTCGCTTGGAGCCCAGGGACTTACGCATCTTGCCGCACAGGTTTACGCCGTTAATCAGCTGCACTTTACCTTTGCGTTCATCGGACTTTTTATTGCTCAGCACCCACACATAGGTAGCGATACCGGTGTTGTAGAACATGTCTGTAGGCAGGGAGACAATGGCTTCGAGCAGGTCGGCTTCGAGAATATAACGGCGAATCTCGCTTTCACCACTGCCTGCACTGCCGGTAAACAGCGGCGAACCGTTGAGGATAATGCCGATGCGGCTGGGGTTCTGGTTCTCTGGCGTGATGTCCCTGAACTTGCTGATCAGGTGCATCAGGAACAGCAGCGAACCATCGGACACTCTTGGCAGGCCGGGGCCAAAGCGACCGTCGTAGCCTTTGTGTTCATGCTCATCTTTAATGGTGCCTTCGATCTTCTTCCAGTCCACCCCGAATGGCGGATTAGACAGCATGTAGTCAAACTGGTTGCCACTGAGGTGATCGTTCGACAGGGTGTTGCCCAGTTTGATGCGGCTGACATCTTGCCCCTTGATCAGCATATCGGCTTTGCAGATGGCGTAGGATTCAGGGTTCAACTCCTGGCCAAAGGCTCGCATTACAGCATCTTTATTGTGCTCGTACACATATTCCATGCCAGACGACAGAAAGCCGCCTGTACCTGCCGTAGGGTCGTAAATAGTGCGGATAATGCCTTCCTTGTTCAGGGCATCGTCGTCTTCCATAAACACCAGGGAGGTGGTGAGTTCAACAATGTCCCTTGGGGTGAAGTGTTCACCGGCCGTTTCGTTGGAGGATTCAGCAAAGCGGCGGATCAGCTCTTCAAATACCAGGCCCATTTCGTGGTTACTGATGGCCTTCGGGCTCAGGTCGATGGTGGCAAACTTTCCCACTACCTTAAACAGCAAATTGGCTTCGTTCAGGCTGCCGACAAACTCATCGAACTTGAAATGCTCAAAAATTTCACGGGCATCTTTGGAGAACGACAGAACGTAGTTTTCCAGGTTGTCCTTGATGTCACCCTGACCCATCTTCGACAGGTTCATGGGTGAAGTATTGAAAAACGACAATCCAGAAGCACGCAGCAGCATCTTCTCCATACCCTCTTCAGGCAGGTTCATAGCCTTCACTTTTTCGTGC
The DNA here is from genome assembly GCF_024606225.1 of Endozoicomonas sp. ISHI1. Lineage (GTDB taxonomy): Bacteria > Pseudomonadota > Gammaproteobacteria > Pseudomonadales > Endozoicomonadaceae > Endozoicomonas_A. Next base: position 69,771 of record NZ_JAGRPU010000025.1, on the reverse strand, counting down.
TGGGCAACCACTGCTTCCTTGGTGGGCTCCAGAACACATTCCAGACGGCGTAGCAGGGTAAACGGCAGGATGATGCGCCCGTACTGGGACTGCTTGAAATCGCCCCGCAGGAGGTCAGCTACGGACCAGATGAAGGCGGCAAGGTTGTTAGAGGTTTGGGTGTTGGGCATATCTTGACCAGATTGGACTTTTGGCTGGCAGGAGAGTCAGCAAAAGTGACGATTTGATTGACATTGATGCTGCTAGAGTACATCAAATTCTGTCATCAAGTCTTTACTAAGTTGTTTCAGGAATCCGTCGCCCCAGTTAGCCTGAGCCTGTCTACGAACAATGTCCTCCCCCAATTCCCAGTAAAAAGCCAGTAAGGTCGAATTTACTTGAACCGCTGCTTTGAGCTGAGTCGACAGTACCTTCTGTTTCAGAGCTTTCAGCCAGTCTTTATATTCTTTATTGAGGCTCAGGTTAATGGTTTGGTTTTGCTTATTCATGAGTGAATCTCGTGTAATACGGCTGAATTCAGTTGCAATACGGCCCTGATTAATGGGGAATTTTCCGCCAGCTATTTTTTTGTTCCATCCCTACCAAGAGCCTTTGTCGTGTGAGAGAATCGGCCCGACATTGAGGGGTTTTTTATAGATCTTCAGCCCTGACATATGGGTTTTGACCCAGATAGGTCGAGGATGATATTTCGCAGACTTTCTTGTGGCTGAGTCAGAGCAAACCCTCTGAAGAAAAGTAAAAAATAGTAGAAAAAACAACGTTTACAAGAATAAAAAAACGAGGTCGTGGAATGGGGGATTCAGGTTTTTACCTTATTCAGCAACTACTTAACGGTTTGACGATAGGTAGTACGTACGCTCTGATCGCTATCGGTTATACCATGGTGTACGGCATTATTGGCATGATCAATTTTGCTCATGGTGAGATCTACATGATTGGCAGTTACATCGCTTTTGCGGTACTGGCCGCGTTAGCGATGATGGGAATAGACAGTGTTTCACTGATGCTGGTTTCCGCCTTTGTCATCAGCATCATTATCACCAGTACCTATGGTTATGCTGTTGAAAGGGTTGCCTATCGGCCCTTGAGAAACAGCAACCGGCTGATTGCCCTTATTTCTGCCATTGGTATGTCTATTTTCCTGCAGAACTATGTCCGTCTTGCCCAGGGGTCAAGGGATATAGCTATGCCTGGCATGATCAGTGGTGGCTGGACTTTTGGTCCTGAAGAGGGTTTTCACGCAACTGTGTCGTACATGCAGTTAATCATCTTTGCGGTGACGTTTATTGCCATGACGGCTCTGACTCTGTTCATCTCCAGGTCAAAAATGGGGCGGGCCTGCAGAGCCTGTGCTGAAGATCTTGGAATGACCGGGCTGCTGGGAATCAACACGCATCAGATTATTTCGATCACTTTTGTTATCGGAGCGGCTCTTGCCGCGGTAGCGGGTGTATTGCTTGGTATGTATTACGGGGTAATCAATCCTCACATCGGTTTTATGGCAGGTCTTAAAGCGTTCACTGCTGCCGTGCTGGGAGGAATCGGAAGTATACCCGGAGCTGTGTTGGGTGGTTTGATTCTCGGCGTCACGGAGGCCTTCACTGCGGGTTACTTCAGTACGGAATATAAGGACGTTGTCGCCTTTAGTCTTCTTGTTCTGATTCTTCTGTTCAGACCCTCAGGTATTCTGGGCAAGCCGGAGGTTGAAAAAGTATGAAATCATTACGCTATACTCCGGCAGTGCTCTCGGCAGTCGTTTTGCTGGTTTTAACCAGCCTGATGATGGGGGTTCGTCTTGAGCCCTCGGGTGTTGGGCTGAAGGTTTCATTAGCTGATCCTTCTTCCCTCTTCTGGATAGCAGCAGGTGTGGCTGTTGTTTTCTTCTTTCAGTTATTCAGAGCGCCAATCGATCAGGGGCTTTCAGGAATAAAACAACAGTTGCCATCTATTAATGCAGCAAAGCTGATCAAAGCAACTGAGAAAAAAGAGGCTAAAACTCTTTTAATCTGCTTTGCAGTAGCAGGATTGATGATCTGGCCATTCTTTGTTTCCAGGGGCGCTGTGGATCTGGCAACTCTGGCTCTGATTTACGTCATGCTGGGACTGGGTCTGAACATTGTGGTGGGGCTGGCTGGTCTTCTTGACCTGGGTTATGTCGGCTTTTATGCCGTCGGTGCCTACAGTTATGCCTTATTGAATCAATATCTGGGCCTCGATTTCTGGAGCAGTCTGGTGTTGGGCGGTTTTCTGGCTGCTTTCTTTGGGTTTATTCTGGGTTTCCCGGTGCTCAGGCTTCGGGGTGATTATCTGGCCATTGTGACTCTGGGCTTTGGTGAAATCATTCGAATCCTGCTCAACAATTGGACGACATTAACCGGTGGTCCCAACGGTATCAGTCAGATTCCGAAACCGACTCTTTTTGGTCTTGAATTTGGACGCAGGGCGAAGGAAGAAGGGAATGTTCCTTTCCACGAATACTTTGGCATTGATTACAGCAGTGAGTACAAGGTGATTTTTCTGTACATACTGGCGGTTTTGCTGGTGATTGCCACGCTTTTTGTGATCAATCGACTGCTCAGAATGCCCATTGGCAGAGCCTGGGAAGCGTTGCGTGAAGACGATATTGCCTGTCGTTCACTGGGATTAAATCCTACGGCCATCAAACTGTCTGCATTCACCATAGGGGCTGCGTTTGCCGGCTTTGCAGGCACCTTCTTTGCTGCCCGTCAAGGTTTTATTAGTCCAGAGTCGTTCACCTTTATTGAGTCCGCCATCATTCTGGCCATTGTCGTACTGGGCGGAATGGGGTCTCAGGTCGGTGTCATTCTTGCCGCTGTGATTATGACCGTTTTGCCTGAGTTTGCCCGTGAATTCCAAGAATACCGGATGCTGATGTTCGGGTTAATGATGGTCTGTATGATGGTATGGCGCCCTGAAGGGCTGATGCCCATGAAGCGGCCTCATATCAAGACTAAATCGAGCAGGTCTGAGTCGGGCAGTCCGGTCAAGACAGCATCATTGGCCGAAAGCGTATAAATGGAGGAATCAGAATGAGTGAATGTTTACTGGACGTTTCTGATCTGAGTATGCGCTTTGGCGGACTACTGGCTGTTGATCAGATGGCGCTGAAAATCCGTCCGGGTGAAATCGTTTCCATGATTGGACCCAATGGTGCCGGCAAAACGACCGTTTTTAACTGCCTTACGGGCTTTTATCAGGCGACAGGTGGTTCTGTTCAATATAAAGGTCAGGCTATCGAGAAGGTACCGGGCTATAAAATAGCCCGGCTTGGTATCGTGAGAACCTTCCAGAATGTGCGTCTGTTTAAGGGCATGACCGTGTTGGAAAACCTTCTGGTTGCTCAGCACCGACATCTGAATACAGGGTTGTTGGCGGGATTGTTTAAAACCCCCGGCTATCGGCGTAGTGAAGAAAAAGCGATGGCGAGGTCTGAGTTCTGGTTGGATAAAGTGGGTCTGACCGAATTTGCCAATCGTGAAGCGGGTAACCTGGCTTATGGACAGCAACGCAGACTGGAGATTGCCCGTTGTATGGTGACTCAGCCCGAGTTATTGATGTTGGATGAACCTGCAGCAGGTCTCAATCCCAATGAGACGGCAGAGCTGGATCAGCTGATTTCAGATCTGCGACGGGATCATGGCGTTACTGTGTTATTGATTGAACATGATATGAAGCTGGTTATGGATATCTCTGACCGGATTTATGTCATCAATCAGGGACGTCCACTGGCGTCAGGTGTGCCGGAGGATATTCGCAACAACCCTGAGGTGATCAGGGCTTATTTGGGTGAGGGATAGCCGTGAGTTTCGGGCTGTCTTGCAAACGTATTTCTGTTATCTTCGATGACTCTTAATAACGGTCAAAATAAATAACAATCAGAATAAATAAAGGGCAGTAGCAGTATGTCAGCACCTGAACCACTTCTTAGCATTCGAAACGTGTCTACCTTCTATGGAAAGATCCAGGCTCTGGATGACGTCAGTGTGGATATCTCGGCAGGTGAGATCGTTACTCTGATAGGCGCCAATGGTGCTGGCAAGTCTTCATTACTGATGACCATTTGTGGTGAACCCCGGGCTGAATCGGGTTCCATACTCTTCAAGGGTCAGGAGTTCTCGGGTCGTCCTACCTCCGAAATTATGCGTTCAGGCATTGCTGTTGTCCCGGAAGGACGAAGAATTTTCTCCAGATTGTCTGTTGAAGAAAACCTGACTATGGGCGGTTTTTTTGTCGATGGTGAGCCTTTCCGGAAAAACTATGAACATGTGCTGGAGCTCTTCCCCCGTCTGAAAGAGCGGCTGTACCAGAGAGGTGGTACTATGTCCGGAGGAGAGCAACAGATGCTGGCGATCGCAAGAGCCCTGATGAGCAGCCCGGAATTGCTGTTACTGGATGAGCCCAGTCTCGGACTGGCACCGATTGTTATCCAACAGATTTTTGAAATTATCGAACGTCTCCGGGAAGAAGGTGTTACGGTTTTTCTGGTGGAGCAGAATGCCAACCAGGCTCTGAGACTGGCAGACCGGGGCTATGTTCTGGAAAACGGTCGTATCGTGTTACAGGGTGGCGGTGATGAATTGTTGGCGGATGATGCTGTCCGGAAAGCTTATCTGGGAGCCTGACGCTTTTCTGGCGAAAAACAGCCAATCAGGTAGTCTGGATCATCAAAAGACCGCTCATCTATTCCTGCTTATGGACCCCCAAATGACGAAAACAGGCTCGACACCCGCGGGCATCAGGTTTTTGATGTTTTGCCAGCCATTTGGACGCCGACTCTGATCGCTACACTGGAAAGTGTAATGTTTGAATAGCGATTATGAAGTACGAGGTAAGCATTATGAAAGCTGCGAATGATCGACTGTCCCGTCAGGAAATTGCCCTTTTAACCTGCTCTTTATACAGCCTGATCGGCACCATGTTATGGTTGGTCAAGATGATTCATTGATTGGCTGAGAAGTCGATCTTTCCGATCTGGCTTGGGCCTGTTGTGAGACCCACCGGCTTATCTGACGCCAACATTATGAACACAGATTTATGCCGGATGGGGCTCAGTTTAACAGGATTTTCTGGTAGATATCCTCGACAGAAAACTGTGATTTTATAGATTCAAAATAAATCAATCCGGTGGATGTCAGCTTCCTCCTGGTAATAAACCTGCCATTTACCCAGCCTTTCAATATCACATAATGGCGCTCAGAATCGACCATTAAATACTCGCCATTGCAGTGTTTCAATGCTTCTGCATACTCAGTCACTTTATAAGTCTCATCGACGGTTCGGGTTCCATGGCTCATAACTTCAATGATCAGGCAGGCATCCTCACCTGTCGTCTCAGTGGTCAATGATTCATTGCCACAACGTACCCACACGTCAGGGTAGCGGTAACTGACTTCCTTCTGTCCCTTGACCTTTAAACGCATATCCGATGAATACAATTCACAACCTTCTGGCAGTTTGCTATGTAGAAGAGTTGCCAGATTCAAAGTGATCTTATTATGGTTTGCCGTGTCGCCTGCCATAGCGACCACATAGCCACTGTAGTATTCATGACGAATCGTTGAAGTACTTTCGTAATTCAAGTACTCGTCTTCTGTCACGGTATCCATGATTTGTATTGCTTGATGTCTCATATGGGCCCCCATTTGAAGGTTTTTATATAAAAGTCAGCTTAGGTCAGGGCCGGTTCCTGCCCCTGAAAAATAGCGTCCAACGCTTTTCGCTTTTATTCTGCTTCCTGCCATTTTTCGGCGTAAACCAGATCAAGATACTCGTTAAGCAAAATGGTGTTTGGATCGTTTTCCGGACGAGGTTGAACAGGGAGTATTCGATTCAGAATCCGGGACGCTTCTGCCCCTACGTGCCCGAGGCAACTTTGATACCTTCCATTGAGGCGGTTTACCCGCACCATTGGTACCCACGATCACGGCCAGTCTTGACTCTTTAGAATGAGAACAATGAAAATGGTTGTAAACGATCTGGTTGAGTTGCATAGCCTTAATCTGCTTTGTCTGTGCTGATTAATTGCCTGAATTTAACCTAATCTAGCGGGTTTGCCGGGGCATTGCACTGTTTACTGTTTCAGCAGCGATATCTTGCTTTTGGAGGCCTGTATCTTCAGGGTATGAGCCGTAGCCATTATCAGATCTTAAGCTTTTTTTTGGACAAGGGCTCTTAATCGATTCTGTATTCTTATCTGTGGAAACTGCTTCCGTCAGCGGTAAAGGGCTTTTTCCTCCGGTGATGTGGGACAAGGCTCTGCCAGCACCATTGGATAACCGGTGTTATTTTCCTGCTTACCGGCTCTAAAACTTTACCTTAAATAGGCGATGCAATAAGGGATAAACCGCTGAAGTCTCGCAATTCTGGCGGTAGGCGCATTACACCTTACATACTGGGATTTAAGTGGCAGGGATGGCCAGACAAATGCAGGATTCACAACAATCATCTGATAGAAAATTCAGGCATGGTCTATCGGTCACACTCTTTGTCTGGTTCATGGTTTTGTCGCTGGGACCTATTACGGTGATTGGTTTCAATGAATACCGTCAAGGTAAACAAACCATCGTTCAAAGTCGTTATGAACAGTTGAGTACTGTCAACCAGCTATTGAGTCAGCAAATTAATGATTATTTTGACTCGGTAGTCACCAACCTGTTTATCAAGGCCGGAGTGGCCCGGGAGTTTCTGTCACATCTGATTGAGAGTCGCAAGGCTCTTAAGAAATCACCGGAAATGTTCATTAATTCTGACAGTTATAATCAGATTCTGAATCAGTACTCCAGTGAGTTTGTGGACTTTTTACGTTACTACGATTACTCCGATCTGATTTTGGGGGATACTGAAGGTAATATTCTTTATACCGTGAATGCCTACAGTGATCTGGGCAAAAACCTTTTCATTGGGGCTCTTGCCAATACCTCACTTGCAAAAGCGGCCCGTGAAAGCCTTAAAGAGGTAGTTCCCAAGTATGCTGATGTGACTGCGTATCCACCCATTGGAGATCAGAAGGTCAGTTTCTTTATTCTGCCGCTGGTGGATGAGAAAGAGGAAACAATCGGCTTTCTGGCGGTTCAGATACTGGCTCATAACGTTCAAAACATTTTTGAGAGCGAAAACCAGTTTAGTGATGTTCTGAAATCCTATCTTATTGGTGATGATGGCTACATTCGCTACGGTACAGATCTGGATTCAAGCCAGTCCATGATATTGAAGGCAGATAATATCCTGACTCAGGACTGGTTGGCTCATGTTGATACCGATGGCGTATTCCATGAACTTCATGATCATAACATGGATGATCAAAGTCACGGTCTTGATAGCGATGCAGAGCTGAATGAACTTTTTGGTGGAGAACTCGATCTTCACTCAGATGTCTCCGGCAGTCATAAAGGCGATCAACATTTTCATATCAAGAGCTACACCAATGTCTATCAAGAGAGTGTTCTGGGAACCTTTTATGCCATTGAGGTCGCCGGCACACCTATGGCTCTTATCTCTGAAGTGAGCCAGAAAGATGCCTTTGTCTCTGTTGTTGAGTTCAGAAATCGCCTGATCTATATCACAGCGATTACCGCCCTGATTGTCATTCTGATTGCACTGGTCATTACCCGAAGATTGGTCAGACCGATCAGAACCATCACTGCCTGGGTTAATCGGGTTGCGTCGGGTGATTATGCTCAGGGTGCTGTACTCAGCGGTCACAATGAAATCAGTGACCTTAGTCGCAGCTTCTCTGAGATGACGGAGAAGTTGAGAAATGTTATCAGTGATAACGATCGCAAGAGCTGGCAGCAGGAAGGTCTGGCAGGTTTGAATAACTGCATGAGGGGAGAGCAGGAGCTATCAGAGGTCTGTAAGAACATCGTCTCCTACCTTGCCCGCTACCTGCATATGCAGACAGGTGCCATGTATGTCATGGATGATGAGAAGCGATTGCAGCTGATGGCATCTTTTGCCTGGCAAAAACGCCAGCAGAACAAAAACATTTTTGAGATCGGGGAAGGTCTGGTAGGTCAGGCGGCTTTGGAGAAGCAGGCCATTGAGTTGACCGGCATTCCCGAAGATTACATCAAAATTGAATCGGGATTGGGCAATACGTCTCCCAAAGTGATTATTACCGTACCGCTTGTTTATGAGGGAGAAGTTAAGGGAGTTCTGGAGTTTGCCCTTATCAGGGAGCTGACGCATGAACAGAGGGGCTTTCTCGAAGATGCTCTGGAAAGTGTCGCTATCGGTATTAATTCTGCCCAATACCGTAACCGTGTCAATCAGCTGCTCGAAAAGACCACGCGGCAATCAGAGGCCATGAAAGAGCAGCAAGAAGAGCTGCGTTCTGTCAATGATGAATTGGAAAGCCGGGCCAGAGTGTTGGAAGAGTCCCAGGAGGAGCTAAGAGCCCAGAGTGAGGAGATGCAGAAGTCTAACGCTGAGCTGGAAGAAAAAACCGAGCTTCTTCAGCAACAGAAAGCTGAGATTGAACGAAAAAATCTGGATATTGAGCTTTCAAGAAAAACCCTGGAAGAGAAGGCAGAAGAGCTGGAACAGGCCAGTAAATACAAGTCTGAGTTCCTGGCCAATATGTCCCATGAATTACGGACGCCTTTGAACTCACTTCTCCTTCTGGCACAGATGTTGGCAGATAACGATGAAGGTAACCTTAACGAAGACCAGATTGAATCCGCACAAGTGATCTACAGCGGTGGGAAGGAACTTCTCGATTTGATCAATGATATTCTTGATCTGTCCAAGGTTGAAGCCGGCAAGATGAGTGTCAATCTGGAAGATATGGATATTGAAGAGCTGTGCTCCAGTATGCGGACTTTGTTCAAACCTCTGGCTGAAAACAAGGGACTGGATTTCTCTGTGGATATAGATCCCGGGACGACCAGAGTTATTCTCACCGATAGCCAAAGGGTTATGCAGGTTATCAAAAACTTCCTGTCTAATGCCTTTAAGTTTACGGAACAGGGGGGCGTCTATATCCGGGTATTCAACTCAACCCGTAAGGCAGGTCATGGCTACGAAACCTATGTTGCCTTTGCAGTCAGGGATACCGGGATAGGCATTCCGGAAGAAAAGCAGGATGCCATCTTTGAGGCATTCCAGCAGGCGGATGGTTCAACCAGCAGAAAGTACGGTGGAACCGGGTTAGGTTTGGCAATCTCACGTGAACTGACTTCTATGTTGGGTGGTCATATCGGCATAGAGAGTGCCGAAGGAGAAGGAACAACGTTTACGGTTTATCTGCCTGATAATGCCGTTTGCTCAATTGATGGCGCAAAAGTCACGGCTGACAGTTATTCACCCGCTACCAGTGACGGTTATCAAAAAGCCGCTTCCGCTCCTGCTGAAAAAAAAGCTAAAGCTGACTCGGCTCCTGTGGCTGATAAGCCTCCGATCAAAAAGAAAAGGTCCACAGCTGGAAAGAATATTCTGATCATTGAAGATGATCAGCATTTCTCGGATATCGTCAAACAGCTTTCCGGCAGTCATGGTTATCAATGTCTGGTGGCCGCCAATGGTAAGGAAGGGATTCAGACGGCGATCGAAGAGCAGCCTATGGCCATTATTCTGGATCTTGGCCTGCCAGATATGGATGGTGAAGATGTGCTCAGGCAGTTGCAGAAGAATGCTATGACAAAAGATATACCGGTTCACATCGTTTCGGGACGTGATCCTGATGAGTCAGAGCGACAGGGGGCTGTTGGTTATCTGGTCAAGCCGGTGTCGGTAGGTGACCTGGAAAAGGTTTTCAGCACGCTTAAAACGGCTCTCTCAAAAGATATCCAACATGCTCTGTTATTGGACATTGATGCAGAGAGTCGATCACACCTGGCGAAAATGCTGAGAGAAAAAGGGATGAATATCGCCGAGGCTTCATCCGCTGAAGAAGCCGAACAGTCAATGTCAGAGAATCACTGGCAGTGTCTGGTGATGGATGTCGATTTACCAGACAGCAGTGGACTGGCGTTTTTACAGAAGCTTCAGGAAAAGATGGGCGACAACATGCCATCGATCATCATTCATACCGATAAGAAGTTGTCGGCAGAAGACCAGAAAGAGCTGCAGAAATATACCCGTGCTCTGGTTATGAAGGGGGATTATGCTTCCGAGAGGGTGATGGATGAGATCAGCCTTTTCATTCATTCGATCGAAAAGTCGGCTCCTGCCGAATTAAGGCCTGCAGCTAAGTCGGTGAATAACAAATCCCTTGAAGGTCATAAAATTCTGCTGGTGGATGATGATCTTCGCAACACCTTTGCATTATCCAAGGGCTTGCAGGGAATTGGGTTGGAAGTGGTCATTGCTGATAATGGACAAAACGCCCTCGATAAGCTCGATGAAGAAGAGGGTATTGAGCTGGTGCTGATGGACATCATGATGCCGGTGATGGACGGCTATGAAGCCATGACCAAAATGCGTGAAGTTGACCGGTTTAAGAGTATGCCTGTCATTGCACTGACAGCCAAGGCCATGTCCGATGATAAGGCAAAGTGTATAGAAGCGGGCGCCAATGACTATATGACCAAGCCGGTGGAGATCGACAAACTGGTTGAAATGATGAAGGTCTGGTTATTCAAATGACAGAACCCGGGGATTCGTATCAGGATTTTGAACTGAAGCTACTTCTGAGTGCTGTTCAGGAAAAGTATGGTTACCAGTTTGGCAGCTATGCCAGAGCATCTTTAATCCGCCGTGTCAAAAGACACATGAAGATGTCGGGCGTTCAGCACATCAGTGACTTGATTCCATTGTTTCTTCATGACGAGTCTGCTTTCGCTGTTTTTGTTAAAGATATGTCGGTGGTTGTGACAGAGATGTTCAGGAACCCGGATTTCTTCAAGTCTCTTCGGGAGAACATAGTCCCGATTCTGAAAACCTATCCGTTTATCAAAATCTGGCATGCGGGCTGCGCCAGTGGTCAGGAAGCCTACTCCATGGCTATTCTTCTCGATGAAGAGGGTCTGCTGGATCGCTGTCAGATCTATGCCACAGACTTTAACGATCAGGCATTGCGTCATGCCAAAAGCGGTATCTATCCGGAAGCCGAGATGGCTCTCTATGAGGAGAACTACCGCAAGACAGGAGGCAAGAAAGAGTTATCAGACTACTTTCACAGAGGATATGACTCCGTGAAGTTCAATGGACGACTGGCTGATCATATTACCTTTGCTAATCATAATCTGGTGACGGATGGTGTATTCGGGGAAATGAACCTGATTCTTTGTCGAAATGTACTCATTTATTTCAATCAGGAGCTACAGGATCGGGTGTTGCAACTGCTATTTGACAGTCTCTGTTCCAGAGGTGTGCTCTGTGTTGGCAAGCGGGAAAATATTCTCTTCAGTTCAATCGGTAATCAGCTGGAAGTCACTGATCGGGACCAGCGCATCTACAGAAAGGGTAATTGATGAGCGACGGGGTATTGGTGATCGGAGCCTCAGCCGGAGGGCTTTCAGCACTGGAATCCCTGCTTCTGGAACTGGGAAGCTGTTTTTCGTATCCCGTTATTATTACCAAACACCTGGCGTCCGGTGATGAAGAAGGCTTATCAAAATTTCTGGGGAAAACATCACCACTGCCGGTCAGTATTGCTTATGACAAGCAGAAGATGGTCGACAATCATGTTTACCTGGCTCCTGGTGGTTACCACTTGCAGGTTGAAGATAGGGAAACCCTGAGCCTGAGCATTGATGCCCCGGTCTGCCATTCCAGACCTTCGGTGGATGTCCTCTTTCAATCTGCTGCCGATGTTTTTGGTACACAAGTGGTGGGTGTCCTGTTAACGGGCGCCAATAAAGATGGGGCAGAGGGTGTCAGGGCTGTTAAACAGGCAGGCGGATTAACCATTGTCCAGAATCCCGAAACAGCCGAGGTGCCGACAATGCCCAAATCAGCCATTGCAACCGGTTGTGTGGACCATGTGCTGGACTTGAGTGATATGGCTGTCTGCTTAAAATCCAAGAATTTCAAACCTGAGACATGAATGAGTCAGGAGGGCGGTCATGGATGACAAGCCGAAAGTCAAAATTCTGGTCGTGGATGATCGTCCTGAGAATCTGCTGGCCATGAACAAGCTTCTCAAGCCGTTGGGAGCCGAAATACATAAAGTGGACTCTGGTGAAGCGGCTTTATCAGAAGTGCTTCATCACCATTTTGCGGTGATCCTTCTGGATGTGCAGATGCCGGGCATGGACGGTTTTGAGACGGCGACTTTGCTGCACAGCAACAAGCAGACAGCCAATATTCCTATCATTTTTGTCACCGCCATAAACAAGGATCAGTCCTACATCAGTAAAGGCTATCAGGCGGGTGCGGTTGATTATCTGCCAAAACCCATCAATCCGGATATCTTGTTGGGCAAGGTTAAGGTGTTTCTGCAGCTGGAAGAACAGCGGATTGAGCTAGAGCAAGTCTCAAGGGAGCTTCGCTGGATCAGCCGAAAGAATAAGTTGTTGCTGGATAATGCCGGTGAAGGCATCGCCGGTCTTGATCCCGATGGCAAGATTTCGTTCATCAATCCAACCGCCTGCGCCATGCTTGGAGGAACAGAAGAAAATCTGTTGGGAAAACACATCAGTCAGTTTGTATACGACGCTAAAGGGGAAGAGGCTCTGGAAAAGTGGCAAGAGTCAGAAATACTTGAGAATACGATGGTCGCTGGAGGTGTCTTTCATACATCAGATAGACAACTTTGGACACTTTCCGGAAGCCACTTTGATGCTGAATACAATATGGCGGCTATTGTTAATGACAGGCAGGAAGTGCAGGGTTGCGTTTTATTGTTTCAAGACATTACCGAGCGCAAGAAGCTGGAAAATCAGTTGTTGCTGATGGCGAAGTACGACAGTTTGACAGGGCTGGCTAATCGGACACTGTTCAAAGAGTTTCTGGGTGCTTCATTAGCCAGGAGTCAGAGGCGGAATAAGAGCACTGCTGTCATGTACCTTGATCTGGATCACTTCAAGGAAATTAACGATACCCTTGGGCACGATGCCGGAGATCTTCTGCTGAGAAGTGTGTCACAAAGGTTGCAGGAATGTGTGCGTGAAGGTGACCTGGTTGCCAGGTTAGGGGGGGATGAGTTTGCCATCATTCTGGATGATGTGGCGGAAGCATCGGACGCCAAACTGATTGCTGAGAAGATTCTCACCACAATCCGTGAACCCCACGATCTGAATGGCGAAGCCAGACACGTAGGCACCAGTATCGGAATTGCGACATCAGAAGATACCGGCACTGATGCCGAAGCTCTGCTCAAGGCTGCTGATCAGGCCATGTATGTGGCCAAGAAAAGCGGACGGGATGATTATCGGCTGGCATCTGAGCTCGACAGTGGAGAGAGGGAGCAGGCAGAAGAGGGCAACTAGTGTTCATTGGGAGAAGTGCACCTGAACGCGCTTGCGCTTTCGATGCATGCTTCTATGCTCCGTCAGGGCTTTAGCACTCTTGCAAATCGTCCCGCATCTCCGCGGTCGGCGATCCTCTTCGGCCAAGATTTCGTTACAGGTTGCCTGACCGGTGTGGTATTTGCTTTTGTGAACCGAAAGAGATCGAATATTCTTGCACGTCTTTCCGCACGGGCGCTGCTGGCAATCTTCTTCGAATACCATCTCGTCACAGGTCTGTTGTGCGGTGTGGAATCTTCTTTTGTGATCCGACAGGACTCTGGCATTCTTGCAGACTGTCTCGCAGAGTCGCGGTTGACTATCCTCCCCGAAGACGGTCACGTCACAGGTATGTTGACCATGGTGCTTTACGCTGTTGTTAGACGACAATAACATCTTAGTCTGGGTCTGGTCCAATTGGAATGATTCTGTTGTTTGCTCTGTTTCTGAGGTTCTTGGTGGGGGTGTGGACAGGGTAAACGACATTTCGAAAAGCGACGTTTCATTGGAATATATATTCTGCATAGTATCAGAATGACTTTTGTAGCTATGGCCGTGTCTATTGACCAAATCGGTGCGTGAGCTTTGTCCGGTGATAGCTTCTGTGTGGCTTGTCAAATTTTCCAGGGAATCCAGCTGCGATCGAGCGGGCTCTCTGCCATCAGATGATGATCGGAATTGGCAAACGCCGTAACAGGGGTGGATGAAACAATTCACACCCAAACATCTTCTACAGGCACCCATGAATAAGGGGTGTAAAACAGAGGAGAGTCTTTGGTGGTCAAGATCAGTTTGTAACGAACCAGCAGATGAGTAGCGCAAAGCCATTGCCATGAAATTGATTCAATAAGGGTGGTTTTTACCCCGTAACCGACAAGTTTGTGTCGTTTTTCGTCAAGCGGTAAATCTGATCTTGCATAGCCGTTTGTATCGGTAATGTCTGACGGGCTGTCCGGCCATTTATGCTGGTAATCCTTTACAGAAAAGCTCTGGTTTGTAAAAACTGCATTCTGTTCAAGCTCGACAACAAAACGTTCTGTCAACGGCTCGGCCTGACAGACGACAGACAACAGCTTTAGTAGCAACAGTAGCAACAGTAGCAACAGTAGCAACAGTAGCAACAACAGCAGTGCCGTAAAGAGAGAGTTTTTAATAAATCCATCCTTGCATTGTGTTTTACAGAGAGAAAGGATAGATCAAGAGCATATATCTATTTGTCTGTCATTTAGAAAAGAGGCCTCCATTCTGGTCCACATCAACAAACTTGCTTTTTCGATGTTTTTTTTTGTGATTCAACAGGGCTCTGGCATTGTCGCAGAGCTGACCGCATCGTTGAAGTTGGCCGTTCTCCCCGACCACGGTCATGTTGCAGGTTTGTTGTCCGGTGTGGTCTCTTTTTTTGTGATCCGTCAGGGCCGGGGCACTTTTGCAGACCAACCCGCATGGCCGCTGCTGACCATCCTCGCTGACCAGGGGCATATCACAGGTTTTTGGCCCGCTGTGTATTTTTCTCCTGTGATACGACAGGTCTCTGGCATTCTTGCAGAGCATCCCGCATGGCCGCGGCTGGCCATCCTTCCCAACGACAGTTATGCCACAGGTTTTTTGCCCAGTGTGAGCAACTCTTTTGTGACTCGCCAGATTTCTGGCATTTATGCAGAGCATCCCGCATTTGTGCAGCTGGCCATCCTCCCCGACCACCGTCATGTCACAGGTTTTTTGCCCGCTGTGGTATGAGCTTTTGTGAGCCGTAAGAGATATAGCACTTCTCAAGACTTTTCCGCATCGCTGCCGGTGGCCATCCTCACCGATCACGGTCACGATACAGGTTTGTTGCCCACTGTGGTCTCTTCTTTTATGTTCCGACAGGGCTTTAGAACCTCTGCAGATACTTCCGCATGGCCGCGGCTGGCCATCCTGACCGATCAGGGGCACGTCACAGGTTTGTTGCCCACTGTGGTCTCTTCTTTTGTGATCCGACAGGGCTCTGGAACTTTTCCAAATCCTTCCGCATGGCCGCTGCCGGCCATCCTCACCTATCACGATCTCGACACAGGTTCGTTGCCCTTTAGAGACTACCCCTGCACTCATTGAGTCTAAAGCGACCCCGCCTTGAGGGTTGCCATTATTGGCTGGGTTGTCATCAGTACCATGCGCCTGTGGCGGAAATCGTTGACCAAAATCGTATTGGCGTTTAATGGCAAGAATATCATCCCGTATTTCGAAAGGCAGGGTTTGTTGGGGGTGCGTAACCTGTAAAGGATCCAAATGCCCCACGCAACTGAAGCAGTACCCAGTGGCCAAATGGAGGCATGAGCTTCCTGCGAAATTCATCGGCCATTCAGAGGGCTCTGTGTTATCAGATGATGGTCGGAGTTGACAGGTACCATGACAGGGATGGACGAAACAATTCAAACCCAAAGTATGTGGGTGTTGTTGAGGGTCTTCGTTACCGTCCTCATAGTCAGAATGCAGGAGGCTAGCGAAATAGCCTGAAGGGTATGTACTTCTTTGCGGAGCTTGCTGACTGGATGATTTTGTTGGCTGATATGATTGTTGGTTACATCCAGAGCCAAACATGACAGTGATGGTGGCAAATAGGCGATCCTGACTCGACTCTTGTTGTTCAACTTGGTATTGAATTGGGCTAAACAGCCGTGAATAAGGGTTCCAATAGCATTTTAAAAGCCAACCGACACTGACAACCACTTCTGCGAGCATCCCTGAGTGTGGGTTAGAGCTTAAAGGGGTATCTATGGTGCTCAGGATCAGTTCGAAACCAACGAGTAGATTAGTAGCGTATAGCAACTGCCACGAAATCGACTCAATAAGGGGCATTTTTGCTCCGTAATCATACGATTTCTGTCGTTTTTCATCAGGCAGGAAATCTGTTCCTGCACAGCCCCCTGTGTCGGTAATGTGTGATGGGTTGCCAGACAATTTTCGCTGGTCACGCTTTATAGTGAAGCTCCGGTTTGAATTTTGTTGAATCTCAACAAAAATACGTTCTGTCAACGTTTCACCCTGGCAGATGACAGAAAGCGACAATAGCAGCAACATTAGTGTTGCAAAGAGTGAGTGCTCAATAATTCTATCCTTGTATTCTGGTTAACAGAAGGGAAAGATAGATCAAGAAAATGAGAATGTTTTCTGTCAAAAGCCTTTTGTCAAAAATCAGAGCTCTGAAGGGGATAATTTCGAGACAAAGCTTGATATCAAAGGGTGCATAGGTGGCCGACAGCAGGCATTCTGCAAGCCCATTACCTCAAGCAGTCACCTTTCGTGCAACACCCCCCATTCACTGGCAAAGCATCTTAAAACCTCTCTTGGCTGGCATCAATCCCGTATTGACCTTATTGCGCTGGTTATTATTGGCCTTATCCAGATGGGTTCAGTCAACCTGTCCCGTACGGCCCGAACTATGGGGCACGGTACCGGGATCGACTCCGGGCGTGAACGTCTCAAGCGCTTCTTCGCCCGGAGTGACATGGAGCTTGATGATATTGCCAGAAGTGTCGTTGACTGGATGGTACCCGAAGGAAACAGGGTTGTCTGTCCGGATCGCACCAACCGGGAGTTTGACCAGTTCAAAGGCGGCAATCATTCAGCTTGAGTTAATAAGCTTGCAGTTATACCTGCTGGCGAGCACCCACTCTCCCTTTTATATCAAGATTCTTTACAAAATTGTCCCCTGCAGAGATCGACTCGTTATTTATTTACTCTACCTTCTTTAGAGCTGGGGTCATTATTCTGGCTCACATCATCGGGATTGCGTTTTCGATGTTTTCTTTTGTGATTCGTTAGAGCTTGAGTATTCTGGCAGACCTTTCCGCATGGTCGCTGCTGACCATCCTCCCCAACGACGGTCACGTCACAGGTTTTTTCCCCGCCGTGTTGAGTTTTTTTGTGATCAGAGAGAGCCAGAGCATTCCGGCAGATCTTTCCGCAAGGCCGCTGTTGACGATCCTCCCCGACTACGGTCATGTCACAGGCTTTTTTCCCGGTGTGGTATCTTCTTTTGTGATTCGACAGGGCGTAGCCATTCTGGCAGACGGTCCCGCATGGCTGCTGCTGGCCATCCTCCCTGAACATGGTCACATCACAGATTTTTTGCCCGCTGTGGTATTTGCTTTTGTGGGATGACAGAGATTGAGCACTCTTGAAGACTATCCCGCATCGCTGCTGGCCATCCTCTCTGACAACGGTCACATCACAGGTTTTTTGTCCGGTGTGGTATTTGCTTTTGTGAGATGACAGAGATTGAGCACTCTTGAAGACCTTCCCGCATGGTTGAGGCTCGCCATCCTCAACGACTGTGGTCACGTCACAGTTTAGTTGTCCGGTGTGGTTGCTGCTTTTATGATTTGCCAGGGTTTGTGGGTAATGTGCAGTTCTTCCGCGAGGCGCTCCTCCGGGAAGAAGACAAATTGGTACATCATCATTGGCTGGCCAAGTGGTATCAGTTGCATAGACGATCCCTGCATTCACTGTGCAGTGATTGTCTGTATTGTCGCTAATGCCTCCGGCTTGTGGCTGATGCGCTTGCCGCTGAAATAGTTGGCCAGACTCGAATTCGAGTTGAGTGTCAAAGAGATCATCCAATGCTTGTGAAAGCGTAGAATCTCCAACGTTTAAAGGATTCAAATGACTTATGCAACCAAGACAGTGCCCTTGCGGAAAATGGGGGCATGAGATTTCTAAGGAATTCAGTGGCCATTCAGCGGACTCTCTGCTGTCGGATGATGCTCGGAAACTACAAACGCCATTGCAGGGAAAGACATAACAATTTAAACCCAAAGTATGTTGGTGTTGCAGAGGTTCTCCGTCTCCGCTACCGGAGCCTGAATAAAGGAAGCCAGTGAAAGAGCCAGCAGGCTGGATGGTTGCCCCCGGGGCTTGTTGGCCCGATGGTTGTGAAGCCTGGTATTGTTGTTGGCTATGCCCAGAGTCCGGAATCACAGTGATGGTGACAAATGTCTGATCCCCCTGGGTCAGCATAAACGTTGCCTTCTGCTGTTCAATCAGCTTAAACAGTGGGGAGTTGGGATGCCAATAACTTTGTAAAAGCCAACCGACAGCCACAACTACTTCTGCAAGTGCCCATGAGTAAGGAGTGGAGTACAGGGAGGCGTCCGGGGTGGACAGGATCAGTTCGTAACCCACCAGCAGGTGAGTGATGTAATGCCATTGCCAGAAGATTAACTCAACGGTCGTTTTTATCCCGTAAATGAACGAATGTTGTCGTATATTATTAGTCGGCAAAGATGATTTTGTAAAGCCGTTTATATCGGCAATGTCTGAAAAGGGACACCGGTCAGGCTTTATGGAAAAGCTCAGTTTTGGAGATGCTGTTTTCTGTTCAAGTTCGGTAACAAATCGTCCTGTAAACGGTTGTGCATGACAGACGACAAAAAACATCAGTAGCAGCAACAGCGGTGTCGTAAAGGGTGAGTGTTTAATAATTGTGTTCTTGCCTTCTGATTTACAGAGAGGAAGGATAGATCAAGAATATAATTGAGCTTTTCTGTCATTTAGAACTGAGGTCATTGTACTTGGCCGCATCAGCAAGTTTGCGTTTTCGATGTCTTTTTTTGTGATTCGACAGAGCTTGATGATTCTGGCAGACCTTCCCGCATGGCTGTGGCTGGCCATCCTCCCCGAGCATTATCTCGTCACAGGTTTTTTGCCCGCCGTGGATGTTTCTTTTGTGATCCGTCAGAGCCTTGGAACTCTTGCAAAGCTTCCCGCATGGCCGCTGCTGACCATCCTCTCCGACTACGATCATGTCACAGGTTTTTTGTCCGCTGTGCTCTTTTCTTTTGTGATCCGACAGCCTCCAGCTATTCTTGCAGACCTTTCCGCATGGTTGTTGCTGGCCATCCTTCGCGATCAACATCACACCACAGATTTGCTGGCTAGAGTGGACTCTGTTTTTGTGGTAAGTCAGTTCTATAGCATTCCTGAGAACCTCCCCGCATGGCCCTGACTGGCCATCGTTACCGACCACCAGCATGTCACAGGTTTGTTGCCCGGTATGGAGTCTGCCTTTGTGATTCCTCAGGGCTAGCGCATTCTGGCAGACCGTCCCGCATGGCTGCAGTCGGCCATCCTCCCCGATCACGCTCACGTCACAGGCTTTTAGCCCGCTGTGGACTTTACTTTTATGAGACGACAGGACCAAAGCATTCTTGTAGACTTTTCCGCATGGTCGTGGCTGGCCATCCTCTCCAACCAGAGGCACATCACAGGTTTGTTGCCCGCTGTGATCTTTTCTTATGTGAACCGACAAAGCTGTAGCACTCTTGCAAACAATCTCGCATGGTCGTCTCTGGCCATGCTCTCCAATCACAATCAACTTACAGGCCGCTTGCCCGACAGCTTCAGTTTTATAGTCTGCCCCGGCATCCATTGATTTTGAGGCGACCCCGTCTAAGGCGACCCCGTCTAAGGCGACCCCGTCTGAAAAGTTCCTGCCATAGGCAGGGTTGCTATCAATGCCTTGCGGCTGTGGATAAACCAGTCGGTCAAATACGCATTGAAGTTGATTGGCAGGGAAATCATCCAATGTTTTTAAAGGCGAGGAATCGCTGGCGTTTAGAGGATCAAAATAGCCAATGCAACGAAGACACTGCGCATTCGTCAAATGGGGGCATGAGCTTTGTCCGGAATTTAGTGACGATTCAGCAAGCCAACTACTATCGGATGATTGTCTGAGTATACAAATGCCACGACAGGGATAGACAAAACAATTTAAATCCAGAGTATGCAAGTCTTCTTGAGGGCCTCTTTTGTCGTCGCCATAGTCAGTATTCAGTGGGCTGTTGAAAGAGGCTTTAGGGTGGGTGGTTGCCCCTGATGGTCTCTGGCCGGATGGTTCTGATGGTGGTAGTGTCCGATGATGTCCAGAGCCAAACATCATAGTGATGGCCAAATCCGGTTTGCCTTCCTGCGCCTGCGTGGATGCTGTCTCTAATTGTTGAATCAGGCCAAACAGAAGTGAATCAAGGTTCAAATAGCTTTTTAAAACCCAACCGACAGCAACAATCACTTCTACAGGTAACGATGAATAAGGGCCGGGGCTTAGAGGAGAGTCTTTGCCGGTCAGGATCAGTTTGTAACCAACCCGCAGATGGGTAGTATAAAGCCATTGCCACAAAGTTGATTCAATTATGGTCGTTTTTACTCCATAGTCGCCAGGTCTGTGTGGTTTATCATCAAGGGAGAAATGTGTTCCTGCATAGCTGTTTGCTTCGGCGATGTCTGACGCGTCGTGCGTCAGTTTTTGCCAGTCACGCTCTGTATAAAAGTGCTGGTTGGTCTGTTCGAGCTCGACAATATAACGTTCTGTCAACGGTTCGCCCCGACAGATAACAAACGGCAGTAGTAGTAAAAATATCGCAAAGAGTGAGTGCTTAATAATTATATCCTTGCATCCTGGCCTACAGAGAGAAAAGATAGATCATGATAATAACCGTGTTTTTCCGTTATTTAGAACTGAGGCCATCATTCCGATCCAGATCAAGAGCCTTGCGTTTTCGATGAGTTTTTTTGTGATCGTACAGGGCTTGAGTATTACTGCAGATTTTCCCGCATGGCCGCTGCAGGCCATCCTTCCCGATGACGGTTACTTCACAGGCTTGTTTATTGCTGTGGGTGCGTCTTTTGTGACTCAACAGGTCCAGAACATTCTTCCAGGTCGTCCCGCATGGTCGTGGCTGGCCATTCTCGCCAACCACGGTCATGCTACAGGCTCGTTGACCGCTGTGAACCTTGCTCTTGTGACTAGACAGAGATAGAGCATTCTTTAGGACAATTCCGCATGGACGCGGCTGGCCATTCTCCCCGACTAATATGACATCACAGGTTTGTTGTCCGGTGTGCTCTTTTCTTTTGTGATCCGACAGTGCGCAAGCGTTCTTGCAGACCTGACCGCATGGCCGCAGCAGACCGTCTTCCCTGACCACGGATACGCCACAGGTTTTTTTCCCACTGTGGGCCATGCTTCTGTGGACGGACAGCGCTTTAGCATTTTTGCAGACCTTCCCGCATGGTCGTTGTTGGCCATTCTTTTGAATCACGGTAACGTCACAGGTCGGTTGCCCGGAAATGTTAGCTGCACAGGCAGCCTCTGCGCTCGTTATATATGCAAGGTTGCAGTGACATTCCGGGCTACTATCACAGCTGCTCGTCTGTGTCTTGGATGGTTGGTCAGAGTCGCATTGTAGCTGAGTGGCAGGGAGGCCATTCAATGCATTGAAAAGCGAGTAGTTTCTTTCGCTTGAAAGATCAAAATAGTCTATGCAACTAATGCATTGTCCTCTCGCTAAATGGCGACATGAGCTTTGTACCCAGCTCAGCGGCGATTCATCGTGCTTTCTGCTATCAGATGATGGTCGGAAACAGCAAACGCCATAACAGGGGAAGACGAAACAATTTAAATCCAAAGAATGCAGATCTTGCTGAGGACCATCGTTACCGGCGCCATAGTCAGTATTCAGTGGTCTGTTGAAAGAGCCAGCAGTATGGGTGTTGGCTTTATGGGTTTGCTGCCTGGATGATTCTGATGGCCGGTGTGATTGTTGTCCATCTCCAGAGCCAAGCATCATAGTTACGATGGCAAACGGATGATCCTGATTCGCCTCTTTTTGTTCAATTGGGTTAAACGGCGGTGAGCTGGGGTTCCAATAGTTTTTTAAAAGCCAGTACACAGCGGCAATCACTTCTATAGGTATCCATGAATAAGGGTTGAGATCGAGAAGAGCGTCTCTGTTGGTCAGGATTAGTTTGTAACCAACGAGCAGATCAGTGGCGTATGGTAAATGCCGCGAAATCGATTCAGCAGGGGGTATTTTTACCACGAAACTGCACGATCTTTGTTGTTTGTCATCAAATGGTGAAGCTGATCCTGGATAAGTGTTTGTGTCGGCAATGTCTGGAAATGTGCGCCGATCACGCTTTAAAGAAAAGCTCTGGTCTGGATAATCCGCATTTTTTTGAAGCTCAACAAAAAAACATTCTGTTAACGGTTTGGCCTGACAGGTGACAGAGAATTTCAGCAACAACACTGCCGCAAAGAGTGAGTATTGGATAATTCTAGCCCTGCGTTCTGGTTTATAGAGAGGAAGGATAGATCAATAAAATAAGTCCGTATTTCCGTCAATTACGGCTGAGGTGATTATCCTGATCTACATCAACAGGCTTCCGCTTTCGGTGTCTTCTTTTGTGTTTCGACAGAGCTGTGGCACTGTTGCATAGCTGTCTGCATGGCTGCAGTTGGCCGTCCTCCCCGACCAGAGTCGCGTTACAGGTTTGTTGCTCGCAGTGAGCGTTGCTTTTGTGCCTGGAATGCGATTTTCTTTTGTGAAGCGACAGAGCTTGAGCATTCTTGCAGACCTTCCCGCATGGCTGTTGCTGGCCATTCTCCCTGACCACTGTCAAGTCACAGGTTTGTGGCCCGCTGTGGGCTATTCTTTTGTGATGCCACAGGGCTCTATTATTCTTGCAGACCTTCCCGCATGACTGCTGCTGACCATTTTCCCCGACCAATGTCGCCTCACAGGTTGGCTGATGCTTGTTGTGGAATAGGCGTTTGTGATCAAACAGAGCTTGAGTATTCTTGCAGACCTTGCCGCATGGCTGCTGCTGGCCATCCCCGCCGACCACTGTTTCGTTACAGGCTTGTGGTCCTGTGTGGGCTCTTCTTTTGTGGTCCCACAGGGCTCTGCTGTTGTTGAAGACCTTCCCGCATGAGTGCTGTTGACCATCCTTCCCGACCACTGTTGCCTCACAGGTTGGTCGCTGCCCGCTGTGGAATTTGCGTTTGTGTTCTACCAGGGCTTGAGCGTTCTTGCAGACCATGCCGCATGGCTGCTGGCCATCCTCACTGACCACTATTCCGTCACAGGTTTGTGGCCCGGTGTGGGCTCTTTTTTTGTGTTCCCAAAGGGCTTTATAACTCTTGCAGACCTTCCCGCATAACTGTTGCTGACCATTCTTACCGATCACTGTTTTCTCACAGCTCAGTTGCCCGCTGTGGAATTTAAGCTTGTGATCCGACAGGGCTTGTTCTGTGACTGTATGGTAAAGATGAGATGAACTCTGACCCAATTGGGATGATTCTATCGTTGTTTGATGTGTTTCTGAAGTCTCAAACAGGGAGGTTAACTGGCCGAGCGTATCGCAAATTCCGACTTCTTCGGGAAGACTTTGTGGAAGGATTAGCTCATTGATGGTCGAAACACCAACGGCGTTGGAGAGAAAATTCACATTATAATTGAGTTGGTCGGCAGCATCAGTTGTATAGTCAGCGTCAGCATTCATTGGGTATGTAATGTATACAGGATCAAAATGACCCATGCATCTAAAGCAGTGTCCATTGACCAAATGGGGACATGAGCTTTTTCCGGAGTCTAACGGCCGCTCAGAGGGCTCTCTGCTATCTGATGATGGGCGGAATTGACAAACGCCACGACAGGGATGGATGAAACAATCTAAACCCAAAGTATGCAGGTGTTGTTGGGGATTCCCGTTACCGCTTCCAGAGCCAGAATACAGACGGCTAACGAAAGAGTCTGCAGGATCGGCCGCGGCTTCCGTGGCATGCTGACCTGATGATTTTGATGGTTGGTATGATTGTTGACTATGTCCTGAGCCAAGAACCATAGTGATGGTTGCAAACGGGTCATCCTGACTGGCTTCTTGTTGTTCGATCAGATCAAACGACGATGATTTTATGTTTAAGTGGCTTTTTAAAAGCCAGATGATATCGACAAGCACTTCCAATGGTAACCATGAATAAGCGGCGGCACCCGGAGGAGCGTCTTTGATAGTCAGGGTCAGCAGGCCAGTGGCGTAAACCGATTGCCAGGAAATCGCTTCAATAATGGTCGTTTCTACTCCGTGGCCCCAAGATCTGCGGGGTTTGTCATCAGGCGATGAATCTGGTCCTGCATAGTCTTTTGTGTTGGTAGTGTCTGAAGGGTTTCCAACACGCTTTACAAAAAAGCTCTGGTTTGGAAATATTCTAGTTTGTTCAAGCTCGACAATATAATGTCCTGTCAACGGTTCGGTCTGACAGGCGACAGGACATGTCAGCAAAAGCAGTGCCGCAAAGAGTGAATGTTTAATAATTATAGCCGCGCGTTCCAGTTGATAGAGACGAAGGATAGATCAAGAAAATAAGTGTGTTTCTCTGTCAAAGATTTTCTGTTAAAAACTAGCAGCCTGTCGGACTTAAGCGTCCGTAGCGAGGATTGCAAGAAATTGAGGATAAAAATTTCTGCTTCTGAGGAGAATAGCGAGCTATTTGACGAAGAAGCAGGAATTTTTAGACCAATTTATTGCAACCGCAGTAGGACAGCCTTAAGTCCGACAGGCTGCTAGAGGAATTACCAGACAAAGCCTCATGACAGGGCGGGTTTTACTTGTTCTTTTTATTCTTTAGAAATCGAAGTGCACGATTCTGGTCGACATCGTCAGGCTTGCGTTTTCGATGTGTTCTTTTGTGATTCACCAGGACTCTGAGATTCTCGCAGAACTTCCCACATGACCTCTGATGGCCATTCTCCCCGACTATGGTCACGTCACAGATTTTTGGTCCGGTGTGGATTTGTGTTTTATGAGATGACAGAGATTGAGCATTCTTGCAGACCGTCCCGCATGGTCGTTGTTGGTCATCTTCACCGACCACTGTCAGGTTGCAGGTTTTTTTCCCAGTGTGGTATCCGCCCTTGTGAGCCGACAGAAGCTGAGCATTCTTGTAAATCCTCCCGCATGGCTGCGCTATGCCATCCTCACCGACCACGATCATGTTACAGGTTCGTTGCCCTGTATGGCGTCCGCTTTTGTGAGACGACAGAGCTGAAACATTCTTACAGACCGCCCCGCATCGCTGCGGGTGACCATCCTTTCCGATCACTATCACATCACAGATTCTTGGCCCGGTGTGATCTTTTCTTTTGTGATTTGAAAGAAGTTGAGCATTCTTGAAGACCATCCCGCATGGCCGCGGCTGGCCATTCTCCCCGGGCACTTTTAAGTCACAGGTTTTTGGTGTGGTGTGGACTCTGCTTTTGTCATCCGACAGGGCTTTGGCACTCTTGCAGACCTTTTCGCAAAGTTGTGGCTGGCCATGCTCTCCGACCACTGTATAGTCACAGGTTAGTTGCCCACTGTTGTTTGAGACCTGCATTGCGGCTGTCAGGGAAAGCGATGGTTGGCTCTGACTCGATAGAGATGATTGAGTGGTTGTGTGTTGTGTTTCTGAATGGTTAAGTGAGAGGATAAAAGCGGCTTTTTCGAGAAGACAGCGCGAATCGAGTGACCCACTAATATCCGCAAAATCATTAGCGATGGAAGACCAATTCCCAGACATTGGCTCATCCTCATTAAGTGGCCAGACAGTGTCAGTTATGTTGGCGGCCTCTGTACTTAATGGGTTTGAGCCGACCCCGTCTAAGGCGACCCCGTCTAAGGCGACCCCGTCTCTATATATGCCGCCCTTGCCTGGGTCGTCATTAATGGTGCACGACTTTGGTTCAAATAGCGGGTCTGACCTGAATGAGAATTGCAGTTCATTCGATGGTTCGAAAAGTGAAATGTCTGGGGAATGTGTAGCTTTGTCAGGCTCAAAATGGCTTATGCAGCTTAGGCAGTTTTCATTCTTTAAATCGGTGCATGAGCTTTGTATGGGTATTGCTCCCGGTTGGGTGGTTTCTATTTCTGTCTTTGTTCCTGAAGTCGCTATCAGTGTATCGGACTGCTCGAAGAGAGACACAGTGTCTCTTTTTCTATTAGACGATTGTCGTAAATTGCAAACACCATTACAGGGGTGGACGAAACAATTTAAACCCAAAGTATGTTTGTGTTGTTGAGAGCCTCTGTCACCATCGCCAGCGTCAGAATCCAGGAGACTAATGAAAGAGCCTGTGAGGTGGGAAGGGGCTTGTTGGGCTTGCTGCTCCGAAGATTTTGATGACTGGTATGGTGTTTGGTTATGCCCAGAGCCCAACACCATAGTGATCGCCGCAAACAGTTGCTTCCCTTGTGTCGTTATAGATGCCTCTTGTTGTTCGATCGGGTTTAAAAGCGGAAAATAGAAGCTCCAATAGCTTTTTAGAAGCCAGCCGACAGCGACCACAACTTCTGCAGGTATCCATGAATAAGGGCCGGAATTCAGGTGGCTGTCTCTGATGGTCAGGGTCAGTTCGAAACCAACCAATAGTTGAGTGGCGTAAAGCCATTGCCACGAAATTGATTTAATAATAGTCGTTTTTAATGTGTAACCGTAAGGTTTCTGTCGTTTGGTATCAGAAACCGAAACGGATCCTGTATAGCCGTTTGTGTCGATAATGTCTGACGGGTTGTCCGACAGTATATGTCGTTCACGCTTTCTAAAAAATCTCTGGTTTGGAGAAACACCATTCTTTTCAAACTCGACAACATAACGTTCAGTCAACGTTTGAGCCCGACAAGCGACAGACAGCGAAGATAGCAGCAACATTATCAGTATCGCAAAGAGTGAGTGTTTAATAATTCTTTCCTTGTTTTATGGTTGACAGAAAGGAAGGATAGACCAAGAAAATAAGTATGTTTTTCTGTCAAAACACAAATAGGGGCATCCGGGCAAAGTCCCTTCAAAAGGTTGCATCTATATCTATTCACTTTACGTTAAGGATTCGGGTTATCCTTTCGCCTCTCATCCAAAAGCTTGCGTTTTCGATGTCTTCTTTTGTGATCCGACAGGGCTCGAATATTCTTGCAGATCATCCCGCATGGCCGCCGCTGGTGATCCTCCCCGACCACAATCATGTCACAGGCTTGTGGCCCGGTGTGGCTTCTTCTTTTGTGATCCGATATGGCCTGTGAGCCCTTAAAGACCTTACCGCATGGCCGCGGCTTGCCATCATCCCCGACCACTGTTACATCACAGACTTTTTGCCCTGAGTGAATGTTTCTTTTGTGAACCGACAGGGTTCTGGTACTTATGAAGACTGCTCCGCATGGCCGAGGTTGACCATCCTTTCCGATCACTATCATGTCACAGGTTTTTTGCCCGCCGTGGGCAGGCATTTTGTGAAACGCCAGGACTGTGGCATTCTCGCAGACGGTTCCGGATCGTTGCGGCTGGCCATTCTTGCCGATCACTGTTGTGTCGCAGATTAGTTGCCCGGTAGGTGCAGTTGAACAGGTTGTCTCTGTACTCATTGAGTCTGAGGCAACCCCGTCTGAGGCGACCCCGTCTGAGGCGACCCCGTCTGAGGCCGTTCCGCATACAGCGTTGCGGCGATTGGCCGGGTTGTCATCAATGCCATGCGACTGTGACTCAAATAATTCGCCAAAAGCAGACTGGCGTTCCATACCAAAGAGATAATCCAACATATCGAAAGGCATTTGTTGAGAATCTTCAGTGTCTGAAGGGTCGAAATTAGCAATGCAACGAAGACATTGTCCATACGCGAGATGGGGGCATGAGCTTTCTAAGGAATTCAGTGACCATTCAGCGAGCTCTATGCTGTCGGGTGACGGTCTGAAACTACAAACCCCGTTGCATGGAAAGACGAAACAATTTAAACCCAAAGTATGTGACTGTTGTTGAGGGCCTTCGTTACCGTCGCCAGAGTCAGAATACAGTTGGCCAGTGAAAGAGCTTATAAGGGAGGGGGTTGTCTTTGGGGCCTGAAGCCCCGATGATTCTGATGGCTGTTGCGACTGTTGGTTAGCTGCAGAGTTTAACATGATGGTGATGGCCGCATGATCCCACTTTGTCAGAATAGGTGTTGTCACTTGTTCTTCAATCAGATTAAAGAGCGGTGAATCCGGGGGCCAATAGTTTTTTAAGAGCCAGCCGACTATGACAACCATTTCTACAAGTAGCCACGAATAGGAGGAGGGGCATAGAGGGGTATCTTTGGCAGTCAAGATTAGTTTGTGACCCACCAGCAGGTGGGTGGCGAAAAGCAACTGCCATGAAATCGATACGATAATGGTTGTTTTTACCCCGTAACTGTAAAGTTTATGTCGCTTATTTTCAGGCAGCGAGGCTGATTTTGAATAGCCGTCTGTGTCGACAACATCTGGCGGGTTACAGGGCAATTTATGTTGGTCAGGCTTTATAGAAAAGCTCTGGTTTGGAGAACCTGTTTTCTGGTCAAGCTCGACAACAAATCGGCTTGTTAATGGGTGAGCCTGGCAGACGAAGTAACACGTTAGTAGCAGCAATATCAGCAGTGCTATAAAGAGAGAGTGTTTAATCGTTCTATACTTGCGTTCATGTTTACAGAGAGGAAGGATAGATTAAGAAAATAAGAGTGTTTTTCTTTTAAAAACTTCTTTTAAAAACCGATGGTTGCACGCTGGGCAGCGTCCATGAAAAGGCTGGAACGCAAACTATTGACTTTACCCTATTGAGGACTAAAGCCATCATCCTCTTGGGGTCAGTCAACCTGTCCCGTATTGCCCGAACTATGGGGCGCGGTACCGAGATCGACTCCGGGCGTAAACGTCTCAAGCGCTTCTTCTCCCGCAGTGGCATGGAGCTTGATGATATGGCGAGTACTCACTCTTCCTTTTATATCAAGATTCGTTACGAAATTGTCCCTCTACAGAGGCCATCATCACTGGTTCACATAGGCATACTTGCGCTTTCTATGTCTTCTTTTGTGGTTTTCCAAAGCTTGATCATTCTTGTAAACCTTCTCGCATGGCGGCGGCTGGCTATCCCCCCCGACTACTTCCAGTGCGCAAGTTGGTTGCTTGGTGTGGCTTTTTCTTTTGTGATTCGACAGGGCAACGGCAGTCTTACAGACCGTCCCGCATGGTCGCGGCTGGCCATCCACCCCGACCACTGTTACATCGCAGGTTTGTTGCCCTGAGTGGTCTCTTCTTTTGTGATCCGACAGGGCTTGGGCATTCTTGCAGATCTTCCTGCATGCTCGCAGTTGGCCATCTTCCGAGACTACTGGTAAGTTACAGGTCTTTTGCCCGGTGTGGTATTTGCTTTTGTGAGACGATAGAGATAAATCATTCTTACAGACTCTTCCGCATGGAAGTGGTTTGCCATCCTCCCCGATCACTGTCAAGCCACAGGTTTTTTGCGTGCTGTGGTCTCTTCTTTTGTGATCTGACAGGGCTTGATTATTCTTGCAGATCTTCCCGCATGCTCGCAGCTGGCCATCCTCTGAGACCACCGTTACGTCACAGATTTTTTGCCCGGTGTGGTATCTGCTTCTATGAGTCGACAGGGATAAAGCATTCTTGCAGACTGTTTCGCATGGACGTGGTTTGCCATCTTCCCCGATCACTATCAAGTCACAGGCTTTTTGCGCGCTGTGGTCTTTTCTTTTGTGATCTGACAGGCTTTCGGCACTCTTGCAGACCATTCTGCAAGGTATCTGCTGGCCATCCTCCCCAATCACAGTCTCGTCACAGATCCGTTGTACGGCGTGGCTTCTTCTTCTGTGATCCGACAGGACTTTAGCATTTTTACAAAGCGTCCCGCAGTAATGCGGTTGGCTATCTTCTCTGGTTACTATCTCGTTACAGATTTTTTGCCCGGTATGATATCTGCTTCTGTGAGCCGAGAGGGCTTTGGTACTCTTGCACATTTTTCCGCATCGACGCGTCCGGTTATCCTCTCCGACAATGATCACGTCACAGC
Source organism: Endozoicomonas sp. ISHI1 (assembly GCF_024606225.1). Classification (GTDB taxonomy): domain Bacteria; phylum Pseudomonadota; class Gammaproteobacteria; order Pseudomonadales; family Endozoicomonadaceae; genus Endozoicomonas_A. The sequence goes on along the minus strand of NZ_JAGRPU010000025.1, from coordinate 39,705 downwards.
TTAGTTGCCCGGTAGTGCCGGTTTTACAGGTTGCCCCTGTACTCACTGAATCTGAGGAAGTCTTGTCTGAGAAGATCCCGTCTATAGAGTTGCTGTTAGTGACTGTGTTGCCAACAATGCCATGCGACTGTCGTTGTAATGGTTGGTCAGAAACGCATTGAATTTCAATGTCAAAGAGATAATCCAACATATCGAAAGGTGGACTTTGTTGAGGGCCTTCAGTGTCTGAAGGATTCAAATTAGCAGTGCAACCAAGGCAGAGTCCATGCGCCGAATGGTGGCATGAGCTTTCTGAGGAATTCAGTGACCATTCAGTGGGTTCTCTGCTGTCGGTTGATGATCTGAAACTACAAACGCCATTACAGGGAAAAACGAAACAATTTAAACCTAAATTATGTGTGTGTGTTTGGGGGCCTCCGTTACCGCCGGCAGAGCCAGAACGCAGGAGGCTAGTGAAAGAACTTGCAGGGTGAGTTGTTGCACGTGGGGTATTTTGCCCCGATGATTCTGATGACGAGTTTGGTTGTTGGTTATGTCCGGAGTCCAACATCATTGTGAAGGTAACAAATGGATAATCCCACTGTGTCAGCATAGATGTAGTCTTTTGTTCTTCAATCGGTTTAAACAGGGGGGGATTGTGGTTCCAATAGCTTTTTAAAAGCCAGGCGACAGCAACAACTGCAACTACTTCCCTGGGTAGCCATGAATAAGGGGCGGGGCTCAAAGAGCCGTCTTGGGGGATCAGGATCCGTTCGTAACCCACGAGCAGGCGAGAGGCGAAGAGCCATTGCCACGAAATCCACTCAATAAGGGTCGTTCTTTCTCGATAACTATCCGGGTTGTGTTGTTTGTCATCAGGCGGTGAATATGATCCTGCATGGTCGTATGTGTCGGCAACGTCTGACGGGTTATACGGCAAGGTATGCAGGCCAAGCTTCTTAAAAAAGCTCTGGTTTGGAAAAACTGCTCTCTTTTCAGGCTCGACAATAAATCGTCCTGTCAACGGTTTGGCCTGGCAGATGACAGGCAGCGACATTAGCAACAACAGCAGTGCTACAAAGAGTGAGTGTTTAAAAATTCTATCCATCTAAGGCTTACGTTTGCGATGTAATCTTTTGTGATCTGACAGGACTCTGGAATTCTTGAAGACCGTCCCGCATGGCTGCAGCTGACCATCCTCTCCGACCACGGTCATGTTACAGGTTTGTTGCCGGGTATGTTTTCTTCTTTTGTGAGCCGACAGGGCTCTGGCATTTTTACAGACCGTCTCGCATGGCCGCGAATTGCCATCCTCACCGACCAAAGTCACGTCACAGGTTTTTTGCCCGGTGTGGCCTTTACTTTTGTGATCCGATAGGGCTTTAGCATTCTTATAGACCATCCCGCATGGTCGCTTCTGGCCATCTCCTCCGACTAGTGTTACATCGCAGGTTTTTTGCCCCGTGTGGTCTATCCTTTTGTGATCTGTCAGGACTTTGGCATTCTTGCACACCATCCCGCAGGGTCGCTGCTGGCCATCCTCTCCGACCACTGTGACAGCACAGGTTTTTTGTCCTGAGTGGCTTCCTCTTTTGTGATCCGACAGAGCTTGAGCATTCTTGCAGATCTTCCCGCAAACTCGCAGCCGGCCATCCTCTGAGACCACTGTTTCGACGCAGGCTCTCTGTCCGCTGTGATATCTGGCTCTGTGAGCTGATAGAGATAAAGCATTCTTGCAAACTGTCGTGCATGGACGTGATTGGCCGTCGTCCCCGATTACTGTCAAGTGACAGGCTTGTTGCATGCTGTGGTCTTTTCTTTTGTGATTTGAAAGGCTTCTGGCATTTTTAAAGACTTTTTCGCATGGACGTGATTGGCCGTCTTCCCCGATCACTGTCAAGTCACAGGTTTTTTGACCGGTGTGATATTTGCTTCTGTGATCTGAAAGACTTTTAGCATTTTTGCAGACCTCCCCGCATGGTCGCTGCTGGCCATCTCCCCCGATTACTGTCTCGTCACAGATTCTTTGCCCGGTGTGATATCTGCTTTTGTGAACCGACAGGGCTTTGGCACTCTTGGAGATAATCCCGCATAGACGTGGCTGACCATCCCTACCGATCACTGTAAAGTCACAGGTTAGTCGCTGCTCGTTAAGATAAGTTTTGAAGGTGGCCACTGCATTCATTGAGCCATGGGATTCCTCATCTGAAGAGTCATTGTCTGTAGAGTCTTCGTCTGAGGAGTCTTCGTCTGTGGAGTCTTCGTCTGTGGAGTCTTCGTCTGTGGAGTCTTCGTCTGTGGAGTCTTCGTCTGTGGAGTCTTCGTCTGGAGAGATCCTGTATGAGGCGACCCGGTTTATAAAGTTGCTGCTAATGAATCTGCTGCCAACAATGTCATGTGGCTGTTGCAGATATGGTACGCCGCACACACAGCGGAGTTCAATGTCAGAGAGATCATCCAATTTTTCGAAAGATGGGCTTTGTAGGGAATTCAGCGGTGGTTCAACGGACTCTACGCTATCGGATGATGGTCGGAATTGACAAACGCCATGACAGGGATGGGCGAAACAATTAAAACCCAAAGTATGTGAGTGTTGTTGAGAGCCTCCGTTACTGCCGCCAGAGCCAGAATAAAGGTGGATAGAGAGAGAACTTGCAGACTGGGTGGTAGCCCCTGTTGCACGCTGCCTCGATGATTTTGGTGACTGGTATGGTGTTTGGTTATCTCCAGAGCCCAACACCATAGTAATGATGGAATAGGGGTGATTTTGACTCGTCTCTTGTTGTTGAATCGGCTTAAACAAGGGTGAATCGGGGTTCCAATAGCTTTTCAAAAGTAAACCAACAGCGACAACCACTTCTATGGATAGCCATGGATAAGAGGTGGAGCTTAGGGGGGGATCGTTGGTTGTCAGGATTGGTTTTAAATCAACCATCAGGTTAGTGGAATAAAGCAACTTCCATGAAATCAATTCAATAATGGTTGTTTTTAACTCGTAAATATGAGGTCTTTGTTGTTTTTTTTCAGGCGAAGGATTCGATCCTGCATAGCCGTTTTTGTTAGTAATACCTGACGGATTTCCAGGCGATGTATGGCGGTCAGTCCTTATAGAAAAACTCTGGTTTGGAAAAACTGTTTTCTGTTCAAGCTCTAAAACAAGTCGTCTTGTCAGCGGTTCACCCTGACAGACGAGAGACAACGTCAGTAACGGCAACTGCAACATCAACATCAGTCCCGCAAAGAGTGAGTGCTTAATGATTCTATCCTTGCGTTCTGGTTTACAGAGAAGAAGGATAGTTTAAAAAAATAAGCGTGCTTTTCTTTCCGAGAACTTCTGTTAAAAAATCTCCTTTAAACCCCAAAGGCTGCAACAGGCATAACTTTATGAAAAGGGTGCCAGATCAAGGGTTGTGGTTATCATCCTGGTCCACATCAACCGGCTTGCGTTTTCTATGTCTTCTTTTGTGCTCCCAGTGGGCTTTAGCATTCTTACAGACCTTCCCGCACTGCTGCAGCTGCACACCCTCCCCGATTATTGTCATATCAAAGGTTCTTGGCCCGGTGTGGTATCTGCTTTTGCGAACTGACAGGGTTCTGGCATTCTTGAAGACCTTCCCGCATGGCTGATACTTGCCATCTTCAATGCCTAATGTCTCGACACAGGTTTGTTGTCCGTTGTGCTCTCTTCTCTTGTGATTTGACAGTTTTTTTTGGCATCGGGCTGCCTCTCCGTAAGGAAGACAATCCGAAGGTGAAGCCCCTTTGGGATTTTGAAACGGATAAGTGTTAAGGAAGCCCCGCTTTCTTCTGGAAGGCGATAATTATGCAGCCTGAGCAAGCCGTCGATTATAGTCAAGTCATCATAGGTGGGAGGCAAATTCCCGTTCATTGGCACATCATCATTAAGTGATACGGTAGGGGCAGTTGTACAGACTGCCTCTGCAATCATTGAGTGTGTAGGGCTAACTGTCGAGCTTTCTACGGAATTCAGCGACCATTCATCGGGCCCTCTGCTATCGGATGATTACAACGGGCAAGCCTAATGAAAGGGAGGTAGGTTGTTACCTATTTGCTTTAATTTCTTTAGGTCTGGAGCCATCATTCTGGTTAGGATAAAAAGACTTGCGCTTTCGGTGTGTTCTTTTGTGCCTGGACAGTGCGTGGGTATTCTGGAAGGCCTTACCGAACGGCCGCAGCAGGCCATCCTCCCTGCATAACCTCTGCTGACCATCCTCTCCGATCACTGGCAGGTTACAGATTTGTTGCCCGCTGTGGATGCTTTTTTTGTGATCTTTCAAGGCGTTGGCATTTTTGCAGACCAGTCCGCATGGCAGCCGCTGGTCACTCTCCTCGTTCACTGTCTTATCAGAGGTTTTTTGTCCGCTGTGATATTTGCTTTTGTGACATGACAGAGAACGAGCATTTTTTAAGACCCGCTCACATGGTCGTCCCTGACCATCGTCCCCGACCACAATCGCGTTACAGATTTTTTGCCCACTATGGTTTCTTTTTTTGTGATCCGTCAGGGCATTCACACTCTTGCAGACCGCTCCGCATGATTTCTTTTGACCATCCCGCCCGACCACTGTTTCGTTGCATGTTCGTGGCCCGGAATGGTTGCTTCTTTTGTGATCTGACAGGGCTTTAGCGTTCTTGCAGACCTTTCCGCATTGCTGCTGGCCATCCCTTCCAGCCACTGTTGCATTGCAGATTTTTTGGCCGGTGTGTTCTTTTCTATTGTGATCCGATAGGGCTTTAGCACTCTTGCAGACCTTTCCGCATGGCTGCTGTTGGCCATCCTTCCTGACCACGCTTTCGTGGCAGGTTTGTTGTCCAGTGTGGATGCTTCTTTTATGAGACGACAATGTTTTAGCATTCTTGCATACCTCCCCGCATGGTCGCGGTTGGCCATCTGCACCGACCACTGTTTCGTAGCAGGTCTTTTGCCCGCTGTGATCTTTTAATTTGTGATCCCACAAAGCTTGAGTATTCTTGCAGGTTTTCCCGCATGGTCGATGCTGGCCATCCCCTCCGGTTACGGTTTGGACACAGATTCTTTGTCCGCTGTGGAATATTCTTTTGTGTGCTATCAGGCTATTAGCATTCCTGTAGACCTTGCCGCATGGCCGCTGTTGGGCATCTTTCCCGACCACGATCACGTCACAGGTTGGCTGTCCGAAGTGCTCTCTGCTTTTGTGATCCGACAGGACTTTTTGACAACGGGTAGCCCCTCCGGAAGGAAGGCAGCCCAAAGGTGAAGTCACCATGGGGCGTTTGAAATGGGTAAGCGTACAGTTAATCCCGGTTTTTTCTGGAGGGATATGGCTTCGAAGATTGAGTAACCCGTGGATTATAATCCAGTCATCAGAGTTGGCAGGCAAATTCCCGAGCATTGTCACATCATAATTGGGTGGTTCGGCTGAGTCTGTTGTAGAGACTGCCCCCGGGCCAATTAAATGTCTACAGCTGGCTGTAGAACTTTCTGCGGAATTCAGCGGCCATTCAGCGGATTCTCTGCTACCGGATGATAATCGGAAACTGCAAACGCCACGACAGGGAGAGACGAAACAATTGAAACCCAGGGTGTGCAGAGCTTGTTGAGGACCTCTGTTACCGCCGCCATAGTCAGAATAGAGAAGGTTAGCGAAATAGCCTGTAGATTGTGGGGCTCCCGGCGCTTGCTGGCTGGATGATTCTGATGGCTGATGTGATTGTTGGTCATCTACAGAGCGAAGCATCATAGTGATGGTAGCAAACGGTTGATCCCCCTGTGTCTGCGTAGATGTTGCCTCTTGTTGTTGGATTGGATTAAACAGCATGAAATCGTTAGTCAAATTGCTTTCTAAAAGCCAACCGGCTGCAACAACCACTTCTACAGGCAGCCTAACTCCGTAACTGCCGGGTCTGTTCGGTTTGTCATCAGACCGAAAATCCAGTCCTGCATAGTCGTTTGTGTCGAAAACCTCCGAAAGATTGTCCGGCAGGGTATGCCTGTCACGTTCTATAGAGACGCTCAGGTTTGGAAACACTGCCTTCTGTTCAAGCTTGATAATAAAACATTCTGTCCATGGTTCAGCCTGACAGACGACAGACAGCAACACTAGCAGAAACATTGTCGCCGCAGAGAGTGAGTGTTCAATCATTCTGTCCCTGTATTCTGGTCTCTGTAGAGCCAGGGTAGATCAAGAAAATAAGTCTTTTATCTGTCAATGATCTTTTGTTAAAAGCCAAGGGTAGCATCGAAAAAATTCTAATGAAAAGAAAGGTGTTATTTATTCAATTTACTTTTTTAGGGCTGGGTTCACCATCCTGATTCACAGGATAAGAGATGCGTTTCCGATGTGTTCTTTTGTGATCCCAAAGAGTTCTTTTATTCTTGCAGACCTTCCCGCATGGCCGCAGCTGACCATCTTCCCCAGCCACGGTCACTTCACAGTTATACTGCCCGGTGTGGCATATGTATTTGTGAGACGCCAAAGATTGAGCATTCTTGCAGACCTTCCCGCATGACCGTTGGTCGCCATATTCTGTGGTCACGGTTACGTCACAGGTTTGTTGCTCAGAGTGATCTCTTCTTCTGTGATCCCGCAGGGCTTGGGCATTTTTGCAAACTGTGCCGCACGATCGCAGCTGGCCATTATCCCCGACCACGGCCATAACACAGGTTTTTTGCCCGGAGTGTAAGCTGCTTTTGTGAACCGACAGGGATTTAGCATTCTTGTAGACTGCCCCGCATGGTCGCTGCTTACCATCCACTCCGAGAACGTTTACGTAACAGGTTTGTGGTCCGGCATGGGTTTTGCGTTTGTGATCCGACAAGGCTACAACATTCTTGTAGACCATCCCGCATGGCCGCAGTTGGCCGTCATTCCCGGCCACGGTTATGTTACAGATTTGATGCTCACTGGGGTGCCTTCTGCTTTTGTGATCCGACAAGACTTTGGCATTTTTGCAGACCCACCCGCATGGCTGCTGCTGGCCATTCTCCCCGACCACGGGCAAGTTACAGGTTTGTTGCCCACTATGGGCTTTTCTTTTGTGATCTGATAAGCCTTTAGCATTTTTGCAGACTTTCCCACATAGCCGTGGCTGACCATCCTCCCCGACAAAGGTCGCGTCACAGAGCTTTTGCCCAGTGTGGTATGAGCTTTTGTGAACCGATAGGGCAGCAGCATTCTTGCAGATCTTCCCACATGGTCGAGGCTGACCATCCTCCTCGAACACGGTTACGTCGCAGGTTTGTTGCTGGCTGCTGTGAATTTCGCCTGTGTGACCCCGCAGGGATTGTTGGCAATGCGAAGGCGTAAAGCTAATGCCGGTTTTTTCCGGAAGGCTATGCCTTCTGAGACTGAGTAAACTGTGGATGATAATCCAGTCATCGGAGTTGGCAGGCTGGTTCCTGTGCATTGTCACATCATAAATGGCAGGTTCGGTTGGGTCTGTTGCAGTGGTTGCCCCTGCACTTATTGAGTATCTATAGTTTCTTCCTTTATAGTTGCCGCCTCTATAGTTGTCAGTCATACTTTTTTCTGAATTCAGCGGCCATTCAGCGGGTTCTCTGCTATCAGATGATGATCGGAAACTACAAACGCCATGACAGGGAAAGATGAAACAATTCAAACCCAAAGTATGTAGAGTTTGCTGAGAGCCTCCGTTACCGTCGGCAGAGTCAGTATTCAGAGGGTTAGTGAAAGAGCCTGTAAGGTGGCAGGGGGTTCCCGCGGTTGGTTGCCCAGAGGGTTCTGATGGCTGGAAGGGCTGTTGGTTATGTCCGGAGCCATGCACCATCGTGATGGCGGCAAATGAGTGCCCCTCCAGTGTCAGCATAGTGGTTGCTGCTTGTTGTTCGATCGGCTTAAACGACAGTGAATCGGGGTTCCAATAGCTGTTTAAAAGCCAACCGATGGCAACAACCACTTCTACAGGTAGCCATGAATAGGGGGTGGAGCTGAGAGGAACGTCCTTGGTGGCCAGGATCGTCTCGTACACCTGCAAGTGAGTGGCATAAAGCCATTGCCACGAAATCGATTCAATAAGGAGCGTTTTTACCCCGTAACTGTTAAATTTGTGTCGTTTGTCATCAGGCGATGAACTGATTCCTGCATAGTTCCTTGTGTTGACAAGGTCTGAAGGGGTGCCCGGCGATGCGAGCAGGCCACGCTTGATAGAAAAGCTTTGGTCTGGAAACACTTCATTCTCTTCAAACTCGAGAATAAAACGTTCTGTCCACGCTTCGGCCTGACAAACGACAGATCTAAAAAGTAGTAGCAACATTAGCGGCAACAGTGATGCCGCAAAGAATGGGTGTTTAATATTTCTATCCCTGTGTTCTGGTGACTAGAGAGCAAGGATAGATCAAGAAAATAAGTCTGCTTTCTGTCAAAGACCTTTTGCTCTGCAGGAGACAATTTCGTAAAGAATCCTGTTATAAAAGGGAGAGTGGGTACTCGCCTGCAGGTATAACTGCAAGCTTATGAACTCAAGCTAAATGATTCCCTCCTTTGCGAAAATGACGACCTCCTACTTAGCGACCATCATGATGTTGATTTTGAACTGGCCAAAGTCCCGTTTGGTGCGATCCAGACAGACAACCCAGTTCCCTTCGGGCGCCACCCAGTCAACGACTCTTCTGGCAATTTCACCCTTTCATATCAAGCTTTGTCTCGAAACTGTCCTCCTACAGAGGATCTTTTGTAAAAAACTGAAGGTGACACTGGGAGAAACCTCATTGATCCCATGTACTGGATCAAATCGTTACTTATTCTGTTTACCCTGTTTAGGATTGCGACCATCATCGTGTTCCGGATCAACAGACTTACGTTTTCGATGGCTTTTTTTATGATACGACAGGACTCTGACATTTTTGCAGACCATCCTGCACGGCTGCGGTTGGCCATCCTCCCCGGTCACAATTAGGTCACAAGTTTTTGGTCCGGAGTGGTTTCTTCTTTTGTGCTCATAAAGGGCTCTAGCACTTATGCAGATCCTGCCGCATGGCCGCAGCTGGCCATCCTTCCCGGTTACGTTCACGACACAGGTTTGTTGCCCGCTGTGGCATCTGCTTTTGTGCACTGACAGGGTTTGAGTATTCTTGCAGACTATCCTGCATGGTCGCGGCTGGTCATCCTCTCCGATCACAGTTACGTTACAGGTTTTTTGCTCGGAGTGCTCTTTGCATTTGTGAGACGACAGGGCTTGAGCATTTCTGAAGACCTTTGCGCATGGTCGCTGCAGACCATCTTCCCCGACCAAGGTAAGGACACAGGTTTGTTGCCCGCTATGGACTTTTCGTTTGTGATCTGAAAAGCTTTTAGCATTCTTACAGATCATCCCGCATTGCCGTGGCTGGCCATCTTCCCCGACTACTATTACGTCACAGGTTTTTTGCCCGGTGTGGTTTCTGCTTTTGTGCTCTGACAAGGTTTGAGCATTCTTGCAGACCATCCCGCATGACCGCAGCTGGTCATCCTCTCCGACTACTATTACGTCACAGGTTTTTTGCCCAGTGTGATCTCTGGTTTTGTGAGACGACAGGGCTTGTTCATTCTTGCAGGCCTTACCGCATGGTCGCCGCTGGCCATCCTGCCCGATCACGGTTATGTGGCAGGTTTGTTGCCTGCTGTGGACTTTTTTTTTGTGATCCGAAAAGCCTTTAGCATTCTTGCAGACCGTCCCGCATGATCGAGGCTGAGCATCTTCCCCGACCACGGTAACGTCACAGAGTTTTTCTCCACTGTGGATTTTTCTTTTGTGATCCGACAGGCCTTTGGCATTCTCGAAGACCTTTCTGCATGGTTGCTGCCGGCCATCCTTCCCGACCAAGGTCACGTCACAGATTTGTTTCCCGTTGTGGACGTTGTTTTTGTGTTTCCAAAGGGCTTTAGTATTCGGGAAGACCTTCCCGCATGGCCGCAGCTCCCCATCCTTCATGACCAAGGTCATGTGACAGGTTTGTCGCTGCCTGACGTGCTTTCTGCTTTTGTGACCCGACAGTGATTTAGCATTCTTAAAGACCCTCCCGCACGGCCGCGGCTGACCATTCTCCCCGATCAGGGTCACGTTACAGATTTTTTGCCCGGTGTGGTATGAGCTTTTGTGAACCGATAGGGCTACAGCATTCTTACAGACCTTTGCGCATGGTCTCGGCTGGGCTTCTTCCCCGACTATGATTACGTCACAGGTTTGTTGCTGCCCTCTGTGAATTTTACCTGTATGATCCGACAGGGGCTGTTGGCAATAGGTAGCTCCTCCGGAAGGTAGGCTGCCCGGAGATGGAATCACCATTGGATTGGTGAAATAGACAGGCGTGTTGCTAATCCCGGTTTCTTCTGAAAGGCTATGGTTTCCCAGATTGAGTAACCCATGGACGATAATCCATTCATCAGAGTTGGCAGGCTGATTCCTGCGCATTGTCATATGACAATTGGCTGGTTCGGCTGGGTCATTTGTAGAGATTGCATCTACACTGATTGAGTATCCATAGTTGCCTGTCGAACTTTCTTCAGAATCCGGCGGCCATTCAGCGGGCTCTCTGCTATTGGATGATGGTCGGAAACTACAAACACCATGACAGGGAAAGACGAAACAATTTAAACTCAAAGTATGCAGAGTTTGCTGAGAGCCTCCGTTATTGTCGGCAGAGTCAGTATCCAGAGATTTGGTGAAAGAGCCTGTAAGGTCGCTTTGAACTCCCGCGGCCTGCTGTCTTGATGGTTCTGATGGCTTGTGCGGTTGTTGGCTATGTCCAGAGCCAGGCACCACAGTGATATAGGCAAATGGCTGCCCCCGCTGTATCACCATAGTTGCTGCTCTTGGTTGTTCTTTTGGTTTAAACGACATTGAGTCGAAATTCCAATAGCTTTTTAAAAGCCAACCGACGGTAAGAATCACTTCTACAGATAGCCATGAATAAGGGTTGGAGCGTAGAGGGGCGTCCATAGTGCTCCGGATTAGTTCGTAACGCACCAGCAGATGAATGGCGTAAAGCGATGGCCACGAAATCGATTCAACAAGAGTCTCTTTTACACCGTAACTGTAAGTCTTGTGTTGTTTGAATTCGGGTGGTGAACCGAGTTCTTTATTATCGCTTGTGTCGGCAATTTTAGGTGAACTGAACGACAGTGTACGTAGGACTGGATTTATAGAAAAGCTCTGGTTTGAAAGCATTTTATTTTGTTGAAGCTCAACAATAAAATATTCAGTCCGCGGTTCTGCCTGACAAACGACAAAAAACGGTAGTAGCAAAAGTGGTAGCAAAAGTGATGTCGCAAAGAGTGAGTGTTTAATAATTCTATCCCTGTATCCTGGTGACTAGAGAGCAATGATAGATCAAGAAAATTAGTCTGCTTTCTGTCAAAGACCTTTTGATAAAAGCCGAAGGCGGTGCCGGGAAAAAACTTATGAAAGGGCTAGCAGCCTGTCGGACTTAAGGCTGTCCTACTGCGGTTGCAATAAATTGGTCTAAAAATTCCTGCTTCTTCGTCAAATAGCTCGCTATTCTCCTCAGAAGCAGAAATTTTTATCCTCAATTTCTTGCAGTCCTCGCTACGGACGCTTAAGTCCGACAGGCTGCTAGTGTCAGTTATTTAGTTTGAGTTTTTTAGAGCCGGGGTCATCATTCTGGTTCACATCAACAGGCTTTCGTTTTGGATGGTTTCTTTTGTGATTTGTTAGAGCTTCAGCGTTCTCGCAGAGCGTACTGCATGCCTGATGCTGACCGTCCTCCCCGACTACCATAAGGTCACATTTTTTATTCTCGGTGTGGTATCTACTTATATGAGACGACAGAGATCGAGAGTTCATGCAGACCGTCTCGCATGTTCGCTGCTGGCCATGCTCTGTAGTCATGATCACGTCACAGATTTGTGGTGCAGTGTGGTCTCTTCTTATCTGACTCTGTTGTGCTTGAGCATCCTTGCAGATGCTTCCGCATGGTTGCTGCTGGCCATCCTTTACGACCACGATTGCGTCACGGGTTCGTGATCCTATGTGGAATTTACTTTTATGAGCATTCAGGGCTCGAGCATTCTTGAAGGTGATCCCGCATGGCCGCGGCTGGCCATCCGGGCCGGTCAATATCTCGACACAGGTTTTTGGTCCCGTGTGGTATCCACTTTTGTGAGACGACAGGGCATGAGCATGCATGTAAATCTTTCCGCATGTTCGAGGCTGACCGTCCTTACCGACCACTGTTGCGTTGCAGGTTTGTGGCCCGGTTTGCTTTTTTCTTCTATGAACCCTCAGGGCTTTAGTATTCTTGTAGACTGTCCCGCGTGCTCGCGGTTGGCCACACTCTGTGGCCACAGTCACGTCACCAGTGTGTTGTGCGGTTTGGCCTTTTCTTGTCTGATGCTGCTGTGCTTGAGCATTCTTGCAGACCCTTCCAAATGGTTGCTGCTGGCCATCCTCCCCGACCACGGTTGCATCACGGGCTAGTGTTACTCTGTGGAATTTACTTTTATGATGCGACAGGGCTCGGGCATTCTTGAAGGCGCTCCCATATGGCCGCATCTGACCATCCGGGTCGATCACTGTCTCGACACAGGTTTTTTGTCCTGTGTGGTATCCACTTTTGTGAGACGTCAGGGTATGAGCATTCTTGTAAATCTTCCCGCATGTTCGCGGCTGACCGTCCTCACCGATCACTGTTGAGTTGCAGGCATGTGGCCCGGTGTGCTTTGTTCTTCTTTGATCAGGCAGGGCTTTAGTATTCTTGAAGACCTCACTGAGTAGTCGCTGTTGGCTCCCAATCAGTGTTGTATCACAAGTTTGTTGTCGGGTGTTGCCTTTGCGATCTGATAGGGCTTTTTGATCATGTGCTGCTCCGAATGCAACCTTCTTAGGTGTTACCGGAGGTTGTACTGTGCCTGTCTGGGTAAGCGTAAAAGAAATTACGGTTTTTTCCTCAAGGTTATTGGTAACGAGTTGAAGAGTATATGGATCGAGTGACCCATGAATGACCGTAATATCATTAATGGTGGAAGGCGCATTCCCATGCATTGGCGCATCATCACTGGGTGGCCATTCAACTGGCTCTCTGCTGGCAGATGATGGCCGGAATTGGCAAATGCCATGACAGGGACGAACAAAGCAGTTTAGACCCAAAGTATGAAGGTATTGTTGAGGATCTCCGTCACCGTCGGCAGAGTCAGAATCCGGGATAGTGGTGAAAGAGTCTGTAGGCTGGGTGCCCGCTTGAGAGGCATGCTGGCTTGATGATTCTGATGGATGGTGTCGTTGTTGGTTATGTCCAGAGCCAGGCACTACAGTGAAGGAGGCAACTGGATGCCCTCCCTGTGTCAGCATAGTTGTTGCTTTTTGTTGTTCGATCGGTTTAAACAACAGAAAATATATATTCCAATAGTTTTTTAAAAGCCAGCCGAAGGTAACAACCACTTCTACGGGTATCCATGAATAAGAGTTAGGGCCGGGAGAAGCGTCTTTGGTGTCCGGGATCAGTTCGTAACTCAATTGCATATGAGTGGTGTAAAGCCACTGCCACGAAATAGATCCAATAAGGATCATTTTTACCCCGTAACTGTAAAAAATGTGTCGTTTGTTATCGGGCAGCGATTCAAGTTCTTCATAATCTCTTGTGTCGGCAATGTCTGACGGGTCGCCTGGCAATGTTTGCAGACATCGCTTTACAGAAAAGCTCTGGTCTGGCGACACTGCATTTTGTTCAAGCTCGACCATAACATATTCTGTCCACAGTTCGGCTTGACAAACGACAGAAAAAAACTGCAATAGTAAGAGCGATGCCGAAAACAGTGTTGTCTCAAAGATTGGGTATTTAATAATTCTATCCCTGTATTCTGGTGACTAGAGAGCAAGGATAGATCAAGATAATGAGTCTGTTTTCTGTCAAAGACCTTTTATAAAAGCCTAAGGTAGCAACGGGAAAAAACTCACGAAAGGAGTATCAGATCTTTAGTCATTCAATTTACCTTTTCTAGGGCTTGGGTCACCACTCTGGGTGAGATCACAAGACTTGTGTTTTCGATATCTTCTTTTGTGATCCGCCAGGGCTAGGCGATTCTTGCAGACCTTCCCGCATGGAAGCAGCTGTCCATCCTCTCCGTCTATGATCAAGTCGCAGGTTTGTTGTTCGCTGTGGGCCCTTCTTTTGTGATCTGCCAAGGATCTGATATTCTTGCGGACCGTCCCGCATGGTCGCAGCTGACCATCCTCCCCGATCACGTTCAGGTCACAGGTTTGTTGCCCACTGTGCTCTCTTCTTTTGTGATCTGACAGGATACTGGCATTCTTGCAAACTGTCCTGCATGGTAGAGGCTGGTCATCCTCCCCAACTATAGGTATGTTGCAGATTTGCGGTCCGGAGTGCTCTCTGCTTTTGTGAGAAGACAGAGATTGTGGGTTCTTACAGACCTTCCCACATGGCCGCTGCTGACCATCCTCCCCGACCACGGCCACGCTACAGGTTTTTTGCACCGAGTGTTCTCTTCTTTTGTGAAACGACAGGCCCTTGGCATTCTTGCAGACCGTCCCGCATTGTTGCGGCTGGCCTTCATCCCCAATCACTGTTACAGCACAGGTTTGTTGCCCGGAGTGCTCTCTGCTTTTGTGAGAAGACAGGGATTTAGAATTCTTAAAGACCTTCCTGCATTGCCGCTGCCGTCTATCCTCTCGGGCCACGGTAGTGTAACAGGTTTGTTCACTGCTATGGGTTATTCTTCTGTGGTCTGCCAGCGCTCGTGTATTTTTGCAAGCCTTCCCACACGGTCGTTGCTGACCATTCTGCCCGACTAATGTCAGACTGCAGATTTTTGGCCCGGTGCGGTCTCTTCTCATGTGATTCGACCGGGCTTTTTCGCGATGGGTGGCCTCTCCGGAAGGAAGGCAGCCTGAAGATGAAGTCCCCGCTGGGTTGGTCAAATGAGCAGGTGTACAGGAAATCCCTGTTTCTTTGGCTTGATTATGACCAGCTAGCTTGAGTAGTCCATTGATTATAATCCAGTCATCAGGAGGGGTAGGAAAATTCCTTTGCATGGTCTCATCACAATTGGTTGATCCGTCTGGATCAGTTGCATTGACTGCCCCTGAACTTACTGAGTGTGAAGGGTTTTTTGAACTTTCAATGAAGTTCAACGGCCATTCAGCAGACTCTCTGCTGCGTGATGATGGTCGAAGACTACAAACGCCAAGGCAGGGAGAGATAAAACAATTTAAATCTAAAGTATGCTGAGGTTGATGAGGGCCCCTGTTACCATCGCCTGAGTCAGAATGCAGGGGGCTTCTGAACATGCCTGTATGTTCGTTCGTTGCGCCTGAGGCTTGCTCGCCGGATGATTCTGATAGCCGACTCGGTTGTTGGGTATGTCCAGAGCCAAACATTACTTCTACAGGTAGCCATGAATAAGGGGTGGAGCATAGCGACAGCTCTTTGGTGATCACGGTCAGCTCGTATCCAGCCAGTAAATGAGAGAGGTAAAGAAACTGCCACGAAATCGATTTTATAATGCTCCTTTTGACTCTGTAACTGACAAACCTGTGTCGTTTGTTATATGGCGGCGAATCTGATTCTGCATAGATATTTGTGTCGGTAATGCGCGGTAGATGTCCAGGAAATACAGGCAGGTGTCGCTTTATAGAAAAGCTATGGTTTGGAAAAACCGAATTTTGTTTAAGCTCGACAATAAAGCGTTCTGTCAATGGTACTGCCTGACAGACGACAGAAAACAAAAATATCGGCGATAATAGTACTGACAAGAGTGAGTGTCTAATAATTCTATCCTTGCATTCTAGTGTGTAAGGAGAAAGGATAGATCAAGAAAATAAGTCTGTTTTCTGTCAAAGACCTTTTGTTAAAAAACAAGGGCGGTACAGTGAAAACCTCATGAAAGGAAGGGACTTATTCAGTTAACCTTTTTCAGACAGGGGGCATCATCCTGGTTCACATCAAGATGCTTGCGCTTTCGATGGTTTCTTTTGTGATCCGTCAGGGTTTTGACATTCTTGTAGGTCTTCCCGCATGGCCGCAGCCGACCACCTTCTCCAACCACGGCGACGTCGCAGATTTGTTGCCCGGTGTGATCAGTTCTTTTATGATCAGACCGGGCTCTGGCATTTTTAAAGACCTTCCCGCATGGCCGCAGCTGCCCATCCTCGTGGACCACGGTCACTTCACAGGTTTTTTGTCCGGAGTGCTCTCTGCTTTTGTGAGATGACAGAACTTGAGCATTTTTGCAGACCGTCCCGCATGGCCGCAGCTGACTATCCTCCCCTACCACTGTCATGTAACAGATTTGTTGTCCGGAGTGCTCTCTGCTTTTATGAGCAGATAGGTCCAAGGCACTTTCGCAGACCGTGCCGCACGGGCGCTGCTGACCATCCTCTCCGATCACGGTTACATTACAGGTTTGTTGCCCGCTGTGGACTTTTCTTTTGTGATCCGTCAGGCCTTTAGCATTCTTGCAGACTGCACTGCATTGTCGCGGTTGACCATCCTCCGCGATTACTGTTATGTAACAGACTTTTTGCCCGCTGTGGATCTTTCTTTTGTGTTCCGACAGGGCTTTAGCATTCCTATAGAGTTTCCCACATGGCCGCAGTTGACTGTCCGCACCGACTACTGTCTCATCACAAGTTTTTTGCCCGGAGTGCTCTCTGATTTTGTGAAACGACAGAGTTTGAGTATTCTTGCAGACAGTACCGCATGGCCGCTGTTGGCCATACTTCCCAACCACTGTCTCGTCACAGGTCTGTTGCCCGGTGCGGTCTCTTCTTTTGTGATTCGACAGAGCTTGTTGGTCATGGGAAGGCGTACAGAAAATCCCTGTTTCTTCAGGATGTGTATGATCGTGTAGTTTGAGCAACCCATTGATTATAATCCAGTCATCAGAGGTGACAAGCAAGTTTTGGGGCATTGTCACATCATTATTGACGGGCCCGGCTGGGTCAGTTGCATAGGCTGCCCCTGCAATTATCGAGAATCTGGCATTATCAGCATCAAAATGACCGGTGCAACGAACGCAGAGCCCATTAGCCATGTGGGGGTGTGAGCTTTGTCCGGGTGTTGTCCCTGTATGGACTGTCGAATTTTCTGCGGAATTCAACGGCCATTCAGCGGGTACTCTGCTGTAGGTTGATGATCGAAATATACAAACGCCACGACAGGGATGGACAAAGCAATTTAAACCCAAAGTATGCAGAAGTTGTTGAGGGCCTCGGTTACCGCCGCCAAACGTAGAATACAGGGGGCTGGTGAAAGTCCCTGTAAGTTCGTTCGTTGCTCCTGAAGTATGCCCATCGGATGATTCTGATAGCGGGTGTGGTTGATTATGTTCAGAGCCAGGTACCATAGCGATGGTGATAAAACCCTGTTTAAGCGTAGAGTTTGCCTCTTGTTGTACGATTGGGTTAAACGACGGTGAACTAGGGTTCCAATAGCTTTTCACAAGCCAGCATACAGCGACAACCACTTGAGGAGGAAGCCATGAATAAGGTTTGGAGAACAGATAACTCACTTTGGTGGTCAGGATCAGTTCGTAGCCGCCAACCAGCATTTGAGTGGCGTAAAACAATTGCCACACAATCGATTCAATAAGGGGCGTTTTTACCCCGTAATTTTCAGATCTGCGTGGTTTTTCATCAGGAAGCAAATATGATCCCGCATAGCCGCCTTTGCCGGCAATGTCTGGCGGATTGCACGCTAAGGCAGTCAGGACACGCTTTACAGAAAAGCTCTGGTTGGGAAAAACTGAATTTTGTTGAAGCTCGACGATAAAACGTTCTCTTAATGGTTCGGCCTGACTGGAGACAGATAATAATATCAGCAACAGCAGTGCCCAAAAGAATAAGTTTTTAATGATTCTATCCCGGCATTCTGTAAGTTAGAGAGGAAGGATAGATCAAGAAAATAAGCGAGCTTTTTTGTCAAAGACATTCCTGTTAAAACCAAAGGCGGCACTGAGCAAAGCATGACGTCGGTCAGATCGTTACTGATTCACATCAGCACGTTTGCGTTTTCGATGATTTGTTTTGTGATCCGACAGGGCTTTGCGACTCTTACAGACCGTCCCGCATGGTCGCGACTGGCCATCTTCCCCGACTATTGGCAGGTTACAGATTTGTTGCTCGCTGTGATATCTGCCTCTATGGTCTGACAGAGCCAGAACACTTTTGCAGACAGCACCGCATGGCCGCTGCTGGCCATCCTCCCCGACTACTATCACTTCACAGATTTTATGCACGGTGTGGTATCTGGTTTTATGAGACGACAGAGACTGAGCATTCTTGCAGAGCGTTCCGCATGACCGATGCTGACCATCCTCTCCGACCACTATAACATTACAGATTTGTTGTTCGGTGTGGTGTCTTTTTTTGTGATCCGCCAGGGATCGAGCATTCTTACAGACCTTCCTGCATAACCGCAGTTCGTTATCCTCCACTACGGTTATGTGACAGGTCCGTTGCCCGCTGTGGATTTTTCTTTTGTGATCAAGCAGGGCTCGATCATTTCTGAAGACTTTCCCGCATGGCCGAAGCTGACCATCTTCTCCGAGCAATGCCTCGACGCAGGTTTGTTGCCCGCTGTGGTCCCTTTTCTTGTGATCAAACCGGGCTCTGGCATTCCTGAAGACCTTTCCGCATGGTCGAGGCTGGCCATCCTCCCCGACCAATGGCAAATTACAAATATGTTGTCCGCCGTGATATTTGCTTTTGTGATACGACAGGTTCAGAGCATTCTTGCAGACAGTACCGCATGGACGCTTCTGGCCATCCTGTCCGATCACTTTCACGTCACAGACTTGTTGTCCACTGTGCTCTCTTCTTTTGTGAACCGATAGGGAGCGAGCATTCTCGCAGGCCCTCCAGCATGGTCGTTGTTGACCATCCTTCCCGACTACCAACACTTCACAGGTTCTGTGTCCGCTGTGATATTGGCTTTTGTGAGACGACAGAGACTGCGCATTCTTGCAGATCTTTCCGCATGACCGCTGCTGACCATCGTTCCCGACCACTGTGACGTCACAGGTTTGTTGCTCGGTGTGGTGTATTCCTTCTTGATCCGCCAGTGCTTGAGCATTCTTACAGACCATGCCGGATGACCGCAGCTGGTTGTCCCTGCCGACCACGCTTGCGTCACAGGCCGGTTGCCCGATGTGCTCCCTGCCCCAGTGAGTCGACAGGACTTGTTGGCAATGTTCAGGTGTACAGGAAATCCCGGTTTCTTCAGGGTAATTATGAGCGCGTAGTTTGAGCAACCCATCGATTATAATCGAGTCTTCAGAGGTAGTAGGCAACTTCCCGTGCATTGTCAGATCATCATTGGCGGGGCCGACTGAATCAGCTGAATAGAATGCCCCTGGACATATTGAAAGTCTGGCATTTTTAGCATCAAGATGACCAATGAAACGAAAGCAGTGTTCATCAGCCCTGTGGGAGTATGAGCTTTGTCCGGGCGCTGCCCCTGTGTGACCTGTCAAATATTCTGAGGAATTCAGTGGCCATTCAGCGGGCTCTACGCTACCGGATGATGATCGAAATTTACAAACGCCACGACAGGGATGGACGAAACAGTTTAAATCCAAAGTATGCGGAAGTTGTTGAGGGTCTCGGTTACCGTCGGCAGAGTTAAAATACAGGGGGCTGGTGAAAGTACCTGTCACTTGGGTCGTTCCTCCTGAAGCTTGCTCGCCGGATGATTCTGATAGAGAGTGTGGTTGTTGGTTATGTTCAGAGCCAGCCAACATAGTGATGGTGGCAAACCCCTCTGTCAGCATAGATGTTGCTTCTTGTTGTGCGATGGGGTTAAACGACGGTGAATAGCAGTTCCAGTAGCTTTTTAAAAGCCAGCCGACTGCGAAACCCACTTCTGCTGGCAGCCATGAATAAGGGTTGGAGAGTAGAGAGGCATCTTTGGTGTTCAGGATCAATTCGTAGCCAACCAGCCGGTGAGTGGCATAAAGTAATTGCCACGAAATCGATTCAATAAGGGGCGTTTTTATCCCGTAAAGGCCAGGTCTGTGTGTTTTTTCATCAGGCGGCGAATTTGGTCCTGCATAGCTATTTGTGTCGGCAATGTCTGGTGGGCTGATCGGTAATGCAGGCAGGCCAGGCTTTATAGAAAAAACCTGTTCTGGAAAAAACGAATTTTGTAGAAGTTCGATAATAAAACGTTCTGTCAACGCTTTGGCCTGAGAGATGACAGGCAGCAACAATAATTGTAATGGCAGTGCCATAACGAGTAAGTGTTTAATCATTCTATCCTTGGGTTCTGAGCGATAGGGAGGAAGGATAGAGCAAAAAAATAACTGTTTTTTCAGTTGAGAATTTTCTGTTAAAAAACTCAAGATTATATCGGGCAAAACCTTATGAACGTGTAGTTGTCAGCTCAAGGGTTGAGGTCTGAGTTCCGGTCCTTGTTAACAGGTTTGCGCTTTCGATGCATTATTCTGTGATACGTCATAGCGGGTGCATTCTTGCAGATCTTCCCGCATGGCCGAGGCTGGCCATCCTTTCCAACCACTGTCAGGTCACAGGTTTGTTGCGTGGTGTGGTCTTTTATTTTGTGATAGTACAGAGTTTGAGCGTTCTTGCAGATCTTCCCGCAGGGCCGGGGCCGGCCATCTTCTCCAACTAATGTCATGCAGCAGATTTGTTGCCCGGTGTGTTCTCTTCTTTTGTGATAAGACAATGTTCCAGTGTTCTTGAAAACCTTCCCGCATGGTCGCAGCTGACCATCCTCCCCAACCACTGTAACGTCACAGGTTTTTTTCCCGGTATGGGTTCTTCTTCTATGATCAGCCAGGGCTTTTGAATTCTCACAAACCAACTTACATGGCTGAGGCTGGCCATCTTTCCCACTCACCGTCACGTCACAGGTTTTTTGCCCTGTGTGGTATCCACGTTTGTGTACTGAAAGGTTTCCAGCATTCTTGCAGACTTTCCCGCATGGCCGCGGCAGGCCATTCTCCCCGACCACTGTTGCGTCACAGATTTGTCGCCCACTGTGCTCTCTTCTTTTGTGATACGCCTGGTTCCTGGCATTTTTGGAGACTTTTCCGCATGTCCGCAGCTGGCCATCCTCCCCGACCACTGTTTCCAAACAGATTCGTTGTGCGGTGTGGTTTCTTGTCTTGTGATTTGTCAGGGCTTCAGCATCTTTGCAGACCTTCCCGCATTCCCGCAACTGGCCATCCTCTCCGGCGACGGTCACACTACATTTTTTTTGTCCGCTGTGTTTTCTGCTTTTGTGCTCCGACAGGGCATTAGGATTCTTGCACACCGTCCCGCATGGCTGGTGCAAACCGTCCTCTCCAACCACTGTTACATCACAGGTTTGTTGCCCGCAGTGGATTCTTCTTTTATGAGTTGACAGAGATCGAAGACTCTTGCAGACCGTCCCGCACGACCACTGCCGACCATCCCTACCGACCATTATAACGTTGCAGGTTTCTTGCCCGGAGTGGTATTTGCTTTTGTGAGATGACAGAGATTTGGCATTCTTGAAGACCTTCCCACATGGCCGCGTCAGGCGATCCTTCCCGACCACGTTTACGACACAGTTTCGTAGTTCGGTGTTGTTTTTTCTCTTGTGATTCGACAGGCCTTGTTGGTAATGGGTGATCCCTCCGGAAGTAAAACAGACCGGAGGTGAAGTCCCATTTTCTTCTGGGAGATCATGATTAATCAGACTGAGTAACTCGTTGGTTACAATGGAGTCATCAGCGTTGAGAGTCAAATTTTCGTGCATTATCAGATCATCATTGAATGACCCGGCAGAGACAGTTGCACAGGCTGCTTCTGCACTCATTGAGAGTGTAGGGTTGCCTGCTGAATTTTCTAATGAATTCATCGTCCATTCTGCGGCGCCCCTGATATCCGGTGATGGTCGGAAACAACAAACGCCAAAACAGGGAAAAATGAAACAATTTAAACCCAGTGTATGCAGAGGTTGATAAGGGTCTCTGCTACCGTCGCCATAGCCAAAATACATGAGGTTGGTGAAGCAGTTTGTGGGTTGGGAGGTAGTTCTCTTGACTTGCTGCTCTGATGATTTTGATGACAGGTATGGTAGTTGGTCATCTCCAGAGCCATGCGTCATAGCCATGGTGGTAAACTGATTATCCCCCTGTCTCTCAGTAGAAGTTGCCTCTTTTTGGTCAATCGTGTTAAACGACGGTGAGTTTAGGTGCCAATAACTTTTTAACAGCCAACCGACAGAGACAAGCACTTCTACAGGTAGCCATGAAGAAGGCTTGGTACATAGAGGGGGTCCTTTACTGGTCAGAAATAGTTCGTAATCTATCAACAGATGATTGGCGTAGAGCGATCGCCAAAAATTTGATTCAATAATGGTCGTCTTTAACCCGTAAATGTTAAAACTGTGTCGTTTGTCATCAACCGTAGAATCAAGTTCTGCATAGCTGTTTGTGTCGGCAATGTCTTGCCAGGTTCCTGGAAAAGTATGCATTCCAGACTTTATAGAAAAGCTCTGGTTTGAAAAATTCACATACTGTATAAGTGCGACAATATCTCGTTCCGTCAAGGGTTGGGCCTGACAAACGACAGTCGACAACAGTATCAGCAATAGCGGCACCAAAAATAGTGAGTTTTTAATCATTTTATCTCTGGATTCTGATCGATAGAAAGGAAGGATAGAGCAAAAAAAATAACAGTGTTTTCTGTAAGAGAACTTCTGTTAAAACTAAAGGTTTTATCGGGTAAAACCTATGAATTTGTGACTTTCAGTTCAAGAGTTGAGACCTCTGTAGGGGGCAATTTCGTAACGAATCTTGATATAAAAGTGAGAGTGTGTACTCGCCAGCAGGTATAACTGCAAGCTTATTGACACAAGCTGAAGATTACCTTGAGCAGAATAAAACGATGGAGTCGGCCATTGTCCGCGAAAAACAGCTGAAGATGTCCCCAGGAGAGGATTGAGACTTAGTTCCGCTCTTCATTAAAAAGGTTTGCGCTTTCGATGTATTCTTCTGTGATCCGTCAGAGCGTGAGCATTCTTGCAGACCTTCCCGCATGGCCTTGGCTGGCCGTCCTTTCCAACTACTGTTATCTCGCAGGTTTGTTGCGCGGTGTGGTCTCTTATTTTGTGATACGACAGGCTTTGAGCGTTCTTGCAGATCTTCCCGCATGGCCAGAGCTGGCTATCATCCTCTCGAACTAATGTTACGTCACAAGTTTGTTGCCCGGTGTGGTCTCTTTTTTTGTGATATGACAGAGTTCCAGCGTTCTTGTAAACCTTCCTGCATGGTCGTGGCTGGCCATCCTTCCCAACCACTGTTAAGTCACAGGTTTTTTGCCCAGTGTGGTAGGTTCTCTTATGATTAGCAAGGGCCCTGGTATTCTTATAGACCTTCCCGCATTGCCGTTCCTGGCCATCCTTCCCGGCCATTGTCTCGACACAGGTTCGTTGACTGTCGCGGTCTCCTCTTTTGTAATTTGACAGGGCTTGTTGGCAATGGATAGCCCCTCCGGAAGGAAGACAACCTGAAGCTGAAGTCTCTATTGGGCGTTTGGAATGGCTGTGCGAAGAGGAAGTCCCGTTTTCTTCTGGAAGGTTATGATGACTCAGGCTGAGTAAACCGTGGACGATAATCGAGTCATTAGCGGAGACAGTCAATTTTCGATGCTCTGTGACACACTCATTGAGTGACCCGGCGGGGTGAGTTGTACCGGCTGCTTCTGCACTCATTGAATGTGTAGGGTTAGCTGTTGGACTTGCCACGGAAATCATCGTCCCTTTTGAGGCTCCCCTGCTATCCGATGCTGGTCGGAAACTACAAACGCCAAAACAGGGAAAGATGAAACAATTGAAACCCAAAGTATGCAGAAGTGAATGAGGTTCTCCGTCACCGCCGCCATAAACAGAATACAGGAGGTTAGTAAAATAACCTCTGGGTGCGTGGGTGACTTCGGGAGCCTGCTGGCCGGGTGATTCTGGTGGCTGGTGTGATTGTTGGTTATGTTCAGAGCCAGCCACCATAGTGATGGCAAACCCCTCTCCCAGCATAGAAGTTATCTCTTTTTGCTCGGTTGGGTTAAACAACGGTAAATCGAGGTTATGAGAGTTTTTAAAAAGCCAAAGGACAGTGATAGCTGCTGCTAAAGGTAGCCATGAATAAAGGTTGGATTTTAGTGGCTTAACATTGGTGTTCAGGGTCAGTTTGTAACCCACCAGCAGGTGAGAGGCGTAAAGTAGCTGCCATGAAATCGATTCAATAAGGCGTGTTTTTATCCCGTAACTGTTAACTTGGTGTCGTTTGTCATAAGGCGGTGAATCTGAATCAGTGCATCCGTTTGGGTTAGCTATGCCTGGCGGGGCCGACAATATTCGCAAGCCAGGCTTTATAGAAAAGCTCTGTTTTGGAAACAATTCATTCTTTTGAATCTCGACAATAAAACGCTCTGTTAACGCTTCGGCCTGAAAGGCGACAGACAATATCGATATCAGCAACATCAGAGCTGCAATGGATGAGTGTTTAATCATTCTATCCCTGCATTCTAATTTATAGAGAGGAAGAATAGATCAACTCATGATAAGGCGAGTGTCAGATCAAGGATCGAGGTTACCGCTCTGGTTTATATCAACATGCTTGCGTTTTCGATGTATCCTTTTATGTTGCGTCAGGTCATGAGCATTCCAGCAGACTTTTCCACATCGCCGCTGCCGACCATCTTTTTCGATCACTGGAAAATCACAGGTACATTGACCGCTGTGTGCTTTTCTTTTGTGCTTCGTAATGGCATCAGCATTCTCAAACACCAACCCGCATGACCGCGGCTGGCCATCTTCCCCGATCACCGGTGCGTTACAGGTTTTTTGCCCCCTATGATATCCGCTTTTGTGAGACGACAGGACTCCGGCATTCTTGCAGACTATCCCACATGGCCGCGGCTGACCGTCCTCCCCGGTCACTGTTTTGTCGCAAGTTTGTGGTTTGCTGTGGATCTTGCTTTTGTGAGCCGACAGGGCTCCGGCATTCTTGCAGAGCATCCCGCATGGCTGCGGCTCGCCATCCTCCCCGACCACTTTTAAGTCACAGGCTTTCTGCACGGTATGCGCTCTTCTTTTGTGATCTGACAGGGCTCTGGCATTCTCAAATAATATCCCGCACGGCCGCGGTTGTTCACCTTCCCAGCTGACCATTACGTCACAGTTTTTTTGCCCTGTGTGGTATCCGGTTTTGTGTGCCGAAAGGGTTCCTGCATTCTTGCAGACTACCCCGCATGGCCGTGGCTTGCCATCCTTCCCGACCACTGTCACGGCACAGGATTGTTGTCCGCTGTGAGTGCCTCTTTTGTGATCCGACAGGGATTTAGTACTCTTGAAGACTTTTCCGCATGTTTGCTGCTGACCACCCTTACCGATCACGGTCACGTCACAGGTTCTTTGGCTGAAGTGGTCTCTTCTTTTGTGCTTCGACAGGGTCTGTTGGCGCTGGTTACCCCCTTTGGAGGGGAGACAACCCAAAGATGAAGTCTCCAATGGAGGAGTGAAATGATTAGGTGTAAAGGAAATCTCGCTCTTTTCGGGAAGACTGTGACTACTGAGACTGAGTAAAGCAGTGATTATAACTGAGTCGTTAGGGCTGACAGGTAAATTCCGTTGCATTGGTACTTCATCATTGTTTGTCCCGGCAGGGGCAGTTGCACAGGCTGCTTCTGCATTCATTGAGTGTGAAGGGTTAGCTGTCGAACTTTCCCGGGAATTCACCGTCCAGTCTGTGACTCCCCTGTTATCTGATGATGGTCGGAAACTACAAACGCCATGACAGGGAAAGACGAAACAATTTTCACTCAAAGTATGTAGAAGTTGAGGAGGGCCTTCGTTACCTCCGGCATAGTCAGAATACAGGAGGTTAGTAAAATAACCTTTAGGTTGATGGGTGGCTTCAGGGGCTTGTTGGCTGGTTGATTCTGATGGCTGGTGTGACTGCTGGTTATTACCCGAGCCAGGCTTCATAGCGTTGATGGCAAACGGGTTAACCTGATGCACCTCTTTTTGTTCGATCGGTTTGAACGGCGTTGAATCAGGGTTCCAAAAGCTTTTTAAAAGCCAACCGACTGTAACAACGGCTTTCGAATGTTGCAATGAATAAGGGGGGGAAATGAGTGGACTATCTTTGGAGGTCAGGATCAGTTCGTAACCCACCAGCAGGTAAGTGTCGTAAAGCCACTGACACGAAATCGATTCAATTATGGTCGTTTTTAACCCGTAAACTGGTTGGTCATCAGACGGCGAATCCTGTCTTGCACAGCCTTCTGTATCAGCAATATCTGGCGGGTTGTTGGGGAGTGTATGCTGGTCATACTTTATGGAAATGCTCTCGTTTGGAAACAGTGCACTCTGTTTAAGCTCGACAATAAAACGTTCTGTCGACGGTTCGGCCTGACAGATGACAGAAAACAAAAATATCAGTAAAAGCAGCGCAAAAGAGAGTGGTTTTTTAATCATTTTATTCTTACATTCTTGTTTATCCAGAGGAATGATAGGTCAAGCAGATAAAAGACAGCCCGAAGCATAAGTCCCTATGCTTCCATGCTCATTGGTTATGCAGGATTGCCTGTCGAACTAGCCAGGGAATCACCCAATCACTGGCAAAGCATCTTAAAACCTCTTGGCTGGCATCCATAGCGTATTGGCCTTGTTGCGCTGGTCATTTTTGGCCTCTTCCAGATGGATTCAGTCAACCTGTCCCGTATTGCCCGAACTATGGGGCGCGGTATCGAAATCGACTCCAGGCGTAAACGCTTCATTTCTCCAGCTGTTTTTCGCGGATAATGGCCGACTCCATCTTTTCATGTTGCTCAAAGTAAACCAGCATGTGAACGTTATATTCTGCTCGTGAAAGAGTGGGGATCAGATCAAAGGCCGGAGTCATCGTCCTGAACCACATCAACAGGCTTGCGTTTTTGATGATATCTCTTGTGATTGTATAGGACTTGAGCATTGTTGCAGACTTTCCCGCAAGGCCGCTGCAGACCATCCTCCCCGACCACGGTTACGTCACAGATTTTTTGTCCGCTGTGGTATCTGCTTTTGTGGACCGACAGGTTTGGAATGCTGTTGCAGACCTGACCGCATGGCCGCGGTTGGCCATCCGCCCCGATGATGGTTGCGTTACAGGTCTGTTGTTGACCGTGGACTTTATTTTTGTGAATCCTCAGGGCGTGAGCACTTTTGCAGACCGTCCCGCATGGTTGCGTCCGGCCATCCTCCCCGACCAAGGTTATGTCACAGTTTTTTTGCCCGGAGTGTTCTCTGCTTTTGTGAGACCACAGAGCTTTAGTATTCTTGCAGACCGTGCCGCATGGTCGCTGCTGGTGGTCCTCTGTGACCACGGTCACGTCACAGGTTTGTTGCCCACTGTGAGTTCTGTTTCTGTGATCAGACAGGGCTTTAGTACTCCTGCAGACCTGCCCGCATGACCGCAACTGGCCATTCTCTGTGAACACTGCGACGTTGCAGGTTTTTTGCCCGGTGGCGTGGTCTCTTCTTTTGTGATCCTCCAAAGCTCGAACACTTTTGTAAACCTTCTCGCATGGTAGCTGCTGACCATCCTTTGTGACCAATGTCAGGTCGCAGGTTTGTGGCCCGGTGTGCTCTTTTCTTTTGTGATACAACAGAGCATTAACATTCTTGCAGACCCTGCTACATGACTGCTTTTGGCCATCCTCCCCGACCACTTTCTCGTCACAGGTTTGTTCCCCGGTGTGGCCTCCTCTATTGAGATTCGACAGGACTTTTTGGCAAAGGGTACCCCTTCTGGAAGCGAGGCAGACGAGAGGTGAAGTCCCCATTATGGGTGTGAAATGGGTATGTGAAAAGGAAGTTTCTGTTTCTTCTGGAAGACGCTGTTTATGTAGATTGAGCAACCCGTGGATTATAATCCAGTCATCAGAGGTGATTGGCAAATTTCTGTGCATTGTCACAGCATAATTGTGAGGGCCGGGTGGTTCAGTTGTATAGACTGCCTCTGCACTTATTGAGCGTGTGGGGTTGTCTGTCGAACTTTCTTCGGAATTTAGCGGCCATTCAGCGAGCTCTCTGTCAACGATTGGTGATCGGAAACAACAAACGCCACGACAGGGAGAAATAAAACAATTTAAATCCAAAGTATGCTGAGGTTGTTGAGGGCTCCTGTTACCATCGGCTGAGTCAGAGTGCATAGGGCTGATGAAAGTGCCTGTAAGTTGGGGTTTTGCCCCTGAGACTCGCTTGCCGAATGATTCTGATAGCGATTGTGATTGTTGGTTATGTCCAGAGCCAAGCACCATATTGATGTAGGTAAAAGGATTATCCCTCCGTGTCAGCATGGATGTTGCCTCTTGTCGGCCGAACGAACTAAACGACAGTAGATTTTTATAATAGCTTTTTAAAAGCCAGCCGACAGAGACAAGCACTTCAGCAATTAGCCATGAATAAGGTTTGGCGCTCAGAGGGGCGTCTTTGTTAGTCAGGATCAGTTCGTAACCCATCAGAAGATGTGTGGCATAAAGCCATTGCCACGAAATCGACACAATAAGGTTCTTTTTTACCCCATAACCTGATTGATCATCAGGCGTCGAATCTATTCCTGCATAGTTGTTTGGATCTGCAATGTCTGACGGGTTGCCCGTTAAAGTATGCCGGGCCCGTTTTATAGAAAAGCTCTGGTTTGGAAAAGCTGCCTTCTGTTCAATCTCGACAATAAAATGTTCTGTCCAGGGTTCTGCCTGACAAACGACAGACAACAACAATGACAGCAACAGTATTAACAACAATATCAGCAGCAGTGCCGTAAAGAGTGAGTGCCTAAACATTCTATCCTTGCATTCTGTTGGGTAGACAGGAAGGATAGATCAGGATAATCAGTCTGTTTTCCTGACAAAGACCTTCTTAAAAAGCCAAAGGTTGCTACGGGGCAAAACGTCATGAAAAGTCGGGTGTTAATTATTTGATTTACCTTTTTTAGGACTGCGGTCATTATTCTGGTTCACATCAACAGGCTTGCGTTTTCGATGACATCTTTTGTGAGCCGACAGGGCTTTAGTATTCTTGAAGATCTTCCCACATGACCGCTGCAGCCCATCATCCCCAACCAGGGTACGGCTACAGGTCTGTTGTTTGCTGTGGTTGCTTCTTTTGTGATTCGACAAAGCTTGAGCATTTGTGCAAATCTTCCCGCATGGCTGCGGCTGGCCATCTTCCCCAATCACGGTTGCGTCACAGGTTTTTTGCCCGCTGTGTTGTCCGCTTTTGTGAGATGACAGAGTGGTAACATTTTTGCATAAGATCCCGCATGGCCGCGGCTGACCATCCTCCCCTACGACGGTTACGTCACAGGCTTGTTGCCCAGTGTGGTCTCTGCTTTTGTGACCCGACAGGGCTTGGGTACTCTTGCAGATTATCCCGCATGGTCGCCGTTGACCATCCTCTGTGACCACGGTCACATTGCAGGTTTGTTGCCCGCTATGGGCTTTTCGTTTGTGATCCGCCAGGAATCGGGCATTCTTGTATACCGTCCCGCACGGTCGCTGCTTCCCATCCTCTCCGGTCATGGTTACATGGCAGGTTTTTTGCCCGGTATGGTATGAACTTTTGTGAACCGACAGGGCTAAAGCATTCCCGGAAACTTTTCCGCATGGCCGTTGCTGACCATCTTTCCCGACGACTGTTATCTGACAGGTTTGTTGTCCAGTGTGCTCTCTTTTTTTGTGAGATAACAGGTCATAACTATTCTTGCAGATCCTCCCGCATGATCGCTGCTGACCATCCTTTGTGAACACGGTCAAGTCGCAGTTTTTTTGCCCGCTGTGGACTTTTCTTTTGTGCTCCGCCAGGAATCGAGCATTCTTCAAGACCATCCCGCACGGCTGTAGCTGACCATCCTCCCTGACCACAGTCAAACCACAGGTTTTTTGCCCGGTGTGGTATGAGCTTTTGTGAACCGATAGGGCCCGAGCATTTCTGCAGACTTTTCTGCATGGTTGCCGCTGGCCATTCTCCCCGACCACGGTCACGTCACAGCTTTGTTGCTCGATGTGGTCTCTTTTTTTGTGATTCGACAGGGCTCCATGGCAATGGGTAGCCTCTGCGGAAGGAAGACAATCCGATGGTAAAATCTCCATTGGGCGTGTCAAATGGGTAGGCATACAGGCAATCGTAGTTTCTTCGGGGCGATGATGGCCACGCAGATTGAGTAAGCCATCGATTATAATCCACTCATCAGAGGTGGCAGGCAAATTCAGGCGGCTTGTTACGTCATTGTTGATTGGCCCGGCAGAGTCATTTGTGCAGGCTGCCTTTGCGCTCATTGAGAGCGGAGAGTTGCCTGTTGAACATTCTCCGGCGTTCAACGGACATTCAGCGGATTCTCTGCTATAGGAAGATGGTCGGAAATTGCAAACGCCATGACAGGGAGAGACAAAACAATTTAAATCCAAAGTATGTTGAGGTTGTTGAGGGCCTCTGTTACCACTGCCAGAGTCAGTGTGCACGAGACTGGTGAAAATGCCTGTAAGTTGTGGCATTGCTCCTGAGACTTGCTCGCCGGTTGATTCTGATAGGGAGTGTGATTGTTGGTTGCGTCCAGAGCCAAGCACCATAGTGATGCAGGCAAACGGCTCATCCCCCAGCGTCAGTATGGATGTTGCTTCTTGCTGGCAGATCATAATATACGACATTGGTTTTTTTTTAATATAACTTTTTAAGAGCCAGCCAACGGCAAGAACCACTTCTGCAGGTAGCCATGAAAAAGAGTTGGCGCTCAGAGGGGCGTCTTTGGTGGTCAGGATCTGTTCGTAACCCACCAACAGATGAGTGGTATAAAGCCATTGCCACGAAATCGACCCAATAAGGTTCGTTTTTTCCCTGTAAACTGCTTGGTCATCATGAAGTGAATCCATTTCTGAATAGCCGTTTGCGTTGCCAGTATCTGACGGTTTTCCTGGCAGAGTATGTCGGTCAGGTAATATAAAAAAGTTCTGGTTTAGAAACACTGCGTTGTGTTCAAGCTCGACAATAAAATGTTCACTCAACGGTTCGGCCTGACAGACGACGGGCAACAATATCAACAACAGCATTATCAGCAACAGCGGTGTTGCGAAGAGTGACTGTCTAATCATTCTATCCATGCATTCTGGTGGCTAGAGAGGGAGGATAGATCAAGAAAATAAGTCTGTTTTCTATCAAAAATCGTTTGTTAAAAGCCAAAGGTGGCACCGAGAAAAATGTCATTGAAGTCACGTACCGGATCAGATCGTTACTTATTCAATTTAGCTTTTTCAGGACTGGGGTCATCATTCCGGGTTACATCAACAGGCTTGCGTTTTCGATGAATTCTTTTGTGACTAGACAGTGATTTGGTATCATTGCAGACCTTTCCGCATGGCCGCAGCAGACCATCTTCCCCGATCACTCCTGCGTCACAGGTTTGTGGCCCGCAATGGTCTCTTTTTTTGTGATTAGACAAGGCCTGAGCATTATTACAGACCTTCCCGCATGGTCGGGGCTGGCCATCCTTTCCTATCACCGCCATGTCACAGTTTTTTTGTCCGGAGTGGTATCCGCTTTTGTGAGACGATAGGGCTTGAGCATTCTTGCTGATCTTCCCGCATGGTCGCGGCTGGCCATCCTCTCCAAACACGGTCACGTCACAAGATTTTTGTCCTGCATGATTTCTGCTTTTGTGAAGCGACAAATCTTGAACATTTTTGAAGACCGCCCCGCAAGGTCGCAGCTGACCATCCTCACTGACCACTGTTACGTTGCAGTTTTGTTGCTTGCTGTGGAATTTTCTCTTGTGATACCACAGGGTTTTAGCATTCTTACAGACGATCCCGCACCGTCGCTGCTGACCGTCATTCCTGACCAGAGGTACTTCACAGGTTTTTTGCCCGGTGTGGTATGAGCTTTTGTGAACCAATAGGGCTTCAGTATTCTTGCAGACTCTTCCAGATGGTCGCTTCAGGCCATCTTCCCTAACCAGGCTCACGTCACAGTCTTTTCGTCCGATGTCGTTTTTTCTCCTATGATTCGACAGGTCATGTTGGTAATGGGTAGCCCCTTCGGAAGGAGGGTAGCCTGAAGATGAACTCTCCATTGGACGTGTCAAATTGGAATGCGTACTGGAAAGCCCCATTTCTTCGGGAAGGCTGTGACCACGCAGATTGAGTAAACAATTGACTATAAACCAGTCGTTAGCGGTGAAAGGCAAATTCCCGTGCGCTGTCACATCATTATTGATTCGCTCTGCAGAGTCAGTGATAGGGCCAGCTTCTGCACTCATTGAGAGTGCAGGTTTGCCTGTCGAACTTTCTGCCGGGTTCAGCGGCCATTCAGTGGTTCCTCTGTCATCGGATGAAGGTCGGAAAGTACAAAAGCCATGACAGGGAAGGACGAAACAATTTAAACCCAGAGTATGTAGGGATGGTTGAGGGCCTCCGTTACCACTGCCAGAGCCAGAATACATGAGGCCAGTGAAAGAGCCAGCAAGGTGGAAGGCGTTTTCCGGGATACGCTGTCCCGATGATTCTGATGGCAGGTTAAGTGGTCGGTTATCTCCAGAGTCAGGCACCATAGTGATGGAGACAAACAGGTGATCCTGACTCACTTCTTGTTGTTCGATCGCGTTAAACGACGCTGAATAGGGGGGGCAATAGTTTTTTAAAAGCCAACCGATTATGATAACCATTTCTACAGGTAGCCATGAATAAGGGGTAGAGCTCAGAGCGGCGTCTTTGGAAGTCGGGGTCAGTTCGTAGCCCACGTACAATTGTTTGGCGTAAAGCAAACACCATGAAATTGACTCAATGATGGTTGTTTTTGCTCGGTAATCAGGTTCTTTATCAGGCGGTGAAGCCAGTCTTGCATAGCCGTATGTGTCTGCGATGCCTGATGGGTTGACTGGCAATCTATGCTGGTCACGCCTTATAAAAAAGCTCTGATTTGGAAACACTGTCTTCTGTTCAAGCTCAACAATAAAACGTTCTCTCTGCGGTTCGCCCTGACAAACGACAGCCAGCAATAATATCGGAAAAATCCGCGCCACAATGAGTGAGTGTTTAATCATTCTATCCATGTAATCTAATTTATAGGGAGGAAGGATAGATCAGCTCATTAAAAGGCGGGTTTCAGATCAGCGACTGAGGTCAACTTTTTGATCCTCATCAACAGGCTTGCGTTTTCGATGACGCCTTTTGTGAGTTAACAGGGCTCTTGCATGCTTGCAAACCGCTCCGCACGCACGCTGCTGACCATCCTTCCCCAGTACGGACATATCACAGGTTTTTTGCCCGCTGTGGTATTTGCTTTTGTGAGACGAGAAGGATTCAGCATTCTTGCAGACCTTACCGCATGGCCGCGGTTGGCCATCCGCCCCGATGATGGTTGCGTCACAGGTTTGTTGTTGACCGTGGACTTTATTTTTGTGAATCCTCAGGGCGTGAGCATTTTTGCAGACCGTCCCGCATGGCTGCGTCCGGCCATCCTCCCCGACCAGGGTTACGTCACAGTTTTTTTGCCCGGAGTGTTCTCTGCTTTTGTGAGACCACAGAGCTTTAGTATTCTTGCAGACCGTGCCGCATGGTCGCTGCTGGTGGTCCTCTGTGACCACGGTCACGTCGCAGATTTGTTGCCCACTGTGAGCTCTGTTTCTGTGATCAGACAGGGCTTTAGTACTCCTGCAGACCTGCCCGCATGACCGCAACTGGCCATTCTCTGTGAACACTGCGACGTTGCAGGTTTTTTGCCCGGTGGCGTGGTCTCTTCTTTTGTGATCCTCCAAAGCTCGAACACTTTTGTAAACCTTCTCGCATGGTCGCTGCTGACCATCCTTTCCATCCACGGTTACGTCACAGATTTTTTGTCTGATGCGGTCTTTTTTTTTGTGACTCGTCAGGGTGTGTTGGTAATAAGCAGCCCTTCCGGAAGGAAGATAACCCGAAGGTGAAGTCTCCACAGGGCATGTCAAATGGGTAGGTGTAGGGGAAATCCCGATTCCTTTGATAAGGCTTTGGCCACTTAGATTGAGTAACCCATTGACTATTAACCAGTCGTCAGCCGTGAAAGGCACATTCCCTTGCTTTGTTACATTATCCTTGAGTAGCTCGGTAGGACCATTTGTAAAGACTGCTTCTGCACTCATTGAGAGTGTAGGATTGCTTGCCGAACTTTCTGCTGAATTCAGCAGCCATTCAGTGGGCCCTCTGCTATCGGATAAGGGTCGGAAGGCACAAATGCCACGACAGGGAAGGACGAAACAATGTAAACCCAGACTATGCAGAGGTTGTTGAGGGCCTCTTTTACCGTCGCCAGTGCCAGCACACTGGTGGAGGCTAGTGAAAGAGCCTGAAGGTTGGGAGGTGGTTTTCGGGGTTTGCTGCCACGATGATTCTGATGACTGGTACGATGGTTGGTTATTTGTGGGGCCAGGTACTACGGTGATGGAGGCAAATGGGTGATCCTGACTCACTTCCTGTTGTTCGATCGGGTTAAACGACGGTGAATAGCTCCAATAGTTTTTTAAAAGCCAACCGACTGCGATAAACACTTCTGCAGGTAACCATGAATAAGGGTTGGTACTCGCAGAGGCGTCTTTGGTGGTGAGGGTCAGTTCGTAGCTCGAGGGCAGATGAGTGGCGGAAAGCGACAGCCATGATATTGAGTCAATGATGGTTGTCTTTGCCCTGTAATCTCGTGTTTCATCAGGCGTCGAATCCAGTCTTGTCTGGCCGCTTGTGGCTGCAATGTCTGACGAGTTGCCCGGCAAGATATGCTGGCTAAGCTTTATAGAAAAGTTCTGGTTTGGAAACACTGACTTTTGTTCAAAATCGACAATAAAGTATTCTTTCCACGGTTCGGCCTGACAGACGACAGAGGACAATAATATCAGAAACAGCATTTCGGTAAAGAGTGAGTGTTTAATCGTTCTATCCCTGCGTTCTGATTTATAGACAGGAAGGATAGATCACTTCAAGAAAGATTGGGTGTCAGATCAATGACTGAGGTCAACGTTCTGATCCGTATCAACAAGCTTGCGTTTTCGATGACTTCTTTTGTGATTAAACAGGGCTTGCGAACTGATGCAGACCACCCCACATGGCCGCAGCTGACCAATGTCACTGACCACGGTCACGTCACAGATTTTTTGCCCGCTGTGGCTCTTTCTTTTGTGATCGGACAGGGCTTTAGCATTCTTGTAGATTTTCCCACATGGCTGCGGCCGGCCATCCTTCCCGAATACTGTGCGGTCACAGCTTTTTTGTCCGCTATGGTCTCTTCTTCTGTGATCGGATAAAACTTGAGTGTTTTTGCAAATCTTTCCGCATGGTCGCGGCTGGCCATCCTCCCCGACTGTCGTTGTCTGGCAGATTTTTTGCCCACTGTGGTATTTGTTTTTGTGATCCGACAGAGCATGAGGACTTTTGCAGGTTCTTCCGCATGGCCGCGGCTGGCCATTCTTCCCGATTACGTTTGCGTCACAGGTTTGTGGCCCGGTATGGTCTCTTCTCTTTTGATTCGAGTGGGCTTGTTGATAATGGCCAGGGCCTTCGGAAGGGAGGTAGCCCGGAGTTGATGTTGCCACTGGGCGTTCGAAATGGGTAGCCGAACAGGAAATCCAGATTGCTTCTGGAAGATTACAGCTACGCAGGTTGAGTAACCCATCGATTATAATCCAGTCTTCAGGGGTGATAGGCAAATTCCTGTGCATTGTCGTAGCATAATTGGGTCCGGCTGAGTCTGTTGCGTAGACTGTGCCTGAACTGATTGAATTTGCAAGGTTGCCTGCCGAACTCTCTTCGGAATTCAGCGGCCATTTAGCGGGCCATCTGCTATTAGATGATGATCGAAAGATACAAACGCCACGACAGGGAAAGACGAAACAATTTAAACCCAAAGTATGCGGGGGTTGTTGAGGGCCTCTGTTACCGCCGCCAGAGTCAGAATGCAGGGATCTGCTGACGGTGCCTGCAAGTTGAGTTGTCACTCCAGAGACTTGCTCGTCGGATGATTCTGATAGCGGGTATGGTTGTTGATTATGTCCAGAGCCAGGCACCATAATGATGGTAGCAAACAGATGATCCCCCTGTGTCAGCTTAGATGTTGCTTCTTTTTGTTTAATCGTATTAAACGACGAGGAATATAGGAGCCAATAGCTTTTTAAAAACCAACCGACAGCGATAACCACTTCCAGAGGAAGCCATGAATGAAGCGTGTTACTCAGAGGGGCTTCTTCGATGTTTAGGGGCAGTTCGTAACCTAAAAGCAGATGAGTGGTGTAGATTGATCGCCACGAAATCGATTCAATAATGGTCGCTTTTATCCCGTAAAATGATTGATCATCAGGCGGCAAATCCTGTGCTGCGCAGCCGTTTGTATCGACAATATCTGACGGGTTGACCGGCAAGGTATGCTGGACATCCTTTATAGAAAAGCTCTGGTCTGTAAACACTGCCTTATGTTCAGGCTCGACAATAAAACGTTCTGTCCACGGTTTGGCCTGACAGACGACAGATAACAATAATATCAGCAACAGCAGTGTCTCAAAGGGTGAGTTTTTAAGCATTCTATCCGTGCATTCTAATTTATAGAGAGGAAGGATAGATCACCTCATGAAAAGGCGGGTGTCAGATCAACGACTGAGGTTATCGTCCTGATCCGCATCAACAGGCTTGCGTTTTCGGTATTTTCTTTTGTGATCTGTCAGGGTTTACTGGCACTGGGATAAACTTTATGAAGGGGCAGTTGTCAGATCAGGGATTGAGATCATCGTTCTGGTGCTCACCAACAGGCTTACGCTTTCGATGTACTCTTCTGTGATCCGACAGGGTATGAATAGTCTTGAATATTTTGCCGCATGGCCGCTGTTGGCCATCCTCTCCGATAACCATTACGTTGCAGGTTTGTTGCGTGGAATGGTGTCTGGTTTTGTGATACGACAGTGTTCGAGCGTTTTTGTGAACTATCCCACATGGTCGCCGCTGGCCATCTTCTCCAATCACTGTTACGTTACAGGTTTTTTGCCCAGTGTGGTATCTGCTTTTGTGAGACCCCAGGGCTTGAGCACTCTGATAGACCTTTCCGCACGGACGTGGTCGACCATCCCTCCCGTCCACTATTATGTCACAGGTTTGTTGCCCCGTGTGCGCTTTGCTTCTGTGATTCCACAGGGCTCTGATATTGATGCAGACCGTCCCGCATGGCTGCAGCTGGTCATCCTCCCCGACCACAGGCACGTCACAGGTTTGTTGTCCGGTGTGATCTCTGTATCTGTGTTCCATCAGGCTGCAGAGACTCTTGCAGACCTTCCCGCATGGCCTCGGCTTTCTATCCTGCCCAACTACAGTCACCTTACAGCTTTGTTGCCCGCTATGCTGGCTGCTTTTGTGAGACGACAGGCTTCTTGCACTCCTGAAGACCCCGCCGCATGGCCGTGACCGGCCATCCTCTTCGACTACGTTTACTTGACAGATTTTTGGCTTGATATGGCACCTGCTTCTGGGATCCAACAGAGCTTGCTGGCTATGGGGAGCTTCTGCCAAAGGAAGACAGCCCGAAGGCGGAGTCCCTATTGTACGTTCCAAATGGATAACAGGTGCAGAGGCAATCCCGGTTTCTTCGGGGTGACTGTGATTATGCAACTTGAGTAACCCGTTGATTATAACCCAGTCATCAGGGTTGGTTGGCAAATTTCTCTCGATTGTTACATCATAATTGGGTGTTCCGGCAGGGTCAGTCGCATAGACTGTCCCTGCAATTATTGAGTGTGTAAAGTTGTCTGTTGAACTTTCTGTAGCATTCAGCGTCCATTCATCAGGCTCGTTGCTAATGGATGAGGATCGGAAACCACAAGCACCATGACAGGGAAAGACGAAACAATTTAAACCTAAAGTATGTTGAGGGGCTGTTGAGGGCCTCCGTTACCGCGGCCATAGTAAGAACACAGCTGGCGGTTGAAAGTGCCCGTGAGTTGGGTCGTTGCTCCCGAGACTTGCTCGCCGGATGATACTAATAGCGGATGTGGTTGCTGGCTGTGTTCAGAGCCAGGCTCCATAGTGATGGTAGCAAACGGGTGATCCCCCCTTGTCAGCATTGATGCTGCTGAATGTTGTCTGATCGATTTAAATGACAGTGAGTCATGCTTCCAATAACTTTTCAAAAGCCAGATAACGACAACAACTACTACTTCTACAGGTAGCCATGAATAAGATTTGGAGCTGAAAAGGGTTTCTTCGGTCGCCAGGAAAAGTTCGTAACCCATCAGCAGACGCGTGGCGTAAAACCATTGCCACGAAATCGACTCAATAATGGTCGTTTTTACCCCATAATCGCCCGGTCTCTGTCGTTTCTCATGGGGCGGTGAATCCGATCCTTCATAGTCGTTTGTGTTGGCTATATCGGGCGTTTTTTTTTGTCGGTGTATGCCGATCGCGCTTTACAGAAAAGTTCTGGTTTGAAAACACTGCATTGTGTTCAAACTCGACAATAAAGCGTTCTGTCAAAAGTTCGGCCTGACAGACAACTGGCAACGATATCAGCAAAAGCGTTAGCGGCAACAGCGGTGCTGCGAAGAGTGAGTGTCTAATAATTCTATCCTTGCATTTTGGTGGATGGAGAGGAAGGATAGATCAAGAAAATAAGTCTGTTTTCTATCAAAGATCTTTTGCTAAAAACTGAAGGTAGCACCGGGAAAAACGTCATTGAAGTCACGTACCGGGTCAGATTGTTACTTGC
Organism: Endozoicomonas sp. ISHI1; assembly: GCF_024606225.1. Taxonomy (GTDB): domain Bacteria; phylum Pseudomonadota; class Gammaproteobacteria; order Pseudomonadales; family Endozoicomonadaceae; genus Endozoicomonas_A. The sequence continues at coordinate 1,025 of NZ_JAGRPU010000025.1, read as the reverse complement.
TCAATTTAGCTTTTTCAGGACTGGGGCCATCATTTTTGGTTTACATCAACAGGCTTGCGTTTCCGATGATTTCTTTTGTGATCCATCAGGGCCCTGATATTCTTGCAGACCCTCCCGCATGGCCGCAGCAGGCCATCTTCTGTGACCACGGTCTCGTTGCAGGCTTGCTGCCCGGTGTGGCACCTTCTTTTGTGATCCAGCAGGGCTTTGATATTTTTGCAGACCTTCCCGCATGCTCGCGGCAGGCCATCCTCCCCGACCATAGTCACTTCACAGATTTTTTCCCCGCTGTGCATGCTTCTTTTGTGATCCCATAGGGATCTGGAATTCTTGTAGACTCTTCCGCATGGCCGCAGCTGGCCATCTTCCCCGACCACGTTTAAATTACAGGTTTGTTGCCCGGTGTGCTCTCTGTTTCTGTGGTACGTCAGGGCTTGAGCATTCTTGCAGGCTGTCCCGCATGGCTGCAGCTGTCCATCCTCCCCGACCACGGTGAAGTCACAGATTTTTTGTCCTGAATGTTCTCTTCGCTTATGATCCGATAGGGCTACGATATTTTTGCAGGTCCTTCCACATCGCCTTTGCTGGCCATCTTCCCCAACCACTGTCTCGACACAGATTCGTTGCCCGGTATGGTATCTGCTTTTATGAGTCGACAGAGATTGAGAATTCTTGCAGGTCTTCCCGCAGGGGCGGGGCTGGAGATCTTCCGCAATTACGATCACGTTACAGGTTTTTTGTTCGGTGTGGTTTCTGCTTTTGTGAGTCGACAGAGCTTGAACATTCTTACCAAATTGAGCGGAAAGCCCCGTACTTCTAGTTCGGGGATGGATAGTTCGCAGTCTGAAAGACTGCCTATGCAAAATACTTGCTATATTTACAGCTTTCATTGTAAACCGTAAGCATGACTAAGCGAGCCTATAAATACCGATTCTATCCGACACCTGAGCAGAAAATACTTCTTGCTCAGTCGTTCGGTTGCGCTCGGTTTGTCTACAACAATACGCTTCGTTTTCGCACTGATG